>NZ_CP155620.1:0-1200000 GCF_040008265.1 Campylobacter sp. CCS1377
ATGCTAGGAGCTTTCAAAAAAGAGATCACTGAAATAGAATACGAAAATTACATCTCTTCTTTAAAATTCAATGATAAATTAAGCAAAGCAGATTGCCTAGTATTTAATGCCCCAAATGAATTAATAGCTAAATTCATACAAACAAAATATGCCGAAAAAATCGCCTATTTATATGAAGTGCAAAGCGGAAATAAAGCCGAAGTGCAAATTCAAGGACTTAA
This sequence comes from Campylobacter sp. CCS1377, assembly GCF_040008265.1. Taxonomy (NCBI): domain Bacteria; kingdom Pseudomonadati; phylum Campylobacterota; class Epsilonproteobacteria; order Campylobacterales; family Campylobacteraceae; genus Campylobacter; species Campylobacter aecornae. Next base: position 222 of record NZ_CP155620.1, read on the forward strand.
CAACAAAGCCCACACAAAGATCAAACTAGACATTGCAAATATCAAAACACAAAGCACGATTTTAAATCCTTCTTTTACTTTTGAAAGTTTTGTTGTTGGGGATTCTAACAAATATGCTTATTCTGCTTGTGTAGCAGTAAGCAACAAAGACAAATTAGGCAAACTTTATAATCCCATTTTCATTTACGGACCTACAGGACTTGGAAAAACACATTTGCTTCAAGCGGTAGGAAATGCTTGTTTGGAATTAGGAAAAAAAGTCATTTATGCCACAAGTGAAAATTTTGTCAATGATTTTACCTCTCATCTTAGCAATAAAACTATGGAAAAATTTCACGAAAAATACCGAAACTGTGATGTTTTACTCATTGATGATGTGCAATTTTTAGGAAAAACAGATAAAATTCAAGAAGAATTTTTCTTCACTTTCAATACCATTAAAGAAAAATTCGGTCAAATCATAATGACAAGTGATAATCCACCCAATATGCTAAAAGGCATAACAGAACGTTTAAAAAGCCGTTTTGCTAATGGTATTATGGCAGATATCACTCCGCCTCAACTTGATACAAAAATCGCTATCATACGCAAAAAATGTGAATTTAATGGCATTGATTTAGATCAAGAAGTGATTAATTATATAGCCACTTCAATGGGTGATAATATCAGAGAAATCGAAGCGATGATAACAAATTTGCACGCTTATTCAAGGCTAATTGGGCAAAATATTAACCTTGACATTGCAAAAATGATGATGAAAGATCACATAAAAGAAAGAAAAGAAAACATTTCAATCGAAGATATTTTCTCAATGGTTTGTAAAGAATTAAATATCAAACTTAGTGATATTAAATCCAATAAAAAAACCCAAAATATTGTCCTTGCTAGAAGAGTAGTGATTTATTTAGCACGCGAACTTACAACGATGTCAATGCCTCAACTTGCTAAATTTTTTGATATGAAAGATCACACAGCAATTTCACATAATGTGAAAAAAATCAATGAAATTATTGAAAATGATTTAGAATTAAAAAATAAAATAGAAGAATTAAAAAATAAAATTCTAATTAAAACTAAGGTTTAAATGTGAAAAAATGTGAAAAAACTAAAAAATATTTTCAACATAAAAATAAAGAAAAAACAGTCACTGAAAACACTTTTTCACATTTTCAACAAGCTTATTATTATGATGAAAATAAAATTTAAATTCACAAGGAGAAAATTATGAAACTTAGCATCAACAAAAACACCCTTGAATCTGCCATAGCTTTATGTAACGCTTACACAGATAAAAAAGATTCAAGTTCTATTACCTCTCATCTACTTTTTGAAGCACAAGGAGATAAACTTACAATCAAAGCAAATGATTATGAAATAGGCTTAAACTATAAAATTAAAAAAATTCAAATTGAAAGCTCTGGTTATGCAACAGTTAATAGCAAAAGCATTGCTGATGTGATTAAAAGTTTAAATAACGAAGATGTTGTTTTAGAAACCATTGATAATTCTTTATTTATCAGACAAAAAAGTACAAAATACAAACTTCCTATGTTTAAATATGAAGATTTCCCATCTTTTCCAGAAATAGAAGGAAAAAATAAATTTGACATTGATTCTAGCGACTTAAGCCGTTCATTAAAGAAAATTTTACCAGCTATCGATACAAATAACCCAAAATATTCTTTAAACGGAGCTTTTCTAGACATTAAAACAGATAAAATTAATTTCGTTGGAACAGATACAAAAAGACTAGCAATTTTTACATTAGATAAAACAAATGATAAAGAATTTTCTTTCAGTATCCCTAAAAAAGCCATTATAGAAATGCAAAAACTTTTCTATGAAAAAATTGAAATTTATTATGATGAAAATATGCTTATTGCTAAAAATGATAATTTTGAATTCTTCACAAAACTCATTAACGATAAATTTCCTGATTATGAAAAAGTAGTTCCAAAACAAATCACCAAAGAATTTACCTTTAAAACTGAAGATTTTATTGATTCTTTAAAAAGAATTAATGTTGTAGCTGAAAAAATGAAACTTCATTTTAATAAAAACAAACTCATTTTTGAAGGTATTAGCCTTGATAATGTTGAAGCAAAAACAGAATTAGAACTTGAACTTGATATAGAAGATAACTTTGATCTTAGTATTAAAATCAAATATCTAATTGATTTCTTAAATTCCATAGAAAGTGAAGAATTTAAAATAAGCATTAATGAGCCAAATTTGGCTTTTATAGTAAGTTCAGCTGAACTTCAAACTGTAATTATGCCAGTAATTTTATAAGGATAATAAATGCAAGAAAATCAAAACTATGGTGCTGGAAATATTAAAGTCTTAAAAGGCTTAGAAGCTGTTAGAAAACGCCCAGGTATGTATATAGGAGATACAAACATAGGCGGACTTCATCATATGATTTATGAAGTAGTGGATAATTCTATCGATGAGGCTATGGCTGGGTATTGTGATACTATCGATATAGAAATTACTACTGAAGGAAGTTGTATAGTAAGTGATAATGGTCGTGGTATTCCTGTGGGTATGCACCCTACTGAAAATATGCCAACACTAACCGTTGTTCTAACTGTGCTTCATGCAGGTGGAAAATTTGATAAAGATACTTATAAAGTTTCTGGTGGTTTACACGGTGTGGGTGTTTCAGTTGTAAATGCACTTTCTAAAAAACTTGTTGCGACTGTGCAAAGAGATGGAGAAATTTATCGCCAAGAATTTTCAGAAGGTAAAGTAATAAGTGAATTTGGTGTTATAGGAAACAGTAAAAAAACAGGAACAACTATAGAATTTTGGCCTGATGATAAAATTTTTGAAGTTACAGAGTTTGATTATGAAATTTTAGCTAAACGCTTTCGTGAACTTGCATATTTAAATCCAAAAATCACTATAAATTTTAAAGATAATCGCGTAGGTAAAAAAGAAAGTTTTCATTTCGAAGGTGGAATTTCACAATTTGTAGTTGATTTAAATAAAAAAGAAGCTTTAACAAAACCTATATTTTTTAGTGTAGATGAAGAAGATGTAAATGTGGAAATAGCTTTACTTTATAATGATACTTATAGTGAAAATTTGCTTTCTTTTGTTAATAATATTAAAACTCCAGATGGTGGAACACATGAAGCTGGTTTTAGAATGGGCTTAACAAGGGTAATTAGTAATTATATAGAAGCAAATGCTAATGCTAGAGAAAAGGACTCTAAAATTACTGGTGATGATGTACGTGAAGGACTTATCGCAATAGTAAGTGTAAAAGTACCTGAGCCACAATTTGAAGGACAGACTAAAGGAAAATTAGGCTCAAGCTATGTGCGTCCCATAGTTTCAAAAGCAAGTTTTGAATACTTGACTAAATATTTTGAAGAAAATCCTATTGAAGCAAAAGCCATTATGAATAAAGCTTTAATGGCAGCTCGTGGTAGAGAAGCAGCAAAAAAAGCAAGAGAATTAACGCGTAAAAAAGAAAGTTTAAGCGTTGGAACTTTACCTGGAAAATTGGCTGATTGTCAAAGCAAAGATCCAAGTGAAAGTGAAATTTATCTTGTAGAAGGAGATTCTGCAGGGGGTTCTGCAAAACAAGGTAGAGAAAGATTTTTTCAAGCTATTTTGCCTTTGCGTGGTAAAATTTTAAATGTTGAAAAAGCAAGACTAGATAAGATTTTAAAATCTGAACAAATTCAAAATATGATTACTGCTTTTGGTTGTGGTATAGGAGATGAATTTGATATTTCAAAATTAAGATACCATAAAATCATCATTATGACAGATGCTGATGTAGATGGCTCTCATATACAAACCTTACTTTTAACTTTCTTCTTCCGTTTTATGAATGATCTTGTAGCTAACGGACATATTTATCTAGCACAACCGCCACTTTACCGTTATAAAAAAGGTGAAAAAAGAGAAATTTATCTTAAAGATGAAAAAGCTTTGAATGATTATTTAATCGAAACAGGCATTGAAAGCTCTAATAATTATGAAGGAATTGGCTTAAATGATTTAAAAGATTTATTAAAAATAGCTGCAGCATATCGCTCGGTTTTAAATGATCTTAAAAAGCGTTTTAATGTGATTTCTGTGATTAGATATTTGATAGAAAATCCTGATTTTATCAAAGAAAATAACGAAGAACTTTTTAAAATCGTAAAAGCCTTTTTAGAAAAAGAAGGACATAATATCTTAAATCATTATATCAACGACAATGAAATTCGCGTTTATGTGCAAACTGAAAATGGTTTAGAAGAGCTTATTATCAATGATGATTTATTTTCTCATCCACTTTATGAAGAAGCAAGTTATATTTTTAATAAAATAAAAGATCGTGACTTAGCAACCGATAAAGATATTTTAGATATTTTAAGCGAAGTAGAAACTAATGCAAAAAAAGGTGCTTATATCCAACGCTATAAAGGTTTGGGTGAAATGAATCCTGAACAACTTTGGGAAACGACTATGGATCCAAGTGTGAGAAGACTTTTAAAAATTACTATTGAAGATGCACAGAGTGCTAATGATACTTTTAATCTTTTCATGGGCGATGAGGTTGAACCAAGACGCGATTATATTCAAGCACATGCTAAAGATGTGAAGCATTTGGATGTGTAAATAATAAGTTTGAAATTTTGAATTTCAAACTTATTTAAAGGGTTAAATTTATCTTAAAAGAAAAAATACTGCCTTGATTAGGAATGGATTTTATATTTAAATGGCTTTGGTGAAGTGAAAGAATTTTTTTAACTAAAAACAATCCTAAACCAAAAGAATTGTTAGTTTTATTATTAATTTTATAAAATTTTTTTGTAATAGATTTTATATGTTTTGCTTCTATGCCTATGCCTTTGTCTTCAATTGTAAATTCTTTATCATATACTTTTATAATTATCTCATTTTTGCTATATTTTAAGGCGTTTGAAATTAAATTTATAATTACTTGCTCGATTAAAAATAAATCTGCCTTAATTAAGGTGGTTTCTCCATAAATTTTAATTCTTTCTTCATTAAAAGAATTTGCAAGTTCTTTCGAAATTTCAAACAAATCAAAAATCTCTAAATTTAAAGAATTAGAATTTAAATTAAAAACCAAATTTAATTTATGTGTTAAATTATTTATTTTAAAACTTTGTTTTTGAATTTTATGCAGTAAAAATTCCTTAGTTTTTTCATCATTTTCATTTTTTAAACTTTCTAAACTTATATCAATCACGCTCAATGGGTTTTTTAGTTCGTGAGAAATTGTGCTGATTATATTGTTTAATTGTGAATTTTTCATTTTAATTTTTTTGGCTTGTTTTTTTGCTCTTATATCTTGTTTTAAATACAATTCTTTTATTTTTAGTATTTTGGAATTTAAAAAATTTAAATCCTTAAAAAAGGTTTTTTTAAATACAAAATCACTTTCATTGTTTATATTTTTAATGAAAAATAATAAATCCTTAAAATACCACTTAAAGATGTAAAAAATAAAAATGGCAATTAAAGCTAAAATTATTATAAAAAGAATAAAAATAAAAGCATTATTAATCCAATAATATTTTATTTGATTGCTTAGCTTTGGATAGACTATAATAATGTATTGATATTTTTCAAATTCATAGGCTTTATAAAAAATTTCTTTTTTTTCTAAAAAATCATTTGTTGTATTATAATCAAATTTATTTTTGAAAAAATCAAAATTTTGTAGAGAAGAAAATATTTTCCCATCTTTTTTAATTACAAAATCCGCTCTAGTTTGTGAAGCAAAATTTTTTATATTTTTTTCATTTAAATTTTGAAGAATTGAAAACCTTAAAACATCATCTAAACTTTTTAATTTTTGCTCATAAGTGTTTTTGATGATATTATTAATATAACTTTCATTAATAAAATAAAAAATACTTGTAAAACCAAGACAGATGATTAAAAAAAGATAAAAAAAGAAAGTTTTTATTTTTAACATAATTTATAGCCAACTGATCTTATGGAAATAATTTTTTCTTTAAAAGCTGGAATTTTTTGCTTTAATCTTAAAATAGCAGTATTGATGGTTTTATCGCCCGTGGTGTCATTTTTCCATACTTGTTCGCTTAAAAATTGTCTACTTAAAAGTTGATTTTTGTATGTGAAAAAGCATTTTAAAAGCTCGATATCAAGTGTGGTGAGATTGGGTATTTTTTCATCTTTGAATTTTAGAATTCTTTCATCTATGTTTAAAACAAAGTTCTCAAAAATTAAAATTTCTTTTTTTGTATTTCTTTTGGTTATTGCTTTGATTCTAAATAATAACTCATTGAAATTAAAAGGCTTGCAAATATAATCATCACAACCCTCTTTAAAGCCATCTAAAATATCTTTTTGCAAAGTTTTAGCACTTAAGAAAATCACCGCTTCATCGTAGCCATTTGTTCTTAGTTTTTTTATCAGTTCTACGCTGTCTCCACTCGGTAAATTTCTATCCATGATGATTAAATCAATTTCGTTATTGTCTAAGAAATTTTCTAAGTCAAAAATATCAAAAAAACTATAGATTTTATATTTTTCTTGACTCAATTTAAGACTGATTAATTCATTTAAATCTTTATCATCTTCGATTAAAACTATATTTAACATGGCAGGAATTATAACAAAATTTTTGCAAATTCAAATTTTGAAATATTTTTATTGCAAGATGAAATTATTTTTAATGATTAGCAAAATTAATACAAAATAGAGCAATGCGTAGTATTGGGCTGGGAAGTCTTTAAGGGGTTAAAAGGGCGAAAGCTCTTTTGTAGCAAAGTGGAATTTATTTCCGCTACGAAGTCAAAAATGTATCCAAAATGTTTCCAAGTTTTTTTACACTTCCATTACTTTTTTTAAAAGTAAGGAGAAAATATGAAAAAAATTCTAGCTTTGAGTGTGGCAAGTTGTGCGTTTTTTAGTGCTTTGAATGCTGTAGATTTAAAAATCGCAGGTAGCTCAACCGTGTATCCTTTTACTTCTTTTGTTGCTGAAGAATATGCAGCAATTAATAATGCCAAAACCCCTATTGTGGAAAGTTTAGGCACAGGAGGTGGGTTTAAGGTATTTTGCGAAGGAATTACTGATATTTCTAATGCTTCAAGACCTATAAAATCAAGTGAGTTTGAAGCTTGTCAAAAAGCAGGAATTACTGACATAGTAGGCATCATGATAGGTTATGATGGTATAGTTTTAGCACAAAATAAAGCTAATGCGCCTTTAAATATCACAATGAAAGAGCTTTTTTTAGCATTAGCTAAAGAAGTGCCTCAAGATGGCAAACTTATACCAAATCCTTACACAAACTGGCAACAAATCAATAAAAATTTACCAAATCGTAAAATCACTATCTATGGCCCTCCATCAAGTTCAGGCACGAGAGATACCATAGAAGAGCTTGTAATGAGCGAAGTTTCTAAAAAAATTCCAGAATACAAAGGCGCTTATAAAACCATCCGTCAAGACTCAGCTTTTATACCAAGTGGGGAAAACGATAATTTAATCGTTTCAAAATTAAGTGTTGATAAAGATGCTTTTGGGCTTTTTGGATATGGCTTTTTATCGAGCAATGAAGATAAAATCAACGCTACAACAATCGATAACATAGAAGCAAATGCAAAAAATATCATGGAAGGTAAATATGAACTTGCAAGAAGTTTGTATATTTATATCAATGCTAATAAAAATCCAAAAGAAAGTTTTGAGTTTGCAAAAATTTATATGAGTGATGATTTAGCAAAAAGTGGTGGCGAACTTGAAAAAATAGGACTTGTTCCTTTAAGTGAGATTAATTTAAAAGCTACACAAAAACATATAGAAGATAGAAAAATCTTAAATGAAGAGCTTGTAAAAGCTGGAAAAGTTTTTTAAGGAAAAGTTTTGCTAAAAGAAAAAATCATTAAATTTGCGCTTTTTTTATGTGCTTTTGTAAGTGTGATAGTAAGTTTTGCTATCATGCTTACGATTTTAATCGAAGCTTTGAAATTCTTTCAAAAAGAAAGTGTAATCACTTTTTTATTTTCAAATGAGTGGGCAGCAGATGTAGCGTTTATGAGTGCTGATGGCGCAAGCAAACAAGGTGTTTTTGGTGCACTTTCCTTATTTTGGGGTACTTTTTATATTTCCTTAATCGCTATGTTAACCGCCTTACCTTTGGGTGTAATGTGTGCTTTATATTTGGGCGTTTTTGCAGGCAAAAAATCTAAAAATTACTTAAAACCTATTTTAGAAATCATTGCAGGAATTCCAACCGTTGTTTTTGGATTTTTTGCCGCTATAGTTGTAGCACCTTTTATCGTGTGGTTTTTTGCGCTTTTTGGTATTAATGCGAGTTTTCAAAGTGCTTTGGGAGCTGGATTTATCATGGGTATTATGATAGTGCCTATTGTGGCTTCTTTGTCGCAAGATTGCATTGAAGTAGTAAGCGAAAAAAGAATAAACGCCGCTTTAGCCTTAGGAATGACAAAAAAAGAAGTGGTTTTTGCTGTGATTTTACCTGAAGCCATTCCAGGTATAGTAGCAGCTTGTCTTTTGGGACTTTCAAGGGCTTTGGGTGAAACCATGATAGTAGTAATGGCAGCTTCTTTGCGTCCAAATTTAACTATGAATTTCTTAGAAGATATGACAACGGTTACTGTAAAAATCGTTGAAGCATTAAGCGGGGATCAAGCTTTTGATAGTTCTTTAGCTTTAAGTGCATTTTCTTTAGGTTTGGTACTTTTTATTATCACTTTAATCATTAATATGTTTAGCGTTTATTTAATCAATCGCTTTCATAAAAGGAAAAATTTATGAAAAAACTTTTCAAAAAAAGACAAAAGGCTTCAAAATCTTTTAAAAGACTTTGCAAAATGGGGCTTTATATTAATTTAATTTTTCTTTGTATTTTTTTAGGCAGTGTAGGATATCTAGGAATCGGGGCTTTTAAGCAAACTTATATTTTTGTAGAGCCTGATAGAAATTCGCCTTCTTATGAGCTTTTATCGCGTGCAGAACAAAGAAAAATTAGAACAGGACAAGTAAGCGAAAAATCTTGGCTTTTGGCAAATTCAGAAGTAGATCAATACATGAAAGAAAATTATAATCGTTTGAGTGAAGAGCAAAGAATTTTAGTAGATAAATTAACACAAAATGGCGAAATAAAGCTTAAATTTAATACTAATTTCTTTTTAAACGGAGATTCTAAGTCGCCTGAAAGTGCTGGAATTTTATCTTCTATCGTAGGGACTTTACTTGTCATGCTTGTTTGCATGGCGGTGAGCGTGCCTGTGGGTATAGCAGCAGCGATTTATTTGGAAGAATTTGCACCACAAAATATGTTTACTCATTTTATAGAAGTTTGTATTAATAACTTGGCCAGTATTCCTAGTATTTTGTTTGGGCTTTTGGGACTTGGAATATTTATTAATCTTTTTGGAATGCCTAGATCAAGTGCTTTAGTGGGCGGGCTTACTTTGGCGATTATGAGTTTGCCTATTATCATTGTTTCGACTAAGGCAGCTTTAAAAAGTGTGGATATAAATATGAAAAACGCGGCTTATGCTTTGGGTATGACTAAAGTGCAAATGGTAAAAGGCATAATGCTACCTTTGGCTATGCCTATGATTTTAACAGGATCTATTTTAACTCTAGCACAAGCTATCGGTGAGACTGCACCTTTGATGATTATCGGTATGATAGCTTTTATTCCAGATGCGGCAAATTCGGTTTTTGATGCAACAAGTGTACTGCCTGCTCAAATTTATTCATGGTCGGCTATGCCAGAACGCGCATTTTTAGAAAAAACAGCGGCGGGCATTATTGTGCTTTTGGGGCTTTTAGTGGTGCTAAATCTTAGTGCAATACTTTTAAGAAAATATTTTCAAGGAAGATTAAAATGATAGCAAAAACAACAAATTTAAATTTATTTTATGGCAAAAAACAAGCTTTATTTGATATCAATATGCAAATAGCAAAAAATAAAATTACTGCTCTTATAGGTGCTTCAGGGTGTGGGAAATCAACATTTTTGCGTTGTTTTAACAGAATGAATGATAAAATCGCAAAAATTGATGGACTGGTAGAAATTGACAATAAAGATGTGAAAAATCAAGATGTAGTGGTTTTGCGTAAAAATGTGGGTATGGTTTTTCAACAACCCAATGTTTTTGTAAAAAGCATTTATGAAAATATTTCCTATGCGCCAAAACTTCATGGAATGATTAAAAATAAAGATGATGAAGAAGCTTTGGTGGTGGATTGTCTTAAAAAAGTAGGGTTATATGAAGAGGTAAAAGATAAATTAAAGCAAAATGCCTTAGCACTTTCGGGCGGACAGCAACAACGCCTTTGCATTGCAAGAGCTTTAGCGATAAAACCTAAACTTTTGCTTTTAGATGAGCCAACTTCTGCACTTGATCCTATAAGTTCAGGCGTTATTGAAGAGCTTTTAAAGGAATTAAGCCATAATCTTTCTATGATCATGGTGACACACAATATGCAACAAGGCAAACGCGTGGCAGATTTTGTAGCATTTTTTCATTTAGGAGAGCTTGTAGAATTTGGTGAAAGCAAGGAATTTTTTAAAAATCCAAAAGAAGAAAAAACCAAAGCTTATCTAAGCGGTGCTTTTGGGTGAGATTTATACAAAAAAAAGTATATTTTTATTAAAATCATATCTTTAAATATTTTTTTAAGGATATGATTTGTCTGAGGAACTTTTAAAACTTAGCGAAGAGCCTTTAAAAAGCAAGATTAAGGATTTGTATTTTTCTAAGTTTAATTATGTAGGAGCTAAGATTGATTTTTGTATCACTCAAAATTTAGGACTTTTGGGTGAAGTTAATTTGCTTTGGGCTGAAGCCAAGCAAGGAAAAAGTGAGCTTAAGAAGTCTTTCGTGCAGCTTGTACTTACCATAGGAAAATATAAATTTTATACAGAGCAAACTCCAAATTTACTTTGTGCTTTTGATGGAGAAAAGATAGCTTTTTTACCTTTTGCTTCTTTGCAAGAAATTTTTTATCAAAGTGATATAGACTTTAGTGTTACCCCAAGCAATCATAAAAATGAGCAGTTTTTAAAACTTCTAAAAGAATTAGATGGCATTTTAAATACAGCACAAATTTTTTATTATGAAAAAAATAATGAAGAATTAAAAACTTTTATAAAAGAAAATCTTACGAGCGAAAATATAAGCAAATTTCAAATCGATAAAAATAATTTTGTAAGCATTTATCACAAATGGAATAAAATGGTTAAAGATACCATTAGTATTGATTGGAGTTTGGCTAAAGAAAGCGGGATTATAGATGCAGACTTTTATTTGGCTGATTTGCTTTCAAATGAAAATGAAACTATCAGTCAAAATTTATTTGCCATTCTTAAAAAAGATTATTATGAGTTTAATAAAACAAAAAGTGATTTGGGTTCTATCATTAATGAGCGCACTTCTTTTAAGGATAATCAAAAAGCCCATCATGAGTTTTGGGCGATTTATGAGCGTCCTCCAAGGGAAGAATTTTGGGATTATATTATAAAACGCAGAGATTTGCTTGTAGATCAAGATGTAAGAGAGCGAAAAGGAGCATTTTTTACTCCGAGAATTTGGGTGGATAAGGCTTGTGAGTATCTTTCTAAAACTTTTGGGGAGGATTATGAAGAGGAGTATTATATATGGGATTTAGCAGGTGGAACAGGAAATTTACTAGCAAATTTTACAAATAAGAAAAATATCTTTTGTTCTACTCTTGATAAAGCTGATATAGATGTGATACATGAGCGTATAAAAAATGGTGCGAATTTGTTTGAAAATCATGTTTTTCAATTTGATTTTTTAAATGATGAATTTTTTGATGAGGTAGATGATAAGGGTAAAATCATCCATAAATCAAAACTACCTTTAAATTTACAAGAGATTTTAAAGGATGAAAATAAACGCAAAAAATTAATAATTTTTATTAATCCGCCTTATGCTGAAGCTGGGACTAGCTCCACTAAAAATAATACTGGTAAAAATAAAGAAAGAGTAGCTAGGGAAAATAAAATTTGTGAAAAATACAAAGATATTTTAGGTAGGGCAAACAATGAGCTTTTTGCTCAATTTTTTATCAGAATTTATTGTGAGATAGAAGATTGTTTAATGGCTAGTTTTTCGACTTTAAAATATGTAAATTCTACAAATTTTATAAAATTTAGAGAGAGTTTTAAGGCTAAGTTTTTAAAAGGCTTTATGGTGCCTTCTTATACTTTTGATAATGTAAAAGGAAATTTTCCCATAGGATTTTTGATATGGGATATGAGTAAAAAAGAAGAAATTAAAAAAATAAAACTTGATATATTTAATGAAAATGGAAATTTTTTAGGAGCGAAGCATTTTTATAATGATAAACAAGAAAGTATCAATAAGTGGCTTAGAAAATTTAGTATCAAAGATAATGGTATAGGTGTATTGATGGCTGATGCCCCTGATTTTCAAATGCAAAATTTGGTAGCGTTATTGAATAAAAAAACAAATAGACATGGAATTTTTCAAGATATTGATCAAACAAATATTATAAATATTGCCATATATTTTTCAGTGCGTCAAGCTATACCTGCTACTTGGATAAACGATAGAGATCAGTTTTTATATCCTAATGATTTATATAAAAATGATGATGAGTTTAAAAGCGATTGTTTAGCTTTTATGCTTTTTCATGGACAAAATAAAATAAGTGCAAAAGAAGGGATAAATCATTTCATACCTTTTAGTGAAACAGAGCTAGGTATCACAAAAGAAGCTTTTGAAAGTGATTTTATGTATAAATTTATAAAGGGTGAGATAAAAGATGAAAATTCGCTTTTTGGTGATGAGTTAGTAAAGATAGAATTTAGTCTTGAAGCTCAAGAACTTTTAAAAGCAGGAAAAGAACTTTTTAAATACTATCACACACATAGCGAGGATAAAGGCTATCTTGTCAATGCTTCACTTTATGATATAAAAGAATTTTTTCAAGGTAGAGATGAAAAAGGCAGGATGAATCGTCCTAACCAAGCAAAAGACGAGCATTATAAAGTTTTGCTGAGTGATTTAAATACAGCCTTAAATACTTTAGCCAAAAAGCTAGAGCCTAAAATTTATGAATACGGCTTTTTAAAAGAATAGATTAATAAATTAATTTGGCGCACAAACGCCAAATTTAATAAAAAATGATATGAACAATTTGTGAGCCATGTACCCCAAAAACAGGGATAAGTTCAATGTCTGCTGTCCTTGAAGGTCCAGCGATAAATAAAATATTGCTAGGCAAAGTTTCATTCTCTTTTTTTACCAAAGTTAAAGCCTCAGCCAAGCTTTTTACTACACTTTCTTTTTTAAGTAGCATGATACATAAAGTAGGAGCTAAAGAAAGCATTCTTGGTTGCTCTTTTGATGAAAGCACTAAAGCAACGCCGTGTGAGCTTACTCCAGCCTTTGCGTGGATGATAGAAAATTCGCTATGAAAAACTTCACTTCTTAAATTTTCTATTTGTTCATTAAAACAAATTTTGGATTTTGCTTTGATTTTATCGATATTAAGATTTAGATTTGAGCCATAAATCATTTTTTCATAGCCATATTTTGCCACGATTTGATTGATTTTTTCTTCTAAAGTTTCTATCGTGGCTTCTTCGACTATGTATTTGTTTGCACTCATTTTTTCTTTTAGTTCCTCTAAAGCATCATCGCTTGTTTTGATGTGTCCTACTGGATCTGAGCTTGGGATGTATGTGAAATTTGTATCCCTATGGCCATTTTTGACTTTGTTTAATATCGCTTCTTTGCTTTTTGAAGAAAGTTCATTTAATCTACTCACAGCTTACTCCTTCGATATTTTCAAGCTCTTTATAAAGATTTTTCTTAATTTGTGGCAAGTCTTTAAATTGACTCCATTTTTTTACTACAGGTAAGGTATTTTTAAAACTTTGTATAAACCAATTAAAATAATGCGCCTTCGATAAAGAAAATCTCCATAAATTCCCGCTTGTAGCTATTTTTTCAAAATTTCTAAAAGCAAAAGCTTCGGCGGCATTATGATGGAGCATATTTGCACCAAGTGGCGGGTTTTTGCCTTGTCCGACTTTATTAGACCTTAGTTTGCGTATGAGATCAGCGAGTGGAATTTTTACCGGACAAACTTCAGAGCAGCGCCCACAAAGCGAACAAAAATTCAAAATATCCCCCGTGTGATCTATACCAAAAATATTCGGACTAATCACTTCTCCAATAGGCCCTGGATACACGGTTTGATAAGTATGACCTCCGATTTTATCATAAACAGGGCAAAAATTCATACAAGCCCCACACCTAATGCAACGAAGTGCTTCATAATAATCCTCATGAGCTAACATATCGCTTCTGTGATGATCAAAAAGTATAACATGCACTTCTTTTGGGCCGTCCAAATCGCCATTTTTTCGTGGACCTGTGATGATATTGTTATAGGTGGGTATGAATTGACCTGTAGCTGAAGGAGTAAGTAAATGCACCATAGTTGCTGCATCTTCAAAGCTTTGCATCACTTTTTCTATACCACAAAGTGCGACATGGATATCGCTTGCAGTAGTGCACATTCTGCCATTTCCTTCATTTTCTATGAGCCAAAAAGCTCCTTCTTCAGACATAGCAAAATTAACACCGCTAAGTCCCATTTTCAAGCCTTCAAATTCATCTCTTAAATGCTTTCGCGCAATGGCGTTTAGTTTTTCAGGTTCGCTTTCAAGTTCAGAGCCTAATTTATCTTTGAAAATTTCGCCAATTTCATAACGATTTTTGTGAATGGCTGGCACGACGATATGCACTGGCGTTTCACCATTAAGTTGCAAGATAAGCTCTCCAAGATCCGTTTCTACGGCTTTTAAACCCTTGTTTTCAAGATAGTGATTTAAACCTATCTCTTCACTAGCCATGGATTTGCCTTTTAGGATTTTAGAGATATTCTTTTCACGCATGAGTTCATAAATAATCTCACAAGCGTCTTCATCGCTACTTGCCCAATGCACTTGTATGCCGTTTTTAGTTGCGTTTTTTTCAAATTCTAAAAGTCTTTCATTGAGGCTCATTAAAGCATTATTTTTAGCTTGTTTTGCGCGTTCTCTTAAACCTTGCCAGTCATTAAATTTCTCATCGATTAATTTCAAGCGATTTTTTTGTAAAGTGTGCATAGCATTAGAGAGATTTTCACGCATTTGCTCGTCATTGAGCTTGATTTTAACGATTTGCTCGTGCGGTAATTTGTGTTGTTCGCTCATATTTTCACTCCTTCAAGGCGTTTGACCAAAAAGTCATATAAATGCACGCCTTTGATATCAAGTCCCATTTTACTCATGGTTCCAGCAATATTCATCAAGCAACCCCCATCGCCACTTATAAGGTATTTAGCACCTGTTTTTTGGATATTTTTGATTTTTTCTCTTGCCATAGCGTTTGAAATTTCACTCTCTTTGACTGAAAAAGTTCCGCCAAAACCACAGCATTCTTCTTCATATTCTAAATCGATTAGTTCAACATTTTTAAGTCTTTTAATGAGATTTTTACTTGCTTGTATGCTTTTTTGAATTCTTAAAGCGTGGCAATTTGAATGCCAAGTGACTTTGATGGGTTCGCCTTTATCTTCGTAATTTACATTTAAAACCTCATCTAAATACTGTGAAAGTTCTATCACACGAGAGCTAAATTCTTTGACTCTTTCAAAATTATTATCATCTTTAAAAAGTTCTAAATAATCATGACTCATCATCCCTGCACAAGATCCACTTGGTACAACGATGGGATAATCTTTCTCAAATAAATTAATATTATATAAAGCTATATTTTTACTTTCTTTAAAATAACCTGAGTTAAAAGAGGGTTGAGAGCAACAGGTTTGATTTTTTTTAAAAATCACTTCTACACCTTCGCGGCGTAGAAGTTTGACTGAATTTAAAACACTTTCTTGCATTGCGGCAGTTCCAAGACAAGTGGCGTATAAATAAACTTTTTTCATTACTTTGTCCTATTTTGCTAAAGGAATGGTATCTGGTATTATGCCATTTAATAAGAATGCAATGATGCAAGTCCAAATTCCTATTAAAATAATAAAAGCTATAGAGTATTTTAAAGTGAATTTAAAAAGATCAGATTCTTTACCTACAAGTCCCACTGCAGCACAAGCTATAGCTATACTTTGTGGGCTTATCATTTTACCAACCACACCTCCTACAGAGTTTGCTGCTAAAAATAAAGCTTCGCCTACGCCAAGCTCATTTGCAGTCACTTGTTGTAATGGTCCAAAAAGTAAATTCGCGCTTGTGTCAGAACCGGTTAGGAAAACCCCTATCCAGCCAATGATAGGCGAAAAGAAAGCAAAAGCATCACCGGTGTGTGAGAAAGCCAAGCCTAGAGTGGTGCTCATACCGCTATTTTTAGCAATAAAAGCAAAAGAAACAACCAAACCAATGGTAATGCAAGGTATAGCCATTTCTTTTAAGGTATCCCAAAAGCATTCTCCTGCATCGCTGGCTTTGATTTTTAAAATCCAAATGGTTAAAAAAGCCGCAAGTAAAATAGCTGTTCCTGCTTGAAGAGCGATGAAATTTATAGGCATACTTAAGGCTACATTTTTACCATTTGCATCCACTATGCTTCCTGCAATATTGTTAAAAGTAATGGTTACTTGGGTATAGTCAAAAATAGAGCCTTTAGCAAATAAATCTTTAAACCAAGGTTGAGTCCAAAGCACTATGCAAGCGATAAGTAGGATAAAAGGAGTCCAAGCTTTTAAAACTTGAGTGAAGCTTAAAGTACTTTCTTGAGCAAAATTTGTTTCTCCATCAAGTCTGAATATATTTTTTGGTTTCCAAAATTTCAAAAAGATTGTTGTGGCTGCTAAAGATACGATTGCTGAAACAATGTCAGGAAGTTCTGCGCCAAGGTGGTTTGAGCTGTAAAATTGTGTCGCAGTAAAACTCACAGCTGCGACTAAAATAGCCGGAAAAGTTTCTTTAATACCCTTAAATCCATCCATTAAAAAAATGATGAAAAAAGGCACGCTAAGGCTTAGTGGCACAAGCATTCTACCTACCATAGCAGATACTGCATGTTGTTCTACGCCTACTAAATTAGCCATTGCGATGATTGGAATTCCTACAGCACCAAAGGCAACTGGAGCAGTATTTGCAATGAGACAAAGTCCCGCAGCTTGTAAGGGGCGAAGTCCAAGTCCCACAAGTAGGGCCGCAGTAATGGCTACAGGACCGCCAAAACCGATCGCACCTTCTAAGAAAGAGCCAAAACAAAAGCCGATTAATATCACTTGAATTCTATGATCTGGAGTGATACTCATGACGCTTTGTTTGATAACTTCAAATGAGCCTGATTTAATGGAGAGTTTGTAAAGGAAAATCGCTGCAATGATAATCCAAGCAATGGGCCAAAGTCCTTGTGCGAAGCCTTGAACGAAACTTGCGCCTATTAAAGAAAAAGGCATGCCATAGGCAAAAAATGCAACTATGCTTGCTAAAATCACAGTGATAAAACCTGCTTGATAGCCTTTGAGTTTAAAAACGAGTAAGCAGACCAAGAAGCAAATTATAGGTAAAAATGCTACGATTGCACTTAAAAAAATATTTTCAAATGGATCATAAATTTGAGTCCACATAAAATCTCCTTTTGTAAATTTTTTAACTTTATAGTTTAGCGAATAAGATATAATTAAAAAGTATTAAGAAATAAAATTGGTATTTTATGTTGATTTTTGTAACATTAAAGTAACAAAAATATTTTATAAAGAAGCAAAAGTAGCAAAGTTTTTTGATTTTCAATTAAATTTTTTGATTTAAGCTTGATAAATTCTTTTTAAATTCTCTAAATTTGCACTAACATTTAAGAGTAAGCAATCAGCTAAAACAAGTCTTATCATCGCCGTAGCTACCACACTCCCACGCACTCCCACACAAGGATCGTGCCTACCTTTTAGTTCACATATGATATTATTGCCAAATTTATCCATACTTTCTTGCGCGCTAAAAATTGAAGGGGTAGGTTTGAAATAGCTTTTAATTTCCAAAATATCGCCGTTTGAAATTCCACCTAAAATTCCTCCGCTGTGATTGCTTAAAAATTTACCATCTTTTAAACAATCATTATTTTGTGAGCCGCGCATTCTACTTGCATTGATACCTTCGCCAAGCTCTACGGCCTTTACTGCATTAAGTCCCATCAAAGCATGGGCGATTTTTGCATCAAGTTTATCGTATAAAACTTCTCCAAGTCCTGCCATTACGCCACTTACTTTAGTAAAAACGCTAGCACCTACACTGTCTTTTGAATTTCTGGCATTTAAAATTTCTTCTTTAAAATCATTTTCTAAAAACGGATCGAGGCAAAAAATTTCGCTTTTCTTGGCAAATTCAAAGTCAAATTCGTTATTTTTTAAAGTAGAAACAAAGTTTCCAACCCCAAAAACTCCACTTTGTACTTCTATGTTAAATTCCTTTAAAAGCATAGCACAAATTGCACCCCCAGCGACTCTTGCAACGCTTTCTCTAGCACTAGCTCTTCCACCCCCACGATGATCTCTTATGCTGAATTTTTTAAAATAAGTAAAATCAGCGTGTGAAGGGCGAAATAAATCCTTGATATTATCATAGTCTTTTGAGCGTGTATTTTCGTTAAAAACGACTATGCCAATGGGAGTTCCTGTGCTAAAACCTTCAAAAACTCCACTTAAAATTTCAGCCCTATCACCTTCCTTTCTAGGAGTAGCAAATTTACTTCCGCCTTTGCGTTTATCAAGTTCGTTTTGCAAGAATTCCTCATCGATTTTTACGCCTGCTGGAAGTCCATCTATAACGCAACCAATAGCTTTGCCGTGAGATTCTCCAAAACTTGTAAATCGTAATTTTGTGCCAAAAGTGTTCATATTTTGCCCCATTTTTCAAGAGTGATTTTTGCTGCCATTTGTTGCGCTTCTTTTTTGCTGTTTGCAATGGCTCTTGCGATTTCTTTTCCTTCGAGTTTTAAAGCGATTTCGAATTGTTTTTGATGATCAGGGCCAAAAGCGCGTAAGGTTTCGTATTCTGGAGTTTGTCCCATAGAACCTTGAGTGATTTCTTGTAGCTTGGTTTTATAATCTTTGATGAGATTTTTAGCATCAATATGAGGATAATTTTTTTCTACTAAATAAAGTGCGATTTGCTTGGCTTTTTCAAAGCCTGATTCTAAGTGAATAGCACCAATAATAGCCTCTAGAGCATCTGAAAGAATGGAAGGTTTAGCTCTTCCACCGTTGTTTTCTTCGGCTAAAGACATAAATAAAAAATCCCCCAAATTCAAATCAAGTGCGATTTTTGCAAAAGATTTTTCATTGACTAAAGCGGCTCTAAGTTTTGATAAATCTCCTTCTGCATCGTGTTTAAATTTGTGAAATAAATACTCTCCCACAACCAAATCAAGTACTGCATCACCTAAAAATTCAAGTCTTTCATTGCTATAAGGTTTTTTAAAACTTTTATGTGTCAAAGCGTGTGTGAGTAAAGTTTTGTCTTTAAATTCGTAGTGGAGATTTTTTTCTAAGAGCTCGAGTTTTTTCATATTTTTTCATTATCCTTTTGCAAATTAAGAGCAGCCATTCTTGCTAAAAAATCACATCTTTCGTTTTGCGTGTGACCATTGTGTGCTTTTATCCAAAAAGCTTTGATTTTGTGAATTTTAGCCAAATTTAAATATTCTTTCCATAAATCCACATTTTTCTTGCCTTTAAAATCTTTTTTTACCCAATCTTTAAGCCACTCATTGATGCTTTGCACCATTAAATTTGAGTCTGTAAAAAGCGAAATTTCACAAGGCTCTTTTAAGGCTTCTAAAGCCTTGATGATAGCTAAAAGTTCCATTCTATTATTTGTGGTATTTTCTTGACTGCCAAAGCCTTCTTTTTGATGGTTTTTATATTCAAGTATATAAGCCCAACCACCAAAACCAGGGTTTTTCAAACATGATCCATCGGTGTAAATTTTAATTTGCTTCATCGCTTTTTATTTCATAAAGAATTTTGCATTGTTTAAATTCATAACAAATGGGGCAGTGATAAAAAAACAAAGGCATGGTATTTTTGCAATTTAGACACATATAAGAAAAATCAAGTTTAGTTTTGAAAGCATTGTCGTTTAAAATTTTAAGCATTTTAAATTTAGGATTTGTGAAGTTAAAATTCTCTTCTTTTTCAAGTAAATTTAGGGCATAAAAAAATTCTTTATATTTAGGATCTTGCGTGAAAATAGCTTTTTTTTCATTATAAAGCAAATCAATGACTTCTTCAAATAAAGTGTGGGTTTTGATTTTATAGTTTTGAAAAATAAAGCGTCTAAGTAAAGCATTATCATCATCTAAGGCTAGACTTTGTGTGCTTTTTTCTTCGAGGCTTTTATTGGATTCATTTTGTATGATGAGTGCTTTAATGAAAGCTTTTTCATCTTTGATATCAAATCCTAGCTCAAATAAGCATTCTAAAATTTCTAAAACTTCGTTATATTTTTTTAAACGCAGATAAATTACTTTAAGCATTTTGAGTGCTTTTTCATTGCGTGGGCGTTTTTTTAGGATATTGAGTAAAATTTCGCTACTTCTTTCTAAAAATCCTGCTTTAAAATACGACTGTGCGAGCAAATAAAAAACATTTTCTTGTAAACTTTTATCTTTTGTTTTTTCTAAGGCGATAAGATAAATTTGTGTTGCTTTTTCAAATTCGCCACTCTTGGTAAAAACCGAAGCAAGAAAGAGTAAATTATCGTGGCTTAAATTTAAATTTTTTAATAAATCCTTGTGCGTGTTATCGAGTTCAAATTTTTTAATGAATTGATCAAGTTTTATGCTTTCATCTTTGTTCGCAAAAATTTGCCAAAAATAATGAAGCAAAGCCACTATTAATATCAAAATAGTAAGGAAGATAAGACCCACAACGGGATCGCGGTATTCTACAAAGAAAAAATCCATTCTAGCACTTTTTAGTCAAAATTTATGCCAATTATAGCTAATTGTTTATATAATTTTCGTTAAGGAAAAACGATGATTGATAAAAATAGCATAGAAAATTTAGCACAAAGAGCAGATATTGTTGATGTGATTTCGCACTATATAGAAGTGAAAAAAATGGGTTCAAATTTTGTTTGTATTTGCCCATTTCACGCTGATAAACACCCCTCAATGCACATTCACGCCCAAAAAGGTTTTTATCATTGTTTTGTATGTGGAGCAGGTGGGGATGTGTTTAAATTTGTTATGGAGTATGAAAAACTAAGCTTTAGCGAAGCGGTAGAAAAAGTCGCTTCGTGGAATAATTTCTCCCTTAGTTACACCAAAGATCACAACACAAGCAATAAAAACATTCTTCATATTTTACCAAGCCTAAATGCCTTTTATAAGCAAAATTTAGCCAAACACAAAGAAGCTTTGCATTATCTTTATCAAAGGAAATTAAACGATAAGGACATACAAAAATTTGAACTTGGTTTTGCCCCAAGCAATGAAGAAAATTTAAGGCTTTTAAGAAATGAAGAGATTGATTTTGAAGAGGCTTTAAGTGTTGGAGCGCTTAAAAAAGATGAGCAAAAAAAAGAATATTACGCCAGTTTTATTATGCGTATCACTTTTCCTATATACGATCACAAAGGTTTGCTTGTGGGCTTTGGTGGCCGTACTTTAAACAAGGCCGTCCAAGCTAAATATGTTAATTCCCCTCAAAGCAGACTTTTTGATAAAAGTCGCATTTTTTATGCTTTTAATCTCGCAAAAGACGCCATTGCAAAACAAAAAGAAATGATAGTTTGCGAAGGCTATATGGACGCCATTGCCTTTCATAAAGCAGGTTTTAACAACGCTGTGGCAGTACTTGGGACAGCTTTAACTGAACATCATTTACCTTTAATTAAACGCTATGAAGCTAAGGTGATACTTTGTTTTGATAATGATGAAGCGGGTTTAAAGGCCGCGATGCGTTCGGCGTATTTGCTAAGTGTAAATAAAATCGATGGAAAAGTTGCCTTAATTCAAGGCGGAAAAGATCCAGCCGAACTTGTGGCGAATGATGAAAGTGCAAAGCTTTATGAGATCTTAGAAAAGGCAGTGGAGCTTGGGGAATTTTATATCAGAAGACTTGTGGCAGGCTTTGATTTAAATTCAGCCTTAGCTAAGCAAAAGGCCTTAGAAGAAGTGCAAAAATTCACGCATTTATTAGAGCCTTTAGTGGCAAATTTTTATACAGATTTAGTTGCTAAGCTTTTAGGGGTTGAAAATCATCTCGTAACTTTGGTTAAAAATGCCAAAATTTCACCCACTAAAAGTAAGATAGAAAATACTTTTGTCCCAAAAACAAGGCTAAATATCGCAGAAATCGAGCTTTTGAAATTTTTAGCACAAAATGCGAATTTGCACGAAGATTTTAAAAGGATTTGTCCTAAAAATATTTTCAAACACCAAGAAATGCTAGAGCAAATTTTAAATGATGGTAAAGATCATCCTGCTTTAAGAGAATTAGAGCTTTTAGAGATTAAGCCTTTAGAAAATAAAAATGATTTTTTGCTTGCTATCTGCAATGTGTATTTAAGCCATTTGAATGCTTTAAAGGGTGCAAGTTCTGAACTGATGCTAAAAAAGCAAATTTTAACCCTACTTTCTCAAAATACCTTAAAAATCAAAAAAGCACTTTTAGATGATGAGTTTTATCACTTTTTTTCAAATTTTTTAGAGCTTTTAACTAAGGAGCAAGACTTAGAAAAACTCCATCAAATTTTGCAAAAATTATTAAGAGCTTTAAAAAATGTAAAATATTTAAACGATATTTTTTTCCCTAATGAGTCTCCAGACGGTCCTTTTTAGTTACATAAAATCGTAAAAAATTCCCTTCAAAATCCGCAAAAAATTTAAAAAATATCAAATTTATGTATTTTTTCCTGCTGTTTGAGCTGTTTTTTGATTAAAATTGTTTTTATTAATTTTTTAACAAAAGGAGAATTTATGAAATTTTAAAATTAGGTTTAGTGGCTTGTATGGTGGATAGTTTTAATGTAAATTATATATTTGGTGATAATTTTGTTAACAGAATTTTTATTGAGGGTGGCGAATTAGATGTACATAGTTAGTTCTTGTCTTTAAATTAGCCTTGCAGGATATGGCTGGGATGGAATTTTAGGTGGTTTGTGCTATAGGGATAAAGATAAATTCGCTTTCACTGTTTTAGAAGATAATAGTAATGTGAATCATCTTTTGCCGGTGAAGAGTTAAAATACACTGCAGGCTCGCATTTACAGGCAATCAAGGCATAAATGTTTTTGGTTATGTGGACTTTTGAGTTATATTTTTGCTGATGCGGTTAGACTCGGCGGAGATTTCGTATATAGAATGATTGCAACTAGCAATGTAGCTGGAGATGATGATAAAGATAAATACGAAATTGTTGCAAGAGTGGATTGTAAATACTCTCCAAAATTATCTTTCCAAGCTTGGTATTCTTATATTAATGTAGATGGCAACACTGAAGCGCAAAGTGGTAGCAAAAATGTAAGACTTCAAACACTTTATCAATTCTAATAAATCCTTACTGAATTAACTTAGTTTTACTAAAAAAAGCCTTACAAATTTTGCAAGACTTTAAATTTTTTTATCGATTAAAATCGTCTCGCCATTTTGAATTTGCTTTTTTAAGTCTTTGCTTAAATTATCTTTTAAATTTTTTAAGTCTTTGTTTTGTAATTTTTCAAATTCGGCTGGATTTGAAGCTTTAAGCTTGGCTTGTTCGTCTGCACTTAAAGCACTAAGCCCTTTTTCTTTAGCAAGCTCTAGTAAGTCTTTTTCGTCCTTTTTATCTTTGGGTTTTATTTCTTGTGTAGTAGTATTTTGCGTGGAATTTGTGCTATTTAATGCTTTGTTTAAATCGCTTAAAATTTCGCCCAGACTTGGCTCTTTAGTATCAAATTCATCAACTTTTCCATCAAAATTTATATCTTTTTCTAGGCTGAAATTAAGTTTTTCTTCCAAATTTGCATTTTGATCTAGTTTATTTTGATTTTTTACGCTTAAATCACGCATACTTTCAAGTGGAGCTTTTTGCTTAAAATTAAGCTTTTGTGTTGATTGCTTGTTATGGCTTAAGGAATTTGGATCAAAAAGCTCATTGCTTACTTTTTCAAACCAATTTGCGATAAATTCATTTGCCTCGCCATTGAGTCTGTAACTTTTATCATCCCTTGCTATGATATGGGTGTAAGAGGCAAAATGACTTTGGAGATTTTTAAAATTTTCTTCGCTTAAATTTAGGCTCAAAAGTTCGCCTTCTTTGTTTTCAAAAACTACTTTGAAACCTGAATTTTTAGTGCTTGAAATATCATTTACCTTAACTTTATCTTGTTCTTCTCTTTTGAGTTCGCTAAGTTCCTTTTGTTTTGTGGTGTTTTGAAGACTTTCAAAAGTAGTGTTTGAAGGGTTAATTTTTAAATCATCCATAAAAATCCTTTTTAATGCAATCATAAATTCTAAATCGGCATAAAAAATATTTTATACCTATGTTTTGTTAAATTATAAGAAAAAAGTATTGATACCTTTGATTTGGTTTTCGTTTTATAAAATCTTTGTTATAATTTGTGCCAAGCTTAACACAAAGCAAAATCACTTAAATACAAGAAAATTAAATGACACTCGTGCGCTCATTGCTTTTTTAAAGACCAAGATAAAAGAAGTCTTGATGAGACTAGGTATTATACTATTGATGAAATTCTGGCTTTTAAAAAAGCACTTCGATGGGCTAAACAAAATCCGCAAGAGGCGCAAGATGCCGAAAGAGAAATGCAAGGATATGCCGAAAATGTTTGGCGATGGCGTGTGGAATTTGATATAATCGCGAGTTTAAAATTGATTGATTTATAAAACTAAGGAACAAAATGAAAGCATTAGCACTTTTTAGTGGCGGGCTTGATAGCATGCTTGCTATAAAACTCATCACTTCGCAAGGCATAGAAGTAAAAGCGATAAACATAAACATAGGCTTTGGCGCTACAAGTGATAAAAGCGAACTTATGGCAAAAAGAGCGGCTTTAGCTGGGGCAAGTTTTGAAGTGATAGATGTAAGAAATGAGTATTTACAAAAAGTGCTTTTTAATCCACAATACGGCTATGGAAAGCATTTTAATCCCTGCATAGACTGCCATGCTTTTATGTTTAAAACTGCACTAGCTATGCTAAAAAGCGAAAATGCAAGTTTTATTATAACAGGCGAAGTTTTAGGCCAACGTCCTATGAGTCAAAGAAGTGATGCGATGGCTAAAGTTAAAAAACTCGCACTTGATGAAGAGGATTTAATCCTTCGTCCTATGTGTGCTAAAAATTTACCCCTTACAAAGCCTGAAAGAGAGGGTTGGGTGGATAGAGACAAACTAGAAAATATAAGCGGAAGAAGCCGTAAAAGACAACTTGAACTTGTAGCTAA
Organism: Campylobacter sp. CCS1377; assembly: GCF_040008265.1. Taxonomy (NCBI): domain Bacteria; kingdom Pseudomonadati; phylum Campylobacterota; class Epsilonproteobacteria; order Campylobacterales; family Campylobacteraceae; genus Campylobacter; species Campylobacter aecornae. The sequence goes on from NZ_CP155620.1 coordinate 25,665, forward strand.
ATTTGGTTTTGAGGACTTTGAAAGCCCTGGTGGTGGGTGCTTACTTACACTTGAAAGTTTTGCTAAGAAAATTCGCGATTTTATAGAATTTGACAAAGATATGGAGGTAAATGACGCCCAACTTTTAAAATACGGCCGCCATTTAAGACTACCAAATGGTGCTAAAATGATAGTGGGTAGAAATGAATTAGAAAACGAGCTTTTAAGAAATTTAAAAACCGACAAATATGAAGAAATTAAACTTGGAGATTTAATCGGTGCTTATTCTTTACTTAGCGCAAATGCAGATGAAAAAGACTTAGAGCTTGCTTTAAAAATAGCACTAACTTACGCAAAAACACAAAGCGATAAAGAATACCAAGTAGGCTTTAAAGATAAAATTTATACTAGCAAAGCTTATGAAAATAAAGAAAGCGTGAGTGAATTTTTCATCTCTTAAGGGAAGGCTTAAAGCCTCCATTATTTTTTTGTTTTGCTGACTATTTCTATAATGTTTTGTGCGACATCATCAGCTAATTCTAAATGCGAAGTAAAGCCTACACAAGAACAATTTATCTCGCCTAAGACATATTTATCTTTGCCATTTTCATCAGTATCTAAAATGAAATCAGCTGTCCAAATGAGTGGTAAATCATAATTTCCAAGTTTAGCTCTTACTTTAGGAAGTTCACTTAAAAACATATCCACTAAATTTTTCCAATCTTCTGGCTTATCATAGCGGTATTTTGCTCCACTAAAAAGTGTAGCAGAAAAAGCATCTGCATCTTCAGAAGGTTTTTTATGCACGACATTTACAGGAGTGTTATAAAGCATTAAAAGCCTGATTTCTCCTTCTTTAATGCGTGGCAAGAATCTCATATCTACAAGCATACCGTTATCGCCTACAATGTATTGCTCGCAAAAGTCCATAAATTCACAAAGTTCTCTGTGTTCAACATGATTATCTTTTGCTTCGGTGCATTTGATTTTTGCATTCAAGGGTACACTATCGCCGTTAAATTCACTCTCAACACTCACACGCCAAATTCCTTCGCCTGTAGAGCCGCGATTTTGTTTTAAAACTCTTTCGCCTTTAGCCAAGCTTTTGACAAAATTTTCTTTGAAAGTCTTAATATCATAATAAGCATAGGTATCACTTGGCACAAGATCGGTGTCTGCTAGTTTGGTTAAAGCATCTTTTGCTCCATAACCTATCATTGCATCAGGGTGAGGCATACCGACAAGTCCATCATTACAGAGCTTTCTTAACATATCAAAATATTCATTTTCTTCTTTAAGATTGCCAGGATTGATGCGTGAAACATAACCATCAAAATTTTCTTTTACATAGTGATAAATTTCATCTTTTTTGCCTACTTCGAAAAATATCACTTCAGCATTCCAACCTTTGGATTTTAAAGCATTTACCATAGGCATAGTATCTTTTCTATAGCCATCTTCACCTTTATCACTTCCGCCTCTAACTTCAAAAAAAACAATGTTTTTTTTCATGATTTCTCCTTAGAATGAATGTGGTTTAAATTATGGCATATAAAAAATAAATTCTAAATTTAAGACCGATTTTATCTTTTTTACTTGAAAAGCGTTTGTAATAATGCTTTTAAGTATGATTTTGTTGTCACGATTAATAAAAAATCAAGATGATTAATATCAAAAGAGTTTTTTAGTTTATCAAGGTATAATTTAATTTTTAATTTTTAGGAGTTTAAATGAAGTGGAATTCTTTTGATACGCGTTGGATGCTTTCATTGTTTGGGACAGCAGTTGGTGCGGGGATTTTATTTTTGCCTATTAAGGCCGGTGTGGGTGGTTTTTGGCCTGTTGTTGTAATGTGTTTTATTATTTTTCCAATGGTTTATCTAAGCCATAGAGCTTTAAGTCGTTTTGTATGTCAAGCAAATGGTAATGATAAGGATATCACTCATGCGGCTGAAGAGTATTTTGGTAGAAAAGTGAGTATTTTTATATCTATTCTTTATTTTTTTGCTATTTTTCCTATTTGTTTGGCGTATTGTGTGGGTATAACTAATACTTTTGAAAGTTTTATTTATCATCAATTTTTGCCCCTTTTAAATTCAGAAGGTGTGTTTTCGGATGTCATTCGTGCTATGTATGAAGTAAGTGCGGATGTTGGAGGAAAAACTGTGGTAAGTTTATTGCCTGTTTACCGTTTGTTTTTGGTCTTTATTTTGGTAAGTATTTTTATGCTTATTATGCTTTTTAGTGAAGAATTAATCACAAAAGTGTGTGAATGGCTTGTGTATCCTTTATGCGCTATACTTTTTGCATTTTCTTTATATCTTATCCCTTATTGGTCTTTTGAGAGTTTTAGTGCAGTACCTGGAGCGAAAGAATTTATCACTATAGTATGGCTTACTTTGCCGGTTTTAGTGTTTTCTTTTAATCACTCACCAGCAATTTCTACTTTTTCTTTAAGTGTAAAAAGACAATATCCTGAAAATTCAGTACAAAAAGCAAATCAAATTTTGCTTAGAACCTCTGTAATGTTACTTGCTTTTGTTATGTTTTTTGTGGTATCTTGTGTGCTTTCTTTAACTCCAGCCGAACTTGCTGAAGCTAGAGCGCAAAACATACCTGTGCTTTCTTATTTTGCTAATAAGCTTGATAATCCATTTATTTCTTATGGTGGTCCATTAATCGCATTTTTAGCAATTTCTAGTTCGTTCTTTGGACATTATTTTGGTGCTAGAGAGGGTGCTTATGGTATAGTTAGAAAGTGTTGTAAATTAGCGGGCAATGAAAATCCAAATTTAAAAAAGATTGCGATTTATTCAACTTTAACGATGTATGTGATCATGTTAATCACTGCTTATATTAATCCTAGTATCTTGGGTTTTATAGAAAGTTTGGGTGGTCCAATCATTGCGGCAATTTTGTTCTTAATGCCAATTATTGCAATTTATACGGTTTCAAAAATGAAAAAATTCCAAAACAAAGCTTTAGATGCTTTTGTTTTTATTACGGGAATTTTAACTATAATTACCGTGATTTATACTTTTTAAGGCTTTTTAATGGGTAGTAATTTAAGTATATTTAAAATCGGTGTTGGTCCTTCCTCTTCTCATACTTTGGGACCATTATTGGCGGGTAATATGTTTTGTGAAAAAATTAAAACTCGCATTGATGAAATTTCTAAAATAGAAATTAAGCTTTATGGCTCTTTATCTTTAACAGGTAAAGGGCATTTAAGCGATAAGGCTATTTTATGGGGGCTTAGTGGCTTAAAAGCTAAAGAATTAAACGCGAGTTTGCAAGATGAGGTTTTTAAGTGTGCTTTAGAGAAAAGGATTTTGCTTTTAGATGGGATAAAAGAGCTTGATTTTGACTATGAAAAGGATTTGATTTTTGAAAAAGAATTTTTACCTTTGCACGAAAATGGTTTAAAAATTAGTGCTTTTAATAAAGAAAATGGTTTGATTTTAGAAGAAATTTATTATTCTATTGGCGGTGGGTTTGTGATGAGTGAGGCTGAGCTAAAAAAACACCAAGAAGGGCAAGATGAATTTGTGCATACACCCTTAGAGCTTAATATCAACAATGCTAAAGATGCTTTAAAAATTTGTGAAGAAAAAAACTGGAATTTAGCAAAGCTTTCTTATGAATATGAGTTGCAGTTTTTTACCAAAGAAGAAATTAGGGCGTATTGCTTAGAAATTTGGGAAGTGATGCAAGAGGTTTTTTATAATGGAATTCATCCAAATTCAGATTATCTTCCTGGAAAACTTCATTTAAAGCGTCGTGCAAAAGGTTTAAATGAGCGCGTGGCAATGACTACGGATCCTATGGGGATTATTGATTTTATTTCTTTGTATGCTATAGCAATTGCTGAAGAAAATGCAAGTGGTGCTAGGGTTGTTACTGCACCTACAAATGGAGCTTGTGCGGTTGTGCCAGCTGTGATGCTTTATCTTAAAAATCATACCGTGGGTTTTAATGATGAAAAGGCGATTGATTTTTTACTCACCGCTATGCTTATAGGCTCTTTTTATAAGAAAAATGCAAGTATAAGTGGTGCTGAAGCAGGATGTCAAGCAGAGATTGGTAGTGCGAGTTCAATGGCAGCAGGTGCTATGGCAACGGTTTTAGGAGCAAAGGCGAATGTGGCTTGCAATGCTGCTGAAATGGCTATGGAGCATCATTTAGGCTTAACTTGCGATCCAGTAGCTGGGCTGGTGCAAATTCCTTGTATAGAAAGAAATGCTTTTGGGGCTATAAAAGCCATAAGTGCAGCTAGAATGGCAATGACGCGAAAAAGCACTCCTGTTGTAGGACTTGATGAGGTTATAAAAACTATGTATGAAACGGGCAAGGATATGAATTTAAAATACAAAGAAACTTCGCTTGGGGGTTTAGCTACAAATTTAAAAAGTATTTGTTAAAAGGATAAAAAATGAGCAAAAAGGCACTTTGTATTATTAGCGGGGGTATGGATAGCACTTTGTGTGCTTATTTGGCTAAAAAGCAAGGTTATGAAATTATTGCTTTACATTTTGATTATAATCAACGCACACAAGAAAAAGAAAAAGAATGTTTTAAACAAATTTGCAAGGCTTTAAAAGTAGAAAAATCTTATATTTTAGATGTAAGTTTTATAGCTAATATTGGTGGAAATGCCTTAACAGACAAAAATATAAATATCCCTAAAAATGAACTTAATAAAAGCGATACCCCACCTATTACTTATGTGCCTTTTCGCAATGGAATTTTTTTAAGTATAGCAGGATCTTTAGCCGAAAAAGAAAATTGTGAAAGTATTTTTATCGGCGTAGTAGAAGAAGATAGTAGTGGGTATCCTGATTGCACGCAAAGCTTTATCCAAAAGGCGCAAGAATTTATCAATGAAGGCACGAGCAAGGATTTTAAAACTCAGATTAAAACCCCGCTTGTTCATCTTAAAAAGGCTGAAATTGTCGCTTTGGCTTTGAGTGAAAATGTGCCTTTAGAGCTTACTTGGTCATGTTATGAAAGTCAAGATTTAGCTTGTGGGGAATGCGATAGTTGCTTGCTTCGCTTAAGAGGCTTTGAAGAAGCGGGCTTTAAAGATAAAATTGCTTATAAAATGCGCATTAGGCATTTTAAATGTTTAAGTTCAGAGCTTAAAAATGCTTTGATAGAGCTTTGGGAGCAAAGTGTTAGAGCGAGTCATCATTTTTTAACAGAAGAAGATATAAGTAAAATCAAACAATATTTAAATGGCGATGAGGCTTTTATACGCATTGAGTTTTTATTTATTTATGAAAATAATGAATTTGTAGGCTTTTTAGGCTTTTATCAAACAAGCATTCAAATGCTTTTTATCCACCCAAATTTTTTTCGCAAAAATTACGGCACTAGCCTCGTAAATTTTGCAATCACTCATTTTGAGCTTGATAAGGTTGAAGTTAATCTTGATAATGAAAAAGCCTTGAAATTTTATGAAAAATTAGGCTTTCAAATTTATGATAGATATGTAGATGAATTTGGCTTTGTTTTGCTTAAAATGAAGAGATAGCTTTATCACCTATAAAAAAGTCATAAAGTTCGTAACTTCCGTCTTTTTTCATCAAAATTACAGGATATTTTTCATAATGACCTTGCTCCATTCCAGGACTTCCTTGTGGCATATTTGGCGCTGAAATTCCAATCACTCCTTTAGGCTTGTTTTCAAGTAGCCACGCCACTGCACTTTGTGGCACATGTCCTTCTATGGCATAACCATCAATTACTCCCGTGTGGCAACTTTGGTATTCTTCTTTAATACCTAAATTTTGTTTTATTTGTAAAAAATCATTGGTTTTGATTGTTTTAACTTCATAGCCATTTTTTTGCATATATTGAGCCCAAAGATCACAACATCCACAAGTTGGACTTTCATAAATGACTAAATTTTTTGCTTGCAAAAAAGATGCAATTGCTATCATAGTGAAGATAATTTTTTTCATTTTTATCCTTTAAAATTTGTTTTGAAATAATACTTTTTAAGAGTAAATACAATGCTCTTGTTTTTGGCAATTAGAGCTATTTTTTTAAACCATTTAAAGCGATAATGGCTTTATAAATGTTTTAAGTATAAAAAAGGAATTTAAAGTGGTGCGGATGAAAGGACTTGAACCTTCACGCATTGCTGCACCAGATCCTAAGTCTGGCGTGTCTGCCAATTTCACCACATCCGCAAAAGTGGTACGCCCAAGAGGATTCGAACCTCTGACCTACGGCTTAGAAGGCCGTTGCTCTATCCAGCTGAGCTATGAACGCATATAAAGAATTTTGGTGGTGCGCCCGATAGGAATCGAACCCATAACCTACAGATCCGAAGTCTGTCGCTCTATCCAGTTGAGCTACGAGCGCTGATGGGGTGAGTGATGGGAATTGAACCCACGACCCTCAGGACCACAATCTGATGCTCTAACCGACTGAGCTACACTCACCATTTTGTATAAATTTATAGAAAATGGTCGGGGTGAAAGGATTCGAACCTTCGGCCCCTTGGTCCCAAACCAAGTGCGCTAACCAGACTGCGCTACACCCCGATAAAAATAAAAGCAATATTGTATATAAAAATATTTCAAAAGTCAAGAGAAATTTTGATTTATTATAGACGGAAAGCAAAAATAATTTTTTGATTTATTATAAATATAATTTAAATTTTTTATATAAATATATAAAATAGTTAAAAAATATTTTTATTTATTTATATAAAATTCACATATAATTCACACTATTTGAGTGAAAATTACCTTTTTAATTCCACAATAAAGGCAAGGGTATGAAAAAAATATTTTTAATCTTGGTGTTAAATTCATATTTGTTTTCAAGCGAATTTAATCAAGCTATGCAAGAATACATTAATGAATTGAAAAATCAAGCAAAAAGTGAAAATCCTAGTTTTGTTGATTTTGATGCTAAGAGAGGTGAAATTATTTTTAGCACTAAAAATAAAGGCAAAAATGGTGAATTGATTTCTTGTCAGAGTTGTCATAATGCTGATTTGACAAAGGAAGCTACGAATATTTTTACAAATAAAACCATAGCACCTTTAGCGCCAAGTGTAAATAAAAACAGACTTAGCGATGTTAAAGAAGTGAAAAAATGGCTTAAAAGAAATTTTAAAGATGTGTATTTGCGTGAAGGAAGCGCTATAGAAAAAGGTGATGTGCTTTATTATCTTATAAAACAATAAGGATGGATTATGAAAAAGCTTTTATTTGTTATTTTTGTGTTTGTTGGTATTTTAAATGCGAAAGATTATAATTATTATACAACTGATGTGGCTCCTGTAAATAATGATTTGTATAAGAAAGAATGCGCAAGTTGTCATTTTGCTTATCAGCCAGGGCTTTTACCTAGTAGCTCTTGGCAACACATAATGGATAATTTAGAAAATCATTATGGAAGCAATGCAAGTTTAGATGAAAATGATGCAAGGAAAATTTTGGCATATTTATTGGAAAATTCGAGCGAAAAATCTAATTATAAAAGAAGCATAAAAATCACTAATTCTCTCCAAAATGGTGTAGTTTATACTTCTTTGACGCAAATTCCTTATTTGCAGAAAAAACATAGAAAAATTCCAAAACACTTAATAGAGCAAAAAGAAGTGGGATCTTTGGCAAGATGTAGCGCATGTCATAAACAAGCAGATAAGGGAATTTATAATGATGAAGATGTTTATATACCAAATTATGGAAGAATGAATGACTAAGAGTTATATTTGGACTTTTGTAAATCGTTTTTTACATATTTTATTGATTGTTACTTTTCTTTTATCGTATTTATTTTCAGATTTTGATAATTTGTTTTATTACCATGCTTTGCTGGGCGTGTTGTTTTTTGCTATTATCGCTTTTCGTATTATTTGGGGTTTTGTGGGGACAAAATATTCTTTGTTTAAAGACTTTCAGTTCAAAGGACTTGCCAAATATTTATTTTCTATTTTAGCAATAAAAGAAAAACATATAGGACACAATCCAGCTTCAAGTATAGCTATAATATTAATGCTTATTTTGGGAATTTTGATTTTTATCAGCGGAATGTTGGCTTTAGGTGTTGAAGAAAGAGCGGGATTTTTTGCAAAATTGTATTTTACATATGATGTATTTTCATATATTAAAGATTTGCATGAATTTTTTGTTAATTTTTTTGTATTTGTTGTAGTGATTCACATTTTAGGTGTTTTGATAGATAAATTTTACAATAAAGCCGATGCTTTAGACTCTATGATACATGGATACAAAAATACAAATATAAACGAAAGTGTATCTTTGAATATTTTTCAAAAAATATTTTTCGCAAGTTTTTTATTGTTTTTTATTGCCTTGTTTTTCTATCTGCTTTATCCCAAAAATCAAATTATCGGTATTAAAGATTTAAAATATGATTTTTCCTATATGCAAAACGAAGATTATAGCATTTATCAAAAAGAATGCGGTTCTTGTCATATAGCTTATGTTTCTTATTTATTACCCAAAAAAGCGTGGAATAATATCATGAATAATTTGGAAAATCATTTTGGAGATGATGCTAGTTTGGACGAGATGGATAGAAAAGCGATTTTGTCTTTTTTGGAAAAGAATTCAATGGAAGAATTTAATACCAAATTTAAAGCGAATTTAAAAAATGAAAATGTAAATGAGATAGCTATAACAAATTATAATTTTTATAAAAGAACACACCGCAAAATACCAGAGGAAGTTTTTCACTCGACAAAAGTGAAAAGTAGGGCAAATTGTCAAAATTGTCATCAATTCGCCCAAGAAGGATTTTTTTCAAAAAGTCAGATTATTTAATCTGTTTTTTCTTTTTAGCTGCAATGATATTTAGAATTTCAGTCCCCAAAGCAAATACCATTGCAACATAAATATAAGCTTTTCCAAAATGCAAATCTAAACTTTCTGAAACTAAAACAACGCCTATCATAATCAAAAAAGCAAGAGCTAGAATTTTAATACTAGGATATTTTTCCACAAAATCTGCAATAGGTTTTGAAGCAAAAAGCATCACAAGAACAGCTAAAATCACAGCAATAATCATGATCTCGATATTTTGAGCGATACCTACAGCAGTAATTACACTATCAAGGGAAAATACAATGTCAATAATGGCAATTTCAGCCACCACCACCCAAAGTTTAGAGCTTACTTTGATATGGTTAATATTTTCCTCTTCGCTATGATTGTGTAAAATTTCATCTTTAATTTCTTTGATGGATTTAAAAATTAAAAACAATCCCCCAAAGAAAAGCACCAAATCTCTTCCTGAAATTTCACCCCAATAAGTTTCTAAATCAGGAATACCTCCGCCAAAAAATGCAAAAAACGAAGTCCCAAAAACTATAGAATTTACAGCCACTTCGCTAAGTTTTGATACATCACCTACATAGATTGAAAATAAGGGATTGATGAGTTTCATAACCCAAAAAAGTGATAAAAGTAGCAAAATTCTAGTAATCATCGCAAAACCAAGACCTAAAATTCTTCCTTTGTCGCGGTGTTGTGCAGGAAGTTTGCTTACTAAAATTGCTAAAAAGATGATATTATCTACACCTAAGACAATTTCAAGTGCAGCAAGCGTGATAAGAGTAAGCCAAGCATCAGGGCTAAATATCCATTCAAACATTAATTTCCTTATTGATTGTGAAATTTTCAAAGGGTAATTTTATAGTCTTAAAGCAAATAGTGTTTTAAAGATAATTTGGATAAACTAAAATTTGTCATAATAAAGGATAAAAAATGACAAGAGAACAAGCAGAATTAATTATAAAAGAAGAAAAGTTGTTTTATGTAACTTGGCGTGATTATGATGTTACAGCAGGAGAATATCATTTTACAATTTGGTTTAATCCTAACAATCATAAATACGAAGCTGTTTATATTGGAGAAAGGGGAGGTGTTGAATTTAAGTATTCTTTTGATAGTGAAAAAGAAGCCATTGATAAAATGTTACAGATGAATTATAAACAAAAATATTTTAGCGTAAATGAAGACTATTCAATGCAAAATAGAAAAGAAGTAGCACTAAGAATCATCAAAGAAGAAAATCTAGAAGTGATTTGGTATGATGAAGCACTTAAACCAATGCGAGCAGGTATTAAACACGATAAACAAAGAGATAAATACATTTCTTTTATCACTAATGCTAAAGCAGAGATTATAGAATGGAAAAGTATTGAGTTTGATGGGGATAGATACAGTGAAACTTTTGAAAGAATGTTAAATGATGAAAGTAAAGCCCTTTATGCTCTTATCAATCGTGCCAGAATGATTAAGCAAAATAAGATTAGTTTTGTGTAAATGTTTTAAGGTTAGGTTTTATCAAACAAATATCATAAGAAAGGAAAAACAAATGAAAAACTAGAAGATATCAAAGCTATGAATTACAAACAAAAAGATGAGTTAGAAGATTTAGTTCTTGAAGCTATAGATGATAATGATTTAGCTAAGGTAAAAGATATTTTAAAAGATTATCCTGTAAAAATATCTTGTTATGAGCTTAATATCAAAGATAAAGATGGAGACTTCCCTTTATTTGATCCTTTTAACTTAATAATAAGGGCTGCATTTGCTTGTGAAGAAAACAATAATGATTTTTCTATTTTAGATTATTTATTTGATGAGTATGGTTTAAGTTTAAAAGATCCTAAATATAATTTTGTTCTTATTGATATGAAACACATCAAAGAAGCTAATGATAAATATATTTTAATAAAAAAAGCAAAAGAAAGCAACATTATTTGTCGAAACGCTTTAATCTATTATTATATACTGAATGCTGATAATCCAAACTCTCATATCATTAAGTATCTAGTCAATCGTGGGGCTAAATTTGAAGTGCATGATGAAGGATCATTTGGTTGGACTCCTATGCATTTTTGGGCTAGACGCAATAATTATGAATTATTAGAACTAGCCATTAAAGGAGGAGCTAATGTGGATATGCAAACCCGACTTATTCAAGAGAGTGAATACAATGAAACCCTTTTATTTGAAGCTGTAAAAGAAGCAGAAACCTATAGGGTTACACAGTTTTTAATTGAACTTGGAGCCAATGTAAATTTTGCTACCCCAAGAACCCCTTTAGATGATGCAAAAGGATCTAGAAATAAAAAACTTTTAAAAGATGCAGGAGCAATGACTTCAGAACAAATCAGAAAGAAATTTAATTTACCAGCATATGATTCTTCTCATTGTGAAATTGATGGAGAAGAAGATTTTGACTTATTGGGTAAATATCATGATGAATATTCCAAGCTTTTAAACGATGCTATAAAAAAGGCCAATGAGAGTGAATGAGGGAATAGAAATTTACTTTGCTAAAATAAATTATAAGGAAAGATAATGAAAAATAAAAATTTATTGGATAAAGATATACAAGAAGTATTTAAATACTATCTTAAAAATGATAGTTATTTAAAAGGTGCTTTAGATGGTTTAAAAAATACGAGCGAAGAGCTTTTATAAGTAGCATCTTAAGCTATGAATATAAAAATTTAGTGGAAAATGGCAATTTAAAAGTCGATGAAAAATATAAAGCTATTTTACCACCTAACTTAATCGCCATTTTAGAATATGACAAAAGGACATTTAATAGCACAAATCTTAGCAATTTTATAAATGATTTGGAATTTGAATTAGAACATATAGAAATGGAACTCTATGATGATCCTGCTGACTTTGAAGGGGGAGATTATTATAATGAAGATAGCGAATGTGATGAAGATTATAGTATAGAAGATTGGGTAGAAGATCAAGTAAGCAATATAAAAGATTTTATAGATGCTTTGAAAGATTTTAAATGAAAAAATCATTAAATTTTTTAAAAAAATATTTTAACAATAAAAGTTATTTTGGTAAATTAACTTTACTTTCAAAAATTTCTATCACACTCAAAGGTAAAATTTCATGCTCTAGGGCGTGAATTTTTGCTTCAAAATCTTCAAAACTTAAATTCTTTTTTTCAAAAGCTTTTTGAGTGATGATTTTTCCACCATCTAATTCTTCATTTACCCAATGCACACTCACTCCAGCCACTTTCATATCACTCTCAAAGCTCTCTTTTATGGCATTTGCACCCTTAAAAAGTGGAAGTAATGAGGGGTGAAGATTAATGGCTTTGATATTTTTTGTAAAAATAGGGCTTAAAATTCGCATAAATCCCGCTAAAATTGCAAGATCTGCTCCGCTTTCTTTGATTTTTTGTACCAAAATTTCATCAAATTCTTCTCTACTTTTATAATCTTTATGATCGACAATCACACTTTCAAGGCCAAATTTTTTAGCCCTTTGTATGCCAAAGGCGTCTTTTTTATTGCAAAGACAAAGCACGACTTCATAAGTGTTTGAACCTATAGTTTTTTGATGAAGACGATTTAAAATATTTTCTAAATTACTACCATTTCCGCTAAAAAGCACGGCTAATTTTACAAGCATTTTAATCCTTTTATGAGTTTTATTGCATCAAAACTATTTTTGTTAAATTTATATTTTCTAGCTATCAAAGCATGTGCCAAACAAGCGTTTTTTGCTGCTTTTAAAGGAGTGAATTTTGCACCCAAAAGTGCAGCCATCATACCGCTTAAAACATCTCCACTTCCGCCTTTTGCTAAGGCTTCGTTTCCTAAATTTATCACATAGAGTTTTTCTTTTTGTATGATGATGGGATTTGCACCTTTTAAAACAAGAACGCAACTATAATTTTGTGCGAATTTTTTAGCATAAAAAAAGCGGTTTTTTTGTAAAACTTCTACACTTAAATCCTCATCAAAACACATTTTATAAAGTCTTGTGAATTCTTTTGGGTGTGGCGTGATGATAACATCCTCTCTATTTAAATACCAAAGTAAAGCTTCGCTTAAAAAGCAATTTGCATCCAAAACCAAAGGTATGGTTTGCAAAATTTCATCTTTTAAGATATCTAGATTCTCAAGTCCCATTCCTAAAGATATAGCACTTGCTTCTTTTGAAAGACTTGATTTTATTATTAAAAGTGGCGAAAAGCTTTTTTTAGCGACTAATGATACAAGCCCGCTACCAAAATTTAAAGCTCCAAGCCCCGCTAAAGTGCCTGCACTTTCATTTGCTACTATGTAAATATGTCCGAAATTACCTTTATTGGAACTCGTGCTTCTTTTTATGGTTTTTAAGTCCTTTTTTTCTAGCAAAAAAGCATTTTGATTAGGACTAAATAATTTATCATTTACGCCTAAATTTGCAATCTTAATTTTGCCTACAAATTCTTTAGCAAAGTCTTCAAGTAAGATTTCTTTCAAAGCCCCCATACACTGCGTAATATCTGCTTTAAAACAAGGTAAAAAGCCCAAATTTGTCGGTATATCACAAGCGATTTTTAAAGCTTTGCTTTTATTTGCTTTTTCTAAAATTTGCTTTGTTTTTTCATCTACTTCACGCTTAATCCCTGTACCCAAAATACAATCAACAATGATGTGAAATTTTTTCAATTTTGGCTCTTTTTGCATAAATTTAAAACCAAAATTTTCTAAAATTTGCTCTTGTTTTTTAAAAGTTTCATTTTCTCTAAAACCTAGCTTATAAGCCTTTGCATTTTTTAAATTTCTTAAAGCCACAAGGCCATCTGCTGCGTTGTTGCCACCACCTAGTAAAAAAAGTATTTTTACTTTTTTGATTTTAAAATTTTTACGAATTTTTTTGGCTTCTTTTTGGATAAGCTTAGCTAAATTTAGCCCTGCATTTTCCATTAAAATAAGCTCATCTAAGCCTTTATTTATAGCATTTTGCTCTAGTAATTTTATATCATTGCTAATTGTTTTCATTCGCTAAACTCACAAGTAATTAATTTATTTGTCTTAGCACCAAGTTCTTTTAGTTTTACAACCCTTGAAGCTAAATTACCACTACCACTATTTAATTTAGTTTGCATATTGTCTATATTTGTATTTAAGCTTTTTATGTTGTTTTTTATTTTATCAAAATCTTCTAAAACACCCGCAAATTTATCATGAAATTTACCCAGCTCTTCAAAGGCTTTTAAAATGTTTTCATTGCTTTGTATGTTTTTCCAAGAAATATCAATGGTATTTAAAGCCATAAAAAGAGTATTTGGCGTGGTTAGATAGACCTTTTTTTGATAAGCGTATTGATAAATTGACGCATCAACACTTAAAATCAAATCTAAAATATTTTGATAAGGCACAAAAAGCAAAACAAACTCATGAGTGTGTTTATCAAACTGCGCATAAGGCTTTTTGGCAAGTTCATCTATCCTAGCTTTTAGATTAAATGCAAGTTCTTTGCATACGCTTAAATCTAACTCTTCAAAACTAAAATCACTAGGCAAAGAAAACTTAGCATCGATAATAATACTTTTTTGTTTATCTAAAAACACAATCGCATCAGGGATATAAGTCTTGCCCTCATCTTTAAATTTTTCTTGCAATTTATACTGCAAACCTTCAACTAGACCACTATTTTCAAGCACAGATTTGAGTTGAAGCTCTGCAAAATTACCACGAATTTTTTTATCGCCTTTTAAAATTTTTGCAAGCTTATCGGCATTTTCACCCATATTTTGGCTAAATTTAAACATATTTTCTATATGTGTTTTTAAACTTATCTCATTATGGTTTAATCTTTCGCTGTATTCTTTTACGCTTTTTTTAACAGGTAAGAAAATCTCTTCTAAAAGTTTTTTGACATCTTCATTTAGTATGATTTTGTTTTGATTGATGAGAGTGGAGTTTTGATTTTTTAGATTTTCTTCAAATTTTTTTTCTAAAAGAGTTAAATTACATTGATAATCTTCTTTGATTTTTTCTTTTTCTTGAGCATAGCTTTTTAGAAGCTCTTCTTTTTCGCTTTCTTTTTGGTTTAGTTTGTTTTCTAAGTCAAGTAATTTTCTTTCATAGCTTTCTTTTAATTTTTCTCTCTCTGAATTTTTATTTTCCAATACTTCGCATTTTGAAATCAATTGTATTTTTTCTTGGATAAGCTTTTCTTCTTTTATTTTTATTTCTTGGAGCTGATTGAGTAGTTCTTGTATTTTTTCTTTGTAAATAGCATTTTCTTTTTCTGTGTTTTTGCTAGAGGATTTTATCCAAATAAAACTTATTAACAATAAGCATAAAAAAGCTAGAATTAATGATAATTCATAAAGCATTTTTTATCCTAAAATTCAAAGCTTCTAAAATATGCTCTTTGTTGATAAACTCACTGGCATTTAAGTCTGCAATGGAACGAGCAACTTTTAAGGTTTTGTTGATACCTCTTTGTGAAAGTTTATAGCGAGAAATGGCTAAATTTAAAATTTCTTGAGCTGAATTTTCCATTATGCAAAATTTTTTAATATCTTCATCTTTTAATTTTCCATTAAATTCTTTTTGTCCACGTTTTTTGCTAAACGCAAAGGCTTCAAAAATTTTTTGGCTCATCTCTTTGGAAGTTAAACTTGCTTTATCTTTAGCTGAAATTTCATCCATTGCCACATAAAGATCGATTCTATCTAAAATAGGAGCAGAGATGCGGTTTTTGTATTTTTTAATCTCAACTTCACTGCAAGTGCAAGATAAATTTTTCGAGAATAAATTTCCGCAAGGACAAGGATTTTGTGCAGCTATGAAGCTGAATTTTGTTTCGTAGGTGACTTTGGAATTTACCCTTGCAATGTGAATCTTATGATCTTCTAAAGGCTCTCTTAGACTTTCAATAATTTGCTTAGAAAAATGTGGAAATTCATCAAAAAATAGAACTCCCCCATTTGCTAAGGCAACTTCGCCAATTTTTGCGTTTTTTGTTCCACCGCCAAAGATACTAGCTCTAGTGCTTGTGTGATGTGGGTGTCTAAAAATTCGAGTTTGCGAAAATTCACATTCGCTAGAATTTAAAGACATATAAGCGCTTTGCATTAGAATTTCATCTAAATTTTGAGGAGGCATGATATATACTAAGCGCTTTGCACACATACTTTTGCCGCTTCCTGGACTGCCTTCAAACAAGATATTATGCATACCAAGTGCGGCGATCATACAAGCTTTTTTGGCATTTTCTTGACCTTTAACATCGCTAAAATCGAGAGCAAAATTTTGATTGGCTATGAAAATTTCATCATTTAAAATGATAGGATTTTCAAATAAAGGATGGATTTGGGAAAATTTAAATTTATCATAGTTTTTTTCTTTAAAAAATTCTATGACTTCATTTAAATTTTCAAGTCCAAAGATTTCTAAATTCGGTATCATAGAAGCTTTTAAAGCTATGCTTTTTGGGACGATCACGCGAGCATTTTTGACTTTTGCGGATAAAAATAAAAGCAAAGAAAAAAGCTCATTGGTGCTTTTAATGCTCCCATCGAGCCCTAATTCTCCAACTACAAAGAAGTCTTGCAAGTCTTCATTGTGTAAAAGTATAAGTGTGGCAATAGCTAAATCAAAATGTGAGCCCCTTTTTGGGATACCCGATGGGCTTAGATTAATGGTGATTTTTTTAGCAGGGAAGTTAAAATTGCAATTTAAAAGAGTGGCTTTAATGCGTTCAATGCTTTCTTTGATGGCTATATTTGCAAGACCTACTATACCAAAACCTGGCAAGCCTCTTGTAAGAGTTGATTCTACATCAATGATGTCTAAATTTTCATCGTAGCTTATACATTTTAATTTTTTCATTTAGATTTTTTTTGTTGTTTTTTGAATTCTTTATCGAATTTCTTTCTTTTTAAAAAAGAGAGCTTTTCAATAAACAAATGTCCGTTTAAATGATCGTTTTCATGTTGGATTGCTACTGCTAAAAAGCCTTTAGCTTCGAGTTCTTTAAAATTCCCAAATCGATCTTGGTATTTGAGTAAGATGTGATTGTAGCGTTCTACTTCTTCGTAAAAATCAGGCACACTTAAACAACCTTCGGTAAAGCTGATTTTTTCATCGTCTAAAGGGACGATTTGAGGATTAATGATTTCAAGTAAATTTTCTTTTTTTTGCTCTTCATTTTCATCTGGGATATTTACAAGTAAAGCACGAAGTGGAACATTGACTTGAATGGCCGCTAAACCAACGCCATTATTTGCTATCATGGTATCATACATATCATCTAATAAAATGTGTAATTCTTCGTTAAATTCGCTTATAACTTTGGAGTTTAAAAAAAGGTTTTTGTTAGGATAAGTGATGATTTCTCGTTTCAAATTTTGCCCTTAATTTATCACAGCAAATTGCTGTGTTTCTTTGCCTGTAAGTTCCAAAGCGTTGATGGCTTTTTCTATCATTTTTTCATTGCTAAATTCATCGCTAATGCAAGTAAGCACCGCTTCCAAATCCATTTCAATTTCAATTCCACTCATGAAAAAGTTTGTATTATAAATAAAGCTTAATAAATCTTCACATATTTTTTTTGCATCATTTAAGTTGGTATGTTTTAAAATAGCTACAAAAATTCCGTTTTCATAATGTGCGATGATATCGCCTTTTGCTATGTGTTTTGTAAGAATTTTAGAAATATTTTTCAACAAAATAGTTTTTTCTTTTTGACTTAAAATTTTTGCAAAAACGCTTTCTTTGACTCTAAGAAAAATCAAAGAAGTTTGATAGTTATACTTTGAAAAACCTTCTTTGAAATTATCTAAAGTTTTCAGTAAGAATTTTTTATTATAAACGCCATATTTGGGATCAAAATCACTTTGTTCTTCTATAGATTTATAAACTTGCGAAACTTCTTCAAAGCTGTATTTGATATTTAAAGAATATTTTTCAAGTAAAGCTGAAAAGCGCTCTAAATCCATCTTTAGAGTATCAATTATATTAATTGCTGTTAGGCTATTGGAATTTATAGAAAGCTCTGACATTCTTTTGTGGGTAAGATCAACCATTACTTCTGTGTTTTTGTAAATCATAGCTATATCTTGCAGTAGGATTTTTAAAGACGAGAAGCTTCGTTTGACTTCGTTTTCTATCAAGACTTGTTTATCTTCTTTTTTGCTTTCAATTTCCATTAATTCAGAAATTTTTTTCTGTAAAGTCATGGACTTTCCATCGATCATTTTTTCAAAATAAATTCTAAAATTTTCAGGAGTTGGAGGAACATTATCATCAACAAGTTGCGTTAATACCGCTCGTGCAAATTTTTCAAGCTCTCCCCCACTAATTTTATTTATTTTCTGAGGTTCTTTTGTTTCATTTTGATCGAAGTTAAAATCTGATAAAAAATCATCGCTTTCAAAATCCATGTTTCCCCTTTTTTTATTTAAAGCTTTTTTCTAAAACCTTATCGATAAGTCCATAGTCTTTTGCTTCAGCTGCACTCATAAAAAAATCCCTATCTGTATCTTTTTCGACTTTTGAGAGTTTTTGCTTAGTATTTTTGGCTAAGATGTTATTTAGAATTGACTTTAATCTTAAAATTTCTTTTGCTTGAATTTCTATATCTGTTGCTTGTCCGCGTGCTCCACCCAAAGGTTGATGAATCATAATGCGTGAATTTGGCAAAGCAAAGCGTTTACCTTCTGTTCCACAACTTAACAAAAACGCTCCCATAGAAGCAGCTTGACCTATGCAAATAGTGCAAACATCCGGCTTTATGTAATTCATCGTATCATAAATGCTAAAGCCACTTGTTACAACACCACCTGGAGAATTGATATAAAGATAAATGTCTTTGTCGGGATCTTCTGCTTCTAAAAATAAAAATTGTGCCACTATCGAAGCGGCAAGATTATCATCTATCTCGCCACTTAACATAATAATTCTATCTTTTAGAAGTCTTGAGTAGATGTCATAGCTTCTTTCGCCTCTACTTGTTTTTTCTATAACATAAGGGATAAACATTATTTTTCGCTTTCTTTGGCTGAATTTTTATCTTTTAAGAAAATATCGCTAAATAATCTATCTTCAATTAAAGCCATTTTTAAAGCCGGTAATGCACCTTGTTTTTTGTAATTTTCAAGATGTTCTTTCGGATTAATTTTAAAACGATAAGCTTCAAAATACACTGCTTGAACTAATTCTTGATCACTAACACTAATGCCTCTTAGTTTGGCTAATTCATCTATGATAAAGGTGAGTTTGACGCTTTTTTTAGCTTCTTCTTTAAAACTATCTCTTTTGATTTGATAATTCACTTCGCTTGATTTAAGCTCTTCAATTTCTTTTTCACTAAAAGTATTCCAAGCGTTTCTAAACTGTATATCAGTTTCTTGCTCTACAATTCCTCTTGGGATGTCAAAATCAAAATTTTCAATCAAAGCATCTGCAAATTTAGGTTTTAACTCTTCATTTACAAGTTTGAATAATTTTTCATTTTTAATTTGTTCTTTGAGTCTTGTTTCAAGAATTTCTTCTGTTGGTTCTTTTTCATTTGGTAAAACTTTTTTTAACATTTCATCGTTGAGTTCAGGAATTTTAAGTTCTTGTATTTCGTGAAGTTTGACTTTAAAAACTGCCGCTTTACCTGCTAAATGCTCTGCACCGTATTCTTTTGGAAAGGTAACTTCTATGTCTTTTTCCTCTTCAGGTTTAAGTCCTATCATACCTTCTTCAAATCCAGGTATGAATTGCTTTGAGCCGATTTCTAAGATATAATTTTGCGCCTTGCCGCCTTCAAAAGCTTTACCATCTACAAAGCCTTCAAAGTCAAATTTTGCAAAATCTCCTTCTTTAAGCTTTCTTGCTTTTTTTACAGACTCTAAAGTAGCGAAACTTTTAAGCAAATCTTCTTTTTTTGTATCAATTTCTTTTTTGGTTACTTTTGGAGTAGAGTATTCAGGAATGAATTTTTCATATCCTTCTAATTTAATATCAGGTTTGAAAGAAAGAGCTATTTCAACATTTATTTCATCTTTCTCGCGGTTGAATTTTTCAAAATATGGATCGCCTACAAGATCCTTGCCTTCTTTTTTTAATTCTTTTAAAGCTTCGCTAACAGCTTTACGGAACAAATTTCTCTCAGCATCGCCATTAAGTTGTTTTGCATATCTTTTTAAAACAGCTGCGACTGGCACATGTCCTGTTCTAAAACCATCCATTTTTACGGTTTTTGATGCTTGTTTTGCTAATTTTTCTACTTCAGCATTGATAGAACTTGCAGGAATTTTAACGCTAGCAGTAGCATTTACAGAGTCAAGTTGCTTGGCTTTTACTTCCATTGATTTTCCTTAAATAATAAAAATTTTATCTGCCACTATACCAAAATTTTCCTTATTCCTTGCATAAAAATTAAAGTTATTTATGTTAAAATTTGCCAAGTTACTTTAAAAATAAACATCTTGGAGATTTTTGTGCAAGAAAAATTTGAAAATTGTGTAAAAGCTATGCTTGAGATCATAGGAGAAAATCCAAATCGAGAAGGTTTAGTAAAAACCCCAAATCGTGTATTTAAAGCTTTTGAGTATTTAACAAGTGGTTATGAAAAAAATGTTAAAGAGATTTTAAATGATGCTCTATTTGAAAGCTCAAATAATGAAATGGTTTTGGTAAGAGATATAGAATTTTATAGCCTTTGCGAACATCATCTTTTGCCTTTTTTTGGTCGCGTACATGTAGCTTACATCCCTGATAAAAAAGTCGTTGGGCTTAGTAAAATTCCACGCCTTGTTGAGGTTTTTGCAAGAAGACTTCAAATTCAAGAGCAACTCACTGAGCAAATTGCAGATGCTTTAATGCAAAATGTTGGCGCAAAAGGCGTTGGCGTAGTTATAGAAGCAAGACATATGTGTGTAGAGATGCGTGGAGTACAAAAAGTAAATTCTACTACTACAACTTCGGCTTTGCGTGGGCTTTTTATCAAAAATGAAAAAACTAGAAAAGAATTTTTTTCTTTAATAAATTCTCCAAAACAAGTTAGGTTTTAATGAGTTTAGAAAAATTAAGAAAGCAAATTTCTAAAGAAAATTTAAATGCCGTTTTTGGCGAAATCACTAAAATTTCATCAACTAATATTGAAATAAAGGGTTTAAAAACAGGTATAGGTGATATAGTAAAACTTGTTTCAAATGAAAACGAAAATTTAAGCACTTTGGCTATGGTGGTTGAGATTAAAGAGCAATTTAGCTATTTAAGCCCTTTTTCTTTTATTGAAGGCTTTAAAATAGGTGATCGTGTCTTTATGAGTGATGCAGGTATGCAAATAGGTGTTAGCGATGAGCTTTTAGGACGCGTGGTCGATCCTTTTATGCGGCCAAAAGATGGCAAAGGTGCTATTGAGGCAAGTAAATATATGCCTATCATGCGTGCACCCATTGATGCGATGAAAAGAGGACTTATAGAAGAAGTTTTTCCTGTAGGAGTTAAAACTATAGACGCACTTTTAACTTGTGGTGTGGGACAAAAACTTGGTATTTTTGCTGGAAGCGGTGTAGGAAAATCCACATTAATGGGAATGATAGTAAAAAATTCCAAAGCCCCGATAAAAGTCATTGCTTTAATAGGCGAAAGGGGGCGCGAAATCCCTGAATTTATACAAAAAAATTTAGGTGGAAAACTTGATGATACGGTTATTATCGTAGCAACCAGCGATGATAGTGCCCTAATGCGTAAATATGGGGCATTTTGTGCTATGAGTGTGGCAGAGTATTTTAAAGAACAAGGCAAAGATGTGCTTTTTATCATGGATAGTGTAACGCGTTTTGCTATGGCACAAAGAGAAATAGGACTTGCTCTTGGCGAACCCCCTACTACAAAAGGCTATCCACCAAGCGTTTTAAGCCTTTTACCTCAACTTATGGAGCGCACCGGAAAAGAAGAAGGTAAAGGTACAATAACAGCATTTTTCACGGTTTTGGTTGATGGAGATGATATGAGCGATCCAATCGCTGATCAAAGCCGTTCTATTTTAGATGGGCATATTGTTTTAAGCCGCGAGCTAACCGATTTTGGAATTTATCCGCCTATTAATATACAAAATTCAGCCTCAAGGGTAATGAGTGATATTATCACGCCTGAGCATAAACTTTTAGCAAGGAAATTTAAACGCTTAAATTCGCTTTTAAAAGAAAATGAAGTTTTGCTTCGTATTGGTGCTTATCAAAAAGGAAGTGATAAAGAACTCGATGAGGCTATAGCTAAAAAAGAATTTATGCAAAATTTTCTTATGCAAAATCCTGAAGAAAGCTTTGAATTTGAAGAAACCTTGCAAATGCTTACACAAATTGATACTCAAGTTGCAAATGCTAATATTCCTAATCTTAAGCAAAGATAAAATGGTATTTTAAAATTATGAGTAAAATTTTACAGCCAAAATAGGCTGTAAAATTTTTAGTGTAAAGCCTCATTGAGTTTGATAGCTTTTTTATTTAGCGCTACTATCATTGCCCCGTTTATAGAGTCTTGGCGGAAATGAAGTCCATTAAGTCCTTTTAATTCTATGCCTTTGTAAATTTCTTTGCTAAAGTCAAAATTTGGATTAAGCTTAGCAAGTTCTTCGCTATCTTTGACTAAGAATTTTGTCCCTTCTAAAACAGCGATTCCTGCATCGACTATACAATTATCCCCTAAAGGAATTCCAGTTACTGAATTTGCACCCAAAAGGCAAGCTTTACCTACACTTATGGCATTTCCACTTGTTCCGCTTAAAACACCTAAAATTGAAGCACCACCGCCAATATCAGATCCTTCTCCTACAATAGCACTCGAGCTGATACGCCCTTCAACCATACAAGCTCCTGTTGTACCCGCATTAAAATTTACATAGCTTGCACCCGGCATTATCGTTGTGCCAGCAGCTAAAGATGCACCCATTCTTACTTTGGAACTTTCTAAAATTCTTGTATTGTCTTCAGGGATAATGTGGGCTAAAAAGCGTGGAAATTTATCAACAAAATCAATTTTTGGGTATTGATTGCTCATTTTCAAACGCATTTCATTTTCTCTTAAATACTCAAGCTCGATTGGCTTATCATCACTCCAAGCAGCGTTATTTAAAAGTCCAAAAGCTCCATTTAGATTGATACTTCTTAAAGGTACTTTTTTTGTGGAAAGCAAGTAAAGTTTGAGATAAACACTTTCTACACTTAAAGGTGCTTTGTCTTCAAAAAGGCATACAAAGGCAAATTCTTCATCTTTGAATTTGTCTTTGATGATTTTTAAAATGTCTATATTTTTATGCCCTTCTTCTTCTAAAAAAGGTTTAAAGCAAGAAAGTGCGAAATCGATATCTTCTAATTTTAAAGTCTGCACAAATTCACTCGCATTAAAATCAATCTCCACTCCCCTTTGCATAAAAGCTTCAAGCATAATTGCTGCAGAGCCATAATTTTGCTCGTAATTAATTAAAGCAAAATTAGCTTGTAAAATTTTATTTTTATTGAGCTGCCCTCTATCAAGTCTTGCTATACCAAATGCCATTGGTTTTTTGTAGCCGCTTTTTTGCTCGATTTGTTTAATTAAAAGTAAAAAATCTTCTTTGGTGTTAATCATTATCATTCCTTTGTAAAAATTAAAACTTTTATTATATCCAAAGAGATGCAAAAAAGAATTAAAATATATGCAAAAGCTTGATATAAGACTTGTCATTTTAAGTAACACAAGGAATCTCTATTCTTCCTTGTCGTGTTGAGCGAAGTGAAACATCTCTATTTAAAATACTTTAGATCTTTCGTTTCGCTCATGATGAGTGAAAATGTATTATTCTTTCAGAATGACGAAAGTTTATCCCTTTGTGATGACAAATTTATTCCTTTAGGATGATTAAATTTTAATTAGAGCAAGCACTTTTACCATTCATTATAGGTTGAATTGCAGAATTATCTGCTCCACCTTCGTTGTTGATTTTTTCTATAACTTGCCAAATTTTTTCAGCTGCTATCAAATAGCGTTTTGAGCTTATACTTTCAGGATGATAAAAACTTACAGGTTTGCCCTCATCACCACCTTCTCTTACAATCATCTCGATAGGAATTTGTGCCAAAACCTCGCTACCATAAGCTTTTGCCATATCTTCTGCTGTACCTTTACCAAAGATATCATACTCTTTGCCATTATCAGGACATAAAAATCCGCTCATATTTTCAATAATTCCAGCGATTGGAATGTGGAGTTTATTAAACATATCTAAGGCTCTTTTGCTATCATCTAAAGAAACGCTTTGCGGGGTGCTTACGCAAACTCCTGCGGTAATTGGAATGCTTTGTGCGGAAGTGATTTGTGCGTCACCTGTTCCTGGAGGCATATCTAAAAATAAAACATCAAGTTCAGGCCAAATCACATCAGCTAAAAGTTGTTCCACGGCTTTCATAATCATTGCCCCACGCCACATAAGCCCTTGTCCTTCTTCAATTAAAACGCCCATACTCATCATATAAATGCCATGAGTTAAAATAGGTTTTAGTTTTGAACCCACAACTTCTGGTTGAGTGCCTATTTCACCGAGCATTCTTGGAATATTTGGTCCATAAATATCTGCATCTAAAATCCCTACTTTTTTACCCATTTTTGCCATAGAAATAGCTAAATTTACTGTGGTTGTAGATTTTCCTACTCCGCCTTTTCCACTTGAAACCATGATAAAGTTTTTAACTTGCGGAGCGATGTTTTTACCGCTTCTTGAATTGCTTTTTTCTTCTGGGATTTTTGGTTGTATGATTTGAAGATCGAGTTTTAAATTTAAATCTTTTAAAGCCTCTGCAATATCTGTTCTTAAGGTATTTGCTATATCAGTACTTGCAGAAACTATTTCTAATTTTATATTTGCATTTTGATCTTTTACATTGATTTCTTTTACAAAACCAAAACTGACTATATCTTTGTCAAAATTTGGGTATTTTACTTGCATAAGTTTTTGTTTGATTTGCTCTTCCAAAATTTCTCCTTTTAATTTTTTGTAAGGATTTTACTATAAATAAATAAAATTTAGCTTTTTGTAAGTGTATAATATGGTAACATAATACAAAACTATTTTAAGGGAATTTGTGTTTGATATTAGTTTGATAATGCTCGCAGCTGGTGATTCTACAAGGTTTGATTTGAAAGTAAAAAAGCAATTTTTGAGATTAAATCATGATCCTTTATGGCTTTATGTTACAAAAAAATTGAGTTCTTATTATAATTTCAAAAAAATAATTGTTACTTCTAGTAATGCTAAATATATGCAAAAATTTTCTTCAAATTATGAGATTATTCAGGGCGGAAATTCACGTGCACAGTCTTTAAAAAATGCTCTTGAGAAAGTAAATTCTGAATTTGTGATGGTGAGTGATGTTGCAAGGGCTAATATTTCAAAAAAAATGCTTAAAAAATTGATTGAAAATATTCCTAATGCTGATTGCATCACTCCTACTTTAAAAGTAGTTGATACAAGCATCTTGGAAAATGAAATTTTACAAAGAGAAAAAATAAAACTCATACAAACCCCACAACTTTCGCGTACTAAGCTTTTAAAAAAGGCTTTAG
Organism: Campylobacter sp. CCS1377; assembly: GCF_040008265.1. Lineage (NCBI taxonomy): Bacteria > Pseudomonadati > Campylobacterota > Epsilonproteobacteria > Campylobacterales > Campylobacteraceae > Campylobacter > Campylobacter aecornae. Next base: position 51,001 of record NZ_CP155620.1, read on the forward strand.
AAAGCGGTGTGGAATTTAGCGATGATAGCACGGCGGTTGCAAGTGTGGGTGGTAAAATTTGGTATATACAAGGCGATGAAAATGCTAGAAAAATCACTTATAAAGAGGATTTAAAAAAAATGAAACTTCCAAAACCTGCGAGTGAAATTTTTTGCGGCAATGGTTTTGATGTGCATGAATTTGGAGAAAATAGGCCTTTGATTTTAGGAGGGGTACAAATTCATCCTACTATGGGTTTAAAGGCACATTCTGATGGCGATGTTTTGGCGCATTCTTTAACTGATGCACTTTTGGGTGCTGCGAGTTTAGGTGATATTGGCGAACTTTATCCAGATACGGATATGAAATACAAAAATGCAAATTCTATAGAACTTTTAAAAGAAGCTTATAAAAAGGTGCAAGAAGTAGGTTTTGAGCTTGTAAATGCGGATATTACTGTTATAGCACAAGAGCCAAAGCTTCAAAAATTTAAAGAAGAAATTGCCAAGAAGTTAGCAAAAACTCTAAATATTGAAATGTTTAGAATCAATGTCAAGGCAACTACAACAGAAAAACTCGGATTTATAGGTAGAAAGGAAGGTATAGCAGTAATGAGCAATGTGAATTTGAAATATTTTGATTGGACGGCGATATGAAAGTTTTAATTGTAGAAAACGAAATTTACTTAGCACAAAGCATTAGCATAAAGCTTAGCGATATGGGTTTTAATTGTGAAATTATCTCTTCTGTTAATGATATGAATGCAAATAAACATTACGATGTGATTTTGCTTTCTACCGGAGTACATAACTTTTCTCAAGTTATTGAAGTGCATAAGCAAAGTGTGATTATCTTGCTTATTTCTTATGTGAGTGCTGATACAGTTTCGATGCCTTTAAAAGCTGGAGCAAGTGATTATATCCAAAAGCCTTTTATGATAGAAGAGCTTGTAAGGAAAATCAAACATTATCAACATTATAAAAAACTCGAGATTATTAATAAGACTTATAGTGGTTATATAGAATCTAAACTTAAAACAGTGAAGATTGCAGAATTTGATTATAAGAAAATTAAATTACCGCTTATTTTGCAAGCCAATATTCAAATAAATGCCGATACTTTTGTGTTTAATTATATTAAGGAAAGGGATTTAATTTTATCTTATATCGATTTGTCTAATAATAATTCTTTGGATAAAATTTTTAAATCTTTTAGCGAATACAGTTTGTTTTATTTGACTAATTTTCAAACTTTAAAAGGTAGTGAAAAAGAGAGGGTTTTGGAGTTTATGCAAAAAAAATCAGTGATTTTGCATACAACTTCAGAAGTAGAGGGGGCAAATTTTAATATCATAAACCTTAATGATACAGAAAAAACCTTACACAATAGTGAAATTTTAACTATAGATGAATATGTAAAATATATCATCCATACTTATCAAAATGTTTTTCCTGATACGGATTTGTCTAAAAAATTAGGAATTTCTCGTAAGTCCTTGTGGGAGAAAAGGAAAAAATATGGCATTGTCAAGAAAAAATAAACAAATCACTATACAAAAAAATGAATTTGAAATTCTTTCTTTAATCAAAGAAGGGATGCTTGGAACTTGCACGCATTTAATGAGTGAAGAAGAAAGGGATGAAGTTGCACAAACAGGAAAATTTAGAGGCGAAATTACACCTTATAGTTTAACTTTTTCTCCATTACTAAGTGAAAAAATTATAGAGCAAAGTCGTATTGGTGATGTTTTAGAGTTTGTTTGTGAAGATAAGGTTGTTGGGGAAATTACTTTAAAAAGCAAATTTAAGACTTCAAAAAATGTTAAAGATATTTTTAGCCCAAATACTTGTTCTTTGGATGATTTAGGTAAATTTTGTATTGGGGGAGAATTTGAAATTTATAATTCTCATATTAAAAAAATCAAAGAAGATTTTATAAGAGTGAAAAATAATATCAATGCTCAAAAAATCACAGCCATTGTTTCAAGTTTTGATCCTTTACACAGAGCTCATGAAAGAATGTTTAGATGGACCATTGATAAGGCAGATTTGGTTGTGATATTTTTGATTGAATCTTATGGCGAAAATGGTTTAGAATTTAGCGTGAAACAAAAATATCTGCAAGATTTTATACAAAAATACTTGCCACCTGATCGCGTTTTTGTCTTTCCGCTAAAAAATATCGATATTTTTCATTCGCATTTAAATCCGGTTTTAGAAAGTGTTATTGCTAAAAGTCTAGGATGTACTAAACTTGTTGTGGGGCAAAATCATACTGGGCTTGGGATGTTTTATTATCACAATCAGCCTCAAACTATTTTAGATGATTTTTCTAAGGAATGTGGCATAGAAATTATTGTTTTGCCTGAATTTGTTTTTTGCGAAGAGTGTAAAATGATAGTGAGCACTAAATCTTGCCCACACGGTCTTCATCATCATATGAAATACAACAGTAATTCTTTAAGAAATTTACTAAGACTTGGTATCATTCCTCCTTCAGTTTTTATGAGAAGGGAAATTTCAACAAGTATTTTGACTCATCTTTTCCCAAATCGTTTTAAAAATATGCAAAAACTTTATAATGATCTTTTTGTGACAAGTGAAATAGTAGAACGCAGAAAAGATGAAGAATTTTACGAGCAGCTTTTAAAAACTTATCAAATGACTTATATGGTGTGATTATGATTAAATTTTATGTAACTTTTTTTTATTCAGGTTGTGTTAAAAAAGCCCCTGGGACTTTTGGAACTCTTGCGGCTTTAATCCCTGCTTTTTTTATTTTAAAATATTTGGGGATTACGACTTTGTTTTTGCTTTCGTTTTTGATTTTTTTTGTATCTATAAAAATCATTGATGAGTATGAAAAACAAAGTGGAATTCATGATGATAAACATGTGGTGATTGATGAAGTTGCTGGAGTTTTTTTAGCTTTAGCAATTTGTGGCAATACGCTTTTTGCTTTTATACTTTCTTTTATTTTATTTAGAATTTTTGATATCACAAAACCTTCAATTATAGGAAAAATTGATAAAAAGACTAAAGGTGGTTTAGGTGTAATGCTTGATGATATGCTCGCAGGGGCTTTTGCAGGACTTTTGTGTGCGATTATTTATGGTGTTATGATGAAATTTGATTTTGTGGACTGGGATGTGAGCTTGCAAAATTTGTTTTGATGAAAATTGGCTATTTCTAAAAAAATACTTAAATTAAGCAAATTTTCAATTTTTATTGCTTATAATTAGCACTTTAATTTCAAAAAAGGAAAACTTAAAATGGCAAACCATAAATCTTCTGAAAAAAGAGCAAGACAAACTATCAAAAAAACAGAGAGAAATAGATTTTACAGAACTAGACTTAAAAATATCACAAAAGCAGTTCGCGAAGCAGCACAAAACAATGATAAAGCAGCGGCAACTGAAGCTTTAAAAGTAGCAAATAAAAGTATCCACGCTATGGTAAGTCGTGGTTTTCTTAAAAAACAAACTGCATCTCGTCGCGTGAGTCGTCTCGCTCTTTTAGTTAATAAAATCGCGTAATTTTTTTAATAGTTTTTAATGTTAGCTAGCAAATTAGAGCCTTTTTTAAAACGCTTTGAAGAGTTAAATTCTCTTCTTAGTGATACTGATATCATTAATGATATCGGCAAAATGACTACACTTTCAAAAGAACAAAAAAATTTAGAACCCATAGTTTTAAAAGCAAAAGAATATCTAAAAACTTTAGAAGATATAGAAGAAAATAAAATTTTACTTAGCGATGTGGAGCTTGGCGAGCTTGCTAAAGAGGAATTAAAAAATTTAGAAGACTTAAAACCAAAGCTTGAAGAAGAGCTAAAAATTCTACTTTTACCTAAAGATCCTAATGATGAGAAAAATATTTTTCTTGAAATTCGTGCTGGAACGGGTGGTGATGAAGCATCATTGTTTGTTGGTGATCTTGTAAAAGCTTATGCAAGGTATGCTGAAAACCGTGATTATAAACTTGAAATTGTCAGCTCTAGCGAAGGAAGTGTGGGGGGATTTAAAGAAATTATTATGCTAGTAAAGGGCACAGGGGCTTACTCAAGACTTAAATACGAAGGTGGCACTCACCGCGTTCAACGCGTCCCACAAACTGAATCTCAAGGTCGTGTGCATACTTCTGCCATTACTGTTGCTGTGATGCCAGAAGTTGATGATATAGAAATACAAATTAATCCAAACGATCTTAAAATCGATGTAATGCGCTCTTCAGGACACGGTGGGCAAAGTGTTAATACTACCGATTCTGCTGTGAGAATCACTCATATACCTACAGGCATAGTCGTTGTTAATCAAGATGGAAAAAGTCAGCATAAAAATAAAGAAAGTGCGATGAAAGTTTTAAAAGCAAGACTTTTTGAAATGCAAGAAAATGAACGCTTAGCTCAAGAAAGCGAAGCAAGAAAATCTCAAGTAGGAAGCGGAGATAGAAGTGAGCGCATACGCACTTATAATTTCCCGCAAAACCGCATTAGTGATCATCGTATCAATCTCACGCTTTATCGTTTAGATGCCATTATGCAAGATGGGTTGTTTGATGAAATCATCGAGCCTTTAATCGCGCATTATCAAGCCCAGTCTTTGCAAGAGCAAAATTTATAAACTATAATTAGTGCATAAAAATTCAAAAGCTTGGGCGAAATTTAAAGCCTTGCTTTGAAATTTTTTATTAAAAGTTCTTTGTCTTTTTGCGAGTTGTCTTGTGTGTATGATGATTTGTTCGCAAAGCTCCTCTTTTGTGAGCTTGTTTTGCAAAAATTCTTTGCACTCTTTTAATCCTATGGAATTTAAGGCTTTTAAATTTTCATCGTATTTTTCAAAAAGCTCTTTAGCCTCGTCAATCAGCCCATTTTCAAGCATAGAATGCGTTCTTTGGATAATGCGTTTTTCAAGATCAGCTTTTTCCCATGTGATTTCAAAGATATCTAAATTTTTTATCAAAGCTTCTTGTTTGGTTTGTGCTAAAAATTCGCTAGGAATTTGCCCTGTTTTTTCATAAATTCCAAGCCATTTTTTAAGGCGATAGGTATCGTTTTTTTCTATTTTTGCCTTAGGATCAATTTGTTTTAAAAGTCCATAAATTTCATCGTTATTTAAAGGACTTTGGCTAGCATTGATATTTTCGCTTAAACCATCCATTAGGGCTTTGAGATAAAAACTTGTTCCGCCTGTGATGATTAAAGGGCGATGATTTTCTTGGGCGTGAGATTTAGCTTTTTTGTATTCTTCAAAAAACATAGCGATATTAAAATGCTCATCTACATTAAGTAAATTGACTCCAAAATAGCAAAGTTCTTCAAGGGTCTTTGCGTCTGTTTTAGCACTTGCTATATTAATTTGCTTATAAACACACAAGCTATCAAGGCTTAAAATGCAAGCATTGAAATGATAAGCAAGTTTATTGGCAAGTTCTGTTTTTCCGCAAGCTGTAGTTCCAATGAGTGCAAATTCAAAAAACATTAAAAAATATCCTAAATTTAAAATTATTTTAGTAAAATCATAACAAAAATATCTAAAAAAGAGTGAGAATGAATTTGATATATTCGAAAATTAAAGACATTTTAGATTTGATTGTTTTTAAGCATTCTATTTTTGCTTTGCCTTTTTTGTTTACTTCTATGATAGTAGCATCAAAGATTGTAAATGATAGTACTTGGTTTGGTTTTAAGGCTTTGATTTTAGGGGTTATTTGTGCGGTAAGTGCGAGAAATTTTGCTATGGCATTTAATCGTTTTGTTGATGAGGACATTGATAAACCTAATCCGCGTTGTAAAGATAGGCCAAATATTAGCGGAAAAATCGGAAAATTTAGCATTATTGCTTTTATTATTGCCAATGCTTTGATTTTTATTTTAAGCTCTTATTTTATCAATGCTTTGGCTTTTTATCTTTCTTTTCCTATACTTTTTGTTTTGGCTATTTACTCGCTTTTTAAGCGTTTTAGCTCTTTGGCACACTTGGTTTTGGGCTTTTGTCTAGGACTTGCGCCCATTGCAGGAAGTGTGGTTGTGATGGGTGAAATTCACATTTATAGTGTGATTTTGTGTTTGGGAGTGATGTTTTGGACAGCGGGTTTTGATTTACTTTATTCTTTGCAAGATATGGAGTATGATAGATCAGCTGGACTTCACTCTATACCTGCGAAATTTGGGCTTAATGCAACGCTTTTTATCTCTGCTTTTTGTCATCTTTTAGCAGTGCTTTTTTGGCTTTTATTCGTTTGGGTTGCGCCTTTAGGATATATTGCTTTATGTGGCGTGATAATTTCTGGAGTTATTTTGCTTAGCGAACATTTTATTGTCAGAAAGAATTTTGCTAAGATTGATAAGGCATTTTTTACTTTAAATGGCTATTTGAGTATGGTGTTTTTTATTTTTATTTGGGTTGATTTATTATGGAAATGAATTTTTTTACTACGGGCTTAAAGATAGAATTTCAAAAGAGTGATTTGAGTGATTCTGTTTTTTTGCAAGAATATTTAAATTTGAATGCAAATAAAACTTTAGCAAAATGGAAAAAATTATCTTCAAGAACAGATTTTAGCGAGGGAGAGCGTTTGGTTTTTGATTTATTGCTTGAACTTAAGAGTGATATTGTTAGTCTTAAGCAAAGTAATGAAGAAAAATCTTTACTTGAATTAGGGCAAAAAGGCTTTATTTGTGCGATGAATTTTGAATGCTTGAAATTTAGTGAAGAGCTTTTGGAGAGTGGGAGTGAGTATTATGCGAGATTTGATTTAAATTCTCAAAAAATTGCTGTATTTTTAAAAGCTTTAGATGCTAATACTGCAAAGATCATTAAGATTAAAAGTGATGATGAAAGTGTGTATTCTGCTTTTGTTGTTGAAATTCAAAGGGATATGATAAAAAATTTAAAGGGAAAAGATGAGCAATGATGTGTTTTTTTTGATTGTTGTTGTGGTTGTTTTGGCGATTATGCTTGTTTTTATTTATGTTAAAGATAAAGAAAGTATGCGCAGGATTGAGCAACTTGAAAAAATTGTTGAAGATTTGTCTAAACAAGAGCATTTTTTGCGCAAGGAGTTGGAAGGTAAAAGCGGTTTGCAAGATTATGATATTGTGCTTTTAAAAGAAGAATTAAAAATCATGCTTGAAAAAGAAATAAATGCCAAAATCGCACCTGTTTTAAGTTCTTTAAAAAATGTTGAGTATATCATTGAAGAATTTCAAAACGAACAGCAAAATCGTATTTTAAATTTAGAACAAAAGACACAAAACATTAGCAAATTAAGTCCAAGCTATGAAAATGAAGAGCAAAAAATTATTGAGCTTTTTAAAGAGGGTAAGAGTGTGGAGCAAATCGCTAAGGATTTGCGTATCGGGATTGGAAGTGTTGAACTTGCCCTTAAATTTAAACAATTATTAAATTAGGATTTTTATGCTCATTGATCAATATGGTCGGAAAATAGACTATCTTCGCATTTCTGTTACTCAAAGATGTAATTTCCGTTGTTTATATTGTATGCCAAAAATTCCTTTTGAATACATACCTAAAGAAAATTTACTTAGTTTTGAAGAGCTTTTTTTGTTTGTTAAGGTGGCAATCGATGGTGGCATTAATAAAATTCGCATTACTGGTGGCGAGCCTTTAGTTAGAAATGAATTGTATAAATTTATTAAAATGATTTATGATTATAATAATAAAATTGATCTAGCCTTAACTACAAATGGTTTTTTATTAGAAGATCAAGCTCAGGAGCTTTTTGATGCAGGCTTAAAACGTATTAATATTTCTTTAGATACTTTAGATGCGAAAAAAGCAAAAAAAATCGCACAAAAAGAAGTGTTAGAACAAGTAATTAAAGGCATTAAAAAGGCTATTGCTATAGGTTTTAAGGTTAAGCTTAATACTGTTGCTTTAAAGGGTATTAATGATGATGAGCTTTTAAAACTTTTAGAATTTGCTAAAGACTTAAATATCCAAATTCGCTTTATTGAATTTATGGAAAATACACACGCCTATGGGAAACTACAAGGCTTGAAAAAAGATGAGATCATTAAAATTTTGAGTCAAAAATACTCCATCAATCTTATACAAAAAACCCAAAATGCGCCGGTAAGTTTGTATAGGGCTGATGATTATGAATTTGGCATCATCGATCCGCATAGTGATGAGTTTTGTAAAAGTTGTAACCGAATTCGCTTGAGTGCAGAAGGTTTGCTTATACCTTGCTTATATTATGAGGAGGCTTTAAGCATTAAAAAAGCAGTAAGAAATAAAGACATCAAAGCGGCAGCTGAGGTTTTAAAAAAAGTTTTAGAAAATAAACCAGAAAAAAACAAATGGGGCATAGTAGATAATGAAACTTCACCTCGTGCTTTTTATCAAACAGGAGGCTAAAATTTGGAGCTAGTGGAAAGTTTTTTAAGCATACAAGGTGAAGGTAAGTATGCTGGTAGATTGGCTGTTTTTATGCGTTTTGCGGGTTGTAATTTTAATTGTGTTGGTTTTGGTGTTAAGCAAGAAAAAAACGGTCAAAAACTTATAGGTTGTGATACAATCAGAGCAGTTTGGACTAAAGAATTTGCCAAAGAATATAAAAATTTAAACGCCAAGGAATTATTTGCCAGAGTGCTTGAGCTAAAACAAAAATCAAATCCCATAGTCGTTATCACAGGCGGTGAGCCGCTTTTGCATTATAAAAAGGCTGAATTTATAGCTTTTATTGAAGCTTTATTGAGTGAGAATTTGGAGGTGCATTTTGAAAGTAATGCTAGTATTGAAATTGATTTTAAACAATATCCAATTTATAAAAAATGTGTTTTTGCCTTGGGTGTGAAACTTGAAAATAGCGGTGTTTCTAGGGAAAAGAGGCTCAATTTTAAAGCCTTAAAAGCTTTTAAGGAACACGCAAAAGATAGTTTTTATAAATTTGTTTTAGATGCTAAAAATTTAGAACAAGAAAAAGAAGAAATTTTAGAGATTATAAAAGAAACACCTAATGAAATTTTTTGTATGCCTATGGGGGCGAATTTTGATGAACTTGCAAGTAATGCTTTGAGCGTTGCGGATTTTTGTATAAAAAATGGTTTTAACTACACCGATCGTTTGCATATTAGACTTTGGAATGATAAAGAAAAGGTTTAGTTTAACTAAACCTTTTGAGTGGATTAAAATTTATAATTAAGCGTTAAGGTTGTGCTAACTCCTTCCCTTTTGCCTAGGTATCCTCTGCCTTTTATATCTAAATTGAAATTTTTGCTTGCTTGATAATTAAACCCAAGTTCTGCCATATAAGAACTACCTTGCAAATTTTGTTCACTTAGATTGTAAGAATTTATTTGCATATTAGCAATACCGTTAAATTCATATTCATAAGCTACGCCTGTGTAGGCTTTTAATTTATCATTAATTTTAGCATCACTTTTCAAACCTATTCTAGCTCTTGTGCTGTTGATGTCATTGAAATGAAATATTTCCTCGCCTATATTAAAACTATCTTGATCAGTATAGGTATAAAAAAGTTTAGAATACAAATCAAGACTAAAAGTTTGATTGATATGAGTTTGTTTTCCTGCCCCAATATGCGCTCCATAATAGATGCTATTTAATTCATAGCCATAAGTATTACCATTGCCATCTTTTAAAGCATTTTGCATAGAAGACTTCAAATTTCCTGCTCTTAAACTTGCTTCGGTATAAAAGCCATTATGAAATTCAAATCTTGTAGCTATTCCGCCACCATTTGTTTCCAATTCCCCAAAGCCTCTAAATAGTTCCCCATCAAAACTATTATAAGTTCTATAGTTTCCTATGGAATTTTCATAAAAAGCTAAAAAAGAAAGATTAAAATAGTCAAATTCGTTTTTATATCCCATTCCAAGCGTGGATGAAAAACCATTGATTTTAAAATTTGAAAGAGTGTCGTATTCGCTAGTATTATCATAGGTGCTTGCAAACATATTAAAACCCATTTCGTTAGAATTAGAATAAGATAAAGCATCTAGTTTGTCGGAAATCAAGTCACTTCCTTGATTTATAAATGCTGAAGCGACAGCTCTGTTTTCTGCAACAAGTTTATTTTGAGGATTAAGCCAGATATCATTTACGCCAATATAAATAGAAGAATCTTCCTTGTTAATTGTTGATGTTCTCATTTGGCTTACGCCATGGAAAATTTTAATAGAATCGCTTTGAATGTCAATTTTATCAGTTAAATCTTTGTCATTAAAAATTGTTAATTTATCATCTTTTTGCAGAGTCGTATCTACTGGAACTGTGATTTTATCGACATTGATTTTTGTGCCTTGGATAATATTTGATGACGCAAGATTGTTGATGGTTAAAATAGGCTCTTTTTGCCAAATTATATTGCAAAATGAATATTATCAAAGTCGTGAATTGTGTTAATAGAACCTGACCAAGAGTCAATTTCAAGCGTATTATTGGTTGTGTTTGTGTTATTGATTAAAGAATTTGAAGTATTCAGTTTACCATGTAAATTCGCCTGTGATACATCTGCTCCTTTTTGCAAGACAATTTTACCTGACGACTCGTTTGCGCTTGCCGAAGCATATATATTGCTAGAAATTTTACCTCCTGCTAGTATTACGGTATTATTTGTGGCTTTACCATTTTGACTGTATCCTCCATAAATATCTTTTGTTATTATCCCTCCAAAGATCGCAACTGTATTTTTTTCCACATTGCTATAATCACTATAGCCACCATAGATGCTTGAATTGATATGTCCATCATAAATTTCAACGATATTTTCTTTTACTTCTGTATTGGAAAGAGAGTAGCCACCATAAATACTTTGTTTGATTGTACCACCTGCTATTTTTATAGCGTTGTGATTTACTCCAATACCTTTTTTGTTGTCTTCAAAGGTTGTGCCGCTGTATCCACCGTATATAGTGCCATTTACAATGCCATTTGTGATTTCTATGTAGTTATTATTGATATCCCCATCTGTGTAATTGTATCCACCATATATATTAGAAACCGAACCGCCTTTTATAAATACCGCATTACCTGAATTTGGAAGAGATGAAAAATTTTCTCCACCTTTAATATCTGATTTAATTTCACCTGCAGAAATTATGACCATATTATTTTCAACGCTACCTGCTGATGAAGAACCGCCTATTATAGGTCCTTTTGAGATATAATGTTCTGATTTAACTTCTACTATATTACCATTTACCACGCCTTCTGTTGATGAACCGCCATATACAGTGCCAACAGTAATTCCACCATTTAAAATAACATAATTTTGACTGACTAAGCCCTTAAATGAAGAACCTCCCATAATTGTATCTACAACGCCATTTTTAAGCTCGACTATATTTTGAATGGCTTTTCCATTATCTTGAGTGGCGCCACCTACTGCAATGACAACATCTCTATCAATGGGATCTTCTGGGAATATAGGATCAACAGGATCAGCATCAGGCCATGCTGGTGGCTCATAATCATCAAGAATTTCTTTATAAAATTTAGTTTTTTCTGTATTCATATTTGTATTAATTACAACTTTATTGCCCAAAGCTACGCCATTGAGTTATCACTAATTGTAATTAAATTTGAAACCGTATCTTTGTATTCAGAGTATCCACCATAAACTTTCCATATCACTTGTGCATTATCAATGATAACTTTGTTGTTTGATGAGCTACCTGAATTAGTTTTGCTGCCGTAGAGATTATATATAGTTTGTCCGTTGCTGATTGTGATTTTATTATTCATCATATTTGTATTGCCATCACCAATACCACCTGCAACAGTATCAAACTGTCCTTCAAAACTACATTCTTTGCCATCTATTGTGTATTTATTTTTTTCTTTTATGGTGATAATAGAATTATCGCCTTTGCCTACGATTTGTCCATTATTTAAACTACATTCTTGAGCGTATATTGATGGAGAATTAAATAGGGCAAAAATCAGAATAGCGGAATGACTTAATAAGCGTTTTTTAAATTTATTATTTTGCAAAAATTGCATTTTGACCTCCTTTTAATATTTTTAAAGAAATCCATCGAACCAAATTTTTTTGTTTATGATTTTAAATTGTCCATAAGTTTTTATATTATTACCTCCCCAAATTTTAGATTTTGTATATCTACTTTTTATCTTTTTTGATAAAAATTGGAATAATTGTAACATATTTTCATAAAAAATAAAAAAATATAAATTTTTATGTTTTTTATCAGTTAAAAAATGATAATGAATAAATTTTTAATATATAAAATATTATATAAATTAAATAAAATGATATTGAATGAAAAATTATAATTTTAAATTTTATTAAATATATTTAATATTTTTTAGAATTTTTAATCAATTTGTTATATTTGAGGCATTTTTATATTTCAAAGTTTTATTTAAGGAGTATTTAAATAAATATTTTACAATTTAAAAAATTTTAAGGAAGAAATTTGATTATACGGAAGTTATTTGAATTTGAAAATGCGCATATTGTTAGATTTTGCAGTTCTAAAAGATGCAAAACAAGCATACATGGACATTCTTATAAGGTTGAAATTTTGCTTGAAAGCAAGTATTTAGATAATGCGGGTATGGTTTATGATTTTGGATTATTAAAAGATGAGATCAAACAAATTGTTGATAGCTTTGATCACACTATTACCCTATTTAAAGATGATGATAAGGAATATTTAGCACAGATGAAAAAGCATTCTAGTCGCTGGATTTCTTTGCCTGTAAATGTCAGTGCTGAGAATTTTTGCCGTATTTTTTTTATACTTATTGATACCTTGCTTAAAAAAACCATAATGGTTAATGGAGAAAAGGGTGTGAGTTTAAAATCTATCATTGTTCATGAAACAAGAACAGGCTACGCACAGGCTTTTGCAGAAGATGCTTATAGTGAGTTGATGCCTAAAATTTCATTAGATGATATAGAATTTTCACAAGGAGTAATAGCAGAATGGAAAGACGCAAATTTCTTTGAGAAATTAAAATCAGATTATGAATTTATCAATAAAAAGGAAGTGTGATGAGATATTTTCTAGGAATTTTTTTAATATTTTTATTCAGCGCTTGCACGCAAAATGATAATGTAAGTAAAAATAAAGCCAACGATGAGGAAGTAGTGCAAATCGAGCAAAATGATGAAAAAACCGAGTTGAATGAAAACAATTTACCTTTACCTATAGAAGATGATATCAATCAAAGTTTGCAAGGTTTGGAATAATGCAAGCACAGGAATTTTTTATTGCTTTGCATGTTTATAGTCTGTATGCGAGTGGTTTTTTAATGGCGTTGTATCTTATGCTTACCCAAGATCGTTTAACGAGCGAATTTGTTTTTATTAAACGCATTCGTTTGTTTTTGCCAATTTATTATTTATTTTTAGCTGTAGTGTTATTTACGGGTTCTTTACTGTTGGCTTTGAAATTTTTTCAAATGAATGCTTATTATTGGTCTATGATTTTTTCATGGTGTGTTATTTTATTTTTGGCTATTTTTCATTTCAAGCAGTTTAAGACAGCTAGGCGCTTAAGAAGATATGCTAAATTTAGAAAAATCAGTTTTTTTGTAATTTTTGTTGAAATTTTCCTTTTGTTTTTTCCTACTTTATTGAAAAATTATTTTTAAAATGCAATTTTTATACCATCAAGATGCCAAAAATTTAGAGCTTTTAATTGAAAATGAGGCTTTTTTACATCTTAAAGCAAGACGCGTTAAAGTTGGACAAGAGCTTTTTTTGAGAAATTTAAAAGACGAGTTTTTATACGGCTATGAAATTATAGAAATAGGCAGAAATTTTTGCAAATTGCATTTAAAAAGTCACTCACAAACTTATGAACAAAAATACCCATTTAGTATAGCTTTGGCTGTGATTGATACGAAAATTTTAGAAAAAACTTTGCCTTTTTTGAATGAGCTTGGCGTGGGGAAATTAATACTCGTTTATGCGGAGTTTTCACAAAAAAATTTCAAGCTTGATTTAAAGCGTTATGAGAGAATTTTGATTAATTCTTGTGAACAATGCGGACGCACGCATTTAATGGAATTTGAAATTTTTAAAGACATAAAAAGCTTTTGCCAAAAATATCAAAATGTGATTTTGTTAGATTTTGAAGGACAAAATTTGCAAGAGATTAAAGAGCCAAAAGAAAAGATTTTTTTCATAGGCCCTGAAGGAGGATTTTCACAGGCAGAACGTAGATGCTTTACGCAAAAAGTAAGGCTTGAATGTCAAAATATTTTAAAATCACAAACAGCTTTAATAGCCTTGAGTGCAAAAATTTTAATTTAACTAAAAATTAGCTTAAATTAAAGTTATTTTTATTTTAATTTATTATAATTACTTCTTATTTTTTTCTAACAATTACTAAGGAAAATTCAATGAAAAAAGACATACATCCAGAATATGTAGAATGCAAAGTAAGTTGTGCTTGCGGCAACACTTTCACAACAAAGTCTAATAAAAATGAGTTAAGAGTAGATATTTGCTCTAATTGCCATCCTTTTTTTACAGGTAGCGAAAAAATCGTAGATGCGGCAGGTCGTGTAGAGAAATTTAAGAAAAAATACGCAATGCAATAATGCTTTATTTTATTCCTACTCCTATAGGAAATTTAAGCGATATTTCTTTTCGTACTTTAGAGCTTTTAAAGACTTGCGAAATTTTAATTTGCGAAGATACAAGAGTTGCTAAGTCTTTAATTGCTTTGTTAAATTCTAAATACAAACTTCAAATTCAGCCCAAAACTTATCTTTCTTTTCATACTCATAATGAAAAAGAATTTTTTGCAAGAGTAGATATTGATTTTTTTAATCAAGATATTATATTTATGAGCGATGCAGGAATGCCTGGTATTAGCGATCCAGGACAATCTTTAATACAATTTGCTTGGGAAAATCAAATTCCTTATGAGGTTTTACCTGGTGCAAATGCGGCTTTACTTGCTATCGTAAGCTCAAGCTTTTGTAAAAAAGAATTTATTTTTATGGGTTTTTTACCAAATACAGGCAGACAAAGACAAAAAGATTTAGAAAAAGTATTGAAAAATCCTTATCCAAGTGTGATTTATGAGTCTCCTAAACGTATTTTAGATCTTATAGAAAGTATTGCAAAATTAGAACCTCAAAGAGAAATTTTTGCCATTAAAGAGGCGACTAAAAAATTTGAAAAAAAATTCAAAAATACCGCACAAAATTTAGTTACAGAACTTAAAAATCATAATTTAAATGGCGAGTGGGTTGTTGTGATAAAAGAAAATGGGGAAGAATTCACTCAAGGAGCTTTATGTGAGAGTGATATTTTAGAACTTGAGTTACCATTAAAGACAAAAAGTAAATTATTAGCCAAATTAAGTGGAAAAAATGCAAAAGAAATATATCAAAAACTACATTTAAGTAAATTTTAGATATTATTTTTCAATGGTAGTTTATGGCAAACAAATATTTTTTTATATTTTAAAAAATCACAAAGAATTAGTCAATGAGCTTTATCTTGCTAAAGAGTGCGATAAAGAGAGTTTTAGGTTAATTGCGAATTCGGGATTTAAGGTTAAAAGACTTGATTTTAAAACTGCGCAAGCTTATGCAAAGGGTGGAAATCATCAAGGCTTTTTAATGGATATAAAAGATTATGAATTTGCATGCTTTTCTAAGGTAAAATCCGCTCAATTTATCGTCATACTTTACGGTTTAAGTGATGTTGGAAATATAGGAGCCATAGCAAGAACGGCTTATGCTTTGGGTGTTGATGCTTTGATTTATATTGGTGAAAATTTGGCAATGGAAGGAGTGATACGCACAAGTAGTGGTGCGGCGCTTGATTTACCTATAGTTGCAACTAAAGATATTTCAAGTGTTTTAAATGAGTTAAAACAGCAAGGTTTTTATCTATACGCTAGCGATGGCAGCGGAAAAGACATACACACGGTAAAAATAAAGGAAAAAAAGGCTTTAATTTTAGGAAGTGAAGGTTTTGGTATAGCACCAAAGATAGTAAAAAAATGCGATGAATGTGTGGGTATTACAATGAAAAATAGTTTTGATAGCCTTAATGTAAGCGCCGCATTTGCAATACTTTGTGATAGGATGGTTAATGGATAATTTTAACAAAATACAAAATTTGGATTTAAAAGAAGCGGTTCGAAGAACTCAAATTGAATATGATTTTTTAGAAGCATTGGTACAGAAAGATTTTGCAACTTTGCAACGATTTAATGTCAGAGGCTTTTTAAAAATTTTAAGCAAAGAATACGACATTGATTTTACTGAATTTATGGAAGAATTCGATGCTTATTTGGAAGAAAATGCATCAAATTTAAAGCCAGCGAGCAAAACCATTATCATTCCTAAACTTGATGCGTATGCGAGTAAAAATTCCGGTCTTTGGCAGTGGTTTATAGGATTTATTATTGTTGGTGTAATAGGCGGTGGGGTGTATTATTATGATGTGATTTCTTTGATTAGCAATAAAGCGGGTATTGCAAATTCCGAAGAAAGTACTCCTTTGCAAAATGGTGTTGTTGTGGTAGATAATCAATCAATCCAAAAAGATATGCAAGAAAATGATAATGCTCTTGTTTTGGCGGAAAATGCAGAGGATAATCTCATTGAACAAAATGCAAGTAAAGAACAGGAGCAAGTTTTGGAAAATAATACTTCTGCGCCGACTTTGTTTGCACAAAATACGGATCAGAATATTGAAAATAATATAAGTCAAGAAGATGTAAATATTCAAGAAGAGCTCGTAAAACCAAAATTTAGTGAAGCCCAATTTGCAAGCTCGGATAAAATTTGGGTGGGATTTATAGATATAAAAACCCTTAAAAAAACTTCCCTTGTAAAAAATAAAAAATTTAGTGTCAATCTTGTTAATGGCGGAGATAGATTGATGGTCATTGGAACTAATGCCATTACAATGATTGATGAAAATGGCAATGAATTTAAGTATCCTGCAGGAAAGCTAAAGCGCTTTATTATCCGTGATAATACCATAAGAAATATAGATTTAGCTGAGTTTGCAAAATATAATAAGGGCAAGGGATGGTAAGGTTTTTTTTTATTATTGTATTTTTATCAAATCAACTTTTGGCATTAACAGCACTTGAACTTGCAGAGCATATGGTAGATGATGTAAGCAAACAAAATAAATTAAGAGCTTTATTTGATAATAAAAATTATCAAGATTCAAATGGAAATTTAGATATTGATAAAATCACAAGAACGCTTAAGATTAATTCTTTGATTGATTTTGCTTTAAAAGAACCAGCTACAATGCGAATTTCTTTTAAAGCAAAAACTGAGGGAATACTTTTTTTTAAGATTGTTAACGATGCTTTAAATAATTCAGGTTTTATTTATTTTACTCCCATTGATTTAAGTTTAAGAGACGGCAATATTTTTTATCAGATAGAAGTGCAATCTCAGTATATTCTTGATTCTGGAAGTTTTTATAATCTTTTAAAACAAAATTCTGTTTTTATTGAAGATGTTCAAAAAGTGGGAGCTTTTGATTACGAATATACTCTAGATTTCTCAAAAGCTTTTTTAAAACCTAATGTGAATGTGCCTTTAAATGAAGAGGTTGTTTTAGAGAAACCTTTAAGAGATTATATTGTTTTGTTGCAAGGTGCAAAAAGTATAGAAATTACCTCAAATTCTATGGATGTATGGTTTGCAAAAATTATATTTTTGGATCAAAATTTAAATTTAATTCGTGCGGTTCAAAGCTCTACGAAAAGTGATAAATTTAAAGATTTTATTCCCAGCGGTGCAGTTTATGCTATTATAGGCGATATATTTACTCTTGATAATATACGCAGAGGTTTAACTATTTATCTAAAAAAGTGAGACAAAATGTTTGAAGAAATTCATTTTAATACCATAGAAAGACTTCCAAATTATGTTTTTGCAGAAGTAAATGCAATCAAAATGGCAGCAAGAAGAGCTGGAGCAGATATCATCGATTTTTCTATGGGAAATCCTGATGGCAAAACACCACAACACATCATTGATAAGCTTTGTGAAAGTGCAAACAAAGACAAGACTTCGGGTTATTCAACTTCTATGGGAATTTATAAACTCCGTTTAGCCATTTGTAATTGGTATAAAAGAAAATATGGCGTGAATTTAGATCCAGATAGCGAAGTGGTAGCTACTATGGGTTCTAAGGAAGGCTTTGTAAATTTAGCAAGAGCGATTATTAATCCTGGCGATGTTGCTATAGTACCAACTCCTGCTTATCCTATCCATACTCAAGCTTTTATCATTGCAGGGGGAAATGTGGCTAAAATGCCTTTAATTTATAATGAAAAATTTGAGCTTGATGAAAATCAATTTTTTGAAGATTTAAATAGAACTTTACATGAAAGCATTCCGCGTCCAAAATATGTAGTGGTAAATTTTCCACACAATCCTACCACTGTGACTTGCGAAAAAAGCTTTTATGAAAGACTTGTTGCAACTGCTAAAAAAGAAAGATTTTATATTATTTCAGATATTGCTTATGCAGATCTTACTTATGATGAGTATAAAACTCCATCTATTTTAGAAGTAGAAGGCGCAAAAGATGTAGCAGTAGAAACTTATACGCTTTCAAAATCTTATAATATGGCAGGTTGGCGTGTGGGTTTTGTTGTGGGCAATAAACGCTTAGTGGCTGCACTTAAGAAGATAAAATCATGGTTTGATTATGGTATGTATACACCTATACAAGTAGCTGCTACTATAGCTTTAGATGGGGATCAAAAATGTGTTGATGAAATTAGGGCTACTTATGATAAAAGAATGCATATTTTACTTGAAGCCTTTGAAAATGCTGGTTGGAAGCTTTCAAAACCAAGGGCAAGTATGTTTGTGTGGGCAAGATTACCTGAAAGTAAAATGCATTTAAAGAGTTTAGAATTTTCAAAACAACTCTTGCAAAGTGCAAGTGTGGCAGTAAGCCCTGGTATTGGTTTTGGTGAAGCGGGTGATGAGTATGTAAGAATAGCTTTAATAGAAAATGAAAATCGTATCCGACAAGCTGCAAGAAATATTAAAAAATATTTAAAAGAAGAATAAATGAGAGTAGCAATTTTAGGTTATGGAGTTGTAGGAAGTGCAGTTGTAGAAACTTTACTTAAAAATCAAGAGCTTATTAAAGCAAGGTGTAATGAAGAAATAATCCCTGTTGTAGCTTTAGCAAGAAGTACTAAAAAAAATGCTTTAATACCTGTGGTAAATGATATAGAAGAAATTTTAAACCGCGATGATATTGATGTTTTTGTAGAGCTTATGGGTGGTATTGAAACACCTTTGAAATTAATTAGCGAAATTCTACAAAGAAAAAAAGCAGTAGTTACTGCCAATAAAGCTTTGCTTGCTTATCATAGAGAAGAGCTAGAAAAATTAGCCCAAAATACAGCTTTTGGTTATGAGGCTAGTGTTGCAGGTGGAATTCCTATTATAAAAATTTTAAAAGAAGGATTAAGTGCAAATAATATTTTTTGCATTAAAGGAATTTTAAATGGAACTAGCAATTATATTTTAACCCAAATGAGTAAAGGGGGTATTGATTTTAATTCTGTGCTAAAAAAAGCACAAGAATTAGGCTATGCAGAAGCTGATCCTACTTTTGACATTGAAGGGCAAGATGCAGCACATAAGCTTTTAATCTTGGCTAATATTGCTTATGGTTTGCGTGCAAAACCTGAAGATATTTTAATAGAAGGTATTAGCAAAGTGAGTGATGAGGATATTTATTTTGCTAATGAATTTGAATACACGATTAAACATTTGGGTATTGCAAAAATTAAAGATGATAAAGTAGAACTTCGCGTGCATCCTGCGATGATGAGTCGTGATAAAATGCTTGCCAAAGTAGATGGCGTGATGAATGCTATTAGTATTTATGGAGATGTTTTAGGCGAAAGTTTGTATTATGGAGCAGGAGCGGGTGGCAAGGCTACTGCAAGTGCAGTGATAGCGGATTTAATAGACATAGCTAGAAAAGAAAAAAATTCTGCTATTTTTGGCTACTTAAATGATACTAAATATAAGCTTTTGCCAAAAGAAGAAAGCTATACAAAATATTATTTAAGACTAAAAGTAGAAGACAAAATCGGGGTTTTGTCTAAAATTACTCAAATGATGAGTGAGCATGAAATTTCTATTGATAGCTTTTTGCAAAAACCTAAAAAAGAGCAGGAAAATTCCGCAGTGTTATTTTTTGTAACACATCAAACTTATGAAAAAAATATACAAATTTTAATGCAAAAACTTAAAGAACAAGAATTTGTAAAAGATGATGTTTTTATGATAAGAATCGAAGATTAATGGGTTTAGCTGAATATCTTTTTGGCATGAAGGCAGAAGATAGAGCTTGTAAATTTTTAAAAAAGCAAGGCTATAAAATTATAGAACGCAATTTTCATTCTAAATTTGGTGAAATAGATATCATTGCTAAAAAGAATGAAATTTTGCATTTTATAGAAGTAAAAAGTACTGCAGGAGATTATGAAGTCGCTGAACGCTTGAATGCTAAAAAATATGAAAAGATTTTAAAGACTATTGAATTTTATACGCTCAAAAAAGGAATTTGCAACGATTTTCAACTTGATCTCATTTGTATTAAAAATGATGTGATAGAATTTGCTGAAAATATCAGTTTTTAAGCTAATATTTTTTTTATTTGATTAAAATAGCAAATAAAAATTTAAGGAGAAAATTATGGGAAAATATATTGAGTTAACTTCTGAGAATTTTGCAGAAGCAAAAGAAGGTGTAGCATTGGTTGATTTTTGGGCACCATGGTGCGGACCTTGTAGAATGCTTGCTCCAGTTATTGATGAGCTTGCAAATGATTTTGATGGAAAGGCAAAAATTTGCAAAGTAAACACCGATGAACAAGGCGATTTGGCTGCAGAATTTGGTGTTCGTTCTATTCCTACGCTTATTTTCTTTAAAAATGGTGAAGTGGTAGATCAACTTGTGGGTGCACAATCAAAACAAGCAATTAGCGATAAACTCAATTCTTTATTATAATTTTAAGCCACTTTTTGTGGCTTTTTCTGACTTTAATCTTCTTTTTTATCAAATAATAATTTTTATTAACTACTATTAAGAATAATTTGTATATCATTATCAATAAAAATCAAAAATAAAGGAAAAACAATGTTAGATGTAGCAATTATAGGTGGAGGTCCTGCTGGACTTAGTGCTGGACTTTATGCCACAAGAGGTGGACTTAAAAATGTAGTGATGTTTGAAAAAGGTATGCCAGGAGGTCAAATTACTTCAAGTTCTGAAATCGAAAATTATCCAGGTGTAGCACAAGTTATGGATGGAATTTCTTTTATGGCACCTTGGAGTGAGCAATGCATGCGTTTTGGCTTAAAGCACGAAATGGTAGGCGTGGAACAAGTTAGTAAAAATGCTGATGGAACTTTTACTATAAAGCTTGAAGGTGGTAAAAGTGAGCTTGCGAAAGCAGTGATTGTTTGTACAGGTTCTGCACCAAAAAGAGCAGGTTTTAAAGGTGAAGATGAATTTTTTGGTAAAGGTGTGAGTACTTGTGCGACTTGTGATGGATTTTTTTATAAAAATAAAGAAGTGGCGGTTTTAGGTGGTGGCGATACGGCTTTAGAAGAAGCTTTGTATCTAGCAAATATTTGTTCTAAAGTTTATTTGATTCACCGCAGAGATGAATTTAGAGCTGCTCCGTCAACTGTTGAAAAAGTAAAGAAAAATGAAAAAATTGAGCTTATTACTAGTGCTAGCGTTGATGAGGTATATGGCGATAAAATGGGTGTTACGGGTGTAAAAATAAAATTAAAAGATGGTAGCATTAGGGATTTAAATGTGCCTGGGATTTTCACTTTTGTAGGCTTGAATGTAAGAAATGAAATTTTAAAGCAAGACAATGGAAGCTTTTTGTGTGATATGGAAGAAGGCGGACAAGTAAGTGTAAATCTTAAAATGCAAACAAGTGTTGCAGGGCTTTTTGCAGCAGGAGATCTTAGAAAAGACGCCCCAAAACAAGTTATTTGCGCAGCAGGAGATGGAGCAGTAGCGGCACTTAGTGCTATGGCTTATATAGAAAGCTTGCATTAATCTTTTGGATTTGCTTTTGACTGAAATTTGTTTTTGATTAAATTTTAAAAGCAAATTTTAGCTATAATCTTTGTTTTATTAAAAAATGGAGATTATAGTTATGTCTTTGTTAAAAATTTATGGAGTTATTCCTTTTTTAATTGTTGGTTTTATTAATGCCTTTGTAGATTTGGGGCATAAAATCATTATCCAAAATACTATATATAAAATTTACACAGGTCCTGAACAATTATTTTTAATTTCAATCGTTAATGCTCTAATGATACTTCCTTTCATTATGGTGCTTTCCCCTTCTGGCTTTTTGGCTGATAAATTTCCAAAAAATTCTGTGATGAAAATTTCAGCTTGGTTTTCAGTTGCTTTAACTTGTATTATTTGTATTTGTTATTTTCTCGGGGCTTTTTGGCTCGCTTTTGTTATGACTTTTATTATGGGAGTGCAGTCTGCAATTTACTCTCCTGCTAAATATGGTTATATTAAAGAATTAGTTGGAAAAGATTTGCTTGCTTTAGGAAATGGTGCAATTTCAGCTGTTAGTATAGTGGCTATTTTAGCCGGTATGAGCGTATTTTCTTTTAGTTTTGAGTTACTTTATGATCCAAATTTAAGTGATCAAAATGCTGTGTTGAGACAAATTGCCCCTTTGGGATTTTTGTTGATTTTATTTGCTGGTTTTGAGCTTTTTATGGCGTATCGTTTGCCTAAATTAAAAGAAACTTTAGATATTAAATTTGATAAAGACAGATATTTAAAAGGGCAGTATTTAAAGGAAAATATCAAACTTATTACTAAGGATAAAATTATTTGGCTTTGTGTAGTAGGTATCGCACTTTTTTGGTCTATTTCCCAGCTTTATTTAGTAGCTTTTCCTAATTTTACAAAAAGTATTTTGCTAGAAGAGAATACTTTTTTTGTGCAAATTACAATGGCTTGTTCTGGAATTGGCGTTATTTTTGGCTCTTTAATTGCTGGGCGTTTTTCTAAAAATTATATCGAACTAGGTCTTATTCCATTTGGAGCTTTAGGTGTCTTTCTTGCAACTTTTTTAACTCCTCATTTTGAAAGCTTGTATATTCATTCTATCATTTTCTTTTTCTTTGGTTTGTGTGGAGCATTTTTTATCATTCCTTTAAATTCTTTAATGCAATTTTATGCCAAAGAAAATGACTTAGGAAAAATTCTAGCAGGCAATAATTTCATACAAAATGTCAGCATGTTGGTGTTTTTAATTTTTGCAACTTTATGTGCGTATTTTGAATTAAGGGTTGAAAATTTATTTTATTTTATTATGTTGGTAAGTTTTTTTGGTGCTTGTTATGTGGTATTTAAATTGCCTTTTTCTTTGGTGCGCTTATTGGTAAGTTTTGCATTTTTTCAAAGATATGATTTATTGGTAGAAGGGTTTAAAAATGTGCCTGAAAAAGGTGGAGTTTTATTGCTTGGAAATCATGTTTCATTTATAGATTGGGCTATAGTACAAATGGCTATGCCTAGAAAAGTGCATTTTGTAATGGAGCGTAGCATTTATTCAAAATGGTATATACGCATTTTTTTAGATCGTTTTGGGGTTATTCCCGTGTCAAGTGGGGCAAGTAAAGGTGCTTTTGAGCTTGTGTCTAGTTATCTTAAAAAGGGTGAAGTGGTTTGTCTTTTCCCAGAAGGTGTGCTTTCAAGACACGGACATTTAAATGAATTTAAAGCAGGTTTTGAGCATATTGGTAAGATGCTAGAAGAAAGTGAAAGCGTGATTTTGCCTTTTTATATCCGCGGTCTTTGGGGTAGTAGTTTTTCAAGAAGTGATGAGGAATTTTCTGCAAGACATAGAAGTTTAAGTAAGAGAAATATTGCTATTGTGTTTGGAAAAATTATGAGTATTCATTCAACTAAAGAAGAGGTTAAAAGCAAGGTTTTTGAGCTTTCTTTTAAAGCGTGGGAATCTCAATGTCTTGCGATGCAAACCATTGCTAGGGTTTGGATTGATAATGCGAAGAGAAATCTTTCTCGCATTGCTATCATTGATACTATCACAGGCAGTATGACTTATAGAAGGCTTTTGGCACTTACTTTAATGCTTTCTTTGGAAATTAAGAAAAATACACAAAAATTTGATATTAAACCCAAACAAGGAGCTTATGCTCCACCACAAGAGTGTGTAGGGATTTTATTGCCTGCTTCAATGGCGAGCTCAATGTGTAATCTTGCCACACTCATTGCGCAAAAAATCGTTGTAAATTTAAATTTCACAGCAGGAAATAAGGCCTTAAACGCGGCAATTGAAAATGCAGGCATTAAGCAAATTTATACTTCAAGAAAATTCCTTGAAAAACTTAACAATAAAGGCGTTTACTTTGAATTTGGCACGGATATAAATTGGGTTTATATGGAAGATATTGTTGCGGAATTTAAAGCTAAAAAATTAAAAATTTTAAGCTTTTTGGCTATGGCGAGTTTTTTGCCATCTTTTGCATTAAAAAGTATTTTTTCTCCACAAAATAATAATCTCGCAGTTGCAGCTATACTCTTTAGCAGCGGAAGTGAGGGACAGCCAAAAGGTGTGATGTTAAATCATAGAAATATTTTAAGTAATATCTCTCAAATTTCTGATGTGCTTTGTACAAAAGATGACGATGTTATGCTTTCATCTTTACCGCCATTCCATGCTTTTGGTTTAAGCGTAACAACTTTTTTACCGCTTCTAGATTCTATTATTAGCGTGACTTTTGCAGATCCAACCGATGCTTTGGGCGTTGCAAAGGCTGTAGCTAAAAATAATATTACGATTATGTGTGGAACTTCTACTTTTCTTGGAATTTATGCAAGAAATAAAAAACTTGATGCTTTGATGTTTGAAAGCTTGCGTGTTGTTGTTAGTGGCGCTGAAAAACTTAAGAGTGAGGTAAGAACAGCTTTTGAGATGAAATTTCATAAAAGAATTTATGAGGGTTATGGGGCGACTGAAACGACTCCAGTGGCCAGTGTGAATTTACCAAATAAATTTGATGTGGATTATTGGGTTTGTCATAGAGGTACTAAAGAAGGAAGTGTGGGAATGCCTTTGCCTGGAACGGCTGTAAGGATTGTTGATCCTAATACTTTAGAAACTTTAAAAAACAACGAAGACGGTTTGATTTTGGTTGGCGGACATCAAGTTATGGTGGGTTATCTTAATGATAAAGAAAAAACCGATGAGGTTATTGTTGATATTGATGATATTCGTTGGTATAAAACCGGCGATAAAGGGCATTTAGATGATGATGGATTTTTATATATTGTTGATCGATATTCTCGTTTTGCTAAAATCGGTGGAGAAATGATTTCTTTAGGGGCTTTGGAAGAAGAAATTGCCAAAAACCTTTCTGGAAAGGATATAAAATTCTGTGCTGTAGCTTTAGAAGAAGAAAAGAAAGGCGAGATGATAGTTTTATTGCTTGAATGCAATGAAAATGAGTATGAAGAGCTTTGCGCACAGATAAAAACTTCTGCTATGCCAGCAATTTTTAAACCGAGTCATTATTTAAGAGTTGAAAAAATTCCACTTCTTGGTTCTGGGAAAGTGGATTTAAAAGGTGCAAAAGAATTAGCTAGAGAACTTCT
This sequence comes from Campylobacter sp. CCS1377, assembly GCF_040008265.1. NCBI lineage: Bacteria > Pseudomonadati > Campylobacterota > Epsilonproteobacteria > Campylobacterales > Campylobacteraceae > Campylobacter > Campylobacter aecornae. The sequence continues at coordinate 76,640 of NZ_CP155620.1, forward strand.
TGGAGCATAAAATCCGCTCCATTTTTTTGCACAATATCTTTTAATCTTGAAGAAATATCTTCTAAATTCATTGCCAAAATTGCTTTTAAAATAGCATTTTCATTTTTGGCTTGCTCTTGGGTGAAAATTTGACATAAAGCTTTATCTTGTAAAAATTTCGCATTGAAGTATTGATGATTTTTTGCCGCGTAAGCAAAAGGGATAAAAAGTGCAGGTAAGGTGTTAGCGCAAAGTTCAAAAAGCGTGCTAGCACCAGCTCTTGAGATAGCTAAATCTGCCTTTTGCATTTTTAATTCCAAGTGATTATCAAAGGCAAAAAGATCTACTTGTATGTTTAATTTTTCATACTCTTTTTTGCAAAGCTCATAATCATTTTTACCACATTGATGAATGATGCTAATGCCTTTTGCGTTAAGTTCACAGGCGAGTTTTAATGCAAGTTGATTGATAAAATTTGCACCCTGTGAGCCACCTAAAAATATAATGCTTTTAAGCTCACTTCGTTTTCTAGCACTGTTAAAAAATTTTTCATCCACAGGATAAGGACAAAATGTATTTTCAAAAGCACTGAAAAATTTTTTGCTAAAAGGCTTGAGTAAAGAATTTAAACTGCCTTTTTTTGAATTTTGCTCGTGGATAAAAAGTGGAGTGCGAGAAAAAATCGCACCAAAAGCTGCAGGAGCGCTACTGTATCCGCCTACGCTAAAAACCGCTTGGATATTGTGTTGTCTAAGAATTTTCTTGCATTCAAAACTTAGTTTTAGGATATGGATAAAAGATTTTAATTTTCCAAATCCTTTTTTATTCACAACACCGCTACTGGATAAAAAATATTTTGCCTCAAATTTATCTTCATTTTCAAACCAAGCCTTATCTTGTCCATTTTGACTACCTATGTAAATGCATTCTAAATTTCTTTTTTTTGCACTTTCTAGTATGCATTTAGCTATGCTTAAGTGTCCGCCTGTTCCACCGCCTGTGATTGCTATTTTCATAATTTAACCTTTTTTGAAATCATTAATACATATCCAAGTCCTATACAAATGGCCCACATTGAACTTCCTCCATAACTTAAAAGTGGTACCGCAACACCTTTAAGCGGAGTCAGAGAAATGATGCCAAAAGCATTCATAAAAAATGAGAATAAAAGCAAAAGTGCAATTCCGGAGCAAAAGATGAAGTGAATTTTACTTTCGCAACGCCCAGCTATTTTAAAAATTCTTAAAATCATCCATAAATACAAAAAGCAAACAAAGCTCAGTCCCACTAAGCCTATCTCTTCAGTAATACCTGAAAGAACGAAGTCTGTATGCACTTCACTTAAAAAACCTAATTTAAAAATTCCAAGTCCCAAACCTTCGCCAAAAATTCCCCCATGTGCTATAGCATTTAAGGAGTGTGAAATTTGATAGGGTTCAGAATTTGCACTCACTCTTAATGCGTTGGCTATCCAGTCAGGAAAAAGTGGCAAGAAAGCATCTTGTATATTTCCCCACCAACTTGTAATGCGTTGAATTCTTCTTTGGTTGCTAAAAATAACTAAAATTCCAATCATTGCAATAATGACAAGCCCAAAGGCAAATAATCTTTTACTCGCTCCTGCAAAAAAAGCCAAAGCTAAAATGATGAAAAATGAAATTACGCTCTGTCCTAAGTCATTTTGAGTCATGTAAATATAGCCTATCAATAAAGTCGCAACGATACAATAAGGCAATAAAATCAAAATTTCGTGCTTAATGGCTTTTTTACTATCATCAATGCGTCTTGTGTAACTCCAAGCTAAAAAATAAATGAGTCCAATTTTAAAAAATTCAACCGGAGAAATTGAAATAGGCCCAAGTCTTATCCAGCGTTTTGCACCACCACTTGCTGTAGCAAGAGAAGAAGGTAAAAAAGGCAAGATAATGATACAAATTACCGAAAATATCAGTAAAAAAGTGATGGGTTTGTAAGAATTGGGATTATTAGGATTTAATTTTGAAATGAAAAACATAATTAAAATTCCACTCACTCCAAAAAAAAGTTGCCTTATAAAAAAATGAAATTCGCCGTATTCAAAATAAAGTACAGTAAAAGCCGTAAGAGAATAGGAAAAAACAATACCTATAGCAATTAATGTTGAAGCGATATAAAACAATTTTTTATCAGCCAAAATGTCCCTCATTTTTATAAAATAAACGATTATTTTATAAAAAAATCTCTTAAAATAAGTGCAAAATAAAAGTGTAAAAATGAAAATAAAATTTTGAATAAATTTTTGGCTTTTAATATTTTAAATTAGCTTTTAAAGTATTTTGTTTATAATTTAAATTTTTAATGCTTTAAAAGGTTTTATCATGATACACAAAATTTTAATTGCCAATCGTGCTGAAATAGCCGTTAGAGTAATTCGTGCTTGTAGGGACTTGCATATTAAGAGTGTAGCGGTTTTTACTGAACCTGATCGTGAATGCTTACATGTAAAAATTGCTGATGAGGCTTATCGTATAGGTACAGATGCCATAAGAGGGTATTTAGATGTTGCAAGGATAATAGAAATTGCTAAGGCTTGTGGGGCTGATGCTATACATCCAGGTTATGGATTTTTAAGTGAAAATTATGAATTTGCCAAAGCTTGTGAAGATGCAGGGATTATTTTCATAGGTCCAAGGTCTGAAGTTATACATAAAATGGGAAATAAAAATATTGCAAGAAATTTAATGGCAAAAAATGGAATTCCAATTGTTCCAGGTACTGAAAAGTTGAATGATTATTCTATGGATGAAATTAAAACTTTTGCAGAAAAAATAGGCTATCCTATTATTTTAAAAGCCAGCGGTGGTGGCGGGGGTCGTGGAATTCGTGTTGTTCATGATGAAAGTGAGATAGAAAAATCTTTTGAAGCTTGTAAAAGAGAGGCTTTGACTTATTTTAATAATGATGAAGTTTTTATGGAAAAATATGTGGTAAATCCTCGCCATATCGAGTTTCAAATCTTGGGCGATAATTATGGTAATATTATCCATCTTTGCGAAAGGGATTGTTCTATCCAACGCCGCCATCAAAAAGTCATTGAAATCGCTCCTTGTCCTGGGATTTCTGATAATTTACGAAAAACTATGGGTGTAACCGCAGTTGCCGCTGCAAAGGCAGTAGGATACACTAATGCTGGAACTATAGAGTTTTTGCTTGATGATTATAACCGTTTTTATTTTATGGAGATGAATACAAGAATTCAAGTCGAGCACCCAGTGACAGAAGAGATCACGGGTGTTGATTTAATCGTGCGTCAAATTCGTATTGCAGGTGGGGAAATTTTAGATTTAGAGCAAAGCGATATTAAACCTAGAGGTTTTGCAATTGAGGCAAGAATTACAGCTGAAAATGTATGGAAAAATTTCATTCCAAGTCCGGGTAAAATCGGAGAGTATTATCCAGCTCTAGGTCCTTCTGTAAGGGTCGATAGTCATATTTATAAAGATTATACCGTGCCTCCTTTTTATGATTCTATGCTTGCAAAACTTATTATCAAAGCTACAAGTTATGATTTGGCGGTAAATAAACTAGAACGCGCTTTGAAAGAATTTGTCATTGATGATATAAGAACAACCATTCCGTTTTTAATTGCCATTACTAAAACGCGTGAATTTCGTCGTGGTTATTTTGACACTTCTTTTATCGAAACGCATATGCAAGAATTGCTAGAAAACACTGAAGATCGTCATCAAGAAAATAAAGAAGAAGTTATTGCTGCGATTGCGGCGACGCTTAAAAAAATTAGAGAAAGTAGAAAATAATGGATTTTTTAGACAGTTTAAAAGATATCAAAAAAAGCCTAGAAAAAGAGCAAAAACAGTCTGAAAAACCAAAAAATAAGTCTAGCAAAAGTGGAGTGAGTTTGAAAAATGACTTGACACAATTTGGCGAAATTAAAGCTCAAATTTCGCAAGTTGATAAAGATAAAAAAGAATTTGAAGAAATTTTTTTGAAAGAGGAAAAGCTTATTGATGAATTTGAAAATTTTATCAAAAATTCTGATATCAAAAGAATGAAATGATAGAAGAAATTCCTTTTTGCACCCTAGAAGATGAATGTTCGTATCTAAAAGATACAAAATGCAAAATGGAATACAAATATATCCAAAATTGCTCAGCCTTACTAAATCAAGAACTGATTTTTAGAGGCTGGAGGCGTTTTGGAAAGTATTTTTTAAGACCAATTTGTGATGGTTGTAAAGAGTGTTTAAGTCTTAGAATTGATGCTTTAAATTTTCATTTTAGTAAGCAATATCGCCGAATTTTAAATAAAAACGCCAATACAAAAATTATATTAAAATCCCCATATATTTCAAATGAGCATTTATTTTTATATGATAAATATCATAAATTTATGCAGCAAAAACGCGAATGGAAGGCTAGTGAATTAAGCTATAGACAGTATTATAATCTTTATGTAGATGGTGCTTATGAATTTGGCGGTGAGCTTGATTTTTATGTAGATGGAAAATTGGTTTGTGTTGATTTTATTGATATTTTAAAAGATGGAATTTCGAGTATTTATTGTTTTTATGATCCTGATTTTTCTCATTTGTCTTTGGGTAAATTTTCTTTACTTAGCGAGATTAAAATTGCACAAAATTTAAATCTTAAATATATTTATTTAGGATATTATGTAAAAAATTGTCAATCTTTAATGTATAAAGCCGATTATACACCTAATGAAATTTTAAGAGAAACAAGCACTTTAAATGAAAATGCTTTTTTATGGGAGAAATAAGCAATGCAAGTAATTCAAACTTTACAAAGCATTCATGTTAATACTGATGATGTGGCAATTTTTGATTATTTTAAGGCTTTGATAAAAAAGAATTTTTCTAAGGTTATAGGCAAAAAAAATAAGATTTTTTCTTTTTTCGAGGAGAGTGAAATTCCTCAACGCAGATATTTTTTAAAATTGCTTAATACTCAATATAAAAAAATTTCTGGAGAAGATATAGAAAATATTAATTTTGCGCACCAAAAAACTTTTAGGCTCAATTTCCAACAAGAAAATACCTTAAAGCCTGTTATTTTTATTAAAGTCGATTTTGATGGGGGTTTGATTTTTAAATTTGATACCAATGAGAGATTGTTTGTGGCTTATATTAAACAATATTTTAAAAATCATCATTGTGAGTATGATGAAAATTTAAAAATTTTAACTATTGATTATAAAGATGAAAGCACTTTTTCGCTTTTTGAAATTTTTGCCAATGAAAGTGAGCATTTAAAATACTGCGTGAATTTTAATATTGATGAAGAAAAATATAAAAATTTCAAAAAACAAATTCACAAAAAAGAAGAAGTAAAGTGGAAATTTAATGCTCTAGCTAAGCTTTTTAATAATTATTTCACCACTTTAGAATGCACCCCGCAAAATAATTTAGATGAAATTCGTCAAAAATATCTTATTTTGGTTAAACTTTATCATCCTGATTTTTATCACGGAAAGAGTTCTATAGAAAAAGCTTATGCAAGAGAGAGATTTGAAAAAATTCAAATCGCTTATGATAATCTTAAGGCCCTTTATAAAAACAATACCTAATTTTTACCATCTAATATCGGCACAAACAGGCATTCTTCAAGAGTTTGCTTGTGAGTTTTTCCATCTTTTTTCGTGAATTTTGTGATATATTGACGCCCATTTTCTAATAAGGGTGCAACCAAAATACCATCATCACTTAATTGCTCAAATAAAATTTCAGGAATATAAGTAGCATAAGCAGAAAATAAAATTCTATCATAAGGTGCATAATTTTTCCAGCCATTTTGCCCATCGTCAAAACGCACATTAATGTTTGAAAATCCAAGAGTTCTAAAGGTATTGGCTGCGCTTTTTGCAAGTTTTTCGATGCGTTCTATAGTAAAAACGCGTCTTATAACTTTGCTTAAAATTGCAGCTTGATAGCCACTCCCACAGCCAATTTCTAATACACTATCAGCACCTTTAAATTCAAGCGCCATTGTCATTTTTGCTACAGTTAAAGGAGAGCTTATCCATTGATTAGAAGCAAGTGGTAAAGCATCAAGGCGGTAAGCATGGGCTTTAAGTGGGGAAAAAATTTCGCGTGGTACTGCACAAAAAGCTTTAAAAAGTTCTTCGTTGATAAATACATTTTTAGCAATTTCTTCAGTCATGGTTTGAACGCGTTTTTGTTCAAAAGTGTTCATTTTGTTTATCCTAGTAAAATTTTAAAAATAATTTTAGCTAATAAAATTTGAAAATCGCATTATTTTTGCTATACTCAAAATAAAAAGGATGAGAAATGTTGATGAAATTTAAGGGAAAAACCCCAGAATTAGGAAAAAATGTTTTTGTTGCAGATGGGGCTAAGGTTATTGGTGAAGTTGAAATTGGCGATGAGAGCAGTGTTTGGTTTAACTGTGTTTTAAGAGGCGATGTGAATTTTATCAAAATTGGCAAAAGGACAAATATACAAGATTTAACAACCATCCATGTGTGGCATAGGGAATTTAATATGGATGGAAGTTTGAAAGATGCGGGTTTTCCTACTAGTATAGGTGATGATGTGACTATAGGCCATAATTGCGTGATTCATGCTTGCACGATAGGCTCTCGTGTTCTTGTGGGTATGAATGCGGTTGTAATGGACGCAGCGGTGATTGGCGATGATAGTATAGTAGGAGCGGGTAGCGTGGTGACTAAGGGTAAGAAATTTCCGCCAAAATCACTTATTTTAGGAAATCCTGCCAAAGTTGTGCGCGAATTAAGCGATGAAGAAGTGGAGTTTTTAAAACAGTCGGCTTTAAATTATGTTGAATTTAAAAATGAGTTTTTAAAGGAGCAAGGATAAGTTTTGGACTTATCCTTTTTTTGTGTTTATAGATTTTCATTTTCGAAAAATAAGATTTATCGAAAACCTTGAAAATGAATTATAAATCTCAGGGTCATTTACTGTTTCTGGCAGATCATTTAATCCACGCAGCTTTGGAAAAATATGAAATAAAAATATTGGACTAATTTTTTATCAATTTTTTTTGCAAATTTTTTAAATTTTTTGAAAGTTTGATTTTATATTTTTCTTTGTTGCTAAAATCCAAGAATTTCTCATCCAGCTTTGAAATTTGATCTTTTGTGTATGAGGCAATTTTTTTAATATTGCTTTGTTTGTTAAGAATTTTACCTTCTTTAAAAATGCATTTTAAGAGTTCTTTTCTTTCTAAATTTTCATCAAGTTTGGCTAAATTTTCATCATAAATATAAAGCTCATCGAAAAGCATTTTTTGGCTTTTTTTATCATAAATTCTAAAAAGTTTTTTAAAATGCGGTATGGTTGTTTTTTGTTTATCCTCACTGATCTTAATTTTGGGCGTTATGGTTTCGTTTTCTTCTATAGCTACGAGTTTATAAACACAGCCAAAAGTAGGATCACTTGAAGCAGTAATGAGTCTTTCACCAACTCCAAAAGCATTAATAGGCGCATTGTCTGCAAGAAGTTTTTCTATACTTTTTTCATCTAAGGAATTTGAAGCAATGATTTTGCATTCTTTTAAATCATTTTGATCTAAAATAACTCGAATTTCTTTACTAAGCACTTCTAAATTTCCAGAGTCAATGCGCACTCCACACTGCCTAACTTTAAATTTTTTAAATGCTTTTATAGCATTATTTAAGCCTTGCTTGTAATGATAGGTATCAATAAGCAGAATGGGGTTTTTAGGGTAAAGTTCTAAATAACGACAAAAGGCTTCAAATTCATCGCTAAACATTTGTATCCAAGAATGCGCCATTGTTCCGCTTGTTGTGATATTATAATTTTTTCCTGCAAGCGTGCAAGAACTTGCCACGCAACCTCCTATTATCGCCGCTCTTGCACCTTTGAGTGCTGCTTCGCTTCCATGTGCCCTGCGTGCCCCAAATTCAAGCACAGGTAGATTTTTAGCTGATCTTACAATGCGGTTTGCTTTTGTGGCAATTAAACTTTGATGATTAATACTAAGAAGAAAAAAAGTTTCAAGAAGTTGTGCTTCGATAGCATTGGTTTTAATAATCATCAAAGGTTCATTAGGAAAAATGATTTCGCCTTCTTGCATGGCATAAATTTCGCCGCTAAATTTGAAATTTTCTAAATATTCTAAAAAACTTTCTTTAAAGATATTTTGCGAACGCAAATAGTTTATATCTTCTTTGCTAAAATGTAAATTTGAGATAAAATCAAGTATATCATCAAGTCCAGCAAATATAGCAAAAGAACCGTGATCTGGAATTTTTCTAAAAAATATATCAAAATAACAAATTTTATTTTCAAGTCCATTAAGATAATAGCCTTGCATCATGGTTAATTCGTAGAAATCGCAAAGCAAAGCAAGATTTGGCTTTGCTTGCATGAGAGAATTTTGTGCCATAAATTTAATTTCCCAAGATTTTAAAAATCATCAAAACTTATGCTACCTTTAGAATAATTAGTAACCTTACTTTCAAAGAAATTGCTTTTTTGGTCGTTAAATTTGGAAAAATCATCTACCCATTTGATAGGATGTTTTGCGTTGTAAATTTTGTCAAGGTTGATAGCAATAAGTCTTTGATCTACAAGATAATGGATATATTCTTCTATAATATCATCTGTAAAGCCCATGATTTGATTTTGAGTGATGTATTTGCCCCATTTAATTTCTAAATCGCCCGCTTTTTTAAACATATCATAAATTTTATTTATATTTTTATCATTAAATAAATCGGGTCTTTCTTTGCGAACAGAATTAATCATATTTTGAAAAAGCAAAAGATGGGTGATTTCATCTCTTTGGATAAAACGAATCATTTGTGCAGAACCTAGCATTTTACCTGCTCTTGCAAGCGCATAAATTGCGGTAAATCCACTGTAAAAATAAACACCCTCTAAAATTTGATTTGCTACCATAGCCAAAAGAAGTTTATTATCATCCACATCGCCGGCTAATTCCTCATAAATGCTTGAAATAAAATCATTTTTTTCACGCAAAGTTTCGTCGTATTTTTCCATTTCATAGATTAAATCTGTATTATCACAAATCGCTTCAACCATTACTGCATAAGACTTTGAGTGATTTGCTTCTTCATAAGCTTGGCGTGCTAAAACCGCATTGATTTCAGGCGCAGTGATGTAAGGATTGATGTTATCGGCTAAATTATTGGTTTGAAAACTATCCATAGAAATGAGTTGTGACCATACAAGATCATACATTCTTTTTTCAGCACTTGTAAGATTACAACGATAATCTAGTGCGTCTTTAGTAGTATCTACTTCTTTTGGAAACCAAGTGTTTGCTTCCATAATATCCCAAAGTTTTAAAGCCCAAGTGTATTTTGCTTTTGTAAAATTTAAAATTCCGTGCGGATTTCCACTGAAAACCTTGCGTTCTGTTAAAGTTTCATTTGAGTTTGGGTTATAAATTCTTTTTCTATCCATTGTCTTTTGCCTTTACTACAAGATAAGATTTGCTTAATAAATCATGAATTCCCAAGCCGTCTTTGCGTAGGAATGGAAATATTAAACCTATAATAATTGAATAAGTAAAAATAAATACCAAAAATCTTAATAATGCTTGTATAAAACTTACTTTTTTATGATTAATGCTACTAATAAGATACATATCATAAGCTTTGCAACCTGGACTTTGAGCATTTTTTACAAAAAATAAAGTTTGTATAAGTCCAAAGCTGATCCAACAAGCAAAAATAAACCATTCATTTTTTAAAAAAACTTCTTTACCTAAAGAGAAATAACACAAATAAAGCAAGGGAACATAGATCATAAAAATATCTATTAAAAATGCTCTAAATCTCATCCATTTAGTAGCAAGTTTTGCTTTGCTTGACATTTAATTTCCACGACTTCCTGGTTTTATAGCTGTGCTACCTTGCTTGCAAAGCGGACATTGCTCTGCCTCATAGATATCAAATTCAAAATTTCCTAAAACAAAAAGCGGTAAATTATCAGGCAATTTTGCATTGTCTTTTTTTGTTGTGTTGAGATTTTTTACTGCACAAAAACCACGATTTGCTAAAGCTGCAAATCCTACTACAACTCCGCCTAAACTCTCTATGATTTCAGCACTTTCCAAAGCACTTCCACCTGTTGTGATAATATCTTCACAGATAATGAATTTTTCGCCTTTTTTAACTTCAAAGCCACGTCTTAAAGTCATTTGCTTTTCTACTCTTTCGGTAAAAATAAAGCGTTTATTGCAAGCTCTTGCTAGTTCATAACCTGCTAAAATTCCACCCAGTGCGGGGGAGCAAACACTATCAAATTCAACATCATAACTAAAAATAATTTTTGCTAATTCATCACAAAGTTTGCCAGCAAGTTGCGGATTTTCTAATACTTTAGCACTTTGCAAGTAAAACTCAGAATGCTTTCCCGAGCTTAAAAGAAAATGTCCTTGTAAATATGCACCACATTCTTTATAAATTTGTTCTAAATTCATTATCAAACCTTTAGAAGCTCTACTTCTTTATTTTTTACGCTCTCGTCAATTTTTGCAGTATAAGTATCGGTAAGTTTTTGCACATCATCATAAGCTTTTTTGGCTTCATCTTCAGAAATAGCTTTGTCTTTTTCGAGCTTTTTTACTGCATCGTTTGCATCTTTACGAATGTTTCTTATAGAAACTTTTGCTTTTTCTCCCATGGCTTTGGCTTGTTTGACATTTTCTTCTCTTTGCTCTCTAGTCATTGGTGGGAAAAATAATTTCACGCTTTCGCCATCATTATTTGGATTTACACCTATATTTGCTGCTGCGATAGCGCTTTCTATTGTTTTTAACATAGGTTTTTCCCAAGGAGTAATGCTAATGGTTGAAGCATCGCTTGCAAGTACCGTTGCGACTTGATTTAGAGGAGTTTGAGTGCCATAATAATCAACGCTGATATGATCAAGTATATGGATATTAACTTTGCCGGTGCGTAGTGTGGTAAAGTCTTTTTTTAAAGCTTCTAGACTTTTTTCATTTTGGGTTTTTTGTTTGTTTAAAATTTCGCTTAGCATATTTTTCCTTTAATTTGTAGTATTGTTTTGATCGGTATTTTGCATAGGTATGCTTGGTGCCATAGGAATTGCTGGAGCCGATGGAACATTAGTGGAGTTGTTTTCGTTTGAAGGAATCTGAATTTGTTCTGCAAGTGAAGACTTGGAATTTTGATTATATAAATATCCTAAAGCTATGGTATTTGCTATTAGAGCCACGCCCATTATAAAGGTAAATTTAGCTAAAAATCCCGCAGGTCCTTTGGCGCCAAATAAACTTTCATTACTTCCACTATATGCTCCAAGTCCTATGCTTGAACTTTTTTGTAGTAAAACTGCTATACAGATAACAACAACAAGGGTAAATTGAACAATAAGTAATAGAGTAATCATAAATTTTCCTTAAAAGAATTTATCAAAGATAAAATTGTAACTTAAAAAGATTGAAAAGAATTTGAAATTTAAAATTTTTGCGGGTAAATTCCCGCAAAAATTATCGATTAACACTTCTTAAAATATTAAGTAAAGATATAAAAAGATTTACAAAATCAAGATAAAGAGCTACAGCTCCTTCAATTGGGGTTTCGTAATTTCCGCGAATGATATTTTGTGTATCATAAAGAATATAAAATGAAAATAAAATCGCAGCAACTGCTGAAATGGCTAAATTTAATAGACCGCTTTGCATAAATATGTTAAGAATCGAAGCTGCAACTACGATTAAAAGTACGATAAATAAAGCTTTTCCCATCATTGTAAAATCTTTTTTAGTATTCATAGCAAAAATACTAAGTCCCGCAAAAGCCACTGTTGTTAAAGCAAAGGCTTGAGCAACGATTACTCCGCCTGCTGGTAAAGCAAGGACTGAGATAAGTAACGGAGTTAGCGTTAAGCCAGAACAAAAAGTAAAAGCAAAAAGCAAAATCAGATTAAGCGGAGCTTCTCTTTTTTTATACATTAATGCAAATAACAAACCAATTTCAACTATAAAAAGTATCCAAAAAGTCGCTTGAGATCTAAAAAAGAATTCTGCTAAAGCATAAATTCCTACATAAGCACCTACAGTTGCGGCTAGAAGTGAGGCAGCAAAAAGCTGGTAAGTTTGCTTAATGAAAACACTTAATTCGCTAGAGCGAATGCTATCAAATTCTCTTGATTTTGAATAATCTCTGTCATAAAGACTCATAATAGAATATCCTCCTAAAATTTAATTTTGTAAATTTACACAAAAAAGTTAAACAAAAAATTAAAAATTCCATTAAATCAAAAAATAACTAAATGCTTGATATAATTACAAGTTTAAACTTTATTCAAGGCTATGGAATGGATAATTTAATTAAAGGTGCTATTAAATTTATGCAAGAAGATTTCAAAGAGCACCAAGAACTTTTTATGAGTTTGAAAAATAAACAAAATCCTCATACTTTATTTATAGGTTGTGCTGATTCTAGGGTTATACCAAATTTAATTACAAATACAGGTCCTGGCGAGCTTTTTGTTGTTAGAAATATCGCAAATATAGTCCCGCCTTATCGCGTGGGCAATGATTATTTGGCCACAACTTCAGCTATAGAATACGCGTTAAGCTCTTTGCATATTAAAAACATTATTGTTTGTGGGCATAGTAATTGCGGCGGTTGTGCTGCACTTTATAATCAAGAAGCTTTAAAAGATGCTCCAAATGTAAAAAAATGGCTTATGATGCTAGAGCCTATAAAAGAAGATGTGTTAAGATTTGCAAGTAATGATCTAGCAATGCGTTCTTGGCTAACTGAAAAGTTAAATATAGTGAATTCTTTACAAAATTTACTCACTTATCCAGGAGTGCAAAAAGCTTTAGATGAGGGTAAGATAGAGCTTCATGCTTGGTATTATATCATAGAGACAGGCGAAATTTATGAATACGATTTTAAGGCAAAAATTTTTGTTTTAATCGAAAATAAAGGAAAAAAATGAAAAAGATTTTTTTGATTTTGGTTGTATTTGTTTGTGTGCTTTTTTCGCAAGAACTTAAATTTTTTGATGCTAATAAAAGTAATGCAAATGAAAAGACAAGTTATTCTTTGGTGGAAAAATATGTTTTAATTAACGAGCAGATTAAAGATTATCAAGAGCAAGAAGATGCCAATGTTAGTCTTTTTTCGGGCGAAATTAAAGTTTTAGAGAAACAAAAACAAAATATTTTAGTTGAAATTCCTTCTGTTATTGTCACACAAAAAACAGATGAAAATGCAGTAAATAATTTTTTAAAAATTAAAAAAAGTATAGAAAATAAGATTAAAAAAAACAAAAACAATCCTAGTGTTTATGTGGATTCTAGTTTAGATTTGATTTATTTAAATTTGGTCGAAAGTTTTTATTCTTCCTTTATAGGATTGGAGCAGCTTTTCAAGGATGCAGCTCAAAGTTCAAGTATAGAAAAAAGCATAGATCAAAGTATTGGTCGTCTTCAAAAAGTTATGGTTTATAATTTTGATGAAATGAAAAGTAAAATTACTGATGAGAGTATTTTAAAAACTTTGGAAGAAAAGGAAGAAAAGCTTAAAGATCGTTCACTTGCTTATCAAGAAATTTTGTCTTATTTAAGAACTAATGCAAGCTTGTTGGAGAGTAATTATTTATTTAGTAAATTAGGTTTGCAAAATTGGATAGATAAAATCAATCAAATTGCAAATTTTGAAAGTATAAATTTAGGAAAAATTGTTATTTCTGCACTCGTGCTTTTGATATTCTTTTCTTTGCGAAAATTTTTCTCTCATATTGTGTATTTTGTGCTTGTAAAATTATTTTATAAGAGTAAAGAAAATTTAAAAGATATTAAGGCAATATTTATAGAACATATACAAAAGCCTGTCGGAATTTTGTTGCTTGTTTATGCTGCAAGTATTTGTTTTACTATAATTTATTATCCTACGCCTGTTTCGATTAAAATTACTAATTTATTTTATATTGCTTATGCAATTTTAATTGCTTGGCTGATCTTGACTGCGCTTGATAGTTACGGTGTGATTTTGGTTTCAAAACTCGCCCAAAAAAGTGGCAAAAAAGAAGTGGTGAATTTAATCATTAAGATTTTATATTTTCTCATTATTGTTGTGGCTTTGCTTTTTGTTTTAGCACAGCTTGGATTTAATGTTTCTGCTCTTGTGGCCTCTTTAGGTATTGGTGGTTTGGCAGTGGCTTTGGCGGCAAAAGATATTATTGCAAATTTCTTTGCTTCGGTTCTTTTGCTATTTGATAATAGTTTTAATCAAGGCGATTGGGTTGAAATTTCAGGCGTTGAAGGAACTATAGTAGAAACTGGACTTAGAAAAACGACCATAAGAACTTTTGATAATTCCTTAGTGTTTTTACCAAATTCAACCATTATGGGAGCCAATATTAAAAATTGGAGCAAAAGACGCATAGGGCGTCATGTGAAAATGTATATAGGGGTAACTTATGGCGCTACTCCTGAACAGCTTGAATCTTGCATTAAAGATTTAAAAGAGCTTTTAAATACTAGTGATTTGGTTGCACATGCAGATGATAGTGCTTTAAAATATGGTGATCATAGGGCAAAATATCGCCAAAATTTAGTTTCAATTAATGATTTAGAAGGCTATAAAAATGCTTGTTATGTGGCTTTGAGTGATTTTGGGGATAATAGCATTAATATAGAATTGTATTTTTATACCAAGGCTATAGATGCGGCTGAATTTAGAGAATCAAAACAAATTTTAATGCTTGAATTTATGAGAATAGTTGAAAAAAATGGTTTGAGTTTTGCTTTTCCAAGTCGTAGTATTTACATCGAAAACTTACCAAAAATTAATTTAAGCAAATAAAGGATGAAAAATGAAATTTGTTAATTTTCTTCTAGAAGATAAGGCGACTTTGGGTGTGTTAAATTCAAATGATGAGGTTGTGGTTTTAAGGGATTTAGGTATTGATGCAAAAGATATGAATGAGTTGATTTTAAATTATGAAAAATTTGCTCCAAAATTACTTGATTTACAAAAACAAAAGGGTATAAAAATTTCAAAAGATCAGTTTTTAGCACCTATCATTCAGCCTTTGCAAGATATTATTTGTTTGGGTATTAATTTTTTAGATCACGCAAAAGAGTCTGCCAAATTTAAAGGCGAACAATTTGAAGAAAGAGAATATCCTGTGTATTTTGGCAAGCGTTGTAATGGCGCGAGTGCTCCTTATGCGGAAATTCCTTTGCATGAAGATGTGACTTCACAACTTGATTATGAATGCGAGCTAGCTTTTGTTTTAAGTAAAGATGCGTATAAGATTAAAGCAAGCGAAGCTGAAGATTATATCTTTGGTTATACTATTATTAATGAAATTTCAGCAAGAGAGCTACAAAAACGACACAAGCAGTTTTATCGCGCTAAAAGTTTAGAAGGAAGTACGGTAATGGGTCCTTATTTGGTGAGCAAAGATGAGATTTCTTATCCACCAAAGCTGAATTTGCAAAGTTTTGTAAATGGCGAACTAAGACAAAATTCAAATACTAAATTTTTTATTTTTGATATCGCTTATGTTTTGGAAGAATTAAGTGCAGGTATGCGTTTAAAGGCAGGGAGTATTATTTCTATGGGAACGCCTAGCGGTGTAGGTATGGGGCTTAATCCGCCTATGTTTTTAAAAGAAGGTGATGAAGTGTGTTGTGCGATAGAAAATATTGGTGAGCTTTGTAATAAAATTAAATCATTTGCCTAGAAGGCAAATGATGAAAATACTTAATATGCTTTTTTGTAACATTGAATTTCTATTTCTCTTGCTACAGGCACTACTTGTGAATTGGTTGGAGTATTCATTGTTGAAGGATAGTAAAGTTTTACTTCTAAAAAATCTCCTACATTTAAGTCTTTAAACATACCTCTTTTATCCATACCAAAAATTCCACAATCATCCATATCAATTTCGGTATTTGGTAAAACTTTTACTGCCATTTGACCGCCATAAATAGAGTCAATTAACAAAGTTTTGTTGTTGTCATAAATTTCTGCAATAGTTCCTTGAAGTTTAACACTATCAGCAAGAAGTGTTGATCCAGCCAAAATAGCTCCAATAGCGAAAACTGCTATTTTTTTCATTTTTTCTCCTTTTTAGAAAGTTTATGATGTAAGTATAAATTTTTTAGGTGAAGTGAATGTGAAATTTGTTACAATGAAATTTGTAAGCAATATTTCTTGATATTGTTATTTTAAAATCATACCATAAAGGCATTTGCGATGTTTAAGAAAATTTTAATGAGCTGTTTTATGCTTTTGTTTTTGTTTGCTTGTTCGGACAATAAATCATTTTCTAACAAAAAACCACCACTTGAACAAGGAGTAAGGGCAAAGAGTGATGGTTTAATTAAGCATTCAGAAGCCATTTTTGTGGAATTTGATAAAGCTATTGTAGATTTTGATGAAATGATTATTGATGGAAAAATCAATTCTAAAGATGAAAAAATTTCACTTCTAAAAACTTCAGATTCAAGTTTTTTGCTGAATTTTAATTCTTTGGAGGCCAATAAAGATTATAAAATAGAATTTAATTATAAAGATATACCTATAGTTTTAAATTTTAAAACAGATTTTATAGAAAATTTTACTTATAAGTCGGAATTTGAGGGCGATGATGAAAAAATTTATTTGGATTTTGTTTATGATTTTGGCTTTAAACATAGTAATTGGGATTTTGAAGATAAAACACAAGAGGGTTTGAAAATTACTTTAGATGGAAAGGAATTGCCATTTAAGAAGCTTGATAAATTTCATTTAATTACTGATAATATTAAGCTTTTGGATAAAACTCGAGAGCTTGTTTTAACTTATGATGAAAAAATTATGGGTTTTAAAGAGTCAAAAATTTTTAAATTTCAAGTTCCTAGCAAACAAAGCAATAGTGATTTTAGACTTATTAGTGCAGAAAAAAAAGAACAAATCATTACTCTAAAATTTTCTAAAGACTTAGATGAAAACCAAAATTTTAAAGAATTTATCCGCATCTTTCCAGATATTAATTTTAAGGCTTATAGCGTTGGAAAAGAGCTTAAAATTTCGGCCAATTTTGCTTTAGGAAAAACCTATGATATAGCGATTTCTAAAGGTTTGAAATCAGTTCAAGGTTTAGTGAATAATGGAGAAAAAACAAGCATTGCTTTCGAAAAAGATTTAGAGCCAAGTTTGAGTTTTGCAAGCAATGGGGTATTTTTAGCCAATAAAGCAGATCATAAAATTTACATCAAATCGCGAAATATTAAAAAAGTAAGTGTTGAAGTATCGCAGATTTTTTCTAATAATTTGGGAGAATATTTGCGCTATAAGGAATTATCAGGTTTAAAACAAGATAATTCCAGACAAATTTGGGAAAGCCCTGATAGTTTTTATTATATAGGCAAACAAGTTTTATCTAAAACAATAGACATACAAAGTCAAAAAAATACTTGGGTAAATACTGAAATTGACTTGAAAGAGTTAAAAAAATTAAGTGGTGTTTTTGCTATCAATGTTTATGTAAAAGATGGTGAGTTTGACTATGAATTTAATCAAAATGATGATAAATATTATGAAATCAGAGAAAAAACTAATATTAAGAAAAATATCATTTTTTCTAGTATTGCCTTAAGTGCTCAAAAATTAAATAATGAATTAATTATCCATGCAAGAGATTTTGGTTCAAATGAATCTTTAAGTGGTGTTAAAATCGAGCTTATAGATAGACGCAATCAAAATATTAAAACTATGGATACAAATTTTGGTGGAGATGCTAAATTTACGCTTAATGATAGCAATGAAATTTTGTATATTTTAGCTAGCAAAGGTGATAATGCAAGTATTTTAAAACTCAACAGTCCTTTGTCTACAGATGGTTATGAAGTTGGAGGTTTGCAAGAAGATGGTGCAATTAAAGCTTTTGTCTATACAGACAGAGGGGTTTATAGACCAGGTGATAGTATTCATTTAAGTGTGGTTGCAAGATCAGATAAGAAACCTATAAAACACCCAATTTATTTGACTTTTTATAATCCAAAAGGACAAAAAATTATTAGCGAAAAAGCTATAAAAAATACCAATGATATTTTTTATGAAAAAATTAATACAGATAAAAATGATATTAATGGAATTTATACAGCAGAGTTTAAAATTGCTGGCACATATTTTACTAAAGATATTTTGCTTCAAAGCGTAGTGCCAAATCGCATTAAAGTTACATTAAATGCCGATGAAAACACTACAAAAGATAGACTAGCTTACGCGCTTAGCGCTGGTTATCTTTTTGGTGCCGCGGGTTCAAATTTAAAATATCAAAATAAAATTTATTTTTCACCTAAAATTTATAGCAATCCAAAATATAAAAATTATATTTTCAAAAATCCTACTTCGCGTTATGCTATGGATTTAAGTAGTGAAAATGAAGGTGTGCTTGATGAAAATGGCAGGGCTAACATTAAAACGAGTCTTCCCAAAGAGCTTCAAAGCGCGCAAGGTTTAAATTACAACGCACGCATTGTGAGTGAAGTTTTTGAAAATGGCGGACGAGCGGTTGGAAGTGTTAAAGATGTAAATATTAATTATTATGATTATTTTGTAGGACTAAAAGCTTTGGATAATGACTATGTAAGCTCTGGTTCTAAAATAGAATTTTGGGTTATTGCGAGCGATCTAGGACATAATTTACTTAGCAATAAAAAAATAAAATATAAAATTTATCACAATAAGTATTCTTGGTGGTGGGATTATGATAATTATAATGAATTTTTGCGTTCCATTAAACAAGATAAATCCACGCAAATTGTTGCCAGTGGAGAGCTTGTGACTCAAAAAGATCCTGTGAAAATAGAATTTGATGCGGCAGATTATTATGGCGAGATGTTTATAGAAATTATTGATGAAGAAAGTGGTGTAAGTGCAGGACAAAATTTTTATGTCAGTGCGTGGGGCGAGCCAAGTCGTGTTGATGTGGTGAGTAATTTAAAAATCAAAAGCGATAAGACAAATTATAAAGTTGGCGAGAATGCAAAAATAGAATTTGAAAGCACTAAAAATGCTAAAGCTTTGATAACTTTGAGTAATAATTCTAAAATTCTCGAACGCTTTATAGTGGATACTAAAGATCAAAGCACCAGTGTTGAATTTAATATGAAAAAAGAATACACCCCAAATGTTTATGTAAGCGTGAGCTTGTTTCAAGATTATGAAAGTTTAGATAATGATCGCGCTTTAAGACTTTTTGGTGTTGTACCTTTAAATGTTATTGATGAGGATACTAAGCTTGATTTAGAAGTCAAGACACCTGAAAAAATCTTGCCAAATAGCGAATTTGAAGTGCAAATTCAAAGCAAAAACCACAAGGCTTATAATTATACTATTGCTATAGTTGATGAGGGGCTTTTGGATTTAACTGATTTTAAGACCCCTGATATTTGGGGATATTTTTACGCTAAAAGAGGATTTAGCTTAAAAACTTACGATACTTATAACCAAATCATTCCTAAATTTACTGGCGGAGATATGCTAGCATCTAATAGGGAACAAAAAAACCGCGATGATAATGCGCAACGCTTTAAGCCTGTTGTGTTTTTTAATGCTCCTGCAAAGAGCGATGATAAAGGCTTTGCGAGCTTAAAATTTAAAATGCCTTCATATATGGGTTCTGTGCGTGTGATGGTGGTTGCAAATTCAAATAACAGTTTTTCTTCAGCCCAAAAAACTATCCAAGTAAGTGCTCCTGTTGTTATGCTTGAAACCTTGCCGAGGACTTTGAAAGTTGGAGATGATTTTACAATTTTAGCGGAGCTTTTTAAAACACAAAAAGAGATTAATGAAGCGAGTTTAAGCGTAAAAAGTAAAAATAAACTTATACATTTACCGCAGTCAAATTTTAAAGTCAATTTTGATGCCAAAACTCAGCAAGAAATCGCCATAGAAGCGAATGTAAGCAAAGATAGTGTTGGAATGGATATTTTGGATTTTGAATTAAAAACGAAAGATTATAGTTTTAAAAATAGCATTGAAATTGATATTAAACCGATCAATCCCTACACTTATGAAAGCCAAAAATTTTTAGTTAGGGCTGGAGAGAGCAAGGAATTTAGCATTGATAAGTCTTATTTAAAGGGCACAAGTACAGCGCTTTTAAAAATTTCTCCTACGCCAATCATTAACTTAGATAAGCGTTTAAAATACTTGATTAATTATCCTTATGGTTGTATAGAACAAACAACTTCAGCGGTTTTGCCACAGCTTTTTATCGATAAATTTAGTACCAATTTTGATAAACAAAAGGCAATTAACAATATCAACGCAGCCATAGAGCGTTATGTGAATTTTCAGACGGCTGATGGCGGTTTTGCTTATTGGCAAGGAGATGAGAAAAGCAGTCTTTGGGGAAGTAATTATGCGGGGATGTTTTTAATTTTAGCTAAAGAAAATGGTTATTTTGTGCCTGATTCCATGTATGAAAGATGGCTAAAATATGAGCAAAATTTTGTCCAAAATAGTGCAAATGCGAATTATGTAATGGATATTAAGGCCAATTCATTATATCTTTTAGCTATGGCAAAAAGACCAAATATCAGCGAGATGAATTTGCTTTATGATAATTTAAATGTCCTTAGCACCGAAGCTAAATGGCAATTAGCCGCGGCATATAAACTTGCAGGAGTTGAAGATATTGCTAAAAAAATAGCGAGTCAAATTTCAACTACGCCAGATTCAAAGTATTCTTATTATACTTATGGCTCGGTGCTTAGAGATAGGGCTATTATCGCAAATGCGTATAGGCAAATTTATGGTAAAAATAATGAAGAATTGCTTCAAAAAATCAGCGATACTTTAGAATCCAAAGATTATCTTTCTACCCAAAGCACAGGTTATGCGCTTTATGCTTTGGCTTTGGGGATAAATTTAGGCAATGCAAGTGAGAATTTTATGGATGCAAATTTAAAATTAAATGAAGAAAATCATATTCTTAATCAAAATCAAATACAAATTTTTTCATTTAAAGATAAAAAAGCAGTGCTAAATGCAAAGAAAGATACCTTTGTAAGTTTTGGTATTGAAGGGGTGAGAATGGATGAAAATACTCCATTTAGCAATAAAATTATCTTAGAACGCACTTTCTATGATGAAAAAGGTGGAGAAATAAGCCCTAGTCAAATCAAATCCGGCCAAACTTTTTATATGAGAATTTCGGCAAGTTTAAGCCAAGAGGCGGGTTTTGTTTCTAATGTTGCTTTAACGCAAATTTTGCCAAGTGGCTGGGAAGTAAGCAATACGATTTTAGATGATAATGCTCCAAGTTTTTTTAAGAATTCTCCGCTTGATTTTATTGATGTTAGAGATGATAAAATTATGTGGTTTTTTAGCTTGAATAAAAACCAAACACGAGCTTTTTTTGTTAAATTAAATGCTGTAACTCCAGGTGCTTATACTTTGAGTGGCGCTTATGCTGAAGCAATGTATGATGATACTTATAAGGCTTTAAGTCAGAGCGAAAAAGTTTTTGTGATTAAATGAGATTTATCAAAATTGCCCTAAAAATCGTTTTATTTTTAGGGCTTTTAATTTTTATTTATGGAGCTTTTGTTTATTTTAGTTTTGATGCTAAGAAATTTTTGCAAACTTTTGAGCAAAGATACAGCAAGGTTTTATATGATAAAAATGAAGAGCTTTTGAGTGTTTTTTTGAATAATGAAGAGCAATGGCATATTAAGGCTAAATTTATTCCAGAGCGTTTAAAAATCGCGGTGATTAATTATGAAGATAAAAATTTTTATTCCCATTATGGAGTGGATTTTTTAGCCCTAATGCGTGCTTTTGTGAGTAATTTTAATTCTGCTCAAAGAAGTGGTGCAAGTACTCTTAGTATGCAAACTATCAAGCTTAATACAAGGGCTAAAAGGACTTATTTTAATAAATTTAATGAAATCATTCAAAGTTTTGCACTTGAGCAAGCTTTTGGCAAAGATGAGATTTTAAGATTTTATCTTAGTAATGCACCTTATGGTGGAAATTTGGTTGGCTTTGAAGCGGCAATTTTGTTTTATTTTAATAAAAGTGCAAAAAACCTTACTTGGTCAGAAGCTGCTTTGCTTGCGATTTTGCCTAATCAACCAGGTCTTATTAATTTAGAAAAAAACAAAACCTTGCTTTTAAATAAACGCAATGCACTTTTAACAAAACTTTATGAAAGAAAATTCATTCCAAAAGATCTTTATGAGCTTTCATTAAAAGAACCTTTGCCAAATTTTAAGCCACGCAAAAATATCGCACCCCATTTAGCCCTAAAACTCTTAGATGAAAATAAAAAAGAACTTATCTCTAGCATAGATAAAAAAATTCAAATGAAATTTGAAGCCAAAGCGAGTGAATTTTCTAAAAGCTTACAGCAAAAAGGAATTTTAAATTTAGGCATTATTTTAGCCGATACAAAAACGCGTAAAGTATTGGCTTATGTTGGCTCACAGGATTTTTATGATATAAAAAATTTGGGGCAGATTAATGCAAATGTAGCAAAACGCAGTGTGGGTTCGATTTTAAAACCTTTTTTATATGCTTTGAGTATGGATGAGGGTTTGATAAGTTCTAAATCTATACTTTTAGATGTCCCAATCTTTTTTTCTAATTTTAATCCCCAAAATGCCAACAAAAAATACTACGGTCTAATACAAGCCGATAAAGCCTTGCAAAAATCTTTAAATGTCCCTTTTGTGTCGCTTTTACAAGATTATGGTTATGAAAAATTTTTTTATAAATTAAGAGCTTTTATTGGTTTTGAAGAAGAAAATTTTCAAAATTATGGTTTGTCTTTTATTTTAGGCACAAAAGAACAAAGTCTTGAAGAGATGACTAAGCTTTATTTGGGCTTGGCAAATTATGGAGAATTAGCGGATTTATCTTTTTTAAGAGATGAAAATTTAAGCAACGTCAAAACCATGTTTTCTAAAGGCAGTGCTTATCTGACTTTAAAAGCCTTAAAACAAGTGCAAAGAGTAGGTTTAGAGAATTTTAACCCCAATAAAATTATTTCTTATAAAACTGGGACAAGTTATGGTAGAAAAGATGCTTGGGCTATGGGTGCAACGCCAAAATACACGCTAGGTGTTTGGGTTGGAAATTTTAGCGGAGAGGCTAATGCAAATTTATATGGAGTGAGCATTGCTGGAGATTTGCTTTTTGAGCTTTTGGGGCTTTTAGACGATGTGGAAGTTGATTTTACGCTGCCAAATGATTTAATCAATATAAAGCTGGATAGTGTTACAAAATATCGTTACGATGAAACTTTAGGCGGAGCTTATATAAATGCACTTTATCCTAAGGATGCTAAAATTTTGCAAACTTCGCCCTATCTTAGAAAAATTTATGAATTTAACGGCAAGGAAGTGGATTCAAAAGATGAAAATTTTAAAGAAGCAAAAGCAGTTGTAAGACTTGATTTGCCTTTGTATGCTTTGAATTTTTTATATCAAGAAAATATCAAATTGCAAAGTAGAAAAAATCTTAAAATTCTTTATCCAAAAAATGATTTAAAAGTAATTTTAGCTAAAGACTTTGATGGAAAAAAAGGACTCGTGATAAGAATAGCGAATTTAAAAAACGAAAAGGTTTTTTGGTATTTAAATCAAAAATTAATTTATGAAGGCAATAAAAATAATCAAATTTTAAATTTAGACAAAGGAAAATATACCCTTTTGATTATAGGTGAAGAATCAGGCGATAATGATGAGATTGAATTTGAAGTTAAATAATATCTAAAATAGCATTACATTGCGAGACAGTTTGATAAAATTTAAAGATTTCTGTGTTTAAAATTAATAAAATATTTATTAATTTTCAAATATATGATAAAATATTTGTTTGGTTAATTTCAATATTTAAGGAAGAAAATGCGTCATTTGTTGTTTATGATTTTACTTTTGCCTTTATTTATTTTTAGTGCATGTGCAAACCATATGCAAAATAATAAAGAGTATGAAAATGCTTTGAATTATTGTTCTAAAAATTTTATTGCTAATAATATGAAGAAAATTAATGAAAATAATGATGTAATTTATGTGGGTTTAAATGCTGGTGCAGTGTCTAGACATTGTGGAGATTTTAACACGAGTAATTATTTTTTTGATATAGCTGAAAATTCTTATAAATATGATGTGGATTTAGAAAATTTTGCTTCAAAAGGAACAAAAACAATTGCTATAACTCTTTTGAATGATACTATAGTAGATTATGATGGTTCTTTATATGAAAGAATTATGGTAAATATTTATAAGGGCTTAAATTTTATGAGTCTTGATGATTATCAAAACGCGAGAGTGGAATTTAATCGTGCTTTAATGAGACAAGATAAAGCTAAGGAGTATTTTGCAAGTCAAATTGCCAAAAATCGCAAAGATTTACAAGAAGCCAAAAAAGATCCAAACTATAAAGCTAATATGCAAACGAATTTTAAAACTATTCAAAATGAGTATGAAAAATGGTTCGAGGAATTCCAAACGACTAAAAATTTTACAAATCCTTATGCAACTTATATGGCATCTTTGTTTTTTTTCTTGGATCAAGATTATAGAAAAGCAAATTCATTATTCCGTGAAGTTGCAAGTGTTAATGCGAAAAAACCCGAAATTATTACACAGGCAAAAGTATTTAAGCAGTATGCCAACGCAATTAAGCCAGATAAATTAAAAAAATACATTTTCTTAGTATATGAGGATGGGCAAAATGCAGTAAAAGAAGAATTTGCCTTTACCTTACCTTTTATAGTGGATAAAAAAGTGGTTACAGCTAGTATAGCCATACCAAAGCTTGCTAAAAGAGAAGCTTCTTATGGAGGCTTAAAGCTTAATGATAAAAAAAGTGTTTTATTGGTAAATTTCGATGATATTATAGCTACAGAATTTAAGATTGATATGCCTTCTGTTGTCACAAAAGCCATTGCTTCAACCATCATTAAAACCGCTTTAAATGTTACAGTGGCAGAAAATGACTCCACGGGTGGTTGGTTGGCTTTAGCTAGTAGTGTTGTAACGAGTTTAAGTACTAGAGCAGATGTGAGATCTTGGAGAACATTGCCAAAGAGTGCCAATGTTGTAATGGTTCCAAACGATGGTTTGGTAAAAATTGATACTTTAAATTCGCAAAATCTTTTTAAGCAAAAAGTATCAAAAAATAAAAATATTTTAGTGTTTGTAAGATCTTTTTCGCCAAATACTAAGCCGCAGATTGAAATTATAGAAAAATAAGGAGAATAAATGCTAAAAGTTGTAAGTATTATTTTGGTACTATTTTTTGCTTGGGGTTGTAGTACGGCAACTTACACGCAAAAAGAAAGTCAAAAATATGTAATGGGAAAATATCCTAGAAGTATAGTTAAAAGCGTAAAAAGCAGGGTAAATAAAAATGGTTTGCTTGAATTTGAACTTGTGATGCAAAGTTCTAATATGGTTACTTTAGATTATAAAGTAAATTGGCTTGATGCTGAAGGATTTATTTTAAAAACAGCTTTAGATGAGAATTATCGCAGACTTATTTTAAATCCTAATCAAGAATTTGTTTTAAGAAAAGTAGCCGTAGATCCTTGTATAAAAGATTTTAGAATTCATCTAAATACAATACAAATTTATAACGACAATACTCGAAAATATTAATCAATGAAAGGATTTATTATGAAAAAAATTTCTAAAATGGCTTTTGCTGCTAGTTTGGTTTTGGTGCTTGGCGCTTGTACTAAACCGGTTTATACTGATGGGACAGCTGCGCAAGTAAAACAAGGCGATGCGCTTACCTTAGGTTTGGATAGGGAAGATTTTGAAAAAACAGCTGAAACTATGATCAGTAGTATGCTTAGCGATCCAGCTTTTGCAAATATCAAACCAGGTCAAAGAAAAGTGATTGCTATGGGAAGAGTTGTTAATGATACTCCACAAAGAATCGACACTGAAAAATTAACAGCAAAAATCACCACGGCCCTAAGACGCTCAGGAAAATTTGTGCTTACTTCAGCAGTTGCAGCAGGCGGTGCACTTGATAGTATGAGCGAAGATGTAAGAGAATTAAGAGATAACGAAGAGTTTAATCAAAAAACCATAGCTAAAAAAGGTACACTTGTATCTCCTGATTTTTCACTTGCGGGTAAAATCAGGCAAGATAATGTAAAACTTAGCAATGGCAAAACCCAAGTTGAATACTTCTTTTTATTAAGACTTACGGATTTAAATTCGGGTCTTGTGTATTGGGAAGATGAGCAAACTATTAATAAAACAGGTTCTGATAAATCAGTGACTTGGTAAGATTGAATTTTGATTTATAGTTGAAAAATTTAGCTCAAGTTTTGTTTTTACAAGCTTGGGCTTTTTTTATGAATTTACAAAAAGGATACAAATGAAAAAATTATTATTTATCGCTTCATTGGTAGCAGCAAGTTTGCTTTATGCGCAAGGATCAAAACCCATTGAAATTTCCCAGCAAGATATTAATACACAAAATGAAATGTCAGATGCTAGCACTAAGGATATTACGCCAAAATCTTTGGATGATTTTTTTGAAGAATTTGCAGATAATTATGATATAGAATATGGTATCACCAAAGATGGCAAAACTTTCTATACGGGAAAAAGTACTGTTGCTGTTAGTGATAATGATCCGCAGTTTGCACAAGCTTTACAGAATGCTTATCAAAAAGCAATGCTTAATTTGCAAACCGAATTTATAAGAGATGCTTATGGACGAATTGCAACAAGTAAAGTGCAAAGTTATGAAGCTGATAATTCAACTAATGCTAGAGAATTTGAAGAGCTTCCAAAAGGAAGTACTTTTGAACAGGTTTTAAATAAATTGACCCAATTAACCGGAGCAAAACTTGATAATGCCTTAAAAGATTTAGGTATTGATGTAAGTGCTTTGAGTGAAGAGAGGAAAAAGACTTTACTAAAAGAAGAATTTGTTAGTAAAACAATGACAAGTGCTATTGGCTCGATGAGTGGGCTTGTTCCGGTGCAAACCATAATCACACAAAGAAGAGGCGAGTATGATGTGGGTGTCATTGCTATAGTGTCCAATAAAACGCGCCAATTGGCTAAAGATATGGCTTTGTCGCGTCAAAGTGCCATTAAGGGCAAAGGTAAATTTGTCAGTGAATATTTGCCAAAAGAAGATAAAGGTTTTTTAAATGAGTATGGTATTCGTTTGGTTTATGATGAGAAAGGTGCTCCTGTTATTTTAAGTTATGGAAATTGGGGTTATGTAAATGATGCAAGCAATACTAAAAAGACGAATATTTTAGAAGATAGAGCCAAAGATACTGCTATGACTATGGCGGATGCAGCTATTATTGAATTTATTAACACCAATTTAAGTCTTAAAGATGAGAAAACAACAGGTGATAGCTATGAGGAAATTATTAAGCAAAGTATTAATATCAATGATGGTTCCACTCAAGAGCAAATGCAAAATATTACAAATATTATTGATAAAGTTAATAGCAAAGTAAAAACAAGCTCAAGTGGAAAGATTCGCGGCATTCGCACTCTTAAAAAATGGAATTATACTAGCGAAAATGGCGTAGAGCATGTTGGCGTTGTTAGATTTTATTCTTATGACAATTTGGCAAATTTTAATGAAACTTTAAACCAAAAGTCAAATACCAATAAAGATAATAATAAAAAATCTTCCAATATACAAAGAAGTTCTAACGTAATTAATAGTATGGATGATTTTTAAGGACACAAAAGATGAAAATAGTTAAAATTCTTTTTTTAGGTTTGTTTTTAAGCTTAAGTCTTAATGCCAAGGTGGTGACTACAACTTCTACTAAATTAAGCACAGGTGAAGGAAGCGGACTTACGCGCGAAGAAGCAATAAATAATGCTATCATTGAAGCTATGAGTAAAATGAATGGGGTAAATATAAATTCTCTTAAGAAGTCTAACACTCAAGTTTTTACTGATGGTTTAAATTCCAAAATAAAAGATCATTATAGCGAGCAAATTTCAAAAGCCACAAAAGGTATAGCCGATACCTATGAAATCAACAGTGTAGAGCAAGATCAAAGCGGTAAATTTATAGCTAATGTAACCATTTATAAAACCACAACAACCAAAAAATACCAAGTCCCAGGTTTAAGTGCGGATAGCAGAAGGAGTATTACGGTTTTTGATTCTACGCCAGATCCTATGAAAAGAGGTATTGGGGCAGCTTTGCAACAAAAAATTATTTCTGATTTACTAGAGAGTAGAAAATTCAATGTTTTGGATAGGGACAGTCAAGGTTATTATGAAATGGAAAAAGCTCTTATTAAAAGCGGTAATGCGGCAAGTGATGAGATTTATAAACTGAAAAATGTTTTAGCAACGGATTATATCTTGCTTTTTTCTATTTCAGGACTTGATGGCAAACAAAAAACAAGTAATCTCACGGGAAAAACTAAAGCAGAAGTTGAAGTTGTGGTTGATTATCGTGTGCTTTTGTTTGCAACAAGGCAAATTAAATTTTCTAATACTTTAAGTATGAAGGTAAACCTTAAAGACAATACTCTAAGCACTAATGAAGCGGCTTTGGAGCAAATTGCAAGCCGTGTTTCGGGTGATATTTTAAATGCGATTTATCCTTTGAAAGTTGCAAGTGTTGAGAATAATGAGGTAGTGTTTTCTCAAACCTTAAATCAAGGCGATATTTATGAGTGTTTTTCACTTGGTAAAGTTATAAAAGATGCTTATACAAAAGAAACTACTGGTGCAGTTGAAACAAAGACAGGAGGCATTGAAATTACTCGTACAAGCCCCAAGCTTTCTTACGCGAAAATCACAGAAGGAAGTGTGAAAGTAGGAGATGTTTGTAGGCCTTTAAGCAACGGAGGAAGTGGTAATGGCTATACTATAGGTCGAGATGCAAATTATAAAATCGAAGAAGGTGGCGGAGTAAATTTGGGCTTTTAAAATTTTAGAGTTTGGCTTTTCAAACTCTAAAATCTTTCTTAAATTCAAAAAAAATTAAAGAAAAATTCTGTAAAATTAAAACTTTTTAACCACTAAAGCTTTTAAATCCAAATTTTTGGTGCTTTATGGTGCTTACCAAATTATTAAGGAAAAAGCAATGTATGCTATTATTAAACACAGCGGAAAGCAATACAAAGTAAGTGTTGGCGACGAGCTAAAACTAGATCACTTTGAAGCTGAAAGCAAAGCAAGCATTGAAGTAAGTGAAGTTCTTGCTATCAATGATAAAGAATTAAAGGTAGGTGCACCTTTCGTAGCAGGTGCAAAGGTTGTTTTGGAAGTGATTAATCACGGAAAAGATAAAAAAGTAGTGATTTACAAAAAAAGACGCAGAAAAGATTCTAAGCTTAAACGCGGTTTTAGAAGACAATTTACTCGCGTTGTAGTAAAAGAAATTAAAGCTTAAGGAGTAAAGAATGGCACACAAGAAAGGTCAAGGATCCACTCAAAATAACCGCGATTCTATAGGTCGTCGTTTAGGTGTTAAAAAATTTGGCGGTGAGTTTGTAAGAGCCGGAAATATCATCATTCGTCAAAGAGGAACTGCAACTCACGCAGGAAATAATGTAGGCATGGGAAAAGATCATACAATTTTTGCTTTAATTGATGGTTTTGTAAAATTCGAAAGAAAAGACAAAGATAGAAAAAAAGTTTCTGTATATCCTGCATAATTTTAGGGCTTTTAAGCCCTTTCTTCATAAATTGATTTTTTAAAGGAAAGCAATGTTAAGGTTTTTATTAATAGTAAGTATATTTTTAAGTTTTGTTTATGCTAAAAGTTATGAAGAAGTTTTTGACGAGTATTATACTCTTTCAGGTGGCAGAGCAATGCTTGAAAAAAACATTGATGAGACTACTATTTCTCAAATGCTTGATTCTATGATTGCACAAGAAAATTGGCAACTTGATGAGGTTCAAAAGCAAAAAGTTAAAAATATACTTCAAAAATACATCAAACAAGTAGTTGAGGATGTAAACAAGGAAATAGTAGAAATTCATAAAAAATATTTTACCCAAAAAGATTTAGAAGATCTTAATAAATTTTATAAAACCTCTATAGGTAAAAAAAGTGCTAAAAATGCAGTATTAATGCAAGATGACTTGCAAAATTTAACTGTAAAAATTATGACAAAATATATTTTTAATATGCAAGAAGATCTTTCACGAGAATTGGGTAATTTGAATCAAGAATAATGTTTATTGATAGTGTTAAAATTACTTTAGCTTCAGGGGATGGCGGAAAGGGTGCAGTGAGTTTTCGCCGTGAAAAACATGTCCCGCTTGGCGGTCCTGATGGAGGGGACGGCGGAAATGGTGGCGATATTATTTTTGTTTGCGATAACAACACTCATACTTTAGTGAATTTTAAAGGCAAAAGAGAACTTCGCGCACAAAATGGTGCAGGCGGTATGGGACGCAATAAAAATGGTAAAAAAGGCGAAAATTTAGAACTTATCGTGCCTGAAGGCACGCAAGTTATTGACGCGCAGACTAATGAAATTTTACTTGATTTGACTAAAGAAGGACAAAGAGAGCTTTTTTTAAAAGGTGGCAAAGGCGGACTTGGAAATACGCATTTTAAACACGCGACCAACCAACGCCCTGATTACGCACAACCTGGTATAAAAGGAGAAAGTCGCCTAGTAAGACTTGAGCTTAAACTCATTGCCGATGTAGGCCTTGTGGGCTTTCCAAATGTAGGAAAATCTACTCTTATAAGTGTTGTTTCAAATGCAAAGCCTGAAATTGCAAATTATGAATTCACCACACTTACACCAAAACTTGGACTTGTAGATGTGGATGAATATAATTCTTTTGTAATGGCGGATATCCCAGGGATTATTGAAGGCGCAAGTGGTGGCAAGGGCTTAGGGCTTGCATTTTTAAAACATATCGAACGCACGAGTTTTTTACTTTTTGTGCTAGATCCTATGAGAGAAATGCCTTTAAAAGAGCAATTTATAGTGCTAAGAAATGAGCTTGAGGAATTTTCAAGCGAGCTTTTTGGGCGTAAATTTGGCATAATGATTTCAAAAAGTGATAGTGTGAATTTTGGCGAAGATTTTGCAGAGCAGATTGCTCAAAATATAGCGAATTTGGAAGATTATTTAAAAAGCATTGACAACCCACAAAGTTTTTTGATTAAGGTATCAAGTCTTGAAAAAACCGGACTTAAAGAGCTTAAATTTATGCTTTTAGAAGAGATTAAAAAATTAAGAGAAAAAAATGGAAAATGATGAAAAAATTAAAAAGCTAAAAAAGTTGCGTTTTGCAAGTATAATGTATTTAATTATAGCTTTGATACATTTTATTGCTGTATTTAGCCTATCGCTTTTTGGCGAAAATTCAATGCTTGTTTGGTCCGGAATTTTTTGGCTTATTTTAGGAATGGGCTATTTTATTTATGCTAAATATCAATTAGGAAAACTAGCTAAATAATAAATAGGGAAATTATGGCAAGTAGTGAAGATTTCAAAGATTTTGTTTTAGAGCAACTTAGACTTTGTGAAAGTAAAAGTGTTTTTAGTGCGAGAAAAATGTTTGGCGAGTATTGCGTTTATATCGATACAAAACCTGCATTTTTGATTTGCGATGATGTTTTGTATATCAAACAATTTCCTTTTTTAAAAGAGCTTTTAAAAGATAATGATTTAGGTACTCCTTTTCCAAAAGCCAAACAATGGTATATTTTAGATATTGAAGATATTGAAATTTTAAAAAAGGTAATTGAAAAATTTGCAAGCAAAATGTAGAATTTAATATAGATTTTATCTAAAAATATATTAAGTCTAATTTTTAAAGGCTTGGTATATAAATTTACCCATAAAGAACATAGCTTTTTTTATAATCCCGATAGGGTTTTAAAAAACGGAGTTTATTTTTGTACTATTAAAGAAAATGATGGCATAAATGATAAAACTTCGAATTTAAATAGAGAAGGCGTGTTTCGTCTAAGTTGCTCTATTTATGAACAAGATTACCAAAAACTTTTTGGTCAAAAACCTAAAAAAGCTTTAAAGGGTGAGGTTGTTAATTTAAATTATGATTTTTCTATGCTTGATTTTATCATGCCTCATCTAATTTATGCTTATATGGGATATATTTGTATCAATAACCCTTCTAGAAAAAATTTTGAAATTTTCAAAGGTTATCTTGGGCTTTCATGTCAAAAAGTTATAAAAACTTATCAAAAAAAGGATAAAAAATAATAAAAATTTTATTATAACACTGAAATAAATTTAAACAATCTTGAAAAATATTAAACTTTTATCGAGTATTTATAAAAATAAATTTCTAATCAATTTTTTGATAAAATTAAATGAAACTTATTATTTTATTAAGGAGAATAGATGTTTGAGATTGATTTGTCTTATCTTTGGGTAGTGATTTTATTACTTTTAATTGCCGTTTTCTTAAAAATGAGTATAAAAATAGTTTCACAAAGCGATATTATGATTATCGAGCGTTTGGGTAAATTTAATAAAGAAATTAGCGGTGGTTTTCATGTAATTATCCCATTTTTAGATATTCCGCGTGCGGTGATTACTATCCGTGAGCAACTCATTAATATAGAAAGACAGCAAGTTATCACAAAAGATAATGTTAATATTACAGTTGATGGTATCGTATATCTTAAAGTAACGAATGGAAAAATGGCACTTTATAATGTAGAAGATTATAAAAAAGCAATTTCAAATCTCGCAATGACAACCTTGCGTGGAGAAATTGGCGGAATGAATCTTGATGATACTCTAAGCAGTCGTGATAGACTTAATGGAGCTTTGCAAATCGCACTAGGCGGTGCAGCAGATAATTGGGGTGTGAAAATTATGCGTGTTGAAATTTCAGAAATTTCTGTTCCTTTGGGTATAGAAGAAGCCATGAATTTACAAATGAAAGCCGAACGCGAAAAAAGAGCGATCGAGCTCAATGCTGAAGCTAAAAAAGTAGCTATGATACGCAATGCAGAAGCGCAAAAACAAGAGCAAGTTTTGATTGCAGAAGCCATTGAAAGAATGGCAGATGCGAAGCGTTACGAGCAAATTGCAATCGCACAAGGACAAAAAGAAGCGATGGAAAATATCAATAAAGCTATGCAAGAAAGCCCATTAGCGGCAGAATTTTTGCTTGCAAAAGATAGGGTTGAAGCTTTTAATGAATTTGCAAAAAGCGCTTCAAAAGATAAGATTTTAGTGCCTTATGAAAGTGCTGATTTAATAGGTGCTATAAGCATACTTAAGGATTTTATAGGCAGAAAAAATGCTTAATGCTTATTTACTTTTAATCATAGCTTTTATACTTGCTATTATCGAGCTTTCAATTGGTAGCTTTTATGTGATATTTTTTGCTTTGGGCTTTTTGATTGTAGGGCTTTTAAGTCTTTTTGTCCCACTGAATTTGGTATGGCAAATTTTACTCATTGTTTTTATTTCTCTTATTTCTTTATTTGTTTTTAAAAAATTTTTCAAAAAAACTAAAAAAGAAGAAAGTTTAAAAGATAATTTTTTAGATGAAAGCGGCGAAGGCGTCATTCAAAATGGATTAATTTATTATAAAGGTGCACTTTGGCAAAGTGATCAAATCAAGGGTTTAAAAAATGGAGATAAGGTCTTTGTCAAAGGGGTAAAAGACAATCAAATTCAAATCACAAGAGATTAAAATGCAAAGAATAGTTATAAAAGTGGGTTCGCATGTCATTAGCGAAGAAAATGTTTTGAGCTTTGAAAGATTGGGGAATTTAGTAGAATTTTTGGATCAGCTGATGCAAAAATATGAAGTGATTTTAGTCACTTCAGCTGCCATTTCAGCAGGACACACAAAGCTTGATATTGATAGAAAAAATTTAATCAATAAACAAGTTTTGGCCGCAATCGGACAGCCATTTTTAATCAGTGTTTATAATGAATTTTTAACTAAATTTGGCAAACTAGGCGGACAAATTTTACTTACAGGAAAAGATTTTGACTCAAGAAAGGCAACCAAACACGCTAAAAATGCCATTGATGCGATGATAAATTTAGGCGTTTTGCCTATCATCAATGAAAATGATGCCACAGCGATTGAAGAAATCGTTTTTGGAGATAATGACAGTTTAAGTGCTTACGCGACGCATTATTTTGGAGCTGATTTGCTTGTGATTTTAAGCGATATTGATGGTTTTTATGATAAAAATCCTAGCGAATTTAGCGATGCAAAGCGTTTAGAAAAGATTGATTTTATAAAAGAAGAATGGCTTAAAATGGGCGTTAAAACGGGTAGCGAACACGGAACCGGTGGCATAGTTACCAAGCTAAAAGCGGCTAAATTTTTATTGGAAAATGATAAAAAAATGTTCTTAGCAAGTGGCTTTGATCTAAGCGTGGCTAAGGCATTTTTGCTAGAAAATAAACAAGTGGGCGGGACTTTGTTTGAGTGATTATAAATTGCCTAGAGAAGCTAAGGCTCATCAAATAGGAAGAAATGGCGAGAGAATTTTTAGCTATTCTATTCCATTGGGTTGGATAGAAACTAAAATTTCTCCAGATAATGGTCTTGATTATCTTATACAGTATGAAAAAGATGACAAACCAATTTGTTCGTTTTTTGTCCAATTAAAAAGTACAATGAATGAATTTAATGATAATGAAATTTTTGTCGAATTGAAAACTAGTACTATAAATTTTTGTTGCAATTGTGGAATTTTTATGGTTGTTGCTTGTGATCTTGTAAAAGAGAAGTGTTATTATGAATTTTTAGATGTTTTATTAAAAAATAAAGGTAAACTTAGTAAAAAATATAATAGATTTGTAATTTCTCGTAAAAATGAGATAACGAAAAATTTAGACATTTTTTATGAATTAGAGAAAAGAAGAGCTATTCAAACAGTGAGTTCTTTAAATGAAAATAAAAATAATTCATTTTTTAATCAAGTTATAGAAGCTAAAGTAAATGAAGATAAATTTACTCATTTAAAAAATAATGTTTATATCAGTGCCTATATACCTTATAAACATAGACTAGATCTTTCTATGCTTGTAATGTTTAATATTGATGGTTTGGATAAAAATATGTTTACGCCTTCGAAAGATTATATTTTGGAAGTATTTTTTTCTGGCTATAAAGCAGATCTCGATAAAAGAAAATGGATTGCCTTTCAGGACTCTAATGATAAAGAAAAATATATGGCAACCATAGGATTTAATAGTTTTTTCTTATCTAAAAAAACTTGTGAAGAATTTGCAAATGGATTAGATAAATTGTTTGATGCTTATTTTGATAGAATGCAAACATTAGAAAATAATCTAAAAGCTTGTTTTTATCCAAAATTTCATAAATATAAAAATGCTTACAAGCTCATAAAAATTGATAAAAATTTATGGGAAAAAATGATTTTATTTATTAAAGACAATGAAAATAAAAAAGCCAAGATACGATATTATCTGGTAGGTAACAATATACGAGTAGATTTTCAAAATAAAGAAAAAAATGTTCATGGAAATTTGATTATTAGTCCTGAAATTTATAGAGACGATGTTATTTTGATCTGGAATAGTCTTTATTGGGAATTTGATAGGTTTACTTCTTTAGATCTAGAAAAAAGTTTGCTTAATGTAGAAGATGCCCATAAATGGTTGTTTGATGAGTTTATACCGCTTGTTATTTATGATTATGAAAGAAAAAAAGATGAAGAGCGGTTTTTGTATAAAATTTTTAATTTTATAAAAATTAATAAGACTTTGGCCTTTCATGATTTTATAAAAAATTTCAAGATTAGAGAATATATAAAATCAGATTACAAACAAAATGATATGGAATTTTTGCTTACTAGATGTGAAAGTTTGCAGTCTTATTGTAAAAATCATAATGATATACTTTTTAATAATGAAGCTTTTGTTTCTCTTTATGAGGGATTGCTTATTTTAATCCAAAATTGTTCCGAACTAGATATATATTATATTTATGGAAATTTAGGAAATATTGGTTTTTGTGGAGAAAGGAATAGGGAAAATTTAATAATGGGCATTAAAAATTATTTAAAAAATAATTCTAAATTTGAAAGCAATTGTAATGTAGTTGATTTGATATTACGCAATTATGTAGCACTTATTAGAGATAATAAACAAGCATTGGAATTTAATATAACTTCAAAGCTTATAGTAAAATTACAAAATATAATAAAAATTAGCCAAATGATTGACTTAAAATTCAATTAATATTTTAAATTCCTTTAAAAAACTCCGTAATTTCTACATTTAAAACCTTAGAAATTTTATAAAGATGTTCTAAATTAAAATGGATATTTTTATATTCTGCTTCTGCACCATCAACCAATGAGCAAGATTTATAGCTGATCTCAAGACTAAGTTCAAGCTGTGATAAGCCTTTTTCTTTTCTGATTTTTGCTACATTTTGTGCGATTTTTTTGTGAAAATTTTCTATTTTATCTTCACTGAATTCGTAAGTCATCTTTACTTTAATCTATGATGATAGATTGATAGATTAAGCACATTTAATTTGCAATTTCTTTTCACTCTATTATAATAGATTAAAACCAAAGGAAAGACATGTTTAGAAAAGTTAAATATGGGAATGGAAAAAAAGAAATTTATATTAAGAAATTTTAGAATTTTAAAATATTTTAAACAAAGTCAATACCTAGAATATCAAATTTCTGAATGAAATATTTCATAAATTGTTTTTCACCAAAGACATCGGTTATTTAAAAGACTTGTTAAAAAGAGCTTTTGCGATAGAAAAG
Organism: Campylobacter sp. CCS1377; assembly: GCF_040008265.1. Lineage (NCBI taxonomy): Bacteria > Pseudomonadati > Campylobacterota > Epsilonproteobacteria > Campylobacterales > Campylobacteraceae > Campylobacter > Campylobacter aecornae. The sequence continues at coordinate 113,342 of NZ_CP155620.1, forward strand.
TATCAAAAATTTTTTTACGATTTTTTCTTAAGAAGTCAAAAAGGTGAAGAGCTTGCCTTTATAGATGCTGGAGCACATGTAGGAGTATTTAGTGATGTGGCGTTAGCAAGTGGTGGGATTTGTTATGCTTTTGAACCAAATATTTATTTGCATGCTTTTTTAAAAGATCTTTATAAAGATAATGAAAAACTCATTTTATCAAATAAAGCCGTGTCAAATCAAAATTCCACAGCCATATTTTATGATGAAGGAACTAACGCAGTGGGGCAAGGCGGGGGAATTGTAAAAACAAATCATTGTAATCATAAAGAAAGTGGTTATGAAGTAGAGTTGATTGATTTTTGTGAATTTTTACATGAAATTCTTAAAAAGCATAAAAAAATCACCTTTGTTAAAATGGATATTGAAGGGGCTGAATTTGATGTATTAGACGCCTTAATTGAGCAAAAACTTTATGAAAATATCGAATATATAATGGTAGAAACACATGAAAGGTTTTTTGAAAATCCTAGCCAAAAAATTAATCCTTTAAAAGAAAAAATCGCTCAAAATAATATTACAAATATTTTTCTAGATTGGATTTGATAATAAAGCTTTAAATTCAAATTTGTTATAATGAAAGCTTTGAATTTTACACAAAGCGAAATGATGAAAAAAATTATTTTTATGGGAACACCATCTTATGCAACTTGCATTTTAAAAGCCCTTTTAGAAGATAAAAATTTTGAAATTTTAGCACTTTTTACCCAGCCTGATCGTGCGGTGGGTAGAAAGCAGATTTTAACACCAAGTGATACAAAGGCATTTTTATGCCAAAATACCCCGCAAATTCCAATTTTTACACCAAATTCTTTAAAAGATGAAAGCATTGTAAATGAAATTTGTGCTTTAAAACCCGATTTTATAGTAGTTGCTGCTTATGGAAAAATTTTACCAAAAGCTATTTTAAATCTTGCACCTTGTATTAATTTACACGCTTCACTTTTGCCAAAATATCGCGGTGCAAGTCCGATACAAAGTGCGATTTTAAATGCTGATAAAATAAGTGGGGTTTGCACAATGCTTATGGAAGAAGGGCTTGACACGGGTGCTGTGCTTGAGAGTATAGAGTGCGATATAAAAGATAAAAACGCGAGTGAAGTTTTTGATCTTTTGGCAAATTTAGCGGCAAAACTTATACTTTCTACACTTTTAAATTTTGAAAAAATCACTCCAAAAAAACAAGATGAAAGCTTGGCTACGCATTGTAAAAAGATCAAAAAAGAAGATGGGCTTATCGAGTTAAATGATGCAAGAGAAATTTATCAAAAATATTTAGCTTTCACGCCTTGGCCTACAATTTTTTTAGAAAATGGTTTGAAGTTTATAGAGCTTGAGCTTGTTGATGAAACAAAACAGAATACTAAAATAGGTGAAATTTTAGAGCTTGAAAAAGAAAGTTTTTTATTGGCTTGTAAAAAAGGAATTTTACGCATTAAAAAACTTCAAGAAAGCGGAAAAAAAGCCCTTGATGGTAGGACTTATTTAAATGGAAAAAGGTTGAAAATTGGAGATAGTTTGTATTGAAAGCATTACTTCGACCCATCATTTTTTATGCGAACAAATTCGAAGTGGCAAAATAAACAAAAATTTAGCAATTTATGCGCTAGAGCAAAATGGCGGAGTTGGAAGTAGGGAAAATATTTGGCAAAGTTCTAAGGGGAATTTACACCTTTCTTTTTGCTTAAAAGTGCAAGATTTACCCAAGGATTTGCCTTTAGCATCTGTGAGTATTTATTTTGCTTTTTTGATGAAAGAAGTTTTAGAGCGTAAAGGATCACAAATTTGGGTTAAATGGCCTAACGATTTGTATTTAAATGATAAAAAAGTAGGCGGGGTGATGAGCGCTAAAATAAGTGAATTTATCATAGGTGGAGTGGGATTAAATTTGAAATTTGCACCTGTTGGAGCTGAAATTGTAGATATTGAAATTGACTTGAAAATTTTAGTAGAAGAGTTTTTGCAAAGCTTAGAAAAATTTTCTTTATGGAAGAATATTTTTAGCAAGTATATGTTAGAATTCGAAAAATCAAGACAATTTAGTATTCATCACGAAGGTAAGATTTTTTCGCTTGAAGAAGCATTATTATATGAAGATGGTTCTATTTTATTGGATAATAAAAGGATATATAGTTTAAGATGAGTGAAGTAATAACCATAGCAAATCAAAAGGGTGGCGTTGGAAAGACCACTACAGCGATAAATTTAGCAGCATCTTTGGCAGTAGCAGAAAAAAAGGTTTTACTTGTAGATATTGATCCTCAAGCAAATGCTACCACTGGACTTGGTTTCAATCGTAATAATTATGAGTACAATATTTATCATGTATTTACAGGAAGAAAGAAATTTTCGGATATTATTTTAAAGACAGAATTACCGCAGCTTCATTTAGCTCCTTCAAATATAGGACTTGTAGGCATAGAGCAAGAGTTGGCAAAAGATGATAAAACTGAAAAAAAAACGCTTTTAAGAACTCAGCTTAAAGAAGTGGTGGAAGATTATGACTTTATTATTATAGATTCTCCGCCAGCACTTGGAAGTATTACTATTAATGCTTTTGCAGCAAGTGATAGCGTGATTATTCCAATTCAATGTGAATTTTATGCACTTGAAGGTGTAGCTATGGTTTTAAATACTATAAAATTAATCAAAAAAGCTATTAATCCTAAATTAAAAGTGCGTGGGTTTTTGCCAACTATGTATAGTTCTCAAAATAACTTGTCTAAAGATGTTGTTGAAGATTTAAAGCAAAATTTTAAACAGCATCTTTTTACCATTAACGGACAAGAAGATTTTGTTGTAATTCCGCGTAATGTAAAGTTAGCAGAAAGTCCAAGTTTCGGTAAGCCTATTATACTTTATGATATAAAATCTCCAGGTTCAATTGCGTATAAAAATTTAGCTTATTCTATTTTGGGGTGAAAAATGGGTTTAAATAAAGATAAAGGGCTTAGTTCGCTTATTAGCGATATGGATGAGGTTTATAGCAGGGAATTGGGGCTTGATTTAGATAGGGTAGAAGAAATTTTTATAGACAATATCAAAACCAATCCCTTTCAACCGCGTAAAGATTTTGATCAAATAGCTTTAAATGAACTTGCACAATCAATTCAAACTTACGGTTTGATTCAGCCTATTATTTTATTAAAAAAAGATGAAAATTCTTATATTCTTATTGCAGGTGAAAGAAGACTTAGGGCATGTAAAATTTTAGGTTTTGATAAAATTAAAGCTGTTGTGGCTGATATTGATGAGAATAAATTAAGAGAGCTTGCTTTAATAGAAAATATTCAAAGAGAAAATTTAAACCCTATTGAGTTAGCTTACTCTTATAAAGATCTTATTGATGAGCATAAGATTACCCAAGAAGAACTTGCAGTTATTGTTCATAAGTCAAGATCTCAAATTGCCAATACTTTGCGTTTATTAACTCTTGATGAAAATACACAAAAACTTATTCGAGAAGGTAAAATTTCACAAGGACATGCTAAAGTGATTGCGGGACTTGAAGCAAAAGATGAAAAAATGCTTGTAAATACCATATTGGGTCAAAGGTTGAGCGTAAGAGATACAGAAAAAATAGTCCAGAAAATGAAAAATAAACATCAAAGTACAATGAATGATGAAATTAGTTCTGAGCTGAAAAAATTACAAGAGATATTCAATAAGTTAGGTGTGGTAAGTAAGGTTAAGCAATCAGAAATTGTTTTGTCATGTTCTGATGTTACAAAAATTAGAAAACTAAATAAAATACTTGCTACTTGTGTGTGAATTTACTTTAATGAGTTAGAATAATAGTTTTTGTATAATTAGAAAAAGGAGAAAGTTAATGTTTGACGGCGTTCATCTGTCGATTATTTTTACAACTATGGCGATATTTATTGCTTGTATTTTTATTTTAAATATTATTTTGTATAAACCGCTTCTAAAGTTTATGGACGAAAGAAGTGCATCTATTAAGAATGATGAAGAAAAGGTTAAACAAAATTCTCAAGATATGTTAGGCGTTGATGATGAATTGGAAAAAATTCATCAAGAAACAAGAACGGAAATCAATCGCATAAAACAAGAAGCATTAGATGAGGCTAAAAAATCTGCTCAAGAACAAATTAATCAAAAAAAAGAAGAGTTAGAAAGAAAGATGGATGTGTTTTATGCAAAACTTGCTGAAGATAAAAAAAATTTAGAGCTTGAGCTTGAAAATAGACTGCCTATTTTAAAAAATGCTTTGAAAAATAATTTACAAAATATTTAGAAGGAAAGTGATGAAAATATTTTATTTATTTGCCTTAACACCTTTATTGTGTTTTGCAGCAGGATCTGGAAATGGGGATTATGATATCATACCAAGAACAGTTAATTTCTTTTTATTTGCCGCTATTTTATATTATTTCATAGCAACTCCTCTTAAGAATTTTTACAAAAACCGTATTGCTGGCATTGCAATGAAACTTGAAGAAATACAAAAAAAATTACTTGAAAGTAAAAATAAAAAATTAGAGATGCTTAAAAAGCTTGAGGATTTTAAAAAAGACTCTATGGAATCAATTGTTTTAGCAAAAAAAGAAGCTGAAATTTTAGCAAATAAAGTTAGAGAAGAAACAAAAGATGAGCTTATTATGCTTGAGAAACATTTTGAAGAGCAAAAGGACTATGAATTTAGAAAAATGGAAAAAGAAGTCATTAATAAAATTTTAATCAAGTTATTTGATGATAAAGAAGTGCAATTAAGCCAAAAGAATATACTTGAAATTATGTTGAAGAAGGTTTCGTAATGGAGTGTTTAGTTGTTAAAAAATATGCAAAAGCTATTTTTTTAAGCAAAGATGCAGATTATATTTGCGAGCAGTTGAATAAAATTTCACAAGCATTTTCTATATCAAGATTTAAGGCAATTTTAGAATCTTATGATATAAAAAAAGAAAAAAAGATTGAATTTGTGATGTCTATATTGGGGGAGGTTAAGCCAAGCTTACATCATTTGATTCAGCTTTTGGGTTTAAATTCAAGGCTTGCTCTTATCCCTAACATTGTAGAAGAACTAAAGAAACAAAAGGCATTGGAAGAGAATATTTATTTTGGAACTATTTATAGCAAAGAGTCTTTAGAGGAAAACAAAATCAATGAATTGGAGCAAGGGCTGAGCAAGCGTTTTGATGCAAAAATTAAATTAGACAGCAAACAAACAGATCAGCAAGGTATTAAAATTAGTCTTGAAGAACTTGGATATGAAATATCTTTTTCTATGGATAATTTAAAAACAAAACTTAATGAATATATATTAAAAATAATTTAACAAGGAGAAATTTGATGAAATTTAAAGCCGATGAAATCAGTTCTATTATAAAAGAGAGAATTGAAAATTTCGATCTTAATCTTGAAATAGAAGAAACTGGTAAAATTATTTCGGTCGCAGATGGCGTTGCAAAAGTTTATGGACTTAAAAATGTTATGGCTGGCGAGATGGTCGAATTTGAAAATGGCGAAAAAGGTATGGCGCTAAACCTTGAAGAATCAAGCGTTGGTATTGTTATTTTGGGTAAAGGTTTGGGTTTAAAAGAAGGAAGTTCTGTTAAAAGGCTTAAGAGTCTTCTTAGGGTTCCTGTTGGAGAGGCTTTGGTGGGTCGCGTTGTTAATGCTTTGGGAGAACCAATTGATGCAAAAGGAGCAATAAATAGCGCAGAATATCGTTTTGTTGAAGAAAAAGCTAAAGGTATTATGGCTAGAAAAAGTGTTCATGAGCCTTTACATACAGGTATTAAAGCAATTGATGCTCTTGTCCCAATTGGTCGTGGTCAAAGAGAATTAATTATTGGCGATAGACAAACAGGTAAAACTACGGTTGCGGTGGATACAATTATTTCACAAAAAGGTCAAGGTGTTATTTGTATCTATGTGGCTATAGGACAAAAGCAAAGTACCGTAGCACAAGTTGTAAAAAGACTTGAAGAGCATGGGGCTATGGATTATACTATCGTTGTAAATGCAAGTGCAAGTGATTCTGCAGCACTTCAATATTTGGCGCCATATACTGGTGTAACTATGGGCGAATTTTTTAGAGATAATGCAAAACATGCTTTGATTGTTTATGATGATTTAAGTAAGCATGCTGTGGCTTATCGTGAAATGTCATTGATTTTACGTCGTCCTCCAGGTCGTGAAGCTTATCCAGGCGATGTCTTTTATTTGCATTCAAGACTTTTAGAAAGGGCAAGTAAATTAAATGATGAATTGGGTGCGGGTTCTTTAACTGCATTACCTATTATAGAGACTCAGGCAGGTGATGTTTCAGCATATATTCCAACAAATGTTATTTCAATTACAGATGGACAAATTTTCTTAGAAACAGATTTGTTTAATTCAGGAATTCGTCCAGCTATCAATGTCGGCTTGTCTGTTTCTCGTGTAGGTGGTGCTGCACAAATTAAAGCAACTAAGCAAGTTTCTGGAACTTTAAGACTTGATCTTGCGCAATATCGCGAACTTCAAGCTTTTGCTCAATTTGCAAGTGATTTGGATGAAACAAGTAGAAAACAACTCGAACGCGGACAAAAAATGGTTGAAGTGTTAAAACAGCCTCCATATTCGCCGCTTAGTGTTGAAAAACAAGTGATTTTGATTTTTGCTGGTACAAGAGGTTTCTTAGATGATGTTGCAGTAAATAAGATTAATGAATTTGAAGCAGGTTTATATCCTTTTGTTGAGGCAAAATATCCTGAAGTATTTGAGCAAATTCGTTCTAAAAAAGCTTTAGATAAAGATTTAGAAGAAAAATTAGCTAAAGTTTTAGAAGAATATAAAACAAATCACATATAAGGACTTTTATGTCTAATTTAAAAGAAATTAAAAGAAAAATTAAAAGTGTCCATAACACTCAAAAGACAACCAATGCTATGAAGCTTGTTTCGACTGCTAAGCTTAAAAAGGCAGAAGAAGCGGCTAAAAAGTCTAAACTTTATGCAAATAAAATTGATGAAGTATTGTCTGAAATTTCTTTTCAAATTAATAATATTTTGAGTGATGATAAAAGATTTATCTTATTTCAAAAAAGATCTGAGATAAAAGTTGTTGATATTATTTTCATTACTGCGGATAAGGGCTTGTGCGGAGGTTTTAATATACGCACTTTAAAAGCTGTGACTCAAATGATAGAAGAATATCAAGTAAAAGGTGCTAAAGTTAGATTAAGAGCTATTGGAAAAACGGGTATTGAATACTTTAATTTTCAAAAAATAGAGCTTTTGGAAAAGCATTTGCATTTAAGTTCTAGTCCTGATTATGATAAAGCTTGTTTGGTAATTCATTCAGCTGTGGATGATTATATTGCTGGAAATTGTGATGAAGTGGTTTTGATTCATAATGGCTATAAAAATATGATATCGCAAGAAATTGCTATTAATCATCTTATTCCAGTTGAACCATTAAAAATCAATGAAGAGCAGGAGTCAAAGTCTCTTTTAGCTTTGGAGCCAGAAGATGATGAGATTTTAAATGAGTTAATTAAAACATATTTTGAATATAATATGTATTTTGCTTTGATTGACTCTTTAGCGGCAGAACACAGCGCGAGAATGCAGGCAATGGATAATGCGACTAATAACGCAAAAGCAAGAGTTAAGGAACTTAATTTAGCTTATAATAAAGCAAGACAAGAGTCAATTACCACTGAACTTATAGAGATTATCAGTGGCGTTGAGTCAATGAAATAGTAAATTTTTAAGGAGAAGACAAATAATGCAAGGATTTATTTCGCAAGTATTAGGTCCGGTTGTTGATGTGGATTTTAATGATTATTTGCCACAAATCAACGAAGCGATTGTGGTGAATTTTGAAGTAGAAGGTAAAAAACAAAAATTAGTTTTAGAAGTTGCTGCACATCTAGGAGACAATAGGGTAAGAACTATTGCTATGGATATGACAGATGGTTTGGTCAGAGGTCTTGAAGTTCAAGCTTTGGGAAAACCTATTAGCGTTCCAGTTGGTGAGAAAGTTTTGGGAAGAATTTTCAATGTAACTGGAGATTTAATTGATGAGGGTGAAGATGTAAGTTTTGATAAGCACTGGTCCATTCATAGAGATCCACCTGCTTTTGAAGAACAAAGCACAAAAAGTGAAATTTTTGAAACCGGCATTAAAGTTGTAGATTTACTTGCACCTTATGCCAAAGGTGGTAAAGTGGGACTTTTTGGTGGTGCCGGTGTTGGAAAAACCGTTATTATTATGGAGCTTATCCATAATGTTGCCTTTAAGCATAGTGGTTATTCTGTATTTGCAGGCGTGGGTGAGAGAACGCGTGAAGGAAATGATCTTTACAATGAGATGAAAGAAAGTAATGTTTTAGATAAAGTTGCTTTATGTTATGGTCAAATGAATGAGCCACCAGGGGCAAGAAATCGTATCGCATTAACAGGTCTTACTATGGCTGAGTATTTTAGAGATGAAATGGGACTTGATGTATTGATGTTTATTGATAATATCTTTAGATTTTCGCAATCAGGTTCTGAAATGTCAGCACTTTTAGGAAGAATTCCATCAGCAGTTGGTTATCAACCAACATTAGCAAGCGAAATGGGTAAATTCCAAGAAAGAATTACTTCAACTAAGAAAGGCTCTATTACGTCAGTTCAAGCGGTTTATGTGCCAGCAGATGATTTAACGGATCCTGCTCCAGCGACTGTTTTTGCGCACTTAGATGCGACTACTGTTTTAAATAGATCGATCGCAGAAAAAGGTATTTATCCTGCTGTTGATCCACTTGATTCAAGTTCAAGAATGCTTGATCCAAATATCATCGGCGAGGAGCATTATAAGGTGGCTCGTGGTGTTCAATCTGTACTTCAAAAATATAAAGACTTGCAAGATATTATTGCAATTTTGGGTATGGATGAGCTTAGCGAAGAAGATAAACTTGTGGTTGAAAGAGCTAGAAAAATAGAGAAATTCTTATCTCAGCCATTCTTTGTTGCTGAAGTTTTTACAGGAAGTCCTGGAAAGTACATTACCCTTGAAGAAACTATAGCAGGATTTAAAGGTATTTTAGAAGGTAAATATGATCACTTACCAGAAAATGCTTTTTATATGGTTGGAAATATTGAAGAGGCAATTGCGAAAGCAGATAAATTAAAAGGTTAAAAAATGAATGATTTAATACATTTAGAAGTAATAACTCCTATGGGTATGATTTATCAAGATGAGATTCATTCTGTGGTATTACCAGGAAGTGAAGGAGAATTTGGAGTTTTAAAAGGCCACGCTTCTTTGATTGCTTCTTTGAAATCAGGCATTATTGATATTGAAAAAAGTAATTTAGACCATGAGTTAATTGCTATTGACTCCGGTTATGCAAGGGTTGATGAATTTAAAGTTACAGTATTGGCTAAAGGTGCTGTTTGGATTGCTGGAAGTACTGATAGTGAAATAGCTAAAAATTTGGATAAAGCAAAAGAGCTTATAAAGTCAATGAGTTCTGATAATGCAGCTCTTGCGGCGACTTTTTCAAAGCTTGATAGGAGATAAGCTTTGGATTTTTTATCAGTTTTTCATTTTATTGATAATTCAAGTCCTATTACTTACATAGTTTTGGCTTGGTTGTCAATTTATTTTATTATGAGTTTTACGATTCTATTTTCAAGGTTAACTTATTTATTAAGTTGGAAGCAAAAAGAGAAGGCAAGTTTAGAAATGTTGTTGATAGGAAAAGCTGAGCTTGTGCATACAGACTCTATTTTGCGTAAATGTAATATTATTGATAAAGAACACTTAGAGATTTATAAAAATTTAGCTGAAAAAAGAGCTTCTGTAGGACTTACTTGGTTGAGTATCATTGCTTCTACTTCACCTTTTATAGGGCTTTTTGGTACAGTTATTTCTATCTTGGAAACCTTTGGAGGGCTTGGGGGTCAAAATTCATTGAGTATTATTGCACCAAAGATTAGTGAGGCATTGGTAGCTACAGGTTGCGGTATTTTAATTGCAATTCCTGCTTACACTTTTCATCTTATTATCAAGAGAAAAGGATATGAGCTTATTAGTTTGATTGACAGTGAAATTAAAATTTTAAGTTCTAAAAAGGTTTAACCTTGCATTTTTTTGATGAAAAGCCTGAATTAAATATTACGCCTTTGGTGGATATTATGCTAGTGCTTTTGGCTATTTTAATGGTAACGGCTCCAAGTATTACTTATGAAGAAAAGATTAATCTTCCTCAAGGTTCACAGCAAAATTCAAGTAATGTTAAGTTAAAAAGCCTTGTTATTAGTATTAATGAAAAGCGAGAAATTTTAATCAATGATAAAAAATTTACTTTTATTGCTTTTGCTGACAATTTAGCCTTATTAAAACCACAGTTTAATACCGAAGAAGTTGTGTTTATTCGTGCGGATAAAAATTTAAAATATGATGATGTGATGTTTGTATTAAAAAATGTCAAAAATTTGGGATTTAATAAAGTAGCATTGCAGACCGAGTAAGAAAAATGAATGATTATCAGGGTTTAGGCGATGTAAAATCTTTTATTTTAGCTTTTTTTATTTATATTGCTTTAGTAGCTTTTGTTATTTTTCGTTTAAGTATTTTTAAAGATCAAGCTATTAGGTATACGGATATTAAAGAAAGCTTTATAGACATTCAGTTTGGAGAGAGTACTACAGTTATTCCAAAAAAAAATACATCTCCTACTCCGGTTAATAGTGAAATAAAAAGTGTCAAAGTAGAAAAAAAAACAATCCAACAAGCAGTAAAAACACAAGATAAAGAAATTAAAAATGACTATAATGCTTTATTTTCAAATATCAAGGAAATTCCGCCAGAAACAAGCGATAAAGTGCAATCTTCAGCCAAAACAGTAGAGCAAAACTCGGCTCCAAGCACAGCCGCGAGTGATTTATTAAAACAATTAGATCAAAATTTAATTCAAGAACAAGCTCAAGTAAATGGGCAAACAACAAATTTACAAATGACTGGGATTTATGATGAATTTTTGGGAACATTAAGACGCATTTTAGAAGAACGTTGGAGACTTTATGAGGCTGAAGGCAATTTCGAAGCACAGGTTACCTTTTTTGTAGATAGTAACGGAAAATTTGGATATACTTCAGTTTCAAAAACCTATGATGAAAAATTTGACGCCAAGGTTTTAGAATTTTTAGACAATTTAACAGGTAAGTATATAGCGTTACCGCCTAAAAATGAAACTTACAACGGCAACTTAAATTTAAGCGATAAAATTAAAATTGGGGAGTAAATAATGAAAAAATTTTTAAGTTTGTTTTTATTTTTGGCATCTTTGTTGTTAGCAGAAGATGCAACTATCTCTATAGTAAATGAAAATGTAGCTTTGCCTAAAATTATTGTTAGAGATAACTCAACTCTTGATGATTTAAATTTGAAAAAGAGTTTTTATAATATTTTGATCAACGATTTAAAAGTTAGCTCAAATTTTGAAGTTGTTAATGAAGGCAATGAAGAGGCTAATTATGTTTTTGAATATGCTTTGTCTAAAGAAAATTCAAAACTTAGTCTTAATGTAAAAATTAAAGCAGGCGGGACATATAAATCAAATCAAAATTATTCTTTGCCCGCCATAGAGCAATATCCTTTTTTAGCACATAAGGGTGTTAAAGATTCTGTAAATGTTTTGGGGCTTGCTCCAGTCGAATGGATGGATCATAAAATTTTAATTGCAAGAACAAATGCTTCAAAACGCAGTCAAATTATTATGGCCGATTATACTCTAACTTATCAAAAAATTGTTGTAGATGGTGGCTTGAATTTGTTTCCTAAATGGGGTGATAAAGAGCAAAGTTATTTTTATTATACTGCTTATGATCATAAAGTTCCAACTCTTTATCGTTATGATTTAAATACCAATAAAATTGCAAAAATTTTATCTAGTGGCGGAATGATTGTTGCTTCTGATGTAAGTGAAGATGGACGAAAAATTCTTATCACTATGGCTCCTGAAGATCAGCCCGATGTCTATTTATATGATTTGACCAAAAAGACAACAAAAAAATTAACTAACTTTTCTGGTATTGATGTGAATGGAAATTTTATAGAAAATGACACCCAGTTTGTATTTATTTCCGATCGTCTGGGGTATCCGAATGTATTTATACAAGGTTTAGATAATGGTGTAGCTCAGCAGGTTGTTTTTCATGGACGTAATAATTCCGCAGTTTCGACTTATAAAGATTATATAGTTTATTCAAGTAGAGAGGAAGGAAAAAATAGAACATTTAATATCTATTTAATGTCAACAAAAAGTGATTACATCAGACAATTGACCGCAAATGGGGAAAATATTTTTCCAAGATTTTCTAGTGATGGTGGAAGTATAGTTTTTATCAAATTTTTAGGTTCTCAAAGCGCATTGGGAGTGATTAGGGTAAATGCTAATAAAACATTTTATTTTCCTCTTAAAGTTGGAAAAATTCAGTCTATTGACTGGTAGTTTAACTTAATTTTAAATAAATTCGGTTATAATCTTTGGAAATTAAATTTTTGAAAGGTTTACAAAATGAAAAAAATTCTTTTTGCTTCTGTTGCAGCATTTGCAATTATTGTAAGTGGTTGTAGTTCAAAAAGCGCTAGTGTAAGTGGTGGTTCTGATGTAAGTTCTGGACGTGGAACAGGTGGAGCTGATAAATTTGAGAATATCGATGCTAAGATTGATAGATTAAATAATACTTTAGGAAAAGTTTATTTTGATTTTGATAGATTTAATGTTAGAGCTGATATGTATTCGGTTGTAAGAAACAATGCAAATATTTTTAATAATGAAGTGCAAGAAGCACAAATCACAGTTGAAGGCAATTGTGATGAATGGGGAACAGATGAGTATAACCAAGCTTTGGGATTAAAAAGAGCTAAAGCGGTTAAAGAATCTCTAGTTTCTCAAGGCGTAAATGCAAACAGAATTGCAGTAAAAAGCTATGGAGAAACTAATCCAGTATGTACAGATAGAACTAAGTCTTGTGATGCACAAAATAGACGTGCGGAGTTTGTTTTAGCTAAATGAAACAGTATATTTTAGCAGTAGCTCTTTTTGGAGCTACACTTCTTTATGCAGAAACTTCAGCTTTTGATGCAGGAAATTTGCAAAATTCATCGCCTTATGGTTTAACGCCTAACGAAAAAGTATTTAAAGAGAAATTAGATATTTTAGATAATGGATATTCCCAAGTTAATTCGCAAATTAATATTTTGAGTGAAAAAATAGATGGTTTGCAGAGTATTATCGAAGGTATTAACTTGCAATATGCAAAAACAGATGTGCGTCTTAGTAGGATAGAAGATGCAAATTTAAGCAGTAATGATGCAAATTTATCTCAAGAAATTCAGAATTTAAAAATTTATGTTGAAGAAAGTAGAAGAATTCAAGAAGCAAATAATCAACAGTTTAAAAAAGTTCTTATGGAGCTTAGTCAGCTTGTGGATTCTATTAATAGTAATTATATGTCAAAAAAAGTTGATGTTAATCAAAGTGCAAATATTAAAACAACCATTACTTCTAACCAAACAGTAAAGCCAGTAGTTAATATTTCTGATAAAAATATTACTTCGCAAATCGGAATTTTAGAAGATTCTAATAATACAAGTGTATCACAAGATGTTTTGGTTGAAAATAATGTTACACAAGAAAATCTAAATCAATCTTATCAAGCACCTGTGGTGGATAATTCTTGGAAGCAAAAGACCCCAAGAGAAATTATGGAACTTGCTATTAGAGAGGTTGAAGATTCAAAATTTAAAGAAGCTAAGGAAAAATTTGAACTTTTAATTGTTTATAAACACAAACCTTCTGAGTCAAATTTTTATCTCGGAGAAATTGAATATAAGCAAGGAAATTATCATGAGGCTATTACTTATTATAAAAAAAGCTCTATGATTAGTTCAAAAAATAGTTTTACTCCAAAGCTTTTATATCATACAGCTATTTCGTTAGATAAAATTGGTGATGTTCAAAATGCAAATAGCTTTTATAAAGCTCTAAAAACTAATTATCCAAAATCACCTGAAGCAAAAGCTTCCCCAGATAGAAAATAAAAAGTAAGGAGAAAAAAATGGCTATAGAAAAAAATAGTGTAGTGTCGATGTTTTACGAATTAAAAGATGCAAATACTAATGAGGTTTTAGAATCAAATTTGTATGCAGAACCTATCTCATTTATTTTAGGTAAAGGACAAATTTTAGAAAGTTTGGAAGAAGAAGTGATGAAGCTTGATTGTCCTAGCAATGCTGATGTTATCATTAAAAAAGATAAGGGTTTAGGCGAATACGATGAAAATGCGATCCAAACTTTGCCAAAAGAGCAATTTGCTGGCATTGATTTAAAAATAGGCATGGAGCTTTTTGGAGAGGGCGAAAATGGCGAAACCGTTCGTGTGAGTGTAAAAGAAATCGGCGAAAACGATGTAACAATTGATTATAATCATCCTTATGCAGGACGCGACTTACTATTTTCTCTAAACATTGTAGATGCTAGAGCTGCAAGCGAAGATGAAATTCTTACAGGCATTATAGCAGGAAGCAGAAGTTGCGGTTGTGGAAGCGGACATGGACATGATCATCATCACGGGCATGGCGGTGGTGGATGCTGCGGTGGTGGCGGACACGGTGGTTGCGGTTGCCACTAAGATGAATGCCGCATTTATTTTTCCAGGTCAAGGCTCTCAAAGTCTTGGCATGGGTAAAGATTTTTATGAAAACTCTAAAGGCGCAAAAGAACTTTTAGGTAATGCAAGTGATTTTTGTAAAATTGATTTTAAAAATTTACTATTTACTCAAAATGAAGACTTAAATAAAAGCGAATTCACTCAACCTGCTATACTTTTAAATTCTCTTATGGCTTATACTGCTTTACTAGAAAAAAAACCTGATTTAAAAGCTAAATTTGCACTAGGACATTCTTTGGGTGAATTTTCAGCTTTGGCAATTAGTGGTGCGTTTGATTTTTTAGAAAGCATTTTGCTTGTGAATAAAAGAGGATTATTTATGCAAGAAGATTGCGCAAAAGTTGAAGCGGGTATGATGGTGATTTTGGGACTTGATGATGGCAAGGTAGAAGAGCTTTGTAAGAAAGCTAGAGATAAAAATAAGCAAATTTTTGCAGCCAATTATAATTGCGATGGACAAATTGTAGCAGCAGGCTTAAGGGCTGATTTGACAAGCTTTGAAAGTGAATTTAAATTAGCAGGCGCTAAAAGAGCTATGCTTTTAAATATGAGTGTTGCAAGCCATTGTCCGCTTTTAGAAAATGCTTCAGCTAAGCTTTGCGTAGAACTTGAAAAGGTATTAAAAACAAATTTTAATCCCGTAATTTCTAATGCAAATGCAAAGGCTTACACAAGCAAGGAAGAAGCGCTTTTATTGTTAAAAGCACAACTCATCTCTCCTGTGCTTTATAAACAGAGTATTAAAGCTTACGAAGAGGAAGTGGATTTTTTTGTGGAATTTGGTGCAAGTGTACTTAAGGGTTTAAATAAAAAAATCACCGCAAAAGAAACTTATTCTTTGACAAATTTAAATGATATTGATGAATTTTTAAAGGTTTTATAAATGAAAATAGCGATTTTAGGTGCAATGAGCGAAGAGATTACCCCTTTGCTTGAAACGCTAAAAGATTATACAAAATTAGAATACGCAAATAATACTTATTATTTTGCAAATTATAAAAATCACGAACTTATTCTTGCTTATTCTAAGATAGGCAAGGTAAATTCAACTCTAAGCGCTAGTGTGATGATAGAAAAATTTGGTGCACAAGTTTTACTTTTTACCGGAGTTGCAGGAGCTTTTAATCCAGAGCTTGAAATAGGTGATTTACTTTATGCAACCAAACTAGTACAATACGATCTTGATATTACAGCTTTTGGTCATCCTTTGGGTTTTGTTCCGGGAAATGAAATTTTCATTAAAACAAATGATAAATTAAATAATCTTGCCCTAGAAGTAGCAAAAGAGTTAAATATAAAACTTCGTGCAGGAATTATTGCAACAGGCGATGAATTTATCTGTGATGAAGCCAAAAAAGCAAAAATTAGAGAAATTTTTAATGCTGATGCTTGTGAAATGGAAGGTGCTAGTGTAGCTTTAGTGTGTGACGCTTTAAAGGTGCCCTGTTTTATTTTAAGAGCGATGAGTGATAAGGCTGGAGAAAAGGCTGAATTTGATTTTGATGAATTCGTGATTAATTCTGCTAAAATTTCAGCGAATTTTGTACTTAAGATGTGTGAGAAATTATGATAAATCTTAGTAAGAAATTAATACGCCAAGTCGCACAGGCTAATGCGAAATTTAATCTTATAAAAGACGGAGATAAAGTCCTTTTAGGGCTTAGCGGTGGAAAAGATTCTTTAGCTTTGGCTCATCTTTTAAAAAGAATGCAAGCTCATGCTCCTTTTAAATTTGAGCTTGAAGCAACAACTTTGAGCTATGGTATGGGCGAGGATTATTCAGCACTTCATGCACATTGTGAAGAACATGGTATTAAGCATAGTATAATTGATTCTAATATTTATGAAGTTTCAGGCGATACGATAAGAGAAAATTCGAGTTTTTGTAGTTATTTTTCAAGAATGCGTCGCGGAGCTTTATACACTTATGCACTTGAAAAAGGTTTTAATAAACTAGCTATTGCACATCATTTAGACGATGCAGTGGAAAGTTTTTTTATGAATTTTATCCACAATGGAGCTTTAAGAACTCTAGCGCCTATATATAAAAGTAAACGCGGTATTACAGTGATCCGTCCTTTGATTTTTGTGCGTGAAAGACAGCTTAGAGATAATGCCACGCAAAATGAGCTTAGCGTAATAGGAAATGAATTTTGTCCAGGTATGAAATTAAGTGAAAAAAATGTCAAATTTCCACATGCAAGAGAAGAAGCAAAGCAACTTTTAGCTAATTTAGAAAAAGAACATCCTAAACTTTTTACAAGTCTAAAAACCGCTTTCTCAAATTTACACACCGAGAGTTTTTGGCTAAATAATAATTAAATTTCTTTTGGATTTGAAATGAAAAAAGCGTTTGTTGTGATAGATTATCAAAATGATTTTATTGATGGAAGTTTGGGTTTTGAAAAAGCTTTAGAAATTAAAGAAAATATCATTAATGAGCTTAGCAAACTCGATTTTAATACCACGCATTTGCTTTTTACCTATGATACACACGATGAAAATTATTTAAAGAGCAAAGAGGGCATAAATTTGCCTATCAAACACTGCATAAAAGAAAGTTTTGGTTGGCAAATGCCAGAAGTTTTTGAACCTTTTTTGCAAAAAGCACATAAAATTTTTTATAAAAATACTTTTGGAAGTTTAGAATTTGCAAATTTTATTGCAAAAAGTGAATATGAAGAAATCCATTTTGCTGGACTTGTTTCACATATCTGTGTATTTTGTAACATCATTTTAGCTTTTAGCGCAAAGCCCAATGCAAGGCTTGTGCTCCATCAAAATTTAAGTGCAAGTTTTGATGAAAATTTAGAAAAATCAGCCTTTGATTTATTAAAAGCTTATGGTGTTGAACTAGTGTGAAGTTAAATGATATTTTTTATAATAATACTATTTATCATTATTTTTATTTTGCTTTTTATAAATTATAATAAAGAAAAAACAAATCAGAATTTAAACAAAATCATTTTAGAACAAAGTCAAAAAGAACAAGAAAGAAAACTTAAAAATCATTTTTTTTTAGAGCAAAAAAGACAAGAAGATGAAGAAATAGAATATAAAAAAAGCCAAGAATATAAGTTAGAATTAATTAAAAATCATAACATCTTGGCTAGTGATAAATTAATGGGCTTGCAAGAATTTATGATTTACAAAGAGTTGATTTTTTGTGAAGATATTAAGAATAATTTCATTGTTTTTCCGCAAATTTCACTCAAAAGTTTTTTAAAAAACGAAGAAGAAAGCGAAGTTTGGAAGGCTTATTCAAATTTAATAATTGATTTTTTGTTTGTGATTAAAGATTTTAAAAACAAAACAACCAAGCCTTTTGCGGTGTTAGAATTTAATGGTGGTGGGCATTATGGAGACAAGTCAGATCTTGATAATGTAGAAAAAATTAAAAAAAATGATGAGATTAAAAAACAAGCTATCATAAAAGCGGGACTTTTATTTTTTATTTTAGAGGCAAACGATGTCTGTAAGGAGAATCAATACTTTATTGATGAAGAAAAACTTAAAATCAAAATCCATATTTTTGCTAAAATTTTAAAATCAAATTCAGAGCAAATTTCAAGTTAAAAATAATTATGCAAGGCTTTATACTCCACACGCAAAGCGTAAAAGATGAAGATTTAATCGTGTATATTTTAAGTCCTAAGAGTGTGATTAAATCTTATAGATTTTATGGTATGAGGCATTCTAGTATTTTAAGTGGTTATAAGATTGACTTTGAGTTAGAGGAAAGTTCTAGATTTTTACCAAGATTAAAAGATGTATTGCATATAGGTTTTGAGTGGATTTTAGATAGAGAAAAAATGTTTTTTTGGCAAGAATTTATTAGACTTTTTTATTGGCATTTAAAAGATGTGGAGCATTTAGATGGTTTTTATTTTGAGCTTTTAGAAGAGTGTATAAAGCGTTTTAAAAAACAAAATCCAAAACGCGTGATTGTAGACGCTTACCTTAAAATTTTAGAATTTGAAGGAAGACTTCATAAAGATTTCATATGTTTTGCTTGCGATGAAAAAATTCAAGGCGATATCACACTTTTAAGGGCATTTTTACCCGCACATGAGCATTGTGCTTTTAGTTATAAATTTGAGCAAAAAAAATTAATAGAATTTTATACAAACAAAAATAGTGCGATTTTTGATAATGATGAGATAGAAAAACTTTATCTCATCATTAAAGAAGGTTTGTGATTATTTAAAAGCTTTATTTAAGTCAAAAGGCATAGCTTGATAGCCCATACCTGTGCCAAAAAATTGAATTTGTACAGAAGGTTCTTTTGCGCCCCATTTAAATTCATCAATCTCAGGTCTAGCTTCACCAATACTTTTTCCATTTTTTAGATCAAAATTCATTCCTGCTGTGGCTGAATACACAAAAATCGAATTTTTATCTTTTTGATATTCGCTTAGCGAAGTCACAGGAGAAAACCACTCTTTGCCTCTTTGTTTGCCATATTCCCAAATTTGCTCTACGGTTTTATTTTTTTGATCGATTTTATAAACCACTGCACGGCTGTATTTTTCATCTGCAAAAATAGCCTGCGCTGCTCCTCTAGCATCTCCGTTATCAAAAGCGGTGATATAGATATATCTTTTATCTGATTTTGAGTCTATTCTCCAAGCTGTATGTTGAGTCCAAGTAAAATCAAAACCGCCTTTTGCATCAAAAAAACCAGGACATTTACTAAAATCATCTTTGCATTCTATGCTTTTGCCTTGCGAATTTATAGGTTTGAGTAAATAGGGTCTGAATTTATCGCTCCAGCCTTTGTGTGCTGAAAGTATCCATTTGATTTTTTTATCGCGTCCAATTTTTACAATTGCACTTTGATGGCGGCTTGAGATGATGATGCTATCATCGCTTGGATCATAATCAATACTATTAACATGAGCCCAGTTTCTTCCAACTCCAACGCCTGCAATATCTCCAAATTTATCTTCTGTATCCATTTTAACTAAATCGGCTTCGCTAAGGGTTTTGCCAATTTGACTAGGATCTATATTAAGACATACTGCGCCCTGATCTAAAACCTTGATAATAGTGCTACGATAAGGATCAAGAATTTCAAATAATCTCCACTCATCCACTACATTGCCATTTTCATCAATTTCAATAATCACATCTCTAACACTGCGAACATTTTTAAGATCTTCACGCAAAACATTGACCGAAGCAACGCGCAAAAGGTAGTGCCCATTTGGCATGGTATCTAGGGCATGTGAAAAATCGATATAGTTTAAAGGAAGTTTGCGGTTGAAAATTTCACGTCCTAAAACATCATATTTCACATATCTTTGTCCAAATCCCCAAGTCAGTGCCCCATCTTCATTTTGCCTAAAACCCATCATAATGCCGCGTTTATAAATATTATCCCAATCCATTAATTTATCATGATCGAAATACCAGCGAATTTCTCCCATTGTATCTATGATAAAAACATTGGAGTTTTCATCCCATTCCATAGCACCACCGATTGGATTATTCCAAACACTTTGCGAACCTTTGGAGAGTTGTTTTCCGGGGACATTATTGACTAGATAAAGCCTGTCTTTAAATTCTTTTTCAAGCTTTAAAATCTTTACGCTTTGAAAAGGAATACCTGTTTGAGCCATAATTCCGCTTGGTTCAAGGGCAATACCAGCAGTTGTGATTTTATAAATTTCATCATTTATTTTTTCGCTTTTTCCTGCAAATTTTTTTGTATAACTCACTTTGATTGTATTAGTATAAGAAGAATAAAGACCAAAAATAGGAATACCGCCATGGGTTTTGGCCAATTGATCACTCACGCTATAATCGAGTGCTTGTCCATTGGGTTTTGGAACTATGCTTACTTTAATATCACTTAACTCATATCCGCCATTGGTAATGATTGCAGTCAGTGGCGACAAGCCGTAGGGATTGAGCTTAATTGTGCCAATTTTGCCTTGAATTTCCCAGTTGGTTTTGGTTCCACTTGCCCCACCCAAAGCTAATAATAAATTAGGAATTAGCAAAATGCAAATAATAAAATATTTCATTTTTTCTCCTTTGTTAAAAAAAATCTTCTATTTTTTTTCTCATTTCTTTGGCATCATCAATGCGATTCACGCTATCTCTAAAGGCTGAAGCGTCTTTGTGGCCTTTAGAATACTCGTGCAAATGCTTGCGAAATATGCTTACACCTTGCTCTTTATAATGCTTAATCATTTCATCAAAATGTGTGAGTATGATTTGTTTTTTTAAATTCTCATCTACGCTTTTACCGCTTTTAATTTCATAAAATATCCAAGGATTTCCAACGCTTGCACGCCCTATCATCAGTCCATCGCATTTTGTGATTTCATAGACTTCCGTGGCATTTTGTGCGTTAATATCACCATTTGCAACAACGGGAATTTTCACGCTTTCTTTAGCACT
Organism: Campylobacter sp. CCS1377; assembly: GCF_040008265.1. Taxonomy (NCBI): domain Bacteria; kingdom Pseudomonadati; phylum Campylobacterota; class Epsilonproteobacteria; order Campylobacterales; family Campylobacteraceae; genus Campylobacter; species Campylobacter aecornae. Next base: position 134,464 of record NZ_CP155620.1, read on the forward strand.
AGCAATGGATTTATAATCGGCTTTTCCACTATAAAGCTGCTTTCTTGTGCGTCCATGAATGCTTATAAAATCTACCCCCAAACTTTCACAAATTTTAGCCATTTTTTCAGGGTATTTTTCATTAAATCCAAGGCGAAATTTAACACTTGTAAGGCTTTTTTTGTTATTTTCTTTAATCACTCCTACAAGACTTTTAAAAAGTTCTAAATTTTCTAGTAAAGCGCTACCAGCACATTGTTTAACGACTTTATTTACAGGACAACCACAGTTAAAATCAATCCCATCAACAAAATCCATCTCATTTAGCATTTTAACTGCTTTTTTTAATACTTCCTTGTCACCGCCTGCAATTTGGACGATATAAGGACTTTCAAGCTCGGCTCTTTCTAGCATATGTAGAGTTTTTGAACTTTCATAAACTAGAGCATTAGAACTTATCATTTCGCTTATGGTTACATCTGCACCAAATTTTTTTACCACATTGCGAAAAGGCAAGTCAGAAAAACCTGCCATAGGTGCTAAAAATAAAGGTTTTTCGCTAAAATTTATCATTGTATGAGTTGGTTTAAATCGATTTTGATATTTTTTTCACGCAGTATTAAAAAGGCTTTAAAATCGCTAAATTTTGCTTCATCTTTGATTTGCTCTCTTAAATCTTCTATTAGTCCAAATTCAGCCAAAAGATATAAATGTGCCCTTAAAGCTTCGTTTTTTTCGTTCTTAATCTTAGTAAAAATTCCTAAAATCGCATCAGGGTTTAAAAGTTTAACGCTCATCTTTGCAACTTCTAAATATTCTTTTTCATTTAAATTTGAATGACTTAAAAGCACTTCAAATTCTGCAGCATTTAAGTCTAAATTTCCAGCTTTAAAGCGCTTAATGAGATTGATAATTTGTCCAGAATTTTTTTGAATTTTAATAGTTTTTATTTGTGCATATTCGCCTTTTTCTAGCAAACAATTAAAAGCAAAAACATCAAGATCATTTTTGCTTTCATCTTTGCCTTTAATTTTATTAAAAGCGTAGTGAATATCTGTTGAAATGAGATTTTTTTCATTTAAAATTGATAGAGGATTGTCTTGATTTAACTTAAATTTCTTAAGATCGAGATATTCGCCTTTGTGCAGCTTTTCTAAAATATCTAAAATTTCATTGATTTTTGCAAAATTTTGAGCTTTTTGAGCTTTTTTTAAACTTATAACAAGTTCTGCGCTGTTTTGAAATTCTTTTGTTTTAAATTTAATTTTGCTGTCTTTTTCAAGCAGTAAATCTTCAATAAATATTGCAAATTTTTGTGCGTCTTTGGAAAAATTTTTAAAATTAATATATTTTAAAAAACTATAAAAACTCATATGTAAAAGGGTAAAAATGAAAAATATAAGCACAGGCAAAATGAGCCATAAAACCACAGGTAAATCAAAAGCATTGGCACCAAGACTAAGCGTGTAATTACCAAGATTTAGTTTAAAAGTAAAAATGCTTAATAAGAGAATATAAATTAAACTTGCAAGAATAAATAATTTAATTCTCATATTTTCTTTCCTTTTCAAAATTTTCTCTGCAATTGATGCAGTATCTTGCATGAGGTTTAATCTTTAGTCTTTCAATGTGAATATCATCATTGCACGACTCGCAAATTCCATATTCTCCATCTTTAATTTTTGCAAGAGCGATATCAATTTCACTTAATTCTAATTTTAAATTTGAGTTGATGGTTTGTTCGATTTGAGAACTTGTATTGATAGATGAAAAATCTACATTATCACTAGGCTCGCTATTGTGCAAAGATTCAATTTCTTCTACATTGACATTGAGGTGATTATAAATAGCAATTTTTCTATCTTCTAAAATTTGCTTAAAAAAAGAAAGTTTTGATTTTTCCATGTTTTTTCCTATTTATGATATGGGTGTGCATGATTGATGCAAAAACCACGATAAATTTGCTCTAATAATAAAATTTTCACAAATTTGTGTGCCAAAGTAAGACGGCTTAAAGAGATAGCCAAATCAAAACTCGCAATAAAGTCTTTACTTAAGCCATAAGCTCCACCTATGAAAAATGATATTTCATTTTTATCTTTGAGTAAATTTGCAAATTCTATGCTATTCACTTCTTTGGAATTTTCATCTAATACTATGCAAAAACCTTTTTTATAAGGATTTAAAGCTTCTCCATAGCTTTTTTTGGCTTCTTTTGCACCTAAATTTTGAGCATGCGTAATATGTTTATTATATATATAAGTATCATTTACAACAGCATAAGGTTTTAAAAGTTTGATGTATTTATGTTTAAGCTCATCAAATTCTTTATCATTTTTTTGTATGGAGAAAATATTGATTTGCAAGTTAATTCCTAGAAAATAATTTTAACATATCATAGATATATTGCTTGTGATTATTTCTTGCGACAATACCATCAATTAAACCGTGTTCAAGTAAAAATTCAGCTCTTTGAAAGCCTTCGGGTAAATCTGCACCTATGGTTTGTTTAATCACCCTTGCGCCTGCAAAACCCACTAAGGCACCTGGTTCAGCGATGATTAAATCCCCAAGCCAAGCAAAAGAAGCACTCACCCCGCCCATGGTAGGATCTGTTAAAATGCTAATATAAGGAAGTTTTTCTTTACTTAAAAGTTTTAAGGCAGCGCTTGTTTTGCTCATTTGCATTAAAGAATAAGTGCTTTCTTGCATTCTAGCACCCCCGCTTGCACTGATGATAACAAGAGGCGTTTTATCTGTAATGGCTCTTTGGACTGCACGAACGATTTTTTCACCTTCAACAGACCCTAAACTTCCACCCATAAAAGAAAAATCAAATACGACAAGTTGAATTTTAAGTCCATTAATCAAGCATTCTCCGCTAATAACAGCACTATTGCGCCCAGTTTTTTCAAAACTCTCGCTTAAGCGTTTTTTGTAAGATTTACTATCCACAAATTTTAGCGGATCGATGGCTTGTAAATTTACATCATGTTCAACAAAGGTATTTTCATCACTTAATATTTCTATTCTTTTTTTAGGAGAAATTCTCATATGAAAACCACACTTTGGACATACATTAAAACAAGCTTCAATTTCTTTATAATACATTAAAGAATGGCAACTTCCGCACTTAATCCAATGATTTGGAGCTTCATGAGGACTGGATTGCTTTCGTCTAATTTTTGAAAAAATGTCTGCAAAATTCATAAATTCACCTGTTGTTAAAATCTTGTTCCTAGCATAAATTCAAAGGAATTGGTATCATCGCCTTTTTTGTCGTTTAGAGGTTTAGCGAATACAAGTTGCAAAGGTCCAATTGGAGTAATCCATTCAAGTGCAACACCTGTGCTGTAGCGTTGAATTTCATCAATTCTACTTTTTCCTATCATACCATAGTCAAAAAAGACACTACCTCTTAATTTAATACGATTGATTAGCGGAAAGCTGAGTTCGACGGAGTTTGCAAAAGCAATTGTTCCGCCTATTTCATCTCCCCATTGGTTTTTTGGGCTAACAGTACGGCTTTCAAAGCCACGAATAGAACGTATGCCTCCTAAATAAAATCTTTCGTTAATTGGCAAGTATCCTTGATCCCAGACCTTATATAAATTAGCTTTATAGCGGTAAATCAAATCCCAGCCTATATATTCTTCAAGACCTTGGTAAAAATTAAAACTAGAACTAGAAGATAAGAACTGCTGATCTCCGCCAACTCCTGCAAATTCAAGACTTGTTGATGCAATAATGCCTGATCGTGGCAAATAATAATCATCTGTATTATTAAAGGTTAGTGCTGGGATGATTGAGCTTTTAATGCTTTTACCTAATTTGTAGCCCGAACGCAACAAGGTATCACTAAGATGATAGATATCACTTTGTTCAAGATTATAAGTAAGGCTTGCACTAAGATGTCTTGTGAGCAATCTTCCTGCTGTAATTTCAAAGCCGTAACTTTTTTCATAATAATTATCCCAGTCGTAGTCATTGGCATAAACAGCACCACCAAGACTGTATTTAGAGTCTCTAACTCTTGGGTTTGTTATGCTGATTCTCCCTGAGAGCATATCATCGTCTTTATCAACATTAATAGAGCTTTTGATGCCTGAGCCAAAAATATTTGTATCTGACAAAGAAGCATTTAAAAGCAAACCATCGCTAGATCCATATCCTATACCCCCCGATATGGTTCCGGTTGAAGTTTCTTTAACTTCGACAATTAAATCCATGTGAGTGTCATCCACTCTTTCTTCTTTGATATTCACATCTTCGAAGTAAGAAGTTCTCCTCAAAGCATTTCTTGAGTCCGTCAAATCACTTCTGTGGTATAAATTTCCTTCTGTAAGATAAAGTTCGCGTCTGATGATTTTATCTGCTGTTCTTGAATTTCCTGAGATGATAACATTTCTTATAAAAACTTTTTCATTTGGAATAACTCTAAAAATTATACTCGCTTCACTATCTATTTCATTTTTTTGAATATCGGGAATGACTTGAACGAAGGCATAGCCTAAGTTTGCAGTATCTGTTTCTATGGATTTGATATCTTGTCTGACTTTTTCTATATTAATGGTTTTACCTACGCTTGATTTTAAATCTTGCACTTTTTGTACATTTTCTTCAGAACTAAATACAGGATTTTCGATAGAAATACTTTTGATTTTATAAGGTTTTCCTTCTTTGATATAATAAGTCAAATCAGCCTTATAGGTATCGGTATAAGTTTTAAGATAAGCAGGAGAAACTTTAATATCAAGATAGCCTTTTTTCATGTATTCATCAGCGATTCTAGAGCTATCATTTTCAAGATCAAAAATTTTCAACTCTCCGCTATTTCTACCCCACATCCAACCCATAAATTCTCTTTTTTTATTGCTAACTGCAGGTTCAATATCTGAATAAGATAGCTTGTCGCTTCCACTAAGATAAAAATTCTCTATAGTAATGTTTTCGCCGCGATTTACGATAAAAGTTAATTCCAAACCTTCAGAATTGCTAAGTTTTTCTTTTTCTATTTCTACTATGGTATCAAAATAGCCTTTGGACTCATAAAACATTTTAATCTTTTCAGCGGCATCTTTGACTGAATTTTCATCATATAAAATTCCTTTTTTGATGCCTAAAACTTGATCAATTTGTTTGCGGTCATTTGATGCTATACCGTTAATATTGATTTTTGCAATAGTAAGCTTTTCTGTGAATTTAAAATTTAAAATTCCATTTTTTTCTTCAACAACAATGTCGCTAAAATAATTTTGATTATATAAATTTAGAATAGCTTGATTGATTTTTGCTTCGTCGATTTCTTCGCCAATTTTTAAGCCAGAAATTTGACTCGCAGTTTCTGCTGAAAGATAAGAAAGATTAGAAAACCGAATTTCTTTTATAACAGCAGCTGAAGAAATACTACATAATAGGCATAAATTTAAGATTTTTTTCATTATGTCTTACCTAATTTTGATTAATAAACTCGCTATAATAGCAAAAAAAATTTAACAATTTATTTAAAGGGTGAAATTATTATGAAGGTTGCTATTATAGGACTTGGATTGATGGGCGGTTCGCTTGGACTTTGTTTAAAAGAAAATAAATTAATCAGCACGGTTTATGGTTATGATAAAAGTAAAGAGAATGAAAAACAAGCTTTGGAATTACAACTCGTGCATGAGCTTATCACTCTTGATAGGCTTGAGGAGTGCGATATAGTCTTTTTGGCTGTGCCTGTTGATGCTATTTTGGAGCTTTTGCAGGCCTTAAAAGATATTTCTTTTAAAACAACGATTATAGAACTTGGAAGCACAAAAAGAAAAATTATAGAATCCCTGCCGCAAAGTTTGAAGAAAAATTTCATCTCAGCTCATCCTATGGCAGGGACAGAAAATAGCGGACCAAAGGCGGCCTTTAAAGAACTCTATAAAGATGCGGTTTGTGTGCTTTGTGATAGTGAAGTGGCTGATGATTTGCATCAGAAAAGAGCAGTGGAAATTTTTTCGCATTTGGGGATGAGAATTGTATTTATGGATAGTGTTGCACACGATCATCATACAGCCATTATTTCGCATTTACCCCATGTAATTAGCTTTTCTTTAGCAAATTATGTAATGAAAGAAGAGGATAAAAGAAACATAGCCCATTTAGGTGGTCCTTCTTTTAAGGGCATGTGTAGGATTGCAAAATCAAATCCTGATATGTGGGGAGGTATTTTTGAGCAAAATAAAGAGAATATACTTTCTAGTATAGAATGTTTTCAAAAAGAATTGGATCGTTGCAAGAAAATGCTAGAAAATGCCGATAAGGATGAGTTGTATGCGTGGATGAAGAGAGCAAACACTTTAAGGGAAATTTTATAAGTTTTATAATTATTTACATATTTGATATAGAATTCTTGGCGAAAAATAAACTATAGGTTAAAATGTATGGCAAGAAGGAAAAATAAATCTTTTATAATATTGTTTTTTATTTTGGTTATTGCAGCTGGGGTTGGTATAACTCAGTTGAATATTTTTGAACAAAATAAGCCAGAAATTGATATTCCTGATCATATTTATAGCAATTTGGTCGATCCTATTGTGGTAAGAGTTGCGGATAAAGATTCAAATTTGAAAAATATTAAAGTAACTCTTAAAAAAGATATTAATGATGTAGGTGCAGTATTGTGGGATTCAAATATTCAGAATAAAAAAGATATTAATTTACAAATTCCTTTGCCAAAGGTTGGTTTCAAGGAAAAAGTAAATTCATATGTTATGGAGATTGAAGCAAGTGATTCTAGTTTTTGGAATTTTTTTGCAGGCAACAAAGCAACCAAGATTGTTTCTATCACCGTAGATAACAAAAAACCTAATGTGCAGATTTTAAGTAATTCTTATCAAATAGAACAAGGTGGCGCAGCTAGTGTTGTTTTTGAGGCAAAAGATGAAAATTTAGCAGAGCTTTATATTGAAGATAATAAGGGTAAAAAATTTAAAGTTACTCCTTATATCAAAGAGGGTTATTATGTAGCTTTGATTGCTTGGGATGCAAGAGAAGAACAATTTAGGGCTTATGTGGTCGCAAGTGATAAAGCAGGAAATATAACAAAAGAGCGTATTAGATATTATCTTACAAATCGTAAATACAGGGTTTCAAATATTAGTTTAACTGATAGATTTTTAGATGGTAAAATCGAAGATTTAGCAAATCAATATGCTCCACAAGGAAGCAATTTTGATCGTTTGCAAAAATTTAAGTTTGTTAATGAAACACTAAGGCTTTCTGATGAAGAAACTATCCACAAAATCACTTCAGAAATACCTGAGGAAAAAATAGAGCATAATATAAAATTTAATCTTTTTACTCCTTTGAAAAATAGTATGAAGGTAGCAGATTTTGCCGATCATAGGTATTATCATTATGAAGGAAAATTTGTTAGCGATTCTTATCATATGGGACTTGATTTAGCCAGCGTTGCAAGGGATAATATTATTGCAAATAATGATGGCAAAGTTGTTTTTGCTGAAGAGAATGGAATTTATGGTTTAAATATTATTATTTATCATGGTTTGGGTGTCTATACGCTTTATGGACATTGTTCGTCAAAAGATGTTGAGGTGGGCGATACGGTACATGCAAAAGATATAGTTGCAAATACAGGTGTTAGCGGACTTGCTTTGGGCGATCATTTGCATTTTGGTGTTTTAGTGCAAGGAATTGAAACGCGTCCAGAGCAATGGCAAGATGTAAATTGGATGAATAATAATATTTATAAAGTTTTGGAAGATGGAAAAAAAATTATTTTAGGTGAAATAAAATGAATCAATTAACTATTTCAAATATTGTTAAAGGTGTAGGGATAGGACTTCATAAAGGCGAACCTATTGAAATAGTTCTCGAGCCTTTGGAGGCAAATAGTGGAATCGTTTTTTATAGAAGCGATTTGAATATTTCTTATAGAGCTGATTTAAATAATGTGATTGATACACAAATGGCAACTGTAATTGGCGATGATAGGGGTTATATTTCGACAATAGAGCATTTAATGAGTGCTATTAATGCTTATGGTATTGATAATATTAGAATTTGTTTGAATGCTAATGAAGTGCCTATTATGGATGGCAGTAGTGTGAGTTTTTGTATGATGTTAGATGAAGCTAAAATCAAAGAACTTGATGCACCAAAACAAATTTTGGTTATTAAAAAAGATGTTGAAGTAAGAGATGGGGATAAATTTGTAAGACTTAGCCCAACGCAATGCCCTAAAATTAATTATACTATTAAATTTGACAACCCTATAATCGCTAAACAAAGTTTTAGTTTTGAATTCAGTAAAAAAAATTATATTGAAAATATAGCTAGAGCTAGGACTTTTGGATTTTTAAAAGATGTCAAGGCTTTAAGGGCTATGAATTTAGGACTTGGTGGTAGCTTAGAAAATGCTATCATTGTAGATGAAAATCGCATTTTAAATCCTGAGGGTTTGCGTTTTAAAGATGAATTTGTAAGACATAAAATTTTAGATGCTATTGGCGATTTGACTTTGCTTGGTTATAGAGTGTATGGTGATTATACTTCTTATGCAGGTTCGCATAAATTAAATCATCTTTTAACAAAAGAGCTTTTGAAAAATAAAGATGCTTATGAGCTTGTCACCCTTGAAAAAGAACAAGCAAAAATTTATGAAAAGGTATTTGCATAAAAAAAGTTAGTTTGCTTTTAAATGCCTTATCAAAACCTATTATGTTAGGCGTTTATGAAAATAATAATTTAATGAAAAAATATCAAAGTGATGAAAGAGCGAGTGAATTTTTACCTAAAATTCTAGATGAATTATTGCAAGATTTTGATGTGCAAAAACTCATTTATGCAAATGGACCAGGTTCTTATATGGGAATTAAGGTAAGTTTTTTGACATTTAAAACTTTAAGTATAGTAAAAAACATTCCTTTATATGCTATTAATGCTTTTTGTTTGAATGATTTTAAGCCAATTAGTGCAAATAATCATTTTTGTTTTGTTTTTGAAGAAGGGAAGATTTTGCTTAAAAAAGAAAAGGCGGGCGAATTTTTTATGCCTGAAAATATTGAAAAATTGAAATTAAATGAAGATAACTTACCTTTTTATTTTATAGACGCTGTTTGAGGAAAATATGAAGATTTTAACGCCAGCTACCAGTGCTAATTTAGGTCCAGGATTTGATTGTTTGGGGCTTAGTCTTGGCTTTTTTAATGAAGTGATTATAGAGCGAACTAAATTTTTTAGTATCAGCATTCAAGGAGAGGGTGCTAAGAATGTCTATGTTAAAAAAAATAATGTATTTGTAAATATTTTTAATACAATTTATGAAAAACTAACAGGACAAAAGGATAATTTTCGTTTTATTTTCCATAATAAAATTCCTTTTTCTAGGGGTCTTGGTAGTTCATCCGCGGTCATTGTGGCAGCCATTGCAAGTGCTTATGAAATGAGCGGAGTTAAAGTTTCAAGACAAGAAATTCTAAATGAAGCCTTAAAATATGAAAGTCATCCTGATAATATCGCTCCAGCCACGCTTGGTGGTTTTGTTTGTTCTATGGTTGCAAACAATCAAGTCTATAGTATAAAAAAAGCTATTGATAAAGATTTAAAAGCTGTAGTGCTTATCCCTAATGTGCCAATGAATACCAATAAAAGTAGGACTTTACTACCAAAATCATATCCAATAAAAGATTGCGTGTTTAATCTTTCGCATTCTTCTTTTTTAACAGCTTGTTTTTTAGAGAAAAAATATGATTTATTAAAAATTGCAAGTTTGGATCGAATTCATCAATATAAAAGAATGAAGCTTTTACCGGAGCTTTTTGAGGTGCAAAAAATAGCTTTGGAAAATAAAGCTTTAATGAGTACACTTTCAGGCTCAGGTTCAAGCTTTTTTTCTATAACTTATCAAGATGATGCAAAACATTTGCAAGAGATTTTACAAACTAAATTCCCTCATTTTAGAGTTGAAATTTTAGAATTTGATGATAAAGGATTTGAAATTTGCTAAAAACTTATAAAAAAAGATATAATTTTGAAAAATCATATACCCATTAGAATGTGCATTGTATGCAAGAATCGTTTTGAGCAACAAAAGTTATATAGATTTCAAATTCAATCATCTAAAATCATTAAAGCAAGTGGGTTTGGACGGAGTTTGTATATTTGTGATGAATGTGTATTGCAAGAAAAGAAAATATACAAGGCATTTTTAAGAGTGTGTAAAACTTTGAATTTAAATACATTACAGCAGGATCTAAAGGAGATAATTTTAAATGGCAAAGATTAGAATTCATGAAATTGCAAAAGAATTAGGATATGATAGTAAAGAGATTATCGAAAAAGCAAATGAATTAGGTTTAAATATCAAGACTGCTTCAAATGCGGTAGAATCTGAAGTCGCAGCAGCGATTTATGAATACATACAAACAAAAACCATTCCAGAGGCCTTTAAAAAAACGCAAAAGAAAAGCAGTATAAAAAAAGCTAAAGAAAAAGACGAAAATAAAGAAAAAGAAACAAAAACTACTAAAATTTCAGAAGAAAAAAAACCTTCAGAAAAAATTACAGCAGATGCTGATAAAAGAGTTGGAGAGAAGCCAAGTATCACTCATTCTACTTTGCCAGAAGAAAAGAAAATTCAGAGTGAAGAAAGCGTCGTTACACCTAGTATTGCAAGTGCTACCTTAGCAAAGAGAAGAGGGCTTGTTATCGTTAAAAAGAAAAAAGATGAGTTATCTTCTGGTTCTTCTCAGGTTGCACAAGAAGAGCCAAAATTAAATCAAGATAAAATCAGTCTTTCAATGATGTTTTCCAATGCAGATGAAAATTTGAAAAAAAAGAAAAAAGATAAAAAACCAAGTCTTGCAGTAAAAAAAGAAAGTGCTGAAAAAATGGACTTTTTGAGCAATCATGAATTCGGCGATATTGCTTTAGAAGATGAAGATATGGTGGTTTTGCCTGATTTTAGTATCAAAGAGCAAAACAATGCTCCTGCTATAAAAAAACAACCTAGTGTGTTAAGACAGTCTTTTAATAATTCTATTAATCAATTTTCAGAAGGCGGTATCCAAAGAAGAAGTCGTAAAAAGCCGCCTAAAAAGGTAGAGAAAAAAGAAAGTGAAGCTATAACCAGTGTAGAAATTCCAAAAGAAATTCGTGTGTATGAATTTGCGGATAAAATAGGAAAAAACACAAGCGAAATCATTTCAAAGCTTTTTATGCTTGGAATGATGACTACAAAAAATGACTTTTTAGATGAAGATGCGATTGAAATTTTAGCTGCTGAATTTGGTATAGAGATTAATATTGTTAATGAGACTGATGAATTTGATTATGTTAAAGAATATGACAAGCATCATAAGGGTGAAAATTTAGTTACTAGAGCACCGGTTATTACCATTATGGGACATGTTGATCATGGAAAAACTTCTTTGTTGGATTACATAAGAAATTCGCGTATTGCAAGTGGCGAGGCAGGAGGGATCACTCAACATGTAGGCGCTTATATGATAGAAAAAGATGGTCGCAAAATCACTTTTATCGATACTCCAGGCCACGAAGCATTTACAGCAATGCGTGCAAGGGGTGCGAGTATAACAGATATTGTTATTATCGTTGTTGCGGCAGATGATGGAGTAAAGCCACAAACTAAAGAAGCGATTAATCACGCAAAAGCTGCCGGTGTGCCTATCATCATAGCAGTAAATAAAATGGATAAAGAAGCTGCAAATCCTGATATGGTAAAAACTCAACTTGCTGAAATGGAAATTATGCCTGTAGAGTGGGGCGGAAGCTATGAATTTGTTCCAGTTTCTGCTAAAACAGGTATGGGGATAGAAGAGTTACTTGAAATTGTGCTTTTGCAAGCTGATATTTTAGAGCTTAAGGCCGATCCTAAACATTTTGCTAAGGCAAGCATCATAGAAAGTTCCGTGCAAAAAGGCAGAGGTCCTGTTGCAACCATTATCGTGCAAAATGGGACTTTAACTGTGGGAAGCACTGTTGTTGCGGGTGAGGCTTATGGAAAGATTCGTGCTATAAGCAATGATCAAGGTAAGGCTTTGAAAGAGATTAAACCTGGTGAGTGTGGTGTTATTATAGGTCTTAGTGAGGTAGCGGATGCTGGAGAAACTTTGATCGCTGTAAAAACCGATAAAGAAGCTAGAGAGTATGCTGCTAAGCGTTATGAATATAATCGTCAAAAAGAGCTTAGCAAATCAACTAAAGTCAGTATTGATGAGCTTGGGGCAAAGATTAAAGAAGGTAATTTAAAAGCCTTACCTGTGATTTTAAAAGCCGATGTGCAAGGATCATTAGAAGCCTTAAAAGCAAGTTTGGAGAAACTTAGAAACGATGAAATTAAAGTTAATATTATTCACAGCGGAGTAGGGGGAATTACACAAAGCGATATAGAACTTGCAAGTGCGAGTGAAAATTCCATCGTTTTAGGCTTTAATATCCGCCCAACTGGTGAAGTAAAAGAGCGTGCAAAAGATAAAGGCGTGGAAATTAAAACTTATAATGTAATTTATAATTTACTTGATGATGTAAAAGCTTTGCTTGGTGGTATGATGAGTCCTATTATTTCAGAAGAGCAGCTTGGACAAGCAGAGATTAGACAGGTGATTAATGTGCCAAAAATCGGACAAATCGCAGGTTGCATGGTGACTGAAGGTGTAATCAACCGCGGGGCTAAAATTCGCCTTATCCGCGAAGGAGTTGTTGTGTATGAAGGCAATGTAAACTCACTTAAACGCTTTAAAGATGATGCTAAAGAAGTGGCAAAAGGCTATGAGTGTGGCGTTGGTATAGAAGGATGTGATGATATGAGAGTGGGCGATTATATAGAAAGCTATAAAGAAGTAGAGGAACAAGCAAGTCTATGAATCCAGCTGAAATCAAAAAACTTCGCACAGAAAGTATTTTAAAAGAGCTTATTCCTGAAGCTTTGGCGAGTTTAGATGATGAGAATTTAAAAAATCTTTGCGTGGTTGATGTGGAGTGTAAAAAAGGTAGATACGATGCCTTTGTGTATTTGGATAAAATGTTTTTTAATACTCATGAGCAAGAAAAGATTTTGCTTTCTTTGAAAAAAGCAAGCAAGGCTTTGCAAAATTATTGTATGAGTGAGCAAGGCTGGTATAGGTGCCCGAATTTTCACTTTAAATTTGATGATAGGCTTGAATATCAAAACCATATGGATGCACTTTTTGAAAAAATAAAAAAGGAAAGAAATGAATCTTGAAGCACTTTGTAAAGAAGCAGGGCTTAGCTTTTATGATGATGAGCTAGTAAGTGAAAATGGTAGAAAGATTTATAGAATTTATGTGCAAAAAGAAGGCGGGGTAAATCTTGATGATTGTGCTAGACTTAGTGAGATTTTATCGCCTATTTTTGATGTAGAACCGCCAGTTAGCGGCGAGTATTTTTTAGAAGTATCAAGCTGTGGGCTTGAGAGAAAACTTAGCAAAATCGAGCATTTTGCAAAAAGCATTAACGAACTTGTAAAAATCACAACTAACGAAAAAGAAAAAATCGAGGCAAAAATCATAGCCGTAGATGATGAAAATATCACTTTAGAAAATTTAGAAAATCAAGAAAAAATTACTTTAAAATTCAGCGATATTAAAAAAGCTAGAACCTTCGTGGAGTGGTAAAAATTTAGATTTTTAAATTTTTACTTATTTTTTATTTAATTAAAATTAAATAAAAAATAGAAAGGCATACAATGCTAGAAAAAAAGTACGATTGGGAAACAAGCAAGGCGGATAAAAATGGCAATGTGTATTGCCATTTTCCAAAAGATGAGGATGAGTTTAAAGAAGCAGTTGTAAAAAATGGTGGTATGAATGTGTATGTTTATCAAGATGATAAATTAATAGATGAATTTCATACGAAAAGTCAAGGTTATAAAATTATATTTCAATATTATTTTGTAAAAAATTAAAGTATATTTACTATTTTTTAGTATATAATAAATAGTAAATTTTTATTAAACAAAAGTTTATTTTCTATAATTTTTTACATTAAGAAAGGTTTTTATGCGGTTGAAAGGTGAATTACAACAATGTCTAAAACAATTTGTTGAAAAAGTGGAAGAATTAAAAAAGCAAGGAACTATAGCAGGTTCTGAACCTAGCGAATGGAAAAAACAAATTGATGGTTTAATACAAGATTTTGATTATGTATGTAGTGTTAATTTTGGCAGTGGAAATTTAAGTGATTATCCTGCTATAAATTTTTTTAGAAAAGATATACTTCATAAAGGCTACTCGAATGGAGAGATACCTTCGCAACAATGTGGTATGTATATTTGGTTTTCCTATGCTCACAAAGAAAAAACTTTATATTTAGCACTTACCGCGTCCAATAAATATAAAAAAATTGAATTTGATTGCAAGGCTTTGCAAGATTTAGAAAAATATACAGGAGGTATATTTGATAATACAAATTATGATTATACTTATAATATAAGGAATTTCAGTATTGAAGATTTTGATGAATATAAAGAAGAATTATATAGTAAATTTTGTAGCTTGGTTGATTTGTTTAATAGATTTCCTCAAAAAGATTTTATAAAAATAAATGAAGAATTTGAATCAAATAATACACAAAAAATGTTAAATCAAAATTCACCTTTAAATCAAATTCTTTATGGGCCTCCAGGGACAGGGAAAACTTATCATACCATTGATAAAGCCTTAGAAATTATATCAAAAGAAGAAAAAATACAAATTCCAAGTGAAGATGATAGAGTAAATAGAAAAAAGTTATTTGATGAGTATATAAAAAATGGACAAATAGTTTTTACTACCTTTCATCAAAGCTATGGGTATGAAGAATTTGTAGAAGGTATAAAACCTGTTATGGATAGCGAGCAAGGCAATTCTAAAGAAGTAGAATATGAAATAAAAGATGGAGTTTTTAAAGAACTTTGCAAAAAAGCGTTGGATAAAAAAAGAGAAATTGCAAATAATAATGATATATCTATCGATAAAAATTCAAAAGTTTGGAAAATTTCTTTAGGGGTTAATGCTTCATTAAGAGATAAGTGTTTTAAAGAAAATAAAATTTGCATAGGTTGGGGTGATATTCCAAAAAATAAAGATGTACATTTTTTAAATTTGGGCTCAAATAATAAAAATAGCATAATAAGTTTTACAGAATACATGCAAATAGGGGATTTGGTATGTGTTTTTAATACTTCAAAAAGTATAAAGGGTGTTGGGGTTATTACAAGTGATGTTAAATACAGCAAAGATGAAGAATATCAAACATATAGAGAAGTTAATTGGATTTCTCAAAATGAAATAAATATTCTTGACTTAAATAATGATAAAATTTTAGTGCAAAAAACCGTTTATGAGTTACATAGAATTAGTCCTAATGATTTATTAACAAAGATAAAGCCAAGTAATCCTAATGGAATGAAAGATAATGCCAATAATTTAAAAATTGTAGAAGATAATACAAAAAAGAAATTTATAATCATCATAGATGAGATTAATCGTGGTAATGTAAGTAAAATTTTTGGTGAGCTTATCACTTTGATAGAGCCTAGCAAAAGGATAGGTGCTAATGAAGAGCTAAAAGTAACTTTATCTTACAGCGGTGAAAAATTTGGAGTGCCTAAAAATGTGTATATCATAGGCACTATGAATACAGCTGATAGAAGCATCACTTCACTTGATACAGCTTTGAGAAGAAGATTTGAATTTGTTGAGATGATGCCTAAACCTGAAGAGCTAAAAAGCATAGAAATAAAAGGTGAAATTATCAATAAAACAGAAAATGTAACTATTAATTTGCAAGAATTATTACAAGCTATAAATACACGCATAGAATATTTGCTAGATAGAGAAAAGACTATAGGACACGCATTTTTTATAGGCATTGATAGTTTAGAGAAATTAAAAAATGTTTTTCAAAATAAAATTATCCCATTATTGCAAGAGTATTTTTATAATGATTATGCATTGATTGACGCGGTTTTAAATGATAATGGTATGATTTTTGAAGATAAAAAAGATAATAAATATTTACAAAAAATAAAAAATTTAGATAATGTAGATAACGAAAAAAATATTTATAATATCACCCCATTTAATGATGAAATTTGGGATAAACCAGAAACATATCAAGCTATTTATGATGATAAGAAAAATAAAACAAAAAATGATGAACAATAACATTTTTTCCATCATCGAGCACCAAGCCTTTTGCGAAGAAGATTTAAAAGAAATTTTTAAAGAAAAGGCTGGAAAATTTTATGAAGAACTAGAAAATTTCGCAAAAAATAACGAAAATTTTCTAGGCTTTAAAAACAAAAACACTTTAAAAGCTAAAAATTATGTAGGTGTTATACAAACCAAAAGCGGAGTTTTGGAGATCTTGCCAAAATGTACGGACTTAGAAGGCTATAAAGAAGAAAAAAATTCATCGAATATTTCACAAGAAAAACTAATAAAAGCTTATGATTTATCGCAAATAAATAAAACGAATCAAGATGATGATTTTTATGAAAAAGATTTTAAATTTAACCCCAAAATTCTTTTAATCAATATGTTAAAAACCTTAAAAAACTCTCCTTTTAAAAAATCTCAAATTTCATCTTTGCAAAGTTCTAAAACGCCTTTGCTTGAAGTATTTATTATGATGTTTTTAGATGAATTTGATAGTGTGCATAAAAAAGGTTTGATGAGATCTTATGTAAATAGCGAAGAAAATAGAGCTTTTTTAAAAGGAAAATTACTATTTAATGAGCATATAAAATCAAATTTAATCCACAAAGAAAGATTTTTTACAAGTTTTGATGAGTTTGTTTTGGATATAGCGCCAAATCGTCTCATCAAATCAACTCTAAATTTCTTAAAATCCAAAACAACTACTAATAAATTTAGAATCATCAAAGCTATGCAAATTCTTGATGAGGTAGAATTTTCTAAAAATTATGAAAAAGATTTTAGCTTTAAAATTTCAAGACATTTTGATTATTATGAAAATATACTTTCTTGGTGTAAGATATTTTTGCAAAATCAAAGCTTTGCTCCATATAAAGGTAAAAACGAAGCCTTTGCTTTACTTTTTCCTATGGAAAAACTTTTTGAAAACTATGTGGCTTATATGTTTAAACTTGCTAATCCTAGTGAAAATGTAAAAGCCCAAAGTAGTGGAAAGTATTTAATCTCAAAAAATAATGAAAAATGCTTTATGTTAAAGCCTGATTTATATATAGAAAATGAAATGATTTTAGATACCAAATGGAAAATTCCAGATGATAACGAAGATGAGAAAAAGCATGGCATATCGCAAAGCGATTTATACCAAATGTTTGCTTATGCTTGTAATTTTAAGATAAATGATATAAAGCTTATTTATCCGCTTTGTAAAAGAACAATGGAGTTAAAAAATAAAATAAAAGAATTAGAATTTAACGCAAGTAAGCATTTGGCATTTTTAAACAATGATGGTTTTTTGAAAACAAATATAAAAGTCCAAGTCTTTTTCGTACCTTTGCCCTTCTAACTTTGAGTTCTTATAATCAAACTTGGCGGAAGTTTAAAAAATTCTATCAACTCTCTTTCTTTCTCTCTCATTTGCCCTTGATCGTTTTCGTGATCAAAGCCCATTAAATGCAAAAGTGCGTGGATAAAAAGCAAGGAAATTTCATCTTCAAAACTGTGCCCAAATTCCTTTGCTTTTTGCTCCGCTAAATTTTTATTAATCACAACTGAACCTAAAGGCAAATTGTCGTGGATATTTTCAAGCGGGAAGGAAAGCACATCGGTGGTTTTGTCGATATTTCTTTGAGAAAGGTTAATTTCTCTCATCTCTTTATCATCAACAAAAACAAGTTCCACATCTTTAGAAGTCATTTTGTTAGCGATTTTCTCTAAAAAAGCACAACTTTCATCACAAAGTATCATCACTCATCCACAGAAAGAATTTGCGCTTTTTTACCTACAATGGCGACGCAATGCTCATAATGTGCAGCATTGAGTCCATCAGCACTACCCGCATCCCATTTTCCATTGTAATGTTTTGGAGTGCCATCTTTTTGACAAATCATAGGTTCTATGCAAAAAACCATACCTTCTTTGATTTTTGGTCCGCTTTTTGCACTTGCGCCATTTTCAAGATAGTTTAAAATTTCAGGCTCGCCGTGTGGTTTGCGACCTATGCCATGTCCGCAGTATCCGCGAAGTGGCACAAAGCCACGAGAATGTATAAATTCGCCCAAAAATGCCGAAAGTTCTTTAAATCGCATTCCTTCGCGAATTTCATCGATAGCGCCATATAAGGCATCTTTGGCGCAAGCGATGAGTTTTTCATCTTGGCTTGAAATTTTTCCTATGGCTATGGTGCGCGCTGCATCGCCATAATATCCATTTAAAAAAGTTCCCACATCAAGCCCTAAAATGTCGCCTTCTTTGATGATTTTTTCATCAGGAATTCCGTGTATGCAAACTTGATTTAAAGAAATGCAAATAGCACCAGGAAAGCCATAAAGCCCTTTAAAAGATGGTTTTGCACCATGACTTAGTATGAAATCTTCAGCCATTTTATCGATTTGTTTTAGGCTCATACCCACTTTAATTTCTTTTTCTAAAAAATCCAGTGTTTTGGCTACGATTTTATTAGCTGCTCTTAGTTTTTCTATTTCTTCAGGTTTTTTTAATTCTATCATTTTTTAATCCTTAATTTTCATTAATATTAAGCCAAATTTTGGCAGTGTTTTTTAAAGAATTTACATCGCTGGACGCATAAAAATTTAGCTTTGCTTTATGTTTTAAAGTTGGTAAATCTTTATGGGTTTTTAAAAAATCCACAATGGCATCGCCAGAATGTATAAGCTTGGTATTTTCTCCAAAATACTCGCTTAAAGCTTTTGAGATTAACGGAAAATGCGTGCAAGCCAAAATCAGTCCATCGGGCTTTTGAATATCCTTAAAATAATACTCAAAAGCACTTTGTAGAAACTCACCTTCGAAAATTCCTTCCTCAACCATAGGGACAAAAAGACTAGTGGAAAGAGCATTGATATGATTAAAACCTTCTTTTTGCAAACGATCTTGATAGGCTTTTGAATTTATAGTGGCTTTTGTAGCTATGACAAGAATGTTTTGATTTTTTTTTAGAGTTTTTTTGGTAGCCTCGATCCCAGCGTCAATAACACCATAAATGGGAAATTTAGCTTTTTCTTGTAAAGCTTTGAGTGCATAAGCGCTTGCGGTATTGCAAGCAATGATCAGCATATCAATGTCAAATTTTTCAAAAAAATCAAGTGCTTCAAGGCAAAATTTAATGATAGTGTCTTTATCTTTTACTCCATAAGGAACGCGTGCGGTATCGCCGTAATAAATTACTTCATTAAATAAATTCGCCTCATACAAAGACTTTAAAACACTAAGTCCACCAACGCCACTATCAAAAACACCGATTTTCATCATTATTTACAAAATTTATTTGATAATTCTTAAATACAAATATCCCACTAAGGCACTTAAAAAACTCGCAATCAAAATAGCAAGCCTATCGGCGTGTTCAAAAATAGCACTGTCTTGGTAAGCTAAACCATCAATAAATAAGCTCATAGTAAAGCCAATTCCTGTTAAAATGCAAATTCCATAGAATTGTGAATATTTTACACCTTCTGGCAATTTTGCAAGTTTGAGTTTAATGCTAAGATAAGAAAATAAAAACACTCCGACTTGTTTGCCTATAAAAAGTCCTAAAATAATACCTAAGCTTACAGGAGCAAGCAAGGAAGAGAAACTCATTCCGCTAATGTCAATTCCAGCGTTTGCAAAAGCAAATAAAGGCAAAATAAAATAAATTACCCAAGGGTTTAAATCATGATGTAAATCTTGCACGAAATCTTGCCCATTTTTGCGTTCCATTGGTATAAATAAAGCAACGATAATACCCGCCAAAGTTGCATGCACTCCACTTTTTAGCATTGCTACCCATAATACAACGCCCACTAAAACATAAAAAGGCAGATGTGAAATTCTAAAATAATTAAGTAAAAACAATGCCCCTATGCAAAGTAAAGAAATGAAAATCGCAAGAGTAGAGAGCTCACTAGTGTAAAATAAAGCAATGATAATAATTGCTCCTAAATCATCAAAAATTGCCAAAGAAAGCAAAAATAGTTTTAAGCTTGTAGGAATTTTATTTCCCAAAAGCATTAAAATTCCCACCGCAAAAGCAATATCTGTGGCTGTTGGTATCGCCCAACCTTTCATTGCAAATATATCTTGATGATTGATAGAGGCAAAGATTAAAGCAGGAGCTATCATACCGCCTAATGCACCAAAAATAGGCAAGGAAACAGAGCGGATATTGCGAAGTTGTCCCCTTAAAACTTCATGTTTTAATTCAAGTCCTATGCTAAGGAAAAAAACAGCAATCAGACCATCATTTATCCATAAAAGTAAGGGTTTGAAAATTTCAAAATCATTGATTTTAAAGCCAAAATCTGTATGTAAAAAATTATCATAAATTAGGCTTAGAGAAGAATTCTTACATGCTAAAGCAAAAAAAGTACAAAAGATCAGCAAAACACCTGGAAAAGACTCGCTTTGAATAATTTTTTTAAAATTTTGCATCATAATCCTTGAAAAGTTTTTAAAAAGCTTATTTTACCGTTAAAATACAAATTTTTAGTTTAAAATTTGAGAAAAGTAAAGCCTTGTTTCCAAGGCTTAAGCGTAGATATCAATCCCGCCAGAATTTGCAGAAGAGCTTACAGCAGGAGTGCTTGAAGTATTTGTTCCGCTTGTTAGTCCTTCTAAAAGTTGTGCCATTGCCGCTTCGTTTGCGTCCATAGCTTTTTTAAAAACGCTGGTATTTACCGCAACCATTAAGGAAGCATTACTCATATCAGGTATCATTACACCCTCCTTTGTGAAACTAAGCACTTAATATTAATCGGAAAAAAATACAAATAATTAACATTTCTAAAGTAAATTTTTTAAATATAAGTAAAATTTGACAATAAAATATAAAATAAGGATAAATAATGAAAAATTCTTTAGAAAAATTATTTTCTTATCTTTCACAAAATACAATTCATATTTTAAGCACTAGCGCAGATAATATCGTTCATTCAAGACCTATTGGAAGTATGATATTAGCAAGAGATAGGATTTATTATTGTATGAATAAAAATAAAGCAATGTATACTCAGCTTTGTATCAACAATCAAATTTGCATTTGTGTGTGTTTGGAAAATTATACTTGGGTTAGAATTTATGCTAAGGTTTGTTTTGATGATGATTTAAGTGTAAAGCAAATTTTTATTGATAAAAACAAAACTAGATTTCAAAATGCAAAAGATGATAATTTTGCTATTTTTTATCTTAGTGATATTAAGGCTGAAATTCATAAAGGTTTAGAAATTGAAGTTTTAGAATTAAAATAAAAGCCCAAAAAGGGCTTTTAAGCAATATTTTGAAAAGATTCAAACTTTATATCGGAAAGAATTTAAAAAATTTTATAGTTTTTCTTCAATTTCAAGTTGTTTTATATTTAGCACAATGAATTTATATGAAAGATAAATTACTAAAGGCCAAGTAAGTAAAAATAAAGCATGTAGCATTGTAATTCCTTTTTAATAAGCATGATCATCATTTGCGATTTCTTCGCGTGTGATTTTTTCCCTATCCATAGCACGCCACACATAAGTAATGTAAGCTAAAACAAAAGGCACAAGCAAAGAAGCATAAGCCATCACACTAAGGGTGTAGTAACTCGAACTCGCATTTTTTATCGTTAATGAGCTTTGCAAATGTGTAGTTGATGGATAAAACGCACTGTCTCCAAGCCCAACATTTAAAAGCAAAGCAAACACACACAAAATAGTTCCCAAACCCAAAGTCCAGATTGCGCAAGCAGTTTTTACAAAGGCACCCAAGTAAATTCCTAGCAAAACAAAAAGCACTCCAAGTAAAAGCAAAACAAGCAGTAATGGTTGTTCCAAAAAAGTATAAAAATACAAATTTGCACTCATACTCACAAAATGATTTTCATCAACAAAAAAGCCATCTTTTAAAAAAATCCAAACAAGAAAAGCTAGGAAAAATGGTAAAAATAGAAGAGCATTGATGAAAATTTGTTTTGAAGCTTTAAATTTAATGCTTTCATTTTTGATATTATTCATAAAATACGCCGCACCCAAAATACGACTTAAAAAAATCAAAGCCAAGCCAAGTAAGTAATTATAAGGATTTAAAAGAAGTTCAAGTCCTCTAAAAGTATGCTCCCAAACGACAAAATTGTGCTCATCAAGTAAAAACTCAGATCCGCTAAAAAAACTACTCACAGCAACACCTATAAGAAAGGTAGCCAAGTAGCCATTGATTTTTAAGAAAAATTCATAGCTTTTTGCACCGTATAAATTACCTTGTTTTTTGCGGTATTCATAAGACACAGCTTGCAAGATGAAGCAAAAAAGTATGATAAGCCAAGCCCAATAAGCCCCGCCAAAACTTGTGCTATAAAAAAGTGGAAAAGCCGCAAAAGCTGCTCCGCCAAACATTACAAGAGTTGTAAAACCAAGTTCCCATTTGCGTCCTAAAGAATTGATAAGCATAGTTTTTTCAAGCTCATTAGTGCTTAAAGTATCTATAAGGGTTTGTCCGCCTTGTACAAAAAACATAAAAATTAAAAGAGCACCAAGCAAACTTAAAACCACCCACCAATAAATTTGAAGCTCTGCTAATTCTAAACCAAAAAACATTATTTTACCCCTTTATCCTCGCTAAAGCCTTTTTTGATTTGACTTAGCATGATTTTGATTTCCGCAAGTAAAAGTGCAGTAAATAACACAGCAAAAATCCAAAAAGAAATTTTCACATTCACGCTTGCTAAATTTGTAGCCGCAATGCTAGTAGGCATAAGATCTTGTATGGCCCAAGGTTGTCTGCCCACTTCAGCTACGATCCATCCAGCTTCTGCAGCTATATATCCTAGTGGGATTGTTAAAACGCAAAGCCATAAAATTTTGCGGAATTTTTCAATATCATTTGCCATAGTTAAATAAAGCGTGATGATAAAGAGTATGAAAAAATAACTTCCCAAAGCCACCATGATGTGAAAACTGTAAAAGGTTAGAGCAATCGGCGGCACAGCATCGCTTGGCTTTTCTAGATAACCATAACCAAAATCTTTAAAATGCTTTTCGAGTAAAATTTTATTTAAATTCATAGCATTTGTGTCGTTATTGTCTTTAGCTATTTTGTAATTTTTTAAGGCATCAATGGCGATTTTACCATTATCAATGCGAGTTTGCAAAGGGCTTATACCTTGTTTTTTATTGCCAAAAACCAAATCTTCAATGCCAGCTACAAAAGAATTTGCATCACGGTTTCCTAAAATCGATAAAGCGTAAGGTATGCTTAAGTCAAATAAAAACACACTTTCGTTATTATCTAAAGTCTTTTTAGGATTTAATATCCCAAAAGCAACGATACCCGCTCTATGTTCGCCTTTGTAAATTCCTTCCATCGCTGCAAGTTTCATCGGCTGGGTTTGAGTGACCCTATAGGCACTCTCATCGCCGCTAAAAAATAAAAATACCGAGCAAATAAGCCCAAAACTAGCACCAACTACAAGGCTTTTTTTGGCTTCTATAATATGGCGTTTTTTGAGTAAAAACCAAGCTGAAATTCCCATAACAAATAAAGCAGAAATCACATAGCCACTCGCCACAGTGTGTAAAAATTTCGAAACAGCCACAGGAGAAAAAGCCACTTCAAAGAAATTTTGCATTTCATTTCTTGCGGTATCAGGATTAAATTTCATTCCGATAGGGTATTGCATCCAGCCGTTTGCAACCAAAATCCAAAAGGCGCTTAGGTTGCTTCCAACTGCTACACACCAAGTCGAAAACAAGTGGAATTTTTTAGAAACCTTATCCCAGCCAAAAAACATTACTGCAAAAAAGGTTGCCTCTAAAAAGAATGCCATCAAGCCTTCAAACGCTAAAGGTGCGCCAAAAATATCACCTACAAACCAGCTGTAATTTGCCCAATTTGTCCCGAATTCAAATTCCATTATAATGCCCGTTGCTACACCGATGGCAAAATTTATAGCAAATAAAGCAAGCCAAAATTTGGTGATTTTTTTCCATTTTTCATTGCCTGTTTTAACATAGATTGTTTCCATAATGGCAATGATAAAAGAAAGCCCTAGAGTCAAAGGCACAAATAAAAAATGATAAAGTGCAGTTAGTGCAAATTGTGCTCTTGAGTAATCAACGCTACTAAGATCCATTATTCTTCCTTGGTAAGATTTTTTATAACAAAATTTGTTTTTTCTTTTTGAGTGTTAAAAGCGGAATTTATAGTGTTATCAAATAAAAACATTTTGATAAACAAAAACATCACTAAAAGCTTAATAATGATGATTTTCCATAAGGTTTTACCTAGTTTTAAATTCATAAAACCTTCTTTGTAAAAATTAAAAATTTCACACAAAGCATTAAAATAGCGTTTTAAAAGCATATTTTATCCTTGAAATAAATTCAAAAATGCAAATCTTAAAATAAATCTTATAAAAATTTGCTTTATATGGCGGTGATTTTGTTACTTTACGATGAATTTGTCATTGTGTGATTTTGGGCAAGATACGACTATAAACTCTAAATCTTCGCAAGTTTGATTTATCATTTGATGAATTTGATGAGCTTTGATATGTATACCTTCCCCTGCTTCTAGTTCGATATCCGCATTTTCTAGTCTCATCAAGGCTTTTCCTTTTAAAATATAAAAAAACTGCTCAGCTTTATCATGATAATGCATATCTTCAGCTGTATGTGGAGGCATTTTTTCGGCAATAATGCTTAAATGTTTACTATCAACAAAGTGCCAACCGTCGCAAATTTCTTTCCAATTATAATGTTTGGCATTTTCTCTTGTAATTTTTTGCATTTCACTTCCCCTACTAAATTTTTGGTATTATAAGTATTTTTTGACTAAAACATTATTAAAAGCAAAAATGTTTATAAGTGGCATTTGATTTTGGACGAGTTTAAAAAATCGCTAAATTTTGCCACGAACTTATAAATTATGATAATTCCAAGGATTTTAAACTCATCACTCACGCCAACGACACTACAAATTTTAATTTTAAAATACTAAATTTTTACAAAACTATCTACAAATTTTATAAATTTGGAACGCTATTTGCTTGAGTTTTGCAACTCAATATTTTATAAAGGATTTAACATGATGAGATCTCTGTGGTCTGGAGTATCTGGACTTCAAACACATCAAGTAGCAATGGATGTAGAAGGTAACAATATCGCCAATGTCAATACGACTGGTTTTAAATATTCTCGTGTGGATTTTGGAACAATGTTTAGTCAAACAGTAAAAATTGCAACAGGACCAAATGGTAATCAAGGTGGTCAGAATCCTTTACAAGTGGGACTTGGTTCTGCAGTAAATTCTACGACAAGAATTCATTCTCAAGGTTCTATTCAAAGTACTGAGAAAACCACCGATGTGGCGATAGAGGGTGATGGATTTTTTATGGTTTCTGATGATGGAGGTTTAACTCGTTATCTTACAAGAAATGGGGACTTTAAGCTTGATGCGGCAGGAAATTTCGTTAATAATGCCGGTTATGTCGTGCAAGGTTGGAACCGTGATCCTATGAGTGGGCTTATAAACAACTCTGCATCTCCAACAAATATTTTCATCGATCCAGGTATGAATATCCCTGCGAAAATGAGTACAGAGCTTGCTATTAAAGCAAATCTTAACAGTGGACTTAGCATAGGAAATGCGAAATCTCCTATTTATGCGCTTGATTCTGTGCACGGTTTTAATACCAAAAATGCTGAAACTATCAATGAAAATGATCCAAGCGAAACACAATTTTATACTACTGAAAAAAATGCAAATCAAATCATCGAAAAAGGTGTTGATGCTGGAAGTTTGTATAATGGAAATGGCGAAGGTTTAAATTTAAGAGATGGACAAGGAATTTGGGTAAGTTATGCAGATGCGAAATTTTCAACCAATACCGATAAAAATCCAGTTTTTAATCCTGATAGCAAACAAGATCAAAACAATGTTGTGTTTTGGGGAAATGAAGACAATCCTGTGACTTTAGATATCACTATCAATGGGGTGCATATTTATAATGAAAATATTAAAAGCATAGACGAAGCCATTGCTTATATCAATACCTTTGCTATACCTGATGATAATAGAGATGGCACAGGGGTTAAAGC
Organism: Campylobacter sp. CCS1377; assembly: GCF_040008265.1. NCBI lineage: Bacteria > Pseudomonadati > Campylobacterota > Epsilonproteobacteria > Campylobacterales > Campylobacteraceae > Campylobacter > Campylobacter aecornae. The sequence goes on from NZ_CP155620.1 coordinate 160,682, forward strand.
AACAAGAAATGCTGATGGCTCGGGTATTGATTTTGTTAATACCAATGCAGATGGCACTACAGACAATATGAAAAATATTGATTTAACTGTCAATGCAGGCAATGAAGCAGGTGAAATTCAAAATGTAACTTGGAACAATACTGATCAAAAATTTGAAGTAACTCTAACTCAAGCAGGACAAGATAGCGACTGGTTTCCGGATGCTATGGCAAATGCTGGGACAAATAATCATGTCCAAGTTATCACAGCCCATAAATATACATATAGCTCATCTCCTGTAGATATACCACCTATGAGCAACCCTGATGGTGGCCCTGCCTATAACCCTGCTGAAGCTGATACTCCTGGAAGTGCTTCGGCAAATTACCAAGATGCACTTATGGGAAGTTTATTAAATACCAATACAAGGGTATTTAGAACTACTGAGGATTTAAGAGAGCTTTTGCAAAGAGATGCAAGATATGGGGTTGATTATGATGGAAGTGGCGATTTTAGTGGAGCTGGAGATGTTAATGGAGCGGTTAAGGTGACTGTAAATTCTTCAGGCGCTTTTGTGATTTCCAATCCAAACTCTCAAAGCGATATTGATAGTGATGGAGATAATACCTTAGATGGAAAATCTAATCCAAAAGATATGAATTTTAATATTACTGCTTATAAGGATAAAGCCGGCACTGTAAGCACCAATGATGCCTTTACTAAGATTTTCAAAGGTTTTGATGGTCCTATGACTGTGGGTTCAGCGATTAAAGAAAGTGAAGCAATGTATCTTAGCTCTTTTTCTGCAAGTTTGGATATATATGATTCTTTAGGATCAAAACATACTATTGTTGTTGAATTTACTAAGCTTAATACTACAGCAGATGGTGGTAATGAATGGTCGATGATTATTAAAGTGCCTGAACCTGCAGAGATCAATGCCACAGGCGAAGGTCCAAACAATATTATCGTGGGTAGTGCGAGATTTAACAATGATGGTTCTTTGGTTGCTTATAATCCAAAAACTATTAATTTCTCACCAAATAACGGTGCAATGCCAAATCAACAAATCAAACTTTCTTTTGGTTCAAGCGGTGGTTTTGATGGTATAGTAAGTAATTCCCAACAATCAGCACTCACAGCACAAAAAACTGATGGTTATGCCGGAGGTAGTTTGCAGCCTGAGTCTTTAAAAGTCGATGAAAGTGGTTATATTTGGGGTGAATTTACCAATGGACAGGCTTTGGCTTTAGCACAAATTGGTATCGCAAATGTTAGCAATAATGCAGGGCTTGAAGAAATTGGCGGAAATATGTTTAAACTTACTGCAAATTCTGGAGATTTAATCATAGGTGAAGCAGGAACAGGCGGTCGTGGAAAAATGCATTCAAGTGCACTTGAGATGTCAAATGTGGATTTGAGTCGCTCTTTAACTCAACTTATCGTGGTGCAAAGGGGTTATCAAGCGAATTCAAAAACCATTTCAACTAGCGATCAAATGCTTAATACCTTACTTCAACTCAAACAATAATTTTTTAACAGTCAAGCTTAGTGCTTGGCTATTTTTGGTTTGTGATTGTTTTAAGTTTTGGTGAGTTTTTGTTCTTTTAAATTTTTGTATTTTGTGAAAATTTTTGGCGAATTTGCTTTGTTAAAGAGTTATGAAATTTTTAAGAATTTTGTTTTTCGAGCTTTAAATTTATATTTTATTTAAAGTTTTGAATTCGCTTTGGATATTGAAATTTCGGTGCTTAGAAATAAGATAAAATCAATGCTAATTTTCCAAATGAAACAAAAATGTAATTTGTGTTAAATATTTTAAACTTAAATCTAGCTTTACAAGTCTATGATTATAGCTTTGTAATACTAGATTTATAGACTTGACCTTCAATCTATTGCTAACCTGCTCTCTTTTTCGTTGAGCGGGTTGCAATTTTCTTTAAGCTAAAATTTTGTTTTTTTGATATAAAATTACGCCCAGAGTTTCATTTCCTTTGATTATTATAATTACAACTTCAATCCCCCCCCCCCATCATAGATTGAATGTTTTACATTATGAAACTCTAGAGGGAAGCTCCTTCCCTCGCTTTAAACTAAATTTCCTAAACTTCTTTTTATTAATTGACTATAATCTTTAGATGATTTATGATTTTTATCAAAGCAAAGGAAAAAATGCAAACCATAACTTTACAAGCAAATGAAGAGCAACTTAGCAAACTTTTAGAGCTTTTTAAAGAGCTAAATATCAGCTACGAGATAGAAGCAGATGGATATGAAAAGCTTTTAAGCGAATGTGAAAGCGGTAAAACTTGAGAGCAAACCTCACAAAGCTTTGGCTGATTATGAAAGCGGGAAGGCTAGGCTAACGCCTTTGGGCAGTGGGTGGCTATGATGCAAATTTAGAGAGTGATATATTTACCGATGAGTTAAATTTGTGTTGTCTTTTACTCAAGGTGCGGTAGTTTAAGGGCTAAAAATACCTTAAAAAGAATTGCGTAAGGCTTGACGGGGCTTGATTTTATGCCTTATAAATTCAGAAAATCTTTTATTTTTGATGATGAAAATATAAGAGATTTTATCTTTAAAGGTTATGTGATACCTTATAAAATCGACAAGGAAAAAGACTTAATCATCATTTTAGACATTTATAAAGAAAATTTGCTTGATTTTTGATTTATCTTTAAATTTAAGCTTTTTTAAAGAAAGTGCAATTTTTGTGCTTATTTTAATTTATTGTCGATAATTACAATCAAATTCGAGGGACTTCTTGTGTCCCACTTATTTTTATGATTTTCAAGAGTTTTTGTTGTTTTTAGAATATTTTTATTGATACAGTTACAATTAAATTCAAAAGGGCTTCCTGGTAGCCCACCTTTTTTAATATTGCTTCAAAATTTCTTCATCAAGCATTTTGATTAAATCTAAACAATAATTCTATTCTTAGGATTAAGTCCTGTGGATGCTTTCAATTTTTGTAGTTAATCTTAGAAAGCTTTTGCTATTTTTGTTGTTTTTATAAAATATTTTCCTAGCGATAATTCCTATTCCTTAAATTTTGAATAGACTAAGAACTATATCTAAACTTTATATATTCCTAAAACACAACTTATTTCCATTTTCAAAAATAAATTTCTATTGCATTGATCATAATGTGTAAAATTAATATTTTTTAAATTCATCGCAAAATTTTACACCTTATTTTATTTGATAAGATAAATAATTGCTCCTAAGCCTATACAAGAAAGATGCTGATGGGATAAAATTCTTTTTTAATTTTTTTATCATTGGAATTTTATCCATCTGTTAAATTTACTATCAAGTTTATTTCTGGAAATGATTTCTATTGTGGCGATTTTTTCTGTAAGTTTAAAATTTATGTGTTTTTTATGAAAATAATTTAATAAAGTAGCTTGAAATAATTTTTTGCAAGAATTTAACCCTTTCCAAAAGGAAAGGGAAATTTTTAAGCAAATAAAGGAGCCACTAAAAATCCTAGTGCAACAGCGATGATGATCGCTACAACGCCTGGGATAAAGAAAGCGTGGTTAAAGATAAATTTGCCAATTCTAGTTGTGCCTGTATCGTCCATTTGAACCGCACCCAAAAGTGTAGGATAAGTTGGTAAAACGAAAAGTGCAGAAACTGCAGCAAAACAAGCAACTAGCATATAAGAATCACCTGTATTAGTAGCACTGATTCCTAATGCTGCAATGATAACTGGAACAATAGCTTTTGCAGTAGCTGCTTGAGAATATAAAAGCATACTTGCAAAGAAGAATGCCACAGCAAGCATAGCAGGAGCTTGTTTAACCCAATCTCCTGCTACTTCTTTAATAGCTGTTTCATGTCCTGCAACAAAAGTATTTCCAAGCCAAGCCACACCAAATACACAAACACAAGCAGTCATACCGCTTTTAAATACGCTTGTATCTAAAATTTTAGCCGGTTCAACTTTGCAAAGCCAAGTGATTAGTGCTGCAGCAGTAAGCAAGAAACTCATAATCGCTGCATCTCTTGGCACAACAACAGGATCAATCCACTTGATGTTGCTTGAAATTGCGGTAGCATAAAGTACAACAGCTAAAACGGTGATTAGAAAAATTGCAACTGAAAGTTTTGCACCTGGTTTATCTTCGCCAGCTAAAACCTCGCCTGCATCTTTTACAAGCCCAGCTTTTAATCTTTCTTGATACACAGGATCTTTACTTAAATCCATAGGAGTGATAAGACTTACAATGAAAGCTGTAAGCATGCAAGCAACAAAGGTTGTTACGATCCAAATTCCAATTAAAGTTGGATAGTTCCAACCCAAAGGCTCTAAAACACCACTCATATAAACAACTGCAGCACTTACAGGAGATGCAGTAATACCGATTTGCGAAGATACAACCATTAATGAAAGTGGCGCACTAGGTTTGATGTTTTGAGATTTTGCAACATCTACAACAACTGGCATTAAAGAAAATACTGCATTTCCGGTTCCTGCTAAAATAGTAAGCAACCAACCACAAGCTGGAGCAAGATAGTTGATAAATCTAGGATGTTTTCTTAAAACTTTTTCAGTTACTCTAACCATATAATCAAGCCCGCCAGCTTGCTGCATAGCAGAAATTGCAGCAATAGCTGCTGCAATGATTAAAATAACATCCCAAGGAATATTTCCTGGTTTCATTCCTAAAACAAGACCTAAAACAACAACGCCAAGTCCACCTGCATAACCAATGGCAATACCACCTAAGCGTATACCGATGAAAATAGCACCCAAAAAGACGATTAATTGTAAAATCAGCATAAGATCCATTTTTAACTCCTAATTAAGCTTTTCTTTTCTCTGTCATTTGAGGATTTAGCATATTTTCAGGTGTTAAAATTTTATCAATCTCTTCTTTTGGAAGATAACCTCTTTCTAAACAAATATCACCTACTGCTTTTCCAGTTTGCAAAGCTTCTTTAGCAATGCTTGCAGATTTTTCATAGCCAAGTACTGGATTAAATGCTGTAACGATACCGATAGAATTTAATACCATTTTTTTGCAAGCTTCTGGATTAGCTTTTAAGCCTTTTACTGCTTTTTGTGCTAGAGTTTTCATCGCATTTTCAAGCAATACAATAGAATTGAAAAGCCCATAAGCAATTCCTGGTTCAAAAGCGTTAAGTTCAAATTCGCCTCTTTCAGAGCAAAGCATGATGGTTACATCATTTCCAATTACTTCATAGCAAGCTTCGCCTACTGCTTCGCAAATTACAGGATTTACTTTACCTGGCATAATAGAACTTCCTGGTTGCATAGCAGGTAAAGTGATTTCGCCGAGTCCGCATCTTGGACCTGAATTCATTAATCTTAAGTCGTTGGCAATTTTAGAAAGTCTAACAGCTGCAGTTTTTAAAGCACCGCTTACAAAAACAAAATCTGCAGTATCTTGAGTTGCGGCGATTAAATCTTTTGCTGGTTTAAAATCTACACCTGTGATTTCTTTTAATTTTTGTTCTACTTTTACTTTATAATCTGGGTGGCAGTTAATTCCTGTCCCAATCGCAGTTGCACCTAAATTTAAAACTGTCATTACCTCTCTTGCAGCGGTAAGTTTTTCTATGTCACTTTGAATGTAGCTTGCAAAAGCGTTGAAAGTATTACCTAGCGTTGTTGGTACAGCATCTTCAAGCTCTGTTCTACCCATTTTAATCATATCTTTGTATTCTTTGGCTTTTACTAAAAGCTCACTTTTTAATTCTTCCATAGCTTTTAATAAATCTCCAAGTTTAGCATGAGTTGCTACTTTAATGGAGCTTGGATAAGTGTCGTTTGTTGATTGTCCTAGGTTTGTGTGATCGTTTGGATGAAGGTATTGATATTCACCTTTTTTGTGTCCCATGCTTTCTAATGCAATGTTAGTTAAAACTTCATTAACATTCATATTAGTTGAAGTTCCAGCACCACCTTGGATCATATCTACAACAAATTGATCTATAAATTCGCCATTTATTAATCTATCACAAGCTTTCGCAATAGCATCAGCCTTATCGGCATCAAGAACTCCTAATTCTTTATTGCTTAGGGCAGCAGCTTTTTTTACTTGCGCAAAAGCCTTAACAAAATAAGGGTAATTTTTTAGACTTCTTCCACTCATATGGAAGTTTTCTAGCGCTCTAAAAGTTTGCACGCCATAATACACATCATCAGAAATTTCAAGTTCTCCAATGAAATCATGTTCTTTTCTTGTTCCCATGATAAACCTTTCTAAAAAAGATATTGTAAGAAATAAATCTTACTTGCTGTAATATTAACACTCATAATTTTAATTTTAGTTTAAAAATTTAGTCTTTCTAGATCCAATAAAAAGGACTTTTTGAGTCCTTTTTATAACTCAAACTATGGTAAATTTTAAGTTTAATGTGTTATATTGCCATAATTATTTTATTTAAAATAAATTTTTATTTCATGGAAGATATATGGAAAATCTTAAAATTGAGCTAGAAAAAATCAAAATGAATCCTGAATGGAAAGAATTTTTAAAAGATGAATTTTGCAAAGATTATTTTTTAGAAATAAAAAAACACTACAAACAAGCTTTAGATGAAAGAAAGGTGATATATCCACCTTCTAATTTAACTTTTAATGCTTTTAATCTCACTCCTTTAAATTCCTTAAAAGTTGTTCTTTTAGGGCAAGATCCTTACCATCAACCGCATCAAGCGATGGGGCTTAGTTTTTCTGTGCCTTGTGGAGTGCGAATTCCGCCTAGTCTTTTAAATATTTATAAAGAATTACAAGCAGATTTAGGCATTAAAATTCATCATAATGGAGATTTGAGTGCTTGGGCAAGACAAGGAGTTTTGCTTTTAAATTCTATACTTAGCGTAGAAGCAAATAAACCAGCAAGCCATAGTTCTTGGGGTTGGCAAGAATTTAGTGATGCGGTAATTTCGCGTTTGAGTGAGCAAAAGCAGGGTTTGATTTTTTTACTCTGGGGCAATTATGCAAAAAGCAAAAAAGTTTTGATTGATACATGCAAGCATTTTGTATTAGAGGCAGCACATCCAAGTCCTTTAGCTAGGAGTGGTTTTTTAGGATGTAGGCATTTTTCTAAAACAAATCAGCTTTTGGAAAATCAAGGTAAAGAGAAGATAGAGTGGGATTTGGGTAAGTTTTAAAATTTAAATATTTATATTTACTATTTTTTAAATGAAAAATAAAAATTATTAAACTATATTACACTAATTTATAAAAAGTTAAGTTTTATTGGGCTAGAATGAGTTCGGTTTTTTAAAAAACTTTAATGATGTTTTCATAATGTAAAACAACATCTATGCTTAGATAGCTTATCTAAGAGGGGGCTCAATTTCTTAATTAAATACAGTTAAACAAAAATTTGTCTTCTATTTTTAAGATTTTTTTATGTTTGATTGTATTTTTATAAGAATTTAAACCATTTTCTTTTTTTAAATTTCTTAACCCCCTATGAGGCTTGCACGAAATTTTTTTTTGCCTTATAATTTTTTGTGTTTTGCAAAAATTAAGGAGAAAAAATGTTAAGAAAAATATTTCTAGTTTTATTTTCAATATTTGTGTTAAATTCCCAAGCATTAACTCCAAAAGATACTATAGTGGTTGCAGTAGAAAATGAACCCAAACGCATTAATCCAATTTTCAGCGAAGATCACGATGCGGCCATTGCACTGATATTTTCAGGACTTACACGCTTTGATGAGAAGATGAATATCAAGCCTGATTTGGCAAAATCTTGGAAAATCAGCAAAGATGGCTTGGTCTATGAGTTTGACTTAAGGGAAGATGTTTTGTGGCATGATGGAGAAAAATTTAGCGCAAAAGATGTGAAATTTAGCCTAGAGGCATTTAAAAATAAAAAGCTAAATACTCCTGTATGGGTGAATTTTGAAATGATTGAAGATATAAAAATTATAAATGATTATAAGATAAAAATTACGCTTAAAGAACCTTTTCCAGCATTTTTAGATGTTTTGAGCTTGGGGGTATTGCCAAAACATTTGCTAGAAAATAAAGATTTAAATAAAGATATTTTCAATCAAAAACCCATAGGCACAGGGCCTTTTAAATTTAAAGAATGGAAAAAAGGACAATATCTTAGTCTTGAAGCCAATGAAAATTATCATTTAGGCAAAGTAGGAAGTAAAAAGCTTATTTTAAAATTCATTTCAGATCCTTCTATCGCGGCTTTAGAATTAAAAAATTCAAGTGTTGATGTGGCTGTAGTTGATGCAACTTTGGCAAAAAATTTTGAAAATGATGCAAATTTTAATGTTTTAAAAATGAAAGGGGCTGATTATAGGGCTTTGATGTTTAATTTTGAAAATGAGCTTTTCAAAGATAAAAAAGTGCGTTTGGCCTTAAATTATGCGGTGAATAAAGCAGTTCTGATTGATTCTTTATTGCATGGTTATGGCTTTGTGGCTAATCAACCTTTGCAGCTTTCTTGGGCGAGTCCAAAAGAAAATTTTGGCTATGCTTATGATATGAAAAAAGCACAGAGTTTATTAGAAGAAGCGGGTTGGGCGAAAAATCAAAAAGGAATTTTAGAAAAAGATGGCAAGGAATTTGAATTTGAAATGTATGCTATGAGTGATGATCCTTTGCGTGTGGCTTTGGTGAATTTTTTGCAAAGTGAATTGAGGAAAATTGGCATTAAAGCAAGGGCGATGGCAAAGCCTCGTGGGAGTTTTGATTATTCTAAAGTTGATAGTTTTTTAGTGGGCTGGGGAAGTCCTTATGATCCAGATTTGCATACTTTTAGGGTTTTTAGCTCCATAGGTGATACTAAGAATAACGCTGGAGGTTGGAATTACGGACATTATGAGAATGCAAAAGTGGATAAGACTTTGTTGAACGCAAGAAGTGTTTTGGATATTGACAAACGAAAAAAACATTATGAAGAATTTATCAAAGCTTTAAATGAAGATCCTGCTTATATTTTTCTTGTTTATTTAGAATTTCCTGTTGTAGCGGCTAAAAATATACAAGGTTTAAAAGCAACGACTTTGGGTCACCATGGTGTAGGATTTACTTTTAATGCTTATGAGTGGAGCAAAAATTAGTGCTTATTTTGCTTATAAAGCGTATTCTTTGGGCTTGTTTTTTGTCTTTGTTTGGAAGTTTTTTGTGCTTTGTTTTGATTTTTTATTCCAAAGGAAGTGTGGCTCATGCTATGAGTTTAGCACCTGTAAATACAGAGCTTGTGAGTCAGATTGAAAGCAATTTAAATTTAGACAAGCCACTTTTTATTCAGTATAAATCTTGGCTTACTCACTTTTTGCAAGCAGATTTTGGCATTTCTTTTGTGAGTGGCGAAAAAGTGAGTGTGATTTTAATGCAAACCTTGCCCTTAACGCTTATACTTGGACTTGGAGCATTTTTTGTTTTGTCTGTTTTATCCATTGTTTTGGCTATGCTTTGTGTGTATTATAAAGATAGTTTTTTTGATAAGTTCTTGCATTTTATAAGCATGAGTTTTTTGGCATTACCTTCTTTTGCTTTGTCTTTATTAGCAATATTGCTATTTAGTGTGGAGCTTAAAATTTTGCCTAGTTCTGGGGCTTTAACTTTTGAAGGAAATTTTAGTTTTAAGAATTTGATTTTACCTTTGAGTGTGCTTGTTTTAACGCATTTGGCTATTTATTTGCGTTTTAGCAGAGAAGCTTTTTTAGAAAGTTTAAATCAAAACTATATCCAAAATGCTTTTGCAAGAGGACTTAGTAAAAAAAGAATTTATTGGCATTTGGTTTTAAAGGATGCTATGCCAAGTATTGTGAGTTATTTTGGCTCGTGCATAGTAAGTTTTTTAGGTACGACTTATGTTGTAGAGAGTGTTTTTTCTTATGGAGGCTTGGGTCAACTTGCACTAAAGAGTATTCTTTTTAAGGATTATCCTGTGGTGCTTGCTGTGATTGTCATAAGTATTTGTTTGGCTGTTTTTATCACTTTGTGTTGTGAGTTAATCATAAAAAGCATTTATACAAGGCTTGATAATGCTTAAAAATTATATTTATCTAGGTATTTTTTTATCATGTGTTGTGTTTGCAATTTGCATACCGCTTAGTCCCCATGAAGTCGATGTTGTAGATTTGTCTAATGCTAAAATTTCTCCTAGCTGGGAGTATTTTTTTGGTAGTGATTTGCTTGGTAGAGATGTATTTACAAGGATTGGGTATTCTTTTAGAATTTCTTTATTTGTCGGCCTTGGAGCAAGTTTTTTAGCACTATGTTTTGCGATTTTTTATGTGGGGTTAATGAGAATTGCTTTTAGGGAGTTTTGGCTTAGAATTTTGGATATGTTTTTGGCAATGCCATCTTTGCTTTTTATCATGTTTTTTCAAAGCATTTTAGCGGGTAATATTTTTGTGATGATTTTTGTTATAGCTTTAGGACATTGGGCTTTTATGGCAAAACTTTTGGATTCTAAGCTTTGTTATTTTGAAAAAAGCGATTTTTATTTAGCGGCTTTAGTGCTTGGAAGTTCTAAATTTCGTGCTTTCTTTTTCGAGCTTTTACCTGCTTGTTTTCATATATTTTTTTTGCTTTTTTTGCTTAATATCACTCACGCAATTGCCGCTGAAGCGACTTTGAGTTTTTTTGGCTTAGGGCTTGATTTAAGCGAGGCAAGTTTGGGGACCATGTTAAATGATGCGAGTAAGGGCATTTTTAGCGGGGCTTGGTGGATTGTTGTTTTTCCTATTATTGCTTTGCTTGCACTTGTTTTACCCCTTTTGGCTTTGGCGGATAATTTAAGGAAAAATTTGGGGGTTAAAATTTGATTTGCGTTAGGAATTTAAATTGCCAAGTTGGGGATAAAAAATTATTAGAAAATATTAGCTTAAATTTAGAAGAAAAACAAGCTCTTGCTATTATAGGTAAAAGTGGTTCTGGAAAGAGTTTGTTGGCTAGGAGTTTGTTGGCTTTATTGGATAGAGATTTTTATCTTAGAGCAGATGAGTTTTTTGTTGATGAAATTAAGCCTTTAAAAGCAAATTCTAAGACATTGCAAATTTTAAGAACACGTGTGGCTTTAGTATTTCAAGATGTGATGGCGAGTTTTTATCCTTTTTTAGATGTGGGAGCTTTGTTTCATTTGATTTTAAAAACTCATACAAGATTGAATGCTAAGATGAGAAAAGAAAAAGCCTTTTTTTATCTCCATCGTTTTGGGCTTGAAAATTTGGAGCTTATTTGGCATTCTTATGTGCACCAATTAAGCGTTGGTATGGCCAGAAGAGTGAGTTTAGCTTTGGCTTTAGTGTGTGAGCCTAGGTATTTAATTTGCGATGAAATCACTTGCTCTTTAGACCATGAAAATGAACTTAGAATTTATGAGTTTTTGAAAGAATTAAAAAAAGATCTGGGCATTATTTTAATTACTCATGATTTAAATGGTGCAAGGGAACTTGCTGATGAAATTTTGGTTTTAGAAGAGGGTAAATGTATTGAAAAAGCTTTGAAAGATGAATTTTTTCAAGCTCCAAAAAGCGAATACGCAAAGAATTTATTGGCTGAATTTAAAAAGGAAAAATATTGCTTTTAAAACTTGATAATGTGTCTAAATTTTATACCTTAAAAAGGCATTGGTATTTAAAAAAAGAAAAAAATTGTATTTTTAAAAACATTAGTTTTAATCTTGCAAAAGGGCAAAATTTGCTTTTATCAGGGCAAAGCGGTTGTGGAAAAAGTACTTTGGCTAAGATGATAGCAATGCTTGAAAATATAGACGAAGGAGAAATTAAATTCCAAAACCACTCTTTAAATTCTTTAAAATTTGAAGAGCAAAGAGAGCTTAGAAAAAAATTACAATTTGTTTTTCAAGATCAAAAAACCGCTTTGCACCCTTGTAAAAAAGTTAAAACTTTACTTTTTGATGTGTATCAAAATTTCTCTTTAAAAGTTAATTTGGAGGAAATTTTGGCATTTTTTGATTTGTTTGAGTTAAAAAAAGAAGTATTGGAGTTAAAGCCTTTTTATTTAAGTGGCGGACAAGCAGCTAGAATAGGACTTATAAGGGCTTTGATTATAAAACCTGAATTACTGATTTTGGATGAAACAACAGCTTCTTTGGATTATTTAAGTGAAAAAAAAATATTGAAATTTTTAAATAAACTTGGAGAGCAAACGCTGATGAGCTGCATTTTCATTTCGCATAAAAATACTTTGATTAAAAATTATTGCCATAAGGAATTTAGTTTGGATAAAGTTTTGTAATTTTAATTATTTCAAAAATTCTCATTTTTAAATTGAAAATTTTATAATTAACTTTTATAAGTTTTTATATAGAAAAGATTAAGTAGAATATAAGAAGTTTTTCAAACAATTTTTTTAGAATTGTTTAAGTTTTACTCTAAAATAAAAGGAGTTTTTATGTCTCATATTTATACGCAACATCCTTATTTTGGGATATTTGCGATGATGGTTATTGCGAGTTTGATTTTTTTTGGACTAGTGTTTTTAGCTTCAAAAATTGGCAATAATTTTGCTGCAAAAAACCGAAAAAAACTAGGACTTGGAATTTATGAATGCGGTCCAATTCCTGTAAAACAAGCTAATAAAATAAATTCTCAATTCTTCATTGTGGCTTTAATTTTCATTCTTTTAGATATAGAAGTGGTGTTTTTATTTCCTTGGGCTTTGATTTTTAAAGAGCTGGGTTGGTTTGGGCTTTTAGAAGTTTTTGTTTTCATCCTACTTTTGGGAGTAGGTTTTTTATATGCTTATAAAAAAGGAGCGTTTCAATGGCAGAGCATCAAGTAAATTATGCCAGTGGTTTGCCGGTAGTTTTAACAAGCGTAGATAAGCTTGTTCAATGGGGAAGGAGCAATTCTTTATGGGCTTTATCTTATGGTTTAGCCTGTTGTGCGATTGAAATGATGGCAGCAGGTGGTTCAAGGTATGATTTTGATAGATTTGGGACTATTTTTAGAGCTTCACCACGCCATAGTGAAGTGATGATTATTGCAGGAACTTTGTGTAAAAAGCACGCTGAATTTACAAGAAGATTATACGACCAAATGCCTGATCCTAAATGGGTAATTTCTATGGGAAGTTGTGCAAATACAGGCGGTATGTTTAATACTTATTCGACTGTTCAAGGTGTGGATAGGATTATCCCTGTGGATATTTATGTGCCAGGTTGTGCACCACGCCCTGAAAGTTTTCAATTTGCTTTGATGATTTTGCAGAAAAAAATTCGTAAAGAAAAAGCGAGTCGTAAGATTGCTCCAAAAAGGCTTGTATAAATGAGAAAATATAGTGATAAAAAAAATGCCCAACTTCAAAATTATTACAAAGATAGATTTTACCATGCTCCACATACTAAAAAATTCGATGTAAATGAAAGTATTTTCAAGCAAGATTATGAAGTTTTAAAAACCCAAATTGAAATTATAAATTCTTTCATAGAACTTGATTTTTGGGTGATTGAAATCAAAAAAGAAGATAATATTAAAACTTTGGAAATGCTTAAAACTTTAGGATATTTAAGTTTTACAGAAGCGAGTGCGATTGATTTTGTAGCACAAAAAAATGGCTTTGAAGTGTTTTATCAGCTTTTAAATTTAGAAAAAAAGCTAAGGGTGCGTATTAGAACCTTTGTGGGCGTAAAAGAAAGATTGCAAAGCGTTGCGCATATCTTTAAAGGGGCTAATTGGAGTGAGAGAGAAATTTATGATATGTTTGGAATTTTCATCATAAATCATCCAAATTTAAAACGCATTCTAATGCCTGATGATTGGTATGGACATCCACTCTTAAAAACCTATCCTTTGCAGGGTGATGAGTTTGCTAAGTGGTATGAGATTGATAAAATTTTTGGCAAAGAATATAGAGAAATTGTAGGCGAAGAGCAAAGAGATCCTGGTTTTGTAAACGATAAAGATACGCTAAATTTTGCAAGGCTTTATCACGAAACGCCAAAAGGCGGCGCTAGTAAGGAAATTTCTTTTAAACAAGAATATCAAGAAGATGATGGCGTGGCTTTTGTAAAAAAAGTCAAACGCGATCAAGCAAAAATTTTAGAAAAAAGGCGTTAAGATGCAAATTCCTAGCAAGTTAAAACCTTATTATGAAAATATAGTTTTCGAGCAAGAAGACTCAAAGATGATTATAAATCTAGGACCGCAACACCCATCAGCACACGGGAATTTACGCCTTGTTTTAGAGCTTGATGGAGAGCAGGTTGTAAAGGCAAGGCCAACCATTGGTTATATGCATCGTGGTATGGAAAAAATGGCCGAAAATATGATTTATCAAGAATTTATCCCTACCACTGATAGGATGGACTATATCGCAGCTTCTGCAAATAATTATGCTTATTGTGCGGCTGTTGAAAAGCTTTGTGGCTTAGAAATTCCGCGTCGTGCACAAGTTATACGAATGATACTTTTAGAGCTAAACCGCATTGCATCGCATTTGCTTTGGCTTGCGACTCACGCGCTTGATATTGGGGCGATGAGTGTGTTTTTGTATTGTTTTAGAGAGCGCGAATATGTTTTGGATTTAATAGAAAAATATTGCGGTGCAAGACTCACGCATTCTTCGATGAGAATTGGCGGAGTAATGCTTGATTTGCCAGAAGGCTTTTTAAATGAGCTTTTGGCATTTTGCGATAAATTTCCTAAAGATGTGGCTGATTATGAAGCCTTACTCGATGATAATAGAATTTGGCGTTTAAGAACCGAAAATGTAGGTGTCGTAAGCAAAGAACAAGCTTTAAATTGGGGTTGTACTGGCGTGATGTTAAGGGGCAGTGGTGTAAAATATGATATACGCAAAGAAGAGTCTTATTTACTCTATAACGAAATAGATTTTGGTGTACCTTATGCAATGCAAGGAGATTCTTATGCAAGATATAAAGTGTATATGCAAGAATTCCGCGAAAGTCTTAAAATACTTAGACAATGTGCCGTGCTTTACAAAGATACCCCGCCTGAAATTTTAGCAAATCATCCCGAATATGTAAGTAGTTCAAAAGAACAAATTTTAACGCAAAATTATTCTTTAATGCAGCATTTTGTTTTAATCACTCAAGGCTTAAAACCGCCTAAAGGTGAAGTTTATGTGCCAACTGAAAGTCCTAAAGGAGAGCTTGGCTTTTTTATCCATAGTGATGGCACGGGAAGACCTTATCGTTTAAAAGCTAGGACTCCAAGTTACTGGCATTGTGCTTTTTTTGAAGAAATGCTTGTGGGTACTTATTTGGCTGATGTTGTAGCCATTATGGGAAATGTAAATATTGTTTTAGGCGAGATTGATCGATGAGAAGAGTGGATTTAAGAAAGAGTAAAGAGCTTTTTGAAGATTTAGCACAAATCATTAAAGAAGCTAAAGTGGGAGAAGTTTTAGTGGTGCTTTTTGAAATCGGTGATTTTTCTCCAGTGGAAAAAAGTTTTTCTTTTGTTAAAGAGCAAGGTTGTGAGCTTTTAAATTCTTTGAAATTCAATCAAGTGGATTGGACTATAGTGATTAAAAAGGAAAGTGTATGAGTTATGAAAAGGCGCTTTGTTTTTTAGATATGCCAAGTCTTAAAAATAAGAATTTATGCGAAAAAATTCAAGGCGAAAATATCAATATTTCCTGTCTTGAAGATAAAAATTTAAATGCGAAATTTTATAAGTGTGAAATTGCAAGTTTGAGTTTTGTTTTGGCTTTGCTTTGCAAGATGAGTGATGCAAAGAGTTTTAAAGATTTAGATGAAGGATATTTGAGCGCAGAATCTTGTTTTGGCGAAGAGGAAGCAAGCGAGGTTTTAAATTTTTTAAATAATGCGCAATATTTAATTGTTGATGAAAATATCCATTTTTATAAAGATAGTGAAAATATCAAATATTTTTTAAATTTTTTAAGTGATAAATTTAAACTTAAAATAATAGACACTAAAGAAATAGAATGTGATTTTAAAAATGCTAAATTAAATCCTTTAAAAGAGCTTGATAATTACGATGGTTTGGTGCTTTTTAGGGCTAATTTGCAAGATAAAAATTTGCATTGCTCTAAGCAATTTTTGCAAATTGCCAAATGCAAAGATAAAAGCGAAGTTGAGGTTTTAGCTAAAGATTTTAGTCTTAAAACCACGCTTTGTTTAGATGAAAATTTGCAAGGCACTATAGCTTTTTTAAATTATGAAAATAAGGGTTTTGATTTTACTCAAATTCGCATAAAGGAAGCAAAATGACAATTAAAATCAATGGTAAGACTTGCACCTTTGAAGAGGGCGAATATATCTTAAATATAGCTAGAAGAAATGATATTTTTATCCCTGCAATTTGCTATTTATCAGGTTGTAGTCCGACTTTGGCATGTCGTATGTGTATGGTGGAAGCTGATGGAAAAAAGGTTTATTCTTGCAATACTAAAGCAAAAGAAGGTATGGTTGTAGAAAGTGATTTGCAAAATCTTTGGGATGAAAGAAATGAAATCATGCAAGCTTATTGCATTAATCATCCTTTAGAGTGTGGAGTTTGCGATAAATCAGGAGAATGTGAGTTGCAAAATTTCACTCATAAAAGCCGTGTGAATATCCAAAAACATTGGATTAAAGATACACATAAACCGCACAAACATTGGGGAGTGATTAATTACGATCCCGCGCTTTGTATAGTATGCGAAAGGTGTATCACGGTTTGTAAAGATAAAATCGGCGAAAGTGCTTTAAAAACCGTGCCAAGAGGTGGCGATAGCGTGGATAGTGGTTTTAAGGACACTATGGGCAAAGATGCTTATGCGATTTGGACGAAATTTCAAAAAAGTTTGATTGGGCCTAGTAATGGTGAGATGCTTGATTGTTCCTTTTGCGGGGAATGTACCAGTGTATGTCCAACCGGAGCTTTGATAGGATCAAGGTTTCAATACACTTCAAATATTTGGGAACTCAAACGCATTCCAGCTTCAAATCCGCATTCTAGTGATTGTGAGCTTATGTATTATGATATCAAACAAAGTGGCATTAGCAATCAAACACCTAAAATTTATCGCGTAAGTAATGATTTTGCCTTTGCTACTTTAAATAGAGCTGCAAGATTTGCCTTTGATACGCAAAATGAAGCAAGTAAAGATAAAAAAGCTTTTAACAAGCTTGTCGCCCTTTTTGAAAACAATGAGATTAAAAATATTAAATTTAATAGCTTTATCACCAACGAAGAAGCTTTAATTTTACAAAATTTAAAGAAAAAATTTGATCTTAATTTAATCAACGAAGAAGCTTTAAAATTTAAAGAATTTTTAGATGAATTTATAAGCAATTGTGGCGAATTTTACAATGCGACAACAAAAGATATAACAAATAGTGATTTTTTAGTTGTTGCAGGAACACTTTTAAGATACGATGCGCCAACGCTTAGCTATAAAATCAATAATGCTTTAGTGATGAATAAAGGTGCGGGACTTTATTTTCATCCTTTAGAGGATGCTGGACTTGCAAAATATTCTAAAAATTTTATTTCACATACACATAAAAGCGGAGACGAAGAGCAAATTTTATACTTTTTACTTCAAAAATTCAGTACAGATGAAAGTATAAAAGAGAGTTTGGCTGAATTTTTTGTAAGTGAAAATAAAGAAATAGAAGAAAGTATCAATGAAGAAGTTATAGAACAAGTGATAGAAAAAGATGAAGAAGGCAATGAAATTCAAAAAGAAGTAAAAAAACTTGTGCCTAAAAAAGTGAAAAAAACCATAGAAGTGAAACGATCAGTTTTTGCTAGGAATTTAGGAGTTGATGAAGATAAATTAGAAGATTTATTGCTTAAAAAAGCTAATTTTACTTTTGTTGTGGGAAGTGATTTTTACTTCCACAAAAACGCTTTAAAGCTAGCCAAATTGCTCGCATTAGTTCAAAGCACAACGCCTTTTAAAGTTTTTTTAAATCCTACGCATACTAATACTTTGGGCGTTGCAATGATTTGTGATTTGGATGAAGGTATAAAAGATGGTAAAATTTTAGGTTATAACGAAAAAGGCGATTTTAGTTTTTCTTATGAAGAGTGCGCAAATTTGGCTAGTTCGAGTTTAAACCAACAAGAAGGCACTTTTTTAAATTACGATAAAAGAGTGGTGCCAACTAATGCGGCTTTAGAATTTGGCGGGTATTTTTTAAATGATTTGGCTAATGCTTTAGGATATGATGAAGAATACACCATAAATTACACCAAAAAACTTCCTACAAACAAAGGTTTTTGTGCTTTAGACTTTGATAGTTTGGAGAATTTTTATACCAATGGAGGCGAATGCAAAAGGGGTTATGAGCTTAATTTAGAATGCTTCAAGCAAGTCGCTAAAAAAGAATTTATTGCTCCAAATTTACAAAATTTGATTCTAAAAGATAATGAAATTTTGCTTTATAGTGCCAATCCTAGCTATCAATTCGGTAGATTTTCAAATCGTGCTAGTACTATTAGTGAAGCGATTTTTTTAGGAGTGAGTGAGAATTTGGCAAAAGAAAAGAATTTACAAGATAAAGATTTGGTTAAGATTTCTATTAAAGACAAAACTTTGACTTTGAGCGTGCGTGTGGATAAAGATATAAAAAATGGAGCTTATTTGCCATATTTTGATGAAAAAATCGACACGCTAAACTTTTTTGATGAAAGATTTATTGTGGCAAATTTAGAAAAATTAGGAGCAAACAATGAGTGATTTTGCTTTTTTTGCTTTAGAAGTTTTGGTTAAATGTATTATAGTGATTGCACTTTTTGCAACTTTAGCGGGTTTTGCAACCTATGCAGAAAGAAAGGTTTTGGCGTATTTTCAAAGACGCATTGGACCTGATATGGTAGGACCTTTTGGGCTTATTCAACTTGTAGCGGATATGATAAAGCTTTTCACTAAAGAAGATATTATCCCTTCAAATTCACAAAAAATTATTTTTGCTATTGCTCCTTTAATCGCTGCAATTTGTGCTTTTGTGTCTTTAGCAGCTATTCCAATGCTTCCTGAATTTACTTTATTTGGACTTGTGATAAGACCGATTATTGCAGATATTAATGTGGCTTTGCTTTTTGTGATAGGCACTTCAGGGCTTTGTTTTTATGCGGTATTTTTAGGCGGTCTTGCGAGTAATAATAAATGGTCCATTATAGGAGCTGCAAGAGGACTTGTGGCCATTATTTCTTATGAAAGCGTAGGGGCTTTAGCTTTGATTGCTATTGTAATGCTTGTGGGATCTTTTTCTTTAGTGGATATTAATAATTATCAAAATAATGGATTTTTTTCTTGGCTCATTTTTAAACAACCTTTGGCTTTTGTGCTTTTTATTATTGCACTTTTTATTGAAACAAACAGAACCCCGCTTTGTTTAACAGAAAATGAGGCTGATATTGTCGCGGGTTATGGGACAGAATATTCAGGTCTTAGATGGGGTATGTTTTTCATAGGCGAATACACCTCTATGATAGCTGGAGCGATTTTAGTTACCCTTTTGTTTTTGGGCGGATTTAATGATTTTTATTTTATACCGGGTTGGATTATGATGATAGTAAAATCTAGCTTTATTTTCTTTTTGTATTTTTGGGCTAGGGCGGCTTTTCCGCAACTTAGACCTGATCAAGTGATGAAAATGTGTTATTTGATTTTAATTCCTTTAGCGGTTTTAAATCTCTTAATCACTGCTCTAGCGGTGCTTTTATAGGAGTTTTTGATGAAAAATTATTATTTGATTGATGAAAAAAGAAAAACGCCAACAAGTACTTGGCAGAAAATTTCACAAGCCTTCAAAAGAAGTGTAAAATTAGAGCTTTTTGTGGGGCTTGGCGTGGTAATGCGTGAAATGTTGAAAAGAAATAATAGCGCAACCATAAAATACCCATTTGAAAAAGTCAAGCTTGATAATCGCTACCGAGCTGTGCATCGTTTGATGCGTTTTATAGAAAGCGAAAATGAAAGATGTATAGGTTGTGGGCTTTGTGAGAAAATTTGTATCAGTAATTGTATAAGAATGGAAACTTCTTTAGATGAAAATGGCCGTAAAAAAGTGGGAAATTATAGTATAAATTTAGGGCGTTGTATTTATTGTGGTTTTTGTGCTGAGGTTTGTCCTGAGCTTGCTATAGTTCATGGTACAGAGTATGAAAATGCAGCCGAGCAAAGATCTTATTTTGGCTATAAGCAAGATTTTTTAACCCCTATTGATAAGCTTAAAAATCAAGTTGAATTTGAAGGTGCGGGCAGTCTTAGAAAAGATGCTGATTTATTTGTTAAAAAGACTCCAAATTATTATGAAATTTTGCAAGAAAGAGAGAAAAATTTATGCACGGATGAAGAATGTACATTGCCAAATTCAAATTCGCAAGGGGAAAACAAATGATAGAACAATTAGCTTTTTACTTTTTTGCGTTTTTGGTTATAGTGTTTTTTAGTATCAGTATTATCAGTAAAAATGTGCTTTATGCCTTAAGTTCTTTGGCTGCTGCTATGGTGCTTTTATCGAGTTTTTATTTTTTGCTTGATGCGGAATTTTTGGGTGTAATACAAATCATCGTTTATGGAGGAGCGGTTTTGGGGCTTTATAGCTTTGCAATGATGTTTTTTGATTTTTCTAAAAATATCAAAGAAAAATTAAAAGCCAAGAAAACTTTTGTAATTTTATCCTTAGCACTAGCTTTGGTGTTTGCATTTATTGCTGGAGGGATGGGTGTATCAGAGCAAATGAATTTAAGTTCATTGCAGCAAGATATCAGCAAAAATTTGGCGGCTTTGATTTTTTCTAAATACCTTTTGGCATTTGAATTTATCGCTGTTTTGTTATTGATTGCCTTGGTATGTGCTATTGTGCTTACTCATAAAGAACTTGGGAAGGAAGAATAATGGAAAAGTATTTTGTTCTTGCATTTATTTTATTTATCATGGGACTTATAGGAATTTTGAAAAGACAAAATTTAATTATGCTTTTTATTTCTAGTGAAATTTTACTCAATGCTGCAAATTTAGCTTTGATTGTTACATCAAAAATGCATGAAAATTTAGATGGACAAGTGTTTGCCCTTTTTATTATGGGTATAGCAGCTTGTGAGATCGCAGTGGGTGTAGCCTTATGTGTGCTTTGGTATAGAAAAACAGGTTCTTTAGAATTTAAGAGTTTAAAAGAGAGGGGAAATTAAAATGCAAAATTTAGCTTTACTTTCTCTTTTTATGCCTTTGCTCGCTTCTTTATTTGCGAGTCTTTTTGCTTTTAGGACGAAAAATATTTTAGTGGGCTATGTTTGTTCTATTTTAGTTGGTGTGAGTATGGTTGCGTCTTTGATTTTGTTGCATAAAAATCAAGAACTCAGCTTAGAGCTTAGCCAATGGATAGGACTTGTGGGTATTTCATTTAGCTTTAAAATTGATGTTATTTCGCTTACCATGATGAGTGTTGTTGGCATTGTGGCAACTTGTGTGCATTTTTATAGTATTTTTTATATGGCGCACGATAAGGGTTTTAATAAATTCTTTGCCTATTTAGGACTTTTTGTATTTTCTATGCTTTTTTTAGTCATGAGTGATAATTTCTTAGGACTTTTTGTGGGCTGGGAAGGCGTAGGGCTTTGTTCTTGGTTGCTTATTGGTTTTTGGTATAAAAATGATAATTATTCTTTTGCAGCAAATGAAGCTTTTATAATGAATAGAATCGCAGACTTAGGTATGCTTTTAGGAATTTTTTGGCTTTATATACAAGCAGGGACTTTAAAATACGATGAGGTTTTTGCTATGGTTCAAAGCTTAGATCATAACGCTTTGATTTTAATCGCAACTTGTTTATTTATCGGTGCTATGGGAAAATCAGCACAGTTTCCTTTTCATACTTGGCTTGCTGATGCTATGGCGGGTCCAACGCCAGTTTCGGCATTAATCCATGCTGCAACTATGGTGACTGCAGGGGTTTATTTGGTTATTCGTGCTGGAGAAATTTATGCTTTGGTGAGCGAGGTTTCTTATTTTATCGCTTTACTTGGAGCTTTTGTGGCTATTTTTGCGGCTTCTATGGCTTTGGTGGCTAGGGATTTAAAACGTATTATTGCCTATTCTACTTTATCACAACTTGGCTATATGTTTGTAGCTGCAGGGCTTGGTGCTTATGGTATAGCTTTGTTTCACTTAGCCACTCACGCCTTTTTTAAATCTTTGCTTTTCTTGGGTGCTGGAAATGTAATGCATGCTATGAATGATAATTTAGATATCAAAAAAATGGGTGGGCTTTTCAAGCCTTTAAAAATTACAGCTATTTTTATGACTATAGGTTCTTTGGCTTTAGCTGGAATTTATCCTTTTGCTGGATTTTTCTCAAAAGATTTAATTTTAGGATATTCTTTCATTTCTTTTCATCATGGTATTTTTTTGGTGCTTTTAATCGCAGCTTTCTTAACTGCTTTTTATAGTTTTAGACTTTTAATGTTGGTGTTTTTTACTCCTGCAAGACATGATTTACATCCGCATGAAGCAAGTAAAATAGCGCTTTTGGCTATGAGTCCTTTGGTGATTTTAGCTGTGATTGCGGGATTTTTTGAGCATAGTTTTTTCAATTATCTTAGTGTTAAATTAGAAGTGATTGATGCGCAAAACACAATCGTTATAATTTGCGCAAGCACAGCAGCGATTTTGGGTGTGATTTTGGCTATTATTGCTTATCATTTTAATTGGTTTAAGCCAAGTATAGAGGAAAATTTCATTTACAAACTTTTGGAAAACGATTATTATATTCCTAAGTTTTATGAGAAATTTTTCATTAAATTTTACGAGCTTTTGTGTTTGATTTTAAAAAAATGCGATATTTACATACTGGATACCTTGGTTAATAAAATAGCAGGTGGCATTTTAGCTTCTTCAAAATTTATAAGCTTAAATGCTAGTCTTTCTTTGATGCTTAGAGCTTTGATTTTTGGTTTTGTGATTTTATCAATTTTGTTGTGGGTGATGTAAGATGTTGAATGTATTGATTTTTTTGCCTTTATTTGTGGCTTTTATTTTATTGGGACTTAAAAATAAAAACACTATTAAATTTTTAAGTCTTATAGCTAGTGCTGTGATTTTGCTTTTAAATTTAGCTTTATTTTTAAAATACACAAAAGGATATGCCTTTGAATATCAACTTCAAAGTGCTACAAATTCTTTATTAAACTATCATATCGGTGTTGATTCTATTGCACTTATTTTAATGTTACTTTGTTCTTTAATGGTATTTTTGTCCTTTTTGTGTTTAAAAATAAGACACAAGGGAATTTTTGTAAGTTTATTTGTTTTAGAATTTGCTATTATGGGGCTTTTTAGCGCTTTAGATGCCTTGCTTTTTTATGTGTTTTGGGAGTTTTCTTTATTGCCATTAATTTATATTATAGGTTTGCATTCTAAAGATTACAAAGCAGGGGTTAAATTCTTTCTTTATGCCTTTGCGGGTTCTATTTTAATGCTTGTAGCTATGATTTATTTGGCTTTTTTAAATCATCAAGTGTTAAATATTTGGACTTTTGATCTTATTGTTTGGCAAGAGCATATTTCTGCACCTGAATTTGGTGTGCAAATTTGGTTATTTTTAGCATTTTTTGTCGCTTTTGCGATTAAAAGCCCTTTATTTCCTTTCCATACTTGGGCGCCAAAGGTTTATGCGTATTCTCCAACCACTGCTTCTGTAATGCTTGTAGCATTTAAAATGGCTCCTTTTGGTTTTTTGCGTTTTTGTTTGCCACTTTTCCCTGATGCGAGTGTTTTTTTAATGCCTTTCATCTTTGCTTTATGTGTGGTAAGTATTTTATATACAGCATTTATTGCTTATAGAGCTGATGATTTAAAAGAACTGATTGCTTATAGTTCTATTTCGCATATTGGTGTGATGTTGCTAGGGATTTTTTCTTTAAATGTTTTTGGACTCACAGGAGCGATTTTTTATATGTTTGCACATGGTCTTGTAACAGGTGCGCTTTTTATTATGGCTTCGATTTTAAGATCAAGATATGGAACTTTAAAAATTTCTTATCATAAAGCTTTGGCTTCCAAAGGTGCTTTATTTGCAGCCTTATTTGCCATAGTGCTTTTTGCAAGTATTTCTTTGCCTTTAACCATTTCTTTTGTTGGAGAATTTTTAGTGCTTTTAGGTGTGGCTAAAATTAATTTTATTTATGCGCTTTTGGCGGGACTTGTCATTATTTTAGGTGCAATTTATATGCTAAGTGTTTTTAGAAAAATGTTTTTTATGGGCGAAGAAAGCCATGTAAGTCGTTTTACATTAAAAACAAGAGAAATTATAGGGCTTAGCATTGTGGTTATACTAATTTTTTATTTAGGAATTTCTCCTTCTGTTTTCTTAAATCCTATTGAAGCAAATGTAAATGAGCTTTTAAACATAATGCAGCTTAAGGCAACAGATCAAGCCAGTATCGAATTTTTATCAGATTTAAAGGATATGAGCCATGCTAAATAATATCGATTTCCAAATTTTGAATATTCCTTTGGCTTTTCCCGTTTTAGTTTTGGTTATGGGAGCTATTATTTTACTTTTATGCTCGGCTTTTAAAAACCTTCACCGCAGTTTTTATGTGGCTTTTAGTCTGATTTTTTTGGTATTTAGTTTTGCTTTAATGTATTTTGAAGATTTTAGTACTAATTCTTATGCCTTTTTTGAAACTTTACAAACGGATAGTTTGGCTTTAGGAGCACAAAAAATCATTTTGATTTTTTCAGCTTTTTATGTTTTAATGGATGTAAAACAAAAGCAGGGTGAATTTTATGCTTTATTATTGTTTATAGCAGCTTCTTTGATGCTTATGGTTTCAAGCTCAAATTTGATTTTGATCTTTATAGGACTTGAAAGTTCTTCTTTAGCGCTTTATACTTTAATTGCAATGCGAGGCACAAGAAATGCTATTTCTAGTGCTATAAAGTATTTTAGCGTTGCAGCGGTAGGATCTGGATTTTTTGTTTTAGCTTGTGCTTTAATTTATATGAAAACAGGCTCTTTAGCCATTAATAAAGCTATGCAAAATTCAAATGATGTATTAACGATAGGCGCATTTGCTATGATGCTAGTAATTGCTGGAGTTAAGCTTTCTTTAATGCCGTTTCATTTTTGGCTTAAAGATGTTTATTATGCTTCAAATGCAAATTTAGTGGCTTTTATTTCCGTTGTTCCAAAGATTGCTATGGTTGCTTTTGTGTGTCGTCTTTTTGCTTTTGTACCACAAGCAAATTTCATTTATGTGGTGATGATTTTTGCATCTTTTTCTATGCTGATTTCAAGCATAGTGGCTTTAAGTCAAAATGATGTGAAAAAAATGCTCGCTTATAGTTCCATTTCGCATTCTTCTTTTGCTTTAATGGCTTTGATTCCAATATTATCAGATTATGAATTTTTCTCTTCATCTTTGGATAGCGTGATGGCTTATTGGACTTTATTTGCTTTTGCAAATTATGGCACTTTTCTATTATTAAGCCTTACAAAGTCAAGTTCTTACGATGCTTTAGCGGCTTTATTTAAATTTAAACCCGTTTTAGCACTTTTATTAGGAATTTTTGTTTTAAGTTTGGCAGGAATTCCGCCTTTTGGTGTATTTTGGGGTAAGGTAATGATTATGCTAAGAAGCATTGAGGCTGGTTATTGGTATTTAGCTCTTATTATGGCTTTAAGTTCAGCATTGATTGTGTTTGCTTATTTTAAAATTATCATCTATGCTTTTTTCAAAAAGAATCTTGGCTTTGAGGGTGTTGAAAAACTGCAAATGTCTCAGATTTTGGTTTTAACTTTATCTTTAATTGCCAGTTTATTTTATGTGTTAATCTTGTAAAATATTGTATAATCTCACAATGAGAGTTTTAATTTTAATTTGTATAAGTTTTATATATCTTTTTGGCTTTGATTTGGTATTAAATACAGGTAGAGAAAATAACTCTACCTTTGCTATTTTGCATTTAAAAAATGATAAAGAATTTAGTTGTAAAGAGCTTGTTGTTGATGGAAAATCTCATTTCCAGTGCGATATTTTAGGAAATATTGAGCGAGAATTTCAAAATCAAAAATTTGATTATTTTGATTTGGAATTTAAAAAGCAAAATGACAATTTGCAAATTTTGATTTATCCAAAAATTGAAGCAAAAATGTATATTTTAGATCCGGAGCTTTATGCAAAAACAGATGTTAAAAATACTAAAAATATCAATACATCAAAGAATTTCACCTTTGTTTTTTCAGAAAAAATTGATTTTGTTGATGAACGCGATGGTTTAAATTTTGATATTAAATTTCCACATGAGATTTTACCTTCAATTGGAGCTTTAGATTTGGAATCAAATCCCGTTGTTATTCCACAAAGTGCAGATATTAATACTTATGTGCGTATAAAAAATGAATATGAAAAAAGTAATTATTTGCAAGTAATTAGCGACGCACAAAATGCTATCAATCGTTACAGTGGCAGTATTTTTATGAGTGAATTTATACTTTATAAATTAAGGGCACAAAATAAACTTTATACCTATAATGATGAAGATAAAGATCAAGCAGTCTTGGAAGCTATGCTCGAAGAGAGCAAAAATTGGATGCGCACTTTTACGAGTGATAAAAATTTTCCCGAAATTCTATATTTAAGTATGAGAGCTTATATGGGTCTTAGTCAAAAAAATAATGTTGATTATGTGATCGGCATCTTAAAAAATGAGCATGCGGGAAATTATTTTTCAGAGCTTGCACTTTTAGATTATGCAGAATATCTTTATCATTTAGGTAAAAAAGAAGAGGGAATGCTTTTAAATGAGCAAATTTATTATCAAAGTCAAAATAAAGATTTAGCCAGTCGTGCAGGAGCTTTTTTAGCTAAGTATTACATAGAAAAAAAAGATTATTCTAAGGCTATATCATTTATAAATCTGATTTTTGAAGCTAATCCTGCTTATTTTGTTCAAGATAAAAATAGAGCTTTGGATTTAGCAGAGCTTTTAAGTATGCATAAACTTTATAATCTTAGCTCGGCAATTTACGAAAAGGTTTTTCTTGATTTAAAAACCATAGATCCAGAATATGAAAAAACCTTGAAAAATTTGGCACTTGATCTAAGTCAAACTGCAAGGCATCAAGATGCTAAAAAATATCTCGATCTTTATGTGGAAGAATTTATGGATGGAGAATTTATTACAGAAATCAAAGAAGCTTCAGATCGTATATTTTTTGATACAGCAGATAATAATTCGACTTTACTGCATGAGCGTTATACGCAATTAAGAGAGCAATACAATAATGAAATTTCTCAAAGAGCTTTAAGTGAAGATGTGAAATTGTATTTTAACGAAGGAAATTATTCTAAGGTTTTAGAATTTAAAGATTTAATTGATCAAAGTCAAAATCCAGATGATAAAGGCTATCTTAGTAAAGCCGCTATTAATAGTCTAAATGCAGAACTTTCAAAAGATGAGTGTATTAAAGCTACAGATCTTTATTTGCGTTTCGAAAGTTATGGGATCATTCAAGGCATTGATGGCAAAAAACATATGCTTGAATGTTTGCTTAGAACTTCAAAAATAGACAAGGCTAAAGAATATATCGAAAAAAATTATAATGAAGATAGTATTTATTATGGTTTGCAAAAGGCAAATTTATTGCTTGATGATAAAAAATATCAGCAAGTTTTGGATTTAAGCACTCAAATTTTAAATTCGCGAATTTTAAAAAGCGATGAGGAAAAATTTAAGGCTTTAAAGTTGAAATTTTTAGCGTATTTAAGAATGGATGATTATAATAATGCGATTAAATCTTTAATGCGTTTAGAAAAATTTCCTATGAATTATGAAATGGTTGAGCTTTATAATGAATTTGTGACATATTGTAAGGATAAAAATTTGCAAACAAGTATTTTAACTTATGCCACAAAGGCGATTGATTATCAAAACTTAAAAGGTGTAAATTTATTCAGCCCACAATTAGAATTTACCTATCTCGATGCTTTGTATAAAGCCCAAAGGTATGATGAAGCTTTGTTGGTTTTAAAGGATTTGATTAAAATTAAAAATTTAAATGCGGATGAAAAGGCAAGAATTTTTTATACCCAAGCATTGGTTTATGAGAAATTAGCAAATTTAAATGCACAAAAACAAAGCTTGCAACAGTGTTTGGATTTAAATTCAACTTCAAATTGGAAAAATCTTTGCCAAGATAAAAATCAATTATTAATTGATAAAAATTTATAATTTCTAATATTTCTTATTTTTATAAAATTAAAATAAATTGTAAGGGTTTTTAGCTTTTAGAAGTTAAAGAGTGGTGACCCATACGAGACTCGAACTCGTGTTACCGCCGTGAAAGGGCGATGTCCTAACCGCTAGACGAATGGGCCAATTTTTAAAATGAAATTGAATTATACAGCTAGTAAGCTTATAAACTACTTAAATATACTTTTATTTTATTTTGTTATAATTTTTCCTTTTTTTATAAGGAAATCAATGGATATTTTAAGTTTAATTTTTCTCGCTTGTGCTTTAGCTATGGATGCTTTTGCGGTATCTTTGTGCAAGGGTTTTAGTGTAAAAAAATTACAAATTAGGCATTATTTAATCGTAAGTTGTTATTTTGGTGGCTTTCAAGCTTTAATGCCACTCATAGGATATTTTATAGGAATTTCTTTTAGTGATTTTGTAAAATTTATAGATCATTGGATAGCTTTTATCTTGCTTGGTTTAATTGGCGCTAAAATGATAAAAGAAGCCTTAGAAGATGAAAGTTGCGATACAAACTCAAATCAATTTGGCGCTAAAATAATGCTTGGCTTAGCAATAGCAACTAGCATTGACGCATTAGCGATTGGCGTGAGTTTTGCTTTTTTGAAAGTGAATTTAATTTTAGCTCTTTTGCTGATAGGATTTATTACCTTTATGTTTTGCTTGCTTGCCTTAAAAATAGGTAATACCTTTGGGATTTATCTTAAAAGCAAGGCTGAATTTTTTGGCGGTGCGGTATTAATTTTATTAGGATTTAAAATTTTAATCCAGCATTTATTTTTTGAAGGTTAAAACTATCTTTAAGATAGTTTTAAATATCTATTTCAATTCCTATGGGTGCGTGATCTGAACCAAAAATATCATCTCTTATAAAAGCATTTTTAAGTTTATCTTTTAAGCCTTTTGAAATGAAAAAATAATCAAT
Source organism: Campylobacter sp. CCS1377 (assembly GCF_040008265.1). Classification (NCBI taxonomy): domain Bacteria; kingdom Pseudomonadati; phylum Campylobacterota; class Epsilonproteobacteria; order Campylobacterales; family Campylobacteraceae; genus Campylobacter; species Campylobacter aecornae. The sequence goes on from NZ_CP155620.1 coordinate 189,763, forward strand.
CCTCCAGCCTACATTTCTTTCTCTTGCTTTCATCCTATAGCTCCACCACGAGTATTTTTCTTTGATTTCGCCGTTAATTTCTCTAAAAGTATCGATAAATCCAAGCTTTAACAAATCATCAATCCAAGCCCTTTCAATAGGCAAAAAGCCTGAAGTATTAGCATTTGCTTTTGGATGAGTAAGATCGATTTCTTTGTGAGCTGTATTTACATCGCCACAGATTATTATCTCAAAACCATCTTTTAAAAGCTTGTCTAAATACACCAAAAAATCCGCATAAAATTTCATCTTAAAATTCAAGCGTTCTTCATCTTTTTGTCCATTTGGAAAATAAATATTAAAAAGGGTGATATTTTTAAAGCGATGCTCTAAAACTCTGCCCTCTTCGTCATCAAAAAATTCACATTTTTTCACTTCACTATCAAAATTACAAAGACTCATCACGCCAGAATATCCCGCCCTTTTAGCAGAATTTGAATACATATGCTTAAAAGGATATTCATAAATTTTTTTAGGAAATTTATCTTCGTGTGCTTTGATTTCTTGAAAGCCTATAAAATCAATTTCTTCATTTGCTATCCAATCAAGGGCATTTTTATCACAAATCGCTCTTAAGCCATTGACATTCCATGAAAGTAATTTCATTTTTTATCCTTTGCAATTTTCAAAAGTAAAATAATAGCATAATTAATAAAAATTATTACTAACTATTAATTTTTTCTTTTTAAACTTCTTTTTTTATTTTGATGTTTATTTTGATAAAGGAAATCTATGCCCCAACTTAAAATTTCATGGTTCAAATTTACGCTTTTAAATTCTATTTTAATCACGCTTTTAAATTTTAATTTACATTTATTTGTTTATGAAAAATTACAAAATCTATGGCTAACTTTAGTTTTTGTTGTAGCTTACTTTGGCTTGGTGCATGCAATTTTATCGGTTGTTTTTGTAAAATATTTAACTAAGTTTTTTTCTATTTTTTTTATTGTAGCATCTTGTGTTAGTATTTATTTTATCACTTTTTATGGGGTTTTGATTGATTCTGATATGATACAAAATGTTGTCCAAACTGATACAAAGGAAGTTTTGGATTTAATTAATTGGCGTGTGGTTGTTTTAAGTTTCGTAGTGCTTGTATTTTGCATTTTGATTTCAAGAATTCGTATTGAAAACCCTAGCTTGGGGGGGGGGATTATAAAAATAATGCGAACTAGAATTTTGAGTATATTGCTAGGACTTTTTGTTTTTTTAATCGCATTTTTGCCTTTAAGCAAGACTTTTATGCCTTTTTTTAGAAATTATAGTGAAATAAGAATGTATAATGTACCTTTTTATCAAATTTATGCAGTATATCGTTATTATGTGCGTTTTTTAAAGCCAAAACCTGAATTTAAAATCATAGCAAAAGACGCATTTTTAGAAAATAATAGTACTAAAAAACTTTTAGTTTTGGTTGTAGGTGAAACCGCAAGGGCTGCAAATTATTCTCTTAATGGATACGCTAAAAATGATACGAATTTTTATACTAAAAAAGAAGGCGTTGTGTTTTTTAATGACTTTTCATCGTGTGGGACTGCTACGGCAGTAAGCTTGCCTTGTATGTTTTCTTTTTCTAAACGCCAAAATTATTCAAGTGCTGAATTTGGTGAAAATGCTATGGATATCTTACAAAAAGTAGGTGTAAATGCCACATGGATAGATAATAATTCTGGCGGTTGCAAAGGGGTTTGCGAAAGGCTTTTGGATAAAAAACAACTTTCGAGTGATTATGATGAGAATTTATTGCCACATTTAAAAGAAAGATTGGCTAATTTAAGTACTCAAAATATCATCGTTTTGCACTTGCAAGGCTCTCATGGACCAACATATTATAAACGCTATCCTGATGCTTTTAAGAAATTTACACCCACATGTGATACAAATGAGCTTTCAAAATGCGATAATGAAGCTTTGATTAATACCTATGATAATACTTTGCTTTATACGGATTTTATACTAAGCGAGATTATCAAGCTTTTAAAAGAAATGAGTGATTATCAAAGTTCTTTGATTTATCTTTCAGATCATGGAGAAAGTTTGGGAGAAAATGGCATATATTTGCACGGAATGCCTTATACTATAGCACCAAAAACACAAACACATATTCCTGCGATTTTTTGGAGCAATGATGAAAATTTAATGGATTTAGCACAAAAACACAAAAACTTAAAACTTTCACAGGATAATCTTTTTAGCACACTTTTGGGATATTTTGATGTAAATTCAAGTGTTTATGAGGTAAATTATGATCTTTTAAATCAAGCTTTAAAGGCAAATCAATGAAACCAAAATATTCTTTATTTAAAAATTCAAGCTATGCTTTAAGCGGTATTAAATTTTTACTCAAAGATGAAAAATCTTTTAGACTAGAAGTTGCAATCACCTTGCCTTTGATAATTTTTTCATTATTTTTGCCACTAAGTTTTGCAGAGCATTTTATTTTAATTTCTGTTTTAGTATTGATTTTCATAGTAGAAGCTTTAAATTCTGCCATTGAAGCTTGCGTGGATTTATATACCGATGATTTTCATATTTTAGCTAAAAAAGCTAAAGATTGTGGTAGTGCAGCGGTATTTTTTAGTGTGTGTTTGGCAGTATGTACTTGGCTTGTGGTACTTTTTAAGGTATTTTTCTTATGAACGAAAAAATACTTTGCCTTTGCAAAGAAATTCTAGGCAAAAAACGCTTTGAATTGTTACAATTTTTATGTGAAAATGCTGATGAAAATGGCTTTATTTTCATAAAAATAAGTGAGTTAGAAGAAAAATTAAACCAAAGCAAGCCTACCATTATCACTACTTTTAAATTCTTAGAAGAAAAAAAGCTTTTCAAACGTCTTAAAAATGGACTTTATCAGTTAAAATTTAAAATTGATTAAAACTTTTGAGAATCAATTGAAATAAAAAAAGCTTGAAATTTGCTCGACAATTTTATTTTCCAAAGCATCTTGGCAGCGTTTTAAATTGCTAAGATAAGCTGTTCTTGCCACAAGACTGGTTTTTTGTGTTTGTGTTTTGCTTTCTATTTTTATATTCACTTGCATGATGAAATAGTTTTCAACATACATTTCATAATTATTATATATGGTGTCAAATCCACTAAAGAAAAAATCAGCACTGGCTGAACTCATTCTTTGTGCAAAAGAAAATTTTCTAAAATCAACTAAATTGATATACGCGTTATAATCCGCATTATCATCAATCACTCTAAATCCTAATTCTTGGAATTTTTTCTTAAGGCGATATTCTAAGGTTGTGTTATAATTTGAAGGATTTTTAAAATGAAAAGCTATGCTTTGATTTTTCTCACTTTTGATAAAAATTCCTTCATTATTGGTCTGTACAAAAGCTTGCATATTGGCACTCATACAAGCTGTAAAAAAGAGTGCAATACAACAAAGTAAGATTTTATTCATCATCTTTTATAATGGTTGGCACTTGCATTAAGCCTAGGGCTTGATATTTATTATTTAGCTTGATGACTTCAAGTAACTCATTTTCATTAACGCTTGGATAATCTTTAATATTTGGATCGAAATATTTATTTAAAATAGCAATTTTTTCTTCATCATTTTTTGCACCCTTAATTTCCTTATAAATCAAAGCCGCTTTTTCAAAAGCACTTTTATCATGCACTGGAGTTAAGATAAGATGGACTTGATAATCTTTTAAGGTTTGTTTGATACTTTTTAGGTGTTTGCGACAATAAGGGCATTCAGGATCTGAAAATACATACATTGAGGGTTTAGTTTTGTCTCCTAGACTTATAAGCATTGTTTCTTTTTTAACTTCATTTTTTGCATTTTTTTCAAAATTGTCTTTTATTTGTTTGATTTTTTCCATTTCAAAGGCTTGTCGGTAAGAAATTTCATTTTTAAGATCTAAAATATCAGGAACTATAACAGAATCTTTTGTAAAAGTAATGATTTGCTCTTTAAAATTTTCACTTTGAATATCTAAAATAACACTTTCGAAATTATCAACAGGAATTTTCTCTCTTTTTATAACAGAAATTTTTACATCAGGTATTTGTGAAGAATAAACTTTAGTATAAAAATCAATAATTTCTTGGTTGCTAGCACCAAAAAGTAAAACATTAGATATTAATAAAGCAAGAGTAATTTTTTTCATTATTTTCCTTAAAAATTTTTATTTTTTTTAATTTTATTATATTTGATTAAATATTGTCTTTTAAATAGCGTTTTTCATTTATTTTTGTTACTTTTTCATTTTTGTCTAAATATTCTAAATAAGCTATGGCGTATTTTCTTGAAAAATTAAAATACTCTTTCATTTTTTGCACATCAAGACTTTCATTTTTTAAAAGCTCAAAGCATTCTTCCATAAGCTTATTTAGTGCATTTTTCTCTACAAAAAGATTATGTGTTAATCTTACGATGAGATTTTGCTTTGTCAGTTTTTTTAACATTTCATCTCCGCTTTTTCTATCAAGCTCTAAAAAATCATATAAATTATAAGGTGCTTCAGCTTTTATACCTTGTTTTTTAAGCATTTCATAAAGCTCGTTATTGTTTTTTTCTTTTAATTTTTCAAAATCAATTCCTTTTTTAAAATACACTCCATTTTTGAAATCAAGTAAATTTGTCATATTTTTAAGTCCAAATTCGCAAAATTCCACACTAGCCCAAGAAAGCCTTAAGGCCAAAGAAATAGCTGAAAGCATGGCATAAGGATTTTTTTCAAGTATAAAAGAAACAAATTTCTTAAATTCGTCTAAAATGGATAAATTATAAACATTAAGATTTTTTTCATCTATAAAAACTTCGTTTAATTCTTTGGCTAAATTTAATGCTTCTTCATGGCCTAATTTAAATCTTTGATAACTTGAAAGCAAACCAAAGCCGTATTTATGGGTATTGGTTAAAAACTCGAAAGCCTTTTTTAGATCTTTATTTTTTAAAAACATTAAAAACTTATTTTTTTGCTCTCTTTTTAAGGGCTCGCTCATAGGATTTAAAACCCTTCCACCGCCTATAACGCGGTTGTTTTGAAGTAAAACAAATTTTTCATCAAAGCATAAAAAAAGATTTTTTTCAAAATCAAGATGCGCGAAAAATTCATCATTTTCTAATTCTTTTAAAATATTAACCTTGCATTCTATACTTTTTGTTCCTACACAAAAAAGCATTTTTGCATTTTTTAAATTCTTAGCTTTAATTAAAACATCACATTCTTTAAAACCTTTAAAAAATCCTTTTTTACTTAATAAAAAACCCTTTTTTAGCTCTTTATAATCACAATTTAAACTTAAAGCTACGCGGTTAAAGGCTGAAATTTCATTAAAATTATTTTCATGATTTTGTATATTTTTGATGATGAGTTCTTTTTGATTATCAAGGCAAATGATTTTTTCATTTAAGGCAATTTTTCCTTCATTTAAGCTTCCTGTAATAACAGTTCCTATGCCTTTTAAGGAAAAAACCCTATCGATATAATAACGAAAAACAAGTTTTTCATCCGTATTTTTACATTCTAAATTTAAAAGATAGTTTTTTAATTTTTTAATACTTGCTTCATCTTTAATGGAAGTATAAAAAATTTCTTTTGGCACAAAATTCAGCGCGTTTAAAATTTTTTGCCCTTGTTCTTTTAAATTCTCACATAAATCACATTTACTAAATACTAAAATAATATCTTTTATTCCTAAAATTTCAAGCACTTCTAAATGCTCTATGCTTTGTTCTTTTAGACCTTCATTAATATCAACTACAAATAAACAAGCACTAAAGCCAAATGCCCCACTTATCATTGTTTTAACCAAATCTTTGTGTCCGGGCACATCGATAAAAGAAAGGTGCTTTTCTTTGCAAATTAAATTTGAAAAACTTAAATTTATAGTGATTTGTCTTTCTTTTTCCTCTTTTAAGCTATCGCCCTCAAAGCCATTTAATGCTTTAATTAAAGAAGTTTTTCCATGATCAATATGCCCCGCAGTGCCAATTAAAAGTGAATTCATAAATTTTCCATAGTATTGATAATTTTAATTAGCTTTGATAAGTCTTTTTCCAAAATTGTCCTAAAATCTAATACAAAAGCTTCATTTTCTATGCGTCCTATGATATTTTTTGTCCTGAATTTCTCTTGCAAATTTAAAGCATTGCCCTTAAAGGCTAAAACAAAAGTATCCAAGGTTTTATCGGGCATTGATCCTCCGCCGACTAAGCTTTTACTTGTTCTTAACTCGCTTTGAAATTTAAGCTCATTTTGCACTTTTAAAGCTTTTTCTTTTATATGTTCTAAATTATCGTTTAAAAGTTTTAAAGTTATGATTTTTTCATAATCTTTTTCAAGATAAGCCTTAAGACTCTCATTTAAAAAAGCAAGAGTAATTTTATCTACTCTTAACATTCTTAAAAGTTGATTTTCTTTGATTTTATCAATAAGTTCTTTTTTGCCCAGTATGATTCCAGCTTGCACGCTACCAAAAAGCTTATCCCCGCTAAAACTTAAAATATCACAATACTTAATTAAATCTTTAATTTTAGGCTCATTTTTAACTAATTTTGCATTTAAATTCTCACACCATCCAGAACCTAAATCATAATAACTCAAAAGCCCTTTTTCTCTAGCCAAAATCCCCAAATCTTTTATGCTAACTTCGCTACAAAAACCAATTAAGGCAAAATTTGATTTATGAGTTTTTAAAAGCATTTTAGTGTTTTCATTTATGGCTTTTTCATAATCTTTTAGGTGTGTTTTATTGCTAGTGCCCACTTCTAAAAGCTTTACCCCAGCAGCTTTAATCACTTCGCTTACACGAAAACTTCCACCAATTTCTACAAGTTCGCCCCTTGAAGTGATGAGTTCTTTATCAAAGCAAAGTGAATTTAGCACCAAAAAAACTGCGGCAGCATTGTTATTTACTACCAAAGCATCTTCACACTCAAAAAGCATTTTAAGCTTTTCGAGCACTAATGCATAGCGACTTCCTCTTTTGCCATTTTCTAAATTAAATTCGATATTAGCGTAATTGCAAAGCACTTCTTTAGAGCTTTCAAAAATGCTTTCATCAATAACGCTTCGCCCCAAATTTGTATGGATAACAACGCCACTAGCATTAATCACGCTTTGTAAGTCTTTGTGCAAATGTTTTTTGATTTCTTTTTTGATTTCTTCTAAGATATTTGCTTTATCAAGGGCTTTTTCATCTAAATTTGCTTTGAGTTTTGCAACAACGCTTTTGCAAAAGTGAGCTTTTAAATAAAAAGGATATTCTTTTAAACTTTCATCGTCAATTAAAGCCCCAATTTGTGGAAAAGTTCTAAATTTGTTCATCTTAAACCTTAAGAAAATAAGGACAATTCTAGCATAATTTTCATACAATGCAAAGTTACAATTTGCTATGATTTTTCAAAAACGAAGGATAAAAATGCAAGATTTTATTTATATTAAAAACGAAGTTCTTATACCTCTTAGCGATGAGATTAAAATTTTGGAAAAAAGCATTGATGATGAGGTTTTAATTTCTAATGATAAAAGCCAAAAAGCTATCATTTATGCTCCAGAAATTAATTTTTATCTCAAAAACTCACAAGATGAAATTTTAGAAAAAAGTAAAAATGTATTAAAACTTTACGAAGCTAGGGCAAGTGTTTATGATTTGGGGCTTGATTTAGAGCAGGATAAAGAAGTGAAAAATCGCATTATTTTAGTGGATTCTAGTAAAGATAAGGCTGATTTTCTAAAAAAGCAAGGCTTTAAAGTCATCAGTTTAAAAAATGAAGAAATTTTGGCTGTTTTTGGAAGCATAGGTGAGCTTTGCGCGGTGATTTTAAATGAGAACGAAGAAGTAGAAATTGATTTTGATATTTTACTTTTTAACACTGATTTAAATGCAATTCGTAAAGATTTTACAAGACAAAGTGGTTGCTATAATATAAAAAATTTTAAAGATAATGAAGCTTTGCTTGAATTTTTACAAAGCAAAAGCCCAAAATATAAATTTAAAACTTATATAACTTATGATTCTAGCGTATGTCAATACCATGAAAGACGCAGCGAGCATTGTGCAAAATGTGCCGAGATTTGCCCAACAACAGCAATTTTAAAAGATGATGAAAATAAACATTTGGAATTTTCTCAAGTGGATTGCTTGGGTTGTGGAGGTTGCATTAGCGTGTGTCCTAGTGGTTCGCTTGATTATGCGCCTATGCCAAGACAAAGTTTTTTTGAGCTTTGTAAATTTTATAAAGAGGGTAAAATTTTAATCATACCTAAAAAAATGCCTTTAGAAAATTTAAATATCAATTTACCAAAAAGCGTTTTGCCTTTTATGATAGAAGGGGAAAAATGGCTATCTCATATGCATTTTTTAACTCTTTTGCAAAGCAGTGGTGCAAATTTGATTTTTTACACCGATTTCATTTCGCGTGGAAGTAGCGAGGCAATAGAGCTTTTGAATACCTTTTTTGAAAGAAAATTTAACAAAAAAGCCATTTTTGTAGCAAAAGATGAAAAAGAATTACAAGAGGCTTTAGAAAAGCAAGAATTCATAGGAAGCTTAAGTTTTGAATTCCACAATAACACTCTAAGCACTAGGGAAAATTTTGCTAAAAGGATGCAAAATTTGATTAAAAATGATGATTTTGGCACAAAAGAAAGCGGAGAATGGCTAAGATATGGACAAATACAAATCAATGCAAACACTTGCACGCTTTGTCTTTCTTGCGTGGGAGCTTGTAATGTGGGTGCGTTGATTGCTGATGCTAAAGAAAATGCTTTAAAATTTAATGCTTCGCTTTGCACGACTTGTGGGTATTGCGAAGTAAGTTGTGCCGAAAAAGACACTTTAAAACTTACGCGTAGTGGAATGGAATTTAATCCGAATTATTTTGAGTATAAAACCATGGCAAAAGATGATCTTTTTGCTTGTATAGAATGTGGAAAAGAATTCGCCACAAAAAAGGCGGTAGAAAAAATCGCAAATTTGATGAAAGCTAAGTTTGCCAATGATGAAAGTAAGTTAAAAACACTTTATTGCTGTGCAGATTGTAAGGCAAAAGTGATGATAGAAGCAATGAAAAATAGGTAATTTTGTTATAAAAATGGTTTATATATAGGATGAAAGGATAAAAATGAGTGATAATAAAGATATTTACGAGATTTATACTTCTAATGGACTTATATTAGAAGTTGATAAAAATACAAATCAAATTATATTTGATAAAAGAAAAGATGGGCGCAAGGTAGGCAAATACACCCAAGAATATTCTAAAGCTTTGTTTGAAGCCGATAGAATTTTAAGAACCTCTCCTTATATTAATTATCAACCCCAATACCTAGATCCTAACTTTTATACAGGACAAGCTTCTACTTTACTTGAATTTAAAGATTGGCAAAGTATTTATTTAAAAGATCCTATTAAAGGAAGCATAGCTCCTTGGACTAAAGCAGAAAAAGCTTATTATAAATCTTTAAAAACTAAAAAAGAAAGATATAAATATTTAGTTATAAGAAGTGGTATAAGAAGTGTTGTTATAGATATACCTTATGAAGCCATAGGAGCTGTAGATGAAAAAGGAAATGTAGATCCTAAATATGAAAAATTATATAGAATAGTAGATGATAATAAACATAATCTAAGATCAAGTTTATTTCATAATGAATGGGGTATGGCAGCAGGAATACTAGGTGATTATAAATATCTAGCTAATGATATGTCTCAAAATGGTTTTAATGCAAGATTTATCCAAGCTACTATACTTTATATACAATTAAGTGGGGGAAGTAGTATATTAGATAAACCTAATTTATTAGGTGCTATTTATGGTTATGCAGATATTGCTGTAGGAAGTGGTTTAGTAGGAGTGCATAAAAATCCTTTAAGAGAACAAGAGATTAAAACCTTAGCTAAGACTTTAAAACCTGATGAATTTGGTATGCTTCCTTTTATAGATGAGATTATGGGAGTAGATTGGGTGATTGATTTAAATAAATATAGATTGGCTAATGATGAATTTGGAGATATATATAAAGCCTTAAGAAGTGATGTGGTTGAGGGTAAGATAAAAGATCCAAGGGATGTAGATTCTACTTATGAAAGCAGAAGAGAATTTGATCGTTATATGGATGGGTATTCTAATGGTATGATTAATGCTTATGGTTATGATATTCCAAATGACTGGAATGATGCACAATTAAAAATAGATTCTATGATATTAACTGCCAAACTAGCAGCTCTAACTCCTCCTCAAGGCTATCCTAATGCACCAAGATATTTTACCCCTGAAAAACTAGAATGGTATTATAAAAGACATAAGCTTGATAAGCTCCTTGATCCAAGAATTCCTGCTATATATAGATATAATTTTCCGCAAAGTCTAAGAGAGAAGATACAAGCTTATGCTAAAGAGCATAATATCAAGGAGTGAGTAAATTTCACTCCATATCCAAAACTGCACCCTTGCTGGCATTTGAAACTAATTTTTGATACATTTTAAGCCATCTTGAATTGACTTCTTTTTTAGGTATTACAAATTCTTTTTTGCGTTTTGCAATTTCTTTGTTACTTAAATTTGCATTTATAGTATAAGCATCGACATCGATTTCTATCTCATCACCATCTTTTAAAAGCCCTATAAACCCACCTTCTGCAGCTTCTGGGGAAATATGTCCTATGCTTAAACCCCTTGTTGCACCACTAAAACGCCCATCAGTGATTAATGCTACATCAGCACCAAGTCCCATTCCCATTATAAGCGAAGTTGGACTTAGCATTTCTTGCATACCTGGTCCGCCTTTTGGACCTTCATAGCGTATAACACACACATCGCCTTTTTTAACCTTGCCTTTGATAATGCCCTTAATGGCTTCATCTTGAGAATTAAAACAAACCGCTTTGCCTTTAAATTTCCTTTCTCCTGTGATACCTGCGGTTTTTACCACACAACCTTGCTCGGCTAAATTTCCAAACAACACCGCAAGTCCGCCAACTTTTGAGTAAGCATTATCAAGCTTTCTTATGATATTTTCATCTTTGATTTTAGCGTTTTTTAGTCTTTGTCTCAAATTTTCACCCGTAATCATTAGTGCATCAAGCTCTAAGATATGCCCCTCTCTGCTTGCAATTTCTGCCATTACCGCACTTACTCCGCCGGCTTTATGTATATCATCCATATAAATGGTATTTAAAGATGGAGCGATTTTTGCAATGTGCGAAACCTTGCTTGAAATGAAATTTAAATCCTTAATATCAAGCGCCACTCCTGCTTCTCTTGAAATGGCTAACATATGCAAAATAGTATTAGTGCTTCCGCCCATTGCCATATCTACAACCATAGCATTTCGCACGGCTTTTTGCGTGATGATGTTTCTAATCTTAAATCTTTCATCGAGTGCAATTTCGCAAATTCTTTTCGCTGCTTTTCTTAAAAGCTCTTCTCTTTCTTTGCTAAGCGCTAAAATCGTACCATTTCCTTCTAGTGCTATACCCATAGCTTCGCATAAAGTATTCATAGAATTTGCAGTAAACATTCCAGAACACGAACCCCCGCTAGGACAAGCAGAGCATTCTATATCTTTAAATTCTTCTTTGCTAATTTTTTTTGCTTCATATGCACCCACAGCTTCAAAAACAGAACTAAGACTTATTTTTTCGCCTTTTTTAGTTGTGCCCGAACGCATAGGACCACCACTTACAAAAATAGTTGGCACATTGACTCTTAAAGCACCCATTAGCATACCAGGGGTGATTTTATCGCAATTTGGAATGCAAATTAAAGCATCAAGCTGATGTGCATTCATCACACTTTCAACCGAATTTGCGATAATTTCACGGCTTGGCAATGAGTAAAGCATACCCTCATGCCCCATAGCAATACCATCATCAACGCCTATGGTATTAAATTCAAAAGGCACACAGCCATTTTTGCGAATTTCATCTTTGATGATTTTTGCATATTCATTTAAAAAATAATGCCCTGGTATAATGTCTATATAACTATTTGCCACGCCTATGAAAGGTTTATCAAAATCTTCATCTTTCAATCCACAAGCTCTAAGCAAAGAGCGATTAGGTGCTTTTAAATGCCCTTTTTTGATCGCATCACTTCTCATTAACCACTTCCTTTAAACTGAATTCAAGTTTTTCTGCCATTTCATCAATATGGGTTTTTTTTATGATTAAAGGCGGTAAAAAACGCAAGTCATTTTTTCCGCAGCTTATAAGCAAGAGCCCATTTTTTTGGCATTGTTTAATCACATCAGCGACTTTAATGCTTTTGTCTACTGCCAAACCTTGCATAAATCCTAAGCCTTTTCTTGATTTGCAAAAAGTGAATTTTTTTGCGATAGAGTCAAGTTTTTGTTCCAAGTAAGGTGAAAGTTTGCTGACATTTTCTAAAATTTTCTCTTCTTTGTAAATTTCAAATACTGCATTAATGCCCGCACAGGCTAAAGGATTTCCCCCATAAGTGCTGCCATGATCTCCTGCTTCTAAAGAATATTTAGCCACTTTTTCACTCACAGCAAAAGCTCCCACGCTAAGTCCGCATCCTAAAGCCTTTGCAGAGGTCATTACATCAGGCTTTAAATTAGCGTGTTCATAAGCAAAAAATTTACCCGTTCTTCCCATTCCGCATTGAATTTCATCAGAAATTAATAAAATATCTTTTTCATCACAAATTTTTCTCAAAGCTTGATAAAACTCTTTTGAGGCAGGGTTGATACCTCCTTCTCCTTGCACGCTTTCAAGGATAATAGCGCAAGTTTTTTCGCTAAGGAGTTTTTTTACGCTTTCTAAGTCATTATAATTTGCAAATTTTACCCCGCTAATTAAGGGCTTAAAAGGCTTTTGATACTTTGCATTAGCAGTGAGTGATAAGGCCCCTAAGGTGCGTCCGTGAAAAGAGTGCTTAAAAGCGATAAAATGTCCGCCTTTTTTACCTTTTGAAAAAGCGTATTTGCGAGCTGCTTTCATCGCTCCTTCTATGCTTTCTGTGCCAGAATTTGTAAAAAAAACGCGATCAAGTCCGCAAGCCTTGGCTAAATTTGTGGCTGCTTTTGCAATATTTTCATTATAGTAAAGATTGCTAGTGTGTAAGATTTTATCAATTTGTGCTTTAATGACTGCATTAAATTTAGTGTGTTTATAGCCTAAGGCACATACGCCAATGCCACTTGAAAAGTCTAGGTATTGTTTATTTTTATCATCATACAAATACACGCCTTCGCCTTTTTCTAAAACAATATCAAAGCGTTTATAAGTTTGTATGATATGAGTTTGATCTTTAATTTCCATTTTATTTTCCTTTTTAAGAGCCTACTAGCGTCCCAATGCCCTCATTGGTGAAAAATTCAAGCAACAAAGAATGCTTAACGCGTCCATCTAAAATATGCACTTTCTTAACTCCGTTTTCACAAGCATCAATACAGGATTTTAGCTTTACAAGCATTCCACCTTGAATATTTGAGAGTAAATTTTTAGCCTCATTAACAGAAATTCTTGAAATCAAGCTATTTTTATCTTCATAATTTCTATAAAGTCCTTCGATATCGCTTAAAAAAGCAAGTTTTTCTGCATTTAAGGCTTTAGCTACCGCACAAGCTACATCATCTGCATTGATATTGTAAGTGTTTAAATTTTCATCCATTCCAATAGGTGCGATGATGGGTAGAAAATCTTTTTCTAAAAGCTCTTTTAAAATTTGAGTATTAACTCGTTTGATTTCTCCGACAAAGCCTAAATTTTCATCTTTTTTAACGCATTCTAATAAAGAGCCATCTTTGCCACAAATTCCAATGGCTTTTACTCCTAAATGTTGCAAATTTTGTACTAGACCTTTATTAATGCGATTTAGTACCATTTCAGCAACATTCGTGGTAGCTTCATCACTTACCCTTAAACCATTTTTAAATTCGCTTTTAATGCCTAGTTGTTCACAAATTTTAGAAATGTCTTTTCCTCCGCCATGCACGATAACAGGCTTTAAACCTACCAATTTTAAAAGTGCGATATCTTGCATAACGCAGTGTTTTAGTTCTTCATTTTCCATAGCTGAGCCGCCATATTTAATGAGAATGATTTTCGATGAAAATTTTCTTATATAAGGCAAAGCTTCGATTAAAATATTTGCTTTTTCTAAATTCGTTTTCATGGCTTTTTACTCGTTAAAATGCGTGGAATTTGAAGCGTTTAAGGATAGATCGTAATAATTTGCATCTTCTCTTAAAGTAAAACCATAATGACTCCAAAATTCATTACCTAAATCATTGCTTTTAAAAGCAATGAGTGCTATTTTGTTGATTTTTTCCTTTTTTAAAGCTTCAAGACAAAATTCTGTCATTTTGTGCGCAATACCTCTTTTTCGGTAGTTTTGTCCCACGCATACATGATAAAATCCACCTGTTCGGCCATCATGTCCACAAAGTATGCTTCCAACGATTTTTCCATCAATTTCGGCTACTGCACTAAGATTAGGATTTCTTTCTAAAAAATTATGAATATTTTCTTCGCTATCATCAATGCTGCGTATCCCAAAACCTTTAATTTCACACCAAAGCTCATAAACTTGTTTATAGTCTTCTTTTTTCATTGCTCGAATTAACATTTATCAAACCTTTAAATTTTTATAATATTGCTATAAACTTAAGTCCTTCATCTTCCTCAAAATCAAACATTAAGTTCATATTTTGCACAGCTTGTCCTGCTGCACCTTTGATTAAATTATCAATGGCTCCAAGAACGATAATGTTATTTGTTCTCTCATCGATAATAAAATTAAAATCCGCAAAATTACTGCCTTTAACCCACCGAGTCTGCGGATACGACTGCGGCGGTAAAAGCCTGATAAATTTCTTGTCGAGATAGTATTTTTCGTAGAGTTTTTTTATTTCATCATAGTCAAGTTTTTCTTTAAGTTTTGCATAAGCCGTAGTTAGAATTCCTCTTTGCATAGGCACTAGATGCGGAGTAAATTGTAAAGTGATGTTTTGTTTATTTGCGTAGCCAAGTTGTTCTTCGATTTCTGGCGTATGTCTGTGCGTGGTGATGCCATAAGCTTTGATATTTTCATTGACTTCACAAAAAAGACTTTCTAGTTTTTCTGCGCGTCCTGCACCACTTGTGCCACTTTTTGCATCGATAATGATGGAATTTAAATCAATCAAATTTTCTTTTACCAAAGGATAAAGGCTCAGTATGGAGCAAGTGGTGTAACAGCCTGGATTGGCTATTAATCTGGCATTTTTAATTTCATTTTTATTAATTTCGCAAAGCCCATAAACAGCTTCACCTAAAAATTCTTTAGCCTTATGTTCGATTTTATACCATTTTTCATAAGTTGCAGCGTCTTTAAAACGAAAATCTGCACTTAAGTCAATCACTCTTGTATTTTTAAGTAAATTCTCATTCATAATCGATGAGCAAAACCCTTGCGGGGTAGCGGTAAAGAGAATGTCTAAATCTTTAGCTAGAGTTTTGATATCTTCATCTTGACAATTTAAATCAAGATTTTTTAAAGTATTGGGATAAATTTTTGAGTAATTTTCGTTAGCATAAGCTCTTGAACCAAGATAGCAAAGTTCTACTTTAGGGTGATTAAGCAAAATTCGCACTAGCTCATTTCCCACATAACCTGTTGCACCTAAAATACCTGCTTTTATTTTCATTTCACAGCCTCGCTAAAGATAAAAATAAATTGTATTACTTTTAAAAACAAAAAAAGCTTAAAAGGAGCAAAATTTCATCAGTCTAGGATAAATGTGAGTAAAACTTGGCAAGTTTTTTAAATTTCGTCAAATAAAGATGAATTTTCTTTGAGTTTAAAACTTGTGCGATGCAATGGACAAGGTCCCAATTTTTTCAAAATTTCAATGTGTGTTTTTGTACCATATCCTTTATGTTTAGCAAATTCATATGCTGGATATAAAGAGTTTATATTTTGCATAAATTCATCTCTACTGACTTTAGCTAAAATACTTGCTGCACTGACTTCTTGAATTTTATCATCTGCTTTAATGAGGGTTTTTATATCCAAAACCCCAAAATTAGTATTGCCATCGTATAAAAAATTAGTATTTTTAAAATGTTTTTTAATAATTAAAAGTCCTGTTTTTAAACAATAACTAAGCCCTAGAGTATCAATTTGCTTGTTGGAAAAAGAAAGGATTAAATAATCAGAATTTTGTATGATTTGACTATAGAGTTTTTCTCGTTTTAAAGCACTAAGTTTTTTAGAATCTGCTAAATTTTCAAGGGGCTTATAAAGCCTACAAGCCCCCATAAATAGTGGTCCTGCTAAAGCACCTCTTCCGGCTTCATCAATCCCTACTAAAGAAGTTTCTTGCATTAAAAACCTAAGATTTTATTATCTCTTTTAAATTTTTCATCAAGAGCTTTTGAGTGCATATTTCTTAAATTTTCATGACTTTTTCTAAGTTCTTCTTGAGTGGAGTTAATTTTTGCAAGAGTTTGGTTGATTTTTGCATTATCAGCATTGGTTTTTTTGAGCTCATCAAATTCAATTCTTAATAATTCAAGCTTTTCTTCGAGTTTAAGAATTTCTTGTCTTGTGCTAGAGTTTTGTTTATGTCTTTCAAGCTTAAATTGATAGTAAGATTTTACTAGAGCTTGTTTTTGTTCAAAGCTAGCACGTTCAAAAATCACAGGATCAATTCTATAATGTTTCCCTTTAAATTCTCCACCTCTTTTTGGTCCTTTATGATGAAAATTAGGGCAATCTCTATCGCCTTTTACGCATTCATTCATCATACCTTCAAAAGGTGCCGCACTTAAAACACAAGCACTACCAAGTGCTAATACTAAAAGTTTAACTTTCATCTTTTCTCCTTTGTAAAAAGTTTTATGTTATTGTAGAGCTTGCTTGTGAAGTGTTTGTGAATTTAAAATAATTTAGGAAAAACCTAAATTATTTTTTCATATTGATAGCATTTCGTATCATCTCATCGCTTGTGGTGATGCTTTTTGAGCTTGCATCAAAAGCTTTTTGCATGGTGATAAGATTGGTTAATTCTGTAGATAGCTCGACATTAGATTGCTCCAAAAAGCCGTGTTTAAAGTCTGCCGTTGGAGTAATATTGCCATTATTGACAACAAAATACGCATCTCCGCTATTTGCACTCGCGGCAAATAAGTTATTTCCCATGGCCATCAAACCCTCTTCATTGATGAAATTATAAAGAGCTATTTTACCTACAACTCCATTTCTGCCATTAGAAAAATGTGCAATTAAAGATCCATCTGTACCTATGGTGTAATTGTCAAAAAAACCCTCGGGAAAACCATCTGTTTTGGTTACAATACTGCTTTCTTTGTCTTTTAAAATATGTAAGCCATCATATCCTGAACCAGGTTTGCTAGGATCTAGTGTGCTTCCTAAGTCTATATTAATACTGCCACCGTTTGGATTTGGAATACTTTTTATATTATTTTGTAATAATGCACCATTTTTGTTAAAAACTAAACTTCCTCCGCTTTCTTCTCCTATGGCGTTACCATTCATATCATAAACTTGTGCGGTAGCTTTATATTCGATATTATCTCCTACTTGAGGTAAGACTCTATCAAGTTTTATTTCAAGCCAACTTTTACTGCCATCGGCGTTGTAAATTTCTGCTTTTAATGTTTGAGTGGAAGATTGTTCTTGCTCTGTTGCTAAGAAAGCAGAATTTATGCTAAGGCTATTGGCATCAAATCCTGCGATGTCCAAATCATTGCTTTTAAAATTTAAATTTTCATCTAAAGTTGCTTCAAAATCTTTTTTTACCCCATTTGCATCAGTTAAGGTGAATACAACCCTATCTCCTTCTTTAGCACTATAAATGTCTTTTTGATCCACTTTTCCACTTAAAGTGATGGTGCCATCTTCATTTTTTGTCAGAGTGATATCTTTAGGATCTAAATCTACATTTACAATGCTAGTTTTTGTACCTGTGTCTAAATTTCCACTCCATTTGATATTTTGCGTAACAACAGGCGGAAGATATAAATTTTTAGGTACACTAATAGGTCCTTGAGCATTAACTCCACCTAAATCAAAAATTCCTGAAGAAATAGTATAACCATTTTTTATAGGATTGCCATTATTATCTTTACCAAATTCATTTGATACTCTATCACTAAGTGGAATTTCAGTAAAATAAGGGCTCATTGTGCCAAGCACATAGTTGCCATAGCCATCAACAAGATGGTTATTTGCATCACGGTAAAAAGCACCGTTTCTTGTGTAATAAGGTACCCCTTCACTTCCCATAACTCCAAAAAAACCTTTTCCAAGTAAAGCCACATCAAATTCTCCTTCACTTGCCACAGGTGTGCCTTGAGAAAAGACAATTTTACTTGATTGTGCTCCAACTCCTCCACCAGATTGTGCAGGATTGGTTGATTGAGAAGTAACAGTGGAATAAAATACATCTCTAAATTCTGAATTGGAATATTTAAAACCCACAGTATTAACATTAGCAATATTATTTGCTGTTAAATCAATACCAAAATTTTGGGAAGTAATCCCGCCAACTCCGTTATAAAAAGACTGCATCATGGTTTAATCCTTTATTCTTCAGGTTTTTCTTCCGGCTTTTCAGGTAAACCATTATCTGGTTTTTCAGGATCTTCAGGATCTTCTGGATCTTCAGGATCTCCACTACTTGGGATACTAGGATCAATGATTTCAGCAATATCATCAAATAATACATATTGTCCCCCCATTTTTGCATAAGGCACCCCATCAATAAATTTAATTGCCTCGATAGGATAAGAACCATAGCTTGTTTTTGAAGTCCCGCCACTTTCGTTAGTGTATTCTGCTTTAATTGTGTATTTTCCAGCCCCAGCAAAAGCACCATTATCATTTCTACCATCCCAAGCAAGATTATAAAGACCTTTATCTAAACCTTTATCAACAGTTAAAGTTTTTACTAAGTTATTATTTTCATCATAAATTTTAAACTCAACTGCCTCGCCTTCTTTTGGTTTTTCAGGAAGATACATTTTAAGATATACAACTTCATCGGCTGTTTTAAGTTCAACATAATTATTTTCAACTGAAGCTAATTTTCCAACAGCTGCTAAAACTTGCATACTCATACCTGAACCAATTGAAGCATTGAGTTTTTCCATGGTTGCAACCATAGCCTGCATTGTGGTATTTGTATTTTGTTGCATTTCAAGTGCTGCAAGCTGAGAAGTTTGAGTAAGCATTTTATCTGTATCCATAGGATCAGTTGGATCTTGGTGTTGAAGTTCTACAAGAAGTAATTGCAAAAACGCGTCTTTGTCAAGTTCTGCACCAGGATTGCTGACTATACCATTGTTATTTTGCACAACGGTGTCTGTGTTACTTGTTGCTTTTGTGTTTTGATTTTGGTTATTTAAGCTATTAAGTAAATCGCTTGATGAATTATTTACCGCCCCTACTGCCATTTAAAACTCCTTTTTTAATGTCTTTTTTAATAAAAAAGCAAAAAATGTTCCAATTAAAAATATTTTGCCAAAACAAGCTCTAATTCTTTATCTTGCTTGTCAATTTCAAAATCATTTTTGTATGAATGTTTACTTTTTTGCTGTCCGTTTTGTTCTTTTTTGCCTTGATCGCTAAAATTCATTTCAAGTCCAGTAAAACCCATATTTACAAGAGAATTTTTAAATTCTGCTTGGTGTTGGATAAATAAATTCATGGTGTTGGTATTGGAATTAAAATTAATATGTAAATTATTACCTCTTTGCATCAAAGTAACTTCTACTTCACCTAAATTTGAAGGATTGAGCGTTATATTTACTTTTGTAATGGGTGCTTTATAGTTTTGAATTTGTTCTTTTAAATCCTCGCTAAAATGTGAAAAAGTTTCTTTGATAGGATTTTTAATTTGATTTTGACTCACTTTTGAGAGTTCTTTTAAGGTGTTATTTAATTCATTGTGAAAGGCATCGTTTTGTAGGTCTTTGGTATTATTGTTTTCATTTTTTAAATCAGTATTTTTTTCTTGCTGGGTAAAATCTAAAGTTTGATTTGAATTTTGTTTGGTTTGGATATTTTGAATTGTGGAATTTGTATTGTTTAACGTATGATTTATGTTTTGATTTTGTGTGTTTTTATTTTCTCTTTGTTCGCTTTTGAAAAATTCTTGCAAAGGCGAAATAGGATTTTTTTCATTTATTGTGTGTGTTTTGTTGGCATTTGTATCATTTTTTGTATTGTTTAAGGAATTTGTTTTTGTTTCAAGATCTTTTAAATCTTTAACGATATTTTTTGCATTTTGTGGTATTTCTTGATTTGTATTTTTTAAATTTTTAGTAGGATTTTCCAAAATATTTTCTTTTAAAATATTGTCTTTATTTTTTGAAATATTTTCTTGTATATCTTCTGAATTTTTGAAAATTTCATTTTTATTTAAAATTTCTGTCGTATTTTTAGGTAAATTTTCTTCTTTTTTATTCACACTTTGCATTTTATGAAACTTATCAGAATTTAGAGTTAGAATTTCATTTTCATTCTTTTTTGTGTTTTGAATGTTTTTTTCTATATCTTTGTGTGTGGTCTGTTGAATTTTTAAATCCGCCTCATTTTTTAAAAAAATTTTGTTTTTTTGCTCTTGTACACTTTCTTTTGGCAAATTATTTAAATTATTTTTTTTTGAATTTTCTAAATGATTTTGTTTATCAGCACTTATTATTTTATCTTTTTGATTTAAAAGTGTTGCATCGTTTTCTTTATCATCTTGAGCTTTTTGTTTTAAGTTTATATCTTGCAAAGCTTTAGAAAGTATGTTTTCTTTCTGTGGCTTTTTTGCAAAAGAATCTTGATTTTTTTGTGGAATTTCTTTGATAAGATTGGCGATTTTTTGGTTGATAAAATCTTTTAAAACACTTTCTATATTGTTGTTAAAAAATCCCGCTTTGTCTAAATTTGGAAAAGTGTTTTTTAATTCAACTAAGCGATCAACTTTAATTTTTTCTATATTTAAATCAAGTTTTTTAGCCAAGTCTAAAAGCTCGTTTAAATCTTTAGCGTTTTTTAAAACATTTAAATTTTTCTCTATGCTTAAAATTTGCTTGGTTTTTTGGGAAAATTGGTTTAAATTAATGGCTTTGGAATCCATTTTTAATGCGTCTAATAAGCCTAAAATTTGCATAAAATTAGCCGATTCAAAAATCGAAATTTGATCATCTTGACTTAAAGTCCCATTTTGTAATTGTTTAAAAACTTCATTTGCAAGTTCTTGCTTTTGTTCATTATTTAATTTTTGAGGTAAAATTTCATTTTTTTCATCTATAGCTTGTATTAAAGAGCTCAAAAATTCTTGTTTGTCATCGTCTTTTAAATTCGCACCTTTATTTTGCTTTGTTTGACTTTTTGTAGGAGCAAGATTTAAAATATCATTTTGGGAATTAAGTCCTGACATTTTTTCTCCTAAGCTAGGAAATTTTGTTTGGCTAAAAGTGGAAAATTCATTCTTAATGAATTTAAATCATAAATTTTTAACATTTGTGAAAAATTAAATTTTTCTATAATTTGTAATAATTCTTCTAAATTTTTTGCCTTTTGAATTTTTTCAAACTCGCCTTCATCGGATAAAATTTCGCTTAATTCGCTCGAAATTCTTGCCATTTTTTCATTTGTGTTAGATTTAAGAATTTCTAATAAAGACAAAATTTGCATTAAAGGTTCTGCAAATTTGCTTTCTTGTATTAAACTTTGTTCCTTAAAAATTTCTTCTTGTAAAGGCTTAGACATTTTGACTCCTTTTTGTTTTTGAAGTTAATCTACGAGTATAAAAGCAAAATTTATTCCAAAAAAGTGTTTTAAAAAATTTAAGCAATTTTTGTATATAATCTTAGTTTTTGAAATTTTAAACTATCGGAGAAAAACTTGGAAAACATTAGAAATATCGCAGTTATTGCCCATGTTGATCATGGTAAAACGACTATGGTTGATGAGTTATTAAAACAATCAGGCACTTTTAGCGAAAGAGAACAAATAGCTGAACGCGTTATGGATAGTAATGATATAGAAAAAGAACGCGGTATCACCATACTTTCAAAAAACACGGCGATTAATTACAAAGGCACAAAAATTAATATCATAGACACTCCAGGTCACGCTGATTTTGGTGGGGAAGTTGAGCGTGTTTTGAAAATGATTGATGGAGTTTTGCTTTTAGTAGATGCGCAAGAAGGTGTAATGCCTCAAACTAAATTCGTGGTAAAAAAGGCTTTATCTTTAGGGCTTAAGCCAATAGTAGTGATTAATAAAATCGACAAACCAGCCGCTGATCCTGAAAGAGTAATCAATGAAATTTTTGATCTTTTTGTGGCCTTAGATGCGAATGATGAACAACTTGACTTTGCTATCGTTTATGCTGCTGCGAAAAATGGCTATGCTAAGCTTGATTTAAATGATGAAAGTAAGGATATGGAGCCACTTTTTAAAACCATACTTGAAAGAGTTCCTGCGCCAAGTGGCACCAATGATAATCCTTTACAACTTCAAGTTTTCACTTTAGGTTATGATAATTTCGTAGGAAAAATAGGAATTGCTAGAATTTTTAATGGTGTTGTAAAGAAAAATCAAAATGTAATGCTTGCAAAGGCTGATGGCACTAAAGTAAATGGTAGAATTTCAAAACTTATAGGCTTTATGGGCTTAGAAAAAATGGATATTGAAGAAGCTGGGAGTGGAGATATTGTAGCAATTGCCGGTTTTGAAGCTTTAGATGTGGGTGATAGCGTAGTAGATCCAAACAATCCTATGCCACTTGATCCTTTACACATTGAAGAGCCAACTTTAAGTATAGTATTTTCAGTAAATGATGGTCCGCTAGCTGGCACAGAAGGAAAGCATGTAACTAGTAATAAAATCGCAGAACGCTTAGAAGCTGAAATGAAAACCAATATCGCGATGAAATATGAAAGCAGTGGCGAAGGTAAATTTAAAGTAAGCGGTAGGGGTGAACTTCAAATTACAATTTTAGCTGAAAATATGCGTAGAGAGGGTTTTGAGTTTTGCATGGGAAGACCTGAAGTTATCGTAAAGGTTGAAGATGGGGTTAAAACAGAGCCATTTGAGCATTTGGTTATTGATGTGCCTGAAGAATTTAGTGGAACGGTTATAGAAAAGCTTGGAAAAAGAAAAGCTGAAATGAAAACCATGGCATCAACAGGCGATGGTCAAACAAGACTCGAATTTGAAATTCCAGCAAGAGGACTGATAGGCTTTAGATCTCAATTTTTAACTGATACCAAAGGTGAAGGTGTGATGAATCACAGCTTTTTAGAATTCCGTCCTTTTAGTGGTACAGTTGAAAAACGCAATAACGGCGCTTTAATTTCTATGGAAAATGGTGTGGCTTTAGGGTATTCTTTATTTAATCTCCAAGAACGTGGAGTGCTTTTTATAGAGCCTCAAACTAAAGTTTATACTGGTATGATTATAGGCGAACACTCACGCCCAAATGACTTAGATGTTAATCCTATCAAAGGAAAAAATTTAACCAATGTAAGAGCAAGTGGAAGCGATGATGCGATCAAACTTGTGCCACCTAGAAAGCTAAGCCTTGAAAGGGCTTTAGAATGGATAGAAGAAGATGAGCTTGTAGAAGTCACTCCTGCAAATATCCGTGTTCGCAAACGCTATCTTGATCCAACCCAAAGAAAAAGAATGGAAAAAGCGAAATCTTAATGGATTTAAAAAGTTTAGAAAATAGAAGGCTTTATATACTCAAACGCTTGGGAATTTTAAAACTCCTAAGCGTTATAGAAGCCTTACTTGTAGGCTTTCTAGCCTTTGTTTTTACAAGAGATGCTATTATTTGTCTTGCAAGTGCTGTGCTTGTGGGTATTTTTTTCTTTCGTTTAACCAGCAGGAAGCTTTTAAGATCTAAAGAAGAACTTCAAATTCAAGTTTTAAATCTTTTTTTAAGACGACAAGGTGCTAAATTTCAAAGTCAAGGTTTAAGTGAAGAAGAATTTAAAAAACTTGCTTTGATTGAAAATTTAAAAGAATTTAAGAGCAAAAATCATTTTATATTTAAAGATTTTGAAATTTATGATATATGGTTTAAAACGCACTCAAATCATTTTTTTTGTGGCATTTTACTTGAATATAAAAATAATATAAAAAATTTGCCTAATAACGATATAGAGGTCATTTTTACTAAATTAAAACATAAAAATTTTGATACACAATTTTATTTTTACCATAAAAATTTTATGCTCATTGCTAGTCTTTGCAATCCTTTTTTTATTGATTTTTCTTTAAGTTTAGAAAGTAATTTTAAAAATTTAGAGCAAAATTTTATAAAGATACAAACGCTTTTTGCTTAAAATTACCATTTAAATAAAAACTATTAAAAAGCTTAAATAAAGCCATTTGATTTTATATCTTTTTTGATATAATTTTATAATTTTTTCAAAAAAGGCTTTTGATGGAACCCTTATTTACAACACAAATTCAAAAATATAAAGGCAATGAACTTTTAACTTGCGATGATACTTTAGTGCGTGAAATTAAACTTGAAATTTTTATTAATAATGAAAAAGTAGGTGCTTTAATGGCAACTCCTATTGATGAACAGGCTTTGGCGGTAGGATATTTGATGAGCGAAAATATCATTGCTAGGGTTGATGATATAAAAAGCGTCGAAAGTAAAGATGATGGAATGAGTGTGCATATTAATGCAAAAATTGATAAAGAAAATTTAGCCAAATTAAATGCTGAAGGTGTGGTGATAAGTGGTTGTGGCAGGGCGCACACGGCAAATATTGATCCACAAAGCATAGAAGCAAGTAAAATCACTTCTTTGCAAAAATTCAGTAAAAATGAGATTTTAAAACAAATGAGCGAATTTTATACTCAATGTGATCTTTATGAAAAGACAGGTTGCGTGCATACGGCTAAGCTTTTTGTTGATGAAAATACTTTTTTTATAGGCGAGGATATAGCCCAGCATAATACCATAGATAAGGCTTTAGGCAAGGCAAGACTTGCTGGAGTTGATCTTAGTAAATGTTTTTTAATGGTCAGTGGAAGGCTTAGCTCTGAAATGGTAGCTAAGGCGGTAATGCATAAAGTCCCAGTGCTTGTATCACGCACTGCTCCTACTTGTTTGGGTGTGATGATAGCAAGAAAATTTGAACTCACACTTTGCGGGTTTGCAAGGGGAGAAAATGTCAATATTTATAGCGGAGAATTTAGAATAAATGGATAAAGAAATTTTAGCTTATATGAAAGAGCTTTTAAATAGCAATGAAAAGCTTGATTGTGGTACGGCATTTAAGATCGCTAAAAAATTTAATATTAGCGTGGAAGAAGTGGGAAATATGGCAGATGTAAATGGAATTCGTATTGATAATTGCGAACTGGGACAATTTGGTCATCTTGATTTTGAGAAAGCTAAAATAGAAGTATTAAAAGAACTTGAACCAAATTTAGATGAAAAACGCAGAATTTTTTGTAAAGATGCAAGAAATATTGCTAAGCAGGGTTGTGGGTTAAAGTCTGTGCGTTCGGCTTTGAAAAGTTATAAAATCGATGTGAAATATTGCCAACTTGGTTGTTTTAAAGAAAAAAAAGGCAAACAGCTTGTTGTAAGAACTAAAACTTGGATAGAAAATGCCGATGGCGATTTGCTTTTTGGCAAAGGCAAAACTGAGCTTTTAGAGCTTATAGGGCAAACAGGAAGTATTTTGCAGGCTTCAAAACTTATGGGGATAAATTATAAAAAAGCTTGGATGCATTTGCAAATTTTGCAAAAAAATACCAAAGAAGATTTGGTTGCTACAAGACAAGGCAGATCAAAAGATTCTGGAACAAAACTTACTCCCAAGGCTTTAGAATTAATGCATAATTATTCTATTTTGCAAAAAGATATTGAAGAATACGCTAATAAACGCTTTAAAGAATTATTTTTTAAGGAAAAAAATCCTCTTGAAAAAGAAAGTAAAATAAAGGAAAAATAATGAAAATTGATTGTCGGAATTTAGCTTGTCCAAGGCCAGTTATAGAAACAAAACAAGCTATTGAAAAATTGCAAGTTGGTGACAGTTTGGAGATTTTTTTAAATTCTGAAGTATCAAAAAATAATGTTTTAAAATTTTTAAATTCTTTAAATTTGGAAACTACACTCATACAAAAAGGTGAAGAATTTATAATTCAAACCATTAAAAAAGAAATGAAAAATTTAAATCTAAATCCTGATGACTTTAGTTGTGATAATAATGATACTAGGCAAAAAAATGTGCTTTTTTTAAAAACCCTTAAAGTAGGCGAGGGCGAGCTTGGAGAGAATTTATTTGTTGGCTTTTTAAATACTTTGAAAAATTTAGAAAATCCTCCATACAAAATTCTTTGTGTTAATGAAAGCGTTTTGCTAAATTGCGATGAAGAGCACAAAGCATATGCAGCTATGAAAGAGCTTGAAAAAATGGGTATTGAAATTATTAGTTGTGGTGCTTGTTTGGAGTATTTTGGGAAAAGCAAAGAGCTTAAAATTGGCACTATAGGCAATGCTTATGAAATTTTAAGTGAGCTTTTTGGTAAAGCAAAAATCATTACTTTATAAGGAAAAATTCTGGAATACAAAAAACAAAATTTAACACAATTTGTAAAAGCTTCAGGTTGAGCAGCGAAATTAAGCCCGTGTGGTCTTAAAACAATTTTAAATTTCATGCAAAAAAACCCAGCTTTACTTAGCGATATCGGTAATAATGAAGATGCAAGTGTGTATGCGCTTAGCCCTGATTTGGCTTTAGTGCAAACGCTTGATTTTATCACACCTGTTGTGGATAGTGCTTATCATTTTGGTGCTATAGCTGCAGCCAATGCTTTAAGTGATGTTTTTGCCATGGGAGCAGAGGTGATTAATGCCTTAAATATAGTCGGCTTTGATAGCAAAAATCACGATATAAGCATACTTAGCGAGCTTTTAAGGGGTGCAAATGATAAGGTGTGTGAATGTGGTGCATTAATCGTTGGCGGACACACTATAGAAAGCGAAGAATTATTTTTTGGCTTAAGTGTTACGGGCAAGGTGCATCCTAAAAAATTCATTGCCAATAACAAGGCCAAAATAGGCGATATGATTATACTCACTAAGCCTTTGGGTGTTGGGATTTTAAGCACGGCTTTAAAGGGTGGAATTTTAGATGAAAAATATCTAAAAAATATGCTTGAAAGTATGATGAGTTTAAATTTAAAAGCCAGTCAAATTGCTTTACAATACCAAGTACATGCGATGAGTGATGTTACAGGTTTTGGACTTTTAGGGCATTTAAAAGAGATGTTAAATGATGATATTTCTTTGGAAATTTTTGTTAAAGATTTGCCTTTTTTAGAAGGGACAAAAGAGTATTTTGATATGGGTTTAATCCCTGCGGGTGCTTATAAAAATTTTGATTTTGTTAAGCCATTTTGTTCTTATTTAGAAGATAGTCATTTATTGCTTTGTGATCCTCAAACTTCAGGTGGACTTTTGATTGCTTTAAGTCACGATAATGTCAAACCTTGTTTAAAGCATTTACAAAATGAAAATATCCCTGCGCAAATTATCGCTACTTGCGTCGCTAAAGGCGAATTTGCTTTGAATTTGAAGTAAAATTTTGTTATATTTATAGCTTTTAAATCAATTTAATAGGAAAATCTAATGCCTCATTTAAATATCGAAATCGCCTTAATGTTTGTAGCCTATGCTGCTTTGATGCTTTATATAGGATTTTATTTTTTCAAAAAAAACAAAAGCACGGAAGATTATTTTTTAGGCAGGCGTGAGGTAGGACCGGTAATTTCTGCTTTGAGTGCAGGGGCTTCTGATATGAGTGGTTGGCTTTTGATGGGCTTGCCTGGTGCTTTATATGTGAGCGGTTTTATCGAAGGATATATTGCTATAGGTTTGGTTGTGGGTGCGACTTTAAATTGGCTTTTTGTAGCTAAAAGGCTTAGAATTTATACAGGAATTATTGCAAATTCTATCACCATACCTGATTATCTTGAAGCAAGGTTTCATGATGATAAGCACATTTTAAGAGTGGTTTGTGCAATTGTAATTTTAATATTTTTTACCTTTTATGTTTCATCAGGACTTGTAAGTGGCGCAAAGCTTTTTGAAGAAACTTTTGGTATAGCTTATGATTATGCTTTAACAACTGGGACTTTAATCATAGTCGCTTACACTTTTTTTGGCGGTTATAAGGCGGTTTGCTGGACGGATATGATCCAAGGACTTTTGATGCTTGGAGCTTTGATTGTCGTTCCTGTGGTTATGCTTATGCATTTGGGTGGTTTTAAAGAGGCTAAAAATTATATTTTTACTTCTGATAATGCTAGTCAAAATATTTTAAAGATTCAAAAAGAAATTCCACAAATTTTATCCAATTTAAATTCCATAGAAAACATAACAGAAATTACATCTTTAGTTCAAGATTTAAATCATAGCAAAGATGGAATTTTAAGTACTAAAAATATCAAAGAAAAATTTAAAAATGATGAAAATATTTTAAAGCTTTTTAATAATGATTTAAAAAATTCACTTACTTTTTCAGAATTTGCCAATAAATTAAACTCTGCTTTAACAATGCAAAAGAAAGAAAAAGATACAAAAGAGCTTTATAATCTATTAGATGCCTTTAGTAAGCTTTCTTTAATGGATAAAAATCGTTTGGAGTGGTTTGAGGGTATTTCATTTTTGGGTATTATTTCAGCACTTGCTTGGGGACTTGGATATTTTGGACAACCTCATATTTTGGTGCGTTTTATGTCGATAAGATCGGTTAAGGATATTCCTATGGCAACTTTTGTTGGGATAAGCTGGATGAGCCTTTGTTTGATAAGCACTTGTTTTATGGGAATTTTGGGCATTGCTTATGTGAATAAATTTAATCTTAGCTTGCATGATCCTGAGAAAATTTTTATCGTGATGTCGCAACTTTTATTTAATCCTTGGATTGCTGGTATTTTGCTTTCAGCGATTTTAGCGGCGATTATGAGCACGGCAAGTTCGCAACTTTTAGTTTCTAGTGCAACGATAGCTGAAGATTTTTATAAAAGAATTTTGCATAAAGATGCACCGAATAAAACTGTGATGAATTTAGGGCGCGCTGGGGTTTTGATTGTCGCTGTAGTAGCATTTTTGATTTCTACGGATAAAAATTCAAGTGTTTTAGAAATAGTCGCTTATGCGTGGGCTGGTTTTGGAGCAAGTTTTGGTTCCGTGATGCTTTTTTCTTTGTTTTGGGAAAATATGACAAAAGCAGGTGCTATTGCTGGGATGATTAGCGGTACGCTTGGTGTGGTGATTTGGAAAAATTTCATAGCACAGTATTTTGCCTTGTATGAGCTTGTGCCTGCGTTTTTGTTTGCTTCTTTGATGATTGTTTTTGTGAGTTTTGTAACCAAAACACAAGCAAGTGTTAAAGAATCTTATAAAAATATGCTAAAACACCTTTAAATCGCGATACAATCAAGCTTAACTCAAAGCTTGATTTGCTGCATCTAAAGCGTGAAGGATGCTTGTATCAAAAAGCGGAATTTGTGTGTCTTCTTGTTTGATTAAAAGTCCTATCTCAGTACAAGCTAAAATGATGCCTAAAGCTCCTTGTTGACGTAATTTATCAACGATTTCTAAATAAGTTTTTTTCGAGCTTTCTTTAAAAATTCCACGACAAAGCTCATCAAAAATAATTTCATTGACAATTTGCATATCCTTTTGACAAGGAATAAGAGTTTTTATGCCTTGATCAAGCAATTTTTCTTTGTAAAAATTTTCATTCATGGTATATTTTGTGCCTATTAAGCCTACTTGATTGATATTGGCTTGTTGTAGAGCTTTTGCAGTGCTTGTGGCGATATGAAGAATGGGAATTTTAACTTGCATTTGCACATCATCATAAATTTTATGCATAGTATTTGTGGCAATGATGATAAAATCAGCTCCAGCATTTTCGAGTTTTTTAGCACAAAGCGATAAAATTTTCGCGCTCTCATCCCATAAATTTTGGCTTTGATATTTTTCAATTTCTTTAAAATTCACACTGTGTAAGATGATTTTGGCTGAATTTAAACCTCCAAGTTTTTTAGCAATTTCTTCATTAATGAGTTTATAATAAGTTATAGTGCTTTCAAAACTCATACCGCCAATTATTCCTATGGTTTTCATTTTTTACCTTTTTTGGTTTTTGGTGATTTTAGCTTAAAAGCACTTAAAAATTTATTGAGTGATTTTGTTACTGAGTTTTTATTTTTTATCAAATACAATTAACTAAAAAATAATAGGAGTAACAAATGAGTTTAACAGAAAAAGTTGTAAGAATTATTCTTGCGTTGGCTATTTTTGGTTTGGGAGTGTATTTTGCTTCTTGGTGGGGCTTAATTGGACTTATCCCACTTTTAACAGGAGTTTTTGGAGTATGCCCTATAAGAGTTTGGACAGGCAAACAAGCCTGCCCACTTGGCATTTGCCCTATCTCCAAAAAACCAAAAAAAGATTAATCATAAAAAGCCAATTTTTTGGCTTTTTAAATTTTATCTCCAAAACACTTTTTAAGAAAAAATACTGCTAAAAATAACATACAAAGCTCAGCCGCAAAAGAACTGATCCAAATTCCATTTAAACCAAAAAATAAAGACAAGATAAGTAAAAAACAAAGTGGTGCAAAAAGATTAACACTAAGACTCAAAATAAGTGATAATTTTGGTTTATTAAAAGCAGTAAGAAAAGAAGCACTTAGTATATTAAACCATGCAAAAAAATAATTAAAAGTAAAAATCATCAAAGCATAAGCGCTAAATTGAATAAATTCATCATCGCCAGTTTTAGCAAAAAGTCCGACTAGATTTTCTTTAAAACTTAGTAAAATTACAAGGCTAATGAGTGAGAAAATAAAGGCATTAACAAAGGTGATTTTAAGCAAGGCTTTAATGCGCTTAAAGTCTTTTCTAGCATAGTTATAACTAAGAGCAGGTTGCATTGCATCACTCATGGCAATGATTAAAGCGACAATAAAACTATCGATATATAAAATAATTGAAAATGCAGCTACGGCATTTGTTCCGCCAAGCTCTAGTAAGATTAAATTTGCAAAAATACTAAAAAGTGAAGCGGAGATATTATTAAAAAATTCACTACTACCATTATAAATGATATTTTTAAGAAGTTTAAGAGGAATGAAAAAGTGAGTGAATTTTAAGTCTAAATCCTGTATTAAAAAAGGCAAAATTCCTAAAATTCCGCCTAAGCTAAGTCCAATACAAGTTGCAAGTGCTGCTGAAAACAAGCCCCAGCCAAAAACAACAATAAAAAGATAATCCAAAAAGATATTGCTTAGGGCAATAATAATATTTATCATCATGCTGTAAGTTGTTTTTCCACAAATTCTTAAGTAATTATCTAAAGCAAAAGAAAGCATGGTGATGGGTGCAAAAATAGCAAAAACAAGCATACATTCTTTACTTAAGTTTTTCACCTCTTCGCTTACATTGAGAAAATCAATCAAAAATGGCGCTAAAAAATACTCCAAAACTCCTATACAACAAGATAAAAGGAAGATGATCAAAACACAAGCACTAAAAATTTGTCTTGCTTGTTTGAATTTCTTAATACCCAATTTCATAGAAATTTGCACAGCAGAGCCTAGAGCTATCATATCAGCAAGTGCAAAACTCATCATCACAAAAGGTATAATAAGTCCAAGTGCAGCTAAAGCATTGCTTCCTAAGTATTTTCCAACAAAAATTCCATCAATAACATAATAAAGTGACATAAAAGCCATACTGATAACATTTGGCAAGGCACATTTTACAAAAAGCTTTGCAGGGCTTAAAGTGTGGTATAAATTTGACATTTTTTATCCTTATTAATTTTTTTATATGTTTAATAAAAATAATAATGCCACTAATAAAGGCTTTGAAATCCTAAAATGAAGTGAGTAAAAATATATTTTTTCATAAATTAATTTAAATTTTAGTTAATGTAATTCTAAGTATTTTATCTAAATTTTGTTATATTTGCAAATTTCTGTGTCACACTCATAACATTAACTTTGACACTTCTTACTATCTTTTTAAAGTTCTATTAATCTTTCATCGTGAGTATTCATTTTGGAAGTATAATAATGGATAATATTGAAGCTCTTTAATTAAGACTTTATAATCTCTTAAATTCACAATCATTACATTTTTAGGAGTAGTTTTGAGATTTTTTTGATTTTTTATATCTTTTAAATTTGGCAAACCCTTGTATATTCTTAAAGAAATATTCCACATAAGTTTTTTAATTAACTAATAGTATAGAAAGTGCCAAATGTTTGGATTTATACAAATAAAAAAACCAAAAGCATAAACTTCTGGTTTTTAAATTTAATTTCGCAATAAATTTTTAAGTTTTGAAATCTCATTTGTGATATTTGGGCTAAGTCTTAGTAGGGTATGGGTATCTTTGTAGTTAAAAATTTGATCGGTATTGTAAGCTTTTAGTTTGCTTATAGCGGGGTTGTATTGTATAAGATTTTGAGTGCTTGCGTTAATGCCTAGTATGATGATATCAGGGTTTTGTTTGATTAAAAATTCGCTTGAAATGATGGGGCGTTTAATTTCACTTTGTGGAGTAAGATTTTTTACGCCTATGAGTTCTAAAATATCAGCAACTAGGGAATTTTGTGAAAATGCCATTAAGGGATTAGAAGAGAAGAGAAAAATCGCGCTTTTATTGATGGGGTCTTGTTTTAAATCCTGTAATGTACGCTTTGTTTTTTCTATGAGCATTTGTCCTTCTTTTTCTTTATCAAGTAAGGTAGCTAGAGTGTTGATATTGGTAAAAAGATCGTTTAGTCTTTCGCCTTTAAGATACATTGTTTTTATGTTTAAATTTTTTAAACTTTGTTCTAAGCCGGTAGAATATGAGCTTAAAATCACCAAAGTGGGTTTTAGAGCGATGATTTTTTCTAAGGATGGATTTGAAAAAGTGCCAACGCTTGGCAAATTTTGGGTTTCTTCTGCTGGGTAAATACTTGAGTGTTCGAGCTTTGCAATGCCTGCGATTTTATCTTCGCTATTTAACATATAGATAATTTCAACGCTTGCAGGATCTAACACCACAAGGCGTTCTTTAGCATATAAGCTTGTAAAAAGCATTAATAAAAATAAAATTTTTTTCATTTTTTCTCCTTTAAAGTTAAGATATAAGGTTTGTTTTCATGAAATAAAACTTTGCAGTTTAAATCATAAATTTCTTTAAGAATTTCTTCTTTAAAAAGCTTTTCTACGCTTCCTTGATAACGCAAAACTCCTTCTTTTAAAAAAAGAATTTTGTTACAAAATAAGGCGGCGAGATTAAGATCGTGCAAAATGGCTACGATGGCAATATCGCTTGTTTTTAGTAAATGCTCACAAAGACTTAAAAGTTCTATGGCGTAGTTTAGATCAAGGGCTGAAGTTGGTTCATCTAAAAATAAAATTTTAGGTTTTTTCAAAAGGGCTCTTGCAAGCAAAACGCGTTGAAATTCTCCACCACTTAAAGTGAGAATATTTCTTTGTAAAAATTGATCGATTTTTAAAATTTTGGCTAAATTTTGCACTTCGTCAATATCTTGTTTAGAATAAGTACTAAAAGAATGTTTAAGAGTTGAAAATTTTCCCATTAAAAGTACATCAATGACAAGTAAAGGGGTGTTTAGTCCTGATTTTTGAGGTACAAAACCCAAAATTTGGCTTAGTTCTTTTAAAGAGTAGTTTTTTAAATTTTTATTAAAAATGATAATTTCGCCTTGATTGTATTCTAGACTTTGAAGCATATTTTTCATTAAAGTGCTTTTGCCCGAGCCATTAGGACCCAAAATTCCTAAAAAATCACCCGAATTAACTTCAAAATTAATATCTTTTAGTAAGGTTTTTTTGCCATAAGAAAAATGTAAATTTTTTACTTTTATACTCATAGAAAGCTCCTTGCCCTTAGTGCCAAAAATAAAAATATAGGTGCGCCAAAAAATGCTGTTATGATACCTATTGGAATTTCAATGGGTGCTAAAATCACTCTTGCTAGAGTGTCACAAATGAGTAAAAAAAGTCCGCCAAGCAAAGTGCAAATAGGCAAAACTAAAGCATTGTTATAATTTTTGATGAATAATCTTACAATATGAGGGATTATCAAGCCTACAAACCCAATCAGTCCTGTAAAAGCCACAGCAAAAGCAACCGCTAAAGAAGAAACTATGAGTAAGTTTCTTTTGAGTTTATTGGCATCAACGCCTAAATTTCTTGCCTCTTCATCTCCGCTTAAAATGATATTTAATTCGTTTTTATAAGCATAAAAATAAGCCAAACAAAAAACCAAAGGGATAAAAAGCATTGCCACCTTAGACCAAGAAGAAAGTCCTAAATACCCCATAAGCCACGCGACTATTTTAAAGGAATCTTCGCCTATATAATACATAAAAAACGAAGTAAAAGCCCCTAAAAAAGAAGAAATAGCTATGCCTATGATGAGTAGGGCGGCGATAGAGGATTTGTTTGAAATTTTAAAGACAATTAAGGAGAATACACAAGAAAAAATAAAACCTAAAATTCCAAAATACAAATCCCCAAGTTTGAACACATAAGCCATTACTGCACCAAAGGTTGCTGCTGAGGCTATACCTATGATATAAGGATCAGCGATTGGGTTTGCAAAAACGCTTTGAGTAATGGCTCCTGAAGAGGCAAGAAGCATACCGATTAAAATAGCCATAATAATACGAGGCAAACGAATATCTAAAAGCACTGTTTTTAAAAGCTCATCATCGCTTGCAAAGGCATTAAAAATGGCATTTAAATTTAAAAATTCATCACCGAGCATTAGCGCAAGAAAGCTCATAAAAATATAAGCCAAGATGATGAAAACAAGGCTGATTGTAAAACGCTTAGAATACATACTTAAACTCCATGTAATAATTTCTACCTCTAGCTGGGGTGTATTGGTTGCTTGCTGAGTTTTGATAGGTGTAGTATTGTTTATCAAAAAGGTTGCGAATACCTGCTAGAATTTGCAAATTTTTATAACGATAAATTCCGCCAATATCAGTGATAAAGTGATCTTTTATCCACTCATTTTGGCTCATTTTTCCTGTGTTTGCATCTATAACGCCACCATCTTTTGCTCTTGAATAATAAGTTAAATCAATAAAGCTTGACAAAGATGAGTTAAAGGTGTATTCTAGTCCAGCACTTGCTTTTATGCTTGAAACATAAGGAATTCTTAGTCCATCATTTACGCCTTTTGAAATTTTAGCATCGATATAAGTTAGGCTTTGTTTTAAAAATAAAGTGTCATTTAAAAAACTTTGACTTAAACTAAGTTCTGTGCCAAGTCGCTTTGTTTGATCGATATTATAATACTTCCAAAAAGCGCCATTTGTAGCGTGCGGATCGCCAAGATAAGAAATTTCATCCTTGCTTTGGGTGTAAAAAAGTGTTAAATTCCACTCATAAAAATCCCACCAAAAATCTTTTATACCCACTTCAAAGGTGTCAAAAATTTCAGGTTCTAAATTCGCGGTGTAATAACCCTTTGTTTGATCTTTATTGACAAATTGCGCTGGAGTTGGCGAAACAAAACCCCGTTCAAATTTTGCATAAATACTGCCTGTATCAGAATATTTAAAATTTGGAGTGATTTCGAATGCGAAATTGTTTGTATCTTGCTTATCTATACTAAAAAGCGTGAGTTCATCTTTTGGATATCCAGGAATTGGAAAAGCCATATCCATTTCATTGCGATAGTTTCTATCGCCTTTATAAGAGGCATATTCGTATCTTACCCCACTGAAAATACCGAATTTTTCATTGATTTGATGAGAATTTAGAGCAAAAAGAGAATGGCTTTGTTTTTGCATTGTCATATTTGTTGTCATTCTATGATAAGTTATCATGCCTGGTACGCTATAAAATACCAAGCTTTTTCTTTTTGCGTCGTGATTTATAAATTCATAACCAAAACTAAGATAAGAATTTTCGCCGTAGCTAAATTTACTCTTTAAATTTATCCCCGTTAGTGTATCTTCAAAGCCGCTACCATCTTGATAGGCTGTTGTTCCCATCATCGCAATTTCATCTTTTAGGTAGTGTATTTTTTGATTTTGCCAAAAAGCTCCAAGATTAAACTCCCAATTATCGTTTAAGGCATGATGAAAATCAAGACTTAACTCCGGACGAATGATTTTGCTGATATTATCCCCATCGCCTCTTTGTGTGGGATCTTGTTTTATTTGCTCTTTGGTAAGATAGCCACTGCTTGTGTTTTTGCTTTCAAAATAATTATAAGCAAAGCTTAAATCACTATCATCTCCTATATCAAGATAAGCTTTTGAATTCATAAAATAACCCTTTTCATTATAGCCTTTTTGATAGCCATCACGGTTAAAGCTGTTTATATCAAGACTTAAAGAAAAATCTTCACTTAATTTTTTAGCTAAATTCACATTGAAATTTCCGCCCAAATTGCCTTTATCATAACTATCGCCTTTTACGCTAAAAGATAGGGCGTCATTTTTTTGCTTTTTAGTGATGATATTAATTACCCCACCTCTTGTTCCGTTACCATAAAGCACAGCTCCGCCCCCTGGAATAATTTCTATGCGTTCGATATTGTCTAAATTTATGGTGTTAAGTGGGGTTACTCCGTGTGAGTTATCAAGCACATTTATAGCACGACCATCAACCATAACTTTTACTGCGATACTTGATTTTTCGCCTTGTCCTCGTATATCGATATTTTGCCCTAAACCAAAATTCACAAAAGAAATTCCACTCACTCTTTGCAAGGCTTGCTCTACTGAAGTGTAGCCTTTGTTTTGCAAGTCCTTACCTTCAACAACAACAACATTTCTTAAATTACTGTCCGCATCTTGCTCAAATCCACTAGCTGAAACGATAACCTTATCGATACTTGCTGTATCTTCTGCATTTAAATTTAGTGCACTAAGAGTCAATAGTAGTGCTAGAGAATATTTTGTATGTTTCATTTTTTACCTTTTAAAATTTATAATTTAATCCAATGTAATAACTCCTACCATTTCCCACTAAGTACTGATTAGAAGCTGCATTTTGGTAGGTATAATATTTTTCATCAAAAAGATTTTTAATACCTAAATTCACTTGCATATTTTTGTAAGTATAAATCAAACCTAAATCTGTTAACAGGTATTCATCAATATCTGCATCGCTTTCATCTTTTGCTTTAGAAAAATAACTCAGATCTAAAAAGCCTATGAGATTATGATAAAAATAATACTCAACTCCTGCAGTGGCTTTCGTTTTTGAAACCAAAGGTATATCTTTGCCTTTGTCTGCACCTACTGAAATTTCAGCATCTACAAAGGCTATATTTTGATAAAAAGATACTTTTTCAAAGTCTTGTCTAAGTCCTAGTTCAAAACCATAACGGCGTGTTTCATCCAAGTTTTTATATCCATATTCACTCATTAAAGAACCATAAGAATTGATTTCATCTTTACTTTGGGTGTAAAAAAGAGCGATATTTATTTCATTAAAGTCCCATAAATAATCTTTTAAACCAAGTTCATAGGTGTTGTAGGTTTCGGATTTTAGATTTGAATTTGTGAAATAAATGGTATTTCCATTTTCTTGTTTTCTTGCACGGAATTGATAAGGGGTTGGCGAAACAAAACCGCGTTCGAATTTAATATATGTCCTACCTGTATCTGAATAACGAAGAGTTGGAGTGAGTTCTAAAGCGAAATTATCTGTATTGATATTATCGCTGTTAAAATTATATCCACTTCCTGTGCCATGGTGCTTATAATCTGCATACTCATATCTTGCTCCTGCACTTAATATCAAATAATCACTAAATTCGTGAGAGTCTAAAATAAAAACTGAATGAGTATCTTTTCTATCATTGCTTGTGGTTGTGCCAATTAAAGAATCACTAAAAGCTTTGCTTTTATGTTGAGCAAATTCGTATCCATAAACTAGGTATGAATTTTCTCCGTAAGAGAATTTATTTTTTAGGTTAATGCCTTGGAGTATGTCTTCAAAATTACTTCCTTTTGAATACACCCCTGTGTCTGTTTCTTCAATTTTGGTTTTTTGTTTTTGCCAAAAAATCACAGAATGAAGATCTAATTTATCGTTAATTTTATATTTAAATTCAGTGCTTAGTTGAGGTTTTTCGATTTTAAACGTCGTTGCAGAATCTCCTCTTTGATGAGGGTTGCTTTCAGCTTGTTCTTTGGTTAAAAAACCTGAATTTTCATCATCATTTTTGTAATAAGAAAAATTAAAATTAATACTCATATCATCATTAATATCATAAAGAAATTTAGAATTTTGATAAAATCCTTTTTGCTTGCTACCTTCTTGATTAGACTTAGTATTAAAACCTTCAAAAGTAACATTAAAAGCAGCTTGCGGTGTGATTTTAATCGCAGTGTTTAGACCTAATTGGGTTCCAAAATTTCCATTATCAAAAGCGCTTTCTTTAAAATTTAAACTCGCTTTGGTTTGTTTATTTTTTTTGGTGATGATATTAATTACCCCACCTCTTGTTCCATTACCATAAAGCACAGCTCCGCCCCCTGGAATAATTTCTATGCGTTCAATATCTTCAAGAGCCACACTATCCAAGGGTTTAAAATTTGTTCCCGAGGCATGCAGGCGGTTTTGATCGAGCGCATTAAGGGCTATGCCATCTAGCATTAATTTAACTGCAGCATTAGCGTTTTTTCCTTGTCCTCTAAGGTCAATGTTTCGGCTTGTATTGCCATTGACTCCTAGGCTTGCAAAAGAAATTCCACCCACCCTTTGTAAGGCTTGTTCTACTGAAGTGTAGCCTTTGTTTTGCAAGTCTTTACCTTCAACAACAATGACATTTCTTAAATTACTGTCCGCATCTTGTTCAAATCCATTAGCTGAAACGATAACCTTATCAAGTACAGCTTTGTCTTCTGCGTAAGCATTAATAAATAAGAAAGCAAGAAGGGAAAATTTTAAAAAACGAATTGAATTCAAATTTTATCCTTTTATATTAAAATCAGAAATGATAATCTATATCATTAAAAATAAAAGAGTAAATTTATCTCTTATTTAATTAAATTTTACTTAAATATCTTAATAATTTGATTTAATATCATATTTGTTAGATTTTAAGTTTATATTAATACGATAATAGATATCATTAATTTTCTTAAAAATTTGTTTAAAAGGATGGCAATGAATTTTGAAAATATTATCACTCATATGAATGATCATCATGGGAGTAATTT
This sequence comes from Campylobacter sp. CCS1377, assembly GCF_040008265.1. Lineage (NCBI taxonomy): Bacteria > Pseudomonadati > Campylobacterota > Epsilonproteobacteria > Campylobacterales > Campylobacteraceae > Campylobacter > Campylobacter aecornae. The sequence goes on from NZ_CP155620.1 coordinate 229,021, forward strand.
GGTTGATTTATGTGTTAAATTTGGTGGGGCTAAAGAAGTTAAAAATGCCAAGCTTGTAAGCGTGGATTTTGAAGGGCTTGACATTGTTTATAATGATAATGAAAAGCTTAGAGTTGAATTTGTAAAAAAAGCCGATGAAAACTCTTTAAAAGACGCTATTATCGAGCTTTGTAAAGATGCAAAACCCAGTGCAAATCTTGATAGTGTAAAGCAAGAAATGCTTGAGTTTATGCGAGAATTTAACTCTGTGTGTCTAGCTACACTTAGTCCAAGCGGAAGTGTTGTTTGCTCATATGCGCCACTTATACAATGCGAAGAGGGAAATTTTATTTATATTAGTGAGGTTTCAGAACATTTTGCTAATATCAAAGAGCATCCAAATAATATAGAAGTAATGTTTTTAGAAGATGAAAGTAAGGCTGCTTCTGTGATACTTAGAAAAAGAGTAAGATTTAAAGCTGTAGCCAAATTTATGCCAAGAGATGAAAGCTTTGATCGAATTTATGATATTTTTGAGAAAAGAGCAGATAAAGCAGTTAAGATGATACGCAATATGCTTGATTTTCATTTGATTAAACTTGAATTTGAAGAAGGGCGCTTTGTTAAAGGATTTGGTCAGGCTTATAATGTAAAAAATGGTGAGCTTGCTCACATTGGTGCAGGTGCAGGTAATCCGCATCAATTCCCGCATAAACATTGATTTTTCTAGTGGAATTATCCACTAGCTTTTATTTTTTAATAAGATTTTTTGCCTTTTTCCACAAGGCTATGCCTATATTTTTTGCTTTTTTAGAATTAAAATCTTTGTATTTATAGCTACTGAATTTTTCAAGTTCTGAAATTTCTTGTTTGAAGGAATTGATTTTACTTTGTGCGAGTTTGTTAAAATCATTGATTTTTGGGTTTTTCTTTAAATCATTTAGGCTTAAAAAGATTTGTTCTCTGCTTTCTGTGGCAAGGCGTTTGAGCTTAGAGAATAAAGTATTAAATTCATTATTCAGCAGATCTTGTAAAATACTTTTAATCGGATCAGGGTTTTTGTGAATTTCATATCTTAAAAGTTCAATAAATTCATCTTCAAGATGGACAAGTTGTTTAGCTTTTGCACTTAAATCTTCTTCCAAAACACAATATTTAAAACTCGTTTTAAATTTTTCTATACCTTGCTCTATACCTTGCTCTATACCTTTTACAACTCCTATACATAGATCTTTAGCGTAATTTTTAGATTCATTGGCTAGTTCAAAAGTTTCGTGCAAAATAGTTTTAGAAATACTTAAAATGCGTTCTTTTTCAAAATTACTCTCACAAATTGCGTTATACATAAGATTTTTAGTGATAGTGGTTGCAGTAAATTCGATATCTTCGTTTTTTTCTAAAGTGGTGATTAAAGCACTTTGGATGATTTCTTTTAAAATATCGAGCGTTTCTACTTCAAATAAAATCGCCTCATTGATGTAATCTTGAAGTTCTTCTTTAAAATCAGAATTTTGTATGCTTTTTTCAAGTTCGAAAAAATTTTGGCTAATTTCGTTTTTGATATGTTCTTTTTGGCGTTCGATTTTGCTTTGAATGAGGGAAAGTTCGTCGATGTATTGATAAAGCTTATTTTCTTCGTGTGCAATTTGTGCTTTAATGAGAGCTTTAATCACGCTAGTAGCGTTATTTTGGTTAAGCATATTAAGTTTTTTTAGAGTTTTTAGAAATTCTTCTAATAAAACATCAAGAGCAAATCGAACTCTTTCTTCTTTGGTTTTTTTATAAACTAGACTAAAAACGCAATCTTCTATGAGCAAAGAAATATTTTCATTTTTGGCATTTGATAGGGTTTGTTCAAAAATATTTATTAAATTAAGCATTGTTTATCCTTTTATAATACAAATTTGGCTTTATTTTTAAGTTTTTCAAAAATATCTAGTCTATCTTTTTTGCTATCCACATATACGCTAAGTAAGTAGCTGTGGTATTTTCCGCTTGTGCTAGCGTTGGAGTGTCGGTATTTAAATTCTCTTTGTCCTAAAAGTTCTTCAAAAATTTCTCCCGCATTAACACCTATTTCAAAAATAACTTTATAATCCCAAAAAGTAGGATAATTAACTATAGGTTCTTTTTTAAGATCGCACAAATTTACCACTTTTTCCTCCTTCTTTATTTTCAAGTATGATTTGGTGTATAGTCATTTCTTTATCAATGGCTTTTACCATATCATAAATGGTTAAAAGTCCTATGCTAACGCCTGTTAATGCTTCCATTTCCACTCCGGTTTTGCCTTCGCATTTAACGCAAACAATGAGCTTGAAAGTGCAAGCGTCGCTAAATTCTTCAATATCAGTTTCAACCTTAGAAATCATCAAAGGATGGCACATAGGTATGAGTTCGCTTGTTTTTTTAGCGCCCATAATCGCTGCTATAATAGCTGTTTGAAGTACTGGACCTTTTTTAGCTGAATTTTCTTTAATTGCCTTAAAAGCTTCTTTGTTCATTGTAATCATTCCGCTTGCTTTAGCTATTCTTTGAGTAATATTTTTTTGACTCACATCAACCATTTTAGGGCGATTTTTTTCATCTAAATGAGTTAAATTCATAATTTGCCTTTAAAAAATTCTAAAAATTATATCAAATACAATAAAATTTAAGCTAAAATAAACTTTTAAATTAATTATAAAAAGGATAAATAATGGCTTATAATGACGATGATTTAGAATTTGATGATTATGAAGATGATGTGTTTGATGATGATTATTCTAAAACAAATTACAATTATGATGAGGATGATTATTCTTACGATGATGATGATTCCAACGAAGATACCTATGAAATGCCTTAATGAAAAATTCTTATAAAAAACGCAAAATTTTAAATGTTAAAGATATTAAAACCTTAGCTTTGTCCTCATTGGGCGGGACTTTGGAATTTTATGATTTTATCATTTTTGTATTTTTTGCAAATATCATTTCTATGCATTTCTTTCCTAGCACCTTAAGCCCGCTTTGGAGGGATATTAACACTTATGGTATATTTGCTGCAGGTTATCTTGCAAGGCCTTTAGGCGGTATCATAATGGCGCATTTTGGGGATAAATTTGGGCGTAAAAATATGTTTATGCTAAGCATTTTACTTATGGTGATTCCTACTTTTTTATTAGCTTTGATGCCAACTTTTGAAAGCATAGGTTATCTTGCGCCGATTTTTTTAATTTTTGTGCGAATTTGTCAAGGTGTAGCTGTGGGTGGTGAGTTACCTGGGGCTTGGATTTTTGTACACGAACATGCCCCGCAAAATCAAAAAAATCTTTATTTGGGTTGTTTAACCGCTTCGGTAACAGCAGGAATTTTACTTGGAGCTTTGGTTTATCTTGGAATTTATGCGATTTTTGATACAAAAGAAGTGCAAGAATGGGCTTGGCGTATAGCTTTTGCTTTGGGCGGTGTTTTTGGGATTATTTCTATTTATTTAAGAAAATTTTTAGAAGAAACCCCAGTTTTCAAACAAATGAAAAATGATAGTGTTTTAGTAAAATTTCCCCTTAAGGAAGTGTTTAAAAGCTCAAAAATTGGCATTGTGATTTCTATGCTAATGACTTGGATTTTAACGGTTTGTATTTTAATTTTTATTTTAATGATGCCTGATTTTTTAATTAAAGACAATTTAGGTCATCAAATACTTCATTTTGATGTTTTTGAAAAGACTTACTTGCAAATTTTTGGTTTGCTTTGTTTGGCTTGTGCTTTGATTTTAAGCGGTTATTTGGCAGATAAAATTAAACCTTATAAAGTTAGCATTGCTTTTATTTTTATTTTTGCTTTATTTAGCTTTTTATTTTTTGAAGAAATTTATAGTTTGCCTAAAGTTAGAGATGAAGTGTTGATTATTATTCTTTATGGTTTGACTTGCTTTAGTGCAGGAGTTGCAAATTTTTGCCCTATTTTTATGAGTGATGTTTTTAAACCTCATATTAGATACAGCGGGATTTCTTTTGCATATAATATTGCTTATGCTATATCAGGAGGTTTTACTCCACAACTTTTTGTATATTTGCATTCCAAAGCAAGTTCTGATCAAAGTTATTTTGGAATTTATGGACCAAGTTTATATGTATTTTTAGTTTGTTTAGTTGCGTTAATTGCAAGTATTTTAATGATTAGATTTTATAAATTTAAAATTTAATTTATTTTATCAAAGCATAAATTGTTGTAAAATCTTTTGAAATTTCAAGTTCGTAATTTATGCTTTCTAATTTATTTCCTTTTAGACTTTGAAAATTTTTATAATCAAAATTATCTTTATTGTTTTTGAATTGTTTGAAAAAATCTTTAAATTTTAATTCAGAATCTATAAAATTACCATTTTCATCCACAAAGCCGTGATTGGAGTGTATAAGGGTAATTTTTTCTCCTTTTTTAACCTTAAAACCATCTTTTGCAAAAAGTTGTAAAATTCCTTGTCTTGAAAGATTAATGGCTAAATCTCTTGCGTCTAATAATGCAGAGTCAAACATTGTCATATCTGATATAATGAAAGTAAAGTGCTCGAAATTATTTACCATTTTTGCTTTAGCATTAGTGTCCAAGATAAGACGATTGTTTTTGGAAAATTCTTGCAAAGAAGGGGCAATATTAAGCTTAACTTTTAACGCATCTTCACTATACATTAAAGCTCCTGAAATAGCATCAACAAGCGTGTTTTCAAAGGTGTTAAATTCTCCACCAAGATATAAGGTATTATCATAAGATTTTGCATTATTTTGTAAATTTAGTGCCGAAGGGGCAATAAAAATAGCGTTATCGTTTTTATACTCATCAATATTTAAATTTTTAATACTTAAAGTATTATGATGTGAATTTTTAGAGAGTCCTGCAATAATATTGATATTTCCCTCTCTTTTATCTGATGCTGTTCCCATTGCAATAGTATCAATAAAGATATTATTATAAGCACTTTCTTCATTGGCAATAATATAATGTTCGTTAAATGGAGTGGCTGAAGAGTAGTTGTTTAAGATAATAGTATTTGAATTTGCGTTTTTAAGTGCTTTGATGATGGTTTTTGAACCAAAAGAAATGTTACTAGCTTCGCTTAAGCTTTGAACATTATTGTATGATATGAGGTTATTATTACAATTTTGTGCTTCGTTGATTATGCTTAAATTTCTTGCTGAAATTAGGGTATCTAAATAAATTTTGTTATGATTTGCTTCTTGTGCAAAATACTGTTTGTCTTTAAATTCTGCCTTTTGCACACCATAGATGAAAAGTGGCAAAGAAGAAAGGGAATTTTTGATATGAATTTCATTAAAGTTAGCTTTTCCTTCTAAGGTTTTTGCAGCAACAATGTTGATTTTATCTTTATAATTTTGAGCTATATCAAGTTGAGTTAAATCATTTTCTAAGTTTATGATATTTGAATTTGCGCCTTTTGTTCCATAGCCACCATAAAAACCAAAAATATTTTCTCCTGTGAAATTTTCATGTGCAAAAAAAGCTTGATCGAGTTTTATGTGAATTTCGTTAGAATTTGCCTCTCCCTTGTTTGCCTCTCCTGCATAAAAATTATAAGAACCTTGTATAAAAGTAGAATCATCATAAGAATGAAGAGTCTGTAAATCTTTTATATAAATTTTATTTTGTAGCGCGTTACCTTGCTCGGTTTTTCCGCCCCAAAATTCTGCAAAGAAAACAGAACTGTAAGTTAATGAAGCTTTTGAGAAATTAAGTCCCAAATTTAAATTATTGATTTCTAGGGTGTTATTGGTCGCATCGTAATTTGCATTATTATTAACATCAACATAAGCTGCAATGATATGTGCAGCTGAATTTGCCGAATATGCTTTATAAGTACCATGTGTGACTAAATTAGTTCCATTGAAAATTAACTTATTATTTTTTGCTAAGCCATTGATTGTAAATCCACCTATAAGATGTGTGATTTTTTCATCTTCAATGATATTTTCATAACGATCTTTTTTGAAAATAGATGCATGAATATCTATCATTGAACCACTTTCAAGCAAAAGAGTGTTAGAAATTACATCAGCATTTATGCCCATCGCCCCTAAAATATAAGGTGCACCGTTTAAAGAGACGGTATAATCATCATTTGCTCCTATATTAATATAAGCATTTTTAATGATGGTTTGGTTATTTTGCGCATATTCTCCGCCATTGACTAAGGCTGCCGTAATGATAAAATTATGTGCTATTTCTGAATTTTTTGCTTTAGGATCAGGTAATTTTATATTTTGAGGTTTAAAATAAATTTCTGAACTCAATTCCCCCTCTTCTAAAATCAGCTTGTTGTTATTTGCATTAGCGTTTTGCACATAAGCAGTGGTTATAAAAGGGATAAAAATTGCATCTTTAAATTCTTTTTCGAGAACGCTAAATCCATGCTGGCTTGTAACTTTAAAATTTTCAGTAAAATCAGGAGTTAAAATCTCTATGGTTGCATTTTGCTCATTCATATTGGGTGTAGTATTTTGTGAATTGTTGAGAAATAAAGTGATGTCATTAATATCTGTATTTGATTTAATCGCATAGTAATTTGTGCCATTTAATTTTTTGAATTGTTTGAGTGTGTTATCATAAATTTCTTGATTTGTAAATGAGTGTTTTGGAATAAAAAATTCTTGTTCGTTTTTTTCTATAGCTTGTGTTGCATAAGTTATGGAGCTTATTAAACTTATTGTAAATAAAATTTTAGTGTTTTTATATATTTTCATAGAATTTTTTCCTTATGACCAATTAATGCTAATTAATGCTATTCTTATCAAAAAATTCTATATATAAATACTTTAAATATATATTAAATTATTTAAAATATTTATATAATATTTTTTATATATAATTTTTTTAAAAGCATTTTGCAAATATAAAGATTTTTTTTAAATGTTTGATTGTGTTAATTTTTCTGAAAAATATGATTTTTCAGCTATAATAAAAATTAAAATTTTGAAGGAGAACTTAATGGAACAAATTCGCCATGATATGAATGAAAAATTACTCAAAAGCGTCGAAACCTTACCACCACTTCCAGAAACTATCCATAAATTAAAAAAATATATAGATGAAGAAAGAACAAATATCCAAACAGATAAAGTCGCTCAAATCATACAAGCTGATCCTTTGGTTACAGCAAAGCTTTTACAGCTTGCAAATTCTCCCTTTTATGGTTTTTCAAGGGAAGTTAAAACCATCAATCAAGTTGTGACTTTGTTTGGGATTAATAATATTAAAAATATCATTTTGGCAGACTCTATAAGAAGTAATTTTACCATCGATGTTTCTCCTTATGGACTTGATACTCAAAAATTTATCCAGACTTGCAATGAAGAAGCCGGTTTTATTTCAGAATGGCTTTTAGAAGAAGATAAGCAGCTTTCTTATTTGCTTGTGCCTTGTGCTATGCTTTTAAGACTTGGAATGATTATTTTTTCTAATTTTCTCATTCAAAATCATAAGGATAAGGAATTTTTAGAAACTTTAAAACAAAATAATTTTCGCGATATTACAATGATAGAAAATCAATTTTTGGGCGTTGATCATTTGTCTTTTTTGGGATTTTTATTTTATCGTTGGGATTTTGATGAAATTTTAATTGAGAGCATTTGTTTTGCTAATACCCCACATTCTGCTTCAGATGAAATTAAAAAAAATGCTTATGCATTAGCTGCAGTAAATTGTATTTTTGCACCTTATAACGGAGGTTCGGTTTTTAATTCTAAAAAAGCAATTTCTTTACTTAAAGAAGCCAATGGGCAAGGAATGAATTTTAATATTGATCATTTCATTGCTAAACTTCCGCAATTTGCAAAAGTAAATCTTAATAGCACTGATGATGAAATTTAGTTTTGATGTTATCAACCATACTTCCACCAAATGAATTTTTGGATGATTATGTTTTAAATATTCAATTTTACAAGCTTGCAGGAATTTCTAAAAATGCTTATAAATTTTGGAAAAATGCACAAGTGGCGAAATATCAAGGAACTAGAACGATTTTTTTGCATAAAAATTATATTTTGAGTAAATATCAAGATATTGTAAAACAATGTGCAAATTTAAATGGTTATGTTTTGGCAAGTGCTTTTTGCTCATTTACTACACTTGCGCCTTCTCATTTGGTTGAGAGTAATAATTCACAAATTTATCAGCTTTTAGACATTCAAGAAATATGTGGGATAAAATTTGTTAATCTTAAGGCATTTTATGATTTTTTAGGGCTTGAATACGATAAATATATTTATATAGAAAAATGCCATTTTTTTAGTCCAACTCCATTTGAAAAACGCATTAAAATCACTGACAGTATGTGTGTGGGGTATTATTAAAGTATCTAAAAGAAGAAAGCGAGAAAATCTCGCTTTTATAGTTTAAGCTAAAGCTTTTTTTGCAGCTTCTGCGATTTTTGCAAAAGCAATAGCATCATTCATAGCTAAATCTGCTAAAATTTTTCTATCAAGTTCAATACCTGCTTTTTTAAGCCCATTAATGAATTTAGAATAACTTAAATCATTTAGCCTGCAAGCAGCATTGATACGCACGATCCAAAGACGGCGAAAATCTCTTTTTTTGCGGCGTCTATCACGATACGCATAAACGAGACTTCTTTCTAATTGTTCTTTTGCTTTTCTAAAATGTTTGCGGCGTCCACTATAAAAACCACGTGCTAACTTTAGAACTTTTTTATGTCTGCGGCGTCTTACAACACCTGTTTTTACTCTTGCCATTTTTATTTCCTTTCATAAAGTGGCGTCCAAATTTGGAGCTTGCCCTTAAAAACTTTAAAATTTAAGGGGAGTTTGAATGACTTTGTCAAAAACTTAAATTCCTAGCATTTTTTCAACAGCTTTTATATTTGTGCTATGCACATATTTAGCTGTGCGAAGATCACGCATTCTTTTTGCAGGTTTTTTAGTCAAAATATGGCTTCTAAAAGCAGAGCCTCTTTTGATTTTATTTTTACCCACTTTGAAGCGTTTAACTGCGCTTTTAACGCTTTTCATCTTTGGCATACGCTTTCCTTTCGGATAAATTTTAAATTTTTTCAAAAAGAAAAGCTAAATACTAGCAAATTTTTGCTTTTTAAATTCTGAATTTAAGATGTTATTTTTGGCACAACTTTTGCTTATAGCTTGAAAGCAATATTTTTGAAAAAAAAGTGAATATTTTATGATTTTAGAAGCAAAAAATTCTTATACAAATTTAAATTCTATTAATTTTGCACAAAATTATAATTTTAGCAGCCAAAACAAACAAAATCAAGTGGAGCAAACATCTGATTTTATTATTCATAATTATAAAATCACTTATGCAAGCGAATTTGGTTTTCGAACTGATGAAAATGGAATTTTTGATAAAGATTTAAATAAAATTTCTCAAATTCCGCAAAGCTATGATTTGGATATAAAGAGTGTTAGACTTATTTCTAAAGAACTTTTAAAGCAAGATGAAATGCTCAATTATAATAAAATTGATCTTCCTCAAATTTTAAATCATTATTATTCTAGCTTAAAAGCTTTAAATTCTGAATTTGAACAAAATGGCGAGCAGTATTTAACTCGTGAGCAAATTTCTTCTTTAGTGCAAGGTTTTTCAACTCAAGATGGGATGCAAAATTCTGAAATTAAGCGAATTTATAATGATTTAAATGAGTTAAAAACAGCACTTAAACAAACCAGAAATCTTAATGTATTAAATTTGGATAATAAAATCATTAATTTTAATTTTGATTCAGCTATTAACAATACAGCCGATAATAATTTTATCAAGCCTTACTTGTCAAAAAATTCTAGTGTTGCCAAATCAGGTCTTTTTTTAAATTTTATTTATCAAGATTTAAAAAGTCAAAATGAAAATAAAGCAAATTTTTTTATGAATCCTGTTGAATTAAGTCTTAACGCACATAAAGATTTTTATAATTTACTTGACAATAAAAATTCTTTCGAAGAATTTATCAAGGAACAAAATAAGGAAAAAATGAGCTTTGATCTTTATCTTTATGTTAATGGTGTGGATAAAAATAGTGTTGCTGATGATAAGCTTGCTTTATTATTTCAACAATATGTTAATTATCAACATAATATTAATTTACAAGATTTTGCAAATTCAAGCTCCATTTTTGGACTTTATATGCAAGAATCTTTGGAAAATTTTTCTCAAATCAAGCAAGAATATTCCACTCAAAATGATGAAGAAAAACTTATTAAAGCTAATGAAAATAAAAGTCAAGCGATGGATTATTTTTTAAATCACAGAAAAAAACAAGCAGGGTTAAATAAAATTTTAAATTCTTATCTTCAAGCTATGGCATAAAACTTAAGTTTTTTGTATTATAATTTTTAAACTTATTTTTATATTTTTTTGTTATTATCCCCAAAAAAAGATAAAAAATATCCTAATTAAGGATAAGTTAAGGAATTAAAGTGAAAGTATATTTAGACAATAACGCAACAACCATGCTTGATCCTAATGCTTACGAGTTAATGTTGCCTTTTTTGAAAGATATGTATGGCAATCCAAATAGCCTTCATCAATGGGGAAGTGCAACGCACCCTGCTTTAAGAGAAGCAATGGATAAGCTTTATGCTGGGCTTGGAGCAAATGACTTAGATGATATAGTTATAACCTCCTGTGCGACTGAAAGTATTAACTGGGTACTTAAGGGTGTTTATTTTGATCATATTTTAAACAAAGATCGTAATGAAGTTATCATTTCAAGTGTAGAACACCCTGCAGTAACTGCGGCGGCTTATTTTTTAAAAAGCCTTGGAGTAAAAGTCATAGAGCTTCCTGTCAATGAAGAAGGAATTTCAACCCCACAAGATTTAAGAGAAGTTATAAGCAATAAAACTGCACTTGTAAGTGTAATGTGGGCAAACAATGAAACCGGAATGATTTTCAATATAAAAGAAATGGCAGAAATTGCTCACGAATTTGGCGCACTTTTTCACACAGATGCTACCCAAGCTGTTGGAAAAATCAAAGTGAATTTAAGCCAAGTGGGTGTGGATTTTGCCTCATTTTCGGCTCATAAATTCCACGGACCAAAAGGCGTAGGTGGGCTTTTCATTAAAAAAGGCTTAAAACTCACTCCGCTTTTACACGGTGGAGAGCATATGGGCGGTAGAAGAAGTGGGACTTTAAATGTGCCTTATATCGTAGCAATGGGCGAAGCTTTGCGTATCGCAAATACTATGCTCGAATTTGAAGATTCTCATATACGCCGTTTAAGGGATAAATTAGAAGATCAAATTTTAGCTTTACCTGATACAACAGTGGTGGGGAAAAGAGAGCACCGCGTACCAAATACAATTTTGGCAAGTATTAAAGGCGTAGAAGGCGAAGCAATGCTTTGGGATTTAAACAAAAATGGCATTGCAGCAAGCACAGGATCAGCTTGTGCAAGTGAGGCATTAGAAAGCAATCCTATCATGGAAGCAATCGGCGCACAAAGCGATTTGGCTCATACAGCTTTAAGACTTTCTTTATCGCGTTTTAATACAGAAGATGAGATTGATTATGCAGCAAAACAAATCAAAGCTGCGACAGAGCGTTTAAGGGCAATTTCTTGTACTTACGCTTATAATCCAAATAATTACAAATAATAAGGAAAAAATATGGCAAAAAATAATTTAATAGGTGGTTCCATTTGGGATGAATACTCACAAAAGGTTCAAGATAGAATGAATAATCCACAACATATGGGAGAATTTACCGAAGAAGATGCTAAAAATCGCAACGCTAAGCTTATAGTAGCTGATTTTGGTGCAGAAAGTTGTGGTGATGCGGTAAGACTTTTTTGGCTTGTGGATGAAAAAACCGATAAAATCATCGATGCGAAATTTAAAAGCTTTGGTTGTGGCACTGCTATAGCAAGTAGCGATACAATGGTTGATCTTTGTATAGGAAAAACGGTAGATGAAGCGGTAAAAATTACTAATTTAGATGTAGAATTTGCGATGCGTGATAACCCTGAAACTCCAGCCGTTCCACCACAAAAAATGCATTGTTCTGTTATGGCTTATGATGTAATTAAACAAGCTGCAGCACATTATAAAGGTGTTGATCCAGAACATTTTGAAGATGAAATTATGGTTTGTGAGTGTGCTAGAGTAAGCCTTGGAACAATTAAAGAAGTAATAAGACTAAATGATTTACACACAGTAGAAGAAATCACTCAATACACTAAAGCAGGGGCTTTTTGTAAATCTTGTGTTAAGCCTGGCGGACATGAAAAAAGAGATTATTATCTTGTAGATATTTTGGCACAAACTAGGGCTGAAATGGATAAAGAAAAACTTAAAAATGCAAGTAAAAACGATGTAGCTTTTGATGAGATGACTTTAGTAGGTCAGTTAAAGGCGGTAGAGACAGTTTTAGATGCTGAAATTCGCCCTATGCTTCATGGAGACGGTGGGGATTTAGAGGTTATTGATATACAAAAGGCTGAAGGTGCGGCAATTGATATATATATCCGATATCTTGGTGCTTGTAGTGGGTGTTCTAGTGGAAGCGGTGCGACACTTTATGCTATTGAAACTGTCTTACAAGAAGAACTTAGCCCTAATATCCGTGTGATGCCTGTTTGATTTTTTGATTTAATTTAAATTGAGTAAAAATTCACCGGAAAGCTACCGGTGAATTGAAGATTAAATAATTTTTAGCTTTTTAAATACAGCCAACCAAGTTTTTAATTTCTTAGCTTGTTTTTCAAGTTCAGCTTTCATTTCTTCTTTTGGAATTTCTTTACCATCTTTGATGATACCTTCATTTTTCTCTTGTAGAACATTAGCTACAAATTCAACCCAATCTTTTTCTTTGTCTTTTAGAGTTGAAGCATAAACAAACATAAGATCAAGTTGATTTAATGAAATTGCTTCTCCTGTTACTGGACTGATAAGGTGATTAATAAATCCAAAAGTTTCTGTACTTCTTTCAAGGATATATTTATTAAGCTTTTGAGTATGGTTTTGTGCTTTTTCTATAGTTGCCTCATCTTGTGCAAGTTTGATATAGTCTTTTGAGCTAAGTGCAATTAAAGCTTCAAGAAGTTCAATTAAGTTTACTTCTCTTTTTAGAGTTTTTTCCAAACTTGCTTTGATATCTTTAAGCAATTTAGGTTCATTATCTTGAAGTATTTCAAATAATGGAGTGTAGAAGTCTTTATTAAGATCCAAAGTACCTTTATAAGTTTGAATGCTATAATTTGCTTCGGATAATGGAATGGTAAGCACAATTCTTAAATCAAGCATTTCTCTTTCCCATTCAGCATCATTAAGTCTTACGGCACCTTTTACCCAATAATCTGATCTTAAATTGTTAGCAAAAATTAAATCTTTTAACATTTCGTAAAGCTCTTGATTATAAGCTACTTTTGCTAATAATTCTCTTTCTTCTTTAGAAAGTTGGATATTTGTTAAATGATCGTTAAAATTTGCATAAGATGCAAAATTAAGTTTCGCGTTATTTCCAAGTTCTTTTGATATTTCCAAGAAATCAAAAGCATATTGATGCTCATTTAAAAGTTCGTGAGCAAGATAGTTATCATCCATTCTTTGTAAAGTTTGAAGCATTCCTATAACTCTTGGGCTTTTAATAACTTCTGTTGATGGAAGAGAAACCAGTTCGCTAACAAAATTAAGTCCTTCTCTAGCTCTAATCGAACTTGCTTTTCCGCCAGCTGTTAGATTGGTTGAATACGCTCTTAATAAATTTCTAAAAGGAGTTACAGAACCCCATCCTGCTTGGCAATTATAGCTAATGTAGCAAACTCCGCCTATTGATAAGTTTTTGTGAATGAAAGCAGTAATTTGCTCTCTAACTTTTGGAGAAACCCAGCTATAAATTCCATGTAAAGCGATGAAGTCAAATTTAGGCAAATCATCTCTTTGAAGCAATTCTTCAAAAGAATCATCGAAAATATTGACAGAAGCTCCTGAAATATCGGCCATATTTTTTGCAAAAGCCGCTTGAGAAGGATTAAAGTCTGTTCCGTACCAATTTACATTTGTGCTTGCAGCATTAAAGTTAAGACTAATACCTTGACCAAAACCTAATTCGCAAGCATTTTCTATTTTTGGTGGTAAAAGTTTATGTGCTAAAAAGCAAAGTTTAATCCTAAGTGGATTAAGCATTTTACAGTATCCTCTAGTGTAGTTGATATCTGTTACATATCCTTGATTCCAATTCATAATCATTCCTTTTTGAATAAAATCTACGCTCAAAAGTATAACCAATAAGAAATTAAACATAAATAAAATAATTTTCTTTTTTATTTTTGATTTATTTTATATCTTTTTTATATCTTTTTTATTAGAATGCTTTATTTGCAGCTTTTTAAGGAGTTTATGCCTATGAGAAAAAAACTTTTTGGTATGATAATTTTTGTTTTAATTTTATTATATTTCATACAAATTTATTTTATGGGTTTGATGAATGAAAAAATTGTCACGCAAATACTTAATGAAAAACGTTTTTTTCAAGTTCAAAATATAAATTACCAAAAAGGTTTTTTTAATTCTCATTTAGAGTTTGATATTTTTTTAAAGCAAGAAGAATTTGATTTTTTAAGTCCAAATTTGGAAAATTATCCCTTACATATGAGCTTAGAAATTTCACATAATGTTTTTTCTAAAAATACTTTTTTAGGTGTTTTAGAAAATACTTCTAAAGATTTTGAAGCTATTTTAGAGGATAATATAATTGCGAAGATTAATGCTAAATTTTTTCCTTTTATGAAAAATGATATTTTGATTTCTTTTCCAAGTATTGATTTTTCAGATGATATGGCGGTTTTAAAGTTTGATAAAATGGATATTGTAATAAATTTAGATGAAACTAAAATCTATACATTAGGACTTAAAATTAATAAATTACAATTTTCAAGCAATCAAGATGATATTATTTTAACTGATTTATCCTATGATGAAAAATTTAAAGAAGGTATCGAAATTAATAATTTTGGTAAAGATTTAAAATTTGGAAATTCAAGTTTATCTTTAAAGCAAATACAGATACAAAAGAGTAAGATAGAGGATTTGCTCATTGATTTTTCTAGTAGTAAAAATGATATCAGTGCGCCGACTTTTGATTTAAATTTGGATTTAAAAATAAAAAGTTTGATACTTAAAAATGATATTTTTCCTATGTTTGAAGGAAATTTTCAAAATATATTTTTAAATTTGGAAATTGATAAAATTTCAAAAAAAGCTTATGAAGATTTTATTATGCAAAAAACTATGGATATAAAGGTTTTGATCCGCGAATTTTTGTCTTTTAATCCTTTTGTTAAACTTAATAATTTCAGCTTTTCTAAAAATGAGAATAAATTCATATCAAAGGCGGATGCAAAATTAAGTTTAGATGGTTATAAGGTCAATGTTCATGCACAAAGTGATGTTGGGGTGGGAGAATTTTTCCCTATTTTAAATTTAACTGAAGGATTTTTTATCGAAAAAGATGGGAAATTTTATCTTGATCTAAAGGCTAATACTATGATTAGAGGTGAAGAGAGTATGGAACTTAATGGCAAAAGCTATGCTTTGGAAGGTTTGGTGATTGATTGATGAGTTTGGCTTTAGAATTTCGGCCTAAAAATTTAAACGAAATTTTAGGACAATATGAACTCGTTGAGGTTTTTAAAAAATTCATTACCATGCAAAAACTGCCACATAGTTTGTTTTATGGCGTGGCAGGCTCTGGAAAAACGAGTTTTGCAAGGGCGGTAGCTAAGGAATTTGGCTTAGATTTTTTTGAATTCGATGGAGGTAATTTTAAGCTTGAAGAATTAAGAAAGATTTTGGATAATTACAAAAATAGTCTTTACAAGCCCCTAATTTTCATCGATGAGATTCATCGTCTTAGCAAAACTCAGCAAGAAATGCTTTTGATTCCTATGGAAAATTATCGATGTATTATTATAGGTGCAAGCACCGAAAATCCTTATTTTGTTTTAAGTTCTGGCATTAGAAGTCGTTCTATGCTTTTTGAATTTTTGCCTTTGGGAGCAAAGGAATTAGAGATTTTACTTTCAAGAGTGCAAGAAAAATTAAAATTTGAGCTTGAAGATGAGGCTAGGAATTTTTTGCTTAAAAGTTCTGATGCTAGGGCAATGTTAAATTTATTGGAATTTGCTTTGGTTTTGGATAAACAAAATATTACTTTGGCAAATTTAAAAAAACTTCGCAATGGGGTAAATAGTGAGGGTGTGAGTTCTAAAGATACGCATTATCTTTTAGCAAGTGCGATGATAAAAAGTCTTAGGGGAAGTGATGTGGATGCGGCGATTTATTATCTAGCAAGGCTGATTGATGGGGGAGAAAGTGCTGATTTCATCGCTAGGCGTTTGGTGATTTTTGCAAGTGAAGATGTGGGAAATGCTGATCCTAATGCCTTAAATTTAGCGGTTTCAACCCTAAATGCGGTAAAAAATATAGGCTATCCTGAAGCAAGGATTATACTTGCACAATGCGTGGTGTATTTAGCCAGTGCGGTTAAATCAAATTCAAGCTATATGGCTATTAATGATGCGCTTAGTTTTGTCAAAAACAATCCACCGCTTGAAATACCAAATTATCTAAACAACAATCACATAGAAAGGAAAAACTATCTTTATCCCCATGATTTTGGTGGTTGGGTAGAGCAAAAATATCTTAGTAGGGATTTGAAATTTTATCATAGCGATGGTTTGGGTGATGAAAAAAGGCTTTTGGAAAATTTAAATAAAATGAAAAATTGTTTTAAGAGATGAAATCATCTCTTAAAATTTAAAAATGGTAATTTGCCTCAAGTCTAACTGTATTTTTGTCCCCGTTTTCATATTTAGCATCGGTACTTACATAAGAATACCAAGCTTCAAAAGAGAGTTTTGGCGAGTATTGATAACTTGCTCTTGCAACGGTTTCCATTTTCTCACCTCCTCTATAACGAAGAGTAGCTAAATCGCTGCTTTTTGTTCCGCCATAAACAAAATCAGCACCCAAGCGAAAGCTTTCATTGAAAGTGTATCCAGCACTTATAAAACCGAAAATATTTCTTCCCACATCGCCATTTAACTTAGAGCCATCGGTATAAAAAATTTCTTCTCCGCCAAGATCTAAATTGCCTTTATCTTCAAGAACTTGTATCGTTAATGCTTTATCATCACCATAATACACGCCTCCTAAACTTGCATCCCAGCCATAAACTTCGATAGAGCCTTTGAGCACAAAAAGATTTCCATCATCAAAACCAAGATGATCTTTTAGGGAATTATCAATGTGATTACCAAGATAAGCACCTTCTAATTTCCAATTTACATGATTAAATAATAAAGTATCATAGCTTATATCGGCAGCATAAAATAAAGCATTATCATTTAAATACGAAAGCCAAATTTGTGAATTTAAAGAACCTTCGCCTAATTTATAACTTCCTAAGGCTGCCACGCCGTAGAGATTTTCTCCAAATAAATCAGCTAAAATTTTGCCATTCGCATTAAAAACAGCGTGTCCGTCATTCCATAAATCACCTTCTTGCTCATCGATACCAAAACTATCAAAGACAAAAGCACTTAAGGTAAGTCCATCAAAGCTATTATTAAACACCTTAATACCTGTTCCAACTAGACCATCGATGCTATTATCTGTCCAAATGGTGTTAAGCTGTTGCTTACCAGCAATTATGCTTGTAGCAAGGTTTTCATTGGTGTAAGTTAAGTATAACTGACGCACATTTAAAGTATCCTGCGTACTGCTTACGCTATTTGCTCCAAAACCACCATCTTTTGCGGTATAACTAAGTTGGATAAAAGCTTTGAAATTATCTGCTATACTAGCACCAAAATTTATTTGTGTTTTGTAGTTATGAGTTTGTTTATCTTTGATATAGCCTGCGCCAACTTCGTCAGTAAAACCTCTTGTATAATCCCCGCTAGCACTATCATAGCGATATCTTAAAACCCCAGATATATCAACATCTTTTATAGCTTCTTCTAAAGGCAGGGCGTAAGAATTTGTAAATAAAACCAAAGTGGCACATAAACTAAGTTTCAATTTTTTCATATTTTTCCTTGTTTTTTAAATTTTCTGATTATATGAAAATAAACTTAAAAATTTGTAAATTTTTGATTTTTATTATCATTTATTGAATTTTAAATTTTCAAAATTTTCTCTTAAGTCTAGGTATATTTTTAAATAAAACTTGACATACCCATCCCCATCAATTTAGGTTAAATTTGTTTTCCTACTGTTTGTTTATCAAGTTTTTTTGAAAGATAAAGATCTACTATAGGCTGTTCTCTGCGATTAGCTCTTTTGCAATGATCTTTTTGAAAAAAATCAGTCAGTTTTATAACAAATTTTGCCCATTTTTTGTGGCGATTGCGCCAAGCATGAGATGAGATAGACTCACAAGCATAGCCATTGAAAATCGTTGCATTGACAAAATGATCTAAAGCTCTTACTCCTTGTCTTACGCGTTTTACGCTTCCAAAAGTTCCAATGATAACAATGAGTAAATATCCAAGTATTGCTAAAGGTACTAAGGCACAAAGTAAAATTGTTCCAGCTAATCTTTCTTTCATTGCGACTTTCTTTTGGTGAATTTTATACGCATACCGTTGGCTGATCTTATGGTTAAGCGACCGATGATATCAGGGACAAAACTCTCTTCAAGTTCAAGTTTATATGCTCTTAAAATATTTGCTAAAATCAAAATCGCTTCTTGCATTGCAAAGCCTTGTCCTATACAAATTCTCTCACCCATGCCAAAAGGCATATAAGTATCTTTTTTGATATTATTTTTATCTCCGTGTCTTGTAGGATCAAAGCCATTTGGATTTTTCCAAAACTGTTCATGTCTGTGTATTAGCCAAGGTGCTACAACGACACCAGAGCCTTGTGCTACTATTTTGTCACGTATTTTGGTTTCTTTTTTGGCTTCTCTTGCGAAAAATCCTACTGGCGGATAGAGTCTTAGGGATTCTTTGAAAATGCAAGTAAGGTATTTGAAATTTTTTAGATCTTGAATTTTGAATTTTTCTTGGCCAGCAATTTGTATAATTTCTTCATAAGCTTTTTCTTGGTGCTCTGGAAAAAGACTTAAAAGATAAAGTGTCCAAGTCAAAGAACTTGCTGTAGTTTCATGACCGGCTAAAAAAAGCATAGCAACTTGATCTAGAATTTCTTCAAAAGAAAAACGCTCATTGGTATCTGCATCAATAACTTCAAGTAAAGAAGAAAGAATATCTGAATACCCTTCATGCTTACCGTTGCTCACGGCATCATAACGAGGCTTTATGATATCTGATAAAACTTGGCGTATGAGTGCAGCTGATTTTAATCTTTTTCTCTCACCTAAAATATAAGAAAGCCACTCAGGAAAGCGAAACATTTTCCTCATTGCGGTTTTTACAGTTTCTTCTTGCACGCTAACAAAGGCTTCTAAAACTTCTCTTCCTTTAATTTCATCAAGCTTGGCAGACATTATAGTTCTAAAAATCACATCAGCAGTGACAAAAGTCATATATTCATCTACTTCGATGATGCTTTTATCAGGGTATTTTTCAAATTTTTGCATTAAATCTTGTACTGCATCACTCATCAAATCAAAAACTTTAGAAATCCTTGTCATCTCAAAAGAAGGTCTTAAAAGCTCTCTTTGCTTTTCCCAAACTCTGCCATTTGTAGTAAAAATACTCTCGCCAAGCAAAGGGCTTAGAAGTCTATGAAGCAATTCGCTTTTTGGAAAATCCCTTACTTCATCTACCATAATGCGTCTAACTTCTTTAGGGTCATTTACAACATAAAGATCAAAATTTGGCATTTTGACTCTACCCATTTGCATTTTGTAGCTGCGTTCATATAAACCATCAAGCCAAGATCTGCGTTTAAGTAAGAAGGTTAGAAGTGTAGAAGCTTTATTTTTATAGGGTTTAGGATGAAAAGGACATGGCATGATAACTCCTATTTAATCTTTTCTTCAAGCATTTTTTCTCCTGCAACGAAATCAAAAAAATCATAATCGCCTTTGATTTCATTGGCAAAAAGATATAAAAAATGCGCTTGATATTTATTTCTTTTTATTTTTTTATAATTTTCTTTTTTATATAAGGTATGGAATTTTGGGGATAAAAACTTAGGATAGGTAAAAATTTTATCTTCTTTTACCCCACTTGTTTTTATAAAATCAACTCCAGCAAAACAAGCTCCATCAATTATCGAGCCAAAATCATACCATAAAATTTTATCTTGTTTTATCAAAAATTTTAAATCTTGTCTGAAATTTTCAGATATTTTTTGATAACTTACCAAAGGAATGCACTCTCCTAAAGTTAAAACTTTCAAAGAGTGAAATTTAACATTTTCTTTTAAACACTTTTTAACAAGCAAGGCTAAAACTTTAACGCAAAGTATAGTTCCAACGCTATGGGCGCATAAAATTAACTCATAATTTTTTGTATTTTGATTGTTTTTTAAAGTGTTAAAAATAGTATCTGCAAATTCATTCATTCTAAGATCTAGCACCCCTTGTCTGCGTTTTTCCCAATTAGCACAAAAAGAACAAATTCGCGAAATCCAAAAGGCGCCGATTTTTTTGCCAAATTCAAATAGTATTTTAATGCTAAAATAAAAAAGTGCAATGAAAATAAAACTTGCAAATATCAAGCTTAAGGAATTAAAATCCATTAAAAATCTTACCCCATAAAACCCAAATGCACTAATGAAAAAAGTGAGTGAAAAAGAAAAAAGCACATAAAAAAAAGGGTAATATCCAGTGATAAGCTGATAAATAGACTCTTTACCAAATTTAATAAAAAGTCCTGTAATGGTATAAATTCGAAAAAAACTCCACCAATCTTTTAGCGCATCGAGTAAATTTTCAGACCAGTTTTTTTTAACGACATCATTCCAAGCTAGAAAAGTATAAGTTGTGTTTGAATTTGGGGTTGAAATTTTCCATGTGGGGTATTTTTTTATTTCGGCTTTACTTGTTTGATATGTGAAAGATGAGATTTTATTTTGCTCATTAATATTTTTTTTAAACATAGAAAAATAATGTCTATAGCCTCTAGGATCATATCCAGCTATATAAAAAGTATCACGAGTTATATTCATAAAACACCATTGTTTAAGATAAAAATTTTCAAAAATGCTACCTAAGCAAGATTATTTTGTCAAGCGTTTTTTTGAATTTTAAAAAATGTTTTTATAAAAATTTCCATTGATTTGATTTATTTTTAAGAGATATTGTTTGAAGTTATGTTGAATTTTTGGATTTGGTTTATAAGCATGTGCTTCTTTCCAAAAAGAATGAAGTTTTTTAGGATAGCTTAAACCTTCTATATCGTAAAATGCTTTTCCGCAAACCTTAGTCGGACAACCTTCTAAAATAGCACTAAGACCTACTGTTGAATTTATGGTAATGCAGCCTAGCGCATTTTTTAAAAGACGTGGTAGATAGCTATCATGTACATATAAAATTCTTCCTTCAACACGGTATTTTTCACTGAGTTCGGTGATTAATTTAGCGTAATTTCTATAACCACGATCCATAGGATGATGCTTAAAAATCAAATAAGACTTTGCTCTTGCGTGATTTGCAAAAGAAAGTATGGTTTCTTCAATGAAATCTTCAATGCTTTTTTGATAATGAAATAAAATTTGCGTGTCATTATAAACTTGCAAAATGGCAAGAAAATACTTTTTTTCTAAATTTGCAATTTTATTGTTTAATTTTTTTTCGCTGATTTTATAATAATATTTTCTAATTAAAGAACGCAACCAAATCAAGCATTCTAAAGGATTTAGCGTGCGATGGTGGAGTTTGTTGTTGAAAAATGGTGCAAGTAAAAAAGAAAAAAGCCAATATAAAAACGCGTAAAAACCCATAAATTTGAACGCACCTGGAATTTCTTTGATTTTTAAATCGTCATTGAAATGATTATAGAGATAAAATTCTTTATTTCTAGGAATTTGCGAATTTGCATTGACTCCGTTTTTTTCAAAAGTAATGCAATATGGTCTAAGATAGCCTTCTTCAAAAATCCAAATTTCGATATTTAATTTTTTAGCCACCCCAATAGCTGTGCTATGAATAAAACGACAATCATTATACATAATAATGGCTTGAGTATTGTGTTGTTTAAAGAAATTTTCATAAAACAAAGCCAAATTTTCTTTAGAACCTTTATATTTTTTTCCTTTTGGATAGAAAATGAAATCCCCGCCTGTGAAGTTAATCTTGCTGACTTTAGCATTATATTTTTGCAATCTTTTAGAAAGGTGGGTAAAAAAATTACCTATGGGACCTTGTAAAAGAGTTACGTTTTTATTGCTTAATTCTTTTTCTATTTTTTCATTAAAATTCATCTTAAGTTATCTTTAAATTCATTATAGTTTCATTTAAAATAATTTTTGTATTTTATCTCAATTTAACTTCAATTCGTATAAATTTTTAATGATTTAAAATATAGAAACTTTTAGAATTTTCTTTGTTTTTATTGAAAAAAAGATATAATAAAGCTTTTTTGGAAGATTAGCGTATCTGGTGATCGCCACTGACTTCAAATCAGATGAAAGGGTAGCTGGCTATTCTTTGGGGAGTTCGATTCTCTCATCTTCTCGCCGTAAAATCGTGTTTTAGCTTAGTTTTAAGTTTTCTTTGTAAAATAAGCGTGATTCATAAAATGGAGATAAATAAATGAGTAAAGCAGATATTGTCGTCGGAATTCAATGGGGTGATGAAGGCAAAGGTAAAGTTGTAGATAAATTATGTGAAAATTATGATTTTGTATGTCGTAGTGCGGGTGGGCATAATGCAGGGCATACTATTTGGGTAAATGGAATTCGTTACGCACTTCACTTAATGCCAAGCGGGGTTTTGCATCCAAGATGTATAAATGTTATAGGTAATGGCGTTGTGGTATCACCTGAAGTTTTGATTGCCGAAATGGCACAATTTGAGAATTTAAAAGGAAGATTATATATCAGCGATAGAGCGCATTTAAATTTGGCGCATCATTCTTTAATAGACATTGCAAAAGAAAAATTAAAAGGCGATAAAGCCATTGGTACAACAGGTAAGGGTATAGGACCTTCTTATGCTGATAAAATTAATCGCGTAGGACACAGAGTGGGTGAGCTTTTAGAGCCTGAGAGATTATGCGAGAATTTATTTAAAGATTTTGAAGAAAATAAAATTTTATTTTCTATTTTGGAGATTGATATTCCTGAATACGAAAGCTTATTGAAAGATTTAAAGCGTTTTAGTGAAATTTTAAGTCCTTATATTACAGATACCACAAGAATGCTATGGAAAGCTTTGGATGAAGATAAGAGAATTTTACTTGAAGGCGCACAAGGTTCTATGCTAGATATTGATCATGGGACTTATCCTTATGTTACAAGTTCTAATACTATTTCAGCTGGAGCTTTAACAGGGCTTGGATTAAATCCTAAGGAAATTGGTGAAGTAATAGGCATAGTAAAAGCTTATACGACCCGCGTAGGCAATGGTGCTTTTCCAACGGAAGATAAAGGCGAGTATGGCGAAAAAATTGCACAGATTGGCAAAGAAATTGGTGTAAGTACTGGTAGAAAAAGGCGTTGTGGTTGGTATGATGCCGTAGCGGTGAAATATACTGCAAGACTTAACGGACTTGATAGCTTGTCTTTAATGAAACTCGATGTTTTGGATGGCTTTGAGAAAGTGAAAATTTGCCGTGCTTATGAATACAAAGGAGAAGAAATTACTTATATACCAAGTGATTTGGAAAATGCAAAGCCAATTTATGAAGAAATGGATGGGTGGGACAAAGTTTTTGGTATAAGAGATTATGATTTGTTGCCTGAAAATGCAAAGAAATATATCAAGCGTTTAGAAGAGTTAAGTGGCGTAAAAGTCAAATATATTTCTACAAGCCCTGAAAGAGATGATACTATTGTTTTATGAAAACAAAATATGAAACGGTATTAAAAGTTAAAAAACGACAATTGGATAATGCTGAAAATAATTTAAACAAAGCAAGAGCAAGGCAAATGGAACATGAGAAGGCTTATGTGCTTGCTAAACAAGAGTGTGAGCAATTTAGCTTGCCAAAATCTGGCAGTATTGAACTTTTAAAATCAAATTTAACAATTATTGATATTGCAAGAAGTGTTAAGAATGAGGCTTTGCAAAAGGTGGAATTGTCTAAAAAAGAAATGGTGCACTATCAACATCTTTATAAAAAGGCGCATTTAGATTATGAAAAAATGAAATATTTGCAAAGTGAAGAACTCAAAAAAATTCAAATTCAACTCAAAAAAAGTGAAGAAAAATTTATAGATGAATTGGCTGTTAGTAGGTATTTTATGGAGAAGATAAATGATTAAAAAATTTTGTGTTTTTTTAGCGTTGTGCGGGGTAATTTTAGGGGCAAATGAACAAGAATGTCAATTATATTTTGAAGCTAAAAAAGCTGAACTTGCAGCACAAATAAAAGAATTTGATGAAGCAAAACAGGCTTTAGAAGCTTATAGGGCATCTTTTGAAGCTTTGCAAAAAGAAAAGTCGGATTATTTGTTAAATAAAGAAAAAGAATTAAATGCTACTTTAGCTCAGATACAAAGCTTAAAAGATGAAAATCAAAGATTATTAGCTCAACAAGAACAAATTTTAAAATCTATCAATGAAAAAACCACAGGGCGCATTAAAGAAATTTATTCTCAGATGAAAGATGCAGCTATCGCAGATGTATTAAGTCAAATGGATAATGAAGAGGCTTCAAAAATTATGTTTTCTTTAGAACCACGAAAAATTTCAGGTGTGCTTTCAAAAATGGATCCTAAAAAGGCTGGAGAATTAACTTTAGTGCTTAAAAATTTTGAAGATGAGGCAAAAGATAAGAATATAACTTCGCCTTGAAAAATTTTAAATAATTTTTGTTATGAATTTTGTAATTTAACCCTTATTTTATCAAAAATGAGATAAGATTTGTGAATTTATAAAGAAAGGTTAAAAATGCGTATCAAATTACCCCATGTGCCTTATATTTGCAATAAAATAGTTTTAGATATGGTAAATTCTTCTTTTATAGAAATCAAAGATAATATTGATAATTTAAACAAAAGTGCAAGAGAAATTTTAGAGCAGGATTTAGCGCAAGAAAGAAAGCTTGATGAGAAAGCCAAAGAACTTTTGCAAGAACAAGAAGAAGAAATGGAATTGATGCAAGTTGATAGAAAAAATATGTTTTGGCTTGTGAAGAAAAAACTTGCTCCAGATTTTGGTGTGATTTTAAATTCTGAAGATCGCTATAATAATTTAGCGCATAAAATTTTAGAGAATTTTGTAGAAAATGATTATATTAATTTCAATGTATCAGAAAATAGAGTAAAAAATCTTATTTTTTTAAGCATTGAAAGCTATCTTAAAATTTATGAAGATTTAGAAGATGAGGTATTGGAAAAAATTTTAAATTACAAGAAAAAGCTTATTCCAGGATCTGAGGAATACGAACTTGTATTCGAAAAACTTTATCAAGAAGAGCTTAGAAAAAAAGGTATGCTATGAAAGTTTTCATTTACTTAGAAAATGACATTTTTCTTAGTGCTGATGCATTTGGAGAAGAAGGAACTTTTTTTGGTGAATTGGTTTTTAATACTTCATTAACTGGTTATCAAGAAATCATTTCAGATCCTTCTTATGCTGGACAATTTATTGTTTTTTCTATGCCAGAAATTGGCATTGTAGGGACAAATGATGATGACAATGAAAGCAAGGAAGTTTTTGCAAGCGGCGTTTTGATGCGTGAATTAAATGATAATTTTTCAAATTTTAGAGCCAAAGAAAGTTTAAGCACTTATCTTAAAAAGCACCAAAAAATAGGGGTTTATAATATTGATACAAGGTTTTTAGTCAAAATGATAAGAGATTGTGGAAATTTAAGAGCGGTTATTTCTACTGAAATTTCAAGCAAAGAAGAATTAAAAGAAAGATTATTAAAGAGTGCGAAAATTGATGAGGTTAATTATGTTGCAAAAGTAAGTACTAAAAAGTCTTATATCCACAAACAAAGCGTTTGGGACGAAAAAAGTCAAAATTACGCAAGTGTTAAAAAAAGTGCTAAAAAAGTTGCCGTGATAGATTATGGTGTGAAGAGAAATATTTTAAATGAATTAGTAAATGTAGGCTTTGAAGTTGAAGTTTTTCCTTATAATACCAAAGCAGATTTATTAATTTCATTATACAAAGAAGGAAAAATTCACGGTGTTTTTCTTTCTAATGGTCCAGGAGAGCCAAGAATTTTAAAACAAGAAATTGCAGAGATTAAGAAATTAGCTCAAGCTAAAATTCCTATGCTGGGAATTTGTTTAGGCCATCAGCTTTTAAGCAATGCCTTTGGTTATGAAACTTATAAAATGAAATTTGGTCAACATGGAGCCAATCATCCTGTTTTGAACCAGATTACAAAACAAGTTGAAATCACAGCACAAAATCATAATTATAATGTCCCAGAGGAGCTTTGCGAAGTGGCTTTAATCACTCATAGAAATTTATTTGGTGATAATGTTGAAGGGGTTAAATATAAAGACTATCCTATTATTTCAGTACAGCATCATCCAGAAAGCTCATCAGGTCCTCATGAAAGCAAATATATTTTTAAGGAATTCATGGCTTTATTATGAGTTTGGATATTTTAACCATCATAAGCACAGCGTTATTATCAAGTTTTGGTCATTGTTATTCAATGTGCGGAGGCTTTGCTTTGGCTTTTAATCGTTCAAACTCAGGAGCAAAAAATTTATTTTTACTTAATCTCAGTTATCATAGTGCTAGAATTTTAGCCTATGTTTGCTTGGGAATTTTATTTGGAATTTTTGGGGGTTTATTGGCTTTTACTCCTTTGACAAAATCTTTATTAATGTTTGTTTTGGGCTTATTTATGATTATTTTGGCTTTTTCTTTATTTTTTAGAACAAAATTGCTTTACGCTTTGGAGAATAATTTTATATTTGATTTTTATATTAAAAAAATAATGAAAAAATACATTAAATTTAAGGGATTTAAGGCCGCGTTTATTTTGGGTTTTTTAAATGGTTTTGTGCCTTGTGGTCTAGTGTATTTTTTTCTGGCAAGTGCAATGAGCAGAGCCAATGTATATGAAGCAGTGCTAATTATGTTAGTATTTGGTGTTTCTACTTTACCCGCTATGATGCTTTTATCAAGTTTAATAGAAATGATTAATATGACTTATAAAAAAATATTTAATAATTTATCTTATATTATTATATTATTATATGGATTTTATCTTTGTTATTTAGGATTTTTATATTTATAATTTAAAGTGATAAGGGTATTAATGAAAACGAATTTTAAAAAATTAAGCTTATTAATCGTTGAGGATGAAGAAAGCATTAGAGAAACGCTGATTGATGCTTTAAAGCCATATTTTTTAAAAATTTTGATCGCACAAAATGGCAATGAGGGTTTAAAAAAATTTAAAAAATTTAAACCCAATTTGGTACTTTCGGATATTAGTATGCCTATTATGAACGGTTTGGATATGGCAAAAGAAATCAAAAGCATTTCAAAAGAAGTGCCTATTGTTATTATGTCAGCTTTTTCTGAGAAGGATAGGCTTTTAAAAGCTATTGATGTTGGTGTAGATAAATACCTAATAAAACCCGTAGATATTAAGGAATTGTTACAAATTTTTACATTATTAGCGGATAGCAAAATAGAACCTTCTAGTATTGTGGTTATTTCCAAGCATTATCGTTTTGATAAAATTAAAAAAATTCTATTAAAAGACAATCAAGAGATTAATTTAACAAAAAAAGAATTTGCCTTTATTGATTTACTTACCGAGCAGCCTGGAGTTTTAGTGTCTCATGAGAGTATTAAAAAAAATATTTGGGCAGATGAGTGTGTGAGTAATGCGGCAATTAGAACTTTTATAAAACGAATTCGTGATAAAACAGATGATAAATTTATTAAAAATATTCCAGGTTTGGGCTATAAGATTAGTCTTGATAATTTAGGATAAGAAATACCTTGAAATATAAAAAATAACAAACGATTAACAAAAATGTTATTTTTAAGAAAAATTCTATAATTATTATTTTATAATATTAGCTTGTTAATTCCAAAATAAGGAGAGGAAATGCACCCAGGTAATGCATTAAACTACGACTATACGGTTGCTAAATACTTTATGTTTGCTACCATATTGTTTGGTATTATAGGTATGGCCATTGGCACGCTTATAGCCTTTCAACTTGCGTATCCAGATTTAAACTATTTAGCTGGTGAGTACGGAACTTTTTCAAGACTTAGACCGCTTCATACTTCAGGTGTGATTTTTGGTTTTATGCTTTCAGGAATTTGGGCTACTTGGTATTATATAGGCCAACGCGTTTTAAAAGTAAGCATGGCAGAGTCATCATTTTTGATGGCTATAGGAAAAATTCACTTTTGGCTCTATATGATCACAATGATTTTGGCTGTGATTTCTTTGTTTATAGGAGTTAGCACCTCAAAGGAGTATGCAGAGCTTGAATGGCCTTTAGATATACTTGTAGTTCTTGTATGGATTTTATGGGGTATAAGTATTTTTGGACTCATTGGAATTCGTCGTGAAAAAACTTTGTATATTTCGCTTTGGTATTATATAGCTACATTTTTAGGTATAGCCATGCTTTATCTTTTTAATAATATGTCTGTTCCGACTTATTTTGTAAGCGGTATGGGAAATTGGTGGCATAGTGTATCAATGTATGCAGGAACCAATGACGCTTTGGTGCAATGGTGGTATGGACATAATGCAGTTGCATTTGTATTCACCGTAGGTATTATTGCTCAAATTTATTATTTTCTTCCAAAAGAAAGTGGACAACCAATTTTTTCTTATAAACTTTCCTTATTTGCATTTTGGGGTTTAATGTTTGTTTATCTTTGGGCAGGTGGACACCATTTGATTTACTCGACTGTGCCTGATTGGATGCAAACAATGGGTTCTGTTTTTTCAATTGTGCTTATTTTGCCTTCTTGGGGTTCAGCTATTAATATTTTACTTACTATGAAAGGTGAGTGGAGTCAATTAAGAGAAAGTCCATTGATTAAATTTATGATTTTGGCATCAACTTTTTATATGTTCTCAACTCTTGAAGGACCAATTCTTTCTATTAAGTCTGTAAATGCTCTAGCTCACTTTACGGATTGGATTCCAGGGCATGTGCATGATGGAACTCTTGGTTGGGTTGGTTTTATGACTATGGCAGCGCTTTATCATATGACTCCTAGAATGTTTAAAAGAGAGCTTTATAGTAAATCATTAATGGAAGCACAATTTTGGATTCAAACTACAGGTATAGTGCTTTATTTTGCATCTATGTGGATTGCAGGAATCACTCAAGGTATGATGTGGAGAGCTACAGATGAATACGGAACTCTTCTTTATACTTTCATAGATACGGTTACGGCTATTGTTCCTTATTATTGGATTAGAGCAATTGGTGGCTTGTTATATCTTGTAGGCTTTTTTATGTTTACTTATAATATTTATAAATCAATTGCTAATGGAAAAGTACTTGACAAAGAACCACAAAGTGCTTCACCTATGGCAGCATAAGGAGAGAAAATGTTTAGTTGGTTAGAAAAAAATCCATTCTTTTTCGCGGTAGCAGTTTTTGTTGTGATTGCTTATGCAGGTATTGTTGAAGTTTTGCCAGATTTTGCAAATAATGCAAGACCGCTTGAAAGTAAAAAGCCTTATACTGTTTTACAGCTTGCGGGACGCCAAGTTTATATTAAAGATAGTTGCAATGCTTGTCATTCTCAGCTTATTCGTCCTTTTAAATCAGAGACTGATAGATATGGAATGTATTCTGTAAGTGGTGAATTTGCTTATGATAGACCATTTTTATGGGGTTCAAAAAGAACAGGTCCTGATTTAGCACGTGTAGGAAATTATAGGACAGCTGATTGGCATGAAAATCATATGTGGGATCCAACTTCTGTAGTTCCAGCATCGGTAATGCCCGCTTACAAACACATGTTTAGCAATAACGCTGATATTAAAACTGCCTATGCTGAGGCATTGACTGTAAAGAAAGTGTTTAATGTTCCTTATGATGTTGAAGGACAAACCAAACTTGGCACTTGGGAGGAAGCTAGCGAGGAAGTAAAAGCTGAAGCACAAGCCATTGTTGATCAAATGAAAAATCAAGAAGTAAAAGATGCTTTTGCTAGAGGTGAAATTAAAGAAATTGTTGCTTTAATTGCTTATTTAAATAGCTTAAAGTAGGATTTATGGAAGATTTAGAAATAGTATTTGGCGTGATTAAAGATATCATCACGCTAAATTTTGATGCCATTACAAAACAAGAATGGGAACTTTTCCAAGGTTATGGTTTTTTTGCTTTTGTTGTTTTTTTGGTAGTTGTTTTATATGCTTATTGGTATCATCTTTATAGAGCAGAAAAAAAAGGTGAGAGAAATTACGAAAAATACGCTAATCTTGCCTTAAAAGATGATATTGATGATAGCATTTTAGAAAATAAAAGGAGTATTTGATGCAATGGTTAAATTTAGAAGATAATATCAATCTCTTATCTTTAATTGGAGCTATTCTTATCATTTTAATCACACTTGTAATTGTGGGTAGAATGTTTAAACAAATGAAAGAAAAAAGAGGTGATGCGGAGCTTAGTGAGCATAGTTGGGATGGTATAGGTGAGTATAAAAATGCTATTCCTACAGGTTGGGCTGTTGTGTTTTTCCTTACTATTGTTTGGGCTATTTGGTATTTTCTTTGGGGGTATCCTTTAAATGGTTATTCGAGAATAGGTGAATACAATGAAGAGGTAATGGCTCATACGGTTAAATTTGAAGAAAAATTCAAAAATCTTTCTGCTGAAGATAAAGTTGCTATGGGTGAAAATATCTTTTTAGTCCAATGTTCTCAATGCCATGGAATCACTGCTGATGGGATTAATGGAAAAGCACAAAATCTTACTATGTGGGGTTCTGAAGAAGGGCTTATTGATGTTTTGAAAAAAGGTTCTAAGGGTATGAATTATCTTATGGGTGAGATGGCTCCAGCAGTTGAACTTGGTGTTGCGGAAGAAGATATTCCAGCGGTTGCTGCTTATGTTGCAAAGGAAATTTCAGCGATTAAAAAAACAGCAAATGAAGATTTAGTAGCTCGCGGCAAAGAGGTTTTTGCTACTTGTGTTGCTTGTCATGGTGAAGATGGGACCGGAATAGTAGGTGGAGAAGTTTTAGCACCCGATCTTACCAAGTATGGACAATCTGAATTTGTGGTAGAAGTTTTAAATAGGGGTAAAAGCGGTGCTATTGGTGTGATGCCTATGTTTAATAGCGGAATTTTAAATGATATTCAAAAACAAGCTGTTGGCGAATATGTGATTTCTCTTTCAAGGGGTGAGTAATGGAAAATATGAATAGAAATGTATTTTCACTTTCGGGCGTAACAGGAATGTTAATTGCTACGGTTTTGCTGCTTGCTATTTTGGTAGGACTTACGATTTGGGGTATTAAAGCACAGCAAGATGTAATGCAAAAACCTTATACTTTAAATAATCCTCAAAGTGTTCCTATGAAAGGTGCTGATGCCAATAAACATATGATAGTAAAGGATGGACAATGAGCAAAGCTTTAGAATATTTAATTGTTATAGGTTTGATTGTTGCAGCTGCTGTAACTGCTTGGTCTGTTTTAACTGCAAATCATCTTAATATAGGATGAAATTCTTAATACAAAGCGGCTTTTTAGCTGCTTTTTTCTTTATAAATTCTTTATTAGCGCAAGGCAATTCTCATGTTGTTTTTAATGAAAATGTTTTAAATGATAAAGTTGTGAATGAGCTTAATTTAATGGGAAATGAGCTCTATGAAAAAACAGGGGTATTTGTAGCTGCTGCAATTAGTGATAAGACTGATTTTAACGAATTGCTTAAATTTAAAGATAAACTCCCAAGTCCTTTTATTTTGCTAGTTCTTTCTAAAAAATCTCATCAACTTGATATTATAGCTACTAAAGAAGCTTTAGTGTTTTTTGATAAAGAAAAGGTTTTAAGTCCTTATCCATGGAGTGGTTCTATACTTCCTTTACTTTCATCAAATAAGGCAAAAGATCAATTTAATGCTGCGGTTTTGAATGGTTATTCTGATATTGTTGATCAGGTGGCAAGTTATTTTAATATTAAACTCGTTCATTCTATAGGCAATGCAAATAGAGATACTTTAAATGTCTTAAGAATTGGAATTTACGGCTTTATCTGTATTATGGCTTTACTATACATTCAGAAAAAAATGAGGAGAAAAAAGAATGTCTAAAAAGAAAACTTTTTGGCCTTATGGAATCTTGCTTTCGCTTTTTGCAATAGTTCTTGCTTGTATTGCTACTATTGTTTTTGCTAGTCAGTATCCTGTTTATGAAGATAAAGTTTATTTTCAAACTTATCAAGAAGTGGATGAAAATATCAATGAAATTAGAGCTAAACAGGAAATTTTTGAGAAATTTTTTAGCGTGAGTTTGGATTTAAATTCAAGTAAAGATAAAAAGGGACGCGTAGTTTATGATTTAAATCAAGATCAAAATACCTTGCGTTTTGTGCTTAAAGATAAAATTGAAAATATATCATCGGAATTTAGCGCAGAGCTTTTGCTAACGCGTCCGCATACTAATGAGCAAGATGCGAAATTGGGACTTGAAATTTTGCAAAATACAGGTATAAATTCAAATGTCAAAGAACATTTTATAAATGTGGTTTTGCCTAGACTTGAAAAAGGCAGATGGCAACTTCAGCTTAAAATCATTGCAGATAAAGATGATGGGATAAATACTCAGGCTGTAGGTTTTTATACTTATGAAATTTTTGTTCGTTAATGAAGCTTAATATTTTTAGTTCTACAAGACAAATTAAAGAGTATTATAGGCAAAATAAAAATGCCAATTCTTTGCTCGATCCTGTGCTTCATATCAGTGATTTTTTGGATAGAGTTTGTTTGCTTAATACTCATAAAGCGAGTTCTTATGAGACTTTGCTTTTGATGCAAGAAGCTTGCAAGAAAAGTAAGGATTTGGAAAGTAAGTTGGGAATTTCGACTGAATTTTTTGCTTTTTTGAAAAATAACGAATATCTTTTTTCTTTTTTTAAAGAATTGGCTTTAGAAAAAAGAAGTATTTGCGATCTTAAAAATAATGACTATTATGCTGCTTATAATGAACATTTGGATATTTTAGAAGAGGTTTTTCAAAATTATCTTTCTTTGCTTGATAGGGCAAATTTGCATGATGAGCTTTCTTTGGTAAAAAACTATAGTTTAAATTTAGATTTTTTGGATGAATATGAAAGTATTAAATATGATTTACAAGGTTTTTTGAGTCGTTTTGAAGAAGAGTTGTTTGTGCAAATTTCGCAATATAAAGATTTTATTTTATGCTTTAGAACGAGTGCTTTTAATTTAGAATATCTTTCGAACCTTGATTTTTTAAGAAAATTATCTTTAAATGAAAATTGTTATTATGAATTTAATATTAAAACTCATACTATTGTAAAACAAGAAAAAATTCCACAAACGAAGATAAGTGTTAAACTTCGAGCTTTTGAAATAAGAACCTTGCAAGTTTCTTTTGTTATGGATGAAATTTCAAATTTCATTCGTGCGGGTTTAAAACCTGAAAATATAGTTGTTATTACTCCAGATGAATGTTTTTGCAATACTTTAAGGCTTTGGGATAAGAACAATGTTTTGAATTTTGCAAGTGGAATTAGCATTAAAGAAAGCTTTTTTTATCAGAAATTAAAAGCGCTTTATGATAGTGCAAATTTGGAGTCTTTTGAATTTAATGAAAGCCTTGATTATTTTGAAAATAAAGAGAGTGTTTTTGACTATCATAATACGCTTTTGCATTATTTTAAACTTGATTTTAATACTTTTAAGGCGCGCTTTAATGAAAAGTGTGAAGTGGATTTTTTTGAAGATCTTGTAAAAGTATTTTTGTTGAATGAAAAAAAAGAACTGATTGTTTTGATTGAAAAGGAGCTTTATTTTATTAAGGATTTGCTAAAAAATCAAACTTTAACACTAAAAGAGCTTTTAGAGCTTTTTTTTATACAAATTTCTTCACTCACTTTAAGCGATATTGGTGGCGGGAAAGTTACTGTTATGGGGCTTTTGGAAAGTAGGGGGCTTAGTTTTGATGGGGTAATAATGGTTGATTTTAATGATGATATTATTCCCAAAAGAAGTATTAATGAGCTTTTTTTAAACAATGATATTCGCAAACAAGCAGGACTTATAAGTTATGAAAGAAGAGAAAATTTACAAAGATTTTATTATGAAAGTTTGATGACAAGAGCGAAAAAAGTTAGCATTTCTTATGTGGAAAATGAGCAAAGTTGCAAATCGCGTTTTTTAGACGAGCTGGATTTTGAATTTGAAGAGGATAATAAAATCAGTCCCCAAGCTTATTTAGATGCTTTAAAATTAGATTATGAAGAAAAAAAACCCAATTTAGAGCCTCTTAAGGCACCTATTTTAAGGCATAATATTTTTGCCACCCCTTTATCTTTTAGTCGTTTGAATTTATTTTTGAAGCAAAAAAGAACTTATTATTATCGTTATATTTTAAATCTTTTAGAACCTCGTGCCTTAGAGGAGCAAAAAAGTGCTAAAAATTTAGGTATTTTTATACATAAAATTTTAGAACTCTATTATCAGCAAAATAAGAATTTTTTTGATGAAGATGAATTTATGTTTTTATTGCATAAACAAGCAAAAATTGCGAAAATTTCAGAACTTGATGTTGAAATTTTGAAATTAAAATTCGCACGCTTTGCAAAGGTAGAAAATGAGCGTTTTTCGCAAGGATATAGGGTAGAAAAAACTGAATTTGAGATAAAGCCTCCTAAGAAATATAAATTAAAAAATGGTTTTAGCGTGGATTTAATAGGGACTATTGACCGTATTGATAACTTAAATAATGATCGTTTGATTCTTGATTATAAAAGCGGAAAAATAGAAGATAATTCATATCAATTGGCTTTTTATAAGCTTTTGATAGGCAAGAATTGTGCTGCAAAATTTTATGATTTAAATGATTTTAAAATTAAAAATGGCAAAAACACCAAAGATGTTTTGGAGCTTGAAGAATTACTTGAAGAGCTTGTTTTGCAAAGTAAAGAAGAGATAGAATTTGAAAATACAAAAGATGAGTATTGTCCTTATAAGCTTCTTTATAAAAAGGAGTTAAAATGAGTAAATTTAAGCCTTTTTTAGCCTTAGAAGCCAGTGCTGGAAGTGGAAAAACTTTTGCTTTGAGTGTGCGTTTTGTGGCTTTGATTTTACAGGGTGCAAAAATCAATGAAATTTTAGCATTAACCTTCACAAAAAAAGCAGCCAATGAAATGCAAAAACGCGTTATTGATACTTTTTTGTATTTAGAGCAAGACAGTAAAAATGCAGAATGCAAAGCTCTTTGTGAGCTTTTAGACTTTTCTAAAGACGAGCTTATTGCTTTAAGGGATCAAAAGAAGCAAGATTTTTTAAGGCAAAATTTAAAAATTTCAACTTTTGATGCGTTTTTTAGTCGAATTTTAAGGAGTTTTTCTTTAAATTTGGGGCTTATGAGTGATTTTGAGATCAGCGAAGAAGAGCTTGATGTTAAGGCAGTATTTTTAAAAATTTTAAGCACGAAAGAGCTTAGGGACTTGGCTTATTATATTTGTGAATTTGATGAAAAAGAAGCCTTTTTTAAAGAGCTTGAAAGGCTTTATGAGAATGCTTATTTTAAAGATAATCTAAAAATTAGCTTTTGTGATAAAACAAAACTTAATGAAGCCTATAGAGATCTTAGATCTTATGCTTTAGGTTTAAATCATAAGAATTTAAGTGCTAATTTTGACAATGAAGAGCTTGAACTGAACGAGTTTTTAGAAAAACCTTTTATGTCTAAATTTGAAAGCACAAAATATTTGCGAGATCTGTATAATGAAGATGCAATTTTTTCTAAAAAAAGAGATGAGTTCTTAAAAATTTTAAATGTTTATGCTAACGAGCTTGAAGAATTTAAAATCGCTAAATTGATGAATTTATTAGAGCATTTTGGTGAGGCTAAAAATATTATCCATAAAAATAAAAATATTTTAAGTTTTAGTGATGTCAGTAAAAAAGTGCTTGATTTGATGCAAAGCGATTTAAAGGATATGATATATTTTAGACTTGACGGCAATATTTCCCATCTTTTAATCGATGAATTTCAAGATACAAGTGTGATACAATATCAAATTTTACTTCCTATTATCTCAGAATTAGTTTCTGGTGAAGGCGTGAAAAAGAATAGAAGTTTTTTCTATGTGGGTGATAAAAAACAAAGTATTTATCGTTTTCGCAAAGGTAAAAAAGAGCTTTTTGATCTTTTGCAAAAAGATTTTGTGCAAATTCAAAAAGAAAATTTGGACACAAATTATCGCTCACAAAAGATTTTGGTTGATTTTGTTAATGAAATTTTTGAAAATAAATTTCAAAACTATATAGCTCAAAAAACCCCTAATGATGAGAGCAAAAAAGGTGGTTTTGTGCGTGTTATCCAGTCAAATGAAGAAAAGAAACCTAAAGAGGAACAATCAAGAGAAATCAAAGAAAAAACCTTAGAAACACTTTTAGGGCAAATTCGCTTTTTGCAAAGTAAGAATATCGCTTTAGAAAAAATTTGCATTTTGTGTTGGAAGAATGATGATGCGGATCTTGTTTTGGAATTTTTACATCAAAATGGAATTTCTGCTTTTACGCAAAGTAATGTTTTGCTAGAAAATAAAGCCAGCGTAAAGGCAGTGCTAGAATATGCTAAATTTTGCATTTTTGGGGATGAATTTTATGGCGTATTTTTAAAGGAGTTGTTAGGTGAAGAATTTCCAAGATTAGAGCTTGATTTAAGTAAAAGCGCTATGAAAAATGTGCTTTATTTGGCAAAAAAATTAAAATTAAATCTAAGCGATATTGCTTTGATACAATTTATCGAATACGCCGGAAGTAAAAATAATTTTTTAGAACTTTTGTTTGAGCCTTGTAATTTAAAAATTCTTAATGAGCAAAATTGGGGTATTAGCATTATGAGTGTGCATAAGTCCAAGGGTTTAGAATTTGATCATGTGATTTTACTTGATAGTCTTTCAAAGCCGCAAAATAATACAGATAAAATTTTGTTAGAGTATGATATTTCAATGGGTTGGGAGCTTAAGATTAGGGATAAAATTCGCAAAAACACTCAAGATGAAAAATATAATGCTTTTTTAGAGTCCATACAAAAAGCCGAGCTAGAAGATGAAATTAATAAACTTTATGTGGCTATGACTAGGGCTAAAAAATCTTTGATTATCATCAAAAGAAATGAAGCTTTGGTTAATGGAAGTTATCTAAGTTATTTTAGCAGCGATAGATATTTAAATTTGGCTTGTGAGGAAAGAGGTGAGATTATAGCTGAAGAAAAACTCGATACTAACTCCAATGAAAAACAACAAGCATTATTAGAATTTGTCAAAGTGGGTTTGCAAGAAGTCGAAGATAAGCAGTATCTTAATTCCTTTGAAATTTATTTTGGTAATGCTTTTCATTTTTTTATGCAAAATCTTAAATTGCCTTATGGAGAAAATTTTGAAACACTTTGTGAGAAAACGAAAGGAAAATTTAGGCATTTTTTAAGCAAAGAGGATTTTACGAGACTTTTTAAAAGAATCAAAATGCTTTTGCAAAACGATGATTTTTCCAAGCTTATTGCCAATAAACAGCTTTTAAAAGAGCAGGATTTTAGTTTTAATGGTGAAATTAAAAGAGTGGATTTGTTGGCTTTAGATGAAAAAAGCGCTTGTGTGTTGGATTATAAGACAAGTTTATTGATGCAAACTAAGCATATAGAGCAAGTGAAATTTTATAAAGATTCCTTGCGAGAAATTCTTAAAAAAGAGACTTCTGCCTTTTTGGTGTATTGTTTAGAAGATGAAATTAAAATTCAAGAAGTGTGATTAAAATCTAAGTAAATCATTTTTTATTTTTAGCAGTATCTCACGATTAATTTATTTTGATAATAAAATTCAAAATAAATTAATATATTTTATGATATTATTAATAATAATTCTCAAAATAATTATATAAAAGGAGAGCAAAATGTCTGTTTTGGTTATAGGTGCTGATGAAATAACGCCTATTAAGGCGGTTTTATATGATTTGGGGGCTAAAAAAATCGAACACTGGGATGCTAGAAATGAAAACAGAGTTAATAAAAAACCTATTCCTCAAGATACAAAATGTATTGTTATGCTGACAAGTTTTTTAAACCACAATACGATGAAAAAAATTAAAGGCGAGGCTAAAAAAAGAAATATTCCTTTGGTTTGCGCGAAAAGAAGTGTGAGTTGTGTGTATTGTGAGTATTGCAAAGTTTTTAATCTTGATCAAAATTTTTCTTGCAAAAATAAGGATTAAACGATGCCATTTGGTTTTAATTTTAAACAAGAATTTATTCCTGATGTTTTTAAGGATTTGACTAGGGAGGATTTAAATTTAACTTTTTTACATCAGTACAATGCTTTTGTTGATGAAAAACTTGTGATTCCTATAGCTTATGCAAAAAATGCTAGAAATTTTAGAATGATTTTTGAAAAAAGAATTCAAGATATTTTAAAATTTTCATTTTTAAAGGCTAAGCACAAAAGTCCTTTGAAAAAATTTTGTATTTTTTCTCATTTATGGATCAAAGCGTATAAATACAAGGATTTTTCAGTACTCAAAAATGTTTTTTTTACACCAAAAATGCCAGTAGCAAGAATGATACAAATGCTTTATCAAAATGAGGAATTGATTTTTAATGCAAGGGAATTTTTTATCAATTATGTGTATGAAAAAATTGCTAAACAAAATCCAAAAAGACAATTAGAATTAAAAGATAATTTTTTGCTTATTGATGGACATTTTGCTGTGTTAATTTATGCGAAGAATTGCGATATAAATCAAAAGTCAAATTTTGCTTTAGAAGTCAATCAAGCATTAAAAATGATACAAAACCAAGAATTTTCAAGGTTTTATATTATTTTTCCTAAGAATAAAAATTTCAAAAGACACATAGAAATCAAACATTTTTTATCCGAAAAAAACAAAACTATGCTAAAATTAGTTCCGTATTCAATTACAAATAAATTAAAAGGAGAAATAAAACAATGTCAGTAGCAGTTATTTATGGTAGTTCAATGGGAAATACTGAAGGTGCGGCAAATACAATCGCTGAAAAACTAGGGATTAGTGATGTATTGAATGTTAGTGATGTAGATGCAGCAAAAATCAATTCTTATGATAAGTTGATTTGCGGAACTTCAACTTGGGGAAGTGGCGATTTGCAAGATGATTGGGATGGTTTTGATTTTTCAGGACTTTCGCTTTCAGGTAAAACAGTAGCTGTATTTGGCATGGGAGATAGTGAAAGTTACTCTGATACTTATTGCGGTGGTATGGGAAAACTTGCACAAAATTTAAAAGATGCTGGAGCAAATTTAGTAGGTGAGATTTCGACTGATGGTTATAATTTTGAAGCAAGTGATGCCGTTGTTGATGGTAAATTTGTAGGTTTAGCGCTGGATAATGACAACCAAGAAGATCAAACTGAGTCAAGAATTGATGCTTGGATAGCACAAATTAAACCTCATTTTTCTTAATTTTTAATGCTAGAAATTTTTCTAGCATTACTCTTTTTATCCTTTTCCTGCTTTTTTAAAAATTATTTTTTAATTCTAGTTTATGTTTAGTTATCTGCAAAAATATTTTGTATTTATTAAATAATAAATTTTATTATTTAATGTTATTTTTATTTTTAAAATAATATAATTTATCAATTAATAAAATTTATTATTTAGGAGAAGACAATGAAAAAACTAACTAATGATTTTGGCAATATTATTGCTGACAATCAAAATTCATTAAGTGCAGGTGCTAAGGGACCATTACTTATGCAAGATTATATTTTGCTTGAAAAACTTGCTCATCAAAATAGAGAAAGAATTCCAGAAAGAACTGTTCATGCAAAAGGAAGTGGAGCTTATGGTGAGATAAAAATCACTGCAGATTTAAGTGCTTATACTAAGGCTAAAATTTTTCAAAAAGGTGAGGTTACTCCACTTTTCTTGCGTTTTTCAACCGTTGCAGGTGAAGCAGGTGCAGCTGATGCAGAACGCGATGTAAGAGGTTTTGCAATTAAATTTTACACCAAAGAAGGAAATTGGGACTTAGTGGGAAACAATACCCCGACTTTTTTCATCCGTGATGCTTACAAATTCCCTGATTTTATTCACACTCAAAAAAGAGATCCTAGAACTCATCTAAGAAGCAATAATGCTGCTTGGGACTTTTGGACACTTTGCCCTGAAAGCTTACACCAAGTAACCATACTTATGAGCGATAGAGGAATTCCTGCGTCATATCGTCATATGCACGGCTTTGGAAGCCATACTTATAGCTTCATCAACGATAAAAATGAAAGATTTTGGGTAAAATTTCATTTTAAAACTATGCAAGGTATTAAAAATCTCACTAATGAAGAAGCAGCAAAAATCATCGCAGATGATAGAGAAAGTCACCAAAGAGATCTTTATGAAGCTATTGAAAATAAAGATTTTCCAAAATGGAAAGTACAAGTGCAAATTTTAGCCGAAAATGACACAGAAAAACTTGGATTTAATCCTTTTGATTTAACTAAAATTTGGCCACACTCTATCGTGCCTTTAATGGATGTTGGTGAAATGGTTTTAAATAAAAATCCGCAAAATTACTTCAATGAAGTTGAACAAGCAGCTTTTAGCCCTAGCAATATAGTTCCAGGTATTAGTTTTAGTCCTGATAAAATGCTTCAAGCTAGAATTTTTTCATACCCTGATGCGCACAGATATCGCATAGGAACAAATTACCATTTACTTCCTGTAAATCGTGCTAAAAGCGAAGTAAATACTTATAATGTAGCGGGTGCTATGAATTTTGACACTTATAAAAATGAAGCAGCTTATTATGAGCCAAATAGTTATGATTATAGTCCAAAAGAAGATAAAAGCTATCTTGAGCCCGATCTTGCCATAGATAATGTTGCACAAAGATTTGCCCCACTAGATGATGATTTTTATACTCAACCAAGGGCTTTATTTAACATTATGAATGATAGTCAAAAAGCACAACTTTTTAACAATATCGCTGCCTCTATGAAAGGAGTAGATGAAAAAATTATCACTAGAGCTTTAAATCATTTTGAAAAAATTTCAAGTGATTATGCAAATGGAGTAAAAAAAGCTTTAGGAAAATAATTTTTACTTGCCACTTTAAAAGTGGCAAACTAAAGATTATAAATATTTAAGGAAAAGTGATGATGACTTTGAGTTTAGAAGAAGAAAAAAGATTTGCCGAGCTTTGCAAAATGGCTTTTAATTTTGCTAGAAATGATGAATGCGAAAACCTAAAAACCATGATAGAAGCAGGACTTAATGTTAATTTAAAAACACACAAAGGTGATACTTTATTAATGCTTGCCGCTTATAATAATTCTTATGAGTGTGCTAAAATGCTTTTAGAAAAAGGTGCAAAAGTTGATGAGAAAAATGATCGCGGTCAAACTCCGCTTGCAGGGGTTTGTTTTAAAGGTTATTTGCCTATGTGTGAGCTTTTGGTGAAATATGGAGCAAATATTGATGAAAATAATGGTTTAGGGATGACGCCTTATACTTTTGCTATTATGTTTGGCCGTAAAGATGTAGCAGAGTTTTTAAGTAAAAATTCCAAAAAAAGTTTAGCAAAAAAGATTTCGTTAAAAATTTTGCAGTTATTTAAAAAATGATTTTATTTAAATTTTTTTAAATACCTGTAAACGCTAGGCTCTGAAATTTTTAAGAGTTTAGCTACTATGGGTACAGAACCTTTAATGTTAAAGATACCTTTTTCGTATAAGGTTTTTGCTATCTCTTCTTTTTGGCTAATACTTAATTGATAATTAGCGTTTAAATAATTCATATCAATACTTTGGGCTAAAATTTCTTCTATGGAATGACTTAAAGTTTCTATATTTCCCAAATCATTTATTTCAATATTGTTTTCATTATTTTCTTTGTTTGGATTTAAAATTTCACTCATATCATCTAATTTTTCTATGTCTATGATTTTACAAACTGCATCTCTTATCGCACTAGTATCGTGATTTATACATAAAATTCCCACAAGTTTATCGGTATTTTTTATAAAAAAAGTTGAACCTCTAACAAGTTTTGACTTTCCAATTAAAGCCTTATAGTCATATAAAAAATCTTCCTTTAAATAAGCTTTATTTTGTATAAGTTCGCTTGCAAAAGCACTTAGTGGAGATTTTAAAGTTCTACCGCTGATATGATTATTGGCAATGGCTGCGATATAAGCACCTTCTTCGTCAATTACATGAAAAACTATTTCATATTGTTTGCCTAAAACTTGTCCTAAAAAATTTGTAAGTTTGATAAATTGTTCTTTTTGCTTTTCATCCATAACATACCCCAAAGTTTAGATTGAAATTAAGATTTTATTCTAACTTTAAATTTTTAAAAATATTCTTAATAAATAATATTTTATTATTGTAATAAAAAAATATTGACAAGTTATTATTAAATTGATAATATTTTATTGTAATTTTATTTATAGAGGAGACAAAATGACAAATTATCCAAAGGCTATCGGTCCTTACTCGGCCTATAGAGAAGCAAATGGTATGCTTTTTATTTCGGGACAGTTACCTATAAACCCTACATCAGGTGAGATTGAAAGTTTGGATATCAAAGAACAAACTAGACAATCTTTAAAAAATATTGGTGCTATTTTAGAAGAGAATGGAATTTCTTACGATAAAGTTGTTAAAACGACTTGTTTTTTAGCTGAAATTTCTGACTTTTTAGCTTTTAATGAAGTCTATGCCGAGTTTTTCAAAGCTCCTTATCCTGCTAGAAGCGCTTTTGCGGTAAAAGATCTACCAAAAGGAGCAAAAATTGAAATAGAAGTCATAGCCTCAAAAGGATAAGCCATGCTAGGTCTTAGTTTTTCTTTATTAAGCGTAATTTTACTTGTTTTTATGCTTTATAAAAAAGTCAATGCTCACATGGCATTGCTTTTAAGTGGTTTGTTGTTGCTTTCTTTGGCTGCTATTTTTGGGCTTTCTCCACATGTTATTGAAAAAGGCTCTTTAAATTTAGCCTTTTTTGATATTTTTCAAGTTTTTAACCAAACAATGTCAAGTACTTTAGCAGGTCTTGGTCTTACCTTAATGTGTATTGCTGGATTTTCTGCTTATATGGATCATGTTGGGGCTTCCTATGCACTTTTTAAGGTTTTTGAAAAACCTCTAAAAATGGTAAAATCTCCCTATGTTTTGCTTATAATTGCATATTTTATCGTGCAATTTTTAGTTCTTTTTATCCCATCTCATGCAGGACTTGGACTTTTGCTTATGGTTACCATGTATCCTATTTTGGTGCGTTCGGGTGTTTCAAAACTATCTGCCTTAAGCGTGATTGCAATTTGTCAATACATAGATCATGGACCTGGAAGTGGTAATGTTATCATGGCTTCAAAAGTGGCTGATATTGATCCTGCGATCTATTTTGTAAATTATCAGTTGCCTACAACTTTACCAATCATTTTAGCAGTGGGACTTGCGATTTATCTTAGCAATAAATTCTTTGATAAAAGAGATAATTTTGTTTTCAACGCTCAAGAAGTAGAAAAAGAATTAAGTCAAAATGAGGACAAAGAAAAAGAATTAAAAAAACCACCAAGAATTTATGCTATTTTGCCTATAATCCCTTTAGTTTTAATATTAGGTTTTAGTTCGGTTTTAGATAGTTTTTTAGTTTTGATTGGAATTAGTAGTGTCGAAGAGGTTGAAGCAGCTGCTAGCACTGCAATTAAAATGAATGTTCCAGTAGCAATGGTAATTTCAACTTTTGTGGCTATTATTTTTGAAATGATACGCTATAAAAGTATAGTAGAAACTCTTAATTCTATTATGATTTTC
This sequence comes from Campylobacter sp. CCS1377, assembly GCF_040008265.1. Lineage (NCBI taxonomy): Bacteria > Pseudomonadati > Campylobacterota > Epsilonproteobacteria > Campylobacterales > Campylobacteraceae > Campylobacter > Campylobacter aecornae. The sequence goes on from NZ_CP155620.1 coordinate 273,066, forward strand.
TTTAAAGGAATGGGGCATTTATTTGTAATCACAGTTTCTTTGATAGTTTGCGGTCAGGTCTTTGCAAATGGACTTTTATCGGTTGGTTTTGTGGATACTTTGATAGGATATTGCCAAAGTGCTGGATTTGGCGTGCTTGCTATTATTATTGCAGTATCTATTTTACTTGCAGTTTGTGCTTTTTTGATGGGTTCTGGAAATGCAGCATTTTTTTCTTTTGCGCCATTAATTCCAAACATAGCAAAACATTTTGGTGTTGAAACCATTACTATGATAGCACCAATTCAAATTATGACAGGTTTTGGAAGATGTGTTAGTCCTATAGCACCGGCAATTTTGGCAATTTCAGCTATTGCAAAAGTAAATCCTTTGCAAGTGGTTAAAAGAACAGCTATTCCTATGTTGGTGGCTGCGATTACTAATATTATTATGACTTATATTTATTTATAAAAAGGAGAAAAAATGAATTCAAAAACTAAACTTATCCATTGTGGTAGAGGAGATCAAAATGTTCCTGTAAGATCGGTTAACCCTACACTTATGCGTGCATCAACCATACTTTTTAAAGATCACGCTACTTGGCAAGAATACAGAGAATTAAGAAAAACTCAGCGTGTTTTAAGTTACGGCGCTAGAGGAACGACTACAAATTTTGAGTTAGAAAAATTAATTTGTGAGCTAGAAGGCGGACATAGAGCTCAACTTTTCCCAACAGGACTTGCAGCTTTAGCTATGGTGCTTTTAAATTATGCTAGTAAAGATGCTCATTTTTTAATTACTGATGCTATTTATGGACCTGTTAGAACTATTTGTGATTTATTTTTAGCAAAAATGGGTGTAGAAATTGACTTCTTAAAAGCAGATGCTTCTGATGTAGAAGAAAAAATTAAACCAAATACAAAACTTATTTTATGTGAAAGTCCAGGTTCTATACTTTATGAAATCATAGATTTGCCAAAACTTTGCAAAATAGCACATGCTCACAATATTCCTGTAGCTATTGATAATACATACTCTAGTGGGTATTTTTTAAATCCACTTGAGCTTGGTGTAGATATCTCAGTTATTGCTGCAACTAAATATTTAAGTGGACATTCAGATGTTACTATGGGTATAGTAGTGATTAATGAAAAAGAATGGAAGAATTTTGACAAACTTCCTGAAGCTTTAGGTTTTACAACAAGTCCTGATGATGCTTATTTAGTACTTCGCGGTATGAGAACGCTAGATGTTAGAATGAAAGCTCATGAAAAAAGTGCTGATGAAATCGTAGAGTTTTTACAAACAAGAAAAGAAATAAAAACTATTTTTTATCCAAAAATTAAAACTCATCCAAATCATGAAATTTTTATGCGTGATCATAAAGGTGCAAATGGTATGGTTACAATTGAATTTGCAAATGGGTATAGCAAAGAAGATGCTATTAAATTCGTAGATAAATTAGAGTATTTTTCAATAGGTGCTAGTTGGGGTGGATATGAAAGTTTAGCAACCGTTACTACTCCGCCAAGAACAGCAACCGATTGGAGTGCAAGAGGTCCATTTGTAAGATTTCATATAGGGCTTGAAGATACAAAAGATTTAATTGCTGATTTAACACAGGCTTTTGATAGTATTAAAAAATAAGGGGATAAAATGACAGGAATTAGTGTATTTGATCATAGATTATTAGCAGATTCTTGGAGCACTCCTGCAATGAGAGCTATTTTTAGTGAAGAAAATAGAATTCAAAAATGGCTTGATGTAGAAGCTGCCCTAGCAAAAGCACAAGCAAAGCTTAAAATCATACCAGAAGATGCCGCAGAAGAGATAGCAAAAAAAGCTCATTATGAATTTATGGATATGGATTTTATCTATGCTGAATTTAAAAAAACCAAACATCCTTTAGTGCCGACCGTTCGTGGTTTAGAAAAGGCTTGTGAAAATGGTTTGGGCGAATTTGTGCATTTTGGAGTTACTACTCAAGATATTATTGATACTGGACTTGTTTTGCAATTTAAAGAAGCAATGCAAATCATAAAAAGCGAGTTAAAGGCTATAGCAAAAGATTTAGCAAAACTTGCTAAAACACATAAAAACACCCCTATGATGGGAAGAACTTTAGCTTTGCAAGCTTTACCTATAACTTTTGGACACAAAGTTGCTATTTGGCTTAGTGAATTAAACCGCCATTATGATAGGATAATGGAGCTTGAAAAAAGATTATATGTAGGTTTAATCGTAGGTGCAGTAGGAACTAAAGCAAGTTTAAGCGATGAGTGTAATGAAGTAGAAAAGCTAACTTTGGAAAATTTAGATTTAAATGTACCTGATATTTCTTGGCAGCCTGCAAGAGATCGTTTTATAGAGCTTGGTTATGTTTTAGGAAATATTAATGCAACCTTTAACAAAATAGCACATCAGCTTTTAATCCTTACACACAATGAAATAGATGAAATAGCAGAGCCTTTTGGCAAAGGACAAGTTGGATCAAGCACTATGCCACACAAAAGAAATCCTGCGGTAAGTGAAAATGCAGTAACTGTTAGTAATGCTTTAAGAGCAAATATTGCGATTTTAAGTGATATTGAAAGACATGAGCATGAAAGAGATGGACAAGTTTGGAAAATGGAATGGAAACTTTTACCTGAAATTTTCTTAATGCTTTCAGTGGTTTTGGCAAATATGAAATTTGTTTTTAGTGATTTAGAAGTTAAAAAAGACAAAATGCTTAAAAATCTAAATATTTTAGATGGCTTTGTTTTAGCAGAACGCGTTATGTTTGCATTAAGTGATCATTATGGAAAGCAACACGCACATGAGATTGTTTATGAAAATGCGATGAGAGGCATAGAAGGTCATAAAACATTTAAAGAAGTATTATTAAGTGATGAAAGAGTAAGTAAAGTATTAAATGAAAAAGACATTGATGCCTTGCTTGATGCGACTACTTATGTGGGTTATGCACCAAAACTTGTAGATGAATTTTTAGAAAAAATCGCTTCATCTGAAATTTTAAAATAGGAAATAAAAATGCTTTATAGCGAGATTTTAGCTGATTTTATCGTAGGGCTTAAATTTGAAGATATCCCATCAAGTGTAGTGCAAAGGGCTAAGGAATTAATGCTCGATAGCCTTGGGACAGCTTTGGCTGCAAGTAATGAAGAATGTGTTAATAATGCTTTAAAAGTTTTTAATACTAAAGGTGATACTCAAATTTGGGGCAAAGAGGAAAAAATTGACGCTATAAGCGCTGCTATGCTTAATGGTATAGCAGCCCATGCGCTTGATTTTGATGATACGCACACAGAAGCTATTTTACATGCAAGTGCTATTTTAACTCCGCTTTGTTTGAGTTATGGTTTTAGTGTGAGTAAAGATGCTAAAAAAATCATCAAAGCTTTTATCATAGGCTGGGAAGTAGCTGCTAGAGTTGGCATTGCAAGTAAGGGAAGTTTTCACAAACGCGGTTTTCATACTACTGCTATTGCTGGAATTTTTGGAAGTGTGAGTGCGAGTTGTGTCATGCTTGATTTAAATAAAGAACAAATCATTAATGCTTTAGGGCTTGCAGGAAGCTTTGCAAGTGGGGTAAATGAATTTTTATCGAATGGATCAAATTCAAAAGTTTTGCATATTGCCAATGCTATAAAGAATGGAATTTTTGTTGCAAATTGCGCTAAAAATGGTATGAGTGGTCCTCTTAGTATCTTTGAAGGAAGGGATAATATCTTTAGATGTTTTGGCATAGAGCAAGATTGCGATAAAGCTAAACTTTGTGAAGCTTTGGGTGAAATTTGGCAAGTTATGCAAGTTTCTATAAAGCCTTATCCGAGTTGTCATTTTGCACATGGGCTTATTGATTGTGCTATTGCTTTAAGAAATGACGGCTTAAAAGCAGACGAAATTAAAAGCATACATTGTTTTGTAGATGAGGTGCCTATTTCTTTTATTTGTGATCCTTTAGAAGCAAAATATACCCCAAATAGTGCTTACGCGGCTAAATTTTCCATGCCTTTTTTGATGGCTTTAGGTTTTTTTGATGGCAAAATTACCTTGACTTCTTATGAAAATTTAAAAAGAGATGAAGTACTAGAATTTGCTAAAAAAATCACTTATGAAAAAAGAAAATCAAGCGGCTTTCCAAAGTATTTCCCAGGGCATATAGAAGCTATTTTGCAAGATAGAAGAGTGATTAAAAAGGATGTATTTATAAATAAAGGTAATTTCGATAATCCTTTGAGCTTTGAAGAGCTAAAGGCTAAATTTTTAGATAATGCCTTAAGAAGTGTCGAACTAAAAAGAGCACAAAATATAATAAATCAAATTCAAGATCTAGAAAATTTACAAACTTTTTCTTTTTAGCTTTTAATAAAAACTTAAAAATTACATATCTTTGCTAAAATTTGATTTTATTGTATTTTGAAAGGAAAATTTATGCAAAGATATCCAAAAGCTATTGGTCCATATTCGGCTTATAGAGAAGCGAATAGTTTTATTTTTATATCAGGTCAAATTCCTATTGATCCGCAAAATGGTGAAGTTGTAAATGGAGATATTGCTCAGCAAAGCACTCAAGTTTTAAAGAATTTGCAAGCTATATTAGAAGAAAATGGACTTGGTTTTGAAAATGTAGTGAAAACAACGGTTTTTTTAGCAGACATTAATGAATTTACTCCAATGAATGAAATTTATGCCAAGTTTTTTAAAGCCCCTTATCCTGCGCGTTCAGCTATTGCCGTTAAAGATCTTCCTAAGGGTGTAAAGGTTGAAATTGAAGCTATAGCATTTAAAAAATAAATTTGCTAATCGTTATCAAAATTAAGATATGATTTATCTTAAAAATGTTACAATTTTTTATTTATTGTTTCTTAAGGATGCAAAATGACGCTTGATGTTTTAAAAGATGATGAAGTAGCTTTAATTATTGATATTGATGCTTCTGATGAGCTTAAAAATAGATTTTTTAGTTTTGGTTTTATCAAAGGGAGAAAAATTAAAAAAATTTCATCATCTTTAAGAAAATCTACTTTAATGGTGGAACTCGAAAATAGTTGCGTGATTTTAAGAGCCAATGAAGCAAAAACAATTAAAATACAAAAGATAACGCAATGAAAAAAATTAATGTTGTACTTGTAGGGCAACCTAATGTGGGTAAAAGTCTTTTGATTAATGCTTTGTGTAAAGCTAATATGAAAGTGGGAAATTTCCCAGGTGTAACCGTTGAAAAGGCTGTGGCAAAGGCATATTATAAAGATTATGAAATTAAATTTATTGATTTGCCTGGAACTTATGCCTTAGATGGTTATTCTGAAGAAGAAAAAATCACAAAAAATTACATAGAAAATGAAAATTACGATATTATTGTTAATGTTTTAGATTCTACAAATTTAGAACGCAATCTTGCTTTAAGTATGCAACTTTTGGATATAAATAAAAAAATGATTTTAGCTTTAAATATGCAAGATGAGGCGCACAATGAAGGTGCTTGGATTAATGACAAGGCTCTAGAAGAGCTTTTAAAAATTCCTTGTATTAGTGTTTCTGCAAAAACAAAGCAAAATTTAAATAGCTTATTAGAACTTATTATCCAAAATCACGAAAAACAGTTCATCGCTCCGCAAAGAATTTATAGCGATGTTATTGAAAATGAACTTGACAAAATCACTGAATTTTTAAATAATAAAAAATTAAATCACCATGATCTTTCTAATAGGCAATTTGCTTTTGATTTATTGTTAGGAAAACAGCAAAGTGAATTTGATGAGTTAAATTCACTTATTAATAGTGCGCGTAATAGGTTATTTATGGAGTACGACACTCAAGATTTAAATATGATTTTTAGAGAAAATTTAATGGCTTTTGCAAAAGCGGTAGCGATGAAGGTTTTAAGCCAAAGCAAAAAAAAGAATAAAAATCTCACCAAAAATATTGATGCTATTTTGACAAATAAATATTTAGGAATTCCTATATTTTTATTTTTTATGTGGGCTTTATTTCAGCTAACTTTTACTTTAGGACAAATTCCTATGGATTATATAGAGAGTGGATTTGCCGCCTTTGGTAATTTATGCAAAGAGTATATTTCTAATGAACTTTTAGCTTCTATTTTGGCTGATGGAATAATAGGTGGTGTGGGTGCTGTGGTATTGTTTTTGCCAAATATTATCATCTTGTTTTTTGGCATCGCACTTTTAGAGACAACAGGTTATATGTCAAGAGTCGCTTTTTTGCTTGATGGAATTTTGCATAAATTTGGCTTACATGGAAAAAGTTTTATTCCACTTATTACTGGTTTTGGTTGTTCTGTGCCGGCTTTTATGGCTACACGAACGCTAAAGAATAAAAGGGATAGACTTTTAACTCTTTTTGTTATAAATTTTATGAGTTGCGGTGCGAGACTTCCTGTTTATGTACTTTTCATCGGGGCTTTTTTTCCAAGCGAAAAAGCAGGAAATTATCTTTTTGGAATTTACATTTTAGGTGCGATTTTAGGACTTTGTGCGGCAAAACTTTTAAGAATGACAGCTTTTCGTGGATTTGATGAGCCTTTTGTAATGGAAATGCCAAAATACCGTATGCCAAATTGGCATTTAGTTTGGTTTATGGTTTACAATAAAGCTAAAATGTATCTTAAAAAGGCTGGAACTTTCATACTTTTAGCATCTTTACTTATATGGTTTGCGAGTAACTTTCCGCAAAATAATGTTGCTGATGTAAATTTGAGTGAATTAGAAAAACAAGAGCTTGCTATTGAAAATAGTTATTTAGGACAGTTTGGCAAGGCTATTGAGCCTGTGTTTGCTCCGCTTGAGCTTGATTGGAAATTAAGCGTTTCTTTAGTCAGCGGTTTAGCGGCAAAAGAAGTGATGATTTCAACCATGGGAGTGCTTTATTCTTTGGGTTCTGAAGTAGATGAAGAAAATTTAGCTTTAAGAGAAACCATTGCAAAGACTATCCCATTTCCAACTGCGGTAGCTTATATTTTATTTGTAATGATTTACAATCCTTGCTTTGCAGCTACTATAGTCTTTTCAAAAGAAAGCGGTAAAGCTAAATATACTTTATATCTTTTTATCTTTACTTGCACTGTGGCTTATATAGTCGCTTTTGTGGGTTTAAATATTACAAAATTTGTGTTAAATTAACCTATTTTTTGCTTGTTAAATTCCACCACGCTTTGAATGCTTTTTTCAAAAGCTTTTAAAGCACTATAAGCAATACCTTCAAAATCAAGTCCACCGCAAAGATAAATTAAAGGCATACGAAAGGATTTGCTAATATCAAGCTTTGATTTTTCGGCAAGAGTGAGTTTAAAATCATAAGGACTTGCATGTTTAAAAGCATAATTTTTTGCTGCATTTAAAAAGTCATTTTTATCTTTTAAAAATTCACCCTTGGCTAAAATAAAATTAATTTCAAAATATTTCCAAATATCATTTGAAATTTGAGAATTTTCATCAAAATTTTGTTCTATAAAATGATAATTTTTTTCAAATGCTTTTTTGTAATTTTCTATCAATGATGCCCCAAGTTTATTTTTAGCTATATTTTGTAAAATAAGTTTAACATTGCTTTCAAATTCAAAGTCCATAGTTGATAAAATTTCAATCTGCTCTTTGAGCGTAAATTCTATATTTTGTTTTTCATTTGTAAGCTTAGCATAAGAAAAAATATTTGCCATAGGTTTTTCATAATTTCCAAATTCATCCCAGAAATTTTTTTCACTACAAGCGATACATCCATGCCCTGCGGCTACTGGCCATGAGGTTTTGGAATTAAATTTTACTTTGGGACAATTATTATAAGTATAAGGTCCCTTGCAACCTATTTTAAATAAACAAGCTCCATTTTTAGCCTTTTCATCATCAAAAGTATCCGCAAAAATGCCACTTTCAAATTTCGCTTTTCTTTCGCATAAATCGTGCAAACATTTTCCATAAGCCCATACAGGTCTATTTTGTGCGTCAAGCTCTGGTAAGGTATCAAAAAGTGCATAAAAAGCTAAATTTGCTATGATATTAACATCACTTGGCGGACAACCGGGGATATTAACTACCTTTTGGCTTAAAACTTCGCTTATACCGCAAGTTTTACTAGGATTTGGATAAGCAGCTTGGATTCCACCATAGCTTGAGCAAGTACCTACTGCAAAAATAGCTTTAGCTTTAGTAGCTAGTTTGTTAAGAATTTCAAAGCCACTTTCGCCTTTTGATCCGATAGTAAGAAAAAAGGTATCAATAGCTGCAACACCGCCTTCTACAGCCAAAACAAATTCATCTTCTAAAACTTCCTCTAAAAGTTCTTCAGCCTTAGTCCCATTTGCAGCCATTAAGGTTTCGTGGTATTCTAAAGAAAAAAAATCAAAAATAAATTCATCAAAACTAGGAAGCTCTGAACGCAACAAACTCTCACTACACCCCGTGCATTCGCAAAGATGAAGCCAAACGACTTTCATTTTCGGTGCAATTTGAAAAAATTTCGCTGCTAAAGGCGGAATTTCATTGCCTAAAGATAAATGCTTAGCAAGAGTTTTAACGCTTTCTTCGTTGATGTTTTTTTCATCTACTAAACTTGAATTTTTGATTTTTTCAATGCGTTTTGTGAGTATTTCTTTTAATTCCTCATTGCTAAGTTTTGTCATTTTTATCCTTTTTGTTTGTCCCAGCAAAGTATGGTATTTCCATTTTCATCTTTTTCTACATCGCCCATACCCATGATATTATATCCCGCATCGACATAATGCACCTCGCCAGTTACCCCTCGTGCTAAATCGCTAAGTAAATACATTGCTGAATTTCCTACATCTTGAGTGCTTACATTGCGTTTTAATGGGGCATTGATTTCATTGTATTTTAGTATCATTCTAAAATCGCCTATCCCGCTTGCTGCTAAAGTTTTAATAGGTCCTGCTGAAATTGCATTAACGCGAATTCCTTTTATGCCCAAATCTCTTGCTAAATAACGCACAGAGCTTTCAAGTGCTGCTTTTGCCACACCCATAACATTATAATGAGGTACATACTTAACACCACCAAGATAGCTTAGTGTTAAAATTGAACCATTTTCTTTAAGCACTGGAAGCACTGCTCTTGTTAAAGAAAGTAAAGAATACACAGAAGTTCCCATTGCAATATCAAAGGCTTCTTTTGAAGTTTCCAAAAAGGAATTTTCTAAGGCTTCTTTTGGTGCGTAAGCTACTGCATGAACTATAAAATCGATCTCGCCTAAATCTTTTTTAACTTTATCGGCTATGCTTGCTAAATGTTCTTCATTATTCACATCAAGTTCATAAACAAATTTAGAATTAAACTCTTCTGCGATAGGCTCAACGCGTTTTTTTAAAGCATCATTTAAAAAAGTAAAAGCCAAACTCGCCCCTTGCTCAAAGCAAGCTTTTGCTATACCATAAGCAATGGATTTATTATTTGCAACACCTACAATAAGACCTTTTTTACCTTTCATTATCATTTTTTATCCTTTAATTAATTTTATAAAATTTTCTACTTTTAAAGCAGCAGATCCAATTAAAACCCCGCTACAATGATTAATAGCTAAAATTTCTTTAATATTATTTTCATTCACACTTCCGCCATAAAGTAAAGGTGCTTTGCTAAGCGAAGAAATGAATTCAAGCACCTTGTTAATATCTTCTTTTGTAGCACTCACTCCAGTTCCTATGGAATAAATAGGTTCATAAGCAATGATTAAATTTTCATAATTTAAGTCAATTATTTTTAATTGTTTTTCTAAGAATTCTAAGGTTTTATTTTGATTTTTGATTTCTAAATCCTCGCCTATGCAAAAAATAATTTTAAAACCATGCTCTTTTGCAAAATCAAATTTAGCTTTAATAAGATTTTCATCACCCAAAGCTCTTCTTTCAGAATGTCCTATTAAAACGCATTTTATGCTAAATTCATCCAAGTGCATTTTACCTATTTCGCCTGTAAATGCACCATTTACACAAGGATAAAAATTTTGCGCCCCTTGTATGAAATTGCACTTATCTTCTAAGAAAGCTATGCTTGGTGGAAAAACAATGATTTCATCGTTTGTGCTTTCAAGGGCTTTGTTTAAGGTATTTGCATAAAGTTTAAAACTTGATCTTGTATGATTGCATTTTAAATTTGCGGCAAATATCATTCTATAACCTTGGCTTTTAAAGGCTTAACACCTGGAAGTTCTTTACCTTCGATAAGCTCAAGTGAGGCACCACCACCTGTAGAAATGAAAGTCATTTCATCTGTATCTCTAGCACGAGCTACAACATCAGCAGTATCGCCACCACCCACAACGGTTGTGGCATTGCTTTCGCTAATATAATGGCTCATTTTAATGCTACCTTTTGAAAATTTATCGATCTCAAAAACGCCCATAGGTCCATTCCACCAAATGGTTTGAGCATCAGCTAAAACTTCCCTAAAAAGCCTTCCACTTGCAGGACCAATATCAAGCCCCATCCAACCTGCAGGAATTTCTTGAATTGGCACATATTTCATCACGGCTTCTTGGGAGCAAGTTTGTGCTGCGATCACATCAACAGGTAGGTAAATTTTAACCCCTAGTTCTTTGCCTTTTGTGAGAATATTTTTTGCTTCTTCTATCAATCCTTCTTCTAAAAGTGAATTTCCTATATCATAACCTTGTGCTTTTAGAAAAGTAAAAGCCATACCACCACCGATGATGAGTTTGTCGATTTTTGGTAAGAGATTAGTTAAAGCTTGTAATTTTCCACTTACCTTTGATCCGCCTACAACGGCTACAAAAGGACGAGTAGGATATTTGATAAGATTTTGAGCAAAATCGATTTCTTTTTGAAGTAAAAATCCTGCGCCTTTATGTTCTTCATCAAAAAATTTAGTAATAGCTTCCACGCTAGAATGTGCTCTATGACACACACCAAAAGCATCATTGATATAAACTTCTGCAAAAGAAGCTAATTCTTTAGCTAAATTTTCATCGTTTTTAGTTTCGCCTTTTTCAAAACGCAAATTTTCAAGCAATAAAATTTCGCCTGCTTTTAAATTTGTAGCTTTATTTTTTGCATCTTCGCCTATAACATCTTTAGCCATAATCACATCTTTACTCATTAGTCTTGCTAAGCGTTTTGCAACAGGTTCTAGGGAATATTTTGAACTAATTTCTTTTGGACGACCTAAATGTGAGGCTAAAATCACGCTACAACCATTATCCAAACAATATCTTATCGTAGGAATTGCCGATCTGATGCGTCTATCATCAGTGATATTTAAAAAATCATCTTGCGGAACATTAAAATCACATCTTATAAAAACTTTTTTACCTGCTAAATTAATATCTTTTATGGAAATAATATCACTCATTATTAAGCCTTTTGTGAAATATACACAGCCATATCTACCAAGCGGCTTGAATAGCCCCACTCATTATCATACCAAGCAATCACTTTGATAAAATCATCTGCAATCACTTGAGTTAAATCACTTGCTACAATAGCCCCATAAGGCGAAGTGATAAAATCGCTTGATACTCTCTCATCATCATCTACTAGTAAAATGCCTTTTAAATTTCCATTAGCAGCTTTTCTAAAAGCTTCATTAAGCTCTTCTTTGCTAACTTTTCTGCTAAGTTGTGCGGTTAAATCCACACTTGAAACATCAATCACTGGCACACGCATGCTTTGTCCGTGAAGTTTGCCATTAAGTTCTGGCATTACAAGTTTCATAGCTTTTGCAGCACCTGTAGAAGTTGGGATGATATTTTGTGCTGCAGCGCGAGAACGGCGTTTATCTTTGGCTTTTGCATCAATAATGCTTTGTCCGTTTGTGTAAGCATGTATGGTCGTCATAAGACCTTTTTCTATGCCAAAACTATCTTGTAAAACACGGCACACAGGTCCTAAGCAGTTTGTAGTACAACTTGCATTTGAAATGATATTTTCACCTTGATAATTTTGTGAATTTACCCCTAAAACATAAGTAGGTGTATCATCTTTTGCCGGAGCGCTCATGATCACTTTTTGCACTCCCATATCTAAAAAGCCTTGACATTTTTCTTTCGTTAAATGTGCACCGGTGCATTCTAAAACAATTTGTGCACCGTATTTTGCAAAGTCAAGATCTTTTACATCGCGACTTTTAAATACTTTGATTAACTTGCCATTGATGATTAAATCATTACCTTTGCTATCTACTTCACCTTTAAATTCACCATGCACCGTGTCATATTTAAAAAGATATTTTGTAAGTTCAATATCTGTGGTATCATTAATTGCCACAAGCTCGATATCATCACGCTCCGAAATAATTCTTGCAACACATCTTCCTATACGCCCAAAACCATTTATAGCAACTTTTATAGCCATTTAATTTCCTTTTGCAAAATAAAATGCTACTATTCTACAAAAAAAAGGTTAAAAATTTAATGAAAATCGCACTTTTTGGTGGTAGTTTTGATCCGCCACATAAAGGACATAACGCTATTGTAACAGAAGCTTTAGCTAAACTTGATATTGATAAGCTTGTGATCATGCCTACTTTTATTAATCCTTTTAAAAAAGGCTTTTTTGCCGATGAAAAGCAAAGATTTTTTTGGGTGGAAAAACTTTGGGGGAATTTAGAAAAAGTAGAAATTTGCGACTTTGAAATCAAGCAAAAACGCCCTGTACCAAGCATTGAAAGCGTGGAGTATCTTTATAAGATTTATCATCCTAGTAAATTTTATCTTTTAATCGGTGCAGATCATTTAGAAAAACTTCATCTTTGGCACGAATTTGAAAAATTAAATTCTTTAGTGGAATTTATCATTGCAAATCGCAATGGTATAGAAATCCCAAAGAATTTTAAAGATTTAAAAACCGATATAAAAATTGCTTCATCTTTTATACGAAGTACTTTAGATACTAATGAAGTTTGTGATGAGATTAAAGATGAGGTAAAAAGCTATTATGAAAAATTACAAAAAAACTGATACAATTTCAAAAATTTAAAGGAAAAAAATGCAAGAAAGAGTAGATTTAATCGTTAAAATTTTAGATGAAAAAAAAGCAGAAGATGTAAAAACTTTCGATATGAGCGAGCAAGAATACTTTGTAAAATATGTTATCATTGCTGCAACTTTGGGTGAAAGGCACGCTTTATCTTTAATCGATGAGCTTAAAACCAAGCTAAAAGCCAAGGGCGAAGAGTTTTTAAACATAGAAAGCAGCGAAGAATGGAGTGTGATTGATTTAGGCGACATACTTATCCATCTTTTAACCCCAGAACATAGAGGAATTTATAATATAGAAGAATTATTAGAAAGCCTTAAAAAAAGCAAGACTTAACTTTAAAATATAAAATTTGAAATAAATAAGATTTTTGATAAATTTTTACTTATTAAAGATCTTTATTGCTTGGATATTTTTTGAAAGATTCTTTTTGCTGAATTTTTTAGAAAACTTTGTTTTTACAACCGTTGTTTTATAAAAGTTAAAAATTATTGAATTTTTGCCACTTCCTTTTTAAAAGTTTCTCCGCGTTCTAAATATGAGCTAAATTGATCCAAACTTGCACAAGCTGGGCTAAGCAAGGCTACTTCATTTTCTTGCAAAACTTTAGAAATTTCTTGCACGGCTTTTTCTAGGATTTCACATTTGTGAGCTTTCAAATTCGTTTTTAAAGCATAATCAAGCATTTTTTTAGTGCTAGTTCCTATGGCGTAGAGTTCTATATCAAAATTTTTCATAAATTCAAACAAGGGGTTTAAATCTACCCCTTTATCATCACCACCTATAATGAGATGAATTTTTTTATCCTTGTAGCGATTCAGAGCCGCCATTACGGCACTTTCGTTGGTAGCTTTTGTATCATTGACCCAAAGTCTATTTTTTTTATCTTTAAATTCTTCTAATTTATTATTTTCCATCACAAAGGTATTTAAAAAATCAATACTAGCGCGATCAAGTAAAATTTTTTCTATACTCAAAGCCATGATAGCATCAAGTAAAAATGGGGTTTTAAAATTAATTTTTTGCGTATCAATACTAAATCTTTTAGCGAGTTCAAATTCATCTTCATAAGTTATAACATAAGCTTTTGTCGGTGTTTTAGCGTAAATTTTTGGCAGTATAGCTACATTACCTTCATTCATTCTTTCTAAAACGCTTAATTTGTCCTTAACATAATTATCAAAATTTCCATGCCATGAAAGATGATCAGGCGTGATAGGCAAAAGTGCGTAAATTTCAGGTTTTGCTATTTTAGTGTAATGCAGGGTAAAGGATGAGGTTTCTAAGATCCAAAGTTTAGCATAAGGATCAAGCTTAGCAAGAGGTGTACCTACATTTGCACCCATTTGTGTACCAATATGCTTTAATAAATGTTGTGTCATTTGTGTGGTTGTGGTTTTACCATTAGTCCCGCTAATCCAAACAGATTTTGGCATTGCATCGTAAAAAAAATCATACTCGCTTTGTAAATTTTTTGCCTTTTTAATCAAAATATGATCTTTTGGAAAACCAGGACTTGGAATTTCAAGCTTGCTTAAATTCTCATTAAAATCTTTAGGATTTAAAAGACGGTTACCAAATTCATCTTCGTCTTGGTTTTGAAATTTATCATCATAAATATCAAAACCACCAAATTTCTTTCCCAAAATTTCTGCGATAGCACGAGTAGTTTTTCCATAACCAAAAAGTGAATTTCTCATTATCTTATCTTTAGTGAAGCAAGGGCTAGTAAATTTGTGAGTAAGGCAATCATCCAAAAACGCACGATGATTTTATTTTCTACCCAGCCTATTTTTTCAAAATGATGATGGATTGGTGCCATTTTAAACACCCTTTTATGAAAAATCTTGAAACTACCCACTTGTAAAATAACCGAAATGGTTTCTAAAACAAAAACAAAACCTATAAGTAAAAGCAATATTTCATTTTTACTGATAATAGCCAAGAAACCGATAAAAGCTCCAAGACTTAGACTTCCACTATCTCCCATAAAAATTTGTGCAGGATAGCAGTTATACCACAAAAAGCCCATCAAAGCACCAATTAAAGCCGCGCAAATAATCACAACTTCGCCTAAGCCTTGAAATTTTGGCAGGAGTAAATATTCGCTATAGTTTAAATTTCCACTTAAATATAAAAATATCCCTAAAGTTGCCAAAGAAAAAATGCTAGGAACGGTTGCAAGTCCGTCAAGTCCATCGGTTAAATTTACAGCATTAGAACTTGAAATCAAAACCAAAATCCAAAAAGCTATGGCAAAGATTTGCATATTAAAAAGTGGATATTTATAAAAAGGAATGTAAAATTGCGTATTAAATTCTGGACTAAAGTACAAAGGTGTTACGCAAAGTAATCCCGCTCCAATTTGCGTTATAAGTTTTACTTTGGGGCTTAAGCCTGAGTGATTGTTCTTTTTTAAAATTTTTCCCAAATCATCGATAAGTCCTATAAGTGTATAAGAAATTAAACATAAAAGGGCGGTAATAACAAAGATATTATCAATTTTAGCGCAAATTAAACTTGTAAAAACCGCACAGGCTATAAAGATAAGTCCACCCATTGTTGGAGTGTCGCATTTAACCTTGTGATTTTGGGGTGCAAGTTCATAGATAGGTTGATTTGCTTTTTTTGCTTTTGCCCAAGTAATAAATCTTGGCATAATAAATAAAGTCAAACCTAATGCTATAAAAAACGCAAAACCAGCACGCACGCTAATATAGGTAAAAAAAGCATAGTTACTAAATTCAGAGAGATAATACAAAAGTTAGCCTTATTTTTGGTTTTTAAAAGTTTAATTCTAGTAAAATTTAACCAAAAAATTTCTTATAAAAGAGTGGAAAATGAAACAAAAATGTATTTTAGTGATTACAGATGGAATTGGTTTTAATGAAAATAAAGAATTTAATGCCTTTGAAGCAGCTAAAAAGCCAAATTACGAAAGGCTTTTTAAAGAGGTGCCAAATTCTTTACTTAAAACTAGTGGTTTAGCGGTAGGTTTACCCGAAGGACAAATGGGAAATAGCGAAGTAGGGCATATGTGTATAGGTAGCGGTCAGATTATTTATCAAAATTTGGTACGTATCAATAAGGCTATAGAAAATAAAGAGCTTGAAAAAAATGACAATTTAAAAAAACTTTTGCAAAAGTGCAAAAGAGTGCATATTATAGGGCTTTATAGCGATGGTGGGGTGCATTCTATGAATACGCATTTTAACGCTTTGCTTGAAATTTGTGCCAAAAATGGCAATGAAGTTTTCGCACACGCTATTACTGATGGACGCGATGTAAGCCCTACGACTGGTTTAGAATTTATTAAAAAATTAGAAAAGCATTGCGAGAATTTGGGTGTGCATTTTGCTACGCTTTGTGGGCGTTTTTATGCTATGGATAGGGATAAGCGTTGGGAAAGGGTTAAGGAGTATTATGATTGTTTATTGGGTAAAAGTAAAGGTGTGCCAAATTTAGTCCAGTATTTAGAAAAATGCTATCAAGAAAATATTACTGATGAATTCATTGGGGCAGCTCAAAATGAGAATTATAAGGGTATGAGGGAAGAAGATGGATTGATTTTTATCAATTTTAGAAATGATAGAATGAAACAACTCATAGAGGTTTTAAATTCTAAAGAATTTAAAGAATTCAAGCGAGAAAAAGTCTTTGAAAATTTACTCACTATGAGTGTTTATGATGATAAATTTAAACTTGGTGTGCTTTTTGAAAAAGAAGAGATTAAAAACACGCTTTCTGAGGTGATTTCTAGAGCAGGACTTAGCCAACTTCACACTGCAGAAACTGAAAAATATGCCCATGTAACCTTCTTTTTTAATGGTGGAAAAGAAGAGCTTTTGGAAAATGAAACAAGGGTTTTAATTCCAAGTCCAAAGGTAAAAACTTACGATGAAAAGCCTGATATGAGTGCTTTTGAAGTGTGCGAAGCAGTCAAAAAAGGGATAGAAAAAGGTGAGGATTTTATAGTTGTAAATTTTGCAAATGGTGATATGGTAGGACATACAGGTGATTTTGATGCGGCGGTTAAGGCCGTTGAGGCAGTGGATAGTTGCTTGGGTGAAGTTGTGGAGTGTGCGAGAAAACATGATTATGCTTTTATTATCACAAGCGATCATGGAAATTGTGAAGCTATGCAAGATGAAAAAGGAAATTTGCTGACAAATCATACCACTTTTGATGTTTTTGTTTTTGTTGAAGCAAAAGGAGTTTCTAAAATCAAAGAAAATATGGGACTTAGTAATATAGCCGCAAGTGTGCTTAAAATTTTAGACTTAGAAATTCCAAAAGAAATGAATGAGGCTTTGTTTTAATTTGTTTGCTTTTTGTGAGATAAAAAAGATAAAATCTCAATTTTAAAATTTAATTTTTAAGGAATGTTGATGAAATTTAGTGGAAAAAATGTATTGATTACGGGTGCGAGTAAAGGCATTGGTGCTTCTATAGCAAAAACTTTAGCGAGTTTTGGGCTTAAAGTTTGGATTAATTATCGCTCAAAGCCGGAGCTTGCAGATGCTTTAAAAGATGAAATTATTGCAAATGGTGGCGAGGCTGCTGTGATTAAATTTGATGCAAGTAAAGAAGATGAAATTGAAAATGGGGTAAAAACTATAGTAGAAAGCGATGGAGAGCTTAGTTATCTTGTTAATAATGCAGGTGTAACCAATGATAAACTCGCTTTAAGAATGAAATTAGAAGATTTTAGTGGCGTTGTGGATACGAATTTAAATTCAGCATTTTTAGGTTGCAGGGAAGCTTTAAAAATTATGAGTAAAAAACGCTTTGGTGCGGTGGTAAATATCGCTTCAATCGTAGGAGAGATGGGAAATGCTGGACAAGTTAATTATTCTGCAAGCAAAGGTGGAATGATTGCGATGACTAAATCTTTTGCTAAAGAAGGTGCGAGCAGAAATTTGCGTTTTAATTGTGTAACCCCAGGTTTTATTAAAAGCGATATGACTGAAGTTTTAAGCGATGAAATTAAACAAGCTTATCAAGATAATATCCCTTTAAAACGCTTTGCAGAACCTGAAGAAGTGGCAAATTGTGTGGCATTTTTACTTAGCGACTATGCTTCTTATGTAACAGGCGATGTACTTAAGATTAATGGCGGTTTATATATGTAAGGAAAAAGATGGATTTAAAGGAAATTGTACAATTTTTAGATGATAATGCGCCGGCATTTTTAGCCACTTTAGGCACTTGTGGAAATCCTAGAGTGCGTCCTATACAAAGCCCTTTACTTGTAGGAGATAGGATTTATTTTTGCACTTCAAATTCTAAAGGACTTTTTAAACATATAAAAAGTTACAATGGAATCGAGTTTTGTTCTTGTGCAAAAAGTGGCACTTTTTAAGACTTAGAGCCAATGCGGTTTTTGAATCAAATTTAGAAGTAAAAAAGATGATGTTTGAAAAATATCCTTATTTAGCGGATTTATATGAAAATCCGCTAAATGCTAAATTTGAAGTTTTTTATCTTGATAATTTGAGTGCTAGAATGCAATTTAGTAATGGAGAGTTTAAACTTTTTAAAGCTTAAAGCAAGGAATTCCTTGCTTTAAATTTCAATTTGCATTTTTAAAGCATGCTCCCAAAAAGCACTTTCTAAACGCACTACATTGTAAAAAATTTCACTTAACTTTTTAAATTTTTCTTGTGATATTTTTTGAGTATAAGAATTTAAAAATTCCTCAAATTCTTGAATTTCATTTTGAAATTCTTTGCCTGCGTAAGTTAAGATCCACTCCTTATAGGGATGATTTGCTAAATTTTTCTCTCCAAGTCTTTGATAAATTTCAGCTCCTATATAACCATAACCTATGGCACAAGCACTAAGAGCCACTAACATATCTAAAAAATCTCCGCTTTCGCCCACACTTAACATATAACGCGTATAAGCAATATTTACTATACTTTCATCTTTGACGCTTAAATTATCCGCATCAATGCCTAAATTTAAAATGCTTTTATGAAGTTCAATTTCGCCTTCTATGATATAGTTTTGAAATTTCATAGCAAAACGCAATTCTTTTGCCGTATTTGCATTTAGTGCAAGTCTTGCATAACATTTTGCATAATTGATCAGATAAATATAATCTTGTTTAAGATAAAAAAGAAAATTTTCTTTATTTAAACTTCCATTTTCTAATTTTTTTACAAATTCATGATGTAAATATTCATCCCAAATTTTTGAATTTTCTTTTATAAGTTGTGAAAAAAGCATTATTTTGTCCTTAAAAATAAAATTGATAATAATTATATTATACATATAATTACTGAGTAATTATAAAATATTTTTTATTCCATTATATAATTTTTAGCTTTTTTTTAGTAAAATGGCATTTCGTTTATTTTATATAAGGAGAAAAAATGGCAACTTTTGATGATGTAAAAGCTGTAGTAGTAGAACAATTAAGCGTAGATGCTGATTCTGTAAAAATGGAATCTAAAATCATTGAAGATTTAGGTGCGGATTCTTTAGATGTTGTAGAACTTGTAATGGCTTTGGAAGAAAAATTCGATGTGGAAATTCCAGATAGCGATGCTGAAAAATTAGTTAAAATCGAAGATGTGGTAAATTATATCGATAATCTTCAAAAATAATTTTTACTTGTTTATTGTTTTAAGGAGAGCTGATTGAGACGCGTTGTTGTTACGGGCATAGGCATGATTAATGCATTGGGTTTAGATAAAAATACTTCTTTTAACGCAATTTGCGAAGGCAAAAGTGGCGTGAAAAAAATTACTCTTTTTGATACAAGTGATTTTCCAGTACAAATTGCTGCCGAAATTAGCAATTTTGATCCTTTGGAATTTATTGATCCTAAGGAAGCTAAAAAAATGGATAGATTTATTCAGCTTGGCATTAAAGCCGCTAAGGAAGCTATGGAAGATGCTAAATTTGATGAGAAATTAGATAAAGAAGAATTTGGTGTTGTTTCGGCCGCTGGAATCGGTGGCTTGCCAAATATAGAAAAAAATTCAATTATTTGCTCTGAACGAGGACCGCGTAAAATTTCACCTTTTTTTATCCCTTCAGCTCTTGTGAATATGCTCGGAGGTCTCATTTCTATCGAGCATGGACTTAAGGGTCCAAATATTTCTTGCGTAACTGCTTGTGCAGCAGGAACTCATGCTATAGGCGAGGCTTACAAAAGCATAGTCTTAGGCAATGCTGAAAAAATGTTAGTTATAGGTGCAGAGGCAGCTATTTGTCCAGTTGGCATTGGTGGATTTGCATCAATGAAGGCTTTATCAACAAGAAATGACGATCCTACTCGCGCTTCAAGACCTTTTGATAAGGAAAGAGATGGTTTTGTAATGGGCGAGGGTGCTGGTGCTTTAGTTTTTGAAGAATATGAAGCGGCAGTAAAAAGAGGGGCTAAAATTTATGCTGAGCTTGTTGGATTTGGTGAAAGTGCAGATGCGCACCACATTACCGCACCAACTTTAGATGGCCCTTTAAGAGCTATGAAAAAAGCTTTAAAAATGGCAGGAAATCCAAAAATAGACTATATCAATGCGCATGGAACTTCAACTCCCGTGAATGATAAAAATGAAACAGCAGCCATTAAGGAGCTTTTTGGAAATGAAATTCCAGCCATAAGTTCGACTAAAGGTCAAATAGGACATTGCTTGGGTGCTGCTGGTGCTATTGAAGCTGTTATTAGCATTATGGCTTTAGATCAAGGTTTGATTCCTCCAACTATCAATCAATTTGTTAAAGATGAAGAGTGTGATTTGGATTATGTGCCAAATTCAGCAAGAAAAGCAGATTTAAAAGTGGTGATGAGTAATTCTTTTGGCTTTGGTGGCACAAATGGTTGTGTAGTATTTAAAAAAGTAGATTGATATGGCTTCTTATTTAGATTTTGAAAAAAATATTAAACAAATTGATGAAGATATCATTAATGCTCAAATCAAAGGAGATTTTGAAGCGGTTGCAATTTTGCAGAAAAATTTAGAAAAAGAAATTGCAAAAACTTATAAAAATTTAAGTGATTTTGGGCGTTTGCAACTCGCAAGACATCCAGATCGCCCTTATGCTTTGGATTATATTAATGCAATTTTAACTGATGCTTATGAGATACATGGAGATAGAGCTTATAGAGATGATCCCGCTATAGTTTGTTATGCAGGTTATTTAGGTGGAAAAAAGATTATAGTTATAGGAGAGCAAAAAGGGCGTGGAACCAAGGAGAAAATTGCAAGAAACTTTGGTATGCCTCATCCTGAAGGCTATCGCAAGGCTTTAAGGGTTGCAAGACTTGCCGAAAAATTTGAAATTCCTATCTTGTTTTTAATTGACACTCCAGGTGCTTATCCTGGTGTTGGAGCTGAAGAGCGTGGGCAGAGTGAGGCTATCGCAACAAATTTATATGAACTTAGTGATCTTAAGACCATTACTATTGCAGTTGTTATTGGCGAAGGTGGAAGTGGTGGAGCTTTGGCTATTGGGGTTGTTGATAAGCTCGCTATGATGAAAAACTCTGTTTTTTCTGTCATTTCTCCTGAGGGTTGTGCGGCTATACTTTGGAATGATCCGACAAAAAGTGAAGCTGCAACTAAGGCAATGAAAGTTACAGCTGATGATCTTAAAACTCAAGGTTTGATTGATGATGTGATTGAAGAACCTGTAAATGGAGCTCATAGAGATAAAGATGGAGCAGCGGTGGCTATAGTGAATTATGTTGTTAAAGCTATCGAAGAATTAGAAAATACAGATAAAAGAGAATTGGTTGCCAATAGAATGCAAAAAATTTTAAAACTTGGAGCTTTTAAAGAAGAAGATTAATCATAAGCTTGACTATGAAATCTTTTAAATCTTTTGTGGAAAAAGAAGTATTCGTCAGGTTTAAATTTAATCATTTCTTCGCAGCATTTTGCTTGGTATAAAGTTAATTCTTCAATACTATGATTATTCGCGTCCATAGGCTTAAAACATTTGATATTATAACCCTTATTTTCGTTTTTATAGATAAAAGAAGGAATGATTAAGGCATTGGTTTTTTTTGCAAGAACACTAGCACCAACTATAAAATTAACTTTATGACCAAAAAAATTAAGCACCATGCTTTCATTATCCGTCGCATCTTGATCGGTTAAAATTCCCAAAGTTCTTTTATTTTTTAAACAAGAAAACATTTTTTTCAATCCACCAAATTTATTAATGAGTTCAATATTAAATTGGGTGCGATTTTTGCTTAAAATTTTATCCATAATTTTACTATCTAAAGCCCTCCCAACTATGGAAATAGCACCAAATTTGGCTGCATAGGCCAAAGAGCTTAATTCCCAATTTCCATAATGAGCTGTTATTAAAATGATGGGTTTTTTGCTTTCTAAAGATTGTTTTAGAAAATCTTCGTTTTCAAAAATAACTTTTTTTAATACTTCTTCTTTACTGATATTTTGATTTTTAATAAAATCAATGCCAAAATCAGTGAAATTTTGATAAATTTTTAACGCGATTTCATCTCTTTGTTTTTTATTTTTTTCAGGGAAGCAAAATTGCAAATTTGTATCAATGATTTTTCTGTGTTTTTTATTGCACCAAAAGGTGATTCTAGCAATGGTTTTGGCAATGAAATTTAAAATAAAATCAGGAAAAAAATTCACACAGAATTTTAAAATACAATAAAGACTTAAGTATAAGTAATTTTTATCCATTTAAAAGTTCCTTAACAAGCTTTAAGATATCTTCTTCATCAATACGCGAAATGCAAAAATCACTTTTATCAAGATATTTAGCATTGGGGATTTTTTTACCAGAATCAATGATTTTATTGATGGGTGTTGCAAAAGCATTGCGTTGGCTTGGAGTTGCACCAAAAATGGTAATTGACGGCTTATTCATAGCAAAGGCTAGATGAGTAGGACCACTATCATTGCCAATAATAAGATCCATTATTTTTGTAACAGCTATTAATTCCTGTAAATTGAGTTTTGGCAAGATAGAAATTTGATTTTGTGCAATAAGATTAAAAGCAACAAGATCTTGTGCAAATTTTAATTCTTTATCATTGCCCCAAGCTAAGAAAATTTTTGACTCGGGATAATTATCAATAATGAGTTTGCAAAGTATGGCTAATTTTTCTTTAGGATAAATTTTATTTTCCTCGCTTGAACCCACATGGATAAGAATGTTATGTTGATTTTCTGAAAGCTTTAGTATTGTTGAAAGTTTTTCTTTAAGTTCCTCATCTGCTTTAAAACAAGGGTTTTTAAATTTGATATCTTGTAGAGTAAATTCTTGATTAAAGGCAAAAGAAGTTAAAGAAAGATAGCGGATAAAAACATTTTCATTATAGCTAATATCTAGTTTATATTCATAAAAATTGCTTGCGAATGCTTCTTTAAGACCTACTTTATCATATCCAAAGATATTTGAACCAAGCATTCTTGCACTAAGTGCTGATTTGATAAGCCCTTGAAAATCTAAGATCATATCATAATGGTTTTTTCGTGCTTTTAAAATCAAAGCTAAAGTTTTTTGAATTTTTTTATCTTTCAAAGGTAAAGCGTAAATATGATCGATAAGAGAATGATTTTGCAATAAATCTTTAAATCTTTCGTCAACAAACCAGTCAATGCTAGCTTTTGGATTAATTTTTTTTATAAATTGTAAAACTATACTCGTTTGTATAATATCGCCTAGAGCAGATAGTCGAATAATTGCTATTTTCATTAATTGATAACTTTGTCTTGAAATTTTGTTATGATTTTAACAAAATATTTTAAAGAAAGGTAAAAAATGGCAAAAAATGAAGGATATATTTGTGTGTTTGATTGTGAAAGCATTCCTGATACTGAACTCATTAGAAAAAATTTAGCTTTTGAAGGTAGTGATTTAGAAGTAAGTTTAAAGGCGCTTGAGTGGCAAAAAGAACAAAGCGGAAATGAATTTTTACCTTTGCCTTTTCATAAAATTGTCAGCATCTGTGCTGTTGTGAGTGATAGTTTTGGCAGGTTTATTAAGGTGAATAAAATTGATGGCGATGATGAAGAGAGCATGATAAGGAATTTTTTCAATTTCATCGAAAAACAACCCAAGCTTGTAAGCTTTAATGGTAAAAATTATGATATGCCTGTTTTGGTTTTAAGGGCATTAAAATACAATATTAAGGCAAGCACCTATCTTGATACAATAAGCGATAAATGGAATAATTACAAAACGCGTTTTTCAGAGCTTAAGCATTGTGATTTGTTTGAATCTTTGGGCGGTACAAGGGGTTTAAGGCTTGATTTGATTTGTTCTATGGCAGGGCTTCCTGGGAAGTATGAAGTGCATGGCGATGAAGTGATGACTTTATTTTATAATAAAGAGTATGAAAAAATTCATGAATACTGCGAAAGTGATGTTTTAAATACTTATATGCTGTATTTAAAATATGAATTAATTAAGGGAAATTTATGTGAAAGTGATTATGTGGATTTTTTAAATTTAATGGTTGAATATTTAAAAAAGGAAAAAAAACACAGAAATTATGTCGAGATTTTCTCTACTTGTGCTCAAAATGAGATTGAGAAATTTATTTTAAAGAAAGATGATTAAGAAAAATATAATAGAATATTTTTTTATCTTTATTATCGCAAGGATTTAATTATGAAAATTTTAATTTCAGGCGGAGCAGGTTATATAGGCTCGCATACCTTAAAACAATTTTTAGAAACAAATCATGAAATTTGTGTTTTGGATAATTTATCTAAGGGTTCTAAAATCGCATTAGATGATTTGCAAAAAATAAAGAAATTTAAATTTTTCGAACAAGATTTAAGTGATTTTATGGGTGTTAAAGAAATTTTTAAGCAAGAAAAATTTGATGCTGTTGTGCATTTTGCAGCAAGCATTGAAGTGCCTGAAAGTATGCAAAATCCTTTGAAATATTATATGAATAACACTGTTAATACTACAAATTTAATTCAAACTTGTATAGAAAATAATACTAATAATTTCATCTTTTCTTCTACTGCGGCCACTTATGGCGAGCCACAGAATTCTGTTGTGAATGAAAATAGTTCTTTAGCGCCGATCAATCCTTATGGTATGAGTAAATTGATGAGTGAAAAAGTTTTAAAAGATGCTAATATGGCACATCCTGAATTTAAGTATTGTATTTTAAGATATTTTAATGTCGCAGGAGCTTGCAATACTTATCCTATTGGCCAACGCTATCCTAAGGCGACTTTACTCATTAAAGTAGCTGCTGAGTGTGCTGCAGGCAAAAGGGATAAATTGTTTATTTTTGGCGATGATTATAATACTAAAGATGGCACTTGTATTAGAGATTATATCCATGTTGATGATATTTCGAGTGCGCATTTAGCAGGGCTTGAATATTTACAAAATAATCAAAGCGATATTTTTAATGTCGGTTATGGTCATGGTTTTAGCGTTAAAGAAGTGATAGAAACGATGAAAAAAGTTAGCGGGGTAGATTTTAAGGTTGAGCTTGCTCCGCGTCGCGCAGGAGATCCATCGGTACTTATTTCTGATGCTTCGAAAATAAGATCTAAAACTTCGTGGAAACCAAAATACGATGATTTGGAATTAATTTGTAAAAGTGCCTATGAGTGGGAGAAGCAGTGCTAAAAAAATTATTTTTTATTTTAAGTAAAAAAGATAAGAAATTTTTATTTTTTTTATTGCTTTTTTCTATACTTATTTCTTTTATGGAAAGCTTTGCGATCTCTTTAGTTATGCCTTTTGTGTCCATAGCAAGTGATTTTTCCTTGTTTGAAAAAAATCAGTATTTAAAAGCTTTTTATTCTCATTTTAATGTGCCAATTTATGAATTTGTGGTGTATTTTGGCTTCGCTTTAATTGTTTTTTATATTTTTAGAGCTTTGTTGAATGCTTATTATTTTCATTTATTGGCTAAATTTTCTAAGGGTAGATATCATACTATTGCTCATAAGGTTTTTGCTAAATTTTTGCATTTTGATTATGAAAAATTCACACAAAAAAATCATTCTGATCTCTTAAAAACCATCACTCAAGAAGCGTATAATTTAAGCACGATGATAGCATCGTTTTTGCTTATGATGAGTGAAATTTTTGTGATTTTATTGATCTATAGTTTAATGCTTTTGATTGATTATAAAATCACTTTATTTTTAAGCATTTTTTTGGGTTTAAATGGTTTTATTTTAGTAAAAGTGCTTTCTCCTATGATTAAAAAAGCAGGTAAAAAACGCGAAGAGGCTATGAGAAATTTTTTTGAAATTTTAGCAACAAATTTAAATAATTTTAAATTAATCAAATTAAAAACCAAAGAAGATGGGGTATTAAAACTCTTTGAAAATCAAAGTATGGATTTTTCAAGGGCAAATATTACCAATGAAAGTGTTAATGCTATGCCTAGAATTTATCTTGAAGGCGTGGGTTTTTGTGTTTTGGTGTTTATTGTTGTGTTTTTGGTTTTAAAGACTAAGAGTGATATTTCAAGTATTTTGGCTATGATTTCTATGTTTGTTCTAGCACTTTATCGTTTGATGCCAAGTGCAAATCGCATCATTAATGCTTATCATGACTTGTTATATTATAGGAATTCACTTGATATAATTTATGATGTTTTAAAAGAGAAAGAAGAGCATTTAGGTAATGAAAATATAGAATTTAAAAAGCATATTAAATTAAAAAATCTTTCTTTTGCTTATGAGGGTAAGCCAAATTTATTAAAAGATATTAATTTAGAGATAAAAAAAGGAGAAAAAATAGCTTTCATTGGCGAGAGTGGTTGTGGGAAAAGTACTTTGGTTGATTTAATCATTGGGCTTTTAAATCCAAATTCGGGAGAAATTTTAATTGATGATAAAAAATTAAATTCTAACACCTTTAAAAAATATCGCCAAAAAATAGGTTATATTCCGCAAAATATTTATCTTTTCAATGATAGCATTGCTAAAAATATCACTTTTGGTGATGAAGTAGATGAGAAATTAATGCAAAAGGTTATTTTGCAAGCTAATTTAGACAAATTTATAAACAATTTACCCCACAAAGCGCAGACAAAAGTTGGCGATGGGGGAAATAATCTAAGCGGAGGACAAAAGCAACGCATTGCTATTGCAAGAGCTCTCTATCTAAGTCCTGAAATTTTAGTTCTTGATGAAGCCACTTCTGCGCTTGATACTCAAAGTGAAGAAAAAATTATGGATGAAATTTATAAAATTTCAAAAGATAAAACCGTAATTATCATTGCGCACCGACTTTCTACCATAACAAAATGCGATAAAATTTATAAGATAGAGCATGGAAAATTAACGCTAGAGCAGGGTTTGTTATGAAAATTACTTTTATCATTTCAACTTTAAATTCGGGAGGAGCTGAAAGGGTTTTGGTTACTTTAGCAAATGAATTTTGCAAAAATCATGAAGTTAAAATTATTAAATTCAATCAAGAAAAATCTTTCTATCCTTTAAATGAAAGCGTAGAAGTAAAATCTCTACCTTATTTTAAAAACCAAAATTTAAAGGATAGAATTTTGGCTAGAATTTATAGGTTTTTCGCCCTAAGAAAAGCAATGTTAGAAGATAATGCAGATATTTTTATTTCTTTTTTGGATACGACAAATATTGCTTGTATTTTTGCAAAATGGGGTATAAAAACCCCTTTGATTATCAGCGAGCATAGTCATCAAAGTTATTTAAAGTCTAAAATTTGGCGTTTTTTAAGAAGAATAAGCTTTGGGTATTGCAATGCTTTGTGTGTTTTGGGAAGTAGTGATAAAAAATATTATGAAAAATTTGTTAAAAATGTAAAAGTTCTTTTAAATCCTTGTCATTTTACTTTGAGTGATAAAACGGATATAAAAAAGGAAAAAATTGTTATTTTTGTGGGAAGATTAGATGAGAATAAAAATGCCTCCATGTTTATTAGAGCGGTGAAGAATTTGAATTTAGAGCTTAGGCAAAAATATCGTTTTTGCATTGCAGGAGAGGGTGTTTTAAGGCAAAATTTGGAAAATGAAGCAAAAATTGCTGGTGTGAATATAGAATTTTTAGGGCGTGTTGAGGATATGAAAAGTCTTTATCAAAGAGCTGAAATTCTTTGTCTTTGTTCTTTTGTGGAAGGTTTGCCTACAGTTTTGATAGAAAGTTTGTTTTTTGATGTATTAAGAATTAGTACAGATTATACGGATGGGGCAAGAGATTTAATTGCTGATGAAAAAGATGGTTTTATCGTGCCCAAAAATGATGATTTAGCTTTAAGTCAAAGCCTAACTCGTGTAATGGAAAATAAAAATTTAAGAGAAAAAATACTTGCAAATGCTAGTAAAAAATGCAAAGAATTTGATACTGGTTTTATAGCCAGTCAATGGCTAGATCTCATTGAAGAGGTTAGAAAATGAGTGTGTTTTTAAGCGTTATTATCCCTACTTTTAATCGTGCGAATTTATTAAAAAAAGCTATAAAAAGTGTGCAAAATCAAGATTTTAAAGACCTAGAAATTATAATAAGTGATGATCATTCTAAAGATGAAAGCGCTAAACTTGTGCAAGAATTGCAAAAAGAAGATGCACGCATTAGGTATGTTTTAAATACAAAATACAAGCAAGGTCCTAATGGCAACAAAAACAACGGTCTTGATGAGGCTAGGGGCGAATTTGTTATGATTTTAGATGATGATGATGAACTTTTGCCATATACACTTGATATTTTAATTGAAAAGTTAAAATCAGGATACGATCATGTTTTTGGCAATTGTTTGATTGAAGAGAATTCAAAACTTAGTGATAAATTTAGCGGAAGGGGTCTTGAAAAAGATTGCGAAGTAAGCAAAAAAGACTTTTTGATGGCAAAGTTTAGTGGGGAATTTTTATCTGTTTTTAGAAAGTCTTTGCTTAAAAATCATCGTTTTAATGAAAATTTTTATGGCAATGAAGCCACTCTTTGGGTACATTTATATGAGAGCAAAAGTTTTTATATTCATAAGGCTTTTAGAATTTATAGGATTAACCGCGATGATAGTGTAACAAAAGCTGCATCAAAAAATGCTTTTAGGGTTTATCTTGGTTATTTAGAACTGGCTAAAATTTTAGAAAAAGAACTTCAAATTTCTAAAGATAATGACTATAAAAGCCAATGTGCGATGTATTATAAAATGGCTGCTTATTATGCAAAATTGGCAAAAGAATTTAAGAAAATGTATTTTTGCTTGTTTAAAAGCTTAAAAATCAAATTCAATACCCCTGCTTTGATTCTTTTAGCATTAAGCATAGTGCCAAATAGCTTAATTATTTTTTTATCAAAAATTAGAGTGAGATTAGCATGCAAAAATTAGCGATTTTTATTTATTCTTTGGGAAGTGGTGGTGCTGAAAGGGTTGTGGCGACTTTATTGCCTATTTTGAGTTTAAAATTTGAAGTGCATGTGATTTTAATGAATGATAAAATTTCTTATGAAATTCCTGAGTGTAATATCCATTTTTTAGAGCATTCACACCCAAGTGAAAATCCTATTTTTAAATTTTTAAAACTGCCTTTTTTGGCTTTAAAATACAAAAAACTTTGTAAAAATTTAAACATTGACACTGAATTTGTTTTTCTAAATCGTCCCAATTATATCGCTTTAATGGCAAGAATTTTTGGTAACAAAACTCGTCTTGTGATCAATGAATGCACTACTCCAAGCGTGATGTATGCAAAAAATAATTTTAATTCTTTGGTGAATAAATTTTTAATAACTTTACTTTATCCAAAGGCAGATCTGATTTTGCCAAATTCTAAGGGAAATTTGGAAGATTTAGTTAAAAATTTTAAAATCGATGTAAACAAATGCGAAATTTTATATAATGCCATTGATTTAGAAAATATAGAACAAAAATCCTTAGAAGAAATCGGCTTAAAAGATAGATTTATCTTAAGTGTGGGTAGGCTTGATAAGGGCAAAAATCATGCTTTGTTAATCCGTGCTTATGCAAGATTAAAAACCGATATAAAACTTGTGATTTTGGGTGAAGGCGTGCTTAAAAATGAGTTGGAAAATTTAATTAAAGAATTAAATTTGGAAGAAAAGGTTTTGCTTTTAGGTTTTGATAATAATCCTTATAAATATATGAGCAAGTGCGAATTTTTTGCTTTTGCCTCTGTTTTTGAAGGCTTTTCAAATGTTTTAATCGAAAGTCTTGCTTGTGGTTGTGCTGTGGTTTGCACTGACCATAAAAGTGGAGCAAGAGAGCTTTTTGGCAATGATGAATTTGGGTTTTTGGTTGAAGTTGATGATGAAAATTCTATGTTTAAAGGTTTAAAAATCATGCTTGAAGATGAGAATTTAAGAAAAGCTTATAAACAAAAGGCTAAAACTAGAGCGCTTGATTTTGATAAAGTTA
This sequence comes from Campylobacter sp. CCS1377, assembly GCF_040008265.1. Classification (NCBI taxonomy): domain Bacteria; kingdom Pseudomonadati; phylum Campylobacterota; class Epsilonproteobacteria; order Campylobacterales; family Campylobacteraceae; genus Campylobacter; species Campylobacter aecornae. Next base: position 303,355 of record NZ_CP155620.1, read on the forward strand.
AAATCGCACGCGATGCTTTAAAATATTTATTAGGATAAAAAATGTTTAAAAAAGAAAATTTTAAAAATTATCATTTATTTTTATTTATCATTCTTGCATATTCGTTTAGTGTTTTATGTAGATTTTATTGGGTTTGGTGGGCAAGTGATTTTGATGAGTTTTATTTTAATCATCAATTAATGATTATGTCTAATGATGGCTATGTCTTTGCTGAAGGTGCAAGAGATATGTTAGCAGGCTTTCATCAGCCAAATGATTTAAGTTATTATGGTTCTTCGCTTTCGACTTTGACTTATTATATTTATAAATTTACTCCTTTTAGCTTTGAAATTATTATTTTGTATATGAGTACTTTTTTCTCTTCTTTGATTGTCATTCCTATTATTTTAATTGCCAATGAATACAAACAACCTTTAATGGGACTTATCGCTGCCACTTTAGCTAGTATTGCAAATAGTTATTATAATCGCACGATGAGTGGGTATTATGATACGGATATGCTTGTGATTGTTTTACCAATGTTTGTATTGTTTTTTATTATTCGTTTGGTTATACATAAGGATTTATTATCACTCATTTTGCTTCCTATTACGATGATTTTTTATCTTTGGTGGTATCCATCAAGTTATACTTTAAATTGTGCTTTTATGGGGCTTTTTTTAATTTACACTTATGTCTTTCACCGAAAAGATAATATAGCCTATCTGGCAATTATTTTTATGATGATAGCTCTTGCGCCTTTTGCTTGGTTCTATCAGTTAGCTTTGTTGGCTTTGATTTTTGCTTTATTTGCTTTTAAAAATGAGTGGTTTAAAATTAGACTTATTGCTATTTTAGGGGCTTTGACTTTAATATTATTGATTTTTAGCGGAGGACTTGATCCTATTATTTATCAATTGCAGTTTTATATTTTTAAAAATGATGCCATAGGAAATTTGGCTCAAAATTTCGTTTATTTTAATGTTAATGAAACTATTCAGGAGGTTGGGGATATTGATTGGACGGTTTTTATGCAAAGAATTAGCACTAACGAGCTTACTTTTATCATTGCCTTTATCGGTCTTATTTGGCTTTTAAGGGAACATAAAAGTATGATTTTAGCTTTGCCAATGTTAGCGCTTGGATTTTTAGCACTTAAAGGTGGACTTAGATTTACGATTTATGCTGTGCCTATTATGGCTTTAGGTTATGGTTATATTGGTGTTAAAATCTTGAATTTTATACAAAATATAGAGCTTAAAAAAGAAGAAAAAATAAGAAAATATCAACTTTTTTCTTTAATCTTGTTTGCACTTTGTTCTGTTGTTTATTTAGTATTGAATTTATTTTATACCACCTATTTTAATTCCTTATTGCTTGCCTTTATTTTATTATTTTGTTTTATGGTAGCGATTATGGAATTTTTGATTCAAAAAAAACAAAAACGAGTAAAAATTGCTACCTTATCGTTTCTTTTTAGTTTGGGTTTAGTATTTGGCTTAAAACATATCTATGAATACAAAGCTCCTAGTGTGTTTATTCAAAGTGAAACCGAAATTCTTAATAGGCTTAAAGGTATAGCGGATAGGGAAGATTATGTTGTGGCTTGGTGGGATTATGGTTATCCTATCCGTTATTATAGCGATGTAAAAACTTTGGTTGATGGGGGAAAGCATTTGGGTAAGGATAATTTCTTTCCTTCTTTTGTTTTAAGCAAAGATCAAATTTCGGCTGCAAATATGGCAAGACTTAGTGTTGAATATACAGAAAAAGGTTTTTATGCTCCACAAAATGATATTTTAAGAAATGATCTCTTGCAAGCTATGATGAAAGATTGTAATGCTAGCAATGTTGATTTATTTTTATACGATTTAAGGGATAAGAATTATAATATTTCAACACCAAAAACGCGAGATGTCTATATTTATATGCCAGCAAGAATGATGAATATTTTTTCTACTGTTGCAACTTTTTCAAATATTGATTTAAGCACAGGAGAGGTAAATCCTTTTATATTTAGAGTTACAAGAGCTGTGCTTCAAAATAATGGAGAATTTATACTTAGTGATGGATCTAAGCTTTCTGAAGATTTTAGAATTTGGAGAGATGATGAGAATAATACTTATGCGGTAAAAGAAATTATCGAGATAAATTCTGTAACAACTGGCGATTATAAGGTTACTCCTATGGATACACAAGGTAAAGTTTATGTCTTTTTCTTAAAAGAGCAATTTCAAACCGCGCAAGGTCAATTTATCATTATGGATGAAAAAATGTTTAATAGTGCTTTTGTTCAAATGTTTTTCTTTAACAATTATGATAAAGATTTGTATGATTTGATTATTAATGATAAAAATGCAAAGGTTTTTAAAATAAAAAAATGAGAGTAGGGTTTTTATCTCACGCAGGGGCAAGCATATATCATTTTAGAATGCCTATAATAAAGGCTTTGATAGCTAGAGGAGATGAGGTTTTTATCATTGTGCCGCAAGATGAATACACGCAAAAATTAAAGGATTTAAATTTAAATGTTGTCATTTATGATCTTTCAAGAGCGAGCTTGAATCCTTTTGTGGTTTTTAAAAATTTTTTACATCTTAAAAATGTTTTAAAAAGCTTAAATTTAGATCTTTTACAAAGTGGGGCACATAAAAGTAATACCTTTGGTTTAATCGCAGCAAAATTTGCAAAAATTCCTTATAAAATTGGGCTTGTTGAAGGGCTTGGATCTTTTTATATCGAGCAAGGTTTTAAGGAAAATTTGGTGCGTTTTATCATTAATACTCTTTATAAATTAAGCTTTAAAATCGCTGATTGTTTTATCTTTGTCAATTCTTCAAATGCTGATTTTATGCGAAATTTAGGACTTAAGGAAAATAAAATTTGTGTGATTAAATCTGTGGGTATTAATCTTAAAAAATTCTTTCCTATGAGAGTAGAAAAGGAAGCTAAAAAAGCTTTTTGGCGTAATTTAAATATCGATGAAAAGCCTATTATTTTAATGATAGCAAGAGCTTTGTGGCATAAGGGTGTAAAAGAATTTTATGAAAGCGCAGAGCTTTTAAAAGATAGAGCAAATTTTGTTTTAGTAGGTGGAAGAGATGATAATCCTTCTTGTGCGAGTTTGAAATTTTTAACTTCTGGTAAAGCGCATTATTTGGGTGCTAGAAGCGATATAGTGGAGCTTTTGCAAAATTGTGATATTTTTGTTTTACCAAGCTATAAAGAGGGTTTTCCCGTAAGCGTTTTGGAGGCTAAGGCTTGTGGAAAGGCTATTGTGGTAAGTGAGTGTGAAGGCTGCGTGGAAGCGATTTCAAACGCTTATGATGGACTTTGGGCCAAAACTAAAGATAGTAAGGACTTAGCACAAAAAATCGAGCTTTTGTTGGTCGATAAAAATTTAAGAATGAATTTGGGTAAAAATGCAGCTAAAGATGCGTTAAATTACGATGAAAACGAAATTGCAAAGACTTATTTAAAACTTTATGAAAAGGTGATGAAAAATGTATGAAAAATTTTTAAAAAGAATGCTTGATTTTTGCTTAGCTTTAATTCTCCTGATGCTTTTTTCACCCCTTATTATTATTACCGCTTTGCTTTTAAAAATTACTCAAGGCAGTGTAATTTTTACTCAAAACCGTCCAGGACTTAATGAAAAAATCTTTAAAATTTATAAATTTAAAACAATGAGTGATGAAAAAGACGAAAATGGGGAATTGCTTAGCGATGAATTGCGTTTAAAGGCCTTTGGAAAAATCGTTAGAAGCTTAAGTTTAGATGAATTACCGCAACTTTTTAATGTCTTAAAAGGTGATATGAGTTTTGTAGGACCTAGACCACTTTTAGTGGAATATCTACCTCTTTATAATGAAGAGCAAAAACTCCGCCATAAAGTGCGTCCAGGCATTACAGGCTGGGCGCAAGTAAATGGTAGAAATGCTATTTCTTGGCAGAAAAAATTTGAACTTGATGTGTATTATATTAGAAATATTTCTTTTTTGCTTGATTTAAAAATTATATTTTTAACTGCGTTAAAGGTTTTAAAAAGAAGTGGAGTGAGTAAAGAAGGGTGCGTGACAACGGAGAAATTTAATGGAAAGAACTAAAAAAATTTACATTTATGGTGCGAGTGGACATGGGCTTGTTTGTGCTGATGTGGCTATGAGTTTGGGCTATGAAGAATGTATTTTTTTAGATGATAATAAGGGTAAAAAATTTGAAAGTTCTTTGCCAAAATACGATATTTTTGTAGCTATTGGGGATAATAAAATAAGAAAAAAAATTTACGAAAAGCTTTTGCAAAATGGCTTTAAAATTGTAAATCTTATCCATAAAAGTGCGATTATCAGTCAAAGTGCGGATATAAAAGAAAATGCAGGAATTTTAATAATGCCTTTGGTAGTGGTTAATGCAAAGGCAAAGATTGAAAAAGGTGTGATTTTAAACACTTCAAGTGTGATCGAGCATGAATGCGTGGTGGGCGAGTTTTCCCATGTAAGCGTTGGGGCTAAGTGTGCAGGAAATGTGAAAATTGGCAAAAATTGTTTTTTGGGGATTAATTCTTGTGTCTTACCGAATTTAAGTTTGGCAGATGATAGTATTTTAGGCGGTGGAGCGACTTTGATTAAAGATCAATTTGAAAAAGGCATTTTTGTAGGAGTGCCTGCAAAAAGGATGTAAGTGGGTTTTGAATATACCTTTTTGATTGATTTTGTAAGATATCCTTCGCCTTTAGGGTGGATTATTATGAATTTACTCACTATATATCTAATATACTATACACTTCCTTTAAAGAATTCTCTTAAACATAAAATGCTTTTTAAAATTAAAATGAATCCAAATTCTAAGTCTGGCAAGCTTGTAAAATATACCGGCATTGCCATATTTTTTAGTGGGTTAATAGGAATTTGGCGTAATTTTGAAGGCTTTTATCAACTTCCTTTTTTCTTTGAGTTAGAAAATGAAAATTTAAAAGCACTTTGGAGTTTGCAGATATCGGTTTCTTCCATGATAACGGGTATATTTTTATTGCTTTTTTCTGTTGTAAATTTGATGGTAGTTTGCGAAGATGGAATTTATATTCCAACTACACACAATTTGTTTTATAAAAAATTTATAAAACGAGAAGATTTAGAAATTTTTGAAGAAAAGAAAGAATTTTTAAAAAAATTTCAAACTTGTCTTATCATTAAAGCAAAAAACGAAACACTTGAATGTTTTGAAAGTATGTATAAAAAAGAAGACTTAGAAAAACTCAAAATTTGGTATGAAAATAAACTTTGATTGTAAAAAGAATTTTAGCGTTTGATTCTTAGCAAATTATTTTAGATAAAATACATCATTTTAGTAAAATCACTTTTTATAATAAAGGATAAAAAATGAGGTTTTTTCTTTCTCCTCCACATATGGGCGGCAATGAGTTAAAATATATAGAAGAAGTGTTTAAAAGTAATTATATAGCTCCTTTGGGCGAATTTGTAAATCGTTTTGAGGAGAGTGTAAAAGAGTATTCTAAATGTGAAAATGCTTTGGCGTTAAATTCAGCTACCGCGGCTTTGCATTTGGCTTTAAGAGTAGCAGGAGTAAAACAAGATGATATTGTTTTGGCTTCATCTTTTACTTTTATTGCTTCAGTAGCTCCTATTTGTTATCTTAAGGCAAGACCTATTTTTATAGATTGTGATGAGACTTTTAATATCGACATTGATTTGCTAAAACTTGCCATTAAGGAATGCGAAAAAAAACCAAAGGCTTTGATTTTGACTCATCTTTATGGCAATGCGGCTAAAATGGATGAGATTATCCAAGTTTGCGAAAAAGAAAATATTATTCTAATCGAAGATGCGGCTGAGGCTTTAGGAAGTTTTTATAAAGGCAAAGCTTTGGGAACTTTTGGAGAATTTGGTGCTTATTCTTATAATGGCAATAAAATTATCACCACTTCAGGCGGTGGAATGCTTGTAGGTAAAGATAAAGCAAAAATTGAAAAAGCGAGATTTTATAGTACTCAAGCAAGGGAAAATTGTTTACATTATGAGCATTTAGATTATGGTTATAATTACCGCTTAAGCAATGTTTTAGGCGCTATTGGCGTAGCACAGATGGAAGTTTTAGAACAAAGAGTGCTTAAAAAAAGAGAAATTTATGAGTGGTATAAAGAATTTTTAGGGGACAAATTAGTCTTTTTAGATGAACTGCCAAATTCAAGAAGCAATCGTTGGTTAAGCACGGCTTTGATTGATTTTGATAAAAATGAAATGAATGCTTATCAAAAATGTATAGAAATTTCAAAAAAAGATTTAAAGTTGCATTCAAAAATTTCAAAGCTTATAGATGATCTTAAGAAGGAACAAATTGAAACGCGTCCCCTTTGGAAAAGTATGCATATGCAAGAAGTGTTTAAGGGTGCCAAAGCTTATGTTAATGGCAATAGTGAGCTCTTTTTTCAAAAAGGAATTTGCTTGCCAAGTGGTACTGCGATGAGTAAAGATGATGTGTGCGAAATTTCAGATTTGATTTTAAAAAGCATTGAAGGATAAGAATGAATTTAACTTTTTATAAAAGCAAAAGATTGATTTTTTTTCTTTGCTGCGATGTTTTCTTGTTTCTTTTATCGATTTTTTTGGCTTTTTCTTTGCGTTTTAGTGGAGATATTCCTGATATTTTTTATGAAGGTATGATTAAAGCTGGGCTTATTTTACTTGTTTTAAAAATAACTTTTTTATTCATTTTTAGAATTTATAAAGTAGCGTGGAGGTTTTTTTCTTTAAATGAGGCAAGAAAAATTTTCTTTGCCTTGGCCCTAGCAGAGCTTTGTTTTTTGGGAATTTTTTATTTTTATGGAGATTTTTTTAATCCTTTTCCGCGAAGTGTAATTGGTATAGATTTTGTACTTTCTTATATGTTTATAGGAACTTTAAGAATTTCAAAAAGAATGTTTGTTGATTTTAGACATTCTAATTTGATTGATGAAGAAAATCCTTGCATTGTTGTGGGTGCAACCTCTAAGGCTTTGCATCTATTAAAAGGTGCAAAAGAGGGATCTTTGGGGCTTTTTCCTATTGCAGTGGTTGATGAGAGAAAAGAGCTAATTGGAACATATTGCGATAAATTCATTGTAGAAGAAAAAGAAAAAATCAAAGATTATGCTAAAGATGGAATTAAAACGGCTATCATTGCTTTAAAATTGGAGCAAGAAGAATTAAAAAAGCTTTTCGATGAACTGATTTCGTATGGTATTAGTGATGTTAAAATATTTTCTTTCACAAGAAATGAGGCTAGAGATATCAGTATAGAAGATTTGCTTGCTAGAAAGCCAAAAGATTTAGATGATAGGGTAGTGGCAACTTTTTTAAAGGATAAGGTTGTTTTGGTAAGTGGAGCAGGGGGTACTATAGGCAGTGAGCTTTGCAAGCAATGCATTAAATTTGGCGTTAAACATCTTATAATGCTAGATCATAGTGAGTTTAATCTTTATAAAATCAATGAAGATTTAAGTTTGCATAAAGAAAAAATCACTCCTGTAATGCTTAGTATTTTAGACGAAGAAAGTTTAAATGAAGTATTAAAAGAATACAAGCCAGATCTTATCTTGCATGCTGCTGCTTACAAGCATGTCCCACTTTGCGAGCAAAATCCACATTCTGCCGTGCTTAATAATATTTTGGGGACAAAAATTTTAACCGATGTGGCCAAGAAAAATGGGGTTAAAAAATTTGTGATGATAAGTACAGATAAAGCGGTGCGTCCTACAAGTATAATGGGCTGCACTAAAAGGGTTTGCGAGCTTTATACTTTAAATTCAAGTGATGAAAATTTTGAAGTTTCAAGTGTGCGTTTTGGCAATGTTTTGGGTTCTAGTGGGAGTGTGATACCTAAATTTAAAGCGCAAATTGCAAATAACGAACCTTTGACTTTAACTCATCCTGATATAGTGCGTTATTTTATGCTAGTTAGTGAAGCCGTTCAGCTTGTTTTACAAGCAGCGGCTATTGCTAAAGGTGGGGAGCTTTTTGTGCTTGATATGGGTGAGCCTGTGAAGATTATAGATTTGGCTAAAAAAATGCTTATGCTTTCAAATAAAAACGATTTAGAGATCAAAATCACAGGACTTAGAAAAGGTGAAAAACTTTTTGAAGAACTTTTGATTAACGAAAATGATGTGAGAACTCAATATGAAAGTATTTTCGCAACAACAAGTCAAAAGGTAGATTTGCAGATTTTAAATGATCAAATTCAAGCTTTGGTAAAAAGTGAAAATCCGGCTCAAATTCTAAAAACAATTGTGCCTGAATTTAATCACAATAAGGACGGAGATTATCAAGGATAAATTTTTATATTTACTTGATTAATAAGTTTAAAAAAGATAAAATTGCAAATTAAAATAAATTTTTGAATTTATGGAAAGGATTAGCGGTGAGAATGCTAGTTGTAGATGATAGTTCAACTATGAGAAGGATTATTAAAAATACGCTTTCAAGACTTGGACATGATGATGTTTTAGAGGCTGAACATGGACTTGAAGCTTGGGAAATTCTTGAAAAAGATGATACAATTAAGGTTTTAATTACTGATTGGAATATGCCAGAAATGAATGGTTTGGATCTTGTTAAAAAGGTTAGAGCGGATAAAAAATTTGAAGATATGCCTATCATTATGGTTACAACTGAGGGTGGAAAGGCCGAGGTTATTACCGCTTTAAAAGCAGGTGTGAATAATTATATTGTAAAGCCTTTTACTCCGCAAGTTTTAAAAGAAAAACTTGAAGATGTTTTAGGTACTAATGTGGGATAATTTTTGGGTTTTTAATTTAAAAATGCAATCTTATTATAATGAACTTTTTTTTAAAGTAGATATTGGTTTTTTGCCCTTTTTTGTCGATGTTGTTTTTGATTTAGGTATTGAAGCTATAGAAGAAAAAGATGGGGGAATTTATGTTAGATCTGATGAGAGTTTGGAAGATTTATTTTGGGCTTTAAATTGTTTGAAAGAAAAATTAGAAATACAAAAATCTCAAAAAATCAGTTTTGATATAAAATTAGAACAAAAAGAAAATAAAGATTGGATTGAAGAATATAAAAAAGGTGTTAATCCTATACAAATTGATAATTTTTATATACACACTACTTGGCAAGAACCAAAACAAAATTTAATTAATATACAAATCGATCCTGCCTTAGCCTTTGGCTCTGGTCATCACGAAAGTACACATTCTTGTATAAAGTTATTGCAAAAATATGCTAAAAAAGATATGCAAGTTTTAGATCTTGGTTGTGGAAGCGGAATTTTAAGTATAGTTCTAGCAAAATTAGGACTTAAGGTTGATGCTTGCGATACTGATGAATTAGCTATTTCGAGTACTTTATCTAATGCAAAATTAAATCATTTATCATTAAATCATTCTTGGATAGGTTCTATTGATAAAGCTACGATAAAATACGATTTGATTGTGGCAAATATCATAGCAGATGTGATTTTGATACTTGAAAAAGATTTAAAAAATAGTCTAAAAGATGGTGCTTATCTTATTCTTTCAGGAATTTTAGACAAATACGAAGAGAGAGTTAAGGATAAATTTAAGGATTTAAAATTGGTAGAAAGTTTAAAGGTCAATGAGTGGCTGAGTTTAGTTTATAAAAAGGAAGGTAATGAATAATACAAATAACAACAATAAAAACAATACCCCAAAAAACAATCCAAATAATTTTTTCAATAAAAATCCTATTTTGGTTTTTGCGATTTTTGGGATTATTATGGTGATACTTTTTAAGAGTTTTTCAGATGGTGATGGTGGTTTAAGCAGTGCAATGAATGGAACTGAAACGAGTAAAAATATCGCTTATTCTGAATTTAAAAAATTGGTTGAAAGTGGTCAGATCAATCAAGTTAGCATAGGGCAAACTACAATTAAAGCGGTTTCAAATTCTCTTAATACAATTTATATTGCTAAAAAAGTTAATGATCCAGAACTTGTGGCTTTGCTCGATAGCAAAAACATTGCTTATGGAGCATATTCTGAGACAAATTGGTTAAGTGATATTTTCTTTTCTTGGGTTTTACCCGTATTTATTTTCTTTGGAATTTGGATGTTTTTGGCAAGTCGTATGCAAAAAAATATGGGAAGTTCTATACTGGGTATAGGAAGTTCAAAAAAGCTTGTCAATTCAGAAAAGCCAAAGGTTAAATTCAATGATGTAGCAGGTGTGGAAGAGGCTAAAGAAGAAGTGAAAGAAATTGTGGATTTTCTTAAATTTCCTGAGAGATATATCAAACTTGGTGCTAAAATTCCAAAAGGACTTTTGCTTGTAGGACCTCCAGGCACAGGTAAAACTTTGCTTGCAAAAGCAGTTGCTGGTGAAGCTGATGTACCATTTTTTAGTGTTTCAGGCTCATCTTTTATAGAAATGTTTGTGGGCGTGGGTGCATCTCGTGTGAGGGATTTGTTTGAAAATGCAAAAAAAGAAGCACCGGCTATTGTTTTCATTGATGAAATTGATGCTATCGGTAAGAGTCGTGCGGCAAGTGGTATGATGGGCGGAAATGACGAAAGAGAGCAAACCCTAAATCAGCTTTTAGCCGAAATGGATGGTTTTGGTACTGAGAGTTCTCCAGTGATTGTTTTAGCAGCTACAAACCGCCCAGAGGTTTTAGATGCTGCGCTTTTAAGACCAGGAAGATTTGATAGACAAGTTTTAGTGGATAAGCCTGATTTTAAAGGCAGATGTGAAATTTTAAAAGTGCATATGAAAGATGTTAAAATTTCTCCAAATGTTAAGGTTGAAGATATTGCAAGACTTACAGCCGGACTTGCAGGGGCTGACTTGGCTAATATCATTAATGAAGCAGCGCTTTTGGCGGGCAGGGATTCTAAAAAATATGTAGAGCAAAATGATCTTGTAGAAGCGGTTGAAAGAGCTATAGCTGGGCTTGAGAAAAAATCACGCCGTATTAATGATAAAGAGAAAAAAATCGTGACTTATCATGAGTGCGGTCATGCATTAATTGCTGAAACAACAAAGGGTGCAAAACGCGTAAGTAAAGTTTCTGTGATCCCTCGCGGACTTGCAGCGCTTGGCTATACTTTAAATACCCCTGAAGAAAATAAATTTTTAATGCAAAAACATGAGTTGATCGCTGAAGTTGATGTGCTTTTGGGTGGTCGTGCCGCAGAAGAGGTTTTTATCGGTGAAATTTCAACTGGCGCAAGTAATGATCTTGAAAGAGCTACAGATATCATTAAAGCAATGATTTCTATGTATGGAATGAGTGAGATCGCTGGACTTATGGTTCTTGAAAAACAAAGAAATACATTTTTAAGTGGTGGGCAAACTATAAAAGATTATTCTGAAAAAATGGCAGAGTCTTTAGATGACTATGTTAAAAAAACTTTAGATGAGCGCTATAAAGATGTTAAAGAAACGCTTAGCACTTATAAAGGTGCGATTGAAACTATGGTTAGTGCACTTTATGAAGAAGAAACCATAGAAGGCACAAAAGTAAGAGAGATTATCAAAGAATACGAAGTGCAAAATAATCTTCCGAGCCGTTTGCAAATTATTGGCGAAGAAAATAAAGAAGAAAACAAAGAAAAATGAAAAATATGATTTTGGCAAGAGCAGGATATTTTAGTGTTATTGCTGTTTTTTTATTGTTTTTGCTGGTGCTGATTTTTTGGACTTTTTCATGGTTTTTGTTTTTATTGACTTTGTTTTTGATTTTTTTGTATAGAAATCCTTTGCGCGATAGATTTTGCATGGATAAAAAGGCTATATTATCACCAATTGATGGGCGCGTTGTCTATATAGGCAATGCTTATGATGAGAATTTGGGTGAGTGTGTAAGCCTTGTGATAAAAAATGCTTTTTATAATGTAGGGAGCATAAGATCTTGCGCAAAAGCAGAAATTCAAAATGTTAAGGTAAATCATGGTTTGTTTTTGTGTTCAGAAATTAAGTCTTCATCTTATTTGAATGAGAATATAAGACTTAATTTAAGCGTGTTGGATAAAGAAATGGCTATGATTATTTACGCGGGCTCTTTGGATAGAAAATTAAAATTGTATGATTTTTCTAAAGAGCTTGAAGCTTGCAATGAGCTTAGTTTTACTCACAATGGTAAAGTTTGTCTTTTATTACCAAAAGATACAAGGATTTTAGCAGGACTTGGCGATGAGATTAAAGCTTGTTCTTTGCTTGGATATTTTTCATAAAAGAAAGTGCGATGGATACTAAATTTAATTTCGCGTATATTTTGCCTAATCTTTTCACTGCTATTTCAGCTTTTTTAGGCGTGATTTCCATATTAGCTTCGGTGCAGGGTAAATACGGCGCGGCTTTATTTTATATTATTTTTTCTTTGATTTGCGATGGACTTGATGGACGCGTGGCAAGACTTACAAACACCACTTCTAAATTTGGAGTAGAATTTGATTCTTTAGCAGATTTGGTAGCTTTTGGAGTGGCTCCTGCTGTGCTTTTTTATATGGCAATAGGTTCTGAATTTGGAAGACTTGGTTCTTTAATCACAGCTTTTTTTGTTGTTTTTGGTGCAATCCGTTTAGCGAGGTTTAATGTCACTACAGGCACTTATGAGCCTTCTGTTTTCATAGGTCTCCCTATACCTACAGCGGCTGTGGTAAGTGCTATTTGGACTTTTTCTTTTTTAAGTTATGATTTTTTAAAACCTTATGGGGTCTTTTTTCTTATTTTACAAGCCATTTTAGCTCTTTTGATGGTAAGTAATATCCGCTATCCTAGTTTTAAAAAGGTTGATTTTGGTCGAGCGAATGTTTTAAGGGTTTTGGTGATACTTATGGTTTTTTGTTCTTTTTTATACCTTTATCCTTTGGAAAGTGTGGCTGTTATCGCTACAAGTTATGTATTTTATGGCATTTTAAGAGCAGTTTATACCATGTGTAGTGTGATTTTAAAAAAGACAAATAAAACTTTAAAAAAATAAACTTTAATATTCTTTTTTGGATTTAATAGATTTTTGTTTTTGATGGGTAAAGACGCCTATATATTTTTGTAATTTTTGGTGTTTTATTTATGCATTGCATAAGATAAATTTAAAAAAATTAAATTTATGTTTTTGTATATTTTTAAATACTATTTGCTTTGTGTGTTGATGAATTGAGTATGCACTCAATAGCCAAAGGAATTTAACTTCATATAACACAAAAGCAAGATAAAAAGATTTTTACTCGGTTTTAATAGTTAAAACAGTGAAATTGTAAATTTTTAGCCATAATTTCTTTATCGCAAAGTTAGATGAGTTAAAAGAAAAATTAGCAGAATTAAGGTGATGGCAAAATTATTTCATCACAATCTTTATTGCTCTATTTGCATTTATTGCAACGCAATATCAAAAAAACAGAAATTTATTTAATTATTGCTAGTGCTATAGGTATCATCGTTATGATGATTTTAATTTTAATCTTGCATATTAAGATTAAAAAAACAATACAAGAAATAGAAAAAACTAAAAAGGAGTAAAATGGGAATTTTTTGTTGTTAGTCTTCTTCTATTGGGTATTATAAGTATGGCTATTTGTGGAATTATTGTTATAAATAGCTACAAGTGAATTAATAGAGAAAGTTTTAATGGAATATAGCAATAGTTTTGGTTTTTTATCGGTATTTAAGTATTTTATTCATAGGCATTAAAACCACACTAGAATACTAAAATACAACAAAAAGGTAGAAAAATGGCAAATGCAAATTATGCTTCAAGCCCAAAATGGCTTCACTTTAACAAATGAGATGATTAATTCTTTAAAACAACTCTTTGGCGAAAAAATCAATGTGGTAGAACCTGACAATAACGATTAAAACCTTGCAAAGCAATTTAAGTCAAGTGGATACTATTAGATTGAAAAATATAGTTAATAAGCTTGAAAATAAAGAATTGAAATTTTACTCCAAAACCGAATTTACGAACAACTAAAACAAAAAGGCCATTAGTGGTAATTCATTATTCTGATGAGTTTTTAAATGATTTAAAAAACATTGCAGATTAATCTTCTTAGATAGCAAAGATAGAGTCTTGATTTTTATACAATAGGTAAAAGCTGAAATTCAAAAAATACCACAATGCCTTATAGATATCACAAATAAAGCTATTAATAAAAATCAATCTTTTGAAGTGCTTTAATTTCTTCTTGGCTAAATCCAGCCTTTAATCTCGCTTCTTCATTAATGCTTTTGCCTACAAGTGAGAATTGTTTGAATTTTTTGCATAAGTCGATAAATTGCTCATCGTCTTTTTTGGAAAAATTCCACCAAAAATCCCCTTTGCTCACATGTTTTATTTCATCATTTAAGATAATGTCTAGCACTTCTTTAAGATAGCTTTTTATAGGATGATTATTGCTTTGTAATTTTTTTTGTACAAAGGGATTAGCATCAAGTCCTTTAGCTTCTAAGCCACGATGAACCACTCCCATTCTTAAACTTAAAGAATCTTTTGTCGCTTTTAGAGCGAGTTCAAGATTATCGTGAGCGGCAAAATCTCCATATTTATAGCCAAGATCTTCTAAAGCTTTTTGTAAAAGCATAAAATGCTTGATTTCTTCATCTGCCACCTCAAGCCAATCTGTATAAAATTTTAATGGCAAATTTGTAAATCTATAACTTGCGTCAAGTGCTAAATTTATCGCACTAAATTCTATATGTGCAATAGAATGCAAGGTTTTTGCTAGTGCTTGAGTCGAGTTTGTAAATTTAGGTCTTCGTATCCTTGTGGGATGGACTAAGATTAAATCTTTTCTTGAATTATCTTTTAATATAGCTTTAAATTCGTGATTGAAAATTAAATTATTTTGTTTAAAATTTTCATAAAAATCGTTAAATTTATAGACTTTAGTTTGGAAATCTTGCTCGTAAAGTATATTTTCTAAAGTACTAAAAAATTCTTTTTTCATAACTTTTCTTTGAATGGATTTTAGATAAAATTATATTATTTTTCGTTAAAACTTGACTGATATTTTTATTTTTTAGTTATAATTTTCATTTAAAGGTTTTTTATGTTTTATTTAGAAACTCAATTAGAAGCGATTATGCTTTGGTCTATCACTTTACTTGCGGTTTTAAATCCTTTTGGAAATTTAACTCAATTTCTTGCTATGTGTGAAAACTTACCTACAAATTTGCGTCAGAAGCTTTTTAGAAATATTCTTTACACCGCTTGCATTATTGTTTTGATTTTTCTTATTTCTGGTCCTTATATCATGAAGTATATGTTTAGGATAGGACTTGATGATTTAAGGATAGCAGGTGGGCTTATTTTGGTGATTATGGCGATAAAAAATCTTTTATTTCAAGCTTCACAGGTAACTAAAACCTTTGATGGTTATCAGAGTTTAAGTGAAAAAGAATTGCTTAAACATTCTATCGTTCCTATGGCTTTTCCTATGCTTGTAGGACCTGGGACTTTATCAACTGTGATTGTGATATCTGAAGATAGTGGGATGCAAATAGCTATTGGTGCTGTGATTGCGGCTTTTGCTTTTATGTTTATTTTATTTCATTTTGCTGCTACGGTTGAAAAAGTTGTAGGGAAATTAATCTTACATGTATTTTCAAGAATTTCGCAAGTTTTTATCGTAGCTATGGGGGTTAAAATGATTATTGTGGGGATTATTAATATTTTTGCTAAATAAATTAAAATTCATTATTTTTTAACTGTGTTTTTATTTTAATTTGTAGTAGAGTTAATATAAAAATTATGAAATTTGTAAAATTTTAAGGTGGAAATCACCTTAAAATTTTTTAGAAGTATTTTCCGGCACTAAAATAAATTCTAGCTCTTGGTTTGCCATCTTTTACACCCAAGTCTTTATCTTCATAAGTGTGTAAAGCTCTAGCGGCATCAAGTTTGGCATAAAAGCTTCCCGGTTTGATGTATAAAAGCTCAAGTCCAAAAGCATCCATAAACAAATCATCTCCATATGCGTGTTTATTAAACCAAGCATAGCCTATATCATAAAATGGAGTGATATAAAAATTTGGTATAGGCGAAGTAAAACGCAAGCCAAAATTTCCAATGATAGCATTATCTCTATCGGCTTCACCGTTTCTATAAGCTCTTACTCCATAAGGTCCACCTAAAGACATAGTTTCTGAAGAGTCAAGTTTGGCGCCATTGATAACTTGTTGGTAAGAAATGGTGGCTACATGGGTAAGTAAAGGGTGGAAAAAATAAGAGTTATTGATATTAACATTAAGTTTTGCAAATTGTCCTAAAAATCTTTGTTGTTGATTTGCATATCTTACATTATCATTGTCACCTATTACAGTTCCGTGAGTGATGATAGCACTATAAGAAAAATTATTATTGCTTAAGCCGTTATAAGTTCCTTCTATACCAAATTTATAAGCAAAACTGTGTTTAAAAGTGTCATTTGGCCAAAATCCCCAAATCATCATATAGTCTTTTAAATCCCTATAAGCAAAACCACTGGTTAGATATAAAGATGCTGTTGTGGTTAAAAATACAGGATAAGAAACATTAACTGTTAAATCTTTTGAAGTTCCAGAAATTCCCATATCTTCAAGTTCTCCACCCAAAGCATAACTTCCTTGAGAATAACCTGTGGTAACTTTAAAATTTCCATAAAAAGTTGTATAGCTGATGCCATAGTTGGTTTGTTGCTCATCGCTTCTTTGCAAGAAAACGCTTCCGCTATCACCTTGTCTT
Organism: Campylobacter sp. CCS1377; assembly: GCF_040008265.1. Classification (NCBI taxonomy): domain Bacteria; kingdom Pseudomonadati; phylum Campylobacterota; class Epsilonproteobacteria; order Campylobacterales; family Campylobacteraceae; genus Campylobacter; species Campylobacter aecornae. The sequence goes on from NZ_CP155620.1 coordinate 320,029, forward strand.
GCGACATTGTTGAAAGTTACATTGATACCTCCGCGGTATATCCCCGCACCTTGTGAGCCATAGTTATCGCCATAAACCATAGCACTTACTTTTTGAGTTTGCTCTACATTGATAACAATATCAGTTTCTCCGTAATTTTCACCCGCTTGAAGTGCAGCTAAAGCTTCTACTCCATACATTTCATTTACTCTATAAACAGAATCTTCTATGGTTTTTATGGTAATGATTTTACCTTTTAGTTTTTGATTTAATTTACTTTCTATAGCATAGTCTCTTGTACCGGTTTGATTATTAATAATGTATTTTCCTAAAACTCCTAAAGCGATATTTACTTGAATACTGTCTGTTAGCTCTTGTTGTGGAACATAAGCAGTTGCTGATGGATAGCCATTGATTTGAAAAAAGTAGGAAATGATGTTTGAAATATCTTGAAGATCTTTAATTTCAAACTTTTTTGTTCTAAAGTCTATTAATAATTCTTGGAGTTCTTCTTCGCTTACTTTTAGACTTTCAAAAGTTTCTCCTTCATTGTCGATATGAAATTTATATTTTGTTATTATTGGTTTTTGATTTTGACTACTGGGAGTTTTGGTTTGATTATTTTCTTGATTTTTAATAGGGGCATTTTTTGTTTTTAAGGTGTTATTTAAGTTTTTATTTTGTGGGACATTTTTATAAGGAGAATTCTCTATCATATCGCTATATTCGCGGTCGATTGAGTAATCATTTGCATTTGCAACAAATTTAGAAATATCCATTTCGCTTTGTTCTTGCGATGCTTGCGCAAATAAACAATTGCCGAGCAATATAGGGATAATTAATAGTTTTTTCATTTCTTACAACCTTTTCAAATTAAATTTTAACTAATAAACAACAAAGCTAATATTATATCATATAAAATAAATATTTATTATTTTTTTTAAAATATTTATAAAATATTAGAAAAGTTATTTACTTTTCTAATATCTATAATTTTTTAGATGATATTCATATAAATGATCGTGCCATTTTCATTAGTTTCAAGTGTATATTTGAGCTTGTTTAATTTTTTATTGCTCAAATTAGGAATCATCTTAGTGCTAAATTGTTTAGTATTTTTACTCATTGTAGTAAGTAAACTTTTTAGATTATTTATATCCAAAGCCCTACCTTCAATATCTGTAAAACCAGCTTTACTTTCGATGATTTTGATTTTTGTACCTTTTTTGACATTAAAATTATCTTTGGTATACAAATTTAATGCACCTTGACTAGATAAATTTAAGGCTGTAGAGTTTGAAACTATCATTGCTTTATTTATATCAATATCTTTAGAAAGAATGAAGGTATAATGTTCGAAATTATTTATAGTATTAGCCACTACATTAGAATCAACAATGAAATGATTACCTTTTGTGAAAGCACTTGATGATGGAGTGATTGCAGAAGTGTAATTTTCAGTGTTTTCGCTCTCTGTTACAGTTTGATTGAAACTTCCGCTAATGTTATTGATAATAGTGCCTTGAAAGATATTATGAGTTCCACCCATGTATAAGGTATTATCACTTGAAGAATTTGCATTTGTTCGTGTTAGGTGAGCAGATGGAGCGATGTAAATTTGGCTATTATTGTGATATTCATCAATATTTAAATTGGTAATGGCAAGTATATTATCATGACTTTTTTCACCAAGTCCTGCAGTTATCACAATAATACCTTCTCTTTTGTCTGATGCTGTTCCTAAGGTAATATTATTAAGATACATTTTATTATACATAACTTCTTTATCTCCGCGAATAACATAAATGTTTTCTCTTGCTGCAGAAGAATAATCTTTGAGATTGACAAGATTGTTATTAGAAAGTTCATTTGCTCTAATGGATACTTTTGAGGCAATGAAGGTAGAACTAATTGAGCTTATGCTTTGAACGCCATTGTAATTAATAGCATTGTTTGTTAGAGTTTGTGCTTCAATTACTGAATTTAATGCTTTAGAGGATTTTACATCTCGCAAAACAATGCTGTTTGAATCTGCACTATCTGCGTAATATTTTTGGTTTTGCATCATCCTTTTTTCAACTGCATAAATATAAAACGGAAGTGCTGTATTGATATTTGAAATATTTATTTTGTTGTTATTTGCTTGACCTTGTTTGGTATTAGCGGCTACAAGTTGAATTCTATCTTGGTGATTTTCGGGCATATCCTCTGAAGTGAGATTATGTCTTATGTTGATAGAATTACCACTTGCTCCTTTTGTGGCATATCCACCATATAAAGTGAATTCATTTTTTCCTAAGAAATTTTCGTGAGCTTTGATGGAGTGTTGAAGATTGGCTTCTATGGTATTATTATTAGCTTCACCATCAATGGCATAACCTCCGTAAAATTCAACCAATCCTGAAACTTTGACAGATGCATTAAGTGCAAGGATGGTTTGCAAATCATTAATGATGATTTTATTTCCTATGGCATTTCCACGACTAGTTCTACCACCCCAAAATATTTCATTTGCTATTGCATCATAGGCTAGGGGAGTTCCTGAACTATCTACCCTTAGGTCAAGGTTTAAGCTATTGATTTCTATGGTGTTATTTATAGCATTGCAAGGTTTTAATTTACCTGTGCAAATTCCACCAACAATATGTGCAGCTGCGAGAGTTGAATAAGCAAATGCAGGACCATGAACATTGATTTTGGAGCCATTAAAAGTAACTTTGTTATTTTTTACATCAGAATTATAAGAAAGCCCACCTATAATATGCATTATTCTTTCATCGTATTTTCTTATATTATTAATTTGCGTGAATTTACTAGCATGAAAATCAATGGCAGAATCTTTTTGAAAAATGACTTTATTGTTATGTACTTCTCCGGCTAAAGATATGCCACCTACTACATAAGGTGCACCATTAAGTGGTAAGGCATAGGTATTTTCAACCCCCATATTAATATAGCCATTTTCTTTAATTTCAATGGTATTATCATAAGATTCCCCTTTTTTTGTAAATCCTGCAGTGATGAGATAATCAAATCTATCATCATTTTCTGTACGAGCTGGAGTAGGAACTTCTTTATCCGTTGGTTTTAGAAAATATACAGAACTAAGTTCCCCATCAGCTATAATAAGATTATTAGAATACACATCTCCCCCATTAGAAAATGCACTTACTAAAAAAGGTATATAAACGGCTTTTTGCACTCGTGTAAATTCTGTTCCTTCTTCAATATTATTCCCATCTGGAGATATTTTTTCATCTGTAAAATCGGGATTAAGAATTTCTAGTTTATAAGGAAGATCTTTTGTTGTATATCCTGGAGTTTTTGGATTATTATAAATTAAAGTGATATCGTTAATCTTTCCATTGCTTTTTATACCATAATAATTTTTTCCATTTAAGCGATTGAAAGTATTGGTATTTTCATTATATACTTGTTCATTGGTGTATTTATGTTTTGGAATTATATAGGTGTTTTGTTCTTGTAAAATTCCTTGTTCAGCAGCATTTGCTTGAGATAAAAAGAAAACTGTAGGTAGAGATAAAGACAAGAAAATTTTGCCAACTTTATTTCTTTTCATTGATTTGCTCCTTTTGAAAATAAAATTCTTTAATTTTAAGATAAGTGTTGTTAAATATAACTTAATAAATAATAAACATTAATTATTATTTATTAATATAATCTAATATTTAATAATATTTTTAAAAGAGTTAAAATCAGTATTTTGGCAAACTTTTTGTTGTAAAAGAGTTAAAAATTTGGCTCGTGAAATGTTTTTAGCACCCATAAATTCAAGATGGGGATTATAAACTTGACAATCAATAATAAAATCATAAGGTTTTAAAAATTCACAAAGTTTAATGAGTGCGATTTTGGAAACATTGGGTTTTAAGCTTACCATGCTTTCACCGAAAAATACTTTGCCTATTATTAAACCATAAATTCCACCTATTAACTCATTTTCATCATAAATTTCAAGGCTGTGAGCGATATTTTTTTCAAAAAGTTCGGTATAGATTTGGATAAAATCTTCATTAATCCAAGTTTTTTCTCGGTTTTTTCCACAAAGTTTTATCAAGGAATTAAAATTTGTATCAAGTTTTATAGTGTAGCGATTTAAAAATCTTTTCATGCTTTTTTGTATATAAATTTCATTGGGAAATAAAACACAACGCGGATCGGGGCACCACCAAGTAATGGGTTTGCTCGTCCATGGAAAAAGCCCAAAAGTATAAGCTTTAACCAAAAAATCAAGTTCAAATTTTTGACTTAAAAAAACCGGAGCATTTTTAGGTGCATTTAAGAGTTCAGTATATAAATTCGATGGTTTCATTTTTGCTAAGTTTTAATTTAATTAATCCGCCATTTTTTAATTTGCCAAATAAAATTTCATCACTTAATTTTTCGCCAATTTCTTCAGAAATAACGCGTTTTAAAAGTCTTACGCCAAATTCTTTTTTATAAGCTTTTTGAGCTAGGTAGCTTTTGACTTTTTCATCGGCTTTGATTTGAATATTTTTAAGATTAGTGCAAAGCTCATCAAGCTCTTTTTGGACAATTTTGCTTAAATCTGTGTTATTTAAATCTTTAAAATGCAAAATTTTATCAATACGGTTGATAAATTCGGGAGCAAAAAATTCTTTAATGGCACGATTATTTTTTTCTTCATTTTTGCTTAAAAAGCCCAGCTCATTGTTTTCTTTTAAGCCTAAATTTGAAGTCATGATGATAATGGTATTTCTAAAATCAGCCTTTAAGCCTGTATTATCACTCAAACTTGCATTATCAAAAATCTGTAAAAAAGTGTTACTTAAGTCAGGATGAGCTTTTTCTATCTCATCGAAAAGCACTAAAGAAAAAGGATTTTTGCGTATAGCATTGCTTAAAAGTCCACCATCCTCATAACCCACATAACCTGCTGGAGTACCAATTAACTTGCTTATAGCGTGTTTTTCAGCATATTCGCTCATATCAAAGCGTTCTAAATTTAAGCCCAAAGCTTGTGCTAAAGCTTTACAAAGCTCTGTTTTTCCTACTCCGCTAGAACCAGTAAATAAAAATACTCCTTTTGGAGAATGGGAATTTTTTAACCCCGCATAACTTTGCTTTAAACTTTTACAAAGCGAATTTATCACTTCATCTTGTCCAAAAATTTGTTTTTTGAGTGTTTTTTCTAAATTTTGCAAGCATTTTGTGAAATCAAGTTCAAAAATTTTGTGAGATCTTGTCATTTTGTTTAAAATTTGTTCTAGATCTTTAAGATTTGCTTTTTTATTTTTTTCTTGTTTTAAAGCAAATGAAGCACCAAGCTCATCAAGCAAGTCCAAAGCAGAATCAGGCAAAAATTTATCATTAAAATACTTTTTGCCGAGCTCTACGCTCGCTTCAATTACCTCTTGGCTGTATTTAATGTGATGAAAATTTTCATATTGTTTTTGTAAGCCTTTTATGATAAGCAAACACTCTTCCTTGCTAGGCTCGTCAATATCGATTTTTGCAAAACGGCGACTTAAGGCTTTGTTTTTATCAAAGGTGTTTTTATACTCGATAAAAGTGCTTGCTCCTATACATTTTAACGAACCATTACTAAGTGCTGGTTTTAAAAGATTTGACATATCGCTGTGGTTTTCATTGCTACTTCCAGCACCTACTATGGTGTGAATTTCATCGATAAATAAAATCGCATTTGGAATTTTTTCAAGCTCTTTGAGTATATCTTTAAGCCTTTTTTCAAAATCTCCGCGGTATTTTGTTCCTCCTAATAAACCCGCTAAATCTAGGGCATAAATTTGTGCATTTTGCAAATGCTCTGGGACTTGTTTTTGTGTGATTGCTAAGGCCAAGCCTTCTACAATGGCTGTTTTTCCAACTCCTGCTTCGCCTACTAAGATAGGATTGTTTTTCTTGCGTCTTGATAAAATTTGCATGATTCTTTCAAGTTCAAATTTTCTTCCTATTAAAGGATCGATTTTGCCTTTTTGAGCTAGGGTGTTTAAATTTTGTGTGTATGAATTTAGATTTTCAAATTCATTTTGAGATTTTAATTCTGCAAGTTTGTCGTATGAAAATTGATATTTTTTAAGCAAAACTTGCGCGTAAGTTCTTTCTTCATTGCAAAGTTTTTGTAAAAATTCTAAAACAATAAAATTGTCTAAAGAATTTAAAATTTCATCTAAAACAACTGAATATTCAGGGTTGATTTCTTGGCTTAAAAAGGTATTGTTTTTAGAAATGTGAATTTTTAAATCATTTTCTAAAAATTTAATTTCTGTTTGAGCGATTTTTTCAAAAAGATTTTTAAAATCTGTGCTTAGTCTTGTTAATACAAAAAGTATATGTTCACAAGTGATAAATTCGTGATGGTTTGCCTTGCAAAGTTCGTAGGCATTTTTTAAAAAAATTTCTAAATTCTCTTCGTATTTCATACAGGTTCTATCCTTGTTTGAAGTGGAAAATTTGCTAACATAGCTGCATTTTTAACTTGTTTTTGTTTTGAAAGGGCAATTTCCTCAGTAAAAATCCCACAAACTCCGCTACCATTGTGGTGAATTTCTAGCATAATTTGTTGGGCTTTTTCGAGATTAAAATGAAAAATTTTCATTAAAATTTCTATAACAAAATCCATAGTCGTAACATCATCGTTTAACAATAAAACCTTAAACATTTTAGGTTGTTCGAGTTTTGTTTTTTCAAGAATTTGACTTTGTGGCATTTATTTTTCCATAATACGATTTAAATCTTCTTGTATGGTAGATGTTGGTACTTTTCCTATATAAAAGAGTGATTTTACACCAGCCTCCCAATAATTTGTCAATTCTTGATAAATACCATTTTTAATTACAACTTTAAAAGGCAATTGCTCCATACTTTGATAATTAATATCTTTTAAAATTTGAGCTATAATGCGATCGTTTTGCTTAGAATTGCTTAAAAAATAATAAGCTCCGTATTTATCCGCAAATTCTTTGACGGTTTTATCTTCAACGCTTTCAAAATGACTTAGACCTATTAAAATGAGTTTTTGTGAATTTTCTTGTTGTAAGCGACTTAGATGCAAAGCTTCTTCTTTACAAGGCGCGCAGAAAGTGCCAAAAAAATCAAACATTAAAATTTTATCCTCTTCGCCCTTAATGGCAAAGCCATTTTTTGTTCTCACTAGGGTTAATTCCCCACCGTTAATATTTTTTAAAATAAGGCTTTCATTGGGCTTAAATTCTGCAAATAATAGCTCATTTTTAACCTCTTCATTGCTACAAGCATAAAAAAAGCTTAGTAGAACAAAAAATAAAACAAAATGTAAAGTTTTTTTCATGATTTTTCCTTAGATGTAGTTTTTTATCGCCGCTCTTGCTTCTAAATCGGCTTGTTTTTTCTTTAGGGTTTCGCGTTTGTCATGTAAATTTTTACCCTTTGCTAAGGCTAGAGTGGCTTTAACTTTATTTTTGGCATTAAAATACAAATCTAAAATCACCAAAGTGTATCCTTCAATGCTTACTTTTCCTAAAAGTTTATCGATTTGTTTTCTATGCATTAAAAGCTTTCTAGCACCTCTTTCATCGTGTTTGTAATAAGAATGCGTTGTGTTAAGGTGCGAAATATGAGCGTTGAGTAAAAAAAGCTCTCCTTTAATGATGCGAACAAAAGAGTCTTTTAAATTCGCTCTTCCTGCGCGCAAAGCAACAACTTCGCTACCTTTTAATACCACGCCTGCTTCAAATTTTTCGATCACACTATAGTCAAATAAAGCCTTTTTATTTCTTGCAATGATTTTCATTGTTTTACCTTAAAAACGCTACTTCCACTTCCGCTTAAAAAATAATTTTGCGTTAAGAAAAATGACATTTTAGGATATAAAGATACACAAGGGATAAATAAGTCATTTAAAGCGGTATTTTTATAGCTAAGTAATTCTTTAGTGCTTAATTTTTCATAAATTTGAGCTTGTTTTAAATTTTGATTTAAATCAAAAGAACTTAGATCAAATTCTTTATAAACAGCCTGTGTTTGACAAGCTATATCGGGAAAAGTCCATTCAAGTTCCACTAAATCATCTTCAAATTCTTGTACAATTTCCCCACAGCCGCCGACATTTGCACTTTTAAAATCACTAAGAAAAAAGGCAATATCACTACCTAGTGCGACACTCATTTGAATTAAATTTTCTTTAGAGAGTTTTAAATTCAGTGTTTCATTTATCATTTTTAAAAAAGTAGCACAATTTGAGCTTCCTCCGCCAAGTCCTGCACAAGTTGGGATATTTTTGATTAGTTTTAAACTTTTTTGACTAAAAAGCTCTTCTAATTCTTTTTGATAGCCTTTTTGACATAGTAGTTTAAAAGCTTTGGCAATGATATTGTCTTCACATTTAAAATCACTTAAAATTTCAAAACCATCACTTTGCTTTTCATTTACCAAAAAAAGCTCATCATATAAATTTTCCAAAAGTATAAAACGCGAGCTTAATAAATGATAATTTCTATCATCAAAACCTATGATTTTAAGAAATATGTTGGCTTTTGCGTAGCTTTTCATTGTTTGAGTTTTTTTCCTAGATTGCTGATTTTTGCATCATCGACATTAGCGATTGAGTGTAGATTTTCATCTTTGATTTGGTCAAGCAATTCTTTGCGTAAAACCATTAAAGACTTTGGCGCTTCTATGCCTATTTTAGTGTAACCTTTGCCAGTTTGGATAATTTTTATTTCTATGTTTTCGCCTATTTTAATGCTTTCATTTTCTTTTCTTGAGAGTATTAACATTTTTTTACCTTGTTTATAATGTATGCCACTTGTGCCTCTTTAATTTCTATGACCGAAAAAAAATCCTTATTTTGAATATAATAAATCCCTTCATTTTGCTTTGCCAAATCAGCCAAAACAAGCTTGCTTCCATTTTCTAATTTACTTATATCTTTTAAGGTATTTTCTTCTAAATTTAGGTATTCTAGCACATTTAAACTTTTTTCATTATTATAGATAAATTCTCCTTCTTTTATCCGCTCTAAAGCACTTAAGGTTGCATTTATACCTAATTTGCTCGCAAAAAGTTCACAATAAGATCTAATATAAGCACCCTCGCTTACACTAAGTTCAAGACTTAAAAAAGGATGAGTATAGTGCAAAATTTTACAATCATAAATTTGCATGGTGCAAGGTTTTAGATTGACAAATTCGCCCCTTTTTGCAAAGTCATAGGCTCTTCTTCCATCTATTCTTTTAGCGCTAAATTGTGGTGGTGTGTATTTAATCTCGCCTAAAAGCTCTTGGGTAAGTTTTATGATTTCATCATCACAAAAAGCTTTTATGGGTGTGATGTTTTGAATGTTTTGAGTATCAAGGCTTAAAGAATGCACCCCTAGCCAAAGTGTTGCACGGTAAGTTTTTGGAGTTTTTTTAAGAAAACGAAAAAGTTTTGTGTATTGATTAAAAGCTATGATTAAAACGCCTTTTGCAAAAGGATCAAGAGTGCCTGAGAATCCAGCTTTTTTAACTTGGTATTTTTTTTTAATTTTGTTTAAAAAAGCGTTTGAGCTAAGTCCTGTGGGTTTATAAGCAACAAAAATTTTATTCATACGATTTTTTCTACAAAACTTGACATAATAGTGCGTTCAATCCCGCCAAAATTTATGCCGAGTTTTTCTTCATTTCCTACTTTGGATACATTAATAATGCGCCCTATACCAAAAATTTTATGCTTGATTAAATCCCCTTTTCTGAAATTTTTTTGATCTTGTTCAATGATGAGTTTTGCTTCTATAAGTCCTGTTTCTCCTAAAAATCTACTTTTGGCAAGCTTGCTACGACTGCCCTTGTAAAATCTTGAATTTGCATAGCTTAAATGCAAAGATTTTTTAGCTCTAGTAATGGCAACATAAGCAAGGCGTCTTTCTTCTTCAATATCACTTGTTTCACTGTTTAAAGGGAAAAATCCTTCTTCAAGTCCTATGATAAAAACATGATCAAATTCTAAACCTTTGCTTGCATGTACGCTCATAATATAAACACTTTCTCCTTCAAGTTCATCTTGATCACTAAGCAGTGAAATTTCGTTTAAGATATCATCTAGGCTTTCGTATTTTCCTTCTTTGATTTGATCCTTGAAATTTGCATAAAATTCATCGATATTCAAGATTCTTTCTTCACCATCGCTCATTTCTTTGTAAAATTCTTTGATTTTAAATCTTTGTTCGATTTGAGTAATGATTTGCCCTAAGTCTTGGCATTCTTTGATGGCTTTAATATTTTCAATGAAAAGTTCTAATTCATTATTGCATTTGGTGCTATACATCGAAGTGCCATAGGTATTGCACAGACCTTCAAATAAAGAAATTTTCTGACTTTGTGCGTATTTTTGCAGTTTTTCAAAACTACTATCACCAAAGCCTCTTTTAGGACGGTTAATAATGCGTTTGAAAGAATAATCATCATCTAAATTTGCCAAAAGTCTAAGATAAGAAATAATATCTTTAATTTCAGCTCTCTCATAAAATCTAACTCCACTTAAGAGCTTAAAAGGAATTTTTTCTTTCATCAAAGCTTCTTCTAATGCTCTTGAGAGTGCATTCACGCGAAATAAAATGGCAATCTCATTAGCTTTGATTTTATTTTTTAGTAATTCTTTGATGAGTTTTGCGATTTTAAAACTTTCACTTTTTTCATCTTCATTTTCTAAAATTTTTACCTCTTCACCCTTATCTTTGGTACAGATAAGCTTTTTGCCTAGTCTTTTTCGGTTGTGTTCGATTAAATTATTTGCGGCTTGAAGTATGGTATTTACGGAGCGGTAATTTTGCTCTAGTTTGACAAGCTTGACATTATTAAATTCATTTTGAAAATTTAAGATATTTTCGATTTTTGCACCCCGCCAGCCATAAATACTTTGATCATCATCACCTACAACCACGATATTTTCATGAGCATTGCAAAGATTTTTTAGAATTTTGTATTGTAAGGTGTTGGTGTCTTGATACTCATCAACGGTAATGTAATTATAAAGCTCGCTTTGCTCTTTTGCGAAATTTTGATCACTTTCTAAAATGGTATTTGTAAGCCACAAAAGATCATCAAAATCTACAAAATTGTTTTGTAAAAGATAGTTTTGGTAATTTTGATAAATTTTGGCTATTTTTTCTAATTTGGCGAATTTTTCTTTGTCTTTTTGAAAAAAATCTAAATCTTCAAAAACATCTTCAACGCTTTTAGAATGATTTTTAAAGTGTGAAATTTGAGCAGATATGTTTGAAAAATTGCTTTTGTCATCATTGATTAAATCTTTTAGAATTTTCTTTTTATCTTCTGTGTCGATGATGAGAAAATTATTTTTGCGTTGCAGTTTTTCAATGTGCAACCTTAAAAACAAAAGTCCAAATTTATGGAAAGTGCAAAGTAAAGGATTTTGCTCGTGAGTATTTTTCATCATATTTAAGGCCCGATTTCTCATTACATTCGCAGCTTTGTTGGTAAAAGTTAGGGTTAGGGTATTGCTTGGTGCAATGCCCACTTCATCAATTAAATAAGCAAGGCGAGTGGTGATGGTTTTGGTTTTTCCACTTCCTGCTCCTGCTAATATAAGCATAGCACCATCTACATGTTTAACAGCTTCTTCTTGGCTTGGATTTAGATTTTCAAAAAGTTTCATTTTTTAAATTTTTCTTTGTTTTTAGGATTGTTTAAAAAAATATTTTTTGAATTTTGAGCCAAAGCTTGTGTGTCTTTTTTGCGTGTGTAAAAACTAAAATTGATGAAAATAACTGCATCATTAACAATGATTTGTGTGATAGCACCTAAATCTACATTGACAAAAGTAGCAAAATCATCAGGTCCAAAACCTGCGTGAAAACAAATACTTTTTTCGTTCAATACAATAGAATCAAAAGTATAACCTCCTAAAACAAAACGCGTAAAAGGTTCTTTGCTAAGATCAAGATGGGAAGGCAAGGCTGGATCAAAATCAACAAATTTTGGATTAACAACTATAGAAAATTCTGTATTTTCTTTAGTCAAAAAGTGTAAAATTTCATAACAATTTTTTTGCATTAGTTTAATAAAATCAGCATTAGCTAAGGTTTTTTCTATCATCTAAGCTCCATAAATTCATTGATAAGTTTTTCAATTTCTCTCGTTCCAATTTGCCAAAAATTTTCATCTTCTATATCAAAATCAAACATTGAAATAAGATCTTTTGGACTCAAGCTTCCACCAAGTGAGAGCATTTTAATGTAAAGTTCTTTGAAATTTTCACATTTTTTGCTTTTATAAAGCCCATAAAGTGCCAAAACTAAAAGTTGCGCATATGCATAAGCGTAGCAATAAAATGGGCTATGGATAAAGTGTGGTATATAGCTCCACCAAAGGGTGTAGTTTTTACTTAGTATCACGCTATCTTCAAACATTTTTTTAGATTCTTCTAACCAAATTTCATTAATCTCTTTAGTGCTAAGCTCTTCTTTTTTGGCATGAATTTTGCGTTCAAAACAAGTGAAATTAATTTGTCTGAATAAAGTTGCAAAAATGTCTTCGATTTTAGCAGCATAAAGTGCTATAAGTTCTTCTTTGTTTAATTTATCTTTAATGAAATCAAACACTAGCATTTCAGCAAAAACAGAGGCAGTTTCTGCTGTAGTTAGTGGGGTATCTTGATTTAAAAAACTAACTTGATAAGAAAGTTTTTGATGTATAGTGTGCCCTAGTTCATGGGCTAAGGTAAAAAGATCGCGTCTACCTCCGGTGAAATTTAATAAAATAAAAGGATGAACATCGGGAGTAGCAGAATGCGAAAAAGCTCCGCTTTGTTTTTTATCTTGCGGATAAACATCAATCCACCCTTTTTCAAAAGCTTCTTTGGCAATATCTCCAAAAATAGGAGAAAAATTATAAAACGCATCTAAAATGATTTGCTTACTTTCTTCAAAGCTAAATTTTGCTTCTTTGCCAATAGGTGCATAACGATCGTAATCTTTGAGTTTGTTAAAGCCTAAAATTTGTTTTTTTCTCTTATAAAATTTAGAAACTAAATGAAAATTCTTTTGAGTGGTATCAATAAGCGAATCAACGCTTTTTTGAGAAATTTGATTTCTTAAATGTCTTGGCGTCTCGGCATTTTCATAGCCTCGTAGTTTGCAAATATTGCTAAGTTCTGTTTTAATCATATTAAGTATAAAAGTTAATAACTTAGAGTTTTTATTTAAGGCTTTAGTGAACTCTTTGGCGGCTTTTTTGCGAATTTTTCTATCTTGGCTATAGAGTTTACTTAAAATTTCTTCTTCGCTAAGATTTTGATTTTCAAAAGGAATTTTTAACGCACTCATGCTCTCATCAAAAAGCCTTGCAAAAGCAGCAGCTCCAGTGCTAGAAAGATAAAGCATTATGCGTTCTTCTTTTTGACTTAAATTATATTTTTTATTTTTAAATAAATTTTTTAAATAAAAACTATAATCTTGGCAAAAATCGATAAGTTCTTGTATTTTTTCTTCTCTTAATTCACAAAATTCAAGCTCAAAAAAGAGTAAATTCTCTTCTATTTTTTTACATTCTTCTTCGTATTTTGCATAAAAAGCACCCTTGCTTGTATCCTTAGCAAAAGTTAAATATGTATAAGTCATAATTTTAGTTATGGCTAAATTTAAATTTTCGTATTTTTTTAAAGCAACCAAAAACTGATCATTTTGTAAGGCATTGAGTTGCTTTTCGTAATTTTGTTTAAAGTTAATAGCATTTTGAATATGAAGTGCTAAATATTCCTCTAAGACCGTTTCGTTTTCAAATAAAACTTTTAAATTCCATTCTTTCATAATTTACTCATTTTCTAAAATTAATTTTTTTAAAGCAGCCATTCTAACCGCTACTCCATTTTTAACCTGAGTTAAAACTTTACACCTTTTATCTTGCATAACCTCATCGCTAATATCTATATTTCGGTGCACTGGACCTGGGTGCAATATGATAAGATTTTTATCTTTAATTAAATCTTTGCTAATGCAAAAATCATTCGCGTAATCTTTTAAAGAGCTATATACTTGAGTTTGATGTCTTTCAGTTTGCGTTCTTAGACTCATAATAATATCTGCATCTTCAATAGCATCTTTAAGTTGGTGGAATTGTTTTATAGGATAATTTGGCATAAAATGCGGAGGTGCAACCAAAGAAATTTCAATGCCAAAACGCGGAAGCAATTCCATATTTGAAGCAGCAACGCGCGAATTTTTAACATCTCCTACTATAATAAGTTTTTTGCCTTTTACATCTTCACCAAAATGCTGCATTATGGTAAAAAGATCAAGTAAGGCTTGAGTAGGATGGGCGTGTTTACCATCTCCGCCATTTAAAACAGGACAATTAACATGGGTAGCCAAACTGTGAGGAACGCCTGAGTGATGATGTCTTACCACAATAGCACTTGGACCCATGGCGTCTAAATTTGCTGCTGTATCATAAAGTGTTTCACCTTTACTGGAGCTACTTCTTGAAACATCTAATCTTAAAACCTTAGCACCAAGCCTTCTAGCAGCACTTTCAAAAGAAGAAAGAGTGCGAGTTGAATTTTCAAAAAATATAGTTGTAATGCTTTTTCCTTCTAGTAAGGTTCTTGGTTTTTCATCTAAAAATTCTTTTGCATCTTTAAATAGCTTTAAAACTTCTTCATTGCTTAGATCTTTTGTTGTGATTAAATGTCTCATTTTTTTCCTTTATTTGAGATTATAGTTTAACTCATTTTTAGAACAAATCGCAGTAAATAATACATCAGTTGAGCTATTTAAAGCAGTTTCTGTGCTATCTTGAATCACGCCTATAATAAAACCTACCGCAACCACTTGCATAGCTATATCATAATCTATATTAAACAAAGAACAAGCCAAAGGGATAAGCAAAAGTGATCCGCCAGCCACTCCGCTTGCACCACAAGCTGCGAAAGTTGCGATGATACTAAGTAAAATAGCTTGAAAAAGTCCCACTTCAATACCAACAGTATGAGCTGCACTAAGACTTAAAATGGCTATGGTTACGGCAGCTCCTGCCATATTGATCGTAGCGCCTAGTGGGATTGAAATACTATAAAGATCTTTATCAATGCCAAGTTTTGCGCAAAGTGACATATTTACAGGGATATTGGCTGCCGAACTTCTTGTAAAAAATGCAAAAACAGCACTGTGCCTGATGCAAATAAAAATTAAAGGAAAAGGATTTTTTTTCGTGTAAATAAAAACAATTAAAGCATTAATCACAAAGGCCACAAATAGCATAGTAAAAACTAAAATTATAAGTAATTTTAAATAACTCAAAAGCCCATCAGAACCTGTTTGTGCGACTGAATTTGCCACAAGTCCAAAAATTCCAAAAGGAGCAAGTTTAACTATAAATTTAACAATTTTTAAAACCCCTTCATTGATATCAATAAAAATTTGCTTCGCTTCGATAGAACAATGTCTTAAGGCAATTCCAGCACCTATTGCCCAAGCTAAAATTCCTATATAATTTCCACTTGAAAGCGCGTTGATGGGATTATCTACAATCTTAAATAATAAATCCTTAAACACATCACTAATGTGAGCAGGAGAAGCATTGCTTGCTTTTTGAACTCCATTTAAAATAAGTTCTATAGGAAAAATAAAGCTTACTATTACCGCGCTTGCTGATGCTAAAAAAGTGCCTATTATGTATAAAAAGACTATATTTTTCATTTTTGCACTATTTTGAGTGAATTCTTTGGTGCAAATTGAAGTTAAAATTAAAATAAAAACTAAGATCGGAGCTATGGCTTTGAGTGCGCCTGTGAAAAGATTACCAAAAATGCTAACAAATTCGATTAAATTTTGCGAGCTTTGCATTGAAAAAGAAGCTAAATATTTTGAAAAAAGCCCCACTAAAATTCCTAATACAATACCAATGCTAATTTGTAAGATTAAATTTCCGTTTTTGTATTTTTCTACAAGTTTAAAAAACATTTTAAGCCTTAAAATGAAAATTTTGCAAGTATTGATTTTAGCAGAATTTTTTTTATATTTATTTTAAATATTTTATATATAATGCAAAGTTCATTTTTTATGAAAGGACTTTTTATGTATCTATTCACTTCAGAAGTCGTAAGCGCAGGTCATCCAGACAAATGTGCTGATATAATCGCTGATACAATAGTGGATATACTCTTGAAAAATGACAAAAATTCAAGGGTGGCGAGTGAGGTTTTTGTCGCAGGAAATAAGGTTGTGATAGGGGGCGAAGTTAAGTCAAATCACAAACTTAGCAAACTTGATTACGATAATTTAGTTAAAGATGTTTTGAAAAACATTGGCTATACAGGAAGTGGGCATTTTAGTAAAGAGCAGTGCTTGCATCCTGATGAGGTTGATGTTATGGTGTTTTTAAATGAACAAAGCGCTGATATTAATCAAGGCGTGGATCAAGAAGATGGCGAAACAGGAGCAGGTGATCAAGGTATTATGTTTGGTTTTGCAAGTTGTGAGGCTAATGAGTATATGCCAGCAGCTATTTCTTATGCAAGAATGCTTTGTGATAAGGTTTATGCTTATGCAAAGGCTAATCCGCATGAGCTTGGTGTGGATATTAAAACTCAAGTAACGATTGATTATGGAACAAAAGCAAATTTTGAAAATTGCAAACCGCAAAGTATCCATACTATAGTCGTTTCTGCACCTTGTGTTGAAAGCATGAAAATAGAAGATTTAAGAACTTTAATTAATAAACTTATTTTAGAAACAAATTTACCAAAAGAACTTTTTGATCCAGCTAAAACAAGAATTTTAATCAATCCAACTGGAAAATATGTCAACCACTCTTCTTTACATGATAGTGGATTAACCGGAAGAAAACTCATAGTAGATAGTTTTGGGGGATATTCTCCAATAGGCGGTGGTGCGCAATCGAGTAAAGATTATACAAAAGTTGATAGAAGTGGGCTTTATGCAGGTAGATGGTTAGCTAAGAATATCGTCGCAGCGGGACTTGCTAAAAAATGTATAGTTCAGCTTAGCTATGCTATAGGTGTTGCAAAACCAACTTCTGTAAGTGTAGATTGTATGGGGACAAATACAAGTGCAAATGATGATGTTTTGAGTGAATTTGTAATGAAAAATTTCCCTTTAACCCCAAATTGGATTCGCGATAAATTTGCTCTTGATAAGCCAAGTGAGGATACTTTTTTATATGCTGATGTTGCAGCACGCGGTCAAGTAGGACAAAAAGACTATCCTTGGGAAAAGCTTGATGCGATAGAGCAATTTAAAACATTATTATAATTTTTTTGAGCCTTGAATTTTCAAGGCTTTTTTCTTCTAAAACTGCTTAAATAAAAACTCTAAAATACTTATTTTTTATAGCTTATTGAAATTGTAAAATATATCCACGATTTATAAGAAAGCTTTTAAAATCAAAGATAAAGCCAAAGATTTTTCTTGATAGGGGGATGATTAAAGACTCTAAAAAATGCAAGGGATATTAAAACCCTTGTTGATAAAAATAATTCTTAAGCCCTAATATCTATGCTTTTTGGTACAGAATTTAAAGAAAGAATTTTATTAAATTCCCCTGCGTCATCATCGCCAAATTTACTTTTAAAATTTTCGCCAAAAAGAATTTCTAGCTCATCGCTTGTGCCAAATTTAGTTTCTAGTAGCTTTTTTAAAAGCTCATTCATTTTATTATCATCTTTGTAAGTTTCGCTTGAACTTTGCGCTTGTATAGGTTTTCTCTTTTTTTGTGCTTCTTCAATTGCTTTTGTATCATCATTAGGCTTTCCAGTAGGATATTTATCATAATCTATACCTTTTGCCTTTTCTGCTTCTTTTAGTGATTTTACAAATTCATCGTGCCTTTGTTTAAAATCAAGATATTTAGTTTTAAATTCTTCTAAACTCATATTAGAGTTAATCATTTCTTGATATTCTTTATCTAAATTCATAGCTTGTATAGTCAAAGTACTATTTCCTATATCTTGACTTCTTTTTATAAAAAGTTTCATTGATAGTTTTTCACTAATAATATCCCAAATATCATCTCCCGAACCACTTTTAAAAGCAATTTGAATTTTATTAGCATTTATAAAATTGTGAAATTCTTTTAATTTTGCCTCATTTGTATTTCCGTCTATATTTATGAGTTTTCCAAGTAAATTCGTTTCACCTTTTACTAAAAAAGTTCCATACGAGGTTGAAAAAATTTGTATTATTAACAAAAGCCATTAAAACTCCGCCTTTATCTACACTACCATCTAAATTTTTATACACATTTTTATCAATAAAAGCGACACTATCATTATAAAAAATACTACCAGCATCAATCGGCATAAGTTTAACACCGATGCCAATTCCAAGATTTTTCATAGTATTAAAGGTCAAACTACCTTTATGATTAATCGTGAGAAAATTTTTGCTGTATTCTTCAAAAGTATAGGTTTTGTTTATATTTAAATTTTTATCCACAGTAAAAGCATAAGGGATATTTGCTAAATCTTGTGCAGAAAAGCTAGAATTTGAATTTTGTGGAACAAGTTGTGAAAAAACTTTATAAGTATTTTAAATGTTTGTGCTATATCAATTTTGCTATACATAGCCAAAAACTGCTCTTCACTCTCTTGAAATTTCACAAAACTTTCTACACTTTTAGGATAATCTTATAATCTTTAGGTAATCCTGCAACTTCATTAAAATCACTTGTAAAAAAACCATCTTTATCTACGCCATAGCCTAGTATTTTGCTTACTGCTTGCGGTTTATCACTAACAAGGTTTGAGTATCATTTGCAACATTAGATGATTTTGTATTTGGAGTATTATTGGTTAAAGTGGTTGTGTAATTATAATTTGAATAAGAATTGATACCATTAATCATTTTTGCCACCTTGTAAAAATAAGATTTACAAGATAAATCGGCAAAAATGATTTTTTCCTAACTAAAATTTCAATTAATGAGAAAATTTATCGACAATGCGCTCAGCCATAATCATTTTGTAGCGGTATTAATTTTCATCTTACTTGTTAAAATAATTTTTAATTTTTTGCACAAATATTTCTTTAGGTTTTATAATGTCACTTTCTTTTCCATTAGTGGCGTGATACACGGTTACACCATATTTACTTGCGTAAAATTGTATGAGTAATTTTTGCAATTTATACTCACTTGAGTAATTAAACCAAGCATTGTTTGAAATGGCTATGATGATTTTTGAATTTTTATAAAGCACTTCTTTGGTTGCTTCATAACAAATCGCATTTGTTATGTTTTGGTTGTTTAAGGTGTATTGGTTAAATTCATTTCCTCTTTGAAATTCTTCTATATTTGGTAAAAAATAAGTTTGTACCAAGTCTTTGAAAAAAGGAATTTCTTCTCCAAAGGGCACAAGATAGTATTTGTTTAGAATTTTTACTTCGCCTTTGTCAAAAATATAAGTGCTATTGTAGGTTTTATCTTCTTGTATGTTAAAGGCTCCAACGACAATAGTAATGTCCCTTGAAAGCTCTTTTAAGGTATCAAAATAAAGACCATTATAAGCGTATTTTATATCAAAAGCAAAGGAAGTTTCAGGCAAAACAACCAAGTCTTTTTTCTTAATGATAGCATCTTTAACCCAAGCTAAAATTTGCTCTGAATTTTGTAAAAAGTATTGGCTTTGTGTTTTTTGATCTTGAGAAATATTTGTGTTTATAAGTTCATAATTTAAATTTAATTGCTCTGCTTGTTTTTGCGAGTATTGTAAAGATGAAAAAAAGATAATGGCAATAATGGCTAATTTATAATATCTTGAAATGTATTTTTCATAGATAAAATAAGTGATTAAAAAAATTCCCACCGTGCCACGAAAACTTGCATCAAACACACCATAAACAGTGAAAATTCCCCAATTAAGCCAATCAAAGCCTAAAGGATGAATATAAGTAAGGGCAAAAATAGCACAAAGCCTTAAAAAATCATATTTAAAAAGATGACAAATTCTAAATAAAATCCCATAAATTAAGCCCATAAGCAAGATAATAAAAGGAATTAAATAAGATAAATCAAAATAAATAGAACTAAGCCCTACCCACCAAAACCAAAATATTCCAATAAAAAACCCTATCCAAAAATATTCTTTGGCACTAGATTTTAATAAAAGTATCAAGCCCCAAATTGCTAAAAATGGGCTGATAAATTCTAAAAATAAATTTTCAAAAAAAGAAAAATATATAGGATTTGAAAGTAAAATTGCTGCAAAAAAGACTTTTATTATTTTAAAAATGGTAGAATTAGGGTTTAATTTTTCTAATAAAAGGGAAGAAAATGGCAGAAAATTCAATTTTGACTTCATTGTTACCTCTTGTCGTATTATTTGCGATTTTTTATTTTTTGGTTATTAGACCTCAGCAAAAACAGGCTAAAAACCATAGATTGATGATTGATTCCTTGCAAAAAGGAGATAAAATCATCACAAATGGTGGGCTGATTTGTGAAGTGATAAAACCAGAAGAGGATTTTATCAAAGTTAAACTTAATGAAGAAAATGTTACCGCAAAAATTTCAAGAGAATTTGTAGCAAAGAAAATTGATGCGTAATTTTAAAATCACTTATCGCTTGATTATTTTTACAGCGGTGTTTGTTTTTGGGATCGTGTTTGCAATGCCTTCATTTATGCAATCACAAAGTGGTGCTAAGATTAATTTAGGGCTTGATTTGCAAGGCGGACTTTATATGCTTTTGGGTGTAGATAATGAAGAAGCAATAAAATCTAAAATCAAATCCATTGCTTCATCGCTAAATTATTCTATCGAAAAAGAAAATATCATTATTGATCGTTTTAGTGTGGATAATGATAGGATAGATTTTAGTTTACTTGATGAAAATGATGTAGAAAAAATGGATCTAATCTTAAAAGATATCAATGGCTTGGCTGTGAATTTTTCGAATTTGCATTATTCTATTTCTTTAACCCCAGAAGAGATTAAAGCTACGCAAGATTATGCTATTTTGCAAGCTGTTGAAACCATACGCAATAGACTTGATGAATTTGGATTGGCTGAACCAACAGTTGCAAAGCAAGGTGAAGATAAAATTTTAGTCGAACTAGCAGGGATTAAAACCAGAGAAGATGAACTAAGGGCTAAAGAAAGAATTACAAAGGCTGCGCATTTACAATTAATGGAAGTAGATGATGCGAGAATGAATCAAGTTTATAATATGAGCGAAGCTGATGCAGCGCAATATGGCGATGTGATTTTAAGTGATGCAAGAAATGAAAATATCAAATATATCGTTAAAAGCATACCCATACTTGATGGATCTACGCTTACGGATGCTAAAGTTGCCTTTTCGCAAAACAATACTCCTGTGATTAATTTTACTCTAAATTCAGAAGGGGCAAAAAAATTTGGTGATTATACAGAAAAAAGTGTTGGAAAGCGTTTGGCTATAGTGCTTGATAATAAAGTTTATTCCGCGCCTTCTATTAATGAGCGCATAGGTGGAGGAAGCGGACAAATCAGTGGAAGTTTCACAACTGAAGAAGCAAGAGATGTAGCCGTAGCTTTAAGAAGTGGGGCTTTACTTGCTCCTGTTAAACTTTTAGAACAAAGAAGCATAGGACCATCTTTGGGTGCAGATAGCATTAAAATGAGTATGATAGCACTCATTGGTGCATCAATAGCCATTGTTGTTTTTATGATGATGTATTATGGTATCGCAGGGGTTTTTGCTAATATAGCTTTATTTGTAAATGTTCTTGTGATTATAGCTGTAATGGCAATGTTTGGAGCAACCCTAACTTTACCAGGTATGGCAGGACTTGTTTTAACTGTAGGTATGGCAGTGGATGCTAATGTGATTATTAATGAGCGTATTCGCGAGCTTTTACGCGAAGGTGCAAGTATAAAGACCAGTATAGAACAAGGCTATAAAAATGCTATGACAGCCATTATTGATTCTAATGTAACTTCTTTGGTGACTTCGGTTGCGCTTTATGCTTATGGGACAGGACCAGTCAAAGGTTTTGCTGTGACTTTGGGGATTGGAATTTTGGTGTCTATGATTACTGCGATTTGGGGAACGCATGGAATGTTTGACTATTTTATGCGTAGCATTGAAAAAAGCAATAATACAAGACTTTGGTTTGGTTATAGGAGAGTTTGATGCAATTTTTTAGCCAGAAAAAAATTTATGATTTTATGAGAATGCGTTTTGCTGCGATCTCTCTTTCGGCATTTTTGGTTTTAGGATCGATTTATCTGCTTTTTGACAGAGGTTTGCAATATGGCATTGATTTTAGTGGAGGAACTTTAATCCAGTTAAAATACGACAAAGCTGCACCTATTAATGATATCAGAGAAATTTTAACTGGAGTGGGTGGCTTTGTGAATTTATCTGTGACGGAATTTGGCAGTGCTGATGAGGTAACCATTCGTTTTTCTGGAAGCAATGATAATCTTGGTACTGATATTGGCGAGAGTATATCTTCGCTTTTAAAGCAAACAGGGAATTTTGAAATTCGTCGTGCTGATGTTGTGGGTCCAAAAGTGGGTGATGAGCTTAGAAATAAAGGTTTAATGGCTATTGCAGTATCTTTGATTGCGATATTAATTTACATTGCTGTGCGTTTTGAATGGCGTTTTGCTATGGCGGCTATTATTACTGAAATTCACGATGTTATCATTACTTTGGGTGCTATTTCTTTATTTAGAATTGATGTGAATTTGGATACTCTAGCAGCAGTTTTAACGGTGCTTGGGTATTCTTTAAACGATACGATTATTATTTTTGATAGAATTCGTGATGGAATTAAGAGTAGCAAAAGCACTGAACTTCCTTCAATTATCAATGAAAGCGTTTCGGCAACTTTATCCAGAACTGTTTTAACTTCAGGTCTCACTTTAGCTACTGTCGTGATACTTTATTTCTTTGGTGGTTCTATGATAGAAGGCTTTTCTTTAGCTTTGATTGTGGGTATGGTAGCAGGGACTTTGAGTTCGATTTTTGTAGCAAGTCCTGCCTTGCTTTGGTTTAAATTCAGTGTTTTGGATTTTAGAAACAAAGAATTAGAAAAACTAAAACGAAAGCAAGATAAAGAAAAACTTAGATCTATGTACGAAAATGGTAGAGTTTAAGGAGAAATTATGGCTTATAATGCAAGTGTGATAGAAAAAAAATGGCAAGAAATTTGGGATAAAAATGGCTATTTTGAACCAAAAGATGATTTAACCTTACCTAAAAAATACATTTTATCGATGTTTCCTTATCCAAGCGGACGTATTCATATGGGGCATGTGAGAAATTATAGTATAGGTGATGCTATGGCTAGGTATTATCGAAAGATGGGATTTAATGTTTTGCATCCAATCGGTTTTGATAGTTTTGGTATGCCAGCTGAAAATGCAGCGATAAAGCATAAAATTCATCCTAAAACTTGGACTTATGAAAATATAGCTTATATGCAAAATGAGCTTTTTTCTTTGGGCTTTTCTTTTTCTAAAAAAAGAATGCTTGCAACTTCTGATCCGCTTTATACAAAATTTGAGCAAGAATTTTTTATCAAAATGTATGAAAAGGGTTTGATTTATACCAAAGAAGCAAATGTTAATTGGTGTGAGCAAGATCAAACCGTTTTGGCAAATGAGCAAGTCGAAGATGGAAAATGTTGGCGTTGTGGGCATGAAGTGGTGCAGAAAAAAATGCCAGGATATTATGTAAAAATCACCGTTTATGCAGATGAGCTTTTAAAAGAACTTGAAAATTTAAAAGATAAATGGCCTTCTCAAGTTTTAACCATGCAAGAAAATTGGATAGGTAAAAGTGAAGGTTTGGAATTTAGTTTAAAACTTGATGAAGAAAGCATTAAAAAAACAAATGAGAATGGCTTTGAAGTCTTTACCACAAGAGCAGATACGATTTATGGTGTTTCTTATGTGGCTTTAGCGCCAGAGCACAAAATCGTGCAAAATTTATTAAGTAAAAATCACTTAGAAAAAAGCATAGCAGATAAAATTAAAGCTATGCAAAATCAAAGTCCAAGAGAAAGACAAATCAGTGAAAAAGAAGGATATTTCTTAGGAATTTATGCTATTCATCCTTTAACTAAAGAAAAAATCCCAGTTTGGGTAGCAAATTTTGTTTTGGCTGATTATGGTAGTGGTGCGGTTATGGCAGTGCCTGCGCATGATGAAAGAGATTTTGAATTTGCTAGTAAATATAAACTTGATATCAAGCAAGTTATTGAAAGTGAAAACACTACACTTCCTTTTACGCAAAAAACAGGAAAGCTTATAGAAAGTGGCGAATTTAGCGGACTTGACTCTAATGAAGCAAGACTTAAAATCATAGCCAAATTTGAAAAAGATGGCATTGGTAAAAGGGTTGTGAATTTTAAAATTCGTGATTGGGGCGTTTCAAGACAAAGATATTGGGGTGCGCCTATCCCTATGATTAAATGCGAAACTTGTGGTATAGTGCCTCAAAAAATAGAAAATTTACCTATTACCTTACCTGAAGATGTAGAAATTACAGGCGAAGGAAATCCACTTGAAAAGCATCCTACTTGGAAAAATTGTATTTGTCCAAAATGCGGACAAGAAGCACAAAAAGAGACTGATACTTTGGATACTTTTTTTGAAAGTTCTTGGTATTTTGCGCGTTTTGCGAGTGATGAGAGAACTTGGCAAGAAAAGGCTTTAGATGAAAAAAGTGTGAAGTATTGGATGAGTGTGGATCAATATATTGGTGGGATTGAACATGCAATTTTACATTTGCTTTATGCAAGATTTTTTCAAAAAGCTCTAAGGGACTTAGGATATTTAAGTGATGATGAGCCTTTTAGCAGACTTTTAACTCAAGGTATGGTTTTAAAAGATGGAGCTAAAATGTCTAAATCAAAAGGCAATGTGGTAGATCCTGATGAGATTATTAAAAAATATGGAGCAGATACTGCAAGACTTTTCATACTTTTTGCAGCGCCACCTGCTAAAGAACTTGAATGGAATGATGATGCGCTCGAAGGTGCTTATAGATTTATTTGTAAGCTTTTTGATAGGGCTATGGGGCTTAAGCCTCAAGAATTTCCACTTATAGATCATAGTACGCTTACAAAAAAAGAAAAATATGCGAGATTAAAAGTTTATGAAGCTTTGAAAAAATCTTTTGAAGTGTATGAGCAAAATTTTGCTTTTAATACCTTAATTGCTGCTTGTATGGAAGCTTTAAATGCTTTAAATTCTGTTAAAAATGAAAAGCTTAGCATCGAGGGTTTTTATATTATTTTAAATATTTTAGAGCCTATTATCCCGCATGTTTGTTTTGAATTAAGTGAGTATTTATTTAAACTTCAAAATTTCTCAAAGCTTGAACTTAAGGATGAAGTCTTTGAAAAAGAAAGCTTAAATTTAGCCGTGAGTATAAATGGCAAAAAGCGTGCTGAATTTGAAGTTTCAAGCTCTGCTAATAAAGAAGAAATTTTAGAACTTGCTAAAAAAAGCGTAGCAAAATGGCTTGAGGGCAAGACTTTGGTTAAAGAAATTTATATAGAACAAAAACTTGTGAATTTGGTAATTAAATGAGAAAAATTATTTTAAGCATATGGGTATTATTTTTTGGAGCTTGTGGTTATATGCCGACAAGTAAAATTGTAGGTAATATTTTTGGAGAACGCATTTATGTTAATGTCGAAATCAGCCAGCAAGATCCAAGAAACAGTGTTTTTATCATAGATTCTATCCGCGAGATTGTTTTAAATAAATTCAATAAGAAAATAGTTTCTAAAAATGAAGCTGACACTATAATCAATGTGCGAACTAATAGTTTAGTATTCATACCTTTGATTTATGATGAAAATGGTTATGTGGTTAATTATAAAGCCAAATTAATTTTGGAATTTGAAATTATTTACCAAGATGGGACTAAGGATTTTGTGCAAACGAGTGGAAGTTATGATTTTGCTATTTTACCAAATAGTATTATTAGTGATACTGCGCGTTTTGAAGCAATCAAAAATGCCTCAAGTGAGGCTTTTGATGAATTTGTATCCATTATGGCAATAAAAGGCCAGATTAATGCCAAACATCAATGAAATTGCTAGGGAAACTTTAAGTCTTTTAAGAGAGAGAAAACTTAAACCAACTCCTGAAAACTATACAGAAATTTTTGAAGAATTAAGTAAAAAATATGGCTTAATTACAAGTGCAAAAGCAAAGGTAAATAAATATCAATCTTTGCTTATGCCTATGTATCAGCAAGAATTGTTGGGCAAAAATATACGCAATGTTGATGAATTTTTAAGTTTTTTAGTTTCGAGACTTAATATGCAAAATGGAGTATTGTTTAATCAATTTTTTGAACTTGTAAATACTATTTTAAACATATTAAAAATAAGCAAAGATAGAAAAATCAAAGATATGGCAAGTATGAGTGCAAGTCGCATTAGTAAAGCTATGGATTCTGAAGCTATGTATTTACTTCAAAAAAAATGGCAAGAATTTGAACAAAAATACGATGATGTGGAGCTTGAAAATGAACTTAAAAAATACGGTATTAAACATGAAGAATTTAGCCTTAGCATTAAAAAGCTTTTAAATCAACTCGAGCAAAGATCTTATGAGTATTTTGCTGATTTACTTAGTATTACTTTAATACCTTCTTTAGCTAAAGATAAAAAAATCGATCTTTTTACACAGCAACTTTTAGAAAAACCTTTTATGCTTTCTTTTAATGATTTTAAGAACACCTTGTTGAATGTGGTTAATAAACGCATTATGGATGATAATATTTATACACAAAAATATTTAAATTTTTTCGATAAAAATCTAAAAAATATCATTCAAGCTTTTCATAACTTAGAAAATTTAAATCAAGAACATATTGATTTTATCGAAGCTTTGCCTAAAGATGAAAAAGGAGAGGTAAAGATAAGTTTTGAAGAATTAAAAATGAAATTTTTGTCTTTAAATGAAAAACTGCAAATTTTAAATACGCAAATCAATGATTCTCAAAATGAAAATATTGAAACTTGGGGTATAACTAACGAGCTTGAAAAAATGGATGAAAATTTTAAGCTTTATAATATTAATTACGCTTTGTGTATATATACGGTAGCAAATTATCAATTTATTATGGAAAAATATGGTCTTGATACTCTCAATGAAATTTTTTCGCGTTTTAAGAGGATTTTGCAAGAGAGTTGTTCAAAAAATGGTGAATTATGGATGATGGATGAAAATACTTATTTATTAATTGTGCGTGGTAAAAATAAAGAAGAACTTGAAAAAATGATTGCACAAAATATTCAAACCATTACTTCTACGAGATTTATTTACAAACAAGATATAATTATCCCTAAAATTTCAAGTTTTTTTATCGATAAGCAAAGCTATCCTAGTGCAAATATTTACGAAGAACTTTTAAAAAAGATAGAAAATGATAATAAGTGATTATAAAGCTTTTTTAAATTCTAAAAGTATGAATTATCAAAAAATTGATTATTTTATGATGTTTAGAATGTATGAAAAGTATAAAAATCATCTTTCATTAAAACCCATCATACAAATCATTGGCACTAATGGTAAAGGCAGCACAGGTCGTTTTTTAGCACAAATGCTTTGTGAGAGTGGCTTTGATGTAGGACATTATACTAGCCCACATATTTTTAGTTTTAATGAGAGATTTTGGCGAAATTATAAGCTTGAAAGTGATGAAAAATTAAATATAGCACATCAAAAATTGCAAGAAATTTTTAAGCAAGATTTAGAAAAATTAAGTTATTTTGAATATGCTACCTTTTTAGCAGCTATGCTTTTTAAGGATTGCGACTTTGTGATTTTTGAAGCAGGACTTGGCGGAGAATATGATGCAACTTCGGTATTTTTAAAGCAAATGAGTATAGTAACAAAAATTGGTTTTGATCATATGCAAATTTTAGGAAACACCTTAACAAGTATTGCAAGAACAAAGCTTAAGGTTTTAGCAAAAGAAACGATTTGCTCTTATGAGCAAGAAAAAGAAGTTTTGGAAAAACTTACAAAAATCACCCTTTTAAAAGATATAAATTTGCATATTATGCAAAAAGAGTGTGATGAGAATTTAAAGCTCGCAATTAAAACTTATTCGCAAAAATACCATTTGCCATCTTTTTTAGAGCATAATTTATCTTTAGCTTCTGTTGCTTTTAGTGTTCTTTTAAATTCTAAAGAAAAAATATTAAATATTTTAAAAATTTTACCCCAATTGGATCTAAGAGGAAGATGCGAAGAAATTACACCTAATTTATTTATAGATGTAGGTCATAATGAATTAGCAGCAAAAGCGATTAAAGAGCGTTTTTTAGGGCAAAAACTGATACTTGTTTATAATAGTTTTTTAGATAAAGATGTTTTTGCTGTTTTAAAAACTTTAAAGCCTATAATTGATAAAATTCAAATTTATGAATATGAAAGCATAGACAGAAAGCTTGCAACAGAGCAGATTAAACAAATTTCTAATGAGTTAAATATTTCGTGTGAAAAATTTACTTTTTTTGATGAGAAAAATAAATATCTTGTTTTTGGCTCTTTTGTTTTGGTTGAAAATTTTTTAAAGGAATATTTTGCTAAAAAATAAATTCACAATAACTATTACCGATATCAATGGTTCAAAGCATTTTTATTTGAGTCAAATCATTAAAAAAATTGTTTTATATATAGTGGGTTTTGTGTTTGTGTTTTTAATTTTTAGCGGTTTTTATATTCATTATCTTGACAGTAAAGTGATGCAATTAACACAAAAAAAACAAGAACTTATGGATAAGAGACAAGAGCTTTCTTTGATTAATAAGCAAATGCAAGAGAGCATTGAACAAAAAGCACAAGAATATGCCGCTATTGAAGATAAAATCACAAGTTTAGAAGAGCGTTTGGGACTTGAAATAGAAAATAATTTAAGCATCGCACAAAGACTAGAAACCTTAAGATTAACCAATGAGCAGCAACTTGCTTTTTTAACGCAAATTCCAAGCGGTTGGCCTATAGAAAATAAAGGAATGACAGGGAAATATGGTTGGAGAGAGCATCCTATTTTAGATAAAAGAGAATTTCATCCAGGAATTGATTTAAGAGCAGAGATTGGCACGCCTATTTATGCGCCAGCTAATGGAGTAGTCGAGTATGCAGGATATAATAATGGCTATGGATATTTAGTAATTTTATTGCATAATTTCGGTTTTAAAAGCGTTTTTGCGCATATGATGCAAAAAAATGTTGTTAGCATAGGTCAATTTGTCAATAAGGGTGATTTGATAGGTTATACAGGAAATTCAGGACTTTCTACTGGACCACATTTGCATTATGAAATTCGTTTTGTAAATAAAACTTTAGAACCTTTAAATTTTATGAATTTAGAAAGAAAAAATATTAATGAAATTTTTAATCAAGAAAGGAGAGTGCCATGGCAATCTTTAATAAATCAAGTGTCACTAGCGCAGCAGTATCAACAGAAACAACCGTAATTTCATCAGGAGCAAGAATAGAAGGGCAATTTTATTTTGATTCTATTTTGCACTTAGATGGAGAAATTAGTGGAACTATTAATTCACAAAGTATAGTTGTTATTGGAAAAAGTGGGGCTTTAAAAGGGCAATTAAATGCCGATAAAGTTGTTGTAAATGGTATTTTTGAAGGTGAGTTAGAAGCAAATAGTTTAGAAATTTTAGCAGGTGGAATTGTAAGTGGCAATGTTGTTGTAAGAGAAATTTCTATAGAAAATGGTGGTAAATTTAATGGAAACAGCAAAATCAAAGATGATGTGCCCTTGATAGAAAATGCTAATGTTGTTAATGAGTAATGCAAGCTAATTTTTTTGAATATTTACAAAGTGAGAAAATAGCGCAGTTAGTGCTTTGTGAGGATGATAAAGAAGCTTTTTTGCTTTCTCAAATTTCTATGTTAAAAGGTTTGAAAACTTTTGTTTTGCCTGATTTTAGAGCTGAGTTCGGAGATGATTTAAGAGCCTTTTCTAAAGAACTTTTTGAACTTTGTAAGATTTTAAATGCTTATCACAAAGTTGATGGAAAGAAGATTCTCATCTCTCCTTTTGCAACTGTGCTTAAAAAACTACCTTCCAAATCGCATCTTAAAAATTATTTCATTTCTAAAGATAAAAATTTTAATTTAATTGAATTTCAAGATGAGCTTGCAAGGTTAGGTTATGAATTTGTCGATATAGTCCAAGATAAGGGCGAAGTAAGTGTGCGTGGGGAAATCGTTGATATTTTTTGTATTAATGAAGAATTGCCTACTAGAATTTTACTTTTCGCAGATGAGATAGAAAGCATTAGAAAATTTGACCCCATTACTCAAAAATCTATTCCCAATGAGTATGAAAGCTTGGAAATTTGCCCTTTTTTAACACATTTTTCAAGTCAAAATTATGAAAATTTTAAAGAAAAACTAGAGAATTTTAATAGCGATGTTTTAATTAGTGATATAAATTCTTTGGGTTTTTGGTGTATTGATGATTTTTATGATTATTTAGAACTTGATTTTATCAGCATTAAAAAATTTGATGATGAAAAAGATCTAGAAAAATTAGCTAAAATTAATGCTAAAATCATTCCTGAGGCTAAAATTTATAAGGATTTAAAAAGCTCTTATAATAAAGATTTTTTCTCTTTTCATCAAAATAAAAAAATCACCATACTAGCTAAAAACGAAGCTTTATTTAAGGCTTTAGAGCTTGAAAATACGCAAAATATTTCTTTTGTTAAAAGCGATTTGATTGTTAATTTAATCAGCAATGAAGAGCTTGTCATTTCTTTAAATCGCAAAGAAAAACAAAAACATAAGCGCAAAGCTAATTTGATCATCGATGAACTAAAAAGTGGTGATTTTATTGTACATGAAGATTATGGAGTAGGGAAATTTTTAGGACTTGAGATGATAAGCATTAGTGGAGCTAAAAAAGAATTTGTGGCTATTGAATATCAAAACAAAGACAAACTTCTTTTGCCAGTTGAAAATCTTTATATGATAGATAAATATTTAGGAGCAAGCGGAGGCATACCACTTTTAGATCGTTTAGGAAAGACGACTTTTATTAAATTAAAGGAAAGATTAAAAACCAAGCTTTTAGCCATTGCATCGCAAATTGTCATAATGGCGGCAAAAAGAGCTTTGATAAAACCAAAGGAAATCAAAATTGATTATGCAAGTCAAGCTGATTTCGTTTCGAAAGCCGGTTTTTCTTATACAGAGGATCAAAACAAGGCTTGTGAAGAAATTTTAAACGATTTTGAAAATGGCAAAGTTATGGATAGGCTTTTAAGTGGCGATGTGGGTTTTGGTAAAACTGAAGTGGCTATGAATGCTATTTATCCTGTGGTAAAAAGTGGCTTTTGTGCTTTTTTCTTTGCTCCCACAACGCTTTTATCTCATCAGCATTTTAAAAGTTTAAAAAAGCGTTTCGAGCCTTTTGATATTGAAGTTTTTAAGCTTGACCGCTTTACAAGTGCTAAAGAGAAAAAGACTTTGTTGGCAAATTTAGAGCAAAATAAGCCTTGTGTTGTTGTTGGAACTCACGCACTTTTAAATGTGGAATGTGAAAATTTAGCCCTTGTTATTATTGACGAAGAGCATAAATTTGGAGTAAAACAGAAAGAAAAATTAAAAGAACTCACGCAAAATTCCCATCTTTTATCCATGTCTGCAACGCCAATTCCAAGAAGTTTAAACCAAGCTTTAAGTTCTATAAAATCCTATAGTGTTTTGCAAACTCCACCGGAAGATAGATTAGATGTTAGAACTTTCGTTAAGGAAAATGATGATGCTTTGCTAAAAGAAGCGATTGCAAGAGAACTTAGGCGTGGCGGACAAATTTTTTATATTCACAATCATATTGCAAGTATAGAGCAGTGTAAAAAACATTTGCTTGATTTGTTTAAGAATTTAAGAATTCTTATCTTGCATTCTAAAATCGATGCTAAGGTGCAAGAAGAAGAAATGCTTAAATTTGAAAACAAAGAATACGATTTGCTTTTAAGTACCTCCATTGTGGAAAGTGGTATTGATTTAGCCAATGCAAATACGATGATAGTTGAAAGAAGCGATCGTTTTGGAATGGCGGATTTGCACCAGCTTAGGGGTCGCGTGGGAAGAAGCGACAGGCAGGGGTATTGTTATTTTTTAGTCGAAGATAAAAATACCATTACAGAAGATGCCTTAAAACGCCTTGTTTCTTTAGAAAGCAATTCTTATTTGGGCGCAGGCTCGGTTTTGGCATATCATGATCTTGAAATTCGCGGCGGTGGGAATTTGTTAGGCATAGATCAAAGCGGACATATAGAACAAATCGGACTTAGCTTGTATCTTAAAATGCTAGAAGATGAGTTAAATGCCTTGACAAAAAAAGAGAGCTTTGAAGAGAAAAAAATCGATTTAAAACTTAACATCAACGCCTTTTTAAATCATGAACTCATCAGCGAAGATCGTTTAAGGCTTGAGCTTTATAGAAGGCTTAGTAAGTGTGGCAGTGTAAATGAGGTTTATGAGATTGAGGGAGAAATTGAAGATCGTTTTGGCAAGCTTGATATTTATACTAAGCAGTTTTTAGCGCTTATTGTGATTAAAATTTTAGCTTTGGGTAAATTTAAGAGTATAAGCAATTTTGAGCAAAATATACAATTTACAAAAATCAACGATGAAAAAAAACTCATCAAAGCAAAAAGCAAAGATGATGATGATATCATAGAGGCGATTTTAACACATTTAAGAAAGAATGATGATGGATTGGCAAAAATATAAAGCAGCAATTTATAGGGCAAGAAAAGATATTTTAAAGCCTGTTTTAGAGATTGATGAAATTTCTTTAAAGGATTTAGTGGGTATAGAAAAGCAAAAAAAGGCTCTTTTTGAAAATACCTTAAATTTCATAGAAGAAAAAGGGGCAAATCACGCACTTTTATGGGGTGCAAAAGGCACAGGAAAATCAAGTTTAATCAAAGCTATTTTTAATGAATTTAAAGAAAGAAATTTAAGACTTGTTGAAATCGCAAAAGAAGATTTATTTGCTTTAGCAGATATCATTGATGAGCTAAGAAATGAGCCTTTTAAATTTATACTTTATTGTGATGATTTTTCTTTTGAAAAAGATGATGATAGTTATAAATTTTTAAAGCCACTTTTAGAAGGTAGCATTGAAGCTGTGCCAAAAAATATACTCATTTATGCAAGTTCAAATCGTCGTCATTTGCTAAGTGAAAATAAAAGCGATAATGATTATATGCAAGTAAATCACGGCGAACTTCATCAAAGTGATGCGGCTGAAGAAAGACTCAGTTTAAGTGATAGATTTGGACTTTGGCTTAGTTTTTATCAAGGAAGCTTGAGCGAGTATTTAGAAATTGTTGATTTTTATTTTAAAGATATTAAGTGTGATAAAGAACTTTTGCACGCTAAAGCGAAGGAATTTGCAAATTTAAGAGCAAGTAGGGGTGGGCGAACCGCTAAGCAGTTTTATTTGGCTTTTAAGGAGAGTTTTAAATGAATGGGGCTGAAATTTTTGTAAAGCTGATTGATTTAAAGCTTGATTTTGGTGAGTTTGATTGGCTTGAAAATAGAGGACTTAGCGAGTTTGAGCTTTTAATTTCTGTAATTTTGACACAAAATACTAATTGGAATAATGTTTTAAAAGCCTTAGCAAATTTAAAAAACGCACAAATTTCAAATTTAGAACAAATTACTTCTTTGTCAAATTTAGAACTTGCCACACTTATAAAACCAAGCGGATTTTATAATACCAAGGCTAAAAGATTAAAGGGTTTAGTAGAAAATATTTTAAATACTTTTGAAAATTTAGAAAATTTCAAAGAAAGCGTAAGTAGAGAATGGCTTTTAAATATTAAAGGCTTGGGCTATGAGAGTGTTGATAGTATTTTAAATTATTTGTGTAAAAAAGAATTCTTAGTCGTAGATAGCTACACACAAAGACTTAGCTTTTATTTGGGTTATGAATTTGAAAATTATGAAGAATTAAGAGAGTTTTTTGAAAGTGGCATTGAGAATGAAAGTGAAAATTTAAATAAACTTTTGGGTAAAAATTACGAGCTTTATGAGCTTTATCAAATTTTTCACGCCCAAATCATTGCTTTTGGAAAAATTGCCTTTAAGGGTGCAAAATTAAGCAATCAAGGCAAGGAATTGATAAAAATTTTAAAGGAAGAAAAATGAGAGCAAAAGGAAGTGAATTAATCCCTGTTTTAAGCATAGCAGGAAGTGATTGTAGTGGCGGGGCAGGTGTGCAAGCTGATCTTAAAACTTTTAGCGCACACAATCTTTTTGGTATGAGTGTGATTTTAAGCGTGGTGGCTGAAAATACCGCAAGAGTAATTTCAGTGTATGATGTGCCTACTAAAAGCGTAGATGAGCAAATGCTTGCAGTTTTTGAAGATATAGTGCCAAAAGCAACTAAGATAGGGATGATAGGATCATGCGAGCTTATGGAGTGTGTGGCTAAAAATTTAGAACAATTTAAACCCCAAAATGTCGTGATTGATCCTGTGATGTTTGCAAAAAATGGTTTTGCTTTAATGCCTGAAGAAAATTGTGATTTTTTTAAAAAGATCATAGTGAAATTTGCAGATATTCTTACGCCAAATATCCCAGAAGCACAGTTTCTTTGTGGGTTTAAAATTAGCGATGAAAAAGATATGATAAAAGCAGCCAAGCACTTATGTGATCTTGGTGCAAAAGCGGTTTTGCTTAAAGGCGGACATAGCGAAGAAAATGCCAATGATGTGCTTTTTGATGGTAGAGAAATTTTTATTTTAAAAGGCGAACGCATAGAAACAAAAAATACTCACGGCACAGGTTGCACGCTTTCTTCAGCCATTGCTAGCAATTTAGCCTTAGGCAAAGATTTATTTAATGCCGTAAGCGAGGCAAAAGAATATGTCAGAAATGCCATTTATTATTCTTTAAATTTAGGCAAAGGCTGTGGCCCGACTAATCATTTTTTTAGGTTTTTAAATGAAAAATGAACTCGATCTTAGCCTTTATCTTGTGGCAAGTCGTGGTAAAAAAAGCGATGAGCTTTTTTTAAATACACTTGAAGAAGCGATAAAGGGCGGAGTTAGCATTATCCAACTTCGCGAAAAAGAATTAAACTCAAGGGAATTTTATCAGCTTGGCTTAAAAGTGCAAAAGCTTTGTAAATTTTATAAAATTCCATTTTTAATCAACGATAGAATCGATATCGCCTTAGCTTTGAATGCTGATGGGGTGCATTTAGGACAAGAAGATTTGCAAATTTGTATCGCTAGAAAGCTTTTAGGGGAAGAAAAAATTATAGGTTTAAGCCTTAAAAAATTAGAGCAATTAAACTACATACAAGGGGCGAATTATTTAGGTTGTGGTGCGATTAAAACCACTCCAACCAAAGAAAGTTCGCTAATAAGTCTTGAAATTTTAAGCCAAATTTGTGAAAAAAGTCCCATTGGCGTAGTGGCAATTGGTGGGATTGATAAAGAAGTGATTAAAGAGCTAAAAGGCATTAAAATAAGCGGTGTTGCGGTCGTTCGTGCGATAATGGATGCTAAAAATACTTTTTTAGCGGCCAAAGAATTAAAACAAAAAATCGATGAAAATTTATCTCTTAAATGAAACTCCTTTTGAAGGTGTAGAAAATCTGATTTTAAATGAAATTAAATTTTATGATTTTAGCGTGAATTTGAGTGAATTTGACGTCTTGATATGTACTTCTAAAAATGCTTTGAAAGCTTTAGAAAAAGCTAAAATTATTTTAAATTTAAATATTAATTTATACGCAGTAGGGCAAAGCACAGCTGAATTCGCTAAAAGTCTAGGTTTTAAAAATATTAAAATTCCTAAAGCTGCTTATGGTAAGAATCTTTTTAATGAATTTAAAGAGGAGCTAAAAAATCAAAAATGTCTTTATCTAAGAGCTAAAAATATTGCTTCTACTTTAAATTTAGATCTTAAAAATTATGGTATTAATTTAAGCGAAATCATTGTTTATGAAAATATTTTTAAAAAAAGCGAAAAAAAACTAGAGCAACCGGCAGTTTTTATTTTTACTTCACCTTTGGGTGTGGAAAATTTTTTGCAAAATTATTCTTTAAGCAATGAAGATAAAATCATCGCAATAGGACAAAGCACAGCCAAAAAACTTTCAAATTTTAAAAATATTTACATTTGTGAAAAGCAAGATTTGAAAACTTGTGTGAATTTAGCAAAAAAACTTACTCAAAATTCTTATTAAAGACTTATTTTATCATATTTAGATATTTTTTATTTTTTCAGAGTTATAATTTAGTTAACATATTCTTAATTTTGAAAGGAGTTTTTAATGCCTAAGGCTTTAAAAAATATTTTTTACAAAAATGGGTTTGGTTAACGGGCTTACTTTGGTTATTAGTTTACTAATTACCTTAATTTTGTTGATAACTATTGCATTTAGTTATTTTGAGTCAAAAGAAAATGTTTACAAACTTTTGGTGGCAAATCAAGAGCGTTCGGTCAACAGTGTTTCAAATTCATTTAATCGTTACACTTTGGAAAGAAAAAATGCTTTAAATGTTCTTGCTAAAGGTTTAAAGGATTTTCATTATACTCAAGAAAATATAGATAAAGTTTACGGATTACTTAAAAATACTCAAGAAAGTTTTAAATTTGAGCTTACTTATGTGGGTTTTGAAGATAGTGGTTTGATGCTAAGATCAAATAAAAACCATCAAAGTCCACAAACTAGTGATTATGATCCAAGAAAAAGATCTTGGTATATAGAAGCAAAAAATGCTGGAGTTTTAATAGTTACAGAGCCTTATAAATCAGTTTCTAGTGGTAAAATCACCGTTACTTATGCTTTGCCACTTTATGAAAATGGACGATTTATCGGTGTTGTGGCTTCAGATTATGATATGCAACAATTTTCTAATGATGTTTTGGCCTATGGTAAAACTCCACAAAGCTACACTCAGGTTTTAACAGATGAAGGTGTAATTATTTTCAGCGAAGATCCTGCAAAACTTTTAGGTTCAACAGAGCTTAGCAAAGCAATAGCAAAACAATATTTACAAAATAATCAAATGAAAGCAAGACCGGCTCACACGCCTTTACTTGTTAATGTTGGTGCTCCTAAGGCTGTGGTTTGTGATAGATCTTCAAATGCAAAATATAGCATTTGTAATATTGCCGAGGAGGCTGTTTATACTGATGCGATTAATGCTATTTTAGTAAAACAAATTTTAATAGGTATAGTGGCAATTATCGTGGCATTTATTTTAATGCGTTTTGTTATTATTGCGAATTTAAAACCAATTAAGGCGATTTCTAAAGGTCTTGATTCTTTTTTTGATTATCTTAATCATAAGATCGAAAAGCCTGTGCTTATTGATTGTCAAAGTAAAAATGAATTTGGTCATATGGCACTAGAAATTAATGAAAATATTCATTCTATCCAAAAATCGCTTGCAAAAGATATTAGCACCGTGCGTCAAATTTCTAGCATAGGCAGAAATATAGAATCAGGAAATTTAAATTTAAGAATTAATGAAAATCCTATTAACCCACAATTACAAGAATTAAAAGAAGTTTTAAACTCTATGTTTGAAATTTTAGAAACTCGCATAGGAACAAATATCAATGAAATTCAAAGAGTTTTTGATAGCTATAAAGAGCTTGATTTTACGACAAACATTGCACAAGCTAAGGGCGAAGTAGAAAAAGTATCCAATATCTTAGGTGAGGAAATTCGAAAAATGCTTCATGCGTCTTTAAGTCGTGGAGAAGATCTTAAAAATAAAGCTGGTATTTTAAAAGAAAACATGGAGCAAGTATCGCAAAGAACAGATAATCAAGTCAGCTCCATCCAAGAAAGTGTCGCAGCAGTTAATCAAATGAATGCATCAATGAATTCAGTTGCAGGACGCACTGAAGAAGTTGTTAAACAAAGCGATGATATTAGAGAAGTAACTAATGTCATTAGGGATATAGCTGATCAAATCAATCTTTTGGCATTAAATGCTGCTATAGAAGCTGCAAGGGCTGGTGAGCATGGAAGAGGTTTTGCTGTTGTAGCAGATGAGGTTAGAAATTTGGCTGAAAGAACGCAAAAATCACTTGAAGAAATTGAAGCTAATGTAAATGTTTTACTTCAGTCTATCAACGAAATGAATGAAAGTATAAAAGAGCAAGCACAAGGTATTGATCAGATTAATAACTCTATCACAGAAATTGATCATATTATGCAGCAAAATACAGATTTTGTAAAAACCACTCATTTGGTTGCTAATGAAATCGATATTATGGCAAATACCATAGTCAGTGATGTTAAACGCAAAAAATTCTAAAAATCAAGGCTAGTTTTTTGCCTTGATTTTTCATCTTCTAAGTGCTATAATCGCCTATTTTAAAGGAGCTTTATGGCACAAGTTAAATTGAATTCAAAAATCGCTTGGATTTTAGTTATCATTGGTGGCATTGTGGAGTGCTTTTGGGTAAGTGGTTTGAAATACGCTGACAACTTCACGCTTTATATATTTACAGGTATTGGAATTTTAATTTCTTTTTGCTGTGCCATTATTGCGATGAAACACATTGAAGTTAGCGTAGCTTATGCTGTTTTTGTGGGCATTGGTACGAGTGGCGTTGTGTTATCTGAAATGCTTATTTTCAATGAAAATTTTTCTTTGCTAAAAATCTCCTTAATCGCCCTTTTGCTTTTAAGTGTCATTGGCTTAAAATTCGTCAGTAAGGAAAATGATGAAAATACCGTTAATGAACTCGCGCAAAATTTAGGGCTTGATGAGCTTGATGAGGGTTTGCAAAAATTAAACTAAGGCATTAGATGAGTTGGATATTTTTGCTTTTGGCAGGTTGTATGGAAATTTTTGGCGTTATTGCGATGAAAAAATTTGTAAGTACAAATAGAAAGATTTTTTTACTTGCCATTATCATACTGTTTATGTGTAGTTTTGGTTTTTTGTCTTTAGCAATGCAAGGTATTTCTATGGGTGTTGCTTATGCGATTTGGACGGGTATTGGCGCTGGAGGTGGAGTTATTGTTGGAGTGGTGTTTTTTAAGGAAAATAAGAATTTTCTTAAACTCTTTTTTATTGCGCTGATTTTATTGTGCAGTGTAGGTTTAAAACTTGTTTCTTGAAAGTTAAAGCTATGAAAATTTATATAAGTGGTATACATACAGATGCAGGCAAAACACATTGTAGTGCGGCACTTTGTGCGAATTTTGGTTTTGATTATTTTAAACTGATACAAGCAGGCGAGCCAACGGACAGTGATTTTATACGCAAACTTTGTCCTAAAACGCGTATTTTTAAAGAAGGAATGCTTTTAAAAACTCCCGCCTCTCCTCATCTTGGTAGAAAAAAAGAAAATTTAAACTATAAAGCCTTTGATATAGCATTGCCAAAGAGTGAACATTTGCTTATAGAAAGTGCAGGTGGACTTTTTACTCCTTTAGATGATGAAAAAACAGTGATTGATTATATGGCGCGCTTTAAGCATCCTACTTTTTTGGTAGCAAAATACTATCTTGGAAGTATCAATCATATTTTACTTAGCATCGAAGCTTTAAAACAAAGAAATATTGAAATTCTAGCCCTTGTAATGATGGGCGAAAAAGATCTTTTGCAAGATGAATTCATACAAAATTACACCAAAGTTAAGATAGTAAATTTACCCTTTTTTACTGCTCAAAATTTATTTGCTCAAAGCAAAATTTTTAAAGAGGAAGTGGAAAAGATACTGACTTAATTTAAGCTTTATATTTAAAATATTCTTATTTGGCAATTTAAGTTAATATTTCATGGTTTTTATTTTTAATACACTTAATACTTTATGTAAATTTTTGCTAGAATACAATTTCATTGCTATATTCATATCAAAAATATTTTCAAGGAGTTAAAATGCAAAATTTTTTTAAAGGATTAGGGATAGGGCTTTTGTGTTTGTTGTTTTTTGTTGCGGGCGTGATTTTTAATGTGCAGTTTTTAAAAACAAAAGATGATAAACTTATACTTCAAAGACAGATTGAAGTTTCAAATAAATTAAGTCCTAGTACTTTCAAAGCTATTTTAAATTTAAATGCGAGTGAAATTTTAAGTCAAAAAAGTGTACTTGAAAATGAAGATAAAGCAAGTATTTCTCAAACTTTCAAAGAACTTTTAGAAAGAGCACAAAAAGATAAAATTTGCGTAGGTGGGGCTTACAGCATAGAGCCAACTTTTTTGTATAAAGAGGGTTTGCAAATTCCTAAAGGGCAAAGACTTAATGCGAGTTTTGAATGTGAATTTAGTAAGGATAAACTTGAAATTTACAATGCTTTCATTAATGATGTAGATAAAATTTTACAAAATAATACTTTAATAAGAATGTCTATACCAGCTTTGCAAGCAAGTTTTGCTAAGGAAGAATTGGATAAAAATCAAGAAGTATTATATAATGAAGCTTTAAAAAAGGCTTTAACTTATGAAAAATATTATTCAACTAATTTGCAAAAAAGATGTGCTTTGCAGGCTTTAAATCTTAATGCAAACACAGGTTTGAGGCCTTATGCGATAAAAAGTGCAGAAGTAGGCAATGATAACTTTGGGGCGAGTTTACCACTTGTAAAAGAAGAGGAACAAAGTCTAAGAGTGAATTTAACTTTTGTTTGTGAATAGTTTTTAATAGCTTTTGTCTTTGAAATGATTTAGACAAAGGCTTTTTGCTATTTAAAAATAAATTTTTATTAATAAAATACTTATAATAATTAAAAATGTTTAATTATGAAAATTCTAACTAAAATCATCATAAATGCAATCATTTAAAATAAATTTATTTTGCTAAAAAATTAAATGTTTTGTTTTTGAATGTTATTTTGCAATGAAAAATTACATAAAAATCAATAAGCCTTATGCGATAAAACTTTGATCGAGTGAGATTATAGAAGATTTGTAGGCTTTTAGATTTATTTTAATGATAATAGTATGTAATGGAATTTTGCGAATTTGATAGCGAGTGGCTTTTGTAAATTTATCTTGCTAATAAATGGAAGTACAAATTTGCAAAATTAATATTTTGCTTGATGAAAGCATATAAAAATATATTATTTAAAGCGTTAAATTAAAATTTTTTACAAAAAATTTCCAAGCTTTAATAATTAGTTGATTTGTTTAGAGTAAAATTTATCTTATGAGATTTCTTCATTAAACTTAAAAACTTCAAATGTTTTTAAGTTTAGTTTGATAAAATTATGATTTTTAAACGCGGGAATAGCTCAGGGGTAGAGCACAACCTTGCCAAGGTTGGGGTCGCGAGTTCGAATCTCGTTTCCCGCTCCAACACCTGCCCGGGTGGTGGAATTGGTAGACACAAGGGACTTAAAATCCCTCGGAATTTTTCTTCCGTGCCGGTTCAAGTCCGGCCTCGGGCACCATATTGGTGAAACTCAAGGCGACATAGCCAAGCGGTAAGGCATGGGCCTGCAAAGCCTTGATCTCCGGTTCGAATCCGGATGTCGCCTCCAATGCGATAAAATTTCAAATCTTACTTTTCGGGAGATGGCTGAGTGGTCGAAAGCGGCGGTCTTGAAAACCGTTGAGGGTCACACCTCCAGGGGTTCGAATCCCTTTCTCCCGGCCACTTCTTTTAATCGATTTAATATCTTATCTTAAAAATATCAAGTTTTTACATTTTTAAATTATTTTTTTAATATGGTAAATTCTTATTTGAATTAAAATTCTGTAAATATTGAGATAATTTTTATCTTTAAAATTAAAAAAATATAAAAGCATTATATAATATAAATATTTTTAATGAATTTATTTATAATTAATTTATAAGTTATATAATTTTTTTGAATTTCAATTTGATAGGGGGAAAATATGAATTCACGAAGACAGTTTTTAAAACAAGCATTTTTGTTAGGTGCTTTGGCGTATTATCCGCAATTAAGTATGGCGGAAGTAGAAGCTAAAAAGAGTTTGATTGTGTATTATAGTAGAACTTTAAACACTCATATTTTGGCTAAATATTTACAAAGTATTACTAAATCAGATATGATGCGTTTGCAAACTACTTATCATTATCCTAGTAATTTTGAAGCAATGCTTGAAATTGCTAAACAAGAAAGAGAGGAAAATTTCAAACCAGAACTCCTAAATGCGGAACTTAATTTTGATGATTATGATATGATATTTTTAGGAACACCTATTTGGTCAGGCGGAATTGCTTCTCCTGTACGAACTTTTTTAAGTCAGTATGATTTTAGCTCTAAGATTATTGCTCCATTTTGCACTCAAGTAAAAGATAGTATCGAGGGTTGTATTGATGATATAAGAAAAATTGCTCCTAATGCACAAATTTTAAAAGGAATTGATATACATGCAGCTTTTGAAAAAGATGACGGGTATTTGAAAGATAAAAACAGAATTTATCTAGCCAGTGAAGCAAGCTATCTTACTTTTGCAGATAAGCAAGAAATCAACTTGTGGCTTAAGAAAATGTAAGAATAACTCTGCTAATTGCAGAGTTATTCTTGATTTTGGGAGGTTTTTTTAACAACTTTAACGCGTTCTATAGAATTTCCATTCATTTTTTTAACTTCGTAATAACAAAGATCATCTTCGATGCGATCGCCCACAATAGGTAAGCGACCCAAAAGATTAAACACATAGCCACCAATGGTAACTTGTTCAAGATTTTCATCGTAGCTAATAAGTAATAATTCTTCCACGCTTTCTATGGTACATCTTCCTTGAAATTCGTAGATATTGTCGGCTAATTTTTTATAATTATCCATAGCATCATCGTGTTCATCCTTGATATCACCGACAATTTCTTCCATAATATCTTCCATGGTTAGAATTCCAGCTGTTCCACCATACTCATCGATCACTAAAGCGGTGTGAATGCGTTCTTTATTCATCCTTACTAAAACTTTTGAAATGCTGATATTTTCAGGCACTAATATCATATTTCTTACAAAATCATCCAAATTTTTCTTGTGTTCGCTTAATTCATTTTGTATCAAATCTCTAATGTGAATCATCCCCAAAATATTATCTTTTGAAGCATCGATATAAGGAAATCTTGTGTGTTTATACTCGCAAACGATTTTCATATTTTCTTCATAACTTTTTTGTTTATTAAGACATATCATATCTTTGCGTGGTGTCATCACTTCTTTTGCGACTGTATCGGAAAAATCAACAGCGTTGCGTATGATTTCAGTTTCAAACTCGTCTAAAACTCCACCTTTTTGACTTTCGCTTGCGATGATTTTAATCTCTTCTTCTGAGTGAGTTAATTCGCTTTCTTTAGCAGGTTTTATGCCTATGATTTTTAATGAGATGGCGGCTAAAAAATCAAAGGTTTTAATGAAAGGCAAGAAAAGAAGCCAAAACCAATGAAGTGGTCTTGCTATCCAAAGCACAGCCTTATCTGCAATGGCTATGGCAATGCTTTTTGGGACAAGCTCGCCTAAAACAACATGCAAGAGTGTGATGATAGTAAAAGCAATCACAAAAGCTACAGTATGAATGAGTGTGTTAGGTAAATTCATACCAGAAAATAAATGTTCCAATACTTTAGCAATAGCGGGTTCGCCTATCCAGCCAAGTGCTAGAGAGCTTAAAGTAATGCCTAATTGACAAGCGCTAAGATAAGTATCAAGTTTTGAAGAAACCTCTAAAGCTTTTTTGGCGTTGCGTTTTTTTTCCTTTACAAGTTCTTCAAGTTTAGAACGACGCACTTTGACAATGCTAAATTCAGATAAAACGAAAAAGCCATTTAAAAGCACTAAAAGCAGTGCAACAAGAATCATGAAAGTAGAATAGCCAACATCAATGGTAGCAACAGTTTGACTGGGGTCCAATGAAACTCCTTAGAATAAAATTTTAAAATTATATCCAATTTAAAGCATAATTTTAGCTTAAAATTTATAATCTTAAGAAATTATATAGATTTAAAATGGTGATGAGAATGCTTAAAATTCTAACAATTTTTTCGGCGGCTTTGACTTTGGCAATGCTTTATGCTCCACAACCCTTACTGCCTTTATTTGCTCAGTATTTTAACATCAGCTTAAATAAGGTTTCACTTATCATATCTTTTGCTTTAATTCCTTTGGCATTTGCTCCTTTAATTTATGGATATTTATTGGAAAAATTTTCATCAAAATATATTTTAATCACTTCGCTTTTTGCTTGTGGGATTTTGCAAATTTTTTGCACTTTTGCGAAAGATTTTGAGCTTTTTTTGTTTTTGAGAATTTTACAAGCCTTGTGTTTTCCTGCGATTTTAACGACTCTTTTAACTGTGTTGACTAGAACCCAGAGTGAGAATGTTCAAAAAAATGTTGCTTTATATGTGGGTGCTACAACATTTGGCGGGTTATTTGGTCGGGTAATGAGTAGTTTTTTAGCGGATTTATTTTCTTGGCAGATGAGTCTTAATTTTTTTGCTGTGTGTATGATTTTTTGTGCTTTATTATTTGTGCGTTTAAAGGATAATAATACAGTAAAACTTCAAAAACCTAACTTTTTTGATTTTATCCCTTTTGTGAAAGATTTTAAAATTTTGTTGATTTTTTGTAGTATTTTTGTTGTATTTTTTTCTTTCCAAGCCATTATGTCTTTTTTGCCTTTTTACGCTAAAACCCATTTTGAAAACATCAGTCAAGCCCAAATTGGATTTTTGTATATGGGATTTATTATGGGGATTGTAGTTTCTGCTTTTATTTCGCAAATTACGAAAATTTTGGGTTCAAAGGCTAGGGTTGTGATTTTAGGGCTTATGCTTTATATTTTAGGGACTTTAATGATGGCTTTGCCAAGTTTTATTTTGGTTTTTGGAGCTATGTTTGTTTTTTGTGGTGGAATGTTTATTTGCCACTGCGTTTTATCAGCACTTTTGAATTTAAATTCAAACAAAAAAGGCATCGCAAATGGTTTGTATCTAAGTTTTTATTATAGTGGTGGGGCTTTTGGATCTGTTTTACCAAGCT
Source organism: Campylobacter sp. CCS1377 (assembly GCF_040008265.1). Taxonomy (NCBI): domain Bacteria; kingdom Pseudomonadati; phylum Campylobacterota; class Epsilonproteobacteria; order Campylobacterales; family Campylobacteraceae; genus Campylobacter; species Campylobacter aecornae. Next base: position 364,953 of record NZ_CP155620.1, read on the forward strand.
TTTTTTACCAAACTTTTGGCTGGCAGATGTTGTGTTTTGTGATTGCCTTTTTGCTTTTAATTATTTTATTTGTTTTTATTAGGTTTAGATATTATTATAAATAATTTTATTGTTTTTTTGTAGTGAAATCATAAATTTTCAAATGAATGATTTATAAAAATTTATAAATCATCGTTATGTTTGAAAATCGCGATTTTTATAAATCGTTTTTATTTTGACTTATACCACTTTGGTGGATTATATTCTAAAGGAATACCTTCAAATGTGGATCCACATTCTTTTAGATTTATAGCTTTCCAATTGTCTAAGTTTTGATTAAAACAAATAGCATCTTGAAAAGTTCTTACCATGGAAGTTACTTCGCTTACATCCCAAGTATCTAACTTGCCATTAAACGCAACAGCAGATCGAAACATTGTGTCGAGATTTTGTGCTTTACTCATATCCCATTTATCTAAATTTTGATTAAAATATCTTGTTTGGTAAAACATAGATCTAAAAGTTTTGCCATTGCTTACATTCCAAGTATTTATATCTTGGTTAAAATAATGTGCGTTGCTAAAACAATTATTAAAATTTGTAACTTTGCTCACATCCCAAGTTTCTATCCCGCTGTAATCTTTACGATAAGAAGACCCAAAAACTCCAGATAAGTCTTCTAATTCGCTTACATCTAAAAGCCCCAAATTAATCTCATCAATCTTTACAAGCATAATGAGTAAATTTTTATCCTCTATTTTAATTTTTTGATTATTTTTAAGTTTTTCTACCGCATCAATGAATTTTAAAAGCAAGGTAAAATAATCTTTTATCTCATTATCTATTTCTATAAATTCTATGTATTGAGCTAAATACTGGATAAAATCCAAATTCTCAAGGCGTTTATCATAATCATTATCCGGGCTTTTTATGCTTTTGTGCCTATCTAAAAATATCATATATTCTAGCAAAGCTTTATTAAAATGACGATTGCTCATATAGTAATTATCTAATCTTATCAATTCAACCAATGCAAATATTAAAGGTATAGGACTTTTGTATATAGAATTTTCTACACTTAAAAAACTTTCTTCAAATTTAAAATAATTTTTTATCAAAATAAGTTTTGCAATATTTATATCCATGAAAAATAAAAGCTCAAAATCCGCACCATTTTGCATATATAATTCTAATATTTCACACCTTTCTTCTTCGCGTTTTGCTAATATCTTAAGATCTAATTTTTCACCTATAAAATAAAAATCATATTCCATACTTTTACGCCAAAAATTATGCAAAATTTTATCATCTTTAACAAGTTCTTTAAAATTTGCTCCATAATTTATCAAAAGCTTAGCAAGATCTGCACGACCATTTTCCAATGCTAGTTTAAGATAATTTGTATTTTTTGATTCGATAAGCACTTTTTGTGGATTTTTAGCAAGTTTAGCAATGGCTTCTATAAGCTCAAAAGGTATAATACAAATACTACCAAATACCCCACCATAATAATCATCGGCAGTGCGGTAGTATTTATTAAGCATTGCTTTTTTATAAATTTTGCTAAGTTCTGCGTCGCTAAACTTTTTTTGTGTGTTTGTGTTTTGAAAAACCTCTAATGTTTTATTTAGTCTTTCTTTTAGCGTGTTAAAGGTTCTAAGAGTTTTTTCGGGGCGATGATTATACCTATTATTGTATTCATCGCTATTATCCTCTAAAAGCTTAAGAACTGCTAGTATTCCTATGTTGGCATTAGCTTTTTTATCAATTTCTTTTATCCAACGCGGAGGATTTTTTTCCAAAGGACATTTTTTAAAAATATCTTTATTTTTTAGTATAGTTTCGCTTGAAATTTGCCAAGAATCAATATTTTGATTAAAATTGCTATATGCAAACATTTCGTTGATTTTTTTCGCTTTTTTCATATTCCATTTACTTATATCTTGATTGAAATTTAAGCAACGAAAAAACATACACTCAAAATTTGTGCCATTGCCTACATCCCAAGTGCTAATATCGTGATTAAAATTACTGCACTCATAAAAACACTGACTAAAATCTTTGATATGTGAAACATCCCAAGTTTCTATCCCACTATAATCTTGTGCTATCTCATAACTAAAGACTTTATGTAAAGAATTAAGATATATAAGGCTAATTGAATTTAATGCTACTTTATCAATAAGTGTATTTCTTTCTTCTTGCGCTTGTTCTATTAAAAATACTAACTCATCGCTATTTGTAGGGCAATAACTTAAATTTTCTTTGATTAAATTTTCATTAAGCACTTTAGAAAAAATGGATTTTTCAAGAGCTTTTTCTGTGCTTTTCCCACCAAGTATATCTTCCAATAGATTTTTTAATTCTCCTATGCTGCTTGAATTTGCTATCTTTAGGGCAAATGATTTTCTCTCTTCATTGATTTCTTTGGCCATATTTTTTATGAGATTTTGACAAGTATCGATAGCATTTTGTGAAATTTTTATATCTTTTTTTGTGTGGATTAAACGCACTGCTTCAAGTATTTTCGCATTTTTTATCGCTTCTAAAAGCTCATCATCACTTTTTTCAAGCGCTTTACTTAAATCTTTATTTTTTAAAAGTGATTCAAGCATTTTATAAATTTCACCCAAATCATCTCCTAAAATAAAATTTTCAAGAAACCACTCATCAAATTCATTGCTAGTTGCTTCATAATAAGCAATACCCGTATCGTTTTCAAAGTCCTCTGCATACTCTCTAGGATCAGCATCCCATAACTCATTAGAATTTATAAAATCATCTAAATAATCTTTTATTGTTTGTAAAAGCTCTTTGCTAGGTTTTGTATCTAAAAATGCTTTGAAATTATCTAAGCTTTCTAAAATATCGGTATTAAAATCCATAATTTTTCCTTGTTTATAATCATCTCCAGCTTAATTTTAAATCAAGCCCTAAATCTTTGCCTAAAGTCTCAAAATATCTTAAGCCTTTATTTTGGCTAAGCCAAGCTATCAGTGCTTCTTCATCATCTAAATTGCCTTCATATCCGCATAAATCTGCTTCTTTATAAGTATCATACCACCAATCACCATGCGTATCTTCAAGCATTTCTTTAGCTTCTTCAAGCATTTCTTCATCTATTTTTACAGAATCTCTCATAAAATAAAGAATTTTAAAAGCTTCTTTGCACTCTTCTTTTAAAGCTTCTTCTCTAAAATCTTCAAGATCTATATTTTCAAGTATTTTATAAATTGCCACAACATAATAACTTGTTCCTTCCGTGCAATCTATATCAGTATATTTGCTAACTTCTTGTTGATCACTTACTCTGCCGTTTATATTTGCCCCTTGATTTAAAGCTTTCTTAAAAAGTTCAAAATCTGAAGTTGTAATCGCTTTAAAAAGCAAATCATTAGCTGTTTTAGTTTCTAGTTTTTTACCAAAAAGTAGTTCGTAAAAATTATCACTTACATGCTGCGTAACACCACATTCATAATCATTTCTTATGCAATTTACAAGCAAGTCTTGATCTTCTTTTGTGTAGTAAGTATCCTCACAAAGCAAAATATAAAGCTTTTCATCCTTTTCGTAAAGAAAAATAGAATCATCTTCCTTATCTTCATAGCATTCACAAATATAGTCTATAAATTCTTCATCAAAGGTAGTTTTGAGATTTTCGCATTCTACTTTTTTACTTCTATCAATACAAGTGATAAAAATCTTTATATAATTTTTTTGTTTTAAAAGTTTTTTGAAATGAATTTGATAAAAACCTTGAGAATGCCCAATAAAATGATGGATATTAAGATTTTCTAATTCCATAAGACCTCGATAAAAACAAGAATGCAACATCATATAGCCTTCTTTTGGGGCGAGATTTTTTAAAAAAGCTAAATTTTCTTTACGGCGTCCATCAAAAAATGCTCTATCAAAATAATCTTCATCTAAAAAATCATTACAAATTCGAGCATCTTCTAAGATAATGAAAGCTAAAGTATAATCTTTAATGTTTTTATCCCTAAAAATAAAGCATTGCACGCTTGCATTTTTGTCAATATTATTGATAGAAAAATTGCAATCTATAAGCTCTAAAGCTTGTTCTATTATGTTAAAAACATCACCACCATTTTGTGCAAAAATGATGTTATTTACCCTGTGAGAATCTAAAAAATATACTAAATGATAATTATCTTCTTCGGTTAAACTAAGCTTATCTATCAAGCCAAATTCAGGAGTATTAAAAGTTAAATCGTTTTTTTCATCTGTTTGATTTTTTTTGTAAAAAGGTAAAAAGCTTAAAATCTTTTCTTTGAAACTCATTTTTTCCTTTGAAACAAAATTTTGCGTTTTTTCTTCACTTTCTTTTATGATGCCTAAAATGTTTAAAATAAGCTCTACGCAAAAGATTTTTTCGCCTTTTATAAAGTTTTCATAAATGGTTTTTCCAAATTTATGGATTTCTGTAAATTCATCAGTTTCTAAGCAAGAAAGAAGTCTTGTTTTGCTAATATCTTTACTTTCTTTGCCTAAAAATCCCATAAAGCGATTTTGTATGCTAAATTCATCATAAACAAATACTTCCCCCTTTGTTACTTGCCAATCTTTAAGCTCAAATTCTTGTATGAAATTGACTCTTTTTTCTTTATCTAAATTGATACAAGATTTTAAAAGCTCTAAAATTTGCTCTAGCATTGTAAAAGTTTTGTTTTTGACTAAAAATTCTTTTGGAACAATTTTTTCTAATTTTTGTAAAGCTTCTTTTTCACTTTCAAAAAGTCCTAAAATATTGTTTTTATAAAATTCTAAATTTTCATTAAAATGTTCTAAATTTAAAATTTGCATTTTTTCATAAAGCTCTTTGCTTTTTTCAAGTCGTACAATTTGTTCTTCAGTGATTTTTACTCCACTTTTTAGTAAGCATAAAAAGCTTTGTTGGTTAAGCTCAAAAAGAATTCTTTTGTTTTTTAAATTAAGCGCATAATGAACATTTGTACCAAAAACAGGATAAATTGCGAAAATATTTATTTTTTCTAAGCTTTTTTTACTTACGCTTTTTTGAAGTAAATTTGCAAATTCTTCACTATAAATCAAATCATAACTTTGATATTCATCTAAAATATCATAAAGGCTCGAATTTTCGCCACTTACTTGCTCTAAAATTTCTTCAAAAAGTATGTTTAAAGCATTAATGCTAAGTTTTTCATTTAATTTTTCATTCAAAAATTCATTTAAATTTTCTTTAGCTGTATCTGAAATAAATTCTTCATCATCGTTTTCAAAACTGCTTGGTGTTTTGATTTGTTCTGGCTTATTTTTGTTATTTAAATGATTGTTTTTTAATAATTTCTCTAAAAGTTTATAGTCAAAACACTCAATCTTACCGCTAACTTCATCGCCCATTAAAGGAGTTTCTATCCTGCCATTTTGTGTGTAATTTACTCTTTGATAGTTTAAAAGTTTTGGCTTGCTATCTGAGCTTATTTGAAAAAAATCCACCATTTCATCATCTTGCCATTTTTCATTTAAGTCCAAATCTTCCATATTTTCAAGTGCGTTTAAGCGATCTAACCCATTAGTCACCAAGCAAGTATATAAAGCTAAGCCGATTTTTGTTAAGATTTTATATCTAGGAAAAGAAACTATAAGTGCTTGATGATCAATTTTTATATTATGTAATTTTTCATAAGATTCGCAAAGGCTGTGCAATAAAAAATAATAAAAATTTTTCATTTCCCTGATCGTTTCTATATATTTATGCTCTACTTTTGCACCTGCTATTAAGAGATTATAAAAATACTCATGATTGTTGTTGATTTTTTCTTCATTTTTGATAAAACCCACGCTTTGTTTGGTTTCTGTACTTTGCAAAGGCATAAATAAAATAAGATCAACATCTTTATAATAAAGGCGACTTTTTACATAGGCTATGAAATCTTTCATTTTTTTATCGATTATTTCTTGGCATTTTTCTAAATCACTTGGCGAAAGGGCGTTAAATTCTTCAAGGCTTAAATTTAAAACTCTCATCAAAGCATTTTGTCTTGCTCTTTCTTTAAATATTTTAAGTACCTTATCTTTTGGTTTCATTGCGCCACTTTGCTCAAATTCGTCTTTGTAGTAATTTTGCATTGCGTCCATTTGCCTTGCAAATTCAAGCATAAGTTTTTCATCAATTCCTTGAAAATGATTTATTCCACGAAATGCTTCAAGTTTATTTGCGTCGCTATTTTCTTCGTCTTCTTCATCGCTATCATCATATTCTTCATCATCGTAATCATCATCTTCATCTTCCTCTAAATTTAGCTCACCATTTTGAAATTTTTCATAGAGATTAAAAAAATCTTTTAAAATAAATTCACTCAGTGCATTAATATAATCAAAAACAATCGTAGTTACACCTTCTTTATAGCACCAAATGCAGAGCTCTCCTTGTAAGCGGATAAATAGCATCATATCGCTATTTTGTATGATCTGCATAGCTTGTGCATTTTCTTCTAATCTTGAGGGAATGCTTTGATACTTTTCTCTTTCTTCTATCTCTACACTAAAAGTACTTTTTTGCATAATCATTGCAAAAGTATCAAAAAAATTCTCATCAGTATCTTGTATCTCAAAATAACAAATTTTATCTTTTTCATAGTTTGTGTAGCGCATAAAAAACCTTTCGTATTTAAGCTTTGAGTAAATTTTCAAACCAAGATTTTAAGTCTTTTATCTCTTCTTCTTTGAAATTTTCGCAAAGAATATCTATCGCATTTTTGCCATTATTTGTATAATTTACATCAATGCCGTATTTTTTAAGATCTAAAATTAAAGTTTCATACAATGCAAGTTTTTCTTTATTATCCTTTAATTCTTTTCTGTCATATCGTAAATTTCCAGCAATAAACATTAAGGCATTATAACCATTTACAACATTTTCATCGCAGACGATTACATCATTAGCATTAGCTCCTAGTTCTAAAAAAAATTGTATATGAGCAAGGCGTATAGGGCTTATTGGGGGAAAAATCACGGATAAAAATGGAGTATAGCCACATTCATTAATCGCACTAAACGAAGCACCATTTTGCACTAAATAAGTCAGCGATTTTTTATCTTGCTTTAAATCTCTAGCTCTAAATTTGCAATAATTTCTATAAAAATATTCTTCATCACTATACTTAGCAAAATAATGCAAGACATTATCTTTATCATCAAAATCTTGATAATTAAAGTTAATTTTTGTGGTTTCTTTTATCGTTTCTAGCATTTGTTCAGAATTTGCTCCTTCACAAGCATGATAAAGAAGGTAAGCAAAATTCCAAGCGCTATCATTTAAAGGTTCTAAAAATTTACAAAATGCACTTTCATAGTCGTATTTATTAAGGAATTTTTTAAGTTTTTCTGGATCGCCTTCATCGAGTATATCTTGCAATTTTTTATAACTGCTTTTCATTGTGGCAAAGCTTAGGGTTTTAAAACCTTTGATTTGCTCCTTTGCTAAAGCTTTATTAATTCCACCTTTTACAAAAGCACCAGTTTTTGGATAAGAGAGAGCATAATCTAAGGCAGTAGAGTCATTTGCATCTTTTATACTCATTTTTACACCAAATTTGATTAAAAGATTAATAGCGTGTTGTTTATCGTCAAAAGCAGCACATATAAGCGGTGTTCTACCGGCTTCGTATTTATAGTAAAAATTGCTTTCTTGGACTTCTTCTTTTATTCTTTCTTCTTTGTCATAATCAATTTCTTTTATCCAAGTGCCTTTTTTTGTTAAGACATTAAGATCTAAGCCAAGAGATTTTGCCGCTTTTATCATAGGAATTTTACAATAATGCAATGCAGTTCTACCAAAACGATCATAATGTAAGCAATCGCAACCTTTTTGCACAAGATAAATGATATTTTTTACCCCAGCACTTGAAATGATGCGGTGTAAGGCGTTATAGTTGTTATAACCTTTATCTATCGTGTTTGGATCAAAGCCTAGTTCAAGCAAAACATCAATCATTTCTGTTGTGGGATATTCGCAAGCTGTGGCAAAATAAAAACTAGGATGAGCTAATTTATATCCGTCAAAAAAACTTTTATCAAAATGTGCTAAATACGCCTTTGTTTGCTCCACTTCACCGCGCGATAGGGCTTTGTCAATTTCATCATGCGCTATATTAAGAAGTGAAGGATTTTGTTTATATTCTTGTGTTGTATAAAATTTTGCTTTGATTTTATGCACAGGTTTTGGAGCTTTTTCTAGAAGTTTTAAAATTTTATAAATATCGCTATTTTCTACTTGCATACCTTTATAAAAAGCTTTATCGTCCCAATACTCTTGCTCTAAATCGCTTACCATATTTTGGGCTTGTTGAATGAATTCAAAATCCACTGCTCCGCCACCAGAGAGTAAATTTTGCACTTCTTCTAAATTTGCTTCTTCTATCGCAGCTTTGAGTGCTTTTTTCTTGATTGCTTTTGCCATTTTAATAATCCTTTTAATTTATTATTAAAATTTAGATTATTTTAACAAAAATTTGTTTTTTTGAATTTTTTGCTTTTGCTAATTTCTAAAAGAGAATATTTTCAGAATGATACATCTTTACAATCGTATAGTTTCAGCCTTAAAAGGCTGAGGTTTTTATTTTTTATACTCAATATTTTTTTCAAATTCATTCAAACGCTTATAAATGCTTCTAAGCTCGGTGATACTAGTCCAATTTGTGATAAAAACACTAAAAGAACTTCTAACTTGATCAAAGGCATTGTTGATTTGTATCACAACTCCAAGCATGATAAGTCCGCCAAAAAGACTAGGTGCCATAATGATAAAAGGAACGATAACAATGGCTTGCTCAAATAAATAAAGCCAAATATTAAAATAACCATAATGTAAAAAAAGCCTTTTATAATTAAATTTAAGCCCTGTAAAAAGCTCTATCATGGTTTCTTTTTTAGCATAATTTAAACGATCATCTTCTGCATAGACTAATTCTTTTCTAAAAGCTGCTTCGGCTTTTTGATTGTTGTATTCAAGTCCCGGCAGTTTAATACCTACAAACCAAGAGATAACAAGTCCGCCCAAAGAAATTAAAAGTGCGACATAAACAAGCAAGCCATTTGTATCTTTTAAAAAATAAAAAGGCGAATTTTTGTCTAAATTTGCAAACAATCCTGCACTTACCATATCGCTTAAACCCCATAAGATAGGTACAAAAGCAACCAAAGTCATCAAAGCCCTTATAAAAGATAGCCCCAAACTTTCAACAAGCTTAGAAAAACGATAAGTATCTTCTTGAATTCTTTGCGAACTTCCTTCTATATTATCATTTTTATTTTTCCAAAATTTAAGATAAGAAAAGGTCATTGCTTCACGCCATTTAAAAGCATAAACACTTGCAAAATAAATATTAATCGTAGCGATTAAAACATAAGGAAAAGCGATAGCTAAAAATACAAAAATGAGTGCGTAAAAATCACTCAAATCATAATAAGGCTTTTCTATCATAGCAGGAGTATGAAAAAAATACTCTAATAATTTTTGATAATAAAAAATCGCAAATTTATTGATAAAATTTGCATTTTCTAAATTTGCCTTAGCTTTTGCGCTGGCTTTTTGTGCGTTTTGTAAAATGCTTTTTAGTTTATCATCGCTTAGGCGTTCATCTTTATTTAAGGCATTTTTTACCATTTGGCTAAGTTTGCTTAAATTTTGTTCTTCTAAAAAATTATTATCTTTTAAAATCAAAAGGATTTTTTCGCTCATTTCATCATCATTGTTGATTTTATTTTGCTCATTTTGAGTATTAAGTCTTGATGTGTTTTCTTGTTCTAAATCTTGCATTTTTTTAGCTTTGGCTTTTTCATAAACCACGCTTTCATTGGCATCTTCATTTAAATTTAATTCCCTAAGTAAAGCAGGGGTGATTTTAAACTCATCTTTGAAATTTTCTTCATTAAATTCTAGTTTTATGGCCGTAATTTTTGGTTTTTGTAAAGCATTATAAAAATCATTATACCAAGCATTGATAGCAACATTTAAACTTGTTTGTATATATAAGAAAAACAAAAGTAAAAAAAGTCCCAAATAAGCCCATAGGATCCATTTTTTAGATAGAAAAAAAGATTTAAACACATTTATCCTTGATTTAAATTTTAAAAAAGTAATTTTACAAAATTTTTCTAACCAAAGTTTTATTTTTTATTTAAAAAATCCTTGATATTGTAATTAATCGGCAAAATAAAGGTGATTTGGTTTGAATTTTTAAGCATTTCTTGAGGTGGTTTTGGCAAAGGTGATGCTCTTGTTATGAGATTTATAGCTTCGTTGTTTAAAATAGAATGTGGGCATAATTTTTTTATGTTTTTACTCGTTACATTGCCCAACTCATCGATACTCACTTTGATATTAACCTTTCCTTCTTGTTTGTTGATGAGTGCTTCCTTGGGATACCTTTGAAATTTTAGCAAATGTGCCATAAGCACAGCTTGATAGTTTTGAATTTGCTTTTTAGCATTTCCGCTTACTAGGGTTTGTGTTATTTTTTCCTCGCTTTTTATGGGTGCACTTAGGCTTTGATCCTTTGCTTTAGAATTAGGCGAATTGGTGTTGTTTGTGATGGAATTTTCTTTTTTGTTTTTTTCTGTGATTTTGTGTGAAAATTCAGCACTGGCTTGTAGTTTTGTTTTTTCTTTTAAAAAATCATTGCTAATAGAGCTTGGCTTATGATTTATCTTTGTATTTTGACTTTGTATGCTTTGTTTTTGATTGATTGAAACCTCTTTGACTTCTCCTATAGGAAGTTCTGAAATTATCATTATGGATTCGAATTTTTCACCCTGTTTGAGATTGAGCCCACTGTTTAAATTTTTGTTAAAAGAGGGCGTAAAAAATAACAAAGAAAAAACCAAAATATGCAAAAATAAAGATACACTTAAGCTTATTTTGAAAATCATTTTGCATTTTCCTTTTGGGAAACTAGGGCTATTTTGGTGTATCCTTGTTCTTTGATTTTATCCATCAAGCGTATGATTTTATCGTATTGAACTGATTTGTCGATGTGAAAATATATGATTTGCTCTTTATTGTTTTTGCTTTTTTCGTTGATAATTAAAGCTAGGTTGTCTGCGTTAATTATGGTTTCATTAATGGCAATTTCATCTTTTTCATTAAGATAGACAACGATGGGGTTTTTGGGTTTTTCTTCGTTTTGCTTGGAGCTTTTTGGAAGTTCGACTTTAATTGAATTTGTTATAATTGGTGTAACTGCCATGAAAATGATAAGCAAAACAAGCATGATATCTATAAAAGGCGTTACATTAATTTCGCTTAATTCTTCCTCTTCTTGAATGTAAATCATTGTTGCTCCTTTGAAGTATTTTCTCTATCAAATAGTAGGTAAAGTGTAATGATGTTTTCGTTTAATAAATGTGAAAAATGGGTATTGAGTTTTAATAGATAATTGTAAAATAAAACAGCAGGTATTGCAACGACTAATCCTAAAGCTGTAGCAAATAAAGCTTCAGCAATTCCAGGTGCAACTATGTTTAAGCTCGCATTTTGTGCTTTGGCGATATTGATAAAACTATGCATTATACCCCAGACTGTTCCAAATAGTCCTATAAATGGAGCACTTGAGCCAACTGAAGCTAAAAAAGACACACTTTTTTTGACTTGTGTGATGATGTTTAGTGATTTAAGTTTTAGTCTTTGTTCTATACGGTTTTTTAAATTTTTATCATAAATGGATGATTTTTCTAACTCATCTTGAATTTCTTTGTAAAATTGCAAAGCAAGACTTTTATCATTAAGACATAAATTATGAAATTTAGCGTCTTTAAAAAATTGCCTATCTTGCTTTAAAATTTTAAAATATTTAGCATAAGTGATGAATTTATAAATAAAAATCGCCCAAGTGAGCACAGAAAATAAAACGAGTATCCATATAACTATTTTAACGATAATATGTGCGTGAAAATACAAGTCTTTAAAACTTAAATTTATTGTTTGTTCAGCACTTACTTGGGTTAGATTGGCATCATTTGCCAATAAAACATTTGCCAGTAAAAAAAGCAAGATAATCATTTGTGATATTTTTTTCATTGTTTTCCTTAATATTTGTATTCAAAACTTACTATAAAAGTGCGACCGCGAGCGGAGTTGTTGTAAATAAATATAGGATCAAAAAGTCCACCTGCATTTTGACTATCGCCTGTATTGTAAGCATAAAGTGCGTCCATATAATTTTCATCGAATAAATTTTGCACTTCTGCTTTGATATTAAAATTTTTAAAAAGCTCATAACTTGCATAAAGATCGATTATGGTAGGTATTTTAGGCAAATCATCTGTGGTTTTAAGTGGCGCCATAGCATCTGGATTACTTGGATCATCTTCTAAACTTCCAATAGGGGCTATTCTTTTTGCTTTTCCTGTGTATTTGGCTATTGCTCCTATATTAAGCTTTTCTTCTAGCAGTCTTACCCCTATATCAAGATTTGCATAATGCTCTGGAAGTTGAGCAAACTGGCTTTGACCCGATTGTGCGCCTCCGGTTTCTAAAGACTCTGTGTCTGAGAATTTGTGTTTGGATTTTTGATAGGTATAAGATAGCGTGGAGTAAAAAACTCCCATATCATATCTAAATTCAAGCTCAACGCCGTTAAATTTTGCCTTTTCATCATCATTAAGCTGCATTACAAAAATGGCATCGTCAGCCTTTTGCCAATATCTTCTATTGTAAATATAATTTTTTACCGAAGTATCATAATAAAGTACTTTTAAGCCAAAAGTATCATCATCTTTTAAAAGCCCATGTGTAAAAGAGTTAAAGCCTATTTGGTAGGTATTGGCACTTTCTTGTTTTAAAAAAGTGTTCATATTGTGCTCAAATCCTGCATCGTGAGTGAAGAAGTATTCTTGAACATTTGGAATTCTATGGCTTTTTGAATACGAGATGAAGGGATTAAACAATGGGTGCATATTAGCTGAAAATACAAAAGAATAATTGAAATTTTTGTAATTTTTTTCAATATTTCCAGCAGTTTTAGGTTGGCAATAAGAATTATATATGCTGCATACTCCCTTATAGCCACTCAAATCTGCATCAAGCCAATTTATATTTGAATTTAAGGTAAAAATTCCATAGGTATAGCTTGTATCAATATAAAAAGTTTTGATATCTTGTTCGCCTTTTGGATAAAAGGCTGTGAGTATATAAGGAAGTAAAACTCTATCTCGCGGAAAATCATTACTATAATGATTGTTTAATAAATTAAGTCCATAAGTGAGATAAAAATTAGACTCTAGGCTAATTTCTTTACTCATTGTATTGCTTAAATCAAGAGTTAAGGCTCTATTTTTGGTTTTTACTCCACTCATATCATGATAGCCCCAAGTTGAACCTTGATTATATTTTTGTTTCCCATCATTATAAGCCATTAAAAATTTTAAATCCAAAAGATTTGAATTTGGTGTAAAACGATAATCAAGCTGATAAGTGTCATTTGTGATTTTTCTTCCTGCTAGATTATTATGATAACCACGATAACTTAGTATTGCTTTTATTAGCTCTGATTGGTATTCTGCTTTAATGAGCTGACTTCTTGGCTGATTGTAGAGATTTTTTGGATTGATGGGTGCAGGTAAATTTGTGTCAGGAATTCCATCATCATCACTATCAAATGGAGGTTGCTGATCGCCTATATAACCTCCACCTCCGACTTTGTAGTTTTGAGAAAGATTTTGTCCACTATAACCAAACAAAAATCCCACACTTGCACCATTTTCAAGTAAGGTTTTAGCTGCCACAGTTCCCATGAAATTTGGTCCTATAGCATTGCTTCCATAAGAATATTTTCCTAAAAAGCCAAAGGTATTTCCATCGCGCACCACATCATCTACACCTATGGTTCTAAAATTAGCCGAGCCCATTAGGGCATTTGCTCCGCTTGCTCCTTTAAAAGTTCCCCTAGTAATATCAACGCCAATTAAGAAATTTTTATCAATAGGAGCGCTAAAACTTGAAGTTCCAATTTGTCCATGAAAACTATCATCACTGGCAGAGCCAAAAAAAGTTTGAGTTACCCCATCAATTTGCGTATTTACTCTACCCAAGCCTGTCATACCACGAATATTTACAGAAACTCCACCTTGAGCTTGATCAACTTGTGTATAGGCTCCTGGTATGCTTCTGATGATAGAATCTATGCTTTGAGTGCCGCCACTTAATCCTTCCCTTGTGCTTATTGCTTCTGGGCTTATGAAAGGTTTTTCTTCATTTTTTAATTTTGAGCCAGAAATATCTAGGGTATCAAATTCTATTTCTTCGCTAAAGGCCAAGTTGGCAAAAGATATACTAATAAAGCAAATTAAACTTAATTTTTTCATTTTCTTTCCCCATAGACGAATATATAATCAGCATCTTGATATTCTAAATCATTTTTATCAAAATTAAATATCACCACAGCGACTTTTTTATCGCTTTTAAAATCTTTTATATGCAAGGGGATGCCTATTTTTTTGCTCACATGAAATTTTCCTGCAATCAACACGATTTTGTTTGGGTTATGCACTAAGATATCTGCCATTCTTCTGTCTTTAAATTGCTGAATTTCTACGAGTTTTGTGAGCATATTTTCATCTTTTAACTCATGAGTAAGTGAAATTAAATTTTTAATTTGCTCTTTTACGGCAATTTGTGTCGATAAATTGCCATTTAAAGGCACTACGCCATTATAAATTTGTTTGATTTCTTCTTTAGATAAATTTGCACCAAGTAAATTCATATCAGAATAAAATGTTAGATTAATAAGCTCTTGATATGCTTTATAATCCCAAGCTTTATCCCAATTTAACTCCGTTTGAAGTTCTGAAGGTGTGATAGTATTTTTGTTTTGCTTAGCCTTGTTAAGCTTTGTTTGGTTGGCGCTTGCAAACATTTCAAATGCTATATCAAGAGAAATTTTGTGCTTGGAGCAATACTCATTTAAAGCTTGTATAATCATTATTTCACTTGCTTTGTGTTTGGGTTCATCGTGTCTTTCTCCTAGTAAGATGATATCGTTTTTCAAGAGCTCATTGAAAAAATCATCAAATGAAATTTGAGTTTTATTTGCACTTGAGAGAATGTAGAAATTCTCATTTTCCTTCAATGGTTTTTGTGTGTTAAGTCCTGTGCAAGCATAAAATAATAATACGCTAAAAGCAAGTAAAAATTTTGCCATTTGTTTTTCCTTTTTTTGATATAAAATTGATATCAAATATTAATATTATAAATTTAAAAATATACTTAAAATAATGAATTTAAATTTATATAATCAAAATATTTGTTTATAATTTTTAATTTTTTTTGATTTTAAGTATCATTTATATAATTTAAAAACAAAATAAATGAGTAAAATTCCTGATGGTAAATTAGTTTAAATTTGTTAGAATGCGTGAAAAATTTAATCTAAGGATAAAAATGAAAAATCTTTTAATCATAGGCGCAGGCGGAGTAAGCCGTGTAGCCACCGTAAAATGTGCAATGAATTCTAATACTTTTAGCAAAATTACCTTAGCTAGTAGAACTAAAAGCAAATGTGATGAAATAGCAGCTTTTATAAAAGAGCGTTTGGGTATAGAAATTCAAACTGAGCAAATAGATGCAGATGACACCACTGCTGTTGTAGAACTTATCAAAAAAACAGGAGCTGAAATTTTACTCAATGTGGCTTTGCCTTATCAGGATCTTACTTTAATGGATGCGTGTATTCAAACTAATATCCACTATGTAGATACTGCAAATTACGAACATCCTGATTTAGCAAAATTCGAATATAAAGAACAATGGGCAAGAAATGATAAGTTTAAGCAAGCAGGAATTTTAGGGCTTTTAGGAAGCGGTTTTGATCCTGGTGTTACAAATGTTTTTTGTGCTTATGCACAGCAAAATTTATTTGATGAGATTTCTTACATAGATATATTAGATTGCAATGCAGGTGATCATGGTTATGCTTTTGCGACTAATTTTAATCCTGAAATTAATTTAAGAGAAGTTTCTGCTAAGGGGCGTTACTGGGAAAATGGTGAATGGATAGAAACACAGCCTATGGAAATAAAAATGGAATGGGATTATCCTGAAGTAGGTGTAAAAGATAGCTATTTGCTTTATCATGAAGAGCTTGAAAGCTTGGTAAAAAATATCAAAGGCCTAAAAAGAATTCGCTTTTTTATGACTTTTGGACAAAGCTATCTTACTCACATGAAATGTCTTGAAAATGTTGGAATGCTAGGTATTAAACCTATAATGCATCAAGGAAAAGAAATTGTGCCGATTGAATTTTTAAAAACCTTACTTCCTGATCCTGCAAGTTTGGGTCCTCGCACAAAAGGTTTTACAAATATTGGTTGTGTGATCCGTGGTATTAAAGATGGCAAAGATAAACAAGTTTATATTTATAATGTTTGCAATCACGAAGAATGCTATAAAGAAACTGGCGCACAAGCAGTAAGCTATACAACAGGCGTTCCTGCAATGATAGGCACAAAATTAGTCGCTAAAGGAATTTGGCAAGGTAAAGGTGTGTTTAATATGGAAGAATTTGACGCTAAGCCTTTTATGGATGAGTTAAATATTCAAGGGCTACCTTGGAAAATCATCGAAATGACTCCAAGTTTGGGAGAATAAATTTAAAAAAGCCCTAAATTTGGGGCTTAAAATTTTTACATTCTTTATTTTATCTATAAAAGTTAATATTTTCCAAATTTTTCATATTTTTTATAAATTTTTATGATTGTTTAAGTTTTTTTATAATTTTGACCATATTTTAAATTAATAAGGAGATAAATTATGAAAAAAACTATTATTAGTAGTAACTTTTGCTTTATTTATTGTGGGCTGTGGAAGTAAAGAGCCGCCTGTCGAAATTGAAACTTTTGAACAATACAATCAGCTACTTTACTCGAATTCTAAATTTTTAAAAATTACCTCTTTAGTGGATTCTGTTACAATTACTAAGATAATTCCAAATCGCGGAAAATGTAAAATTGGCGGAGTGCTAGATAACCGTGATATAAAAATTAATAAAACTTTAAAATACGGAGAAGTATGGAATTATATTCCACTACGAGGTTGTGATAAGTTGTTGGAAGTTAGGGTTGAGACAGATCAAGGAGAGTGGGATTTTAAATTTTAAATAACTTATTCCGCATAAAGCGGAATAAGTTATTTTATAGGATGAAGCTCGTTTGCGTAAAAACTAACTGATCCCATACCCTCTTTTAAAGCCCATTCATAAGCTTTTGCAACAAAATCCCAGTTAATATGAGTGTAAAATTTCTCTAAATAAGCAGGACGAGCATTGCGATGATCTACATAATAAGCGTGTTCCCAAACATCTACAACGAGTAAAGGAATTTTATCTTCAGTGATAGGTGTAGCTGCATTTGAAGTGCCTACAAATTCTAATTTTTGATTTTTGGTGTTATAAACCAGCCAGAACCAGCCAGAACCAAAAACTCCTGTCGCACCTTTGATAAACTCAGCTTTGAAATTATCCAAAGAGCCAAATTCTTTTTCTAAAGCCGCTTTTAAATCGCCTTTTACTTCACAGGCATTTGGAGTAATGCAGTCAAAATAAAAATCGTGATTATAAACTTGAGCTGCATTATTGAAAATTCCACCATTTGAAGTTTTGATAATATCAACAAGTTCTTTACCGACAAATTGTGTATCTTTGATGAGATTGTTAAGATTATTCACATAGGTTTGATGGTGTTTTCCATGATGATAATTAAAGGTTTCAGCACTTAAAAAATCGCCAAAAGCATTGGTGTCATAAGGTAATTGTCTTAATTCAAACATAATTTTCTCCTTTTAATAAATTGAGTAAAAGATTGTAGCATAAAATCATTAAAAGAGATAAATAGTCTGATTTAAATTTTTCATTTTCAAATACGAATGAATATTTTATTTGCTAAAATAATGCGAAAAATATTTAGGGAAAAAATGAGTCTTGAAAATATCTTAGAAACTCTTGCAAAAAATCACAATCTTAGAAGTCTAACACCTCTAAAACACGATGGAAATTTCGTTTTTAAAAATGACATTAAGCTTTTAAATTTAGCGGGAAATGATTATTTAAATTTAAGCTCTTCTAAAACTTTAAAAGATGAATTTTTAAGTACTTTAAAAGATGAAAATCTGTTTTTTTCAAGTTCAAGTTCAAGAAGCTTGAGTGGAAATTTTGAAATTTATGAAGAATTTGAAAGCTTTTTAAAAACCAAATTTAAAGAAAAAGAAATTCTACATTTTAATAGCGGTTATCATCTAAATATCTCTTGTATTGCCGCACTTGCAAGTATCCCAAATACACTTTTTTTGGCTGATAAGCTTATCCATGCGAGTATGATTGATGGGCTTGGAATTAGTGGAGCGAAATTTTTTCGTTTTCGTCACAACGATATGGAGCATTTGGAAAATTTAATCAAAAAACATTATGAAAATTATGAACAAATCATCATTTTAAGCGAAGCATTATTTAGCATGGATGGTGATTTTTGTGATTTTAAGGCTTTGGTTGCCTTTAAAGAAAAATACCCTAAAATAAAACTTTACATCGATGAAGCCCATAGTGTGGGGTGTTTTGGTGATGATGGTTTGGGGCTTGTTAAGGCTTTAAATTTGGAAACAAAGGTTGATTTTTTGGTTTTTACCTTTGGTAAGGCCATTGCTTCTATGGGGGCTTGTATGATTTGCGAAAAGCCTTTTAAAAACTTTTTTATCAACAAAGCAAGGGCTTTTATTTATTCCACTGCACTGCCACCTATTAATGTAGCTTGGACGAAATTTATTTTTGAAAAAATGAGTAAATTTAAAGAAAAAAGAGAAAATTTACAAAGCTTGGCAGAGTTTTTTAAAAACAAGTTCATACAAAAAAATCATCAAATTTTAGGCGATAGCTATATCATTTCTTTGCTTTTAGGAGAAAATAAAAAAGCCATAGAAGTGGCAAAAAAA
Source organism: Campylobacter sp. CCS1377 (assembly GCF_040008265.1). Taxonomy (NCBI): domain Bacteria; kingdom Pseudomonadati; phylum Campylobacterota; class Epsilonproteobacteria; order Campylobacterales; family Campylobacteraceae; genus Campylobacter; species Campylobacter aecornae. The sequence continues at coordinate 383,890 of NZ_CP155620.1, forward strand.
CTCGAAACAAATGGTATTTTTGCCCCAGCTATTAAAGAGCCAACCGTGGCTAAAAATACAGCTAGAATTCGCTTTTCCTTACATGCAGGACTTAGTAAGACAGATTTAGAGAAAGCGATAGAACTTTTATGAAAATAACTCATTTAATCAAAAATAAAAACTCAAAAGAGCTTATCTTAGTATTTGGTGGCTTTGCATCACATCCTAGCCATTTTTTGCATTTAAAAAGTGATAAAAATGTGGTTTTGGTTTGTGATTATGAAAATTTAGACTTTAAATTTGATTTAAGTCCTTTTTCTAAAATCACTCTTATAGCCTTTTCTATGGGTGTTTGCGTGGCAAGTAAAGTTTTAAAAGATATGGAGTTTTCGCAAAAAATTGCCATCAATGGCACAAATTTTGGCATAGATAAATTGAAAGGAATTCATCCTGTAATTTTTGCCAAGCAAATTAAAAAATTTGAACTTTCAAGCTTTAAAAAAGCCTTATTTAAAGGGCGCGAAAATGAAGCAAAAAATTTTATTTTTAAAGATGAAAAAGATTTAAAAACCGAGCTTGAAAAACTTTTCGAATTTGCCTTAAAAGAGTGTAACAAAGATTTTATTTGGGATAAAATTTACTCAAGTAAGACGGATGAAATTTTTCCGCCAAATGCTTTGAAAAACGCTTTTTCCAAGCTTATTTTTTTAGACGAACCGCATTTTGCTTTTTTTCATTTTAAAACTTGGGATGAAATTTGAATTTTTTAAAAGCAAAAAATTACGCAAAACACGCAAAAGCGCAAGATTTTATGGGTTTAAAGCTTTGCGAAATTTTAAGAGAATCAAAACTCACGCATTTTGAAAAAGTATTTGAATTTGGTTGTGGTAGGGGCGAGTTTAGTAAAAAGCTTGAAAAAATCATTACTTTTGATGAGTATTTAAAAAATGATATTTTGGATTTTAAAGAAAATTCTAACACTTTAATTTTTGATATGAATGAAATTGCAAAACAAAATTTAAGCAAGCAAAAATTTGATCTCATCACTTCAAATGCAAGTTTGCAATGGCTTGATTTAAAATGCATTTTACCAAGTCTTAGGGATATGCTTAATGAAAATGGTATTTTACTTCTTTCTACTTTTGGAAAAAATAATTTAAAAGAAATTAAGCAAAGCACGGGTTTGGGTTTAAATTATTTTAGTGTAGATGAGCTAAAGCAAATTTTTACAAGTCATTTTGGTGAAGTAAAAATTACGCAAGAGTTTATAAATTTGGAATTTAAAAGTGCTTTAGATGTTTTTAGACATTTAAAATTTAGCGGAGTAAATTCTTTGGGGTTTTATCCTTTAAATAAGGGTTTTTTAAAAGAATTTGAAGAAAAATTTCAAAACAAAATTACTTATCATTCTATTTTTATAATATGCAAAAAAAGAGTAAAATAAGTTTTTTGTTATATAATTATTTATTTTTTATAAAGGAGTTTTAATGAAAAAGATATTTTTCATCTTAATGATGAGCGTTTTTTCACTTAGTTTAAACGCCGAAAAAATCAGTATTTTTGTCGCATCTTCTGCTTCTAAAGCCATGAGTGAAATTAAAGATGAGTTTTTAAAAACACATCCAGATGATGAAATAGAGCTTGTTTTTGGTGCTTCAGGAAAGCATTATCAGCTTTTGACGCAAGGAAGGGAATTTGATCTCTTTTTTTCAGCTGATGCAAAGTATGCCGCACAAATTGCAAAAGATAATAATGCAATTAGCAAACCAAAAATTTATGCCTTAGGTGTTGTGGCTTTGTATAGTTTGGATGAAAATTTACTTAACGGTGGCATTGAAAAATTGAGCGAAAAAGCAGATATTATTTCACATTTAAGTATAGCAAATCCAAAAGTTGCACCTTATGGAGTGGTTGCCACGCAAACACTTGAAAAACTAGGACTTGATAAGATTTTTAAAGATAAAATCGTTTTAGGTGATAATATTTCTCAGCCTGTGGTACATGTAGACACTGGAGTGGCACAAGTTGGCATCGTGGCTTATTCTTTGGTTTCACCCGTAAATAAACCCAAAGGAAAAGTGGTTTTAATTAATGAAAAATATTTCACTCCACTAGAACAAAGTTTTGTTATCACAAAATATGCCAAGAATAAAAAATTAGCTACCCAGTTTGCTGATTTTGTAAGTTCTAAACAAGGTAAAGATATCATTAAAAAATATGGATTTAACACACCTTGAATGCTTTAAATGGTAAAATTATAGATCTTTTAAATGAAGATGAGATTGTCATTGTTAAGATCAACATTAAAGAGCAAATTTTTAGTGTTTTAATGCTTGATCTTAATTCTTTACAAGATCTAAAAATAAGCTCAAATATTCAAGTACTTTTTAAAGAACACGAACTTAGCTTTGCCTTGCCAAATTCCATTTTAAGTGTTGAAAATTCATTCTCGGCTAAAATTAAAAGTATTAAAAAAGGCAAAATGCTATGTCATGTATTTTTTGATTTTAAAGGTGATGAAATTTCAAGCATTATTACCAAAGAAAAGGCTTTAAGGCTTAATCTTAAAGAAGGACAAGAATGGCTTTGTTTTGTTAAGGCAAATGATATTATTTTAAGGGCAGTTGATGGATAGTGATTTTTTACAAACCTTGTATCTTACTTTTAAACTCGCATTTATCACTACTTTTATACTTTTTTTCATAGGAGTTTTTTTAGCCTATCTTTTAAGCTTTGTGAAATTACCTTTTAAGAGCTTGGTGCAAACCCTTGTGGCTTTGCCTTTGGTTTTACCGCCTAGTGTTTTGGGCTTTTATTTGCTTGTAAGCTTTTCAGCAAATAGCTTTTTGGGGCAGTTTTTAAAAGAATATTTAAATATTTCTTTAGTTTTTACTTTTCAAGGTTTGGTTTTTGCTTCTTTAATTTTTTCATTGCCTTTTATGGTAAATCCTTTGCAAAGTGCCTTTTCATCGGTAAATAAAAACCTACTTGATGCTTCTTACACTCTAGGAAAGAGTAAAATTTACACACTTTTTAGAGTGATTTTACCCAATTCTAAAGTGGGAATTTTTAGCGCTTGTGCGATGAGTTTTGCGCATACCGTTGGCGAATTTGGTGTTGTGATGATGATAGGTGGACATAAAAAAGGCGAAACTTTGGTTGCAAGTATAGCAATTTATGATGAGCTTGAAGTCTTAAACTATACTTTAGCGCATCAATACGCTTTTACTTTGTTTACGCTTTCTTTTATCATACTTTTAAGTCTTTATTTTGTCAATAAAAAATTTACTCTATAGGTTTATTTTATGATAAAAATTGATATAAAACTTCCCCTCGATACCGCAAAAGGCAAAAAAGAATTAGTTTTTAACACACATTTAAGGACAAATGAAATCACTGCTATTTTTGGAGAAAGTGGCGTAGGAAAAACGACTCTGCTAAAAATCATTGCAGGACTTATAAAACCTGAATTTGGACGCATAGAAGTGGAAAATGAGCTTTGGCTTGATACCCAAAAAAATATCAATTTATCTATACAAAAAAGAAAAATCGGTTTTGTTTTTCAAGATTATGCCCTTTTTCCAAATATGAGCGTAAAAGAAAACATTTCTTATGCTGCAACTTCAAAGCAAAAGGTAGAAGAGCTTTTAAATTTGATGAATTTGGAAAAGTTAGCTAAAATTTATCCTAAAAATTTAAGCGGAGGGCAAGCACAAAGAGTGGCTTTAGCAAGGGCTTTAGCAAGAGAGCCACAAATTTTGCTTTTAGATGAACCTTTGAGTGCGCTAGATTTTAAAATGCGTTCCTTTTTACAAGATGAGTTGATGAAAATTTTACAACATTTTAAAATTACTACTTTATTGGTTAGTCACGATTTGGCTGAAATTTATAAGCTAAGCCATAGAATTTTAGAGCTTAATAATGGCAAAATCATCAAAGATGCAAAGACAAGTGAATTTTTCACTCAATCAAATTTAAGTGCGAAATTGCGTTTAAGTGCGACTTTACTTGAGATTAAAAAAAGTGATATTTTAGTCGTTTTTACTTTACTTTTAAATCAAGATATTATTAAAATCACACTTAGCGAAGAAGAATTTTTAAAATCTTACAAAGATATAAAAATCGGCGATACACTTTTACTTTCCATGAAAGCCTTCAACCCTATCATTGTGGGAAAAATTTAAGAAGGTAAGTCTTTAAATCCATTTGAAATTCCTTTAAAATTTAATACAAATGCGTAAATTATAATTATTTTCTTGTTTAATTTTAGCAATAATTTGGCAATTTATCTCAAAATTCCTACTAATGAAAGCTAGGAATTTCGCGTTTTAATCTTTCTTTTTTTAATATTTTTACCATCTTATCAAAAAATGCCTATATTTTGTTTCAAACCACACTCACTAATTTTTATAGCAATATAAACAAGTAAATAAAAAATACCAAACACTTATAAATATTTATTAAACTTAAGTTTTTATAATTTTAGTTTTATGTTTTATTAAAAGGTAAAAAATGAAAAAAGTGTTTTTAATCTTGATTTTTTCGGTGATTTCACTCTTTGGCGATCCCGATCCTTTTGGCTTTGAGCTTGGAAAAGCGACTTTTGAGGAAGTTAGCAAAAAATATCCTGATTTTACGCAGATTGGAAATGATCCTGTAACCAAAGGCAAGCAAATTGTTGTTAATCAAAAAAATTTTGATCTTAAAGGTTTAAATAGAGATGTGATTTTTGGCTTTGATACAGAGGATAAATTAATAGGGGTATTATTATGTTTTGACGAAGATCGCTTTGATGATCTTTTATCATCTTTATCAAAATATAAAATGGTAGAAAAATACGATAATTTGGCAAATTTTAAAGATGGAAATTCTATAATTTCACTTGATAAGACAGATTTTGATATAAGATTACTTTATCGAACCAAAAAATATGATAAACTTTATGAAGATAGGCGAACAGAACGAGAACGCAAAAATAAACAGAATTCAATGCCTTAAATTGATTGCAAATTATTCTAAAATTTGCTCCAAATTTGGAGCAATTCTCACTTTTAATTTAAAATAGTTATAATTGTTTTCATTATTTTAAAATTAACTTAGGTAAAAACAATGAAAAAAAATCATCGCTGGTTTAATCTGCATTTTGTTTTTGGGTGGGTGTAGCAGCAAAACAGCAGGAATGGCAGCATTAGGCGTAATTCATTCGCCTCAAATTGTAGCACTTGGTGCATTTGCTGCGGTTACTTCTCCACTTTGGCTTTTGGAAAAAATAGAAGAAAACAGCCGTAAAACCCAACAGCAAACAGAAAAAGACTCTTGTTCATCAGACTCTTTTTATAAACTTAAAAAATTATGCAATCTTAAGCTTGATTTAGAACCAGAAATCGCAGATAAGCTTTTGTATGAGATTAATTGGGAATTTTATTATTTTAAACAACGAGAAAATTTTTTATACAAGTGCTAGATGAGTTAAAAGATGAAAAAAGCGAAGAATATAAAAAATTCACAAAAGAATATGAAAAAAATAGTCAAAAATAATTCTTGCTTATAAAAAAGTTTTTACAAATGAAAATGATAATGCTTGGCTTAAATACTCATTTAATGAAATGGACAGAAAAAGATTGTATGCTTTTTATAAAGCTTATGAGCGTTATCCTTTTCTTGAAAATGCTAAAGAATTAAATAAAAATAAAATTTTTATCGTAAGTGATAAAAAATTTGATTATTTTTATTTTACTGATGAATTTTTAGTGAAAAATGAAAGTGAAATTTTAGAAAAACTCAGCCAAGAACACATTGAAGAATATAAAAAATTCAAAGAAGAAATTTTTAAAGACTACAAATAAATCGGTCAAAAAGAAATTATTCCAAGTAATTTTTTAGCATTTTTTCAAATTGAAAATGAAAAATTTAAACCAATAATCGGATATGCAAGCTATCATCTAAAAGATCATCCTGATATAAATTGTACTTTTATTGATAAAGATTATAATTAATTGAAATATCACATTTTAAAATAAATTTGCCAAATTACTTATTTTTTAAAGACAAATTATCAAGTAAGTCTTTTAAAACACTTCTATAACCCCATTCTGTAATATCTTGAATGCATTCTTGTGCGTTGGAATAGTTTTTGTGATTGATACTTCTTGTGTAATTTTTAAGATGATTAAAAAACTTATTAAAAAATTCACTTTCCATCAAGGCTTTTTTCTTGTTAAAATAATAAAGTGTAACAAAAATTTCCACTTCTACCTTTTGTCTTCCATCATCTAAAATCAAAGTAAAGCCTATCATAGGAAAGGCAAAATACTCTATTTTTCCTTTTGTAAAAGGCAGGATTTTAGCATTAAACCGCCCTTTTTCAAAAGAAAATTTTTCTTTATTTTCTTTATTAAATTTAAAAAGCACTATTTCTTTTGGGGTGATGAAAATCCTATCTTTAAAATCGATATAATTTGAGCGAAAATGTGCTCCAAAGAGATTTGCACCAGTAGTTGCTGCCATAAAAATCAAAAAGAAATAAAAAAGAATGAGATAATATTTAGTTCTCCCATCAAAATTATCCAAAGAAACCCCTAGTAAAGCCGCAGAGTACATAAGACTTATTATGATGAAAAACATTACAAGCCAAATTGCATAATGTTTAAAATATTGCTTGACAAAAAAATGATGTTCTATTTTGTTATTCCAAATGCTTTCTTTGTCAAAAACTATATCTTTTTTGCCAAATTTAGCAAAAAATAAACATCCCCAAAGTGGAGAAAACATAAAAATAAACATAAAAAGCACAATGGTAAAATTAAAACTATCCGCCAAAAACTCGCTAAAACTTAAGTCCGCACTACTTAAATCCAAAGTATCTAAATCTGTAGCCAAGGCAAAAGTTGCCATAAAAATCAAAAATAAAATTTTAAACATTGTTTTTTGCTCCACTAATGACTTAATTAAATAAATATTTTTATGTATGCATCATTATATCATGTGAGTTTTTAAAATTTAAGATATGCGCTACAATATAAAAAATTAAAATCAAGGAGATGCTATGCCTTTTGTTAATATTAGAATCACAAAAGAAAACGGCGAACCTATGCCAAAGCAAAAGCAAGAATTGATTGAAGGTGTTACAGATTTACTTGCTAAGGTTTTAAACAAAAATAAAGCTTCTACTGTTGTCATTATCGATGAAATTGAAAAGGATAATTATGGTTTAGGCGGAAAAACTATCACTGAAGTGAGAAAAGAGCAGAAAAAAAGCTAGTTTTCTTTGCAGTTAAACCATTTACTCCCCGCATTCCGTTTTAAATTTAAAGCAGAGCTTTATAACTGAAGTTAGCTTCGTAAAGTACTTATTTTATAGACAAAAGTATAATAAACTACACTATCTAAAACAATCCAAACTAAATCAATAATAAAATAAGTCATTTGTGTTTTATCTTTCGTACTTTATATAAAGGCTAAATTATAAGCAAGACGAGAAATTTCTGTAAATTTTTTGTTTTAATTATATCCTATAAAAATTTCTTAAATATTTTTTGATATAAAAATAAACTTTGAAAATTTATTTTGCTTACATTTTTTCGGTTTTGGTTAAAATTTTATCCAGATAAAGTTCTAAAATTTCCTCTCTTTTATATAAATCTTTAAATTCGCTAATGTCTAAATTAAGTGCAAAAGATTTAAATTTATTTTCATCTTTTAAACGCACAAAACCTACTATCCAAGCGATTTTTTCATTCCAGCCTGTTTTTCCAAAAAGTTCTAAATTTTTCATATCTTTTAAATAAATCATTTTTTTAACACTTTGTTGTGCTTTTTTAGAAAGTGGCAAAGTATTTTGCGAAAGTTTAAAAAGCAAATCCACTTGATCTTTGGCGCTAATTTTAAGTGAATTATCAAGCCAAAAAGTATCAATTTGCGAAATTTTAGCATTGCCATAGTGAAGATCATTTAAATATTTTTGCATGGTTTTTATGCCAATTTTCCTTGCCACTTCCTTAAAAGCAAGGACATTAGAGTATTTAATAGCCGAGCTTAAATTCATATCTTGCGCCCAAGAAGGCAAAAATACTTTTTCACCTTTATAGTGATAAAAAATCTCTTTTTCATTCTTTATCACACCGCTATCAAGAGAGATTAAAGCATTAAAAATTTTAAAAGTAGAAGCAGGAGAAAAGGCCTTATTGGCTCTTGTAAAATCATTACTTGCATAATTTTCGCCATCAAAAAGCACAAAAACGCCATTTGTATTATAGTTTTTAAAAAAATCTTCAAGTTTTAAGTCTTTAGCAAAAGTCAAATTTAACACAAATAAAAGCAAAAAAAGTTTTTTCACTTTAATTCTTTTTTCATTAAAAAATTTTTTAAAATTTGATTAGCCCTTATAGCTTCATTTTCCCTTACAATCTCAAAATCATTTTTTAAGAAAAACTCTTTGGCGCTTAATGATACAAAAGTGTAAATTTCATTATGTGGATAATTTCTCAAAGCAAAATCAAGTAAATTTGTAGCTAAGCCCTGACTAGCAAAATCAGGATGAGTGAAAAGTAAATCAAGTATTTTTTGATCCAATATTATGCTTATAAAACTAGCGATTTTACCTTCTCTTTCATAGATGAAAATCTCATCATTTTTAAATTTTTCTTTCCATTTTTCTTCATCAATCCCAAGCCAAGCTTTAATTTGATCTTTTGTATAATCTTTTGCACAAAGTGTTTTTACACTTTGCTTAAAAAGCTTTATGCAAGCCTCTAAATCTTTAATATCACCTTTTCTTATCAAGGACTTTCCTTAATGCTAAAGAAGCTAGTGCGAGCCCAAAAGAAGCAGTTACTCCCATAAAAGAGCCAAGATCTTTACACACCGCTTCTTCATCAGAAAACACCACATCAAAATCGCCCTTAAAGCCTGATTTTCTAAGTTCATAGCGGAATTTTTTTGCTAGTGCGTCTCCATGGGTTTTAAAAATACTTGTGGTTTTAATGCGTGTTGGATCAAGCTTTCTAGCACCACCTGTAGAAGAAATAAAAATTTGGCGTTTAAAGTCAATCAAATTTGCTAACGCAACTTTGGCTGGAATATCATCAATCGCATCGATTATAAGATCAAATTTACTTAAATCAAAATTAGCCAAAAACTCATCATCAATCTTGCTAACTATGCCTTTAGCATTATAAATTTGTTCAAAAACCTTAGCTTTTTCTTCTCCTAAATTTTCACTATGAATTTGGCGGTTTTGATTGGTGATTTCAAATTTGTCCGCATCAATTAAAGTAAGATCACTAAAACCGCTTCTAAAAAGCGCATCTGCGCATATTCCACCTACTCCACCAAGTCCGCATACAAGCACTTTGGTTTGTGCTAATTTATTGAAATTTTCTTCATTTACTAGCCATTTTATACGAGTAAATCTATCATTCATCGTTTGCCTTTAACCATTTTTTAACTTTTTTCATTTTTTCATAAGCACTTAAATCAAGCATTATGGGCGTTATCGTGGCGTATCCTTGCTTTAAAAGCGCTATATCGCTATTAGTTTCATCTTCAAAATCTAAATTCGCAGCCGCTAGCCAAAAGTACTCAACCCCTCTTGGATTGACATTAGAATGTGCCTTGAAATTATACACTCTTTTTCCTGCCTTACAAACTTTTACGCCTTTAAATTCGCTTTTTGGGGAAGGAAAGTTGATATTTAAAAATTCTTTTTTATCTAGCGGAAAACCTTGATCAAAAATCTTTTTAACGATTTTTTTTGTGATTTTCAAAGTATTTTTAAAATCAAATTCTTTTTCGCTTTTTTTATAAAATTGCGAAAGTGCAATAGCAGGAATTCCTTGCAAAACTGCTTCCATTGCACCCGCACAAGTGCCTGAATATGTGATGTCTTCGCCCACATTTGCACCCTTATTAATTCCACTTATGACAAGATCGGGCAAACGCGTTTTGTAAAGTGCGTGCAAAGCTAGATAAACGCAATCTGCAGGAGTGCCATCATCAAGCTTATAAAATCTTTTTCCTACTTTTACAAAACGCAAAGGTTTTGTAAGTGTTATGGAGTGCGAACATGCTGATTTTTCATAAGCTGGGGCTACTATGGTGATTTTAGCTTTAAATTCTTTTCTTAGCATTTTGACAAGTTTTCTAAGCCCTTCGCTCTCATATCCATCATCATTTGTGATTAAAATTTCTTTCATTATTTATCCTTAATTTGTCGAAATGATGATATTTTAGCAAAAAATTCTTTTTTGGATTTATCTTAAATTATGAAAATAATATTTTTTATAATAACTAATTATTAATAAATAATTTTTACAATTTCAACTTTTAAAAATTTCAAAATTTAAAGGAAGAAATATGAAAAAAATCGTCAAATTATTTAGTATATGTGCTTTAACTTTAAGTATAGCAAATGCTGATATAAATCTTTATGGACCAGGTGGTCCGCATACAGCTTTAAAAGATGTGGCAAATAAATACGCCGAAAAAACAGGTGTAAAAGTCAATGTAAATTTTGGTCCTCAAGCTACTTGGATGGAAAAAGCTAAAGAAAATGCAGATATTTTATTTGGCGCTTCGGATCAATCAGCTTTAGCTATAGCAAGTGATTTTGGAGAAGATTTTAATGCCAGTAAAATTAAGCCTTTGTATTTTAGAGAAGCTATTATTCTAACTCAAAAAGGCAATCCTTTAAAAATCAAGGGCTTAAAAGATTTGGCTAATAAAAAAGTAAGAATTGTTGTTCCAGAAGGATCAGGAAAGAGCAATACTTCTGGAACGGGTGTTTGGGAGGATATGATAGGAAGAACTGGGGATATAAAAACTATACAAAATTTTAGATCCAATATAGTAGCTTTTGCGCCAAATAGCGGAAGTGCTAGAAAACTTTTTGCGGAAAATAAAGCAGATGCGTGGATCACATGGATTGATTGGTCAAAAAGCAATCCTGATCTAGGAAGTGTTGTGGCGATCGAAAAAGATTTAGTGGTTTATAGAACTTTAAATATTGTGGCAAAAGAAAATAGCGACAAAGAAGTATATGATTTCATCGCATATTTAGAATCCAAAGAAGCTAAAGAGATTTTCAAAAAATACGGCTGGAGAGAGTAGTTTTTAATCTTTTATTAATTTTGTAGAATTTGCAAATTTTTTCTATAATTTTAAAAAATTTTTTAGGAATAAATTTGCGAATTTTAAATCATCTAGATGCCATTTTAACCAATCAAAAAGCAAGAAATTATAAAGGTTTTAAACGCTTTTGTATGGAGTTTTGGTTTTTTGGTATAAAACAAGCTAGGGCATGTTTGTTTGCAGGGCTTTTTTTCATCGCGATGTTTTGTGTGCCACGCGAAGGACTTTTTGGAATTTATCGTTATGATTTACTTTTAATCATTGCTTTAATAATACAAGCTTGGATGGTACTTAGCAAATTAGAAAGTAAAGATGAATTAAAAGCTATTTGTTTGTTTCATTTTTTAGGCTTTTTGCTCGAAGCTTTTAAGACTTCAGTTGTAAATTCTTGGGCTTATCCAGATTTTGCCTATACAAAAATTTGGGGAGTACCACTTTTTTCTGGTTTTATGTATGCAGCGGTTGGAAGTTATGTGATACAAGCTTGGAGACTTTTTGATATGAAAGTTTCTCACCATCCTCCATTCACTTTAGCGGTGCTAAGTTCAGGACTCATTTATATTAATTTTTTTACTCATCATTATATAGGTGATTATAGGTATTATATTTTGGCTTTTTTGCTAGGACTTTATGCAAGAAGTGTGATTATTTTTACTCCTTTAGATAAAGAACGCAAAATGCCACTTTTATTAAGCTTTGTTTTGGTGGGATTTTTTATATATTTAGCTGAAAATTTAGGCACACTTTTAGGTGTTTGGAGATATCCTAATCAACTTGGTGCTTGGGCTTTAGTAAGTCTTGGAAAATGGGGTGCGTGGAGTTTGGTTATTGTGATGACTTTTACTATAACTTTATTTTTAAAGGATATTAAAAGTCGCATTCATGTGGCAAAATAAATTAATAATTTATGTTACTATATTAAAAATTTTTATAAGGAGGGTATATGCAAAAAATAAAATTTAGTTTAATTTTTTTAATTTTTGCGGTTATTTTTTCGGCTTGTTCTTCAAAAGAACAACAAATAAATCCTTTAGGTAGATCTTATGGTAAATTTAGCGATAGCGATCCTTTAAAGCTTGGTTCAACGCCAACACCACCTGCAAAGCAAAAGACTCCAAGTTTGGTTGAAGGTAAGAAATTTCCAGTTATACCGCTTACACCGCCTATAGTTGCTACAAATACCTTTAAAGGCGATAATGCTATAAAAGGTCCTTTGCCAAGACTTAAATCAAAAAATGAATTTGCCTCTAATGCCTTATATGAAAATTCAGGCATTGTGAGTGATTTTGTCACTATTATGAATCCTAATGGAGCTGCATTGACTGTTTGGGCTTTAAATCCAGGTAATTGGATATGGGGATACAACTTGTTTGATAGTAGACCTTTTGGCGATGCAAGAGTTTGGCAACTCATCGAATTTCCAAACAACACTGTGATGATTAAAAATGCAAAAACTCTTACTTGTTTAAATGCGTATAGAAATGGCATAGTGCATTATCCTTGCGATCAAAGCAATTTTGCACAATTTTGGAGACTTTTGCCCATGAGTAATGGGGCTTTTCAAATTCAAAATTTTGCAACGCAACAATGCATACAAACACCAGTTGGAAATGTAATGGAGGAATTTAGCTTTAATTTTTATAATATTTATTTAACTGATTGTTTAAAATCAAAGGAAAAAAACTTAGATAGACAATGGACTATTAGTGCGCCAACTTTCAAAGGTAGATCACCTTATTCTGGCATAGGAGAATTAGAATGAAAAAGATAATATTTTTAGTTTTTAGTGTGAATTTATTATTTGGTGCCTTAGAAAACTACAATAGTGGAACTTGGAATTTGCAAGGTTCATCAGCAGCAACGGAGAGTAAATGGAATATTAGCATAAGACAACTTGTAACAGGCGATAATCCTATGGATGTTTTAGCTGTGCAAGAAGCGGGAGTTTTGCCAAGTACTGCAGTGCAAACTCCAAGACAAGTCCAACCCGTAGGAGTAGGAATACCAATCCATGAATATGAGTGGAATTTAGGCTCTGCTTCAAGACCAAATTCTGTTTTTATTTATTACTCAAGAGTGGATGTGGGTGCAAATCGCGTTAATATGGCAATTGTTAGCAGAGTGCAAGCAGATGAGGTTTTTGTTTTACCACCTCCAACAGTTGCTTCAAGACCAATCATTGGCATACGCATAGGAAACGATGCATTTTTTAGCATACATGCTTTAGCAAGTGGTGGAAATGATGCAGGAGCTATTGTAACTGCTGTAGATATGTTTTTTAGAAATAGACCAGATATTAATTGGATGATTTTAGGTGATTTTAATAGAGAAGCGGGTGCTTTAGTGCCTTTACTTGATGCAAGCTTAAGATCTCGTATTAATGTTGTAACACCATCTTCTTTTACTCAAACGGGCGGAAGAACTATTGATTATGCTGTTACGGGAAATTCAAATACTGCTACACTTTACACCCCGCCACCAATAGTTGCTATTTTAGCTATGGCAGGACTTAGAACCTTTTTATCTTCCGATCACTTTCCTGTGAATTTTAGAAGACCTTAGGAGAAGATGATGAAAAAAATTTTAATTTTATTTTTAGCAATTTTAGGCTTTTTAAAAGCTACACCTATTTTGGATGAATTGGAAGATTTTACGCAAATGTTTGCTATAAGATCTTTAGAAACAGGAATTTCTTTAAGCCCATTTAGATACAGTTCGCAAAAATTAGAAGAGCAAAATTGGTTTTTAAAAGAAATAGTGCTTAGTGATGAATTAAAAGCCAAGGATAGATATGCTAAACAACGCCCTTTTGGTTATGTGCAATTTGTAAATCCTAGAGGAAGTAATGTATGCTTAGCTGTGTTAAATGATAAAGCTTTTGGGACAAAATCTTGCAAACAGGATTTGCAAGATGGCACAATGCAGACTGTTTTTTCTATAATGCCTACAATTAATGCTGCAGTGCAAATTAGATCGCTAACCAATGGTGGAGTAAAATGCATGAGTACTTTTGCTGATCCAAATATCGCTATAGAAAATCGCTTTGGTTTGGATGATTGCACCGTAAATCCATCTGTACCTATAGAATTAAGAGAGCTTTTCTTTTTCTCTCCTGCTATAGTCGAAGCAACCCCGATTTACTAATACTTTTATGATAAAACCAAGCTTTTGTGGCTTGGTTTGAAATAAGTTTTGTATGTTAGAATTTGCTCTTTATTTCAAAGAAAATGGTGCGTTGTTTAATGGAAAAATGTTTAGAGCTTTTCCTAATAAATAATAATTAAAATTCTTGATTTAACTCAAGGATTTAACAAAATCAAACTCACCGCCATCACCGCCATTCCTAAAACAAGTCCATAAAGGCTATCGTGGGCTTTATCATAAGTTTTCGCAGCAGGTAACAACTCATCAAAAGAAATAAACACCATAATCCCAGCCACTACAGCAAAAGTGATAGCCAAGGTAAGCTCATTCATAATAGGCAAGATTAAAAACGCCCCTACAAACGCTCCTATAGGTTCAGCCACACCAGAAAGTGCCGAGTAGATAAAAGCTTTTTTCTTATCATTTGTAGCATGATAGATTGGTAAAGAAACCGCCATTCCTTCAGGGATATTATGTATCGCTACTGCTACGGCAATGGCTATGCCAAAACTTAGATTATCAAGACTTGAAATAAAAGTTGCAAAACCTTCTGGAAAATTATGTATAGCAATAGCAAGTGCGGTAAAAATTCCTGTTCTTTTTAAAGCTTTTACATTAATTTTTTTTAAAGGTTCGCCTGCGTGAAAAGTTGGTGCTTTTTCATTTTTCTTAGGCAAAGGACAAATTTTAAGCTCGCTTAAATCCTCTTTTGGCTCGTGCGGATTGACATCTTCAGGGATGAATTTGTCAATGATAGCCGATAAGAAAATCCCACCAAAAAAGCACAAAAGTGCCAAAAGTTCCCCATAACTTGAATTATAATATTTCTTAAAATCTACAAAAGATGAAGGTAAAATTTCCATGAAAGAAATATATATCATCACCCCAGCAGAAAAACCAAGTCCAAAAGAAAGGATTCTAAGATTATCATTTTTGCTAAAAAATGCTATCACAGAACCAATAGCTGTTGAAAGTCCGGCTAAGATGGTCAAAGCCATCGCTACTAAAATTTGATCTAATGTAAATTCCATGGCAAGGATTATAGCAAAAAATTAGTAAATAAATTTTATTTATTGATAATAATTATTAATAATATTTAACTTTAATTTTCAAAAAATAGCAAAGTCTTAAGTGAAAATTGGCTATGATTTCGCTTTAAAATTTAAAAAAGAGAGAGAATGAAAAATTTTTTAGTATGTGCCTTAGAGCCTTCTGCAAATTTGCATTTAAAAGAAGTTTTAAAAGCTTATAAAAAAGATTTTGGAGAATTTGAACTTTATGGAATTTATGATGAGAGTTTGTGCGAAGAATTTGCTTTAAATTTCAAACCATTGTATAGTTCTCATGAATTTAGTGCTATGGGTTTTATAGAGGTTTTACCACTCATTTTAAAAGCCAAAAGAGCCATAAAAGAGCTAGTAAATTTAAGTCTTACTCAAAAAATTGATGCGATTTTATGTATAGATTCTCCTGCTTTTAACATACCTTTTGCAAAGGCTTTAAAAAAAGCAAATTTAAAAACAAAAAGAATTTATTATATCTTGCCTCAAGTTTGGGCATGGAAAAAAGGGCGTATTCCTATTATAGAAAGTCATTTTGATATTTTAGCTTCTATCTTACCTTTTGATGAGAAATTTTTTAGCAAAAGCACTTTTGTAGGACATCCACTCTTAGATGAGATTAAAGAATTTAAAAATGAAAATGATATTAAAAATTTGCTAGAAAAAAAAGAAAATGAAAAAATTATCGCTTTCTTACCAGGCTCAAGACACAGTGAAATTAAGCGTCTGATGCCTATTTTTAAAGAGCTTTCACTTAAATTTAATGGTGAAAAAATCCTTTGCGTACCACCATTTAATCTTAAAAAACTAGAAATTTATGGCGATATCAAAGAATTTAAGATAGAAAACAATACACCAAAGGTTCTTAAAAAAGCTGATTTTGCTTTTATTTGTAGTGGAACAGCTACGCTTGAAGCTGCGCTTGTTGGCACACCTTTTATATTAGCTTATAAGGCAAAAACCATCGATATTTTCATTGCAAAACTTTTTGTGAAATTAAAACACATTGGCCTTGCAAATATCTTTTGTGATTTTGCTAACAAAAGCGAATTAAATCCTGAATTTTTACAAGATGAAGTGAATGTGGATAACTTATATAATGCCTATAATAAATATGATTATAAGGCATTTTTTGATAAAGTAGATTTTTTAAAAGAATATTTAAAATTTGGAAGTGCGAAAAATCTCGCTAAAATCTTAAATGAAATTTAAAAGGATGGATAATGCAAAAAGAACCTATGAGTCAATTTGGATATGATAAATTAGTTGCCGAGTTAAAAGATTTAAAAGATAATCAACGCCCAGCTGTTGTGATAGAAATTGATACCGCAAGAAGTCATGGAGATTTAAAAGAAAACGCAGAATATCACGCCGCAAGAGAAAAACAAGCTTTAATAGAAAGTCGCATCGCAGAGCTTAGTGATTTGATCGCAAGGGCACAAGTTATTGATCCTTCATCTTATGAGCATGATAGTGTAAAATTTGGTTCAACTGTGGTGATTATGGATTTAGATACAGAAAAAGAAAGTAAATATACTTTAGTTGGAATTTGTGAAGGAAATTTGGATAAAGGTTATATTTCCATAGCTTCGCCTATAGCAAGGGCTATGCTGGGAAAAAAAGAAGGAGATGATTTTAAAGTGCGTTTGCCAAAAGGTGAAAGCGAGTTTGAAATTGTTTCCATAGAGTACAAAGCCTTGGAGTTTTGATGGTAAAACAAAGATATTTTGATTTTATTGTTAAGTATTTTCCATATATATCTTTAATTTTTATATTAGATATCAGTATATCTTTATGGTGGAGTTATTTGACTTTTGAACGCGATATTTTAGAGTGGCTTATTTTTAAAGCACTAAAAAATATCGTTATTGTTTTTGTATTAAATATTTTCATCATTCATATTTTTTTCCTTTTTTTAAAGGAAAAAGCTAGATTTTTTTTGTATTTTATTACTATATATGCAATTTTTGCTTTTATCTTGCAAGGATATTTACTAGCAAATTATTCTACTAAATTTAATCCTTTATTTATAGATCTTATTTTTCAGACGGATTTGAAAGAAATTCGTGAATTTGCTGAATTTTATATCGATTTTAAGTTAATAGTCACTTGTGTTTTATTTTTCTTTTGTGTTTTTTTATGGTTTATTTTTACTAAAAAAAATCAAAAATATCTACATATATCCAATAAAAAAATATTAACAGGAATGTGTTTTATTTATATTGCAGTGATTTTGGGTTTAGTATTAGATTGTGCAAATCGCTATTTTGCTAAAAAACATGGGATAAATTCTATAGATAAGATTAATTTTAGTTTTTTGATTGATATTCCAGAGCAATTTTTTAGATTCTATTCCAATAATGGTATATGGGCTAATTATAATTTTTATCTAAATAATTATGAAAAAGTTGCAAATTCTTATAGGGGGGGGGTGAGCGTTGAGAAGAAAATTCCTTATATTATCCTTGTTATCGGTGAAAGTACCCAGAGAAATTATATGAGTTTGTATGGCTATAATTTAGAAACCACACCTAATTTAAAAGTGTTGGAAAGAAATGGAAATTTAATTAAATTTAATGATGTTATATCACCTTTTGCAAGCACTCAAGCATCGCTTAGAAGGGTTATGAATTTTTCAAATATTGAAAATGAAGAAAATTGGCATGATAGATTAAATATCGTTGATTTATTTGAATTAGCGGGTTATAAGAGTATTTTTATATCTAATCACGAACCTATGAGTGGCCATACAAGTATTACTACTGCTGTGGCAAATCGTGCAGAAGAAACTATTTTTCTAAATAAATTTGCAACAGATGATAAAATTTTTACTAAGGCATTGGATGCTGAAATGTTGTCACTTATTGAAGATAGAATAAATAAGAAAGATTTTTTTATTTTGCAACTAATGGGAACACATTTTAGATACGATAGAAGGTATGATAAAGGCTTTGCTAAATTTAATGCAGATGATATTGATAGAAATCTTGAAATTGAAGAGAAAGAAATTGTGGCCACTTATGCAAATTCTGTCCTTTATAATGATTATTTTGTAAATGAAATTTTTGATTTATTTAAAGATAAAGAAGTTGTTATTGTTTATATGAGTGATCATGGAGAAAGTGTATATGAGTATAGAGATAGAGCGGAGCATTTTGTGACTTCAAAATTTACTGCTGAAATTCCGTTTTTTTTCATAGTAAGTAACAAATTTAAACAAAATAATCCTAAGTTAGTAGATAAAATACTTAAAGCAAAAGATAGGCCTTTTATGATTGATGATTTAATCCATGTAATGGTAACTATTGGAGGTATTAAAGTCAAAGATTATGAAGCTACAAGAGATGTATTAAGTAAAGATTTCAACACTAAAAGAATTCGATTTTTTAATGGTAAAGTTGATTATGATAAGACATTAAAAAGTGAGAAGGCAAAGCATTGATTTTTATACAAAATAAAGCAATCTTAATTGCTGATGCACATGAAAATGAAGAAAGAAGAGGGTTTTGGGAATTTTTACAAGCTTTAAAAAATGGTGAAATTTCTACCCCGCAACTCATTTTAATGGGTGATATTTTCGATTTATTAATAGGCGAAATTTCTGCTACTCATGATTTCGCAAAGCCTTATATAGATTTACTTGAAGAATTAACCAAGAAAATAGAAATTATTTATTTAGAAGGAAATCATGATTTTAATTTAAAAAATCTTTTTAGAAATGTTAAAGTTTTTGATATTAATTCTCAACCTTTAGAGTGTTTTTTTACAAAAGATGAAAATCAAAAAATTCAATTGGCCCATGGAGATATTTTTTTAAAGCCTTTTTTGCAATTTATACTAAAAACTTTAAGAAATCACTATTTATTAATTTTTTTAAATTTTCTAAATAACATTACCTTTCATGCCATTTCAAAACAAATTTTAAAAAATCAAACAAACAAAAATCTTTTTTACAAAATAGATAATTTTGATAATCTAGTTCAAAAAAGATATGAAAAATATCAAGCAAATGGACATTGGGTCATCGAAGGACACTATCATCAAAATTTTATTTTCAATACAGAAAAAATTAATTATATTAACTTACCAAGTTTTGCATATGAGAGAAGTTTTTTTGTAGTAGAATGCCAAGACAAAGTAAAATTTCAAGAACAGAAGTTGAGGTGTTGAAATGTTTGAAGAAAATATCGTAAAAACGGGTTCAAATGAAATGGAGCTTGTTGATTTTCGTATCTTTAAACAAGGTCAAGATAAGGTTTATGAAGGAATTTATGGAGTTAATGTCTCCAAAGTGAGAGAAATCATAAAAATTCCTAGCCTTACAGAGCTACCAGGAGTACCTGATTATATCGAAGGAATATTTGACCTTCGTGGTGTGGTAATTCCGGTTGTTAATCTTGCCAAGTGGATGCAAATCAAAGAGCCAGAAGGAGCTATGTTAAAGCCTAGAGTGATCATTACTGAATTCAGTAATATTCTTATAGGTTTTATCGTTCATGAGGCAAAAAGAATTCGCCGTATTAATTGGAAGGATATTGAGCCAGCTACTTTTTCTACAGGATCTGGAGCTTTAGATAAGGGTAAGATCACGGGTGTAACGCGTATAGAAAATGATGAGGTATTGCTTATATTGGATCTTGAGAGTGTGGTAGAAGAGCTTGGCATATATTCTCCAAGAAGCGATATTGATTATTCTCAAATTGAAAAATTTAGTGGTACAGCATTAATTTTAGATGATAGCTTAACTGCTAGAAAACGCGTTAAAGAAATGTTACAAAAAATGGGACTTCATATTGTAGAAGCTAAGGATGGAGTTGAAGGGATTGAAAAACTCGAAGAACTTTATCAGCTTTATGGTGAAGATTTACATAAGCATTTAAAAATTATAGTAAGTGATGTTGAGATGCCACAAATGGATGGTTTCCATTTCGCAGCTCATTTAAAAGCTGATGTAAGATTTAAAAACATTCCTATAGTATTTAATTCATCTTTGTCAAATGAATTTATGAATGAAAAAGGCGTTCAAGAAGCAGGCGGAGAAAGTTATTTGGTTAAATTTAATGCAGGTGACTTTTTTGCTGAAATAGCGCGTGTATTAAAAGAGCGTCAAGTACAGGAACAGGAGTAAGATATGGAAGATATGCAAGAAATACTTGAAGATTTTTTGGTTGAAGCTTTTGAGTTAGTTGAGCAAATCGACCATGATTTAGTGGAGTTGGAAACTAATCCAGAAGATTTAGAGCTGTTAAATAGTATATTTCGCGTTGCTCATACCATTAAGGGTTCATCAAGCTTTTTAAATTTTGATGTTTTGACAAAACTTACTCATCATATGGAAGATGTTTTAAACAAAGCAAGACACGGAGAGTTGAAAATTACTCCAGATATCATGGATGTGGTTTTGGAGTCAGTTGATAGAATGAAAACTTTGCTTAATTCTATTAGGGATAATGGCAATGATACGGCTATTGGAATGGATATAGAGCCAATTTGCACAAAATTAACTGCAATTTCTGAAGGCAATGACAATAGCTCCGCTGAGATAAACTCTAGTGAGAATTCTGATGCAATTTCACAACCACAAACACAAGAAACATCAGCATCAGAACAAATAAAAGAGGAGCCAGAAATTGATGTAAATCAGTTAAGCGACTCTGAAGTTGAAGCTGAAATTGAAAGACTTTTAAAAGTCAGAAAAGCAGAGGATCAAGCTAGAAGAGAGAGAAAAAAACAAGAAGAAAAGGCTAATGTGGCCAAACAAGCTCCTAAAACACAAACAAATTCTGGAGCTAATGCAGATAAAAAAGTTCCTGCTGTAGGTGGTGCAAATAGCTCATCTATGGATCAAACTATCCGTGTTGAAGTAAAAAGGCTTGATCATTTAATGAATTTAATTGGCGAACTTGTTTTGGGTAAAAACCGTTTGCTTAAAATTTATGATGATGTAGAAGAGCGTTATGAAGGAGAAAAATTCCTAGAAGAGCTTAATCAAGTCGTAGGTCAATTAAGCATCATAACAACTGATGTCCAACTTGCGGTTATGAAAACAAGAATGCAACCAATTGCGAAGGTTTTTAATAAATTTCCAAGAGTTGTGCGTGATTTAAGTCGTGAGCTTGGTAAGCAAATGGAGCTTGAAATTTCAGGTGAAGAAACAGAACTTGATAAGTCTATTGTCGAAGAAATAGGTGATCCTATTATGCATATGATTAGAAATTCATGTGATCATGGTATAGAAGATCCAGCCACACGCTTGGCATTAGGAAAGCCAGAAAAGGGTATAGTGCAGCTTAAGGCCTATAATGAAGGTAATCATATTGTTGTGGAAATTACCGATGATGGTAAGGGGCTTGATGCTAATGCACTTAAAGTAAAAGCAATTGAGAAGAATTTAATTACTGAAAGAGAAGCGGAGCAAATGAGCGATAAGGAGGCTTTTGCTTTGATTTTTAAACCTGGTTTTTCAATGGCTGCGAAGGTAACAAATGTTTCAGGTCGTGGTGTGGGTATGGATGTTGTTAAAACGAATATTGAAAAACTTAATGGTGTTATTGAAATAGACAGTGAATTGGGTAAAGGAAGTTCATTTAAACTTAAAATTCCATTAACTCTAGCAATCATTCAATCTTTGCTTGTAGGAACTCAAGAAGAGTTTTATGCTATACCACTTGCAAGTGTTCTTGAAACGGTTAGAGTGCCAATTGATAATATTTATACAATTGAAGGTAAAAATGTCTTGCGTTTAAGAGATGAAGTTCTTTCTCTTGTAAGACTTTCAGATGTTTTTGGAGTTAAGCAAGTTCTTGAAGGTGGTGATCAAACTTATGTGGTTGTTGTGGGTATTGCTGAAAGTAAACTAGGTATTATTGTAGATACTCTTGTGGGTCAAGAAGAGATTGTTATTAAATCCATGGGTGATTATTTGCAAAATATTCAAGGCATTGCTGGAGCTACCATTCGTGGTGATGGTAGGGTAACTCTGATTGTTGATGTGGGCGCCATGATGGATATGGCAAAGGAAATTAAGGTAGATATTAAGGCTCAGATTGAATCAAGTGCGAAAAAACCAAAAGAAAAACCAAGTGATTATAAAGTTTTAATTGTGGACGATTCTAAGATGGATAGAACTTTAATGCAAAAATCCTTAGAGCCGCTTGGAGTTTCAACTTTAGAAGCCACAAATGGTGTTGAAGCTTTAGGTCTTATTAAATCTAATGAGCATGATATCGATGCAGTATTGATTGATATTGAGATGCCAAGAATGGATGGTTATACTTTAGCAGGCGAAATTAGAAAGTATTCTAAATACCGCTATTTGCCTTTAATTGCTGTAACTTCAAGAACAAGCAAAACTGATCGTTTAAGAGGCGTTGAAGTAGGAATGACTGAGTATATCACTAAGCCTTATTCGCCAGAATACTTAGAAAATGTAGTCAGAAAGAATTTAAAATTAGGATAATGTCATGAGTGAGAAATTAAATCAAATTTTGCAAAGACAAAAAACGCAAATCGCAGGTGTTGGCACAAACCATAGTGATGATGATATTATTCAGTTGGTTGGCTTTGTGGTTGGGGAAGAGGAATATGCTATTCCAATTCTTAATATCCAAGAAATTATCAAACCTATAGAATATACAAGAGTTCCTAGTGTTCCTTCTTATGTTTTAGGTGTATTTAATATGAGAGGAAATGTTATGCCTCTCATTGATTTGGCTCAAAGATTTAATTTGGGTAGTTCAAAGATGACTCCTCAAACTCGTTACATAGTGCTTAAAGGGGAAAGCAATGGCAGTGGTGTTGGAGGAAATGCTGGTTTTGTGATAGATAGACTTACTGAAGCTATTAAAATTCACAGAAGCAGGATTGATCCGCCACCTGAGACTTTATTGAAAGAAAAGGGTATGATTTATGGTATAGGTAAAAGAGATGATAATATCCTTACTATATTAAAAGTTGAAGCTCTTTTAAAGCGTGAATTTTAATGATAAAACTTTGTGTTTTTGATTTTGATTCCACTTTAATGGATGGAGAAACCATAGATATTTTAGCGAATGTCTATGGGGTAGGTGATGAAGTTAAGGCGATCACGCAAAAAGCTATGGATGGGGAGCTTGATTTTTTTGAAAGCTTAGTTCAAAGAGTGTCTTTGCTTAAGAATATGAAATACCAAACTGTTTTAGAGGTATGCAAAACCTTGCCATTGATGAAAGGAAGTTGTGAGCTTATTGAATTTTTGCATTCTAAGCAGATCAGAACTGTTGTTTTTAGCGGAGGTTTTCATGAGGGCATTGATTTTGCTCAAGAAAAATTAAATTTCAGCTTAGGTTTTGCAAATTTTTTGCATCATAAAGATGGGATTTTAACCGGTCTTGTTGGCGGAGAAATTATGTTTGCAAATTCTAAAGGATTTATGCTTCAAAGGTTAAAGAAATTTCTAAATTTAAAAAATGAAGAAGTAATGTGTGTTGGCGATGGGGCTAATGATATTGCTATGTTTAAAGAAAGTGGTTTAAAAATAGCATTTTGTGCAAAACAAATTTTAAAAACTTATGCAGATATTTGCGTAGATGAAAAAGATTTAAAAGAGATTATAAAGGTAATAAAATGAAAAAATTTTCCCTATGGTGTGATTTTATAGAAAATAATTTTTTGGACAATGAATTTTTAGATTTAATTGCAAAAAATGCGATTAATGGTGCGACTTCAAATCCTGCTATTTTTAAAAATGCTATTTTAACCTCGCCTATATATAAGGAAAAAATTACCAAATTAAGAGGCAAAAAAGCAAAAGAAATTTATGAAGAACTCGCAATTGCCGATATACAGAAAGCCGCCGATAAATTAGCTCCTTTGTTTTATCAAGGAAATGATGGTTTTATTAGCCTTGAGATCGATCCAAGATTTCATGATAATACAAGTTTAAGTTTGGGCGAGGCAAAAAGGCTTTATACAAATATAGCCAAAGAAAATGTGATGATTAAAATTCCAGCTACCAAGGCTTCTTATGAAGTGATGTATGAATTGATGAAAAATGGAATTAGTGTCAATGCGACTTTGATTTTTGATTTTGAGCAAAGCAAGTCTTGTTTTGAAGCTTTAAGTGCTGGACTTAAAGAATTTAGAAAAAACAATCCAAGATCAAGAGAGCCAAAAGCGGTTATAAGTATCTTTGTAAGTCGTTTTGATAGGCTTTTAAATGAGAGAGTGGTAGATAAAAATACCATAGGAATTTTAACAGCTACAAAGGCTTATAAGTATATTGTTTCGCAAAACGAAGAAGGCATTAGAGCCTTGTTTGCAAGCACAGGCATAAAAGGTGATGATTTGGCAAAGGATTATTATATCAAAGAACTTCTTTATGAAAAGGCCATCAATACAGCACCACTAGATGCAATTAGAGCATTTTTGGACAAGGAATTGATTTTTAAAGAGCCATTAAAGGATGAGTGTATAGAGAAGAAATTAAATGCTAATATTGCACAAGATGAATTAATTAAAGCTTGTAAGACTTTGCTAGATGATGGTTTGGAGCAATTTTGCATAGCATTTGAAGATATTTTAAAAGCTTTATAAATTAAGCTTAATCTCGCTCGAGATTAAGCACTTGCATCTGCTAGAGTTGGTCTTTTAACTGAAAAAATATTAGATGGCGATCTTCTGCCGCAATTTGGACATCTGCCTACTGCTTTCCATAAATTTTCTTTTATATATTTTGATGGTTTTCCAAATCTTCTTTCATATAATAGACAAGTTTCATCCCAAGATTTATTGAGATTTTCTAGATCTTTTTTGCCACGCATTCCAAAATAAGGAAAATGGTGCAAAAAGTAACCAAAGATATTTTCGCAATCTTGAGCATATTTTAATGTATCTAAGATATGATAATGCCAAAATTTATCAACGTCTGTTGGTGGCACTATGGATGCTTCTTTGTTTTCAAGACATAGAAGAAGAAATTTTCTATATTCAACTTCAACGCATTTAGCATACTCTAAACTCCATCCTAATCCTTCATTTTTGTCAATTATTTTTACTATGATTGGCTCCAAGTCCAATCTAATCCAAATTATAGTTTAATAATGCTTTGTGTTATAAATAATTAATGAAAAATTATATAAAAACTAAACTTATAAATAAAGTGTTATAAGGCTTAGTTGCATGAAATAAAAAATGTCAGAAAAACATCGTAAAATAGGGAAAATATTGCAAGAATTAGAAAAGAAAAAGGAATTTCTCAGTTAGAATTATCTTTATTGCTGGGACATAAAAGTGTATCTATTGTCGCAAGCGCAGAAAGGCATTATAGAGGAGCACATTTTAATTTAAATCACTTGTTTCAGATGGCTGAAATTTTTGAAATAGATATTTGTGATTTCTTTAAATAAATTTATACTCTACTAAGCCAAAATCAGCTATAATAAACCCTTATTTTTTCAGAAAGGACAAAAGATGTTAGAAGGTATCGTTAGAGAGAGTATCGGTAGAAAAGCAGCTAAAGCTTTAAAAAGAGATGGTTATCTAATCGCAAACATCTATGGTAAAGGATTAGAAAACATCAATGCGGCTTTTAAAATAAATGATTTTATTAAAGAAGTTCGCAAAAAAACAAGCTTAATTTTTGATGTAAAAGTAGGTTCACAAACTTTAAGCGTTGTAGTTGTAGATTATCAAAAAGATCCTGTAACTGCAGAACTTAAGCATGTGGATTTAAAAGTTGCACAAAAAGGCGTGATTTCTAAATACATGGTTCCAGTAAAAATCACAGGAACAGCAATAGGTCTTAAAAATAAAGGTGTTTTAATCCAATCAAAAAGAAGACTAAAAGTAAAATGTGCGGCTGAAAATTTACCAGACTTTTTTGAGCTTGATGTAAGTAAGCTTGATGTGGGCGATGCTTTGCTTGTTAGAGATATAGTAGTTCCTGCGGGTGTTACTATGGTAGATGCGGATAGAGTTGCAGTTGTTGGCGTAGAAAAAGCTAGATGATTTTAGTCGTAGGGCTTGGCAATATAGGCAAAGAGTATGAAGATACTCGCCATAATGTGGGCTTTATGTTAATTGATTTGCTTTTAAAAGAGAGCAATTTTACAAATCTTAGTAATTCTAAATTTAAAGGAGAACTTTTTAAAATAGGTTCTTCCTTACTTCTTCTTAAACCTAGTACTTATATGAATAATTCAGGACTTAGTGTCAAAGCCGTAAATGATTTTTATAAATGTGAAAGAATTATAGTTATACATGATGATATTGATATTAACTTAGGGGCTTTGCGTTTTAAGAAAGGCGGTTCAAGTGGTGGACATAATGGACTTAAAAGCATTGATAGTTTATGTGGAAGCGATTATGAAAGAGTGCGCATAGGGGTAGGAAAAGGAGAAAATGTAATTTCTCATGTTTTAGGTAGATTTAAAACTGATGAAGAAGTAATTTTAAGCAAGGTTTTAGAGCAGTCCAAAAAAGCCTTACTTGAGCTTATTAGCAGCGGTGATTTAACTGCTGTATCATCAAAATATAGCCTAAAGAGTTGAGTATGAGTGTATTTTTTCGTTTTATCTCAGCTATTTATCTTAAGAGTTTTTTTATTATATTTTTTTCTTTGGTTTTATTTTTTGTTGGCGTAGATTTACTTTTGAATTTTAAAAATTTGCCAGATTCTGCTAATCTGGATATCTTATATGTTATTTTTTTATCTTTTTCTGCGATGAGCTATATTTTGCCCGTGTCTTTGGTTTTTGCTTTAATCATGTCTTTAATTTCCATGATACGCAGTAATGAATTAGTTAGTCTTTATGCTTTGGGTTTGAGCAAAAATCATGTGATTTTATATCCTTTTTTATGGGCTTTGTTTTTTTGTCTTGTTTATGTGGGTTTAAATTCCACGCCTTTTGCGTATGCTGAAAATTATAAGGGAAATATTTTAAATAACGCAGTTTTAGCAAATCAAAGTGATAATATTTTTTTAAAATACAATGAACAATTTATTTATATTTCAAAGCTTGATCCCTTGCAAAACAAAGTGATGGAGATGAAAATTTTTGATATTAAAGATTTAAAACTCACTCAAGTTTCTGAAATTTCAAGTGCTTTTTTTGATAGAGACCATTGGGTTTTTGATAATATTAAAGAGATTTATTTGCCACAAGATTTTAATCTAAGCAAAGAAGGGTTGAAATTGGCGGAATATGATAAAATGCAAGCTTTATATGGTTTTAAACCAAGAATTATCGAAGGAGCTGCTAGCGTGAATTCAAATTCGATTATTGATGCCATTGAAGGAATTAGAATTTTTTCTCAACAAGGTATTAATACCAATGCTTTAAAAACTGAACTTTATATCCTTATTTTTGCTCCTTTTTTTGCTCCTTTTTTGATGCTAATAATGTATTATTTTTTTCCAGCAATAGGGCGATTTTTTAATTTAGCTTTTATTGGTTTTGTGTTTCTAATTGTTACGCTTGTAGTATGGGGAGTTTTATTTTTATTTTTAAGACTTAGTGAAAATGGTGTTTTGATACCAGAATTGGGTATTATTTTCCCAGTTTTATGCTTGTCTTTGGCGGCTTTGTTTTTATTTTTTAAACACAGATGATAAAGGAAAACTAAATATGGATTACGAAAGATTAAGAAAAGATTTTCAAACGCCTTTTTATATATATGATTTTGATGCTATTAAGCAAAAATTTCTTTCGTTAAAAGAGGCATTTAAGGCAAGAAAATCACAAATTTTTTATGCTGTAAAAGCCAATTCAAATTTAAGTCTTTTACAAATGTTAGCAAGACTTGATAGCGGCTTTGACTGCGTCAGTATCGGGGAAGTAAAACGCGCTTTAAGGGCTGGAGCTAAAAATTATAAAATCATTTTTAGTGGAGTAGGCAAGACTAAAGAAGAGTTAAAACTTGCTTTAGAATATGATATTTTGTATATCAATCTTGAAAGTGAAGCTGAAATGATGCTTTTAGAAAGTGTAGCTAGAGAGCTTAATTTAAAAGCAAGAATCAGTATCCGCGTTAATCCAAATGTCGATGCAAAAACTCATCCTTACATTTCCACAGGACTTAATGAAAACAAATTTGGCGTAGAAATTGAAACTGCTAGAAAAATGTATTTATATGCCAAAAATTCTTCTTTTTTGGAGCCAGTTGGCGTGCATTTTCATATTGGATCGCAGCTTTTAGATATTTCTCCTATTCATGAAGCTGCGGGCATTGTTGCAAAGCTAGTAAGAGAATTAAAAGCTCTAAAAATTGAGCTTAAATTTTTTGATATAGGCGGAGGTTTAGGCGTTGGTTATGAAGGAGAAAAAGAACCTGATTTATACGCTTATGCACAAGGAATTTTAGAAAATTTAAGCGGGCTTGATCTTACTATTGGAATGGAGCCAGGTCGTTTTTTGGTTGCAAAAAATGGAGAATTAGTTTGTAGCATTTTGTATGAGAAAAATAACAATCATAAAAGATTTATTGTTGTAGATGCTGCGATGAATGATTTAATTCGTCCGAGTTTATATGAGGCTTATCATGAAATTTTGTTGCCTTTTAGCGAAGGTGAAAAAAGTTTGTGCGATGTTGTAGGGGGAATTTGCGAAAGTGGTGACTTTTTTGCTAAAGATCGTCTTTTGCCTCAAAGTCAAAATGGAGATATAATGATTATTAAAAACGCAGGCGCTTATGGTTTTAGTATGAGTAGCAATTATAATACAAGAAATCGTGCATGCGAACTTGCAGTTGAAGATAGCGAGATTAGACTTATTCGTCAAAGAGAGAGTTTTGAAGATCAAATTGCTTTGGAAGTTAAATTTTTAAAGGCTTGAAATGTTTTTTTTAGATGTGCAAGGGACTTTGATTTCTGATGCTGATAAATCTTTGATTTGTGGAGCGAAAGATTTAATTGATTTTTTAAATGAGCGAAATTTGCCTTATGTTATCATTACAAACAATACAAAAAAACTTAATTTTTTAGAAAATTTAAGACAAAAAGGCTTAGCTATTAAAGAAAATGCTTATATTGATCCTTTTTGTGTTCTGCAAGATTATTTAAAACCTTGTAAAATTGCTGCTTTTGGAGCAGGTGAGTTTTTACAAAGCGTAGAAAAACTTGGTTTTGAGCTTGATTTTAAAAACCCACAAGCCGTGCTTGTAGCGAGTTACGATAATTTTAAATTTAAAGATTTTGCCAGCATGATAGAGTTTGCAAAAGATGGGCTGAAAATGATTGCTATGCATGAAACTAGCATTTATAAAAAGGACAATAGGCTTTATCCAGGCGTTGGAAGTATTATGGCTATGCTTAAAAATGCTATAAATTTTGATTATGAAGTTATAGGGAAGCCAAGTTTTGCTTTTTATAATGAGGCTTTAAAGCTTTTAAAAATGCAAAATGAGGGAGCCGAATTTAAAGATATTAAAATCATTAGCGATGATTTTAAGGGAGATTTGTTAAAAGCTAAAGAACTTAAAATGAAAACTTTGCTTGTTTTAAGTGGTAAAATTAGCGATACCAAAGGACTTGATACAAGTTTGCTTGATGGGATTTATCCTAGTGTTTTAGAAATTACAAAGGAGCTAAAATGCCAAATTTAGAGGAATTTAGAGCAAAAATTGATGTAGTGGATGACCAAATTTTAGTTTTGTTAAATGAGAGAATGAATTATGTTAAAACCATAGGAGAAATTAAGCAAAATTCGGGTGGAACCATTTATCGTCCAGAAAGAGAAAGAGCGATTATCAATCGTTTAAAGAATACTAATTTTGGACTTTTGGATCAAAACGCTATTGAAGCTATTTATCAAGAAATTTTTGCTGTATCAAGAAATTTAGAAATGCCTCAAAGTGTGGCGTATTTTGGACCTGAAGGAACTTATACTCATCAAGCTGCAAGAAGTCGTTTTGGGGCTATGAGTCGTTATATCCCTTTAGCAACCATTGAAGATGTGTTTAAAGAATTAATACATAAAGAGGCAAAATACGGTGTTGTGCCTATAGAAAATAACACTGAAGGTGCAGTAGGCGTTACGCTTGATTGTTTAGGAAAATATCAAGAACTTAAAATTTTTGGCGAAATTTATATGGATATTCATCATTCTTTTGTGAGTTTAAATGAAAATTTAAAAGATATACAAAGGATTTATTCTCATCCGCAAGGTTACAATCAATGCCGTAAATTTTTAGAAAGCCATGGTTTAAATTTAGTCGAATTTGTACCTTCAAAATCTACAGCTAATGCTGCTTATTTAGCTTCGCAAGATAGATATTCAGCAGCGATTTGTTCCAAAATAGCAGCCAAGCTTTATAATGTGCCAATTTTATTTGATACTATAGAAGATAATTTAGCAAATCGCACGAGATTTTTGATTTTAAGTGATATTAAAAACCCTAAAATGGATAATTGTAAAACTTCCATTCTGGCACATACGGCACATAAACCAGGAGGGCTTAGTGATTTATTGTATGAATTTAAAAGAGAAAATATCAATCTTACTAAGCTTGAATCGCGTCCTGTTAAAGCTAAGGAATTTTTACATAGCTTTTATATAGATTTTGAAGGACACATTGATGATGAAAATGTCCAAAGGGCTTTGAAGCAAGCTGATGAAATTGTTTGGTTGGGATCGTATCTATCGGGAGAAAAAAATGAAATTTAATGAATTTTTAGATAATTTAAGCACTTATGAACCAGGCAAAGATATAGAAGTAGTTGCTAAGGAATATGGCGTAAAAGAAATTATCAAACTAGCAAGCAATGAAAATCCTTTTGGTGTTCCATCAAAAGCTATAAAAGCCTTAGAAGAAAATGTTTTTAAAGCTAATCTTTATCCTGATGATAGTATGGTAGAACTTAAAAGCAAATTAGCACAAAAATACAGCGTTTTAAATGAAAATATCATCATCGGTGCGGGTAGCGATCAAGTTATAGAATTTGCAATCCATTCTAAGCTAAATTCTAAAAATGCTTTTTTGCAAGCCGGAGTGACTTTTGCGATGTATGAAATTTATGCTAAACAATGCGGTTCAAAATGCTATAAAACGCAAAGTATAACACATGATTTAGACGAGTTTAAAGCACTCTATGAAAGTCATAGAGATGAAATTAAAATTATTTTTTTATGTCTGCCAAATAATCCTTTGGGCGAGTGTTTAGATAAGGATTTAGTGCTTGAATTTATAAGGGGTGTTGATAAGGATTGTTTAATTATAATTGACGCAGCTTATAATGAATTTGCATCTTTTAAAGATAGCAAAAAGCACTTAGAGCCAAAAGACTTGATAAAGAGTTATGAAAATGTGCTTTATTTGGGGACTTTTTCTAAGCTTTATGGGCTTGGTGGGTTACGCATTGGTTATGGTATAGCAAGCAAAGAAATTATTAGTGCATTTTACAAACTTCGTGCACCTTTTAATGTGAGTAATTTAGCTCTAAAAGCAGCAGTTGCAGCGTTAGATGATGACGAATTTAGTAAAAAAACCTTAGAAAATAATTTTTCTCAAATGGAGCTTTTTAAGGATTTTGCTAAAAAATATGATATTAAATTTATTGAAAGTTATACCAATTTTATTACTTATTTTTTTGATGAGAAAAATAGCAGTGTTTTGTGTGAAGAATTGCTTAAGAAAGGCATTATTGTAAGAAATTTAAAAAGCTATGGTTTAAATGCGATGAGAATTACTATTGGGACACCTTATCAAAATGAAAGATTTTTTGTGGAGTTTGGTGGAATCTACAGCATGGTTTAAAATAAAATTTAATGTTTTTAAAAAGATTTTTAGCTTGTTTTATCGTATTTTTAAGCTTAAGTTCTTTTGCTAAAGACATAGAAGAAAAAGAACTTAAAAAACGCCTAGAGAGCTTACGGATTTGGATTTAAAAGAAATAAAAAAATAGCTAAAATAACAATGAATTTTCAAAAAAACGATGAGCTTTTAATCTATAATCTTTTTGAAATAAGTCAAAGCACCTTTTTTCAAAAACGCTTTGATGAACTTTTAGAACAAAATAATTTTACAAACGCATATAGCAGTGTTAAAATCATTGATGATTATTTTTGTCCGCCTAATACTATTTGCGATATATCACCTATGCTTGCGAGATATTGGCTTTTTATGAAAGGGCAATATTGTATTAAAATTTATAGCCCTTATGTTTTAAATGAAAATCAAATTAAAACTTTGATAAAAACAGAACTTTTGGAGTGGTTTGGTGATGAAAATACTACCGAGCTTAAGTCTGTTGAATTTAAATTCGAAAAATTAAATTTTTAGTATTTTAAATCATTTTTGTATTTGGTTTTGAAAACGAACAAAGACAATATAAGCTTAAGATAAATTTCAAATGTATCAAAGTTATACAAAGTTACATAATTTTTATGTAAAAATTATTAAAAATTATGTTAAAATTGAGCAAACTATAGGGATGAGGATTAATGGATTTTAAAAATATGTTGCATCAAATTGGGCAACTTTATCAAAATTTAACTCGCAAGCAACGCATTGTTATTGCAGCAGCTATCGTGCTTGTTGTCGGTTTTTTAGTATTTTTAACTCTTTATCGTGGAAGTTCTAGCGGGACAAATAATTATGCGGTTTTAGTGGAAAATGTCAATCCTAGTTCTTCAGCTTTAATTGTTGCACAGCTTGAAAAAAACGGAGTGCCTTATCAGCTTAAAGATGAAACTACAATTTTAGTACCAAAAGATCAAGTTTATAGACAAAGAATGATGGTGGCTTCAGAGGGCTTGCTAAAAGACAGTCGTATGGGCTTTGAAGGCTTTGATCAGCAGCAATTTGGGGCTACAGATGAAGAACAAAGAATTAAATATCAAAGGGCAATACAAGGCGAACTTTCAAGGACTATTGAAACTTTAGAGCCTATAAGACAAGCAACGGTAAACATAGCTTTTCCTAAGGAGAGTGTATTTACTCAAAGACAAACCCCGCCTACTGCTTCTGTAGTGTTGAATATTAAAGAAGGCTTAAAGCTCACTAGAAAACAAATTGATGGGATAAAAAATATCATTGCAGCAGCCATTCCAAAAATGACAACTCAAAATGTAAAAATCACCGATCAAAATGGTGTGCCTCTAGATGAGCAAGAAGCTTATGATATTGATATCATTGCAGCGCAAATTAAATACAAAAGAGATCACGAGCAAGAATTGGAGCAAAAAATCGTTAATACCCTTGCTCCTTTTGCTGGCGGTGTTGATAAAGTTGTGGCTAATGTAAATATTGATTTTGATTTTTCTAAAAAAGAATCACAAAGCGAAATTTATGATCCAAATCCAATCATTCGTAGCGAACAAACCTTAAATGAAGAAAAACAAGGCAGACAAGATCCTCAAATTCAAGGTGTTCCAGGTGCAGTTTCTAATATAGGGCCAGTGGAAGGGTTAGATCCTAATAATCAGCTTGAAATTTATAAAAAAAATCAAGTAACAACCAATAACGAGCTTTCAAAAACCATCACTAGCACAAAAAAAGAATTTGCTACTATAGTGAGAACTTCAGCTGCTGTTGTGATTGATGGAAAATATAAAGAAATTACCGATGAAAATGGCGATACAAAACTTGAATATGCCCCGCTTAGTGATAATGAAATGCAAAATATCAAGAATTTAGTTCAAAGTGCTATCAATTATAATGCTGCAAGAGGAGATGAAGTTACAGTAAGTAACTTAGAATTCCAAAAAACTACAGTTAAAGTGGAAAGTAAGGTTAAGACTTTTTATGCAAGATTTATCGAGCCTATTATTCCTCCTGTAAGATATATTATTGCTGCGATTTTGCTTTTTATTTTTTACAAAAAAGTTATTGCTCCATTTACACAAAAAATGCTGCAAGATGTTAATTTGCAAGAAGAAATTATGCAAGGTGATAGTGTAGTGCTTGATGATGCTGAAGATGCTTTGGAGAAATTTAATGCCGCAAGGAAAAAGGTTGAAGAGCAGCTCGGGCTTGGTGAAAGCATTAATGAAGATGAATTGCAATACGAAGTTTTACTTGAAAAACTTAAAACTATGGTTGGCGATAAAAGCCAAGAAATTGCAAGTTTGCTTCAAGGTTTGATTGAAAATGATGCAGAATTTAGTAGCGAACATAAGGATATTTGATGATCAAGCTTAGTGAAGAACAAAAAATGATTTATGATGATTTATCGATGCCTGAAAAGGTAGCGATATTTCTCATACAACTTGGTGAAGATGCTACAACTTCGGTATTTTCGCATATGGAAATTGATGTAATTACTGAAATTTCTCGCTATATTGCTATGGCTAAAAATGTTGATCGTGCAATAGCCACTGCGGTTTTAGAGGAATTTTATACTCTGCTTCAGTCTAATCAATACATTAAAAGTGGCGGTTTGGAATATGCCAAAGAAATACTTTACCGCACTTTTGGTCCTGAAATTGCAAATAAAATTTTAGAAAAACTTACCAAAAGTATGGAAAATAATCAAAATTTTGCATACTTGGCACAAATCAAGCCTCAGCAGCTTGCAGACTTTATCACAAAAGAACACCCGCAAACCATAGCTTTGATTTTAGCACATATGGATTCTATTCATGCAGCTGAAACTTTGGAGTATTTTAGTGATGAGTTAAGAGCTGAGGTTGTGATAAGAATGGCAAATCTTGGCGATATTTCTCCTTCTGTGATTAAAAGGGTTTCTGCTGTGCTTGAAAGTAAGCTTGAAAGCCTTACTTCTTATAAGGTTGAAGTGGGAGGCCCAAGAGCGGTGGCTGAAGTGCTTAATCGCTTAGGACAAAAAGCATCTAAATCAACTATTTCTTACATAGAACAAAGCGATGAGCGCTTGGCTGAAACTATTAAAGAACTTATGTTTACTTTTGATGATATTTCTAAACTTAACACCGCGGCAATTAGAGAAATTTTAAAAGTTGCAGATAAGCGTGATTTGATGATAGGCTTAAAAGGCGCAAGTGAGGAATTGAAGCAAAAATTCTTGTCCAATATGTCTAGCCGTGCGAGCGAAGCTTTCCTTGAAGAAATGGGCTTTTTGGGTGCGGTGCGTGTTAAAGATGTTGAAGAGGCACAAAGAAAAGTGGTTGAAGTGGTGCAAAAGCTTGCAGAGCAAGGCTTGGTGCAAACTGGCGAAGCCGATGAGATGATAGAATAGGGTATTAAATGATTAAGCATACGAATGTGATTTCACAAAATAACTCAAATAAACATGTTATTGAAGGTTATCGCTTTAAAGTAATGTCAGAATTTGTAAGCGAGCAAGAAAAGCAGCAAGAAAAACAAAAGATTGAAGAAAACACTCAGCAACAACCTATATTACAACAAGAACAAAATGAGCAAGAAGCACAGCAACAAAATGTCACAGCAAAAGAAGAAAGTGCTTTTGCACCAAGTTTTGTAGAGGATTTGCTTAAAAAAACAGATGAAATGTCAGAAAATATTATAAAGCTTCAAATGCAAATTGAAAGTCAAGAAAGTGAATTTAGCAATCGTTTAAATGCTGAACTTGAAAATGCCAAAGAAAAATTCACAAAAGAAGGCTACGAACAAGCCAAGGCAGAATACGAAAAAGAGCTAAGTGAATTAAAAGATAAGTATCTAAAAAGTGTTGCAAAGCTTAATGAGGCTTGTGTAAATTTAGATGCTTTTGTGCAAAAAAATGAACAAGAATTAGCCGATGCTGCGCTAGATATCGCTAAAGAAGTGATACTTAAAGAACTTGAAGAAAATTCAAGCAAAATTGCCTTTGCATTAGCTAAGGATTTAATCACTGAGCTTAAGGGTGCCAGTGCGATTGAGTTAAAAGTTAATTCAAGTGATTATGAATTTTTAAAAGCACAATTTGAACAAAATTCTCAGATTAAGATCACTTTAGATGATGCGATCAGTAAAGGTAGTGTCATTGTTTTGAGTGATGTGGGAAATATAGAATCAAATTTAAATAATCGTTTGGCTAAAATCAAACAAATGGTTTCGCAATGAGTTTTTCTTTTAAAGATCTTGATCTTAAGGCTATGAGCGTTGAAGACTTGGAGCATTTAGCGCTAAATTTAAGAGAAAGGATCATTGATGTTGTTAGCAAAAATGGCGGACATTTAAGCTCAAATTTGGGCGTTGTAGAGCTTAGCATAGGAATGCATTATGTTTTTGATGCAAAGAAAGATCCTTTTATATTTGATGTATCTCATCAATCTTATCCGCATAAGCTTTTAAGTGGCAAAGAAGATATTTTTCACACTTTGAGGCAGTTTAATGGGCTTAGTGGATACACCAAGCCAAATGAGGGAGATTATTTTGTAGCAGGGCATTCTAGCACTTCGATTTCTTTAGCAGTTGGGGCTTGTAAAGCTATAGCTTTAAAAAATGAAGATCGTATTCCTATAGCTTTAATAGGCGATGGGGCTTTAAGTGCGGGAATGGCTTATGAGGCTTTAAATGAATTAGGTGATTCTAAATTTCCTTGTGTGATCATTTTAAATGATAATGAAATGAGTATTTCAAAACCTATTGGAGCGATTTCAAAATACCTTTCTCAAGCTATGGCAACGCAGTTTTACCAAAGATTTAAAAAGCGTGTGGTAAAGATGTTGGATGTATTGCCAGAAGGTGCGACTTATATGGCAAAACGCTTTGAAGAAAGTTTTAAGCTTATTACTCCAGGACTTTTTTTTGAAGAGCTTGGCCTTGAATATATTGGTCCTATTGATGGACATAATTTAAGTGAAGTGATTTCTGCTTTAAAACAAGCTAAAGCTATGCAAAAACCTTGTGTTATCCACGCACAAACCATCAAAGGCAAAGGTTATGCTTTGGCTGAAGGAAAGCATGCTAAGTGGCATGGAGTGGGGGCATTTGATGTGGATAGTGGAGAAAGTCTTAAAAAGAGTGATGTTAAAAAATCGGCTACAGAGATTTTTTCCAATACTTTGTTCGATTTAGCACAAAAATATGAAAATATAGTTGGCGTAACTGCTGCAATGCCTAGTGGAACAGGACTTGAAAAGCTTATTGAAACTTATCCTAATCGTTTTTGGGATGTAGCTATTGCAGAACAACACGCGGTTACTTCTATGGCTGCTATGGCAAAAGAGGGCTTTAAACCTTTTATTGCTATTTATAGTACTTTTTTACAGCGCGCTTATGATCAAGTTATACATGATTGTGCTATCATGAATTTAAATGTTGTTTTTGCTATGGATAGAGCAGGGATAGTAGGTGAAGATGGGGAGACGCATCAAGGGGTTTTTGATGTGAGTTTTTTAGCTCCTTTGCCAAATTTGACTTTACTTGCTCCAAGAGATGAAGCTATGATGCAAGAGATTATGGAGTATGCATATTTTCATGAAGGTCCTATCGCTTTTCGTTATCCTAGGGGAAGTTTTATTTTAGATGATGAATTTCATCCTTGTAAGATAGAATTTGCCAAAGCACAGTGGCTTGTAAAAAATGGAAGTAAAGTTGCATTTTTAGGCTATGGACAAGGCGTGGGCAAGGCATGGCAGGTTTTAGAAAAATTGCAAAATGATGGAAAAAACGTTAATTTGATTGATTTAATTTTTGCTAAGCCTTTAGATGAGACACTTTTAAAAGAGCTAGCTAAAATTTCTCAAATTTGGTTTGTATTTAGCGAAAATGCAAAAATTGGTGGCGTGGGGAGTTTATTGCAAAATTTTGTACAAACTAATGATTTAAATATAAAAATTATTTCTTTTGAGTACCAAGATAAATTTATAGAGCATGGTAAAACTAGTGAAGTAGAAAAGTCTTTAGAACTTGATGTTCAAAGTTTGCTTAATAAGGTTAAAACCTATTTTTAAATAATAATTTGTATTGATTATTATAAATATTTAATAAATATTTTAAAAATTTATTTTATAAATATCTATAATCTTTTATTATTTAATAAAAAATATTATTTAATATAAACTTTTTTTAATCTTTTTTTTTATATTATAGCGAGTTATTTAAGAATAAGGTGAATATTATGGAATTTCTTCAAATTTTAAAAAAATATGATTTAAAAGCAACGCCACAAAGACTTTGTATTTTAAATATTCTAAAGCGTCATGAGCATCCAAGCATTGATGAATTATATGCTGATATTAAAAAAGATTATCCTACCATTTCTTTAGCGACTGTTTATAAAAATTTAAATACCTTGCAAGAAAATGGCTTGGTGGTTGAAATCAATGCAGGAAACAGAAAAACTTGTTATGATATTTACGAAGAAAAACACATTCATGTTGTTTGTTCAAATTGCGGTAATATCGAAGATTTACATTTTGAAGATGCGAAATTAAACGAGTATCAAGAGCATTTAGAACGCAAGCTTTCAAATTTAATCGAGCATTTAAGCGTTTGTGCTTATGTTAAAACTTGTTCTAAATGTAAAAAATAATGCTTTTAGGGCGTGCTCAAATTTCTTTTAATGAAAAACAAGCTTTTATAAAAATGCCTTATTTTTACAAGGCTTATAAATTTCAACATTTTATTTACAATGCTTCTTATTTTTATGATGATTTTTTTGAATATTTTCAAAATTTATCCTCATTTTACTTGCGTAGCATTGTTTTTTCAAAAGATAAATTCATTAAGCAGTTAAAAGGCAAATACGCTTTGGAATTTTATTATTCTTTTTATAGAATTTATGAATTTTTTTATTGTTTTTTCGATATTTTTGATGAAAAAATTCAAGAATTTTTTACAGAATTAAAGCATAAATTTTTACAATGTCAAAGAATGATTTTTCAAAATCAAGATCTTTATAAATCTCATTTTTTCTCTCAAAAATTACTCAGTTTTTTAAATTCGCAAGATTTTTATCTTTTTTTAGTTAATCTTGAATTTTTCATTCATCATGCTTTTTTATTTCAAGCAAAAAGTGTTTTGAATTATCAAAAAAAGCTTTTTTGTTATCTTAAAGAAAGTATTGATAAATTTTTAACTTTTATGGATGATTTTAAACATAAAAAATTGTTTGAAATTTATTATAGAATTTGTATTTTATTTGAAATTTTAAACCCTTTTTTTGATACAAAATTGATAAAAAAAATCAATAAATATTTTTTCATTCAAGAAGAAGAGGTAATACTTAGAAAAATTTCAAGTAAAAAAGATAAAATTATTTCTTTATTACAAGAAGTGCGAAAACTCAACTAAGGTCAAAAATGCAAAAACAAGAAAAAATTATAGAAATGTTTGATGAAATAGCGCCAACTTATGATAAAGCCAATAGAATTTTAAGTTTTGGCGTGGATGTGAGCTGGCGTAAAAAAGCTTGTGCTTATGTGCTTAAAACTCATCCTAAAAATGAGCTTGATATCGTAGATGTAGCCTGTGGAACAGGCGATATGATAGGCATTTGGCAGATGCAAGCAAAAAAAATGACCAAAAAAATTTTATCCATTAAAGGCATTGACCCAAGTCGTGGTATGCTCGAAGTTGCAAAGAAAAAATTTCAAGGTGTAGAGTTTATACAATCAGGAGCGCAAAGTTTGCCTTTAGAAAGCGATAGTACTGATATTATTAGCATTAGTTATGGCATTAGAAATGTTGTGCAAAGACAAGAGGCTTTGAATGAATTTGCTAGGGTTTTAAAAAAGGGTGGAAATTTGGTGGTTTTGGAATTTACTAAACGCGATAAAGGAGGTTTTGTAGCATTTTTTAGGGATTTTTATTTGAGTAAAATTCTGCCCTTTTTAGGCGCTCTTGTGAGTAAAAATAAAAGCGCTTATGAATATCTGCCAAATTCTATAGAGGGTTTTTTAAGTAAGGAAGAATTCATAGCAGAATTAGAAAAATCGGGTTTTAAAATGCAATATTTTCAAAGCTTTAGCTTCGGTGTGAGTTCTTTATTTGTAGCGCAAAAACAATGACAGTTAGCGAGCTTAATTTAAAGGCGAAAACCCTTTTAGAAACCCATTTTGAAGATATTATTTTAAAGGGTGAAATTTCAAAAATCACCATACATGGTTCAGGACATTGGTATTTTGAGCTTAAAGATGAGAGATCAAGTATAGCTTGTGCGATGTTTATGGGGAATAATTTAAAAGTAGATTTTAAGCCAAGTGTGGGAGATTTTTTAGAGCTTAGTGGAAATTTGAGTTTGTATACCCAGAGTGGGCGTTATCAATTCATCGCTAAGAGTATGCAAAAAGCAGGTTTTGGAGATTTAGAGGCTAAATTTTTGGCCTTAAAAGATAAGCTTGAAAAAGAGGGTTTATTTAATCCAATTCATAAAAAATCTTTGCCTAAATTTCCTTTGAAAATTGGTATTATCACTTCGCAAACTTCAGCAGCTTTACAAGATATGTTAAAACTTATCAAACACAAAGAGTATTTTTTGGCTAAAATTTATATCTTTAACGCCCTTACGCAAGGACTAGCAGCACCAAATTCTTTAATAGAAGCTTTAAATAAAGCTGATAGTATGAAGCTTGATGTGCTTATTTTAGCAAGAGGCGGTGGAAGCAGAGAGGATCTTTTTTGTTTTAATGATGAAAACTTAGCAAGGGAAATTTTCAAGGTTAAAACCCCTGTCATTTCAGCTATCGGTCATGAGATTGATTATGTCATTAGTGATTTTGTATCCGATTTTAGAGCGCCAACTCCAAGTGCAGCCATTGATATTTTACTTCCGGCAAAACAAGACTTAGAGCAAGGTTTGGATATTTTAGAAGAAAGATTTAAAAATGTGTTTTTGGGTAAAATAATGCAATTAGAGCAAAATTTAAATTCTTTATTTAAGCTTTTTCAAAGCCATTCTTTGAGTAAAATTATCACACATAAAATCAAGCAGCTTGAGTTATTAAAAATTCAACTTGATCTAGCTTTAAAAAATAAAATTCAATATTGTGAGTTGAATTTAAATAATTTTCATCAAGCTTTTATGCAGCATGAAAGCTTTTTTAAAAAAAGTAAGGATTTAGTCAGCATTGAAAGAAATGGTAAAAAAATTCATTTAAATCAATTAAAAAGCGGCGATACTATAACGCTTTATTCACAAGATTGTAAAAAAGATGCAACTATTATTTAA
Source organism: Campylobacter sp. CCS1377 (assembly GCF_040008265.1). NCBI lineage: Bacteria > Pseudomonadati > Campylobacterota > Epsilonproteobacteria > Campylobacterales > Campylobacteraceae > Campylobacter > Campylobacter aecornae. The sequence goes on from NZ_CP155620.1 coordinate 425,212, forward strand.
GGAGAGATTATGAGAAAAATTAATTTTAGTGCAGGGCCTTCAACTTTACCTTTGGAAATTTTGCAAAAGGCGCAAAATGAACTTGTGGATTATGAGGGCAAGGGTTATTCTATTATGGAGATTAGCCATAGGACTAAAATTTTTGAAGAAGTGCATTTTGGTGCTATGCAAAAAGCAAAAGAGCTTTATGGCTTGGGTGATGATTATGAGGTTTTGTTTTTGCAAGGTGGGGCAAGTTTGCAATTTGCTATGATTCCTATGAATTTAAATTTAGGCGGAGTTTGCGAGTATGCTAATACAGGAATTTGGACCAAAAAAGCCATCAAGGAAGCACAAATTTTAGGCATTGATGTTAAAGTGGTTGCAAGTAGTGAGGATAAAAATTTCAGTTATATTCCTGAAGTGAAATTTAGTGATAATGCTGATTATGCTTATATTTGTTCAAATAATACAATTTATGGCACTCAGTATAAAGAGTATCCAAAAACAAAAGCCCCATTAATTGTCGATGCTTCAAGTGATTTTTTCTCAAGAAAAGTGGATTTTTCTAATATTGCGATTTTTTATGGTGGAGTGCAAAAAAATGCTGGAATTTCTGGTCTTAGTTGTGTATTTATCCGCAAAGATATGCTAGAAAGAAGTCAAAGTAAAAATATCCCTAGTATGTTAAAATTCAGCGTTCATGCGGAAAATCAGTCTTTATTTAATACCCCACCAACTTTTGCAATTTATATGTTTAATCTTGAAATGGCGTGGCTTTTAAATCAAGGTGGACTTGATAAGATCAATGAAAAAAATACTCAAAAAGCCAAGCTTTTATATGATACTATTGATAGTAGTGAAGGTTTTTATAAGGGTCATGCTAAGTCAGATAGCCGTTCTTTGATGAATGTGAGTTTTAATATAAGTAAAAGTTCTGATCTTGAGTCAATTTTTGTTAAAGAAGCCGAGGAAGCGGGTATGATAGGCTTAAAAGGACATAGGCTTTTAGGTGGAATTCGTGCAAGTATTTATAATGCCATTACTTTAGATCAAGTAAAAACTTTATGTGAATTTATGAAAGAATTTGCCAAAAAGCACGCTTAAAAATTTTAATTTTCCTTTGGTTAAAAATCAAAGGAAAATCAGTCTAATTTCTTTCTTTGATAAAATTTTCTTAATTTACTATCAAGCCTAAAGCAAGCTTTAAATAAAGCAGGCACAACAAGCAAAGTAAGTATAGTCGAGCTAATAAGTCCTGAAATTACCGCAATAGCCATAGGTGAATTGGCTTCATATCCTGCGCCCTTTGAGAAAGCCAAAGGTAGCATAGCAAAAATCATTGCAAAAGTTGTCATCAAAATTGCTCTAAGTCTTGATTTTCCTGCATAAATCAAAGCTGCATCCCCGTCATTTCCTTCAAGGCATTTTTTATTGGCTAAATCTACAAGCAAAATCGCATTTTTACCCACCATACCAAAAAGTAAAATAATGGCAACTAAAACAAATAAAGAAAAATTATTTCCGCTTAAAAAAAGTCCCACGCAAGTCCCAGCAAATGCTAAAGGCATAGTAATCATAATGACTAGAGGTAAAATCAAGCTTTCATAAAGTGCAGCTAAGACCAGATAAATTAAAATAACTCCTAAAATAATAGAAAAAACAAAGCCTTGCACCGTTTCATCTAAAAGGTTGATAAAACCTGAAAAAGCATAGTTTAAATTCTTACCCACGCTTAAAAGTTCTTTAGAGTGCGAAATAAGCAAATTTTGCACCTCGCTTAAAGAAATGCCATTAACTCCAGCACTAATTTTTACGCTACGGTTTTTGTTATAACGATTGATTGACTTGATATTTTGCTTATAGATAATATCTACAACGCTGATAAGATCTAAAATTTGACCTTGATTGTTTTTGATTTTTATCCTTTTAAGCGAGTCTAAATTTTGCTTGTAATTTTTATCAAAACTGATAACAATATCATTTTTTGTATTGCCATTATCCATACTTCCTACATTTAATCCAGCAAAAGAGTGTGCCAAAACCATAGCAAGATATTGTGGATTTACATCGAGTTTTTTAGCTTTTTCTTTATTAAGATAAATGCCAATTTCATTTTTTTGTGCCCCTAGATTATCATCAATATCAACAATATTTTCATTGCTTTTTAAGAGTTCTTTTGTTTTTTGGGCTGCTTGTTTGATATCGTTTAGATCTTCTCCTAAGATTAAAAATTGCACTGGATATTCTATGCCTGCACCTTCTATTTTTGGAATTTCAAGAACTTTGATTTTTAAGTCCGAATTTTGTAGATTCTCTCTATAAGCTGCTACAATTTCACTTTGCCTTTGTTTTCTTTTTTCCAATGCTTTTAATTTTACATAAATTTTTGCCTTTGTAGAATCCTTTGCATCATCATAAGCTACAAGCAAATATGCGTAATCAACCTTTTCATCTGCTTTGATCCAAGAAAGAATTTCTAAAGATTTTTCTTGCATGGCTTCTAAGGAAATATCTTCTTTGCTTTCAAGGTGTATTTGAAATTCGCTATCATCTTCCATAGGTAAAAAATCAAGTCCGATTTTAGTAGCCAGGAAAAAACAAAAGGCTATAAAAGCAAAACTACTAAGTATAAATTTGATTTTATTTTTTAAAATTACAAAGAGTAGTTTTTCATAACTTTGTTCTATTTTTTCGAAAATTTTCTCACTCTTTTGATAAAATTTACTCTCTTTGGGGTTAAAAAATCTTGCACTTAAACTTGGTATAAGTAAGATTGACACAAAAAAACTAATGACTATGCCAGAAGCTACGCTAATGCCTAGAGTGTTAAAAAACAAACCAGGAATGGAATTCATATAAGAAATAGGTATGAAAACGCAAAGCAAAACAACACTAATACTCAAAACACTAAAACCTATTTCGCTAATGCCTAAAAACGCAGCTTCAAGCGGTGGGTAGGTTTTGATTTTTTTAGCGATATTTTCAATGACAACGATAGCATCATCGATAAATATTCCTATGCTTAGAGTTAAGGCGATAAAGGTAAGGCGGTTTAAATCATAGCCCAAAAGATCAATGATAAAAAAGGTTGAAATGATAGAAGTTGGTATGGCGATACAAGCGATCAAAGTCGCGCTTAAATTTCGCAAAAACAAAAACACTATCATTACAGTTAAAGCTATACCTATACACATATCGATAATAACTTGAAATAAGTGTTTGTGGATATTTAAACTTTTATCATAAATGATATTAATCTCTAAATCTTCATCGATAATTTGCTCTAAATTTACCAGTGCGTTTTTAACATTAGTGATGAGTTGTAAAGTATTATAATTTGTGATTTTACCTAGTTCTAGCACCACACCTTCTTTGTCTTTGTAAATCGCGCTTTGTTTTTTGTCTTCATAAAGGGGAATGATTTTGGCAACATCTTTTAGAAAAACGCCACTCATTAGTCTTAATTCTTCTAATTCTTTGATTGAATTTGCTTCAAAATAGCCTTTAATTAAAAAAGTATCTTTGGAATTTTCAAGTTCGCCTAAGGCTTGTTTGAAATTTTGATTTTTAATCATTTGTGCCACTTCAAAAGCGTTAAGATGGTATTTTTCCAGTAAATTTGGATCTAAAACAATGCGAATTTGTGGCTTTAAAAAAGCAGTATCTTCGATTTTACCTACGCCAGAAATTCTTTGCAAAAAGGGTTTGATTTTTTCATCAACATTTTGCATAAGTTTCACACTATCATTGCTTTTTGAATGTATAAAAAGACTAATAGCCGCTCCAGCATCTGAAGCGACTTTTTCTACTTTTGCATTGGCGTTTAAGTTTAGAGTCCCAAGTTTATCTCTAACATCATTGGCTGCGATTTCTAAATCTTTATCAAGCTCAAATTCAACCATAGTGATGCTAAAATTATCATAACTTGCTGAATTGATTGTTTTAATGCTATCAATTTCACTTAGAGCATTTTCTATTTCTTTGGTGATTTTTGATTCTATGTAGTTTAAATCCCCATTGGTTTCAACCGTGATTTTAATCAAAGGAATGCTAACATTGGGGAATAAATTCACACTCATACTAAAAGCTGAAATAAGTCCAAAAATCACAAGAGCCAAAAAGAGCATCAATACAGTAATGGGACGGTTTATGGCAAATTTATACATTATTTTTCTTTAATTTGAATTCTACCTTCGCCAAAGAGTCCAGGAGTTAAATTTCTAGCCCTAACTTCGGCGTAAATTTTTCTTGTTTTTGTGTCAATGCTAGGATAAATTAGGCTGATTTTTCCTTGATATTCTTTAGTTTCTTTGTCTATTTTATAAATATAATTTTGCCCAATTTTTACCTTATCTTTGTATTGCTCATCAAAACTAATTAAAAGTTTTACTTCAGGATAGGAAAAGATTTCTAATAAAGGCTGACTTACTCCGCCAACTCCATCTCCAATATCCTTAAATTTTGCACTAATAATGCCATCATATGGAGCTTTAAGTATTTTTTTATCCAATAAATTTTCGTAATATTTAATGTTGATTTTAGCCTTTTGAAGCAAAAGACTTTGTTTTTCATATTCAGCCAAAATATCTTCATAACTTTGCTTGTCAATCACACTTTGTACTTTTTTAAATTTTTCCAAGCGACTTTTGGCATTATTAAAGGCTACTAAGGCAAGCTCGTGATCGTTTTTGGCGTTTTGTAAGGCTATTTTTTCACTTGTATTGTCTAAAGTGAGTAGAATTTCGCCTTTTTTGACTTTTTGCGCAACATCGACTTTAATTTCTTTAATGATACCTATGCTTTCAATAGCCAGTTTGCTAGAATTTAGAGCTATTACATCAAAACTTGCATAAATTTCTTCTGCATGCAAAGAAAAAACACTCATTAAAAATAAAATAATTTTTTTCATTCTTCTACCTTTGTTTTAATATCAATACCAGCGGTAAAATAATAATTCGCCTTAGCAATTTCAAATTCATTTTTTGCAAATTCTAAATCACTTTGCGCTTTAAATAAGGTTTGCAAAGCCCCAAGGTATTCTATATAGGTGCAAAGTCCGCTACTGTATTTTTGATCTATACTTTCAAATGCAATTTGTGCGGCATTTAAGGCTGAATTTAGTGCCCAAATTTGTTGTTTTAAAACTTTTAAATTTTGATTTAAATAATCAAGCTCTAAAGTATTTTTTCTTTCTAAATAATTTAAATTTAAATTTTGCATTTGTACTTCTAATCTCTTACTTTCTAAATTTTGCTTTCTTGCGCCAAAGTCAAAAAGTTTCCATTCTAGAACAAGCATGATTTGATTACTTTGCCCACTTTCTTCTATTAGCATTTGTGCCATATCTTTATAAGGCCTAGGAATTTTGGGTTCATAATTGTTTTGATAAAGCATAAAATTATTTTGCAAAGAAATTTTAGGAAAATATAAAGATTTTGCGGCATTAACTTGTTCTTGCGAGATACTAATTTGCTCTTTTGCCATGGCAAGTTCTAAATTTTGGCTTTTAATATTTTGTGGTTCTTTGATATTTGCAAAACCTTGTGGGATAAGATCTTTTTTTAAAAGTTGCTTGATTTCTTTTTGAATTTGCAAAAGTTTTAATTCGTTTTGACTTAGTTCCAATAAACTTAAATGATATTTAGCTCTAATACTTTCTAATTCATCTTTTGCGCTTAGTCCCGCCTCGTGAAATTTCTCTAGTCTACTTAAAGTATTTTCAAGATAAAGACTTTGTTGTTTTTTAGCTTGTATGATTTTTTCTAAACTTTGATAATTAAAAAACAACGCACTAGCACTTAATGCAAGATAATTTTTACTCTGTTCTCCTCTTAATTTCGCAAGTTTGCTTTTGTGTTCGAATGTTTTGATATTAGCACTTCTTTCACCGCCATCTAAAAGCAAAAAATTTAAACTAAATTGTGCAAAGAGGCTTTCTTTGGGATCAATGATAAGTCTATCTTTGTGATTGCTGATATAGCCTGAATTTAAACTCAAATTTGGATAATAAGATTTAGTAATTTTTTCTTCTTCTTTACTAGCTTGTAGGCTTTTTAATTCTTCAATTAGATATTGTTCGTTTTGTGTGCTAAGTTCTATAAAATCTTTTAGATTAGAAGCACATAGTAAAACAGGTAGTAAAAAAACTAAAAATTTCATAAATAACTTTCAAAGGCTTTATTTGTTAGTATAGTTTAAAAAGGTTAAAAAAGATTTAAAAAATTTCTAAAATGGCATTTGTCGCCATTTTAGAATCATTTTATAAAGAGAATCTATTGTAAGAGTTTTAAAACATTTTGTTGTACAGCGTTTGCTTGACTCATTGCATAAGATCCGCTTTGTGCCAAGATATTGTATTTAGAGAAATTTGCACTTTCTGCCGCAAAATCCACATCTCTGATGGTTGATTCAGCTGATTTAACATTAACTTGAGTTACTGTAATGTTGTTGATGGTAACTTGAAGTTGATTTTGTACTGAACCAATGTCTGCACGAATTTGATCTAAATTTATTGTCGCAGTTTCTACGATATCCATCACAGCCATAGCACCTTTTAAAGTTGTTACACCTGCGGTTTGCTGGGTGCCGATGTTTTCGATTCTAAGCTCGCCTGGTTTTAAACCATCTAAGAATAAACCTGAAGTTCCACCTGCACTAATGGTTGAAACAATTTTTAAATCTTCATTAACATTTACTTTAGAAATTGCAACTGAAAATTTAACAGCTCCGCTATTTACCGCATACATTTTTGAAAAAGAAGCCGCTGAAAAGGCATTATTAAGTGTTGAAAAGCCTGATCCGGCAGAATAAAATCCAGAGTCAAATTTAGAATGTAAAGGTCCTATATCTATAACATTTCCTACCATCGAAACAGCGGTGGTTACAAATGCACTAAAACCACTGCCTGCTGAGTAGAGCAAAGAAGTCATTTTGCTTAAACCTGTTCCTGCTAAAATACTTAAGCCCGATACACCTATTCTTACACTCGCTACACGATCAATTGCATTAAATCCCATAGCATCGGCTACTTCTTGAGAAATTTGTCCTTTAGTGTCTCTTAGTGAAACTGAAGTTTGAGAAATTAAATTTTCATGTTCAAAACCAAAGCCTGTTCCAGAGATAGCTATATCTCTACCATCGTTTTTAACGAGTGAAAGACGGCCGTAGTTTTCTCTCATATTTACAGCTATACCGGTACCTGTTCCCATATCACCAGTGATTTTAATACCTCTACCTTCTCTTGAGGTAAGAATTAATCTCCCATTTTCATCTCTTGCAGCTTCAACGCCCGTAGTGTCTTTTACAGAATTTATTGCATTAACCAATGCACCATTTTCATCACCAGCCATATAAGAAATATCGCCAATAACTACACCATTAATTGCAAAGTCTTTTCCGGTTTTCCCTTCCATAATCGGTGCCCCACCTACAGTTTGCACATTGTAAGTTGCACGAACACCTGTTTTATCAGCCACACGGTTAATCTCTTCAGCCAAAGCTCCAAGTCCAGTTCCAACAGAAGTTGAAATCACTACATCTTGGAATTTAAAGTCTTCTAAACCGTTATAATTTTTAATAGTTAAAGAAGCAACTCCAGAAGTTACGACATTTGTTCCTGTTTCAAATCTTGTTACACCAATCTTGCTTGATTGAGTAGCTCCGATTGAAGCTTTTATGGTTTGATTTGATTGTGCACCAATTTGAAATTCTTGATTGATAAAACCACCACTTAGAAGTTGTTTGCCGTTAAAAGAAGTAGTATTAGCAATGTTATCAAGCTCTTCCATCAAACGATTGATATCAGCTTGAAGCATATTTCTTGTTTTGGTGCTTTGTCCATCTTGTGCTGCTTGAGTTGCTTTAACTTTGATGGTATCTAAGATTTTTAACTGCTCATCCATAGCTTTATCAGCAGTTTGTAAGATACCGATGGCATCATTACCATTGTTAATCGCTTGTCCTAAGGTTGCTGCTTGAGATCTTAAGCTATCTGCGATGGCCATCCCTGATGCATCATCTGCTGCAGAATTAATCCTAAGACCTGAACTAAGTCTTGATAGAGATTTATCAAGCTCTCGTGAGTTGACAGTTGCATTGGCATGAGCATTTAAAGCGCCAATGTTAGTGTTTATTCTAAAACCCATTTTAAATCCTTTCAAAATATTGCTCGTTCTTTTAAAGCAATTTTTGTTCCAAATTTAAAAAGTGTTAAGGATAGTTAAGCAAAATTTATAAGTTTGATTTCTAATCTTTTCCTAAAATAATTTTTTATATAATTTTCAAGCTTTAAGGATAACCGACTGAAGACTTTGAATAAAGTTGAAAGGAGGTTGAGATGGCAGAAGTAATAATTTTTATGATTACTTTGATTGTCCTTGTTTTGGTCATTAAGAACTAAAACAAGAACTAATTACTTAAAAAATCTATAGAATTCTAAAGTAACCCTGCTTAGTTTGTCCTTAAAGTCATAAAGTCTTCATAAATAGCAGGGTGAAGACTTCAAAATTTAAATTTCTTTATTTCTTTTCTTTATTTTTATTTCTTTATGCCTTCTTTATTCATTTTATTTCTTTTGAAAAATTCAAATTTCTTTACAAACATACAGTATAAATTCATCAAAAACATTAAATAAATCTATTAAATAAAAAAGCTCCGTATGGAAATTCCACACGAAGCTTAAAGTTTAGTTTTGTAAAAAGATTAAGATAAATTACTACTGTAATAATCTTAATACATTTTGTTGAGAAGCATTAGCTTGAGCTAGTGCATAAGATCCACTTTGAGCTAAGATATTTGCTTTAGAGTAATTTGCACTCTCACTTGCAAAGTCTACATCTCTGATGGTTGATTCAGCTGATTTAACATTAACTTGAGTTACGGTAATGTTATTGATAGTTGCTGAAATTTGATTTTGTATAGAACCAAGATCTGCTCTAATGGTATCAAGATTTGTGATAGCAGTTTCTGCTACATCCATTACAGCCATAGCACCTTTCAAAGTTGTTACACCTGCGGTTTGTTCTGTTCCTACGTTTTCGATTCTTAATTCACCGTCTTTTAAACCAAGATGTTGATATAAGCCAGAAAGACCATTAGCAGCACTTAATGTAGAGATTACTTGGATATCCCCTGTACTCATAGCAACAGCATTTGAAAATTTAGCAGCCCCAGTAAGAGTTCCATACATTTTAGAATACATTAATTGAGATAGTGCTGAATTTATAAATGAAAAGCCTTTGCCGTTACCTACTTCAAGACCTAAAGCACTAACACCTCCGCTAAAAGCACTGTGTTGTGGTCCAAGATCAATGACTTGACCTATCATATCCAAATGACTAATTCCAGAAATAGTAAATGCACTGAAGCCACTACCAGCACTGTGTAATAAAGATTTTTCATTACTTAAACCTGTTCCATCAAGTACCGTCATAGAACTAACGCCAATTCTGATACTACCTACACGGTTACTTGAGTTAAATCCCATAGCATCAGCGATTTCTTGAGAAATTTGTCCTTTAGTATCTCTTAAGGATACTGATTGTTGAGAAACAAGTTTTTCATTTTCAAAACCAAAACCAGTCCCAGAGATAGCTATATCTCTACCATCGTTTTTTACTAAAGAAAGACGACCATAGTTTTCATACATATTTGCAGCTATACCAGAACCAGCACCGATACTACCTTCAATTTTAATACCCCTACCTTCTCTTGAAGTAAGAACAAGTTGTCCGTTTTCATTTAAAGCTGCTTCAACGCCCGTAGTGTCTTTAACTGCATTGATAGAATTTACTAAAGAACCGTTTTTATCGCCTGATTCATAATCAATTTTGCCAATTTTTACACCATTGATGGAGAAATCATCACTTGTAGAGCCTTTAAGAATAGCTGCCCCACCCACAGTTTGAACATTAAAACTAGCTCTAACACCTGTTCTATCAGCCACACGGTTAATCTCTTCAGCCAAAGCTCCAAGTCCAGTTCCAACAGAAGTTGAAATCACTACATCTTGGAATTTAAAATCATCTATACCATTGTAGTTTTTGATAGTCATAGAAGCAATGCCTGATTGCATAACATTAGCTCCTGTTTCAAATCTTGTTACACCAATTTTACTTGATTGAGTAGCTCCGATTGAAGCTTTAATGCTTTGATTTGATTGTGCGCCGATTTGGAATTCTTGATTGATAAAACCACCACTTAGAAGTTGTTTGCCGTTAAAAGAAGTAGTATTAGCAATGTTATCAAGCTCTTCCATCAAACGATTGATATCAGCTTGAAGCATATTTCTTGTTTTAGCACTTTGTCCATCTTGTGCTGCTTGAGTTGCTTTAACTTTGATGGTATCTAAGATTTTTAACTGCTCATCCATAGCTTTATCAGCAGTTTGTAAGATACTTGCTGCATCATTACCATTGTTAATCGCTTGTCCTAAAGTAGAAGCTTGAGTTCTTAAACTGTCTGCGATAGCCATACCTGACGCATCATCTGCTGCAGAGTTGATTCGAAGACCTACATTTTACTAAGCACTTCCAGCAAAAGCCCTTTTTTGCTTTAAAAATTTCAAAAATTTAAGCCAAAGAATTTTTATACTATTGACTTTTTTATTGACTTTATTTTAAAAGGATTATTATGCTAAATGAAAGAAAAATAAGGGGTTTAAAGCCAAAGGATGTAAAATATTATGTTGCAGATAAGGACAATCTTTTACTCTGCATTTATCCTAGTGGAACAAAAACATTTTTTTACAATTACAAATGCACAAAAACTCTTAAATACAAAAGGAAAAGTCTAGGCAAACATCCATTAATAAATCTTAAATTTGCAAGAAATCAACGCAATATACTTAAAAAGACATTGCTTAAAGATATTTCAAAAACAACATTCCAAACCCTTGCTTTAGAAAAAATGCAAACAAAACAAAAACAAGTTACAGATAAAACTTATCAATCTTTACTAAGCTTGCTTAAGCGTTTTGCTTTTGTTTTTTATGGAAACTATGAAATAGACAAAATTAGCACATTGGATTTATTAAAAAGTTTTGAGCTTTTTAGAAAAAAAGGTATAAAAGAAAGTGCGAGTAAATTTTTTTCTATATTAAATGAAATTTTTCGTTTTGCTATGATGAAAGGACTTATTGCAAATAATCCTATGAATAATCTTTCACGCAAAGATTTAATCATCAAACGCCATACCAAACATTATGCCACTTTATTGGATAAAAATTCCATAAAAAAATTACTGCTTTCTATATTTTCTTATAAAGGAAGTTTGGAAGTTAAAGTCGCAACTCTTATGTGTATGTTAAGTGTTCAAAGAGCATTTAATATCCGCACTTGCAAATGGAGCGAGCTTGATTTGAAAAATCAAATTTGGCATATCCCAGCCTTTAAAATGAAAGCAAGAAAAAATCACAACATTAGCTTAAATTCTCAACTTATCGATATACTAAAACGCTACAAAACTTTTGCTTCCAAAAAATACCTTTTTTCAAGTCCAAACAGTTACGATGGAATTCTTGGAGAAAATACCATGCGTATGATGTTTAAAAGTCTTGGTTATACAGGAGATGAATTTACACCTCACGGTTTTCGTGCAATGTTTAGTACCTTAGCTCACGAGTATCGTTTTAAACATAAAATTTCAAGTGATATTATAGAACAATGTCTTGCACATAGTGAATTAAACAAAGTAAAAGCAAGCTACAATCATGCCTTAAATTTAAAAGCAAAAGCAAAATTAATGCAGTGGTGGGGCGATTATTTACAAAGTATCATTGCGTGGGATGAAAAAATTGATGAATTATTTACAAATAAATCAAACAAAAATCACCAAAATATTAAAGACAGACACTAAAACCTTACTAATGCTAGATTTTGACAACACAAGCAAGTCATTTTTCTAGCCAAATTGTTAAATTTTATTGACTTTTTTATTGACTTTTTTGATATGAAAATTCCAAAAAAACTTTTCAAACATCTATTTTTACTTGCTTTGATAAAAAATTATAAAAAATATCCAAAAAACTATAAATTATTTTTTTATCTTAACGATATTGCTTTTAACAATCGCAAGGAAGCGGTTGAATTCATTTAAAAGGATTTAAAATGGGATTTCGTATCAACACTAATGTGGCAGCACTTAATGCTAAGGCAAATGCTGATTTAAACAGCAAAAGTTTAGATCAATCTTTGGCAAGACTTAGTTCTGGTCTTCGAATCAACTCTGCAGCAGATGATGCGTCAGGTATGGCTATCGCAGACAGTTTAAGAACTCAAGCTTCTACTTTAGGACAAGCGATTAACAATGGTAATGATGCAGCAAGTATCTTACAAACTGCTGATAAAGCTATGGATGAGCAGTTAAAAATCTTAGATACCATCAAAGTTAAAGCAACTCAAGCAGCACAAGATGGACAAAGTGCTAAAACAAGAAATATGCTTCAAGCTGATATCAATCGTTTGATGGAAGAGCTTGATAACATTGCTAATACTACTTCTTTTAACGGCAAACAACTTCTAAGTGGTGGTTTTATCAATCAAGAATTCCAAATCGGCGCACAATCAAATCAAAGCATTAAAGCTTCAATCGGAGCTACTCAATCAAGTAAAATTGGTGTAACAAGATTTGAAACAGGAGCTAATGTTATGCAATCAGGCATTGCTTCTATGACTATCAAAAACTACAATGGTATAGATGATTTTAAATTCCAAGATGTAGTGATTTCAACTTCTGTTGGAACTGGACTTGGAGCTTTGGCTGAAGAGATTAACCGTGTGGCTGATAGAACAGGTGTTAGAGCTAGTTTTAATGTGCAAACTGTGGGTGGAGCGGCTGTTCTTAAAGGCTCTACAAGTGATAATTTCTCCATCAATGGTGTAAAAATTGGCAAAATTGATTATGAATCAGGTGATAAAAATGGCTCACTGGTTGCATCTATCAATGCAGTTAAAGACACTACGGGCGTTGAAGCAGCTTTAAATGAAAACGGACAACTTGTTCTTACTTCAAGAGAAGGTAGGGGTATTAAAATTGAAGGTAGTATCGGTGCTGGTTCTGGTATAGCTGCAAATATGTATGAAAACTATGGTCGTCTTTCGCTAATTAAAAACGATGGTAGAGATATAGCTATCTCTGGGACTGGCTTTGGTTTTGAAAATGAAAAACTTGTTTCTCAACAATCAGTATCCTTAAGAGATACTAAAGGACAAATTTCTCAAGAAATCGCTGATGCTATGGGATTTAACTCAAGTAACCGTGTAGGTAGTATCAGAATTGGCGTTAGTTCTATGACGGTACTTGATGGAACAGGTTTAAGTAATGAAAAATCTTTATTACACAGTGCTGGTAGTGGCTTCAGTGCATTTACTATTTCTGGAATTAGTCATTTGGATATGATAGGTCAAGTAATTGACTTGGGTCCAAATCATAGTGATTTTGCTACTGGTATTTCTGCAATTATGAAAATTTCAGGAGGTTCTGGAAATTCTACCTTTGGATTTAGTCATATTAATTCAGCTTTATCAATGGCATCTTTCTCTGTAATGTATGCCACAAGTGGAAATGCCGGAATGTCTTTTTCGGTAGCTATGTCTAAGGATCACGGTGATAAGCTTATAGTAGTTAGTACAGTATCTGGTTGGGGTGCAGGACTTGGAATTTTAAGTGGCGAAACAAGAGCTGAAAACATAGGAACAGAACAAACCGCAGGTGTAACAACTTTGAAAGGTGCTATGGCTGTAATGGATGTAGCAGAAACTGCTATCACAAATCTTGATACCATTAGAGCAGATCTTGGTTCTATACAAAATCAAATTTCAGCAACTATCAATAACATTACCGTAACTCAAGTTAATGTTAAATCAGCTGAATCAACCATCAGAGATGTAGACTTTGCAAGTGAGAGTGCAAATTACTCTAAAGCAAATATCTTAGCTCAAAGTGGATCTTATGCACTAGCTCAAGCTAATGCTTCTCAACAAAATGTATTAAGATTATTACAGTAGTAATTTATCTTAATCTTTTTACAAAACTAAACTTTAAGCTTCGTGTGGAATTTCCATACGGAGCTTTTTTATTTAATAGATTTATTTAATGTTTTTGATGAATTTATACTGTATGTTTGTAAAGAAATTTGAATTTTTCAAAAGAAATAAAATGAATAAAGAAGGCATAAAGAAATAAAAATAAAGAAAAGAAATAAAGAAATTTAAATTTTGAAGTCTTCACCCTGCTATTTATGAAGACTTTATGACTTTAAGGACAAACTAAGCAGGGCTAATCTAAAATAACAAAGAGTTTTTTAATTATTAGTTCTCATTTTAGTGTTTAACTGCTAAAATGAGGACAACTAAAACTATCACGAAGGCAATAATCTCAATCATCTCAACCTCCTTTCAACTTTATTCAAAGTCTTCAGTCGGTTATCCTTAAAGCTTGAAAATTATATAAAAAATTGTTTTAGGAAAAGATTAGAATTTTTAATTTTGTATTGAATTTAAAGCAAAGTAATTTCCAAGTCTTCACCCTGCTATTTATGAAGACTTTATGACTTTAAGGACAAACTAAGCAGGGTTTTTTTAAAATGTTCTAAATGTTTTAAAAATTAGTTTTCTTGTTTTAGTTCTTGATGACTAAAACAAGGACAATCAAAGTAATCATAAAAATCGTTACTTCTACCATCTCAACCTCCTTTCAACTTTATTCAAAGTCTTCAGTCGGTTATCCTTAAAGCTTGGAAATTATATAAAAAATTGTTTTAGAAAGAGTTTAGGACTTGGTTTTTTGAAAATTTGAAAAGTTTTAAAGAGTCTTAAAGCTCTTTAAATTTTTAAACTAAATTTCTTTTTTCTACCATATCTCTTAAAGGTATGATGGCGCTTTTTAAAACACCGTTTTGCAAGACGATTAAATTATGCACTTCATCAATCCACGCCTCATGTGCATAAATCCAAGCGATGAGCTTATTCTGCCTATCGCTTTCATTACTCATATTTTGCAAGTAAAGTTCCCCTAAAGAGCTTTCTGCATGATAAACGCTTGGTCCTAAAACTTCAGCTAAATAAGCGTAATTACTACTTGCGAGCTTGGTTTTGATTTCATCGATATTTTGGCTGATTTGTTCAAATTTGTATTTTTGCTTAATGTCTTTGGTTAAATTTCTAATTTGCTTTCCAGTCTTTCTAAGATCTTTTGCGATTTTTTCACTTCTTGATATGAAAGTTTTGATTTGTTTGTAAGATTTTAAAAGTAGGGCATTTTGATCTTCTTTACTTAGTTTTTTTACTTTCGTTAAAGGTTTTTTAAGATCTTTATCCAATAAATCATCGCAAAGTTCCTTAAAAGGTTTTTCTATAGTTCCACCTATCCTTGCCCCACCTTCAGTAGCGTTATAAATAGTGCAAATTTTTTGTGCGTTGATGGTTGTAGTTAAGGTTTCAAAAACCCTAATGAAAAGCTCCCAAATTTTTGTCGTTTTGACTAAACCCTTGCCCCCATAAGCCTTTACTTTGGTTTGTGGTAAGGCTTGTGTTTCTTTTTTGGCAAGTTCTTCACCTCTACCATAGCCTTTTGAATGCGAAGCACCATCTTTTCCAAAAGCTAAATCTTGTCCGATTAAAATCACATTTTCATGCCCTAAACGATAGGCCAAGATTAAGGCCATATGTGCCACGCTCATTCCATTTAGCGAAGAGAAAGCTTTTAAATGTTTCATATTTTGCGAGAAAGGTAAGGCTCTTGGTGTAAGTATATAAGATCTTTTGTTTGATTCTAGATATTTAATGGTTTGTGGATGAGTAAGTGCTAAAAGGATAAATAATATATCCTTGTCAAATTCACCAAAATTGTTATTAAAAAATTCGCTTGTTGCTATTACTCTTTCAAGGCTTAAAACATAATCAGGTTTGATATCATTTTCGTGTAAGATAGAATAAGATGCATCAAGGCAAAAAATGCTGGCTTTTTTATGATATTTTTTAAGAAGTGGAATTTGTTTTTGAAGGCTTGGACCTGTGGCTACAATGATAGCAGTTTTTGCCTTTTTGTATCTTTTTTTTATGAGTTCGTTAAGGGTTGGATGGGTGATCATATAAGGTATGTGTCTTACAAATTGATCCACGCCTTGTAAAGCATCTTTTGGATCATTGCCTTGTTTTAAAGATGAATGAATGATAATATTTTTATTAATATTGTTGATTTTAATAATATCTTTTGAGTATTTTTCATAAAAATCTGAATGCAAATCTAAAAAATAAGACCTAAACAGTAAATTTAACTCAGGTAAAGAAAACAAAGAGCTTGCTTTGGCGTCATTCATTTCGCTACTTAAAATAATGATCAATCTTCCTTTAACCAGTTCTTGAGTGAAATCGGCTAAATTTAAAGCAAGAAAAATGAGTTCAATTTCTTTTTCGAAAACAATAATGCGTTTGAAATTTGGGTTTTGCAATAAGGCTTTATATAAAAAGCCATTACCTATGCCATAGAAAAATAAAACAGGGTATTTAAGGTATTTTTCTTGAATGAAAGTGATTTTGCTTTCTAGCTCTTTTAAGGGATTTTGATAAATTTTTTCCTTAGTAGATTTTTCTATAATATTTAAATTCAGTGGATCTTTAGCATCAAGAAGTGGGAAAAATTTTTTGCTTTCTTTGATTTTTTTAAGTTTTTTAACTAAGCTTTCGTATTCTTTTCCGCAAAGAGAAAGGAGATTTTTTTCAAAAATATCTGTTGTTTTCATCATTTAATTCCTTTTGATTTTATTAAGTAAATTTCCAAAATTTCTTTGCAAAAGTTCATTTTCCAAAGGCGAGACATTGTTTTGCAAAGCTTCTTTTTGCGCTTTAAGGTGTATTAAAACATAAATGATCCAGTCTAAATGCTCTTTGATCCAAAATAAGGTTTTGTTGACCCAATCTTCTTCTGTGAGTGGGTTTAAAACATAAATTTTTGCTAAATTTAGCTCAAATTGATGGTATAAGGGTTGTAAAATTTCATTTAAATCTCCATAAATAGTATGAATTTTTTCTATTTCACTTTTTAGCACATCAATATCTTCAATGACACTCCCAGCAAGTTCTTTGTTTTCATAGCTTAAATTTTTAAATTCTTCTTGGTTGATCTTTTTTAGGATATTTTGTTGTTTTTCTAAGACAAAAAGCTCTAATTTATCGCAGTTTTTAATGCTTTTTTGAATTTTGTAATAAGCTTTTAACATTCTTTCATTTTGCTTATTTTGGTTTGGAAATTTAAGACTTGGAAATGGTTTATTTAAATCCACATTTAACAAATTTTCACAAATTTCTTTAAAGGGCTTTTCTATGGTTCCTTCTATTCTTGCTCCACCTTCAGTGCAATTATAAATTTTAGTAGTTTTTGGAGTGCCAAGAATGTGCTTTTCTAAAATGGTGCGAAACATATTCCATATAAAATGAGTTTCGACTTCACCTTCCCCGCCGTAAGCTTTGGTTGTAATATGTTCATACATATTTGTTTCATAAGTTGATGAATTTTGATAGTCTTTTGGGTGAGAGCAGCCATCTTTTGCATAGGCTAAGTCTTGTCCTATGAAGATGATGTTTTCGCATCTTAAAGCCATAGCTAACTCATAAGCCATATGTGCAACACTTGAAACCATCATCAAATAACCAAAAGAATGAAATTCCATATAGCTTTCAAAACCAAGGAATTTCTCGATTAAAATATAAGTTCTATTATATTTTTCTAAATACTCAATAGCTTTTGGATGCACTAAGGCGGTAGTAATAAAAATAATATCCTTATCAAAATCACCAAAATCGTGATTAAAAAATTCAGCTGTTACATGTGTTCTTTCAAGCATCATTACATAATCAGGTTTTATTCCTGCTTTTGCTAAGATAGGATAAGAAGAATCCGCACAAAAAATAGTGGCTTTATTTGCATATTCTTTTAAAAGTGGGAGTTGTTTTGTAAGGCTTGGACCGGTTGAAACGATGATAGCATTTTTGCCAAGTTCTTTTCTTGTATTAACCAACTCTTTAGCATTGGGATGAGTAAGCATTTTTGGTAGATTATAAACAAATTGTTCTATACCTTGTAAAGCATCTTTTGGATCATTTCCATGTGCACATACTGCTTCTTTAATGGTGTGATATATATCTTTATTTAGCTTTATAATCTCATCGTGTTCACTCTCATAATAATCGCTATGAAGTTCTAAAAAATATACTCTTACAAAATTTAAAAAAGGTTGATTATAAAAGATTGAAAGAATTTGTTGTCTGTTATTTTTTGGTGATATGATGTTAATTTTTCTATCTTTGATTTCACTAGATAAGTCGATTAAATGTAAGCTTGTAAAAATGAGTTCTATATCGCTTTCAAAGATGATGATGTGCTGTAATTTTGGATTTTGACAAAGAGCCTTATAAAGCACACCATTGCCCAAACCATAAAAATAAAGTATAGGATATAAAGCATATTTTTCATTATAGGTTGCAAGTAAGGAATTTAATTCCATTAAAGGATCGCTATAAATTTTTTTGCGAGTGTAGGTGTTTATGAGATTAACATCAAGTGGATCTTGACCTTGTATGATTTTAAATTTTTTACTTTTAGAAAGCTTTGCAAGATCTTGTTTAAGAATAAGTGTATCGGCTAAGGCGTTGAAGTTTTTTTTATAATACTTTTTTTGTTCTTCTGTGAAAGCCATATTTTTCCTTTAAATATATTTTTCTATGAGTTCATTTTGAATTTGCATATATAAAATGAATTCATTGAATTTTTCATGATAATGTTTTAAACAAAGCAAAATCTGCTCCTTTTCTTCTTCTTGATTTTTACAAGGCTTTACTTTGAGTTTTAAAAGATCACATTCTTGATGAAAAACTAGGGCTTGTAAAAGTTCACTCATTAGTCCATAACTTTTCATTTTGGTGGCTAGGGTTTGAAAATCAAGTTCTATTTTTTTAAGCTTTTTAAAATCTAAATTTGATTCCGTCTCATTTAAAATGCTTTGTAAGACATTAAGCTTGTTTTTCATTTCTTCTATAAGTTCTTTGCTTGTTTTGACTTGATTAAGAAGGTGTTTTTTGGTTTTTTCGTAAATTTTTTGCGCTTCTTTAGAATTTAAGCGAAAATCATTTTTAAAAGGCTTGTTTAAATTTGTATTTAATAAATTTTCGCAAATTTCCTTGAAAGGCTTTTCTATACTTCCTTCTATTCTTGCTCCACCTTCAGTGCAATTATAAGTGGTAATTTTTAATTTTTCTTTAACAAAAAGTATATCTTTTTCAAAACTTTGTCTGAAGAGTTGCCAAGAAAGCTGAGTTCTTACCTTTCTTTCGCCACCATAAGCTATAGTGTAGATTTCTCCGCGTATCTCATCGCCTTGTTCGCCATAAATATGATCTTTTGGATGAGAATGTCCTAAATCATCATAGGCTAAATCTTGTCCGATTAAAATAATATTTTCATGCCTTAAAGCCGCAGCTAATTCATAAGCCATATTTGCAACGCTCATTCCTACGCCAAGATAACCAAAATCATCTAATTTTAAAAGTGAAGAGAAAAGCAAAGGTCTTAATATCAGCATATAATTTCTGTGGTTTTTTTCAAGATATTTTAGAGTATTTTCATGAGCTACTGAAGTGATTAAAAATAAAATATCCTTATCAAATTCACCAAAATCATTATTAAAAAATTCACTCGTTAATGCAAGTCTTTCAAGGCTTAAAACATAATCAGGTTTTATTCCTGCTTTTGCTAAGATAGGATAAGAAGAATCCGCACAAAAAATCGTAGCTTTATTTGCATATTCTTTTAAAAGTGGGAGTTGTTTTGTAAGGCTTGGACCGGTTGAAACGATGATGGCGTTTTTTGATTTTGCACGGTTGTGTTTTAAAAAGTGTTGAAAAACTCCGCCAAAAATCAAGGCTTTTAAATTTTTTAAAGTATGCTCGATACCAATGTGCGAGTCCTTAGGATCATTTCCGTGACTTAAAACTATAAATTTAATGATATCTATAAGGCTTTGGTTGAGATTTTGAATGATATTTTTATAATGCGTCAGATAAAATTCACTATGGATATGAAAATCATAAGTTTTAATGCTGTATTTTACTTTTTTGTGATTTAATAAAGCATTTAGCTGAGCGATATTTAAATTGGGGGTATAAAAAAGAATCAATCTTTCATTTTTAATATCTTTGCTAAAATCAAACAAATGAAAAGCCAAATATAAAATTTCAAGTTCACTTTCAAAGACAATAATTTGCTTGTGATTTTGGTTTGCAAGTAAGGATTTATAAAGCGCACCGCTACCAAAGCCATAAAAAAACAAAGTAGGATATTTAGAGTATTGTGTTTTAAAAAAACTTAAATTCCCGCCCAATTCTTTGTAAGAATTTTTATAAACACCTTCTTTGCTTGGTAGATGGATAATGTTAAGATTTTCTAGACTATTTCCTTGCAATGTAAAGCTAAAGCATTGTTTGATTTTTCTTAATTCATAGGCTAAAATTTGATCGACTTCAAAAAGCGCTTGAGTGTTTTTTAAAAAAAGTTCTTTATCCATCAAAGCCCCCAGCCATCAGCAACGACTATAGTTTGCCCTGTGATAAATTTACTCTCATCACTAAGTAAAAATATTAAAGTTCCACAAATATCTGCTGCTTCTAGCATTCCTTTGCTCGCACAACATTTGCGGTATTTTTCTAAAAAATTCGCAGGTTGATTGTCTAAAATTCCACCGCTTGCTAAAGTATTTACTCTGATATTTGTATTAAATAATTCTTTTGCAAGCCAAACGCCAAGATGATTAATCCCTGCTTTTATCACGCTGTATTCTAAAGAGCTTTGCATAGTGGTGTTTTCATAATTTTCAAATTTAGGTGCAAAAACTCCCATAATGGAGCTAAGATTGATGATATTTCCATAACCTTGCTTTTTAAAAAATTTCACAAATTCTTGTGAAGCTAAGATAAAACCGCCTAAATGCAAATTTAAACTTTCGCAAATTTGCTCAAAACTAGCTTCATAATAAGCTATTTTACCCCAATCCTTTCCCACAGGATAGCTAGAATTTACAAAAGCATCAATTTTGGTGTATTTTTTAAAAGCTTCATCAATGCATGAATTTAAGCTTTCTTTAGAAGTGATGTCGAGTTTAAGACTTAAAAGTTCTTTTTTGAATTCATTTTCAAGTTCATTAGCTAAATTTTTTAAATTATTTTCATTGATATCAGCTAAAATTGGCGCACCGCCACTTTGAAGTATCTTTTTACAAAGAGCTTTTCCTATACGCCCACAAGCTCCTGCTACAAATATGATTTTATTTTCTAGCATTAAAAATCCTTTGGCTCTAAATTTTTTTCTTTAATTAAAAACTCAACTATTTTAAAATCAAGCTCACTATCTATATCAAAAGCCGTGCTTTCATCCATTACAAAAAGTCCTGTTTTTTCTCCAAAAATGCCATCATTTTTAAGCAAAAAATCTCTTTTAAAGATATAAATACTCGCATTCATATCGTAGCACTTTGGCGCACTTTGGCGTGTGGTGAAATTTCCTTGCTTAGATTTTATAACTTTTTCATTTTGCACTTCAATTAAATTAAAATAAGGATTGCGTCTAGCAGGAACGGCGGTGATTAGATTATCATTGTTATTTTTACAAAACTGATTATAAGCATTTTTTATATCAGCACTTGATCTAAGCGGAGCGGATGCGTCAAGATCGATTAGAGTGTCAAATTTGCATTTAAAATACTCTTCACTTCTTAGCAATGCATCACGCATTACAGGCACTTTTGCCGCGCTATCACTTGCTAAGTGTGCTTCTCTTTTAAAAAAAACTTCTCCGCCATATTTCCTTGCAACTTCGGCGATTTCATCACTATCGGTGCTGATAACGATATGTTTAAAAAGCTTTGAATTTTTAGCTTGGATAATACTATAAGCTATCATTTCAAGATTATTGATTTTGCGTATATTTTTGTTTTTAACGCCCTTACTTCCGCCTCTTGCACAAATCGTGCATAAAATTTCACCCATTTCTTGCCTCATCGCATAGTTTTAAAATCTTTCTTGCTTCTTCTAAGGTGCATAAATTCTCATCATCTTTTAAAATTGCTTTATACATATTTTGCAAGGTTTTAAAAGTATTGCTTTCATAAGTTTTACTTTTAATATTATTAAATTTATCATAAATATTTAATTTATTATGAATTAAATCGGTTTCTATGGTTTTTTCTTTGCTATGAAAAAGAATTTTTCTTTGATTTAATTTTGAAAAATAATCAAGCTCGATGTGAATTTTAGCTTTTTTTGAATTTAGGGCTAAAAAAGTAAAATCATCACTATTTATTTCAAGCTCTGAAATTTTTAAATTTTGTCCAAATTCTAAATTTAAATCTTTAAAAAAATAAAAAGCCAAGTCAATTTCATGAGATAAATCAAGCATTACCCCACCGCCAAGCTCTTTTTTGGCACTATAATTTTGTCTGTAATCGATTTTTCGCCAATTTGGCAAATAAGAATTACAAACAAATTTAGCAAAATAAATTTCATTTATATCTATTAAGTTTTTTAAATCTTTAATCAAAGGATTAAATCTCAAAAGATAAGCAATGTAAATTTTATTGTTTTTGCTAGGAAAAAAGTTAATATCTTTTTCAAATAAAGGTTTTTCCACGAGTATGGTTTTTTCTTTTATATTTTTATCCAAAATTTCAAGCGTTTTAAAATGATCTGTGGTGATATTTGCAATGATAAATAAATCATATTCTTTTAAATTTACTTCGTTTAAGTCTTTAAAAAGCGTGAAATTTTTTCCTTCATAAATACTAAATTTATAGCTTTTTGACACAATATCTACTAAAAATCCTAGTTCATTTAAGGCTAAAAAATGCTTTTTTCCAATGCTTCCAAAGCCTATAATTAAAGCTTTCATTTAAAATCCTCATTAGCTTTTAAAAACTCATCAAGCCTTCCAATATCAATCCAATAATCATTAATTAAATAAGTATTTACCTTACCTTTTTGCATGGCAAGTTTAATGAGTTCAGGCATATCAAGGTAGACATTTTTTTCTAAAAGTTCTAAAATTTCTTTCTCACACACATAAATTCCAGCACTAACTAAGAATTTTTGCACCGGTTTTTCTGTGATATTTGTAATAAAGCCCTCATTTTGCTCTATCACTCCAAAAGGAATTTGTTGTTCAAATTCTCTTACACATACACTCATTAAGGCGTTTGAAGCTTTATGTGCCCTTAAAAGTTCATTAAAATCAAGCTCGGTTAAAATGTCTGCATTCATGACAACAAAACTTTCTTGTAATTGCCCCCTCCCTATCAAACTTAAAGCTCCTGCAGTACCTAGTTTTTTGCGTTCTTTGATGTAAGAAATTTTTATGCCAAATTCTTTACCTTTTTTAAAATATTCTTCTATGACTTGCTTTTTATAATTTACACAAAAAATGAAATTTTCAAAATTTTGCTCCTTTAATTTTCGCACGATATTTTCTAAAATAGGTTTTTTCCCAACCTTTAGCATGGGTTTTGGGGTATCTTTTGTAAGCTCTTTTAAGCGACTTCCAAGCCCACCTGCCATTATCACGATAAAATTTGGATTTATTTTTCGCGCTAGTAGCGATGAAATGGACTTTATAGAGATTATTTTACCCTTTTCATTTAACACAGGAAAATCGTAAATATCTGTCTTTGCGCTTAGTTTTAAAAGCTCATTTTTGCCAGTATTTTCTTTTATAGTGATAGGATTTTTGGTATAAATATCTTTGATTTTATCCTTTAAATTCTTACCATTTATCAAGGCTTTTCTTATATTTGAATCACTAATTACACCTAAGAATTTATCATTTTTATCCACGATGATGCCAAGGCGAACACGTTCAAGTCCTACGATTTTTAAAGCTTCTTCTATACTAGAATTTGGAGTAAGCTTGAGTTTATTTATATCCAAAATTTACCTTAAGTCAATGAAATTCTTTTGTAAAATTGTATCTAAATTTGCTTTTTTTAAGGTGTCTTTTATGATTTTATTTGGATTTTTTTTACTTTCATA
The DNA here is from genome assembly GCF_040008265.1 of Campylobacter sp. CCS1377. NCBI lineage: Bacteria > Pseudomonadati > Campylobacterota > Epsilonproteobacteria > Campylobacterales > Campylobacteraceae > Campylobacter > Campylobacter aecornae. The sequence continues at coordinate 449,256 of NZ_CP155620.1, forward strand.
AGGATTTTCTAAATTTTTTAAACACTCTTTAAAATCTTTGCCTTCAAGTTTTTTTAAAGCTTTATCCAAGTCTTGCATAGTGCAATCAATGATATTTTTTGTTCTCAAACGCCCCTTTTGACGATCGCCTATATTAATACATGGGGTTTTAAAAAACACACTTTCATAAATTCCACTTGAAGAATTTCCTATCATAGCTTTAGCTATTTTCATCAAGCTTAAATACTTTTGCGAACCAAGATTATCAAAAAGCTTAGCTTTGCTAAGATTTTTTTCACAATAAGCTTTTAAAATTTCATTGATTAAAAGTCCATTTTCATCGGCATTTGCCTTAGTAAAAATCAAACTAGCATTTTTAAGTTTATCTAAATTTTCTAATAAGCTTTTAATTTCTTTTTGAGTATTTTCTAAATTTAGCGTTACAGGATGATAGGTGATTAAATAAATATTTTGTTTTAACTCAAAATTTAAAGCATTTTCAAGCTCTTTTTTATCTAAAAAATTGATATTTTTTATGATAGGACCTGCCAAAGCACCTACATTAAACACACGATCTTCTTCTTCACCAAGTTGCAAAAGGCGGTTTTTATAAGTTTTGGTGCTTACAAAGTGCAAATGTGCCATTTTAGAAATGCTATGCCTTATACTATCATCAATCGCACCTAAAGTTAGCTCCCCACCACAAAGATGTGCGATAGGAATATTCATCATAAGACACACACTAGCCACGCTTAGCATTTCGTAACGATCACCTAAAATAACTACAATATCAGGCTTTAATGCATCAAATGCCTCGCAAAAACTAATATTTGCTAATCCCATAGCCTTGCAAAGACTTATCTTATCATCACTTGCGAGTAAAATGGAGATTTTTTTAGCTATTTTAAATTCCTTTTCTATTTCTTTGTAAGTTAGTCCAAACTCAACACTTAAATGTGCTCCTGTAATGATGATTTGAAGTTCTAAATCTTCATCATTTTCTATTTCTTTACATAAATTCCTTAAAAGATACCATTCAGCCCTTGTTGCACTTACTACGCAAATTTTTCTTTTACTCATCGATTAGCTCATCTTCTTCGTAATTCTTATTAGCCTTTTTGCCTAAATACTCATCATATTTCATCGCACTTATGCCACTGGCTGGGCGTTTGGTGGTAAGATTTTCTTCGCTAAAAATCTCGCCTTTTTTGATTTTTCTCTTAGCCACTAAGCTTTTTCTAGCAATTTTGATATTTTTCTTTTCACTTTTACTCGCTCTTTTTATGCCATCGCCCATTGCACTTTCTATTTCTCTGATTTTAACGCAGAGCTCTTTTAGCTCATTTGGCTCTAAAGACGCTTTATGATCAGGTCCAATCATATTTTTATCAATTGTAAAATGCTTTTCTATCACGCACGCACCTAAAGCTACCGCTGCTAAAGAAATATGTATGCCTTTGGTATGATCTGAATATCCCACGCTTAAATTAAAAGCATTTTTTAAAGTTTGTATGGCTTTAAGATTGACTTCATCAAAGGGTGCTGGATATTCTGTAGTGCAATGAAGTAAGGTGATATTTGATCTTTTTGTGCCATTTTTAACTAAGATTTCTAATGTATTTTCCACTTCACCTAAATTTGCCATTCCAGTTGAGAGAATGATTTTTTTATTTAATTTTGCGATTTTTTTAAGATAAGGCAAATTGGTGATTTCTCCGCTTGGAATTTTAAAAATTTCAAGTCCTAAATCATCTAAAAGATCAATACTTTCTAAATCAAAAGGCGTAGAAAGAAAAGCAATACCACATTTTTTAGCATGAGAAATTAAAATTTTATGTGCGTTTAAATCAAGCTCTAATTTTTTAATCATTTCAAGCTGACTTTCATCTTTGTCGGTGGTTTTTAGCTGATAAGCTGCTTTTTTGGCATTTTTACTTACACAAAGTTCACTTTTAAAGCTTTGGAATTTTACAAAATCAGCCCCAGACTCTGCAGCGATTTCTATTAACTTTTTGGCTAAATTTAAATCCCCATTATGATTAACTCCAGCTTCGGCTATGATTAAAGTTTTTTTCATTTTTCCGCCTTTGTTTTGCCTCAAAAAGAGCAAAAAATTTATTTTTTTATGCCAATATAAATATAATGATGGGCTGAGCCTTCAAAATTATAAAAATTAATAGGATCATAATCACCTAAAAATAGAGTTTCAAAAGGCTTAAAAAGCTCTGTTAGCTCATCGGTATTTTTAACAAAATGTATATAAGTTGTTTCATTTAAACGACCTTTTATACTCACTTTGCGTAATCCATTTTCATTTTCTTTTTCGCTATTTTTAAAATAATAATTTTTCTCGCTCATCATCGTAGCAAAAAGTATGCCATTTTGATTTAAAATTTCATAAAATTCTAAGATATTTTGTTTAAGCTTTGTTTTAGGGATATAATAAAGGCTTTGATTAGCAAAAATAATATCCATTTTTTCATCAAAAAGCCCTTTGATACTTGAGTTTGGTTCTATGATTTTACAATACCCCCCCCCAGAGTTTTAATCTTTTCATCCCAATTTTTTTGCAAACTTGGCACAATATCCACACCAAAAGGTTTAAAACCTTTACTTAAAAAATACCTAGAATGCACTCCATTTCCGCAACCAAAATCAAGCAAATTTCCGCTTGTAATGCCAAGTTTGTATTTTAAAATTCTTTCATAAAATCGTATTACATGAGAATCAGGATATAAAAGTCCATAACCATTTTCATCGTATTTTTGAGTGTAAGTTTTGAGTGAGTCTCGCATCGTTCTTCCTTTATTTTAATTTGTTTTTAAGTTTAAATTCATTGAATTCATTTTTATAAAAAAGATCAAGATTATAGTGTTTTTCAACGATCTTCCAGAATTTTTCCCTACTAATGCCTGTAAATTGACAAAAGTCTTCTATGCATTTATTATCGAGTTTGTGATCTTTTTGCTGAATGATTTTTATTGCTTCTTCTCTGCTAATAAGGCCATATCTTACAAAACGAGATGCGTAATCACTTGCCATTGCATGGCCAAATTTTGGGTATTTCATCCAAGCATGTAAAATATATCCTATGCTGTCAATTTGATCAAAATTTTCTGCACAATGGCTTCTATCCCATTCACCTTCTAAATCATTAAATCCACGACTTTTGGCAAAGATATAATTTGCATAAGAATTCCATTTTACAAAATAACTAAGATAAATTGGGTCGAGTTGGTTAAGATCGTCTTTTTGAGGATTAAAAAAGAGTTGAAGATTTTCTTCTTTTATTTCATCATCGATAAATTCACTAATATCTAAATCACTTGCTACGCCGTTTTCAAAAATAGCTTTTGCACTAGGGGTCTCTTTATCACCATCCCCCCCCCATACTCATAACTGACATTTTCGCCATAAACAAGCAAAGGAGTGTTAAATTTCAAAGCCATGCCAAAAGGAAAGCTATAAATAAGTCTATCAATAAACCAAGTAGGTTTGCCGTATTTTTCAAAGGTTTTTAACATCACTTTCTTTTGAGTCTTAATATCTGGCTTTAGCGTGATTAGATGACAACCAAAAGTTTCGCTTAAATTCCTTAAATTTTTCTTGCCAGCTTCTGTCATGGTGAAATTATCTTCTACGCTAAAAAGCACAGGATTCATACCTAATTTTTCTTTCATGATATGCACTTGGAGATGTGAGTCTTTTCCCCCGCTTACTGCTATAGCACAATCGTATTCAAATTTGCCATTCATTCTGCGGTATTTATCGCATAGTATTTCAAGCTCCTTAAATCTTGCCCTGTAATCAATCTTTTCTTTGTTTTTGTGATTTATACAAGCTGAGCAAATGTTTTTGCCATTCTCATCTTTGAAAAATTTAATGCCAGGGCGAGTGTTTGGCATCACGCAGTGTTCGCAATAAATCATTTTTTCCTTTTTTATGAAGTATTGCAAAGTATAGCTAAAATTAATTAAAACGGTATTTTAGGAAAGTATTATTGTGGTGATTTTGGCATAATGAGTTGTAAATTTGTTCATTAAAAATTATTCCACCTATGTTAAAATCAGCATGGATGTTTGAAAATTTTTCTTTAAATTTAAAAAGCGTATCATCATCTTTTACTCCGCCACCTAAAAGACAAAAATGAATTCCTTTTTGATGAGCATATTCAAAGAAAAAATCTAAAAGTGCAGCATTTGCGTTAGCTTTTAATTTATTTGCACTTAGATGATAATAGGCTAAATTTTGACACAAGAGAAAAGAAGCATAAGCAAGAATTTCTCCATTTAAACTTGCTTTTATGATTAAACTTTCTTTAAAAGAAAAAAGTTTTTCAAAATAATCTTGGTTGAAAAAATAAAAATCATTAGCATTGTTTCTTTGCATTGTTTTATCATAAAGTTGTTTAAAGGCTGTGGCTTCATTTTGGGTGCAAAATTCAATCTTAAGTTCTTTCCGTGCTTTTTTTACATAAGATCTAATGCGTGGGCTGTAATGCAATCTTATATTTTGAAGTTCTTCGTGTGTGGCTACGACGATAATGCTTTTATTTTTGGTGAAAAAATGAAGTTGCGGTTTTAGCGTAGTGCAGATAAAATCAAAAGGGTGAAAGCGGATAAAAAATGCGATGATATTTTCTTTTAAAGCCTTTTCTTTTAGTTTTTCTAAGGCTTGTTTTAAAAAAGTTAGATCGTTAGTGTTACTATAAAATCCACTGTATCCATAGGGACTTTGTAAATCATAAAATGAGGTATTTGGAATTTTTTCTTTTATTGCTATGGTTTTAAAATAAAAATTATCTTTTTTAAATTCAAATTCAAAAACTTCGCCATAAAGCTTAGCATAAAAATTTTGAAAATAAATATCATCTTTAAAATGAGTTTGGAGTTTGGGATTTTGCTTTAGAAATTCTGCAAGGCTTGTTTTGTTCATTTTCCAAGCCTCGTAATTTGTAGATCCCCCCCCCCAGTAGCTTTAGGGTTGATTTTTTCACCTTCTACGATAAAAAGCCTATCAATCAAGCCTGTTTCATCTTCTATGCTTTGAATTTTAAGACTTGTTTGAGTAAAATTATTATTTTTATAAAGTTTTGCAATATCTTCTTTATTTGAAAATCGTATCATTCCTACATGAGTATAAATTCCACCATTTGGAAGTTGAAAATTATCTTTACTCTCATCATAGCCCACGATACCTTTTGCTATAGTGCTAGAATAAAACTTACCGCCTATTTTAAGCTTTGAAATAGCCTTATCAAAAATGCGTTTTGTCTTGTTAAAATCATTACAACAAAGCGAACAGCTATCGATAATACAATCAAAACTCTCATCTTTAAATTCATCTAATTTCACTTCATAATCGCCGGTTAATATTTCATCAATTTGTATGCTTAAATTTTCATCATCTAAACGCTTTTTAAATCTCTCTACCCCCGTTTTACTCCACTCAATCCCACTTACCCTAAAACCTTCTCTTGCACAAAACCATAAATTAGCTCCTGTACCAAGTCCTAGTTCTAAGATATGAATTTCATTTCTATTTTTAGCATTATAAAAATTCCTTGCGATAAATCTTATTAAGTTTTCGCTAGGGTATTTACCCCATTCTTTGTTAGTAAAAATTTCATTCCATAAATTTGCACTATTCATATTTTGGTTTATCCCATTCTATTATTTAAAATTTGATTTTTCATTTTTATCCTTTAATTAAATTCTAAAACTTCTTTATATTTATCTTGTTTAGTGTTAATGATTTGATTTTTATCGACTAAAAAAGAATTTCCATCATAAATATATTGTCCGCTCCCCACTTAAGGTGCTTTCTTTGATATGATTTAAATTTTTAGAAAAACTCACTTAAGTACAATGATAAAATCCGTTTTTATATTTTTGCCTTCTTTCTTCTAAAAATTGTTTTAAAAGCACATTTTGTATGATTTATAATTTTTGCCCTTCAATAATATAAAGCTCGTTAAGATTTTTCTCTAAACTTGCAAAACGGGCGATTTTAATGTCGGTGATTTTATAATTTTTGCCATTATAAAGCTCTTTTAAATCCTTCTCATCACAATACCTTATAACACCTGTAAATGCATCACTGCCAAGAGTTGGTTTGCAAAGATGATAGCCTAAACTTTCATTTTGTTCAAAGCCTTCGTTATTAAAACTAGGGGTTATAGAGAAAAATTTACCTCCACTTTTTAGCTTTGACACGGCTTTTTCTACAATGGTTTTAGTTTTTTTAAAATCATTATAAGCTAAAGAATAGCTATCTATCCACGCATCAAAACTCTCATCTTTAAATTCATCTAATTTCACTTCATAATCGCCGGTTAATATTTCATCAATTTGTATGCTTAAATTTTCATCATCTAAACGCTTTTTAAATCTCTCTACCCCCGTTTTACTCCACTCAATCCCACTTACCCTAAAACCTTCTCTTGCACAAAACCATAAATTAGCTCCTGTACCAAGTCCTAGTTCTAAGATATGAATTTCATTTCTATTTTTAGCATTATAAAAATTCCTTGCGATAAATCTTATTAAGTTTTCGCTAGGGTATTTACCCCATTCTTTGTTGGAAAAAATATTTTCCCAGATTTCTTCATTACTGCCGATATTTTTTGAAATTTCTTCGTTGCTTATAAATTTTTTCATTGATTTACCTTTTTAATTAAAAAGAGTTGCTAATCTTGTTTTATTTTTTTTGCCTAAAATACCACAAGATAAAGCTTTTTTAAAAATTTTTGGATGATAAAAACTTGGATCTTGTTCTTTGATATTTTGACAAATTATATCACAAAGTTCTATGCCAATAGTATCAATGATATTAAAAATATTTCTTTTATCATAAAGTAAATCATAAATTTTTTGACAGTCTTCATATGGATAATTCCACACTTCTATCATTTTAAAAAAGGTTGAAATTTCACGAAAAAGAAGTAAATTTCCTAAAGCACCACGATTTGTTTTTGAGTGCAAGAGGTAAAATCCTATTTTTTCTAAATCTTTAAGCAAAATATTATCATGTGAGTATTCTACTAAGGGAATAAAAATGGGATTAAAAAAGTGGAGCAAAGCGCAATCTAAATCTTTTACACTAAAAGAGCTAGAATTTGAAAAAATTTGATTGTGGTTTTGTTTGAGTTGTGTGATATAGTGAAGTTTTAATTCTAAATTTTCTTCTAAACTTTCTACGACAATGCAACGGGTGATTTTATCAAGTTCTTTAATGACTTGCATTGAACCTTTTTCAAAGGCTGAAAAATCAAGTTTTTTTGACAAAATTTTAATGAATTTATCGCAATCTTGGATACAAATAGGGCTTTTATTATAAATTTTAACTTCATAGCCCATTAAATAAAACAAAGCAGTAATTTGCTTTCCCATATTTCCAAAACCTAAAATGCTAATTTCTTTCATTGTTTTTTCCTTGTTTTAATGAGAGTTTTTGAAAAGATAAGTTGTTTTTCTTCATATGATTTTGATAAAACAGTGTGAGCGCTTACGGTGCAATCATCTGCCAGTATTACATTAGATAAAATGCTTGATCTTGTACTTACAAAGCAGTTTTTTCCTATTTTTGCATTTCCATTAAGTGTTGCATAAGGGCTTAAAATACTGCCGTTTCCCACTTGACAATCATGCGCAATGCTAGAATAAATATTACAAATTACAAATTCACCCATCAAAGAATTTGCACCCACAAAAGCAAAAGGACAAATGATACTTCCTTTGCCTATTTTAGCGTCTTTTGCCACAAAAGCACTGGGGTGAATGAATGTGAAAAAAGAGCAAGATTTTAGAGAAAGTTTTTTGATGATAGTGTTTCTGATTTTTATTTGTCCTATAGCAATGATAAATTCGGCTTGAAAGATGAATTTATCGTCAAAATTATCTTCATTTCCCAAATAAGCTAAATTATAAAATTCATTTTCTTTGATGTCGATATAGCCTAAAATTTCGCAATTTTCACCTTGAAGATAAGAGTAAATTTCTTTTGCAAAACCTCCACTTCCAACTATAATAAGCTTTTTCATGCACTTCTCCTAAAAGAAGTAAAAATGCTAATTCCCCCCCCCATAATAGAGAGTTTATTATAAAAAATGCTTCTTTCTTCTAAAATTTGAGTGTGTTTTAAATGAGTGTTAGAACCCAAAAAACTACCTTTTTTCACAAAACATTCTCCATTGACTACCGCAGCAGTGGAAATATGACAAAAATCTTGCACCGTGCTATCGTGCTCTATGAGTGCCTTAGAATTAATAATGCAAGCTTTGCCAATCTTTGCATTGACATTGACTAGGGCTTGATGCATTATAATACTTGCCTCATCAACAAAAGCATAAGGTGAAACATAGGCTAGGGGTGATACGATGGTAGGAAGCTTAAAACCTATGCTTTTTAATTTTTCATAAATTTGCATTCTTTTGTATGCGTTTTTAATTTGCCCTATGGCAATGAAGGCAAACTTATAATGCTTAAAAAGATTTTTCAAATCATCATCACAACCTAAAATAGGATATTTAAAAGACTTTTGTGTGGCATCATTAACCACAAAACCTGCAATCTTAAATTTATTTTCAAGTTCTATCACATCAATGCAAGAATTTGCGTGTCCACCTGCACCAATGAGTATGATTTTTTCTTTCATTATTTCACCCTTACACTACTAGGTAAATTCACTAAGCATTTTTCCAAATTTTTAGTCACCAAAAGTTCATCTTTTTGACAAGCTTTAAAAGGTTTAAGGCTTGGCAAACTTTTCCATACTGGACGCACGAAAATATTATTTTCCAAACACTCTTGCAAAAAAATATTTCTTAAATTCTCATTTTTAAAACACAAAGTGTTAAGCCAAAAATTACTTTTTGAATTTTTGCTTTCATCTATGAATTTACAAGCTTTATGGCTTGCAAAAAAATCTTTATAAATTTGTGCTAATTCTCTTTTATTTTCTAAGAAAAAATCCAATTTTTCAAGTCCGGCAAGTAAAATTGCAGCATTTATGTTGCAAAGTCTGTAATTATAGCCTATTTCATCGTGATCGTATTCGTAAGGATGAGGTATTTTGGCAGTTGTACTTAAATGTTTTGCGATTTTAGCTAAATTTTCATCATCGCACAAAATCGCCCCACCGCTTCCGCCTGTGATGATTTTATTGCCATTAAAACTTAAAATTCCACATTTGCCAAAAGTGCCTAAGGCCTTGTTTTTATAAGTACTTCCTAAGGCTTCTGCTGCATCTTCGATTAAAATAATATTATAATTTTTGCAAATTTTACAAAGCTTTTCTATGTCTGCACTAAGCCCAAAAGTATGCATTACAACGCAAGCTTTGATGTGTTTGTGCGTGGTTTTGTTGTAGGTAAAGCCATTTTTTTGATAAGTATGATTTTCCAAAAAATCTTGTAAGGCTTTAGGACTTAGACTCAAGGTTTCTTCATCAATATCTAAAAAAATGGGCTTAGCGCCTGTATAAGCAATAGCATTTGCTGTTGCTATAAAACTAATACTTTGCGTGATGATTTCGCAATTTTCATTGATATCATTAGCAAGTAAAGCGATATGAAGCGCCGCAGTGCCTGTGTTTGTAGCGATAACAAATTTAGCTTTTGTTTTTTGCTTTAAAGCTTCTTCAAAACGCGTTACAAATTCACCCACGCTTGAAACAAAACCGCTATCAATGCATTCTATTAAATATTTTTTTTCATTGCCTATAAAACAAGGTTCATGCAAGGCAATTTTTTCTTTATCAAAAAGCTTCTTAATAAAAGCAATTTCTTTTTCAAACATTGTAAATTTCACTTTTATAATTTGCTAAATTTTCTCTAAAATATTCTATACTTTGCCTCAAACCTTCTTCAAGACTTATTTTGCTTTGCCAATTGGTCGCGGCTTTAAGTTTGCTTGAATCGCAGCATAATCTAAAAACTTCGCTATTTTTTGGACGCAATCTTTTTTCATCTTGAATGATTTTTACATTTGAGTTTAGAATTTTTTGTATAAGATCAAGCGCTTCTTGCATGGAATATTCAATCCCTGAGCCTATATTATAAACTTCTCCAAAATGATTTAAATTTAAAAGTGAGATAAAGCCCTCGCAAGTATCAAGGACGAAATTTAAATCTCTTGTCGGACTTAAATCCCCAAGTTTTAATTCTTTTGCTCCGCTTAAAATTTGTGTGATGATAGTGGGTATAATGGCCCTTGCGCTCTGTCTTGGGCCATAAGTATTAAAAGGGCGTGCAATATTTACATTTAAATTAAAAGAATTATAGTAGCTAAGCGCCATCATATCCGCTGCGATTTTACTAGCAGAATAAGGGCTTTGAGGTTGCAAAGGGTGTTTTTCGTCAATAGGCACATAAGAGGCTGTACCATAAACTTCACTTGTAGAAGTGTGGATAAAATGTGAAATTTCATTTTTTCTAGCAGCTTCAAGCATATTTAAGGTGCCTTTTACATTAGTATCCACATAGCTTTGTGGTGCTTCGTAAGAATAAGGAATGGCAATTAAGGCTCCAAGATGAAAAATAGCATCCATTCCTTTAGTGATTTTTTCGCAAAAAAAACTATCTCTTAAATCTCCGCTTATAATTTCCATATCTTTTAAATAAGGACTTTTTTCCAAATGTCCCCAAAAATTAAAAGAATTATACTGGCTTAAAGCCCTTACTTGATAGTCTTTTTTAACCAAACTTTCGCAAAGATGCGAACCTATGAAGCCATCTGCTCCTGTGACTAAAACATTCATTTAAAATCCTCTTCTTTTAAAGCCGTGCCAAATTCTATATTCTTAGTGGCACTTTTGCCTAGAATTTCTTTATAAAATTTAGGATGAAGTCCAAAAGAAGGACGCACAGATTTTACATTTTCTTCGCTAAAAATTTCGCCTTTTTTAATATCTTTGCTTGCATACAAACTTCTCGCAAAAGCACGGTTTTTAAGACTTTTGTCATCTAAACTTAAATTACCATCTCCCAAAGCACTTTCAGCTTCTCTTACTGCTTCAACCATGGCCTTAAATTCATCAAAATCAAGGCTAAATTTACTATCTTCACTTTTTATATTTTTATCAAGTATAAAATGCTTTTCTATCACTCTAGCTCCTAAAGCCACTGCCATAACAGGAGCTAAATATCCAAAACTATGATCGCTTAAACCTACTTCAACATTAAATTTTTCTCTTAAACTCACTATACCTTTTAAATTCATATCAGAAATTTTTGCCGGATAAGCTGAAGTGCATTTTAGAAAGATTAGATTAGGATTTTTAACTTCTTTGAAAATCTCACATATTTTAAAAAGTTCTTCTTCGGTAGCAATGCCGGTTGAAATGATAGTAGGTTTATTTTCCTTAGCGATTAAACGAACGAAGTTTTCATCATTGGCTTCAAAAGAGGCAATTTTATAAGCACACATATCAAAGCGTTTTAAAAATTCCACATCTTCTTTTGCAAATGGGCTTGAAAAACAAAGTATTCCAACATCTTGTGCGGCTTCAAAAATTTGAGAATGCCATTCATAAGGTGTTCTGGCTTTTTCATAAAGCTCATAAAATTTACGCTTATCCCAAAGTCCACCTTTGATGATAAAATCATCTTTATCGCAATTTAGTGTTAAACTATCTGGGGTGTAGGTTTGAATTTTTATCGCATCTGCACCAGCTTTTTTAGCTGCTTTTATTGTTTCTATCGCCGTATCAAGACTTCCTGCGTGATTTGCACTAAGTTCTGCTATTATAAAAACTTTTTCATTTGTATCAAAATTTCTTATTAACATTAAAATAGCCTTTGTTTTTGTTGATATTATATCGGTTTTTTAATTTCGAAATTTAAAAATTTATAGAATTTTATTTTATTATTTTTCAAAAATAATTTTGTTACAATTTCAGACTTTAAAGTTAATTTTTAGGAAAACAAATATTATGAAAAATATTAGAAATTTCTCTATCATAGCACATATTGATCATGGAAAATCAACTCTTGCAGATAGGATTATAAGTGAGTGCGGAGCCATTAGCGATAGGCAAATGAGTTCACAAGTTATGGATACTATGGATATAGAAAAGGAACGCGGTATCACCATAAAAGCACAATCTGTAAGATTAAATTATAAGTTAAATAATGAAAATTTTGTTTTAAATCTCATCGACACTCCAGGACATGTGGATTTTTCGTATGAAGTAAGCCGTTCTTTGGCAAGTTGCGAAGGGGCTTTACTTGTAGTAGATGCCTCTCAAGGAGTAGAAGCACAAACTATAGCTAATGTTTATATAGCACTTGAAAATAATCTTGAAATCATCCCTGTAATCAATAAAATCGATTTACCAAACGCCGATGTAGAAAAAGTGAAACATGAAATCGAGCATATTATCGGTATAGATTGTGAAAATGCCATTTGTGTGAGTGCTAAAACGGGCGTGGGCATAAAAGAACTTATAGAAACAATTATTACTAAAATTCCTGCACCAAAAACAAATGACGAAGCACCAACTAAGGCTTTGATTTATGATTCTTGGTTTGATAATTATTTGGGTGCTTTGGCTTTGGTTAGAATTTATGAGGGTGAAATTGCCAAAAACGATGAAGTTTTAGTGATGAGTACAGGTAAAAAACACACTGTGCAAGATCTTTTCTATCCTCATCCTTTAAACCCTATTAAAACCAATGCTCTAAAGTCTGGCGAAGTGGGTGTTGTAGTGCTTGGGCTTAAAACTGTGGGTGATGTGCAAGTGGGTGATACGATCACTTTAGTTAAAAATAAAGCCAAAGAAGCAATAGGCGGTTTTGAAAAGGCTAAGGCTTTTGTTTTTGCAGGACTTTATCCTATAGAAACAGATAAATTTGAAGATTTAAGAGATGCTTTGGATAAATTGAAACTCAATGATAGTTCTATCACTTACGAACCTGAAACTTCTTTGGCCTTAGGCTTTGGCTTTAGAGTTGGCTTTTTAGGGCTTTTACATATGGAAGTGATTAAAGAACGGCTTGAGAGAGAATTTAATCTTGACTTAATTGCTACCGCACCAACCGTAACTTATGAAATTTATCAAACCGATGGTGAGCTTATAAAAATTCAAAATCCTAGCGAACTTCCACCGGTAAATAAAATCGATCATATCAAAGAACCTTATGTAAAAGCCACTATCATCACACCAAGTGAGTTTTTAGGGAATTTAATCACTCTTTTAAATCGCAAAAGAGGTATGCAAGTAAAGATGGACTATATCACACCTGAACGCGTTTTGCTAGAATACGATGTGCCTTTAAATGAAATCGTGATGGATTTTTATGATAAGCTAAAGTCTTTGACTAAGGGTTATGCAAGTTTTGATTATGAACCTATTGAGTTTCGCGTAGGCGATCTTGTAAAGCTTGATATCAAGGTTGCAGGTGAGAATGTCGATGCGCTAAGCATTATCGTGCCAAGTGAAAAAGCCCTTAGCAAAGGAAGAGAATTGGTAAGTGCGATGAAAGAAATCGTGCCAAGACAACTTTTTGAAGTAGCGATTCAAGCAAGTATAGGTAATAAAATCATTGCAAGAGAAACGGTTAAATCTATGGGTAAAAATGTAACCGCTAAATGTTATGGCGGAGATATTACTAGGAAAAGAAAATTACTAGAAAAGCAAAAAGAAGGTAAAAAAAGAATGAAAGCCATAGGCAAGGTAAATTTACCACAAGAAGCCTTTTTAAGCGTGCTTAAAATTGATTGATTTTACTAAAATGCGAATTTCATAAGGTAAGATTAATGCCAAATTAATTTTTGGCAAAATCTTTGCGTTTAATCCAAGCCGCACACAGCAACCGAAAAAATTGCATCATCTTAAGTCTTTAGTATGGTAAAGTAGTGGTCATCTTGAGCGTCAGTGAAGGATTTCTATGCTTGAGCGTGGTTTTTAGAGTAGAGATTCTTTGTTTCGTTACACTTCACTTAGAATGACAAAGTAAGTTGTTTTAAATAGAGATGTTTCGCTACGCTCAACACATGACAAAATAACTTAAAATGACAAAATGAGTAACTTAAAATGGTGGATTTAGGCAAGGTCTTCGAATGGCTCACAATGATGAGAGAATAACAAAGAATGCTTACAACGACAAAGCACTATATGTAGCTTAAGTTAAATTTGAAATTCTTGTATTTTAACAAGAATTTCATTGTAAAGAATTCTCAAAATATTTTAAATATTTTCATTTTCAAAAAAGCAAAGTGGTTGTTTTTATTACCTTGCTTTAAAATTGCTTGAATTCTTTAAATCATTTTCTAAATTCAAGCAAATTTTAAAAAATCTTAGAATTTATATTTAAACCCAACTTGACCACCTACATAGGTTTAGTTTTTACTATCTACTTTACCTGCTAAGATTTGCTTAGCACCAATACCTGCATTAAGACTGAATTTCTCGCTGACATCTACATTACCTCCTATAACAACTTGGGCATAGGTTTTTTTCTTTTCATCGCTTTTCACACTTGGAAGCTCAACGCCGCCTAAAGTTGCCACAAAATCATCTCCGTTATTTAATACATACTGTTTGATTTTTGGAGTGATGAAAAGATAAGATTCTTCACTCATATATTTTCTAAATTCAGCACCAAGTTCTAAACTTAAAGAATTATTACCAGCACTTTTAACATCTTTTCCTGCTATGCCACTTTCTGTATAACTTGGAGTGTGTGCGTAGTAGTAATTTGCTCCCGCAAAAGGTTTGATAAATAAAGTATTATCACTAAAATCAAACACATAACCCACATTAGCACTTAAGCCAAAGAATTTTCTAGTAAAATCTGCACTGTTTATGGTATTAAATCCTGAGTTGAAAATATCTTGATCGCTTGGTGAAAGTTGCCCAAAAGCTTTTACATTGACTTCCACTTTAGGTGCTACGCGTATGTTTGAATAAACACCAAATTGAAAGTTATCAGATTTTTGATTTAAAAGATTGTCTTTAATTTCTGCATCAACATAAGTAAAATATGCTCCTAAGATCACATCATCATTTATCCTTCTATCCATACCTATGGTAGCACCATATAATGCTCCACTTTCGCCATCTATAATATTTGCACCACCAATTACATTTCCCCAAATGCTGTTTTTATAATCATCTATCATTTGTCCATAAATATCATTGGCTGCAAATCTTAAATTTGAAAGCTTGCTTGCATAGTTTCCATAAGGATTATTAAGCATAGCTACACGAGAGCTAATCGATACATCATTAGATACATTGATGCTTGAATTTACACCTGAACTTGCTGAGTTTAAATTTGAGATTGATTTGGCTGAACTTTTGATATCGTTGGCGACTTTTTCGCCTACTTGTTCAAGTTTTATTGCCATAGAAGATTTTGCATCTTTTAAATTTTCAAGTCCATCTAAGATCTTAGAAATAAAGTCTTTGTTGGAAGTTGAGATGCTTTCATCAGCTTGAACAAATATATCATTGCTTACTCTATCAAGTCCACTGTTGGTTATTTGACTGATTTGTTCTGTTTGATCATTATATTTGGCTAGGGTTTTTTGTATATCGTTTTTTCAGCTTCGTTAATTGATGTCCAGTTTAGAAGGTCTTCAAGTATTTCTTTCATGTTTGTTAAACTTGTAATCTTATCTTCTAAAATTTGTTTGTTGTTTTTTGAATCAAGATAAAATTCAAAATTAGGCGATAAAATGAGTTGATTATTTGTTAGTTTAAGTGAATAATGTGTAGGGATTCTAGCAGAGAATGACGACTCTAGTCTTTCTATAGAATAAAATTCTTTATAATAACCATAGTTTGTTAATGAAACTCGACTAAGATCGACATTTAAACCCTTAGTTGCATTAATAAGTATCAAATCTTCTTTTAAGAGTTCTTCGTTTTCGTATTCAATCTCTAAATTAGAGTTAAAATTCGCTTCGCCATTGACTATAATAGAACCTTTAGTATCATAAAGGCTAATTTGAAGATCTTCTGAGTTTAAATTTCCATTGATAGTAAGTGAAGGATTGCTACCTTCTAAGTTTTCATATAAGTCTATAATATTACCTTGTTTCATTGAAGTGAAATCGCCTTCTCCTTTAAAATTGACATTACCATTGATAGAATTTGCTTGAGAGTATTGAAGAAGTATGTTTTCTAGAGTAATTTCTCTAGCACTAAAAGAAGAATCATACATTGATGTTATCATGACAGGTGCTTTGATATCTAACTTGTTAGAACCCATATCGATATATAAATTATCTTGTTCTTCGCGTAAATTAATATTTAAATTTTCTTTTCTATACTCTTCTTTTAAAACAAAATATTTATCTTTGCTATCAAAATAAGTTTCAATATTACTACTATCAAGATCAATACTTTGTGCTAAAGCATTTACGCAAAACAAACTAATCCCCGCTAAAACTTTACTTGCTGAAAGTGAAATTTTTACCATGTTTATCCTTTAAATTGAATGTTGAAAATTCATTATACCCCCCCCCGTGAAATTAGGCTTAAATTTTGTATAGTTGATTAAAAAAAGCAAATGACATATTGATAATTTACGAATGGTAATTTGAAAGATTAAATTTTTAAATAAGTTTGAAGATTTCTTGTGCTAAAAAGCACAAGAAATTTATAACCAAAAATAATAAGCTGCGATTGCGATGATAAAAGAGCAGGCAATATTTAGATAAATTCCTACTTTAACCATTTCACTTTGCTTGATGTGACCTGTACCAAAAACTATGGCATTTGGCGGGGTGGCAACTGGCAGCATGAAAGCACATGAAGCACCGATAGCAATGATTAATGCAAGTCCAAGCTCAGGAACGCCAAAAGCAGGAGCTATGGAGATAAATAGCGGAACCAAAAGTGCAGCTGAAGCAGTATTTGAGGTAAATTCTGTCAAGAAAACTATAAAGAAAGAAATAACAAGGGCAATCAAAAAGACATTTTGATCTTTAATTAAATTTGCAATGCCATCTGCTAAGAGTTTGCTTGCTCCAGAGTCTTTTAAAATAACGCTTAAAGTAATACCGCCACCAAAAAGCATTAAAACACCCCAATCGGTATTTTCTTGTACTTTTGTCCATTTAATAACACCAAAAGAACACACTAAAATCGCAGCACCAATTGCGATAATGCTATCAAAACTGTCAATTTTTTTAAGATTTAAAAGTGAGCTTAAAAAAGGCTCGATCTTAGCGCTAAAAATCCATAAAATGGCAACGAAAGCAAAAATGGCTAAAGTAATGTATTTTTTCAGATCCATAGGAATATCTTCAATTTGCATAGTAACTTCTTGTTTAAGCTTCGGTTTGCAAACAGCATAGAGAGTAACTATCATCAAAGGCATAAAGATGATAACCATTGGAATGCCGTATTTTAGCCATTCAGAAAAAGTAATATTTAAATTTGTAGCAACAATAGCATTTGGCGGAGTGCCTACTAAGGTTCCGATGCCTCCTATACTTGCACTAAAAGCAACGCCAAGTAAAACAAAAACATAAGTACTGCGATTTTCTTTTGGATCGACATTAGAAAGCATTCCAAGTGCCAATGGAAGCATCATCGCAGCGGTTGCGGTATTGCTCATCCACATTGATAAAAATGCGGTTACAGAGAAAATATAAAGTATAGAAAGGGCGAAATTTCCACGCGCTAAAGCTAAAACTTTTCTAGCGATGATTTTATCTAATTCTTGATAATGCATAGCTGCAGCTAAAGCAAAGCCACCAAAAAATAAGAAAATATTTGAATCTGCAAAGCTATTTAAAGCCTTAGAAGTGCTCATAAGCCCCATACAAGCTGCCAAAATAGGGATTAATAAAGCCGTAATTGTAACATGCAAAGCTTCGCTTAACCATAAAATAGCCACAAAAATCAAAATTGCCAAAGCTTGATTGATTTTTGTTTCAAAAGGTAAAAAAAGAAGCAGAGCAATGAATATAGCAATATCTACTATCACAATACTTGCCTTAACAAAAGGTGACATAGGTAAAACTCCTTGTAAAATTTTGATTAATAAAAGTAACAATTATATCTAAAATCTCAATTTTGTGCCAAAAATTTAGAAGATATTTTTGTGCTTTTTATTTTTATAGTGTAACTTTTTTATGCATTAAAGCCTACGGTTTTGACGGTATCAAAACTTGAGTTTAACTCTTTTTGTATGAATTCTAAAAAATCAGTCATTTTGAAAATTCCATCTTTAGATATGGCTACTTTTAAGGCTGTATTTTTAACCACCATAATAATTTGCGCCCCGCTTAACTCATAATTTGCTAAGATATTTTTATCAAATTTTTTATCAAATTCTGCGTTTTTCGGTAAAGCTTTTTCCCATATTAATAATCTCTCTTTAAAATTAGGCTTTTTAAATTCTATTTTATAGTCAAAACGCCTTGAAAAAGCACTATCTAAGCTTTCTAAAAAATTAGTAGTGGCGATGATTACTCCACTGAATTTTTCAATTTGTTCTAAAAAAATATTTTGCATTTGATTGTGCATTTTATCAGCACCCGAGCTACTTTCAACACGCGTGCTTAAAAATTGATCTGCTTCATTTAAAAGCAAAATAGGACTTTGTTTGCAATTTTGTGCAATTTCCTTATAAGTGTCGAAAATTTTTCGCACATTTTGCTCGCTCTCGCCTACATATTTGCTTAAAATTTTGGAACAATCAAAGCTTAAAACAGCTTTTTTCATTGATTTTGCCATGCTGAGTGCAGACATTGTTTTTCCAGTCCCTGCAGGGCCATAAAAAATGATTTTTGCTTCAATATTTTTATTTGTTTTAATACCCCACTTACTTAAGCGTTCTAAGACTTGTTTGTTTTGTTGTTTTAAAATATTTTGCAAAAGTTCTTTTGTTTTTTGTGGCATTATTACATCGTTAATATCCGTGTTTGGCTCTATAAGTTCAAATATATCTTGTTCTTTTAAAGCATTTTTAAGCTGAATTTTTTTGTTTTCTTTTGGTTCTTTAAAATTAACAATTCTTTGTAAAACTTCATCACTTAGAAAAAAACTTTTAGTAATTTCTCCGAAAGGATTTAAATATTCATCATAATCAACCAAATTTCTTTCAATAAGTTTCGAGTTTTCATCCAATAAATTTTTATTTTTCAATCTTTCAAATTCGCCTTCACTCACCAAAAGCAACAAAGAATTCATCTCTCTTGCGTTTGAATTTTCACCACTGATGGTGTATTCTTCTTTTAAAAGTGCTAAAAAGATAATTTGTTCTTTAAGATTTAAATTGTTTTCTTTGAAAATTTCTGTTAAAACATTGGAAAATTTGCTTGATTTTAATCTTTCTTTAATGTGTTGTTCGTAGTTTTTGATTTGATTTTTTAATTCTTTATTGGTTTTGCTTGAATTTAGAAAACTTAATTTTTGATATAATTCAATGCGGTTAAATTCATCTTTTAAATAATCTAAATAATCTTCATAAGCTCCGGTTTTGGACATATTAAACAAAGGTTTGTTTTCTAGAAATTGTAAAAAATGCTCGCTTAAGCCAATATCGTTTTGCAATAAATTTAAAATAGAGCTCTGCATTTTTCCAAATTCATTATTTTTAAAAATATTTGTATTTTGTGTAACATAGCCAAGATCTATTAAGTGTTTTAAGTCCTTTAGATGATCTAAATATTTGTATTGTGCTTGCCCAAAAATTCCTACCAGCAAGCTAAAGGTATTAACATTATAATTTGCCCCAACATGATTTTTGCAAAGCTCTTGCAAGATTAAAGCCTCGTTTTCATTACATTCTAACTCTTTAAAAATTTGGCTTGTTTTGATATTTTTGCTGTCTAAAAATTCTTTTAATTTTTCCATTATATTTCCTAATTAATTCTTTTTAGAATGATTTTAATTTTATTTTTTTTCTCATAAAAAGATATTTTAAGATCGCATATTTCATATTCAATCTCATAATTTTGAGAATTAATCTTTTGTTTAAAACCGCAATGTGTTTTTTCTAAATTTTTTCCATTAAAAAGAGGTTTGGCTAATAAAATATCGCTTAAAAAATCTTCATAATAATAATTTTTAAAATATTTTGCATTAAATGCAAGCTTAGGATAGCAAGCTTGATTTGCACAAATTTTTTTATCAATTTTGAGTTTAAGGATTAAATGGGCGAGCTTGTAAAGCTCAAGTTTAATTTCTTGCTTGTTTTGTTTTAAAAACCCTGCATCTGCAATTTTAATTTCAGGACTTAAAAGAGCAAAATGCGCAGTCTGGGTTTTTGTTTGCGTAGGTTTTATAGCACAAGCGCTTAAAAAAAATATTAAAAATAAAGCAAAATATTTTCGCAATTTCGTAACAACTTATTTTAAATTTTTAAAACTAATATTTAGTTCTAAATTTAACTCTTTGACAAGCTTCATCACGCTTTGAAGATCATCAATTTGCTTTGCAACCACGCGAATTTCTTCTCCACGAATACTTGAAGTTACTTTTAGCTTGCTGTCTTTGATGGCTTTATTGATTTTTTTAGCATTTTCGCTATCAATTGTATCGTTGATTTTTAAATTTAAACGAAACATTGCGCCACTTTCGCGAGAAAGCTCTTTAATGCCTGCAGGATTTATGCCTCTTTTGATGAGTTTTGAAATGATAATATCTTTTAAAACATCAAGTTTTCCTTCGCTTGAAGAACATAGCTTAAATACACTTTCCTTTTCATTTAAATCAATTTCATTTTTAATACCTTTAAGATCGTAGCGACCATCAAGCTCTTTTTTAGCTTGTTCTAAGGCATTTTTTAATTCTTGTTTATTAATTTCTCCGCTTATATCAAAACTATGTTCATTTGCCATTTTCTATCCAAGTTTTAAGATTATTAAATACAATATCGATTAAATTTTCTAAAGATTCGACACTTGCCCAAGCCACATGCGGAGTAATGATAAGGTTTTCTTTGTTTTTGATGCTTAAGAGTGGATGATCTTTTTTCATGGGTTCAAATTCTAAAACATCAAGCCCTACGCGTATGTTTTTTTCATCTAAAATTTGAGCCAAATCTGCCTCGTTGATGATCCCACCTCTGCCAACATTGATTAAAATGGCATTATCTTTTAGGAGTTTTAGCTTTTTTAAAGTAAGTAAATTTTTTGTTTTATCGTTTAAAGGTGCGTGAATGCTTATAATATCACAAGTTGTAAGCATTTCTTCTAGGCTAACTTGCTTGAAAGTAGAGTTGTTATTTTTTCCTGAAGTGGAGTAATAACAAATATTTGCACCAAACATAGTAGAAATTTTAGCCACTTCTTCGCCTATGGTGCCAAGCCCTATAATGCCGTGTTTTTTTCCTGCTAGAGTATGAAGAATTCTGCTATAATCTGTAAATATAGGACTATTGCACCATTGTCCTTGCTCGCACCAAGTTTTATAAAAAGGAATTTGACTTAAAAAGGCAAAAAGCAAAGCAAAGGTATGTTGCACAACGCTTTTAGTTGAATATCCAGCAGCATTTTTTACTATGATGCCTTTTTGTTCTGCGTAAGCGACATCGATATTATTTACTCCAGTGCCTGTTTCAAGGATGAGTTTAAAATTGCAAGCATCAATCACTTCTTTGTCAATGATGATTTTGTTGATCATAATAACTTCTGCATCACCTATCCTAGAAATCACTTCTTCTTTTGGTGTTAAATCATATTTTATAAATTCACCCAAGGTGGAAAAGGCAGATAAGTCACTTCCGCCTAAAGTTGCTGCATCTAAGCATACAATTTTCATTTTTATCCTTTTTGCTAAATTCTTGTGAAATCTAAGGACATTATTTTATAATATGTCCTACAAATTTGGAATAATTATCCAAAATCATACCCCCTTTTCTAAACCCTAAACCACAACCTTCATAAGCAAAGAAAACACCCGCTTGGTAGTATTCATTTTCGTGTTTATTAAATTCTGTGTATTCTTGATAGATGAAGTGATTATTTGCATAAGGTCCCATTTTTTCTTCTATTATGGTGTTGTTTTCAATTATGCTAACATTTGCACCTTCTCTACCAAAAACAGGTTTTTTAACACATTTTTTACCTGCTAAAGGCTCATTGCTTGTTTCTAAAAGTAAAGGATGATTTGGGTAAAGTTCCCATAAAATTTTCAAAATTCCCTTAGATTGAAACAAAAGTGTATAAGCTGGGTTTAAAATAATGGCTTTTTGATTGTTCATAATTTGCGTTAAAAGCATGGCAAGTTCACCTTCTTCTATGGCAATATCTTCCCAAGGAATGAGTTTAAACCAATATTCATAATTAACCCCATCTTTAAAAATTCCATCTTCACTAAATTCTACTTCATCTACATAAGAAAAATTGGTTTCAAAACCTGCTTCGCTGGCTATGTGTTCGAGTAGTTTTGTCGTCATTTCTTCTTCTTTGTTGCCTGCAACGCTAGAAAAAAGAATTTTCCAACCTTGATAATGTTCTTCAAAATCTTCTATGCTTTCATCTAGCGTGATCAATCTTTTAAAATTATCCATCAAGCTTTCATAAATACTGTTAAATTGTGCACTCTCATCCATACCGTTTTGTTTTAAAATGGCCCATTGTAAAATAGCACTTTCAAAAAGAGCTGTTGGAGTATCTGCGTTAAATTCTATGAGTTTGATAGGTTTTCCATCAAGCCCACCAGCTAAATCAAAACGCCCATATAAATGCCAATGCACTTCATTTTCCCAACTCATTTTAATTGCATCAACGAGATTAAAAGGAATGCCAAGTTCATCAAAGCGATTATTATCAATTACTTCTTGTGCGGCGGCTATAAACATATCATAAAGTTCATTGGCCGCTTCGTAGTATGCATTAGCTTCGCTTTCTTTTACAGCGACTAATTTATCACTTACATAAGCACTACCATCATTGTCTGTGTGCCATGAAAAACCTATACTTTCAAGATAATTTTCTTGTAATTTTTCTACTTGTATTAAATTCATTGTAAAACCTTAAGAACCAAAAGATGAGCTTGAACTTGTAGCTTTAGAACCGCCACCAAAAAAGCCTGATTTTGTAGTGCTTGTTCTAGGCGTTGTGCTTCCTGCTTTGTTAAAGCTATTTACGCTTCTTTGATAGGCGCTTTGGTTTGAAAATGCCCCGCGTTGTTGATTTGCAAAATTTTGATTATTAAAGAGTTTAGAACCTATCCAACTTCCCAAAATTGCACCCGCTGCACTTGCAAGCAAGGTTTCACCCAAAGAAAGACCTCCACTACTAACTTGTGCATTATCTTTGGTTAAATTTGAAGTTCCATTGTCGATTTTTGCAGCCTCTTCTTTAATAAGGGCATCCATTTCTTCTTTAGTTAAAACCCTTTCTGTGCCATTGAGATCTTGTAAAACTACTCTTGTTTCGTTGCTTGGGAATTGCTCTTTTATTTTATATTGTCCTGGTGCGGTTTCTTCGATAATAACAAAAGCACCTTGTGTTTGGGCTACTTGACTTAGTGTGTCGTTGTTTTCATTGCTACCACAGCCTACTAACACACCGCTTGCAACTGCTGCTACTCCGCTTATCATACCAATTTGAATGATTTTTTTAATTTTTTTCATTGTTTTTCCTAAGAATTTAAAGATTTTTTGCAAAATTCTAACAAAAAATAATCAATTAACTCTTAAAATTCAAAATATTTAAAAGAAGATAAAGATGCAGGAAATAAAAATGTGTAATTATGATAATAATTATAAAAGAATGTTTTTGTTGGAAAAAACTTTTCTTGAAGAAATTTTAAAATGGAATTTAAGTAAAGTTTATTATATTAGCAAGCATAGCAATTGTAGGTATAAAAGCTAAGTCCATCATTGATATTTTAATAGTAGTGAAAGATCTTGAAAAAGTCGATGAAAAAACCGTGAATTTGAAAATTTAGCTTATGAGTGCATGGGAGAATTTGGTATTCAAAATAAAAGATATTTTCGCAAAGGAGATTTTCATAGAACGCATCAAATTTATATATTTAGAGATGATGATGAGTTAATATCATAAGACATCTTGTTTTTGGAGATTATCTTAATACTTTTAAAGAAAAAGCCAAAGAGTATGAAAGTTTAAAAATCAAGCTTACAAAGCTTTATTCTTATGATATAGAAAAATATTGTAATGGTAAAGATGAATTGGTAAAAAGACTAGAAAGTGAAGTTTTGATTTGGCATAAAAAAGCCCTTTCGGGCTTTTGGGTTAGAGTCTTGACTCGTAGCGTCTAAGCATATAAAGTCTTTTAAGCATTTTTTTGCGTGCTGAAATTTTTTGTTTTTTGCGAATTTCAGTCATAGGCTCAAAAAATCTTCTTGCTCTAACTTCAGTTACAATTAGATTTCTATCCACTTGTTTTTTGAATTTGCGATACGCTTCATCAAAAGACTCGTTAGGATGCACCTTGATTCCTGGCACTATCCTCACCACCTTTCTTTAATTTAAATTTGGGACTTAATTTTAACAAATTTTTATTAAATTTAAATAAAAATTGATTATTGTAATGATGAAAAATTTTCTCCGCCAAATCTCAATAAGGCTGAGCCCCAAGTAAATCCTCCGCCAAAAGCATCAAGTAAAATTAAATCGCCTTTTTTAAGTCTTCCTTCCTCATAGGCTTCATTCATTGCCATAGGAATGGAAGCTGCTGATGTATTGCCATATTTTTGTACAGTTACAACGCATTTTTCATCACTTAAATTTAGTTTTTCTTGTACGGCTTTAATGATGCGTAAATTGGCTTGATGTGGGATAAAAAGATCGATATCTGATGCTAAAATTTGATTTTTGCTTAGAATTTCAACTACATCATTGCTAAGGGTTTGCACGGCTACCTTAAAAACTTCGTTGCCCTTCATTTTCATTGCTAGACTGGAACAAATATTCGAACTTGATGAGCGTTCTGTCATTAATAAATCGCCAAATTTTCCATCACTTGCTGTATGCACATCGATGATAGGATTTTGAGTATCTAGGCTTACTACTCCTGCACCAGCACCATCTCCAAAGAGTATACAAATGCTTCTATCGCTGTAATCCATAATTGAACTTGCTTTTTCTGCACCTACGATTAAAACATTTTTTTTTGCACCACTTTCAACCATAGCTTTTGCTAATTCAAGCAAATAAATAAAACCTGAGCAAGCAGCTGAAATGTCAAATGCTGTAATATTTTTAAGTCCCAAATTTGCAGCGATTTTGCATGCGGTTGAAGGCATAGTGAAATAATCAGGGCTAAGCGTTGCTACAATGATAGCATCAATATCACTTGGTTTCAAATTTGCTCTTTGTAAGGCTTTAATGGCGGCTTTTGTCCCTAAATCACTTGCATTTTCATAATCTTGAGCAATGCGTCTTTCTTGAATTCCTGTGCGTCTTTGTATCCATTCATCTGTTGTATCGACAAGTTTTTCTAAATCTTGATTGCTTAAGATTTTTTCGGGCACATATGCTGCTATACTCTTAAGAGAAGCTTTTTTAGGAATTGAGTTGTTTGATTTCATTTTCTATAACTTTATTTATATTAGATTTACTGAATTTAATGGCTTGAAAGATGGCATTTTTAATGGCTCTTGCGTCACTCTTTCCGTGGCTTATAATCATGCAACCGTCAACACCTAATAGGGGTGCTCCACCATATTCTTGCCAATCAATTTGTTTTTTAAGATTTATAAATGCTTTTTTCATCAATAAAGCCCCAAGTGTACTTAAAAAAGATTTTTTAATTTCTATTTTTAGCATTTTAACTATGGCTCCTGCTACGCCTTCGCAAGATTTTAAGATGATATTTCCACTAAAACCATCACAGACTAAAACATCAATATTGCCATTAAAAATATCTCTACCTTCAGCATTTCCGATAAAATTGTGCATATTTTTTAACAGCCGATGGGTTTCTTTTGTAAGCTCATTACCCTTGCATTCTTCTTCCCCATTTGAGAGTAGGGCAACACGCGGTTTGCTTATACCCATTACTTCTTTCGCATAAGCTTCGCCCATAAGAGCAAATTGCAATAAATGTTCGCTTTTGCAATCTACATTAGCTCCAACATCCAAAACCAATGTTTTTCCTTTAATGTTTGGCATTAATGTAGCTATGGCCGGTCTTAATACTCCTTCAATTCTACCGATTTTTAAAGTGGCAAGAGACATACTAGCCCCACTATGTCCAGCAGAAACAACAGCATGAGCTTGTTGATTTTTGATGAGTTCAATAGCTTTGTATATTGAAGTTTCTTTGCGTTTTAGAACATCTGTTGCGTTTTCTTCCATAGAAAAAACTTCATTAGCTTCTTCATAGGTAATAAATTTTTGTAATTCTTTTGGTATTAAGGGTTTTAAAATTTCAGAGTTACCTACTAAAATAGCGTTAAATTCTTCAGATTGTAAAGCTTGTATAACACCATCTATAATAGGTTTTTCTCCAAAATCACCACCCATTGCATCAATAGCAATGTTTATCATTGGATATTAATATTCCTTAGTTGTAGGATTGGCACGATGTGGCATTTTATAGCTTCCATCTTTATCTTTTATAGGCATAGGAAGGCTAACTTTGTAATGAGTTCTTCTTTTTGCTGCACGAGTTTTACTTACTCTTCTCTTAGGTACTGCCATTTTTTCTCCTTATTTTGTATTACATTTTGAACAATAAAAATAATCACTCAAATAAGCTTCAAGCTCACTTATAGCAATTTCTATTAGATCTATTTGTGAATCAAAAAATTCTATTGTATTGCTAAGCTCATTTTCTTGATCTTTGAATATCCCATCGCTTGCAAAGACTTCTATGTCTTCATTTAGTGAAAGTTCTATTTCCTCACCACAGCTATCACAAGGTCTATAAACAAAACCAGACATTATAGCATTTATTTTAAGCAATTTGGGATTAATTTTTGAAATTTTCCCTTCAAAGATAACATTTTCAAGATTTAACTTGAAGGGATAATCTACTGAATTTATCTTAGAAAAAGCTATTTTCATTAACAAATTTCATTTGGTTTAAAGAAAAAGTCAATTTCGATTTTAGCATTTTCTAAACTATCGCTACCATGAACAGCATTTGCATCAATGCTTTGGGCAAAATCTGCTCTGATTGTTCCTGCTTTTGCTTCTTTTGGATTAGTTGCCCCCATTAAATCTCTATTTTTAAGAACAGCACCTTCACCTTCTAAAACAGAAATTACAACAGGTCCGCTAATCATAAATTCAACTAAATCTTTAAAAAAAGGTCTCTCTTTGTGCACAGCGTAAAAGCCTTCTGCTTGTTCTTTTGTAAGCTGAACTTTTTTCATAGCTGCAATTCTTAAACCATTGCTTTCAAAACGATCTAGAATTTTACCTATAACACCTTTTTTAACAGCGTCTGGTTTAATTATAGACAAAGTTTTTTCCATAAATTACTCCTTTTGCAAATTTTGAAATTTAACTAAAATTCTTTTTTAGATTTTTTTAAAGTTTAGAATTATACTGATTTTTTTTTAAAAAAAGTTAAATGATTTTTAGTTATTGAGTATTATGAGTCAATAACTAAAAATTTTGTGTTTTATTTGCAAGAAATTTTTAAGCAAAAACAGGGGTATCTCCGTTTCTCATACTTGCATCAATATTATCACGACTTGGTTGTCCTGAAGCTACATTGCTCCATACTATACAGCCATCTGTTGGGCAAGCACTTGCGCAAGCTGGTTGATCATTGTGTCCTACGCATTCAACACATTTGTTTGCATAGACATAATATCTATCTTCATTTTCTGGGTTATTTGCATCATCCACAATAGCACCCACAGGACATTCATCTATACAAGAACCACAGGCTATACAAATATCTGTAATTTTTACCGCCATCTTAATCTCCTTAATTTTTGATATTGTCAAAAATATTTTAACATAGTATTCTTAAAAAAACTAAAAATTTTGATAATCAAAAAAATATATATTTTGATAATAAATATTAAAATATTTTTATATAATTTTTTAGTATTGATTAGCATTTTTTAAATATTTAATTAAAATATAGTTGAGGCTATAAAATTACTAAAAATTTTTAATGATATAAAAAATTTAAATATATTATAAGATTTAAATGATATAATTTCCTTACTAATAAAATTTATTATTTAGGAGAAAATTATGGTAGTAACTAAAAAAGCTTTGGATTTTACAGCACCAGCTGTATTAGGAAACAATGAAATAGTTGAAGATTTTAATCTTTATAAAAATATAGGCCCAAAAGGTGCAGTTGTATTTTTCTATCCAAAAGATTTTACTTTTGTTTGTCCTTCAGAGATTATTGCTTTTGATAAAAGATACCAAGAATTTAAAAATAGAGGCATTGAAGTTATTGGTGTATCTTGCGATAATGAATTTTCACATTTTGCTTGGAAAAATACTCCAGTGAATCAAGGTGGCATTGGTAATGTTCAATTCCCATTGGTTGCAGATTTAACAAAACAAATCGCTAGAAATTTTGATGTATTATTTGGCGAAGCTGTTGCGTTAAGAGGTTCGTTCTTATTAGATGCTGATGGAACAATCCGCCATGCAGTAGTGAATGACTTACCACTTGGTAGAAATATCGATGAAATGATTAGAATGGTAGATACTATGCTTTTCACAAATGAGCATGGTGAAGTATGTCCAGCAGGTTGGAATAAAGGTGATGCTGGTATGAAAGCAAATCCTAAAGGTGTAGCGGAATATTTAAATCAAAATGTTTCTAAACTTTAATTTTCAAGAAGCCCTTTTTGGGCTTTTCATTCTTTCTTTAATTTGTATTTTTTAATCTTACTTTTAAAATTAATGATATAATCTGATTTATTTTTTTAATATATAAATTATATAAGGATAGTAATGGCGGCAGATGATCAAGAAAAAACAGAAGAGCCCACGAGTAAAAAGATAGAGGATGCTAGAAAAGAAGGCAATGTTCCTAAAAGTCAAGATGCGGCTGCTGTTATAACTTTGATTGTAGCTATTGTGGTTGTTTTGTTTTTGATAGGATTTTTGGGTAATAGAATTGAAAATTTATATAGGTATTATCAAAATTTTATCGGAGTTGAATTTGATATAAGAATTTTACAATCTATAATGATTAAAACAATGTTTGAGCTTATTATTATGCTTTTTCCTATTGTTATCAGTATTATGATAGCTGGAATTGTAGGCAATGTAATGCAGTTTGGCTTTATCTTTACCACAAAGCCTATTACTCCAAATTTGGGAAAGATTAATCCTTTAAAAGGTTTGCAAAACTTATTTTCCTTGAAAAAATTAATAGAATCTGTAAAAATTACTTTAAAAGTTGGAGTTGTTTTTATTATAGCTTTTATTTTTTTATTACAATTTATGAAAGAACTTCCTAAAGTCGAACTTTACAATATTGCTTCGCAAATGATATGGCTTAGAGATAAGGCGATTATTTTGGCTACTATTGTAATCATTGCATTTTTAATTATCAGCATTTTAGATGTTTTTTTAGTGCGTTTTCAGTATTTTAAAAGTTTACGTATGAGTAAGCAAGAAATTAAGGATGAGTATAAACAAATGGAGGGAGATCCCCAAGTTAAAGCTCGAATTCGTCGCCTCCAAATGGAAGCTGCAAGGCGTAGGATGGTGCAAGATGTTGCAATGGCTGATGTGGTGATCACTAATCCTACACATTATGCAGTAGCAATTCGTTATGATAATACCAAAGAAAATGCACCAAAGGTATTAGCAAAAGGAGTTGATTTTTTAGCACTTCGCATTAAAGAGATTGCATATCAAAATAATGTTTTGGTATATGAAAATCCTCCATTAGCAAGAGAGCTTTATAAACTTTGTGATGTGGGAGATTTAATCCCTAGGGAGCTTTTTAAGGCTGTAGCTGAAGTGTTAAGTTTTGTTTACACTTCAAATCGCCAAAAATTTGCAAGTCGCCTTCAATAATGTTTAATCGGTGTTTTTTTGATTAAAATTTTTAATAATTTCAAGTACAGATTTTTGAGTTTGAGTATCTTCTGTATCTATTTTATAGTAAATTTCAACTCTGTTGTTTTCCGTGGATTGTGGATCATTATTTAGAGGTTGATTTACTCCAAAACTTTTGAGGCTAATATTTTTAACATTGACACCACCATTGATAAAATACTCAGCTACTTTTTGTGCTCTTTGATAAGCTAAATTGTAACTTTTTAACGCACTATCGCTATTATCTGTATATCCACGAATTTCGATTTGAACTTGAGTGGGAAGTTTAAGGGTCACTTCAACCATTCTTTTAAGGAAATCATTAACATCATTAGAAACAATATCAGCACTGCCTCTGGCAAATTCTACTCTCGCTGGCAAATTAAGGGCTATTTGATTTTCAGATTGGTCTAAAGCAGCTTTAAGTTTAGCTATGGTTTCTTGTTGGGTTGTTATAAGAAGTTTTAGGGCTTCTAGTTCATCTTTTGGTTTTGTTGCTGCACCTTTATATTGTTTTTGGTTTTGAGTTTCTTGTTCTATGGTTTGAGAGGGAGTGAAGTCAAAAATTTTAATAAATTCAGTTTTTAATGCTTCAACTTTCGCAGGATTGCTTTCAGAAATTGCCCAAAGAGCAATAAAAAGTGCTAAAAGTAAACTTAAAAAGTCTGCATAAGGTACCGCCCATCTTTCTCCAGCTGGACATTGATGTTGTTTGCGTTTTTTGCTCATCTTAAACTCTTATTTATCAAATTGAGAAATACGCACATCATTTTTTCCTAAGAAATTAAATAATTTTGCTTCTAAATCTCTAGGATTCGCGCCTTCAGCTATGCCTTTGATTGCCTCCATGATAACAATTTGTTCTTTAACTAAATCCATTCCATTGGCTTTAAGCTTAGAGCCAAAAGGACCAAAAAGAGCGTAAGATCCAAATATTCCTGTAACTGTAGCGGTAAATGCTCCTGCAATACCCATCGCCATTGCTTGTGGATCTTCAAGTTTTTGCAAAGCAAGCATAAGTCCTAAAACCGCTCCAACAAGCCCCATAGTAGGACAAGTTTCGCCAAATCGTGTCCAGTATTCTGCGCATTCTTTGTAATATTCTTCTAATTCTTCGGTTTGAATTTCCATGCTTTCTTTGATTTCATCAAAATTTTTTCCATCGACCATCATCATCATAGCATTTCTTAAAAATTCGTTTTCAATTTCGTTAGTTCTTGATTCAAGCGCTAAAAGCCCGTCTCTTCTTGCAATGATTGAAAATTCTATCATTTGAGCAATGCGTTCTGGTAAATTCACTTTTGCACCTGTAAATACAATTTTTAATTCTTTATAAGCCGCTTTTACAATTTTTTTATGAGTTGAAGTCATAGCACAAAAGGCTGCGGTAGGGATCACTATAAGAAAGGAGCTTAGATGAATAACATGCAAAGGATTTCCGCCTTCTAAAATATCACCAACGGAAATACTTACAGTAGCTAGAACTATTCCGAGTAAAGTTGAAAGATCCATTAAATTCTCCTTATTTTAAATCGCCCCATTTTTTAGCGATGCTTGAACTTGTTTTTAATTTTACTTTTAATTTTACTATATTTTCCATAATATCACTAGCTTTTTTAACAAAATTTTCACATAATTCATCTTTAATTTCAAAAATTAACTCATCGTGAATTTGTAAAATTAATTTTTTATTTTCATCTAAATCTTTAGCAATTTCTATCATTGCAAGCTTTATAATATCAGCTGCTGAGCCTTGAAGTATAGAATTTATACTTTCTCTTTCATACATAGCCACTTGCATAGGCTTGGCATTTTCAAAGTCAAAATAGCGCCTTCGTCCGCTTAAGGTTGCGATAAAACCATTTTGTTTAGCTTCATTTTTTACTTTTTCAAAATAGTTTTTAATGCTAGTAAAATTTTCAAAATATTTTTCTATATAAGTTTTAGCTAAACTTGCTTCGATTTTTAAATTTTGGCTTAAGGTTTTATAGCCCATTCCATAAATTAAACCAAAATTAATACTTTTTGCCACACTTCTTGTTTCATAATTACTCTCTCCAAATATCATAATAGCTGTTTTTGCGTGTATATCTTCATCATTTTTAAAGGCTTCTAAAAGCTTTTCATCTTCACTAAAATGTGCAAGCATTCTAAGCTCGATTTGAGAATAATCAAGACTTATAAAACTAAAGTCATCTTTAGCTACAAAGCAGGATTTATAGTCTTTTGCATATTGTCCATGTGCAGGGATATTTTGTAAATTTGGATCTTTAGAAGAAAGACGACCCGTGGCAGTGCCAGTTTGTAAAAAACTAGAATAAATTCTTGAATTTTCATCTTTTAAAGCAAGCTTTAACAAAGGCTCACAATAAGTAGAATAAAGCTTAGCAAGCTCTCTATAATCTAGCAATTTAGCAATTACAGGGTGCTTGTCTAAAAGATTATTTAAAACTTTTTCATCGGTAGAATAACCTGTTTTGGTTTTTTTACCACTTGGAAGTTTGAGTTTTTCAAAAAGCACATCGCCTACTTGTTTTGGCGAATTTAAATTAAGTCTATCTTCGCAAAGCGTGTAAATTTCTTCGCTTAAAATTTTAAT
This sequence comes from Campylobacter sp. CCS1377, assembly GCF_040008265.1. Lineage (NCBI taxonomy): Bacteria > Pseudomonadati > Campylobacterota > Epsilonproteobacteria > Campylobacterales > Campylobacteraceae > Campylobacter > Campylobacter aecornae. Next base: position 481,746 of record NZ_CP155620.1, read on the forward strand.
CTCATTTTCAAATTTTTTCATTAAAATTTCTAGTGCATTAGTATCTATCTTGATACCATTTTCTTCCATCATCATAATGACTTTTATAAACTCAAATTCACAATTTTTCGCAAGTTCTAGCAAATTAGCGTCAAGATTTTTAAGAAAATAAAGATAAAATCTTAAAGTAATATAAGCATCTTCAGCAGCATACTTACAAGCTTTTTCAAGTTCTACACTTGCAAAAGTTTCACCCTTTTTTACCAAGCTTTCAAAATGTAAAGTCTCATAATTAAAAAGCCTTAAAGCCAAATCATCCATATTTACCCTTAAAGATGGATTTTTAAGCCACGCTAAAATCATAGTATCGGCATATTTTAAAGGTACTTTTAAACCAAAATTATTTTCTATGATTTTAAAATCATATTTTAGATTATGTCCTACGATAAAGTGCGAATATATAAGCTCTATGGCTTTTTTAGCACTACTAAGTGAAATTTGCTTGCCAACTCCTAAATAATTATGAGACAATGGCACATAAAAGCTTTCTTCTTCACTCATGCAAAAACTAAAGCCAACAATTTTTGCTTTCTTAGTGTCAAGTCCTGTAGTTTCTGTATCAAAAGCTATAATACTATCTTTAGGGAGTGAATTTAAAATTTCAAAAAGCCTATTTTCATCTTGGATCAAAGTAGCTTTAAAGCCTAAATTTTTATCTTTATTATCAGGGTTTTGACGGAGTTTTTTAAGCAAAGCATTAAGTTCAAAACGCTCTAAAATTTCAAGCACTTTTAAAAGAGGTTCATCGCTTGGGTAAGATGATTTTTCAAGCATATTATCAAAATTTAAATCTTCATATAAAGAGGCAAGTTTTTTACTTAAAAAAGCATTTTCTTTACCTTCTAAAAGCAAATTACGGCTTCTTTCATTGCGTACCAGCATTAAATTTTCATAAATTCCTTCTATACTACCAAATTCATCAAGCAAGGTTTTAGCTCCTTTTGCGCCTATACCTTTAACTCCTGGGATATTATCCGAACTATCCCCACAAAGTGCTAAAAAATCACGAATTTGACAAGGTTTCACTCCATATTTTTCTAAACACGCCACTTCATCATAGTCGTTTTTAGAAATAGGACTATAAATGCTTACTTTGCCATCTTTTATAAGCTGATAAAGATCCTTATCTTGTGTTACTACACGAACAAAAATCTCTTTATCTTTGCAAGTTTTTACAAAAGAAGCGATGATATCATCTGCTTCATAGCCTTCTTGTGAAATGCTAATAAAGCCCATTTTTTCTATCATCTCTATACAGACCGGAATTTGTGCTAAAAGCTCTGGTGGTGGCGGGGTGCGATTTTGCTTATAGTTTGGGTCAATTTCACTACGAAAAGTTTTGCCTTTAGAATCAAGCGCAAAAATAATATAATCACTTTTATGCTCGTTTTTTAAACTATAAATAAAATTAGCAAAACCACTCACCATTCCACTGGCTTCACCTTGAGAGTTTTTAAGTCCTTTAAGGGCATAAAAAAGCCTGAAAAAAAATCCAAAAGTATCAATTATTGTTAAAGTTTTCATTTTTCCTCTGAGTTTGTTTTTGCTTTATTATTCCAAAGATAAGTTTTAAAATAGGTTAAATAGTTTGAAATTAGTATTAAAATTATTTACCTTGTTAAATATGTTTATTTGGAATAATTTTTGCTTATGATTATAATGCAATAGATAATTTAAAATCAAAGGAGCAAGTATGTTTAAAGACATAACGGGGCGGGGTGTAAATACTATAGCTGGTGGAAATATCAATCACTATGCTCTAAATTTGTTCCAGAAAATGTTGAAAGCTTTTTTCTTTCTAGTGCTGCGGAATTTAGAGCTAAGAAAAATAAGGCTATTGATTATCTAAGTGACTTATTAAAAGATATAAAAATTTGAAAGGTGAGAGTATGCAAATTAATTCAAGCTACAATAATGCTTACTATACACGCCAAAATATTGGCGTGGATCAAAGCGTTAAAAAACTGAAAATGTAAAAGAAGATGATGGAATATCAACTTATAAAGATGTAAGGGATAAAGTTTGGGAAGATTATTTAAATGGAAAAATAGATCTTGATGTATTTTGTAGAACCGGAGCCGCATTTTTGACTGCTTCATTAATTGAGGATTATCAAGAAAGCGGTTCTTTAGATAATATTTTTGGAAAAATGAAAAGAGTTCAACAAGAAAGACTTAAAGCAGATACTCCAAGTGAAATTTCGGTGGAAATTAATAAAGATATTTTTGCGTTAAACAATAACTTTAATGCAGTATTGCCAGGTATGACAAAAGAAGAAAATCAAAGACTAAACAATAAAGCAAAAGATTTTCTTTTTGAAATTTTGCAAGACATAAAAGTTTGATTATCTTGCGTGTGGAGAGTTTTATGAAGATTGCAAATGATTGTTTGACTAATGCTTATTTGCAAAAAAGCGAAATTTCAAATCATCGGTAAGAAAATAAAAATTTTTCTGAGATTTTAGAAGATGCCCAAGAAGAAAACAAAAAAGCACCGCCTCATGCAGTAAGTGCAAAAGATGTGGAACTCTTAGGTGGTGCTATGTTTGTTAATGCTGTTAGGCAAACTATGGCAATTCAAGGCATCAACGATCCATCTAAAATCAATTCTGCAATTTTAAGTGAAGTAAGAAGCAAAAGGCATAACCAAAGCGATCCTATAAAGCTTAAAGCAATGTTGGAAAAGGATTTGGAGGTTTTGCAAAGTCCTACGGATATCCAAAAAGGATATTTGATGGGAAAGCCTGAAAGTGAAGCACATTTTAGAGCAAGGAAAAACAAGGCAATTGACTATGTAAAAGAATTACTCAAAAATTTAAAAGTTTGATACAATTAGAAAAATTAAATTTTTAGGATTAAAATTGCTTATATACAGACTGATCAATCATTATAAAAATATTTATTATAGAAGTACTAAAAAATTTATATTGATATGGATCAGTTTTGCTTTAACTCCTTTGGTTTTTAGTTTTATTTTCGATCAAATCGCCATTTATGCTACAGGAAAGTTAAGTGCTGATTTATTGCTTATTTTTTTAAATATTTTTACCATTGTTGTTGTTTTTGCTTTGTTGATATTTTTAACCATTACAATGTGGGCTGCATTTGGACATAAGATTGACATTAAAGAAAAATTTGTAATGATTTTAAGTTCTTATGTATTGATATGGTTTGCTTATGGAAATTTGTATTATTTTTCTTGCGATGTGGATAATTACGATAGGATTTTAAAAGCGGATAAGACTTTAAAATTTGATAAATTACAAGAAGAAAGCATAAAGGTGCAATTTCAAACGCCTATTAAAGGAATAGGAAATTTTTGGCAATGGGACGAAAATTTGGGTTTAAAGTCAGTTAATCGAATTGAAGGTTTTTTAGATTGTTTGTATTTTAGCGGTGTAACTATGTTGACTGTGGGTTATGGCGATATTACTCCTGTGAGTCGTTTGTTAAGATTTTTTAGCATTTTGCAAGGCTTTTTAGGGCAAATTATCGTTGTGGTAGCGATGGGAATTTGGGTTAATCAAATCACTGCAAGAAATAAATCTGCTTAATATTTCATTAAATTTTTTAGGATATAAAAACTCTTATTTATATTTTTTTAAATTTTAATTATTCTTTTGTTACATTAATATACATTTTTTAAACAAGATAAAATAAGTATTTGGATTTTATTACCAAAGTTTGAAAAAGTGCTATACTTTAATTAAGTTTATTGCAAGTGAAAGGAGTTTGTGTGGGTATTCATAGACGCGATTTTCTTAAGGGTGTAGGGCTAAGTTCTGCGGTTTTAAGTATGCCGGGAATGCTTGGTGCTTTTGAAGGCAAGCTTAAAGGTTCTCAAAAATTTGTTAAAAGCATTTGCGAAATGTGTAGCACTCGTTGTCCTATCGAGGCAAGGGTTGATGAGAATAATAGGGTTTTTATTCAAGGCAATATTTATTCCAAGGCAACAGAGGGTGGAATTTGTGCTAGAGGAGGATCGGGTGTAAGTCAGCTTGTGGATCCTAAGCGTTTAGTAAAACCTTTGATGCGTGTAGGTCAAAGAGGTGAGGGTAAATTTAAAGAAGTAAGCTGGGATGAAGCTTATGAGTACATTAGTGTTAAGCTCAAAGAAATTAAAGAAAAACACGGTGCTAAAAGTGTGGCTTTTGCAAGTAAAACAGGACCTGATCAAACTTTTATGAATCAGTTTGCCTATGGTTTTGGTACACCAAATATTTTTGATCACGGCAACACCTGTCCTTCTGGCTATGCGACAGCTTTGACAAGTGTTTATGGTAGTGGTTCGCTTAGTAGAGATTTCGCAGATTGTAAATTTATGTTAAATTTTGGACATAATGTTTATGAAGGTATGGTAATCTCTTATGCAAGAGGAGTTACTAAGGCTTTAGAAAAGGGATGTAGACTTATTTCTTTAGATCCTCGTTTTTCGGTTCTTTCTTCTAAAGCAGATGAGTGGATACCTATTCGCCCAGGTAGTGATGCTGCGTTTATGATGGCTTTTATCCATACTTTAATTTTTGAAGAGCTTTATGATAAAAAATTCGTTCAAAAATACACTGTAGGTTTTGAAAAACTTAAAGAAAGTATTAAGGATTATACTCCAGAGCGTATGGCTAAAGAATGCGATGTTAGTGCGGAAAAAATCATTTCTTTGACTAGAGAGTGTGCTTCTTATGCGCCACATTGTATGATTGATTTTGGTCATAGAGCAACTTTTACTCCAGAAGAAATAGAATTTAGAAGAGCCATTGCTATTGCTAATGCTTTGCTTGGAAATATAGAAACTAAAGGCGGTTTGTATTTTCCTAAGGGTGCTGCTTTGTATAATAAAATCGCAGGTCAAAAGGTTGCTCCAATTATTAAGGGTTCTATTTTACCAAAAGTGCCCGAGCCAAATGAGCCACGCATTGATGGAGTGGATATTAAAGGTGGAGAATTTAGCAAAATTCCAAAAACCAGAGGAATTTATAGTAAGGTTTATGAGACTATTTTGAATGAAAAACCTTATGCAATACACGGGCTTTGGATTACAAGATCAAATCCAGTGATGACTGTAAGTAATTCAGATGAAGTGGTGAAAGCGCTTAAAAAACTCGATTTGTTTGTATGCGTAGATGTTTATATGAGTGATAGTGCACAATATGCGGATATTATTTTGCCAGAATCAACTTATTTAGAAAGGGATGAGCACTTCTTATCTGATGACGGCAAAAATCCTGGCTATCAAGTGCGTCAAAAGGTAGTAGAGCCTATAGGTGATACAAGAGCTTCGTGGAGAATTTATAAAGAATTAGCACAAAAAATGGGCTTTGGTGACTTATTTCCTTACAAAGATATTGAAGATTTTAGAATGCAACAAGCTTATGAATATCCTGAAGAAATTTATGAGCTAAAAAGCAAAGGCTTAACAAGTTATGGCATACCGCTTTTAGCACGCGATAAAGAAAGTATTGCAAAATTTGTAGAAAAATATCCAAATTCTAAACAATTTTTAGATGAAGATGGAGAATTTAGCGAAATTCTAAAATGTAAAACAAAAAGCGGGAAAATAGAGCTTTTTGATGAGGTTTTAGAGCAAGCTTGTGGGCGCGGAGCTTTAAAATACAATGATCCTAAATTAAAAGGCGATTCGCAGTTTTATTTTATACAAGGCAAAGTTGCTGTGCATACAAATGGGCATACAGCTAATGTTCCATGGCTTAATGATTTAATGGATAATAATGCCGTGTGGATCAATCAAAATGTTGCAAATAAGCTTGGACTCAAAAAAGGTGATAGTATAAAAATTAAAAGTGAAGTTGGAGAACAAATTGCACAAGTATTGCCTACAGTCGGTATTAGAGAGGATACTTTGTTTGCGTATTTTGGTTTTGGACATACGAGCAAATGGCAAGAAATTTCTTATGGCAAAGGAATGAATGCAAGTCATCTTTTAAAAAATATTATTTCTCCTGTGAGTGGCAATAATGTCCATACCATAGGTGTTGATATAGAAAAAATATAGGAGCTAATAATGAAATATGCAATGGTTTTTAATTCTCAAAAATGTATAGGCTGTCAATCTTGCTCTATCGCCTGTCGCAGCGAAAATAAAGTTCCAGAAGGGCTTTATAGACTCCAAGTTAAAATTCAAGGTCCTAAAGGCGTGTTTCCAAATTTGGCTTTTGATTATGAAAGATTTTCTTGTCAAATGTGTGAGAATACACCTTGCGTTAGTGTTTGTCCAACTCATGCTTCTTTTATGGATGAAAATGGTATTGTGGATATTGATGCAAATAAATGCGTAGGGTGCTTGTATTGTATCAGTGCTTGTCCTTATCATGCTAGATTTTTAAATCCGCAAACTAAAGTTCCTGATAAGTGCAATTTTTGCAAAGATACACATTTAAAATTACATGGAGAACCAGCGTGTGTGAGTGTTTGTCCTACAGATGCTTTGGTTTTTGGAGATTTGGATAATATGAATGATCCTATTTATGAAATTCTATCAAAGAAAAATTTCACAAGGAAAAAAGAACATTTGGGAACAAAACCAAAACTTTTTACTATACCGAATAAGAAAGGGGAAATAAAGCTATGAATGAAATTTGGGGAAATGAAAGCGTAAATGCTATTGTGTGGCATTGGCCTATCGCACTTTATTTATTTTTGGCGGGACTTTCTTCAGGTGCTATGATGACGGCTTTAAGTGTAGAATGGATGAATCCTAAACGCAAAGCACCTTGGGATGCTTTTGTTAAGGCTGGGGTTTTGATCGCACCTATTACGATAATTGTAGGTTTGATTGTATTGATTTTTGATTTGACAAAACCTTTAAATTTTTATCAACTTTTAATTCATTATAATCTTAAATCCGTAATGTCTTTGGGTGTTTTGCTTTTGCTTTTTTATACTCCTTTATGTGCAATTTATGCAATTTTGCGTTTTAGACTTACTTTGTCTAAAAGTTTTTTATGGCCTGTGATGAATTTATTTGGCGGAGTGCTTGATTTTTTAGAGAAAAATTCGCTTTGGTTTGGAAGACTTGTTTTTGCTTTAGCAGGCGGAGTTGGTGTATATACAGGCTTTTTACTTTCTGCCATTCAAACTTATCCGCTTTATAATAGTCCGATTTTGCCAATTTTATTTTTAGCCAGTGGTTTATCAAGCGGAATTGCGGCTTGTATTTGTTTTGGAATTTTGTTATTTTCAGAAGAAGTTTCTAAAGAAAAAACCAAGTATCTTTTAACGATGGATTTAAGGGTTATTCCTATTGAATCTTTGCTTTTGTTTGCTTTATTTGTTGGACTTTATTTTCAAGGCGGGGATAAAGCATTGGTAGTACTTAGTGCTTTAAGTGAAGGCTCTTGGGCTATGATTTTTTGGGTTTGTGTGGTTGGTTTTAGTGTTGTGATCCCAAGTGTGATTGCACTTACTGCTTTAAAAAATCACGCTTATAAGGTGAATTTTATACTCTTAAATTCAATTTCTATTATGCTGGGAGTATTTGCTTTAAGAATGTATATACTCTATGCGGGACAGCTTTATTTGGGAGCTTAATAGGATATTAAAAAACCGGTTGAGAGTTTATTGACATATTTATTATAATCAATCAAACTCTCGCCATAACCATTAAAATACTGCACATACCAAAAGATTCCATTATCAAATAAATCATAGCCTATATCAATTTGCACTGCACCTTTATTTGAACTTGTTCTAAGATTGTTTCTTACCATAGCATTGATAAAAAAATCTTTTCCTAAATAAGCCATATTAAGATCGAAATTTCCCAAATACTTTTCAATATCTGGATTATCATCATCTTTTTCATTTTCCGGTATTCGCAACCAAACTCTTGGTGCAATTAAAAATCTATCTTTTAAAAATACGGAACTAAGATAAATTCTATTCCAAGAACGCGATTCTAAGCTCTCATCGCTTTTGCCATTTGATTCGTGTAAAATTCCAAGCCTTACATTTTGCATCCAAGGAAGTTTTTCAAGCTGCATAGGAAAATTAACAAAAAATTCTGGTTTATAATTATTTTCTCTAAAAGGAGAAGAGTGATTATAAGCTTGCCACCACGAAGTTTGAGTGTAAGCGATATAATAGGACTCGCCTAAATTTAGCATATTATCAAAAAGGCGTTTTTTTATGCTGATTTGAAATTTGATTTCTGATTTATTTTGATTGGGTGCAACTTTAGAAAAATTATAAGAAAAAGGCATAAAATAGTTCATTTGATGTGAGCTAATTCCAAAAGGATTAAAAGCCTCATCTTTGCCTAAATAATTTGCTAAAGCAATTTTGGTAAAGTCTTCTTTTTGAGACTTTTTGTTTTTTTCTTGAGTTAAGGCGGTTTTGTCTTGAATTTGCTTATTTTGTATCGCATTTTTTTCTTGAATGCCTAGTTTGTCTTCAGCAAGTTTTTTATAAATTTGCATCGCTTTTTGATAGTCGCCATTTTTTTCATATTCTAGGGCTTTTTGATAGTCATTTGCCCATAAAATGATATTACAAGATAAAATTATGATTATTTTTTTCATTCACACTCGCTTTTGTATTTTTGGAATTCATCGTAAAAATTCAGATTCAAAAAAGGCTTTTCATCTTCGAATTCTACAAATTTAGTCTTAACTTTAGAAAATAAAAGTTGAATTTTTTGTTCGTTTTGATCGAGTAAATTTTTGCAAACATCTGCTAAATCACTGTGATAAAAACCACACAATGAGTGTTTGTAATTTTTACTTTTTGCTATGATAATTTTATAATCTTGTTCTAAAAATTCAGCCATTTTAGAAATTTCTTCTAAACCAATGCAAGGGCTATCCACGCTAATGATAAAAACAAATTCATTTTTGAAATTTTTTAAGATCGAATAAAGCGCAAGCATAGGAGAATGCAAAGGATAATTTGGATCATCTTGTATGATTTTAAATTCTTGATTAAATTTATCATTTTTGACACTAACAAAAACATGCTCAAAAAAATTGGAAAATTTTTCCACTTGAATTTGGGTTAAATTTTTAGAACCGATTTTTAAAAGACTTTTATCTTGTCCCATACGACTTGATTTTCCACCACATAAAATAACACAATTTTTTAGCATTTAACTACTTTATTTTATTTTTGAGATTTTGAATATGTTGTTCTATTTGCATATCTTCTTCCAAAATATGATTTAAAAGCCATTTTTGCGTGATATTATACAAGGATTCTTTAAGATCGTTTGTGCTTTTGGCATTTTGAATTGTTTTAACCATTTTTCCAATAATATTTTTGTGGGCAAGAATGTGCTCATCATATTTAGGATAATGAATTTTTTTCATCAATTCTTCTTCATCTTTAAAATGTGTTTTCATATAAACAAATAATTCTTGCAATAATTCCTTTATTTTCTCTCTGGAAACAGAATCAAAAAAAGCTTCTTCAACATTTTTTGCCATATCAAAAAATTTTTTATGTTGTGCATCAATGAAACTATTGCCAATCGCATAGGCACTATCCCACTCAGGAACCATTGTTTTCCTTAAAGATTTTGAAGATAATTTTTTAATATATTTTACCATAAAAAAATATTACTTACATTTTTATCTTATAATAACACTTATGAAATATACTGAACTTTTACAAATTGGAAATTATTTACAAAATTATAAAAAAATCGATTTTATCAAACGCATTGATGATAATGTTTTAGAGCTTTGTCTTGATAAAAAAAGATTTATATTTAGTCTTAAAAGAGGCTTAGGAAGCATATTTTGCGCAAATTTGCAAGCAAAAAATTATAGTGCACCTTTTGATTTTATGTTAAAAAAATACTTTTGCGGGGCAAAAATTGACAAAGTAGAGCTTGTAAAAGATAATAGAATTTTAGTTTTTCACACTCATATAGAGAAGTCTTATAAAAGTTTTTCAAGTAAAATTTATTTTGAATTTACGGGCAAAAATACTAATGTTATTATTACAGATAATGATGATATAATCATTGAAGCTTTAAGGCATATTGATAAAAGTTATAGGATGGTTAAAGTAGGGCAAAAACTTATTCCTTTAAAGCCTTTTAAAATGGATGAAAATTTTATAAAGATTGAAAATTTTGATGTGTATTTTAAAAATAAATTTGAGGAATTATATGCTAAAGATTTGATGATTTGTAAAGAGAATAAAGCAACGCAAATTCGTAAAAAAATTGCTAATTTGGAGCAAAATTTGCAAGATTTAGAAAAAGAAGAAAATTTAAACAAATTGGCCAAGTCTTATACAAAAAAGGCAGATGTTTTATTTGCGAATTTATATAATCTAAAAGATTTTGAGCGAGAATTTACCTTGTGTGATTTTGAAGGTAAGATGGTGAAATTTAAACTTGAGCAAAGTCCTAAAAATAGTGCCAATCAGTTTTATAAAATGGCTAAAAAATTAAAACAAAAAGCTAAAAATATACAAATTCAAAGGGATAATATTTTAGAAAAATTAAAAACAACTCAAGAGCTTTTGGGATTAATTTTACAAGCAAAGTCAATTTTTGAATTAGAAATTTTATTGCCTAAAAAAACTTTTGCGGTTAAAAAAGAAGAAGCAAATATGGGTGTTGTAAGTTTTTATTTTAATGAATTTAAAATTTGTGTGGGTAAAAATGAGAAAGCAAATCAGTATTTATTGCAAAAAGCCAAAAAGGATGATATCTGGATGCATGTAAAAGATCGTCCAAGTGCTCATGTTTTTATCATTTCTAATAAATTAAATGTTAGCGATGAGGTTTTGAATTTTGGGGCAAAAATTTGTGTGAATTTTTCGAATTTAAATCAAGGAAATTATTTGGTTGACTATACCAGTAAAAAATTTGTTAAAATTAGAGAAAAGGCTTTTGTAAATTATATAAATTACAAAACCATAAGCGTTTTAAAGGAGTAAAAATGCCTGTTTCGCCTATTGGAAATCTCAATTTTGTTAATCAAAACGCTGCCTTGCCTGCAACTCAAGTGGGTAATGAACTTGCAAAAGAAAGTTTTGCAGCACTTGCAAATTTGAATGAATTTACTCAAAAAGAAAAAGTTGTTGATAAGTTAGAAAAAGTGGCTAAAAGCCATGAGATTAATGAAGAGGTAAAAGAAAGGGCTGATGAAGAGGAAAAGAAACGCCACAAAGAAAATCAAGAAGATGAAGAGCAAAAAAATCAAGAAGATGAAGAGCAAAGTGAAGATGAGGCATCCTTTAAAAGCGCACAAAAACTTCATCATTTAGATATCAGTATTTAAAAAAGGAATTTTAATGTTTAACAAAACAAGGATTATTTCGGGTGTGATTATGGTATTTGCGGTGCTGGTGGTTGCTTTAATCGATCAGTTTGTGGTAAATTTTATTATCTTTGGAGCTTTATTGTATTTTGCCTTTGAAGAAGCACAAAAGCTCTTTGGGCTTGAAAATGCTAATGTGTGGTTTGCTCTGCTTTGCTTTATTTTGGGTTCTTTTTCTGGCAAGGCTTTATTGATTGGAGTTTTGTTTTTGTTGCTTGTTGTGGGATATTTGGTTTATAAAAAGGCTTCAAATTTAAAACTCACTTTAATTTATATTTATCCGGTTTTACCTATTTTAGCACTTTGGCAGGTTTATTTGTCCCATGGAATGTTTGCTTTGTTTTGGTTGATTGTAATTGTAGTAAGTTGTGATAGTGGGGCTTATTTTATAGGAAAAATGATAGGTAAAACGCCTTTTTCGCAAACAAGTCCAAATAAAACTATGGAAGGCGTTATTGGTGGGCTTATTTGCGCGAGCATTCTTGGTACTATTGTGGGTGTTTTTGTGTATGATTTTGGCTTAGCCTTGCTTTGTTCTTTTTTGGTGGGTGTTTTTGCGGTGATTGGAGATTTATTAGAGAGTTATTTTAAGCGCGAAGCTGGGGTAAAGGATAGTGGAGATTTAATACCAGGACATGGGGGGATTTTAGATAGGATTGATGCAGTGATGATTGCTGCATTTATAATGGTTGCTTTATTATGATAGTTTTTGGAAGTACAGGTAGTATAGGTGTTAACACTTTAAAACTTGCCAAAGAATATAATATTAAAATTTCGGCTTTATCGTGCGGGAATAATATCGCTTTATTAAATGAGCAAATTGAAGCGTTTAAACCGCAATTTGTTTGCATTAAAAATGATAAAAATAAAAGCCTTGTTAAACATAAAAAAGTTTTTGTTGGACAAGATGGTTTAGAAAAAATTTTACAAGAGTGCGAAGATGATTTTGTTGTCAATGCTATTGTAGGTTTTGCAGGACTTAGAGCAAGTTTAAAAAGTAAAGAATTGGGCAAAACTTTAGCTTTGGCTAATAAAGAAAGCCTCGTGGTGGCGGGTAAATTCTTGCAAAATATGAGTATAAGGCCTATTGATAGCGAGCATGCGGCTTTAAAATTTTTACTTCAAAATCATAAAAATAACATTTCAAAGCTTTATATTACAGCAAGTGGAGGTGCCACTTTTGGCTTAAAAATTGCTGACTTAGAAAAAGTAGATGCGAAAATGGCTTTAAAGCATCCAAATTGGTCTATGGGTGCAAAAATCACCATAGACAGTGCTACAATGGTAAATAAGCTTTTTGAAATTCTTGAAGCCTACCATCTTTATGGTTTTAAGGATATAGATGCACTGATAGAACCAAAATCTTTGGTGCACGCAATGTGTGAATTTGAAGATGGCTCTAGCACGGCTTATTTTTCTTATCCTGATATGAAACTTGCTATTTCTCAAGCGCTTTTTGAGACTTATGATAAAAAAATTCTTCAAAATATTGATTTTGTTAAACTTCCTAGTTTAAAATTCCACTCAATTAATCTTAAGAAATATCCTATATTTTCTTTGAAAAATGAAATTTTAAAAAATCCTGATTTGGGAGTTATAATCAATGGTGCTAATGAAGTTTTAGTTCGTAGATTTTTAAATTCAGAATGCGGATTTTTAGATATTTCAAGAGGCATTTTTAAGGCTTTGGATCATTTTGGCTCATTAAAAACACAAAGCTTGGAAGAAATTTTTGAATTGGATATAAGAGTTAGAGAATTTTGCAATGCAAAGGTTTAGAATGAGGAAAATAGTCTTCTTTTTAGTATATGCTATTACGCTTTTTGGACTTGATTTTACTGTAACACAAAAAGGAAAAAGTTTAGATGATAATAATACGGTTGTGATTTTTGGTGGTATGCAAGGCGATGAGCCAGGGGGATTTCACGCGGCAAGTTTACTTATAAGTGATTATAATATTACTAAAGGTAAAATCATCGTTGCGCCTAATCTTGCTTTTGAAAGCATTATTAAAAGAGGTAGGGGTGAAAATGGAGATTTAAATCGCAAATTTGCAGATATTAATTTTAATGATCCTGATTATCATACGGTTGAAAGAATTAAAAAACTCATTTTACAAGATGAAGTTGGAATGGTGATTAATCTTCATGATGGCAGTGGTTTTTATAGACCAGCTTTTATCAATTCAGAGCTCAATCCTAAGCGTTGGGGAAATTCAAGTATTATTGACACAAGGGAAATTAATGCAAGTAAATATAATCAGCTCGAACACATAGCTCAAAACACTGTTGATAATATTAATCTCGCTTTAGTTGATCCAAAACATCAATATCATCTTAAAAATACTAATACAAAAGAAGATGACGATACGGAGATGCTAAAAGCTTTGACTTATTTTGTTATTTCAAATAAAAAAGCTGCTTTTGCTAATGAGGCAAGTAAATCTTTGCCAGTACACTTAAGGGCTTATTATCATCTTTTGGCGATTGAAGCTTATCTTAAAACTGCTGGAATTGAGTTTGAAAGAAGTTTTGAACTTACTCCGCAAGGGGTTTATGAAGTGATTAATAAAGAGCTTGAAGTTAAACTTTTTAATGATAAAATTTTACTTACCTTAAAAAAACCAAGAGATAGTTTGAGTTACTTGCCAACGCCTATTAATCAAAGTTTAAATTACCAAACAAGTAATGAAATTACCGCGGTTCTTTCGGAAGGAGAATCATTTTTCATTCAATATGGAAATCGTTTTCAAACAAGGCTTTATCCTGAGTATTTTGAATTCAGCAATGCTTTAAATAAAATTACTATGATTATTGATGGTGAAAAAACAAAAGTACCTTTTGCAAGTAAAATTGTTGTGAAAAACAATTTTAAAATTCCTAGAATTAAAGGCGTAAGAGCTAATGTTATCGGGCTTGATATAGGGGCTGATGAAAGTGAAATTTTAATCAACAAAAATCAAATGCAGGAAAAATATTCCATAGATGAAGCAGGAAAGATTTTTAGAATAGAACTTTATGAATTAAGAAATGCAAATTTAAAACAAAACAAAGTTAAAGAAGAATTTACAAAAATCATCAAAAATCCTCCTAAGCTTTCTAAAAATGAACTTGAAATCATTCAAAAAAAAGATAAGTTTCTGGGTTCTATTTTAGTGGAATTTGAATGAAAAATTTAATTCTTGCTATTGAAAGTTCTTGTGATGATAGTTCCATTGCCATTATTTGTAAGGATACTTATGCTTGTATTTTTCATAAGAAAATTTCCCAAGAAAGTGAACATTCTTTGTATGGAGGCGTTGTACCTGAGCTTGCTGCTAGACTTCATACGGCGGCTTTGCCAAAAATTTTAGAAGAATGCAAGGATTATTTTCCAAGATTGTGCGCCATAGCAGTAACGAATGAGCCAGGTTTAAGTGTGAGTTTAATTGGCGGTATAACTATGGCAAAGACTTTGGCTTTAAGTCTTAAATTGCCTCTTATAAGCATCAATCATCTTAAAGGACATATTTATTCTTTATTTTTAGAAGAAAAAGTGTGTTTGAATATGGGAATTTTGCTTGTAAGTGGGGGTCATACTATGGTTTTGTATGTGGATGAAAAGGCTAAAATTCATACTTTAGCTTCAACAAATGATGATAGTTTTGGTGAAAGCTTTGATAAAGTAGCTAAAATGATGAATCTAGGCTATCCAGGTGGCGCAATCATTGAAAATCTTGCAAAAAAAGCTAAAACAAAATCTTTGCATTTTAGTGTTCCAATGCTACATTCTAAGGAGTTAAACTATAGTTTTTCAGGGCTTAAAAATGCTGTCAGACTTGAGATTTTAAAGTATGAAAAATTAGATGAAGAGATCAAAAGTGAAATCGCTTTTGCCTTTGAAGAAGTTGCAATTTTGCATATTTTAAATAAACTTGAAAAAATTTTTAAAATTTATAATTTTCAAAATTTTGGTATAGTTGGCGGCGCGAGTGCAAATTTAAAATTGCGTCAAAGTATAGAAAAACTTTGTTCTAAATTTTCTTGCGACCTTAAACTCGCTCCGCTTGAGTATTGTTCTGATAATGCTTTAATGATAGCAAGAGCGGCTTGTGATGCGTATGTTAGAGAAGAATTTACGGATTTTAAAAGTGAAATTTTAAGTCCCAAAAATACAAATTTTACTATTTTATAAAGGAAAAATATGAAAAAAGGTTTTAGTGTTTTAGAATTAATTTTTGTGATTGTTATTTTAGGGATTTTAGCAGCCATTGCTTTGCCAAAATTAAGTTCTAGCAAGGATAATGCCGAGCTTAGCAAAAGTGCTAGTAATTTAAAAACCGCTATTGGTGATATTACTTTATATGCTTTGAAAAATGATAGTTTGGCAAATACAAGGGTAATAAGCAATGTTGCAGATCTTGAAAGCGTGGATTTAGGAAATATCAATGCAACAACGAGTGTGAAATTTAAAGTAGCTGGCGAGGAAGCTTGCGTAAATTTGGTTTTTGTGCCTAAGGATAATGTGGTGGTTTTGGGAATTTCAGCAGATGAAGAAAGTAAGATTTTGATTGAAAATGTTGCAGCTGCGCAAAGTGAAGCTTTATTCGATCCAAGCAATAAAAGCAAACAAGATGCTTTGAATTCAGCAATGATAGCATTATCTAATGCAAATTTTAAAGCAAATTCAAGCAATAAAACTTGTGTTAGTTTTGTGGGTTCTAAAGCTTTTAAAGACTTGGCAAGTAAGGTTTATATTTTAAATTGATTTAAAAATAATCAAACAAAAGTAAAATTATTTAATTTTTTACTTTTGTGCTTATTAAATGTTTTTTAAGTTGCATTTTTATGATTTTTTCGTTTTTGCTATAAAATTCCACAAAGCCAAATTTTTTATGCAAATTGATTACCTGCAAGTTCTCTCTAAAGGCCTCTAAATAAAGTGTTTTTGCTTGTAAGATATAAAAAGCATAGTAAATACTAATTTGTTCTAAAATTCTGCCCATTCCGCTAACCTTAGAATAAGGATTTGAGTAAAAACCAAATTCTATACTACTAGCATCTTTAAAATGAAAATTTATACTTCCTAGAATTTGATTTTTTACACTAAGACAAAAATAAATTTTTTGATTTGTTGTTCTTAGTCTTTTAATGAATTTTTTGTGTTCATTTTTACTAATAAAATGTTGATGATAAAGATATTTTTTAATTTGCGGAAGGTTTCTTAAGCGTCTAATTTGTTCTTTTTTATATTTGTTAAGATGGATAAAATTTTCTAAAATTATCTTTACCCCCCCCCCAGTTGTTTGTACTGAAGTATCAAAAGAATTTTGAGTATAAATTTTAAGTATGAATTTTTTACCATCTTTGTAAAAAAATGCTGGAAATTCTTCATTGCTTGTAGTTCTTAAAAGATTAAATTGCTCGTTGATGCTTTTATTGATATCCAATTCACTGTCTTTTGCGCTGCGTTTTGGATAAAAACTTTCTTTGCCTTTTTGCTTTTGCGCTTTAATGTTAGGATAGAGTTTCAAAAAATCAACGCACAATTCTAGGCAAAATCTGGCTTGTTTTTCTCTTAGCTCTTCATATAATTCTAAGCCATTTAAAATCAATGTTTTTTGTAGGTAAATATCACCATTATCGGCTTTTTCATCAGCTTCAAATACAGAAAAAACAATTTCATCTCTACCTTCAATCACTTGGTGAAACAAAGGTGACCAACCTTTTCCTTGAGGTAAATTTGAAGCATGAATGACAATATTATGCTTATTTTGTTGTAAAAATTTCTTATCGATAATTTTGTGATAAGAGAGTATAAAGACAATTTCATAATTAAAAATTTCTTTATGATCATAAAAAAGATCGGCATTAATAAGCTTTTGAAGTTCTTTTGCGTAAGGGATAAACCATTGTTTGGGTGAAGTTAAAATAGCAATTTTCATTATGCTGCCTTTAAATAAGGAGACATAAAAATTATCTTATCCCCCCCCCCGTGAAAGTTCTACATAAAACATATTTTCATCCTTTTTAGTTATAGTAAAATCATTTTTCAAATATAAATTTAAAGCCCTTTCATTTTCCTTAAAAACACAAGCTTTTAGATTTTTCACTTTTAGAATTTCAAAGGCATATTTTTTAATTTCATTCATCAAAATCTGTCCCATACCTTTTAAATTGGGATTTGAATAAAGCCCAAATTCGCAAGTTTTTAGAGTGATATTGATAAAATCTATAACGCCTATAAAATCACTATTTTGACTTACTAAAAAATATTTTTTACTCAGATCATTTTTTAATTTATTGATAAAATCTAAGTGTTCTTGAAAACTAAAATTTTTATTTTTCATAAATTGGGAAATTTTTTCATGATTGCGCCATTCATAAACAAGTTTTATTTCTTGCGCGTCAAGTTGAGTAAAATTTTTAAGCTCAATCATAGAAAATCCACCTCATAGCCTTTTTGTGCAAGCCATTTGGCTATTTTTTCTTGATTTTTGGCACAGCAAATTGCTTTAAAATTTGCTTTTAAAATTAGAGCTTCGTTGACTAAAGAGCTCGCTGAAATGATAAGTTTTTTGCTTTCATTCATTAATTTTGCTAAATTGTCGCTATCAATGGTTAATGTGATATTTGGGTGATTTTGAACAAATTTTTGGAGTTTTTTTAAATTTTTATTTGAGTTACTTGTTGCAATAAGAATTTTTTTCTCTTCACTAAAATCAGAAGCGATTTTTGCGGATAAATTTTTAATATCTGTACCACCAATACAGATAAAATAGTCCCAAATTTTTTCTCTTTTTATCTTACTTTCTTTGTAAAATTCATCACGAATTAAAGCATAGGAAAATCCGCATCTTAACTCGCATCTAAAAGGCACTAAATCTTTATAATCGCTCGCTTTTGCATAAGCATTAACATTTAGTAAAATATCACAATAGTGGGCTTTAAAAGTATCATCAAAACTTAAAATTTTAATACCAGTTTCAAGTTTTATGAGTTTTTCATCATCATAGCCAATATCATAATGATCGATGATTAAAAGTTCAAATTTCTCAGCCTTGATAAGATTGATTAACTCATATATACTAGAGCTTATAAGCTCATAAACAGGATAAGGAATTTCATCAATCAAAGAGCCTTCTAGTGCGATACAGGCAAAGCTTACATCATCGTATTGTTTAGCTAAAACAAGATCGCGTTTGATATGTCCAAAACCTATTTGGCTAGAGCTATCACTTCTAAAAAGAACTTTCATAACTCACCTTATAAAGTATCTTTGCAAATTCTAAATCTTCTAAGGTATCAATATCGCAAACCAAATTCCGCGGTAGTAAATATACGCTAGAGTAGGGTTTAAATAAAAAATCATTTTCGAGCCAAGCCTTGTTTTTACCAAAATAAAAAGCTCCAGCATCATGATAGGCCTTAGTTAAGTCCTGCGAGCGGCTTTTATAAAAACTCTCATCAAACATATAAACTTGATTTTTTTCATCTAAATAAAAAGCCCTTTGTATAGGGTAATCAAACTCACTAGCACTAAACAAAAATTCACTTTTATTGTCTAAAAATTTTTCAAAAGCCTTTTTTAGAATTTCACTATCAATTAATGGGGCGGTAGCATAAAGGGCGCAGATATTGTCATAAAATTGCCCTTTTTGGGCTAAAATTTCGATAGCATTTTTAATCACTGCTGTGCTAGAAGTATAATCATCGCTTAAGTTTTTATCACGAACAAAAGGAGCTTTTGCGCCGTATTTGCACGCTATTTTTATAATCTCCTCATCATCGCTTGAGATAATTACTTCATCAAAAATATCAGAACTTAAAGCATTTTCTATGCTATAAGCAATTAAAGGTTTTCCTAAAAAATCAATGATATTTTTCTTTGGAATTCTTTTAGAACCACCACGCGCTGGGATTATACAAAGATTTTTCATTATTTTTCCTTTGGAAATTATGGTTTATTTAAATATAAAAAATTTGTCACTTAAGCCAAATAATTTCATAAATTTAACTTATCCACAATATCCCCTTTTTGTTTTTTCTAAAATGCTAAATAAAGTATCTTTTACAAAGCTTGCATCTTTTAAGCTCATTTCTTGATGAGCTGGAATGCTAAGTTCTGCTTTGTAAAAATTATCCGCATTGTCTAGTTTCATTTCGCCTAAGAGTTTTTTATAAAAACTAAATTCATAAGTAGGCTTATAATGCACTTGCACGCCGATTCCAGCTTTAAGTAAATTTTTAAAAATTTCTTCTTTTTGACAATAAAATTCAGGAAAAAGTAAAATAGGATACAAATGCCTTGAGCTTTTTTTATAATCTTTGATTTTTATGGTTGAAAAATAAGGATTTTTTTCAAATTCTTTATCATAAAATTTAGCTATTTCTTCTCTTTTTTCTAAATTTAAATCAAGTTTTTTAAGCTGATTGATCCCCAAAGCACAAGCGACATCACTTAAGCGATAATTGTAACCAAGCTCGACCATATCGCTATCCCAAAGTCTTTTTTTAACTATGCCATGGCTTCTTAAAAGTTTTATTTTATCTATTAATTCTTTATCATTGCTAAGAACTGCACCGCCTTCAAAAGTGGTAATTGGTTTAACAGGATGAAAAGAAAAGATATTTAAATCAGCTATTGCGCCTACTTTTTTGCCTTTATATTCTGCTCCTAAAGCATGGCTTGCATCATCAATTAAAGGGATTTTATATATCTTAGCCAAAGTTAAAATTTCATCCATTTCAACGCTATTACCACCAAAATCAACCGCAGTGATGGCTCCTATGTTGGAACTATCCTTTGCAAGTCTAGCTTCAAGCTTTTTTTCATCGATATTGCCATCACTTTTTATATCTATAAATTCCACCTTTGCACCTGCCATTAAAGCTGCATTTGCAGTGGCTGCAAAGGTAAGTGGGGTAGTTAGAACGATTTTTTCTTTTACATTTAAAGCCGTATAAGCAAGATGAAGTGCTGAAGTGGCTGAATTTAATACACAAGCATATTTTACGCCTACATAATCACAAAGTGCATTTTCAAATTCTTCTATTTTTGCTCCACCGGTTAAAATTTCATCTTTTAAAGCATTTATTACTGCTTCTATGTCACTTTGATCGATATTTTGATGAGAATAAGTTAGCATTTAAAAACCTTCGGTATGATTAATAATATTTAAAAGTTCAGCTTCGCTTGCCCATTGTGGGTTGTTGTCTGAACTGTAAGAAAAACCATCTTTTACTTTTGTACCTTTTTCGCCTAAAGCATTAATGCTAAAATCATTATCTTTATCAACAAGCTTAATGCTAGGACTAATGGCATAATAATTTTTAAATTCATAAGTTAAATGACTATCATCACTTGAAATCATAATCTCATGAAGTTTTTCTCCTGCTCTTATGCCTATGATTTTATGATCTAAATTTGGTGCCATTGCCTTAGCTAAATCTGTGATTTTCATTGATGGAATTTTTGGGATAAAAATTTCTCCACCATGCATTCTTTCAAAATTGCTAAGCACAAATTTAACTCCATCTTCAAGGCTGATCCAAAAACGAGTCATTCTTGTATCAGTAATTGGCAATTCTTTTGCACCCTCGCTAATAAGCTTTTTAAAAAATGGCACAACAGATCCTCTTGAACCCACCACATTTCCGTATCTTGTAACGCTAAATCTAGTATGATTTTTACCAGCTATATTATTTGCTGCAACAAAAAGCTTATCACTTGCAAGTTTGGTTGCACCATATAAATTTACGGGGTTACAAGCTTTATCAGTGCTTAAGGCTATGCATTTTTTAACTTTATTTTCAAAACAAGCATCAATAACATTTTGAGCGCCATTAATATTGGTTTTTATGCATTCCATAGGGTTGTATTCTGCGATTGGTACATGTTTCATAGCAGCTGCATGGATAACAAAATCCACATCACGCATAGCAGTGCTTAGGCGCTCTTTATCTCTTACATCGCCTATAAAATAACGCATACAAGAAGCATTGAAAATACCTGCCATTTCAAATTGTTTTTGTTCATCACGTGAATAGATAATGATTTTATTTGGCTTATAATTTTCTAATAAAATTTTGGTATAAGTTTTTCCAAAAGAGCCTGTTCCACCAGTAATTAGAATATTTTTTCCATTAAACATATTTGCCTTCCTTAGCATTAAAATCTAGCTAGGTTTCAGCAATAAGTGTTCCATAAAAATTATTTTAAAATTCTAGGTAGAGTTATGCCTGTTTGTGCTTGGTATTTACCTTTTTTATCTGCATAGGTTACATCGCATTTTTCATCGCCTTGTAAAAATAAGACTTGTGCAATTCCTTCATTAGCATAAATTTTTGCAGGCAAAGGAGTGGTATTTGAAATTTCGATAGTAATATGTCCTTCAAAACCTGGTTCAAAAGGAGTTACATTGACTATAATCCCACATCTTGCATAGGTGCTTTTTCCAAGACAGATTGCTAAAACATCTTCAGGCATTTTAAAATATTCTATTGTCCTAGCAAGTGCAAAAGAATTTGCAGGGACTATACACACATCACCCACAAAATCCACTACATTTTCTTCCACGAAATTTTTTGGATCCACTACGGTGGAATTTACATTAGTAAAGATTTTAAACTCACGCCCTACGCGTATATCATAACCGTAACTTGAAAGACCATAGCTTACAACACCTTTTCCTATATTTGCTTCACAAAATGGCTCTATCATTTTATGTTCTAACGCCATTTTTCTTATCCAATTATCTGCTTTTAATCCCATAAATTCTTACCTTAAAATGATATAAATTTTTGACTATAACTTAAAATCTTTTGGATTTAATTTTAAAAAATTTGAGTTTTAAACTTAAATTATAACTTTTTTTATATAATAGCAACTTAAGTTTTTTAAATTTTAGGAGATTTTATGACTAGAGAAGAAATTAAAGAATTAGTACAATTATTTGCCGAGGCTAATATCAGTAAAATAAAAATTAAAGAACAAGATGGTTTTGAAATAGCTCTTGAAAGAGATATGTGTTGTGATGTCCCAGCGCCTGTTGCTTGTCCTCCTGCGCCACAACCAATTAATGTAAATGTGGTGAATGAGGCTCAACCTAGTTCTAATGCAAAATCCAACAAGCCTACTTTAAACAGTCCTATGGTTGGAACTTTCTATCAAGCACCAAGTCCAGGTGCAACACCTTTTGTAAAAGTTGGAAGTACTGTGAAAAAAGGTGATACGATAGCTATTATTGAAGCGATGAAAATTATGAATGAAATCGAAGCTGAATTTGATTGCAGGATAACAGAAGTTTTGGTTGCAGATGGACAGCCTGTAGAATTTAATACGGCTTTATTTGTAGTGGAGAAATTATAAAATGGAAATCAAAAGCGTTTTAATTGCAAATCGTGGTGAAATAGCACTTCGAGCTTTAAGAACGATTAAGGAAATGGGAAAGAAAGCAATTTGCGTATATTCTGAAGCGGATAAAGATGCTTTGTATTTAAAATATGCTGATGTAAGCATTTGCATAGGAAAAGCTAGAAGTTCTGAAAGTTATCTTAATATCCCAGCAATTATTTCTGCGGCTGAAATCAGCGAAGCAGATGCGATTTTTCCTGGTTATGGCTTTTTGAGTGAAAATCAAAATTTTGTTGAAATTTGTGCTAAACATAATATTAAATTCATAGGTCCTTCTGTTGAAGCTATGGCTTTAATGAGTGATAAATCAAAAGCTAAGCAAGTGATGCAAAGAGCGGGTGTACCTGTGATACCAGGAAGCGATGGAGCTTTATCGGGCGTAGAATCAGCAAAAAAATTGGCAAAAGAGATAGGTTATCCAGTAATCTTAAAAGCAGCTGCAGGTGGTGGCGGTCGTGGTATGCGCGTGGTTGAAAGCGAAAAAGATCTTGAAAAAGCATATTGGTCTGCTGAAAGTGAAGCAATGACGGCTTTTGGGGATGGGACTATGTATATGGAAAAATACATACAAAATCCACGTCATATTGAAGTACAAGTGATTGGCGATAGTTTTGGTAATGTGATTCACATAGGTGAGAGAGATTGTTCTATGCAAAGACGCCATCAAAAATTAATAGAAGAATCTCCAGCTATTTTGCTTGATGAAAAAACGCGTGCAAGACTTCATGAGACAGCCATTAAAGCGGCTAAAGCTATAGGTTATGAAGGAGCGGGAACTTTTGAATTTTTAGTGGATAAAAATTTAGACTTTTATTTTATAGAAATGAATACGCGTCTACAAGTAGAGCATTGTGTAAGTGAAATGGTAAGCGGAATTGACATTATAGAATTAATGATAAAAGTGGCTGAAGGCGGTGCTTTACCTTCTCAAGAAGAGATTAAACTTAAAGGTCATTCTATAGAATGCAGAATTACGGCTGAAGATCCTAAGACTTTCTTGCCAAGTCCAGGTAAAATTGCAAAATATGTCCCACCAGCAGGACGCAATGTGAGAATGGAAAGTCATTGTTATCAAGATTATAGCGTTCCACCTTATTATGATTCTATGATAGGAAAGCTTGTAGTTTGGGCACCTGATCGCAATAAGGCCATTGCAAAAATGAAAGTAGCTTTAGATGAACTGATTGTGAGTGGGATTAAAACGACTAAAGATTTTCATCTTGCTATGATGGAAAATCCTGATTTTATTAATAATAATTACGATACAAATTATCTTAGCAGACATTGATTTTACCTTTTGGTAAAATCAAAATTATTTTAAAAACTTTAAATTAACGCAAATATTCTATTTTAGCTTTAGCGTGTAATTTATCAAAAAAATCTTGTATAAAGGCTTGCTTTTGTTGCGCTACATAAGCATTGGTCACTTCATTTTTAATAAGCTCAAATTCTATAGCTTGTGGGTTATTTTTTGTTTTGATATAATACATTTCATAGCCATTTGGGGAATTTAAAACTGTTGAATAATTATTGTTATTAACTCTTGAAAGCAAAGCTAGGAGTCTTGGATCTGCATTTTTTGTGTTTAAAAGAGCGTTTTCTTCTCTAATATTTGGGTGCTTTAAGCGACTTATACGGAGTTGTTCTAAAAGTTTAGGATCATTGCTTTTATAAATTTTCACTTCTAATTCAGAATATAAAGTAAAATCTTGCAAATGTGAGTTGTAGTAGTTTTTTAAACCTTCGGTACTAAGATCTAATTTTGCTCCTGCAGCAATGCCTTCATAAAGTCTTTTTTTCTCCAAATCTTTTTTTAATTCATTTTTAAATTCGTCAAAACTTTTGTTTTTAGATTTTAAAGAAAGCTTAAGAGTATCTAAATCAATGCGATTCATTTGAAGAATTTTTTCTATTTCTTTATTAAGTTCAAATTCATTTACAAAAATTCCAAATTTTTTAATTTGTGCTCTTTCAAGCCTATCATTGATCAATATACCTTTAGCTTGATCTTTGTTAATATTTAAATCTTTCATTGTTTTTTCAATGTCATGTAGTGTAATAGCTTCATTTTCAACTACTATCGCAACTGCATTGATTACTTCTGCACTTGCAATGCTTGCAAAAAATGCAAAACTTAGTAAAATTTTTTTCATTTTATACCTTTATTTAAGTGTAAATATCGCATTATATCAATTAAATTTTAAGAAAAGGCAAAAAATGATACAAAATTTAACAACGCGTTTTGCTCCAAGCCCTACAGGATATTTACACATAGGGGGTTTAAGGACGGCTTTATATAATTATTTATACGCGAGAAAAAATAATGGCAAATTTTTGCTTCGTATCGAAGATACAGATTTAAAAAGAAATTCAAAAGAAGCTACAGAGGCTATTATAGAAGCATTTAAATGGTGTGGTTTAGATTACGATGATGAAGTGACTTATCAATCTGAGCGCTTTGATATTTATAAAAAATACATTCAAAAACTTTTAGATGAAGGCAAGGCTTATTATTGTTATATGAGTAAAGAAGAGCTAGATATTCTTCGCGCCAAACAAGAAGCAGTAAAAGAACGCCCAAGATATGATGGTAGATATAGGGATTTTAAAGGCACGCCACCAGAAGGTATAGAACCTGTGGTGCGTATTAAAGCACCACAAAGTGGAGAGATTTCTTTTATTGATGGAGTAAAAGGTGAGGTAAAATTTAATGCACAAGATATTTTAGATGATTTTATTATTGCAAGAAGTGATGGTACACCAATTTATAATTTAACCGTTGTGATTGATGATGCTCTAATGGGTGTTAGTGATGTGATTAGAGGTGATGACCATCTTTCAAATACACCTAAGCAAATTGTGCTTTATGAGGCACTTGGTTTTAAAATTCCTAAATTTTATCATGTGGCTATGATACATGGCGAAGATGGCAAAAAACTTTCAAAACGCCATGGGGCAACCGATGTAATGGAATATAAAGCTATGGGTATATTACCTCAAGCTTTGCTTAATTTTTTAGTG
The DNA here is from genome assembly GCF_040008265.1 of Campylobacter sp. CCS1377. Lineage (NCBI taxonomy): Bacteria > Pseudomonadati > Campylobacterota > Epsilonproteobacteria > Campylobacterales > Campylobacteraceae > Campylobacter > Campylobacter aecornae. The sequence continues at coordinate 507,484 of NZ_CP155620.1, forward strand.
CGTTTGGGCTGGAGTCATGGTGATGAAGAGGTTTTTTCCTTAGAAGATCTTAAAAAACTTTTTGATCCAAACCATATCAATAAAAGTGCTTCTTGTTATAATTTTAAAAAACTTGAATGGCTTAACGCTCATTATATTAAAACCTTACCTTTTGAAGAGCTTAATAGGCAATTAAAAGATTTAGGTTTTGATTTGAGTGCTTATAAAAAAGCGGGATTTTTGTTGGATTTGTTAAGAGAGCGTGCAAAAACTTTACTCGAAATCATTAACGGAGCTAAAAGTATTGTTGAAGCACCGCAAAGTTATGATGAGAAAGCCATTGAAAAATTCGTCAATGATAATAATCTTTCCTTACTTGAAAAATACGCTAGCGAGCTAAATAGTCAAGTAATTGCAAAAGATTTTGAAGACTTTACTAATGAATTTTTGCAAAAAAATGAAGCAAAATTAAAAGACTTGGCTCAACCTATACGCATTGCCTTAACAGGAAGTGCGGTAAGTCCTAGTATTTTTGAAGTACTTGAATTTTTAGGGGTTGATGAGTGCAAGAAAAGAATAGAAAATTTTTTAAAATTTAAAGGAAAAATATGAATTTAAAAGAAGAAGCTTTAAAGTATCATTTGGGTGGTAAAGTGGATATAATTTCATCAAAACCTATGAATACCGCTCGCGATTTATCGTTAGCTTATAGTCCAGGGGTAGCAGAACCTTGCATAGAGATAGCAAAAGATAACGAACTTGCTTATACTTATACAAATAAAGCGAATTTGGTAGCTATTGTAAGTGATGGATCGGCAGTTTTGGGACTTGGAAATATAGGAGCACAAGCTGCTAAGCCTGTTATGGAAGGTAAGGCTTGTTTGTTTAAAAAATTTGCAAATGTAAATGCTTATGATTTAGAAATTGATGTGCATAGTGTGGAAGAAATTGTTACTTTTTGTAAAGCCATGGCACCAACTTTTGGTGGCATAAATTTAGAAGATATTTCAGCACCAAAATGTTTTGAGATAGAAGCGGCCTTACAGGATTTAGGAATTCCTGTGATGCATGATGATCAGCACGGAACTGCTATCATTTCAACTGCAGGACTTATGAACGCTATGAAGATAAGTGGTAAAAAATTTGAAGATATTAAAGTAGTGGTAAGCGGAGCAGGGGCTGCGGGGATTGCAAGTGCTAGAATGTATAGAAATTTAGGCGTTAAAAATATCATTTTAGTCGATAGTAAAGGTGTAGTAAATAAGCAAAGGACAGATTTAAACAAATATAAACTTGAATTTGTGAGCGATACCAAGGCTTGCACTTTAAAAGAGGCTATGAGGGATGCGGATGTGTTTTTAGGACTTAGTGCGCCAAAAATTTTAGATGATGAGATGATTTTATCTATGGCAAAAGATCCTGTGATTTTTGCTTTGGCAAATCCGGTTCCTGAAGTAATGCCTGAAGATGTGGCAAGGCTTAGAAATGATGCTATTGTAGGAACTGGAAGAAGTGATTATCCTAATCAAATTAATAATGTTTTAGGCTTTCCTTTTATTTTTAGAGGGGCTTTAGATGTTAAAGCTACAAAAATCACCGAAAATATGAAAGTAGCAGCTGCTAAGGCTTTGGCTGATTTGGCGAAACTTCCTGTAAGCGATGAGGTTAAAAAAGCTTATGGTGTTAAGGATTTGAGTTTTGGTAGGGACTATGTGATACCAAAACCTTTTGATGAAAGGGTAAAATCTGTGGTAAGTACTGCGGTGGCTAAAGCAGCCATAGAAGATGGAGTGGCTTTGCTTAAAGATTTTGATGAGAAAGCCTATTTTGAAAGTTTAAAATGAAAAACATCTATTGTATTAGCCATCCTTTAATTGAACATAAGCTTGGAATTTTGCGCGATAAGTATACTAAACCCTTTCATTTTAGAATGCTTATTGATGAAATTTCGGCTTTTTTGCTTTTTGAAGCAACTAAAGATTTAAATTTAAAGGAAGTGCAAATTCAAACTCCTATTTCTAATGCTAGGGTAAAAAAGCTTGATGAAAAAATTATGATTTGTCCTATTTTAAGGGCAGCTTTAGGAATGCTTGAAAGTGTTTTTAAGCTTATTCCTGATGCAAGTGTAGGGTTTTTAGGTTTTGCTAGAAATGAAGAAAGCTTAAAAGCTGATTTTTACTTTCAAAAACTTCCTAAAGATGCCACTAAAAGATTGGCTATTGTAATTGATCCTATGTTTGCAACAGGGGGAACAGCCATAGATGCTTGTAATTTTTTAAAGTCTCAAGGGATAAAAAAGATTAAATTTATTTCTATACTTGCAACTCCACAAGGGCTTGAAAATTTCATAAAAATTCATAAAGATGTAGAAGTTTATATAGCCTCAATTGATGAAAGCTTGAATGAAAAAGGTTATATAGTGCCAGGACTTGGAGATGCAGGAGATAGGGTTTTTAATACCTTATAGGTGAATGATATGATTTTTGGAAAAATTGACTATATTAATCTTTTACCTTTGCATGTTTATCTTAAAAAATATCCTTTGCCAAATGGTCTTAAAGCTACGATGGAATATAAAAAAGGCGTTCCAAGTAAATTAAATAAAGAGCTTTTTTACAGAAGAATTGATGCGGCTATTATTTCGAGTATAGAAAGTAGTAGAAAAAAATACAAAAATTTAAATATTGGAATTTGTGCAAATAAAAGAGTCTTAAGTGTTTTGGTGGAAAAAAATTCACAAAAAGCCAAAGATCCAAGTTCGGCTACTTCAAATGCTTTGGCTAGAGTTTTAAGACAAGATAATAATAAAGTTATTATTGGAGATAAGGCTTTAAAGCTTTATTTACAAGATAGAGATGCCTATGTTGATTTGTGTGCTTTATGGTATGAAAAAACGCATTTGCCTTTTGTTTTTGCAAGATTTTCTTGTATTGCAAAAAAAACATTTTATACAAAGCTTTTAACAAATTTCTCATATAAAAAAATCAAAATTCCTCATTATATCTTAGAAAAATACGCAAAAACAAGAGATATAAGCGTTAAAGATATAAGATATTATTTAGATGAAGTGATTTATTATCAAATTCAAACCAAAGAAAAAATGGCCCTAAAGCGTTTCATAAAAGCAGTGAAATTTGATACTAAAATTTAAATATTGCACTTGATAAATGTTATATTTTGATAAATTTGCTCGCATTAAATATATTAATTAATTCTTAAATTATCAGTTATTATCAGATAAATAGTGTATTTTGTTATAATTTTTGCTAATTTTTTAATTTAAAGTTTTAAATATATATTGTGAAAATTTTTAAAAATATAATCAATTTAAATTATACTAAAATTAAATTTTTATATTTAATCTTTTACTTTTAAATTCCTACTAAAAATGTATTGTTGAAATTATAAAAATTGATAATGTGTAGATTTTATGCGTATCGGTTTTCTTTTAAGAACTCTATTTTTTGGTATTTTAAAATAAATGGCAAAAATTTTTATATTTGCTTATAAAAATAAATTTAAAAATATTTAAATTTATTTATTATAATAACCAAATCTGAAAAATGTAAAAAATTTTCAGAAATTCAAAATTAAGGATGAAAAATGGCTAATGCAAAAGCTTATATTAATTCGATCTTAGAAGATATTCAACAAAGATCAGCACATCAGCCCGTGTTTCTTCAAGCAGCAACTGAAGTTTTGAAGTCTTTAGAACCGATTTTAGCAGCGAATTCAACTTATGAAGAGCATGCAATTTTAGAAAGACTCATCATGCCTGAAAAGACAACTATTTTTAGAGTGGTGTATTGTGGAGATGATGGTAAGGCAAGAACACATTTTGGATATCGTGTGCAGTTTAATTCAGCGATCGGACCTTATAAGGGTGGGCTTAGATTTCATCCAACGGTAAATTTGGATGTTTTGAAATTTTTGGGATTTGAACAAATTTTTAAGAATTCTTTAACAGGACTGATGATCGGCGGAGCTAAAGGTGGAGCGAATTTTGATCCAAAAGGCAAAAGCGAAGCTGAAATTATGAGATTTTGCCAAGCTTTTATAGCTGAACTTAGTAAAATCATTGGTGCAAATACAGATGTGCCTGCTGGAGATATCGGGGTAGGCGGTAGAGAGATTGGCTATATGTTTGGTGCGTATAAAAAAATTAGCGGTTTGTTTGATGGAACTTTAACTGGTAAAAGCACTCTTTGGGGCGGAAGTTTAGCAAGAACTGAAGCCACTGGTTATGGCTGTGTATATTTTGCAAAAGAAATGTTAGAGCATGCAGGACTTTCTTTGGAAGGAAAATCTTGTGCGGTTTCAGGAAGTGGAAATGTGGCAATTTATACCATAGAAAAATTAAAACAATTTGGTGCAAAAGCTGTTACAATAAGTGATAGCAATGGTTTTGTTTATGATAAAGATGGTATTGATTTAATGCTTTTAAAACAAATTAAAGAAGTTCAAAGAGGTAGAGTTGAAGATTATGCTAAGGTAAAAGCAGGTGCAATTTATACTCCAAAAAGTGCATATAAAGAAGGAACAAATGGTGTTTGGTCTGTGCCTTGCGATGGAGCATTTCCAAGTGCTACTCAAAATGAGTTGAATTTAGAAGATATCAAAACGCTTTATAATAATGGTTGTCGTTTTGTAGCTGAGGGTGCAAATATGCCAAGTACTTTAGATGCAATTGATTTTATGTTAGAGAAAAAAGATTTTTATTTTGCTCCTGCAAAAGCAGCTAATGCAGGTGGTGTGGCAACTTCGCAGCTTGAAATGCAACAAAACGCTAGTATGACAAATTGGACTTTTGATGAAGTGGATCAAAAATTACATAAAATCATGAGCAATATTTTCCATAACGCCTATCAAACTTCAAAAGAATATGGTCATGAAGGAAATCTTGTGATGGGAGCTAATATTGCAGGATTTAAAAAAGTTGCTGATGCAATGATAGATCAAGGCTATATTTAATTTATACTCATAAAAGAGTCACTGGCACTCTTTTATGATGCAATGATTTTTATTCTTTATTCTTAAGTCTTTCTTTGTTAAAATTGCTACTTTGAATAACCAACGAGAGTTTTGATTAATGCAAGAAAATTTTGATTTAGATTTAGAAAGAGCAATTTTAAGCTCGTGTATTTTTAATGAAGATGCTTATGCAAGCATTTGTGGTGATATTGAACCTGATGATTTCACTCTTAAAGCACATCAGGATATTTTTTATGCTATTGTTTCTTGTGCTAATGCGGGAGAACCCATAGCTCTTAGTTTTTTAAAAAAATATAAAAAAGTTGATGAAAATGTTTTAAATGAAGTTATTGCTACGAGTTCTATTATTGATTTGGGAAAATATGTTAGCGAATTAAGGGAGAAATCCATCAAAAGAAAATTGTTAAATTTCGCACATACCATTCCTTCGCGTATTAATGAAAATAAACCTGTATCGCAAATTTCGGATGAAATAAATAAAGAAATTTTTAATCTCACTAATCGTATTAATAGCGCAGATATTAAGAATATAGAAATTATTTTATCCGAATTAATTGATGAATTTGAAAAGCAAAAAATAGCTATTAATAAAGATATTTTAGGGCTTGATACAGGTTTTAGCGATTTAAATAAAATGATAAAGGGTTTTAAGCCAGGTGATTTGGTGATTGTGGCCGCAAGACCAGGTATGGGAAAAACTACGATATGCTTAAATTTTATAGAAAAGGTTTTAAGACAAGACAAGGGTGTAGTATTTTTTTCACTTGAAATGCCTGCAACTCAAATTATGCAAAGACTTTTGGCTGCCAAAACTTCCATTGCTTTGCAAAAACTTTTAATTGCAGATTTAAATGATGAAGAATGGGGCAGAGTGAGTGATGCTTGTAATGAATATTCTAAAAAGAATTTATATATCTATGATAGTGGATATGCGAGCATTACGGATATTCGTGCGATTTTAAGAAGAGTAAAATCTCAAGATGAAAGTGTATCGCTTTGTGTGGTTGATTATATAGGTTTAATGATGAGTAATTCTAATTTTAGCGATAGACACTTGCAAGTCAGTGAAATTTCAAGAGGCTTGAAGCTTTTGGCAAGAGAACTTAATATGCCTATTATCGCACTTTCTCAGCTTAATCGCTCTTTAGAAAGCAGGGCAAATAAAAGACCAATGCTAAGTGATTTGCGTGAAAGTGGCGCTATAGAGCAAGATGCAGATACTATTTTATTTGTGTATCGTGATGAAGTTTATAGGGAGCAAGAAGAAAAAGAAAGGGAAAATAAAGCCAAATCTGAAGGCAAAAACTATCAAAGGATTTTTATCCCAAATCCTATACAAGAAAAAGCAGAGCTTATTGTGGGTAAAAACAGAAATGGTCCTACAGGCACGGTAGATCTTTTATTTTTAAAAGAAAGATCGAGTTTTGTTGAACCTATAAAAGAAGAATTTAGTGCAACGAGTTTTGAAGAGTAACATAATATTTTTTTAAGATATAAATAATTTATTTTTAATTTTAAAACTCAAGCAAATTTTGTATAATAAATGATTTAAAAAAGGCTAAATGATGAAAGAAATATCCGGTTCTACAATGGTATGCGAAGCCTTAAGGGCTGAAAAAGTAAAAGTTGTTTTTGGCTATCCTGGAGGAGCAGCTTTGAATATCTATGATGAAATTTATACTCAAACTTATTTTAAACACATTCTTGTGCGTCATGAGCAAGCTGCTTTGCATGCAGCAGATGCTTATGCAAGAATGAGTGGTGAAGTGGGTGTGGCTATAGTTACAAGCGGACCTGGTTTTACTAACACCATAACAGGACTTGCTACGGCTTATAGTGATTCTATACCTTTGGTTTTGATTTCTGCACAAGTTGCAAATTCTTTAATAGGCACTGATGCCTTTCAAGAAATTGATGCAGTGGGTATTTCTCGCCCTTGCGTGAAACATAATTATTTAGTAAAAAATATTCAAGAATTGCCTAGAATTTTAAAAGAAGCTTTTTATATTGCAACAAGTGGTCGAAAAGGGCCTGTTCATATTGATATCCCAAAAGATGTAACTGCAGCTTTGGGAATTTGGGATTATCCTCAAGAAATTACTATGAAGACTTATAAGCCAAACTATAAAGGCAATGCAAAGCAGATTAAAAAATTTGTTGAGCTTTTAAAAGAAGCTAAAAGACCTTTATTTTATCTGGGTGGAGGTTGCGTTGCATCTAATGCTAGTGAAGAATTAAGAGAGCTTGTTAAAATCACTCAAATTCCCGCCGTTGAAACCTTAATGGCTTTAGGAACTTTAAGAAGCGATGATGCTTTAAATCTTAAAATGGCAGGTATGCATGGAAGCTATGCTGCCAATATGGCTTTGAGTGAGTGTGATTTGCTAATCAGTGTTGGAGCGCGTTTTGATGATAGGATTACGGGAAAAACAAGCGAATTTGCCAAGCGAGCTAAAATTGTGCATATTGATATTGACCCAAGTTCGATTTCTAAAATTATCAACGCTCATTTTCCAATAGTTGGAGATATTAAAAGTGTAATTTCTCAAACTTTAGATGAGCTAAAACGCGATCAATTTGAAATTCAAACTCAAGAATGGCTTGAAACCTTAAAGCGTTATCAAAATTTATATCCTTTAAGCTATGAAGATAGTGATGAAGTTTTAAAACCTCAATGGGTAATACAAGAATGCGCCAAGCTTGCTCCTGATGCAAGGATAATTACTGATGTGGGACAGCATCAAATGTGGGTAGCACAATTTTATCCTTTTAATTTTCCAAGACAGCTTGCTACAAGTGGTGGACAAGGAGCGATGGGATACTCTTTACCTGCGGCTTTGGGTGCAAAACTTGCAGTTGGCGAAAAAGAAGTTGTGGTGAATTTTGTTGGCGATGGATCAGTTTTGATGAATATCCAAGAGTTAATGACGGCTTATGAGTATGGTATTGTTGTGATTAATATTATTTTAAACAATGCCTTTTTAGGTATGGTGCGTCAATGGCAAAGTATGTTTTATGATGAGCATTTTTCACAAACAGATTTAAGCGTGCAAGCTGATTTTGTGAAGATTGCTGAAGGTTTTGGATGTGAGGGATATGATATAAAAACAAAAGATGAATTTCGTAGTGCTTTTAAAAGAGCTTTAAATTCGCAAAAAACCACTCTTTTAAATGTAGCCATTGATCGTTTTGAAGATGTTTTACCTATGGTGCCAGCAGGCGGTGCTATTTATAATATGATTTTGCCAAAATTGAAGGATAAAAAATGAGAAGAGTTTTATCGGTAATTGTTTTAAATGAACATGGAGTTTTATCGCGTATCGTAGGGCTTTTTTCAGGTAGAGGATATAATATTGATAGCTTGACAGTTGCACCTTTAGCGGGAGGGGAATTTTCGCGCATTAATATAGTCACTTCAGGTGATGAACGCGTTTTTGAGCAAATTGTCAAGCAGCTTCATAAACTTATTCCTACTTATAAGGTTATAGAAAGTGAGGAATTTATTGAAAAAGAAATGGCTCTTGTAAAAATTCCTTTAAATGAGAATTTGGGTGGATTGGATGCAGTTTTGAAAGCTTATAATGGAGTCATTGCAAATAGTAATGAAAATTTTTTATTTTTGATGGTTGCTGATGATGCAACTAGAATTGATAATTTTTTAAAAACAATTAAAAAATATAATCCTAGTGATATAGTTCGCAGTGGATCAGTTTTGATGGAGATTAAATGAAATTAAGCGAAATAGCAGATTTTTTAGGTTTAGAATATAATGGAGAAGATATCGAAATAACGGCTTTAAATTCTTTATTAAGAGCAAATTTTACTGAGCTTACATATTGTGATGGCGAAAAAAATGCTAAAGATATACCTAATACCGGCGCAGCAGCGATTTTAGTCGCAAAAGAATATGAAAATTTAGTGCCAAAGGATACTAAGGCTTTAATCACTCAAAATCCGCACTTAAGTTTTGCTTTTTTAAGTAAGCTTTTTGCTAAACCTTTATTTGATAATGCAAAAGAAAAAATTCAAAATATAGCAAAAAGTGCAAAAATTATGCCAAATGTTTATATAGGAAATAATGTTTGCATAGGTGAAAATGTTGTGATTATGGCAGGTGCTTATATAGGCGATAATGTAAGCATTGGCGATGAAAGCATTATCCATCCTAATGTGGTCATTTATAATGATAGTAAAATAGGGAAAAAATGTCATTTGCTTGCAAATTGCGTTATAGGAAGTGATGGTTTTGGCTATGCACATAATAAAAACGGCGAGCATTATAAAATTTATCATAATGGGAATGTGATTTTAGAAGACTTTGTTGAGATTGGAGCTTGTACAACTATAGATAGAGCGGTATTTGATAGCACTATCATTAAAGCAGGCACAAAGGTGGATAATCTCGTGCAAATAGGACATAATTGCGACATAGGGCAAAATTGTATTATTGTAGCACAAACTGGAATTTCAGGATCAAGCGAACTTGGACGCAATGTAGTTATGGGCGGACAAAGTGCAACAAGTGGGCATTTAAAAATAGGAGATTTTAGTACCATAGCTGCAAGAGGTGGAGTGAGTAAAAATCTTGAAGGTGGTAGGGTTTATGGCGGTTTTCCTATAATGCTTCAAAAGGATTGGTTAAAACTTCAGGCAAAAATTGCTATGAATTTTAGAGAAAGAGAGTGATGATGGCTTGAAATTTGCTTTATAAATTCAAGCGAATTTTTTAAGTAAGGAGAAAAAATGTTAAAGCAAATAAGTATTTTTATAGTGATGTTATTTGTTTTTAGTGCTTGTGCAACCAATTCTGGCACTATAGCGCAAGTAGAGCAAATTTCAAATAGTACGCAATGTCAGCCTTGTGAAAGCAATAAGGCTTTTGAGGCAAAAATCAAAGGTTTAATTTATTTGAGTGATGTGGGATTAAAATGTTGCGCCAATAAAAGAACTTTAGATACTTCTGTGGCTTTAAAAAAGGTTTATTTGCACCGTATTTATGATTTGGAAGAAGAAAAAAAGATTTTTAAAAATAAAAATGCAAGCTATTATCTTGATGAGCACTTTAATGTGATTCTTTATTCTATGCTAAAAACAGAACTTAAGAATCGTGGTATTATTGTATTGGAAAAAAGCGATTCTCCTTATGATTTAAAATTAGATCTTGCTTTTACTGACTTTAATTCTAAGGTCGATAATAATGGACTTCATTCACGCGTAAAGGCAAATTTAAAACTTCGCAATATCAATACACAAAAAACTTTAGCAGTTAGCACAAGACAAGATGTTGTCGGCTTTAAAGATGAAAAAGAAGTGTCTTTTTATACTCATTTGCTTTTAAAACAAATGGCAAATAAAATCGCAAGTATTATAAGCTCACTTTGAGGTGTTATAACTGTCACTGCTTTACTCTGCTTGATTTTTGTCCTAGTTGCTTAGAGGAATTAGCAGAGTTAAGTCTTAATCATAGAATTCTTGATAATAGCTTCAAGGTTTATTCTTTTTATAAATACAGCGAGATCAAGCATCTTTTATATTCAAAACATAAATTTTATGGATATTTTGTTTTGAATGCTTTGGCGAAATTAAGTTTTGCGCGTTTTGATGAATTTTTTAGTCCTCAAGTCATGATTAATGCTGTGCCTCTAGATGATAGAGTCGAAAATGGGCTTTATTCTCATTCGGCTTTATTAGCCCGACATTTGAAAAGTCCTTTTATTAAGCCTTTATATAGAACTTTATATGCTAAATCTCATTTGAAATATTCTGGGAAAAGTATGAATTTCCGCTTGAAAAACAAAAGAAACTACGAGCTTTTAAAAATTCCAAAATACCCTGTTATTTTAGTGGATGATATTATTACAAGTGGTTCTAGTTTAATGCAAGCTAAACAAATTTTGGAAAAAAATCAAATTTCTGTGCTTTTTGCTTTAGTTTTAGCTGATGCAAAAGATTAATTTGTTAAAATATAAAATTGCTTCATACATTTAAGGATTTTTATGGAAAATATTTTTATAAAAGATTCAGATATTGAGTTGATTGATATTGAGAATTCTATCAAATCAAGCTATTTAGATTATTCTATGAGTGTTATTATAGGTCGTGCGTTACCTGATGCAAGAGATGGACTTAAGCCTGTTCATAGGAGAATTTTATATGCTATGGATGATTTGGGTGTTAGAAGTCGTAGTGCTTATAAAAAATCTGCTCGTATAGTGGGGGATGTGATTGGTAAGTATCATCCACACGGCGATACTGCGGTTTATGATGCTTTGGTAAGAATGGCTCAAGATTTTTCTATGCGTTATCCAAGCGTTGATGGGCAAGGAAACTTTGGCTCTATTGATGGTGATGGTGCAGCTGCGATGCGTTATACCGAAGCTAGAATGACAATTTTAGCAGAAGAACTTTTGCAAGATATTGATAAAGATACAGTTGATTTTGTCCCAAATTATGATGATTCTTTAAAAGAGCCTGATGTTTTGCCTGCTAGAGTACCAAATTTATTGCTTAATGGATCGAGCGGTATTGCCGTAGGTATGGCGACAAATATCCCTCCGCATAGTTTAAATGAGCTTGTAGATGGACTTTTGTATTTACTTGATAATAAAGATGCTAGTTTAGAAGAGATAATGCAATTTATCAAAGGTCCTGATTTTCCAACTGCGGGGATAATTTATGGTAAAAAAGGCATTATAGAAGCATATCGCACGGGACGAGGTAGGGTAAAAATAAGAGCAAAAACTCATATAGAAAAAAAGTCTAATAAAGATATTATTGTTATTGATGAGCTTCCTTATCAAACCAATAAAGCAAGACTTATAGAACAAATTGCAGAGCTTGTAAAAGAAAAGCAGATTGAGGGAATTTCAGAAGTTAGAGATGAGAGTGATAGAGAAGGAATTCGTGTCGTAATAGAGCTTAAACGCGAAGCAATGAGTGAAATAGTGCTAAATAATCTTTTTAAATCCACCACGATGGAAAGCACTTTTGGTGTGATTATGCTTGCTATTCATAACAAAGAGCCAAAAATCTTTTCTTTGATTGAGCTTTTAAATGTTTTCTTGAATCATAGAAAAACGGTGATTATTAGAAGAACGATTTTTGAACTTCAAAAAGCAAGAGCAAGAGCACATATATTGGAAGGTCTTAAAATTGCACTTGATAATATCGATGAAGTTATAGCGCTAATTAAAAATAGCCCAGATAATGCAACAGCCAGAGATTCTTTAGTAGCTAAATTTGGGCTTAGTGAGCTTCAAGCCAATGCGATTTTAGATATGAAACTTGGTCGTTTAACTGGACTTGAAAGAGAAAAGATAGAAAATGAACTTGCTAAGCTTATGGAAGAAATTATAAGACTTGAAGAGATTTTAAAAAGTGAAACTTTGCTAGAAAATCTTATCCGTAATGAATTAAAAGAGATAAAAAATAAATTCAATGTGCCACGCATTACTCAAATTGAAGATGATTATGATGATATAGACATTGAAGATTTAATTCCTAATGAAAATATGGTTGTAACCATTACTCATCGTGGCTATATCAAAAGAGTGCCAAGTAAGCAATACGAAAAACAAAAACGCGGCGGCAAAGGAAAAGTTGCGGTAACAACTTATGATGATGATTTTATCGAAAGTTTCTTTACTGCAAATACGCATGATACTTTGATGTTTGTAACCGATCGCGGTCAACTTTATTGGCTAAAAGTTTATAAAATCCCTGAGGGTTCAAGGACAGCCAAAGGAAAAGCTGTGGTGAATTTAATCAATTTGCAAGCTGATGAAAAAATTATGGCTATCATTCCTACAACCGATTTTGATGAAAATAAATCTTTATGCTTCTTTACTAAAAATGGTATAGTTAAACGCACTAATTTAAGCGAATATCAAAATATTAGAAGCGTGGGTGTTAAGGCTATTAATTTGGATGAAAATGATGGATTGGTAACCGCTATCATCGTTCAAAGAGATGAAGATGAAATTTTTGTGAAAAATTCGGATGAAAATGTGCAAGATGAAGTAGGGGATGTTGAAATTTTAGACGATGAAAACTCAGAAAATGAAGAAATTGCAAATGAAAATATAAAAGGCAAAATGCTTTTTGTGGTTACTAAAAAAGGAATGTGTATCAAATTCCCACTTGCAAAGGTGCGTGAGATTGGCCGTGTAAGCCGTGGTGTAACTGCGATTAAATTTAAAGAAAAAAATGATGAGGTGGTGGGTGCAGTTGTTATAGAAAATGATGAACAAGAAATTCTAAGTATAAGTGCCAAAGGTATAGGAAAGCGCACCAATGCGGGAGAATATAGACTTCAAAGTAGGGGTGGCAAAGGCGTTATTTGTATGAAACTTACTCCAAAAACAAAAGATTTAATTAGCATAGTTATAGTAGATGAAAGTATGGATTTAATGGCGCTTACAAGTAGCGGAAAAATGATCCGTGTGGATATGCAAAGCATTAGAAAAGCAGGACGTAATACAAGCGGCGTGATTGTAGTTAATGTAGAAAATGATGAGGTGGTAAGCATTGCCAAGTGTCCTAAAGAAGAAAGTGACGATGAAGAAGAGCTTGGCGCTGAGCTAAATTTAAAATAATGTAAATTTGGAACAGAAATTGCTAGTTTAATTTAATTTTACAATATATTGAAGGTTGAAATATGAAAAAATTAGTTTTAGCACTTGTTGCGGTTTTAGGTTTTAGTGGTTGTGTTGCTGCAAATGCAAATAAAACAAATGCAAATGCCAATCAAGCTACCCCAAGCAATGATGTGGTAGTGCAAAAAGTAGATAAAGATGATATTCGTGATATTATCCAGCAAGAAAAGATGTTGAGCTTGGATAATTCTGAAAACGAAATAGTTTTTGGCGCCACAGGTGAGGGCATTGCCCCTATGAATACTGTTTCTTCAGCTCAAGCTCTTGCATTAGCCAAAAGAGCGGCGATTGCGGATGCTTATAGACAGCTTGCAAGTAAGTTATACGGTGTGAAAGTAAATGGTAAGGATACTGTTAAAGATGCTATGCTTAAAAGTTCTACTGTTACAGCACAAGTAAATGGTTTAATCAAAAATGCAAATATTGTTGATGAAAGTTTTAATCAAGGACTTTATCGTGTTAATTTAGAACTTAAAATAGATGCAGACAAGTGGAAAGAATTATTTGCTTATTAATATTCTTTTTTTTTAGATTATTTGCCCAAGATGAGTTTATATTTTGGGCAGAATTTTCCAATAAAAATCTTATCTTATTTCATCAAAATCAAAATATATCCCTCGCAATGACGCGAAGTGCAAATGTAAAGAGCGAATTAGCTTGTGAAATTGCCTATAATGATAATGATTTAAAAATTCTTCCCAAAACAGAACTCGGCTTAATAGATGACGATATGAGTAAAACAATAAAGCTTGATTTTTTAAATTCTCACAAAGATGAGTTATTAAATTGCTTCATAGGAGCTAAAATAAAGATTAATGATTATATTCAAAGTGAAAATGCTTTAGCAAATCACGAAACTTATATTAAAATTTTACCTTTGCGTTTTATGGTTGAATTTGGAAATCATTTTGCATTGATTTATTATCTACATAAAGAAAAATAATAAATTTCTTCATAATTTTAAAACATTCTTTAAAATTTTTAGCTGATTTTTGCTATTATTTTAACTTTAAACAAAGTCATAAAGGTATATTTGTGAATTTAGTAATAGTTGAAGATGATATTAATATGAGAAAATCACTTGAAATTGCTTTGAGTGAATATGAAGAATTTAGTATAAAATCTTATAAGTCTGCTACAGAGGCCTTAAAAAAACTAGATGATGAAGTGGATTTGATTATTACTGATATTAATATGCCTGGTATTGATGGTATTGAATTTGTCAAATCATGTGAAAATAAATATGATTTTATTATCATCACAGGCAATGCTACTTTAAATAGAGCTATTGAAGCCGTTAGGCTTGGAGTGAAGGATTTTTTGGTAAAACCTTTTGATATTAATACCTTGGTGACTGCTATAAAAAGAGCTAAGATTATCCAAGAAAAAACTTCTAAAAAAAATTCTAAAAAAGTGCAAAAAAAAGAAGAAAGCAAGGACTTTTATGGTAGTTCCAAAGCTTTAGAAGATTGTTTAAATTTGGCAAAAAGAGCTGCAAAAACAGATGCAAGTGTTGTGTTGTTTGGCGAAAGTGGTGTAGGTAAAGAAGTGTTTGCAAATTTTATCCATAAAAATTCAAAAAGATCCTCTAAGCCTTTTGTAGCTATCAATATGGCAGCTATTCCATCAAATTTAATAGAAAGTGAGCTTTTTGGTTTTGAAAAAGGAGCATTTACAGATGCAAATGCTACAAAAATAGGGCTTTTTGAACTTGCAAATGAAGGGACGCTTTTTTTAGATGAAATTGGTGAAATGCCTTATGAAATTCAAGCAAAGCTTTTAAGAGCCTTGCAAGAAAAAGAGATTACTAGACTTGGAAGCACTAAAAGTATAAAAATAGATGTGCGTATAGTGAGTGCTACAAATGCAAATATTGAAGATAAAATTTCCAAAAATGAATTTAGAGAAGATTTGTATTATAGATTAAATACTATTCCTATAAATATTCCTCCTTTAAGAGCTAGAAAAGATGAGATTTTAGAAATTGCACAAAAAGTCTTATTGGATACTTGCAAGGAGTATGAGTTAGAAAATAAAGAATTAAATGAAGAAGCTAAGGCTGCGCTTTTAGATTACGATTTTCCAGGTAATATCAGAGAGCTTATATCAATCATACAAAGGGCCTGTATTTTAAGCGAAACAAATGAAATAAATGCCAAAGATCTATTTTTAGAAAGTAGAAAAAGCAAAGAAGTTAAAAATTTAGAAAAAGAACTGATTTTAGAAAGTTTAAAGGAAGCAAAAGATGTAAAATCAGCTGCTGAGCTTATTGGAATGAGTGAAAAAGTTTTTTGTGAAAAAATGAAAAAATACAATTTATAAAGGATAAAAAATGAAAAAAAGAATTGCTATAGTTGGTGCAACTGGTGCTGTGGGCGAAGAAATTTTAAATGTTTTAAATGAGCTTGATTTTCCAGTAGAAAGCATTTTACCCCTTGCAAGTGCGAAAAGTGCAGGTTTGGATGTAGAATTTAGAGGAAAAATTTATAAAGTAAAAGAACTTACAGAAAATGTTTTCAAAGAAAATCCTGTTGATATTGCGTTTTTTAGTGCCGGTGGAAGCATTAGTGAAAAATACGCTAAATTTGCAGTGGAAGCAGGAGCGGTAGTGATTGATAATACCAGTCATTTTAGAATGGATAGCAATGTACCTTTAGTTGTGCCTGAGTGTAATCCTGAGGATATTAAAGAGTGGAAAAAAACAGGAATCATTGCCAATCCAAACTGCTCTACTATACAAATGGTACAAGTATTAAAACCTTTAGATGATGAATTTGGTTTAAAAAGAGTAGATGTTAGCACTTATCAAGCAGCTAGTGGTGCGGGTAAAGAAGGCATGGAAGAATTAGTTGCTGCAATGCAGAGTTTTTTTGCATTTAAACTTGATGAGTTTAAGCCTCAAACTTTTCCTTATACCTTGGCTTTAAATTTAATCCCACAAATTGATGTTTTTACAGAGAATGGTTATACAAAAGAAGAGCTTAAGATGGTTAATGAAACTCAAAAAATTTTACATAAAAAACTAGAAGTTTCAGCAACTTGTGTGAGAGTTCCGGTTTTAAGAAGTCATAGCGAGGCCATTACTATGCATTTTGAAAAAGATGTCGATGTAAAAAAAGCAAGAGAGATTTTAAGTAAAGCACCAAGTGTAAAAGTTATTGATGATCCGCAAAATAAACAATACCCAATGCCGCTTTTTACAAGTGATACCAATGAAACTTATGTGGGTAGAATTAGAAGCGATATTAATCATAAAAATATCTTACATTTATGGTGTGTTGCTGATCAAATTCGTGTAGGAGCTGCTACAAATGCAGTAAGAATTGCACAAAAATGGCTAGAATTAAATTAGAAAGGAAAAAATGCTAGAAAAATTTTTTGAAAATTTATTGGTTAAAAGTCGTATAGTAACTATTTTACCGGTGATTTTTGGACTTATTGGGGCTTTTGTTTTATTTTTTATAGCAAGTTATGATGTAGTAAAAGTATTATTATATGTTTTTGATTATTTCTTTTTGCCTAATTCTACTATTGATTTGCATGAAGATGTGGTAGGACTTATCATAGGTGCTGTTGATTTGTATCTTATGGCTTTGGTTTTATTTATTTTTTCTTTTGGAATTTATGAATTATTTATTAGTGAAATAGAAGAATTTAAACAAACAAAACAATCAAAAGTTTTAGAGGTGCATAGCTTAGATCAACTAAAAGATAAATTAGCAAAAGTTATCATCATGGTTTTAGTGGTGAATTTTTTTCAAAGAGTTTTGCAAATGCAATTTAACGGCATTTTGGATATGACTTATTTGGCACTTTCTATTTTAGCACTTTGTATAGGACTTTATTTTTTACATAAAGGCGGTCATTAAGGATGAAAAATGATTTTTATTGATGCTTGTTTGAAGAAAAAAACTCCATATACTCCAGTTTGGATGATGAGGCAGGCGGGTAGATATTTGAGCGAATATATGCAAGTAAGAGCTAGTGCGGGTGATTTTTTATCCCTTTGTAGAGACTATAAAAAAGCCAGCGAGGTAAGCTTGCAACCTGTGGATATATTGGGCGTTGATGCGGCTATTATTTTTTCAGATATTTTAGTCGTGCCTTTAGAAATGGGATTGGAGCTTAAATTTGAAAAAGGCGAAGGGCCGATTTTTCCAAAGCCTATCCAAACAGAAGAGGATTTAGAGAATTTAGATATACAAAAGGGCGTTAGAAATCTTTCTTATGTATATGATGCTTTAAAATTAACAAGAGAAAAATTAGATCCTAGTAAAGCTTTGATAGGATTTTGTGGTAGTCCTTGGACTATAGCTACTTATATGATTGAAGGCGGTGGAAGCAAAAATTATGCTAAGTGTAAAAAAATCCTTTATCAAAATCCTGAATTTTTGCACAAGATTTTAACTAAACTTACTCTTGCTTTAAAATTATATGTAGAAGAGCAAATCAAAGCAGGAGCTAATGCTATACAAATTTTTGATAGTTGGGCAAGTGCTTTAGAAAAAGAAGCTTTTTTTGAATTTTCGTTTAATTATATGCTTGAAATTTCAAATTATATTAAAAAAAAATATCCGCATATTCCTGTGATTTTATTTCCTAAAGGTATTAGTGGATTTTTGGATGAGATTAATGGAAATTTTGATGTTTTTGGTGTGGATTGGAGCACTCCTTTGAATTTGGCTAAAGAAAAATTAGCTTCAAAATACACACTGCAAGGGAATATGGAGCCTTGTAGATTATATGATAAAAATTCTATTAAAGAAGGTGTTGAAAAAATTTTAGATATCATGAAGGATACTTCGCATATTTTTAATCTAGGTCATGGAATTTTGCCTGATATTCCTGTGGGAAATGCAAAATATTTTATAAAACTTGTTCAAGAAAAATCTTCAAAATGAAAAAAATCGTTTTTGGTCCCATTAGTTCAAGAAGATTTGGGCTATCTTTGGGGCTTGATTTAAGTCCTGATAAAAAACAATGCAATTTTGACTGCGTGTATTGTGAATTAAATGCTGCAAAGCCTCAAGAAAAATCATTAATATATCCAAGTGTTGATGAGATTATAGTAGAACTTTTACAAAGCATTCAAAGTGGAGTTGAGTTTGATTTTATTACGCTAACCGCAAATGGAGAGCCTAGTTTATATCCGTTTTTAGATGAGCTGATTTGGCGTTTAAACAAACTCAAACAAGATAAAAGACTTTTAATTTTAAGCAATGGTAGTGCGGTTTTAAATTCTAAAAGTTTTAATGCACTATTGAAGCTTGATGTTGTTAAATTTAGTCTAGATAGTGCTATTGAAAAGACATTTTATAGAATTGATAGAGCATTAAGGACAATTAAAGTAGATGAATTAATAAAAAAATTTATTGAATTTAAAACACAATTTAGCGGTGATTTAATTATGGAAGTTTTGGTGGTTAAAGATTTAAATGATACCCCTGAAGAAATGCTTGCATTAAATGAAGCATTTGCAAATATAAAGCCTTTAAGGGTTGATTTTAGCACTATAGATAGACCGCCTGCATATCCTGTTAAACCTGTTAGCTTAGAAGATCTTGTAAAGTTAAGTGAATATATTACTAGCGTTCCTGTTGTGATTGCTAAGCATTTTTATAGTGGCTCTAAAATCAATTTTAGCGAAGAAGAAATTTTAAAAATGCTAAAGCTTAGATCTCAAAGTGAGTTTGATGTGGAGGCAAAATTTACACAAGTTTCGAAACGAAATTTACAAAAATTATTGCAAGAATCTAAAGTAACAATGATTGATCTGGCTGGGGTTAAATTTTATAAAGTGAAAAATTTTTAATTTTTTTCAAAAAATCCTTGACAAAGTTTATAAAATTAAATATAATCTCATTTTGTTTTTCACTATTCCGGATTAGCTCAGCGGTAGAGTAGTCGGCTGTTAACCGATTGGTCGTAGGTTCGAATCCTACATCCGGAGCCATTCTTCAATTTATTATTCATACCAAATTTAAGTCAATTAAATAAGATTTTATTTTTTCAAATTCATCTATTTCCTTTAGTAAAAAGCGCAAAAGAACAAGCTTTGAGAAATCAAATTTTAGATGCTGTAAGGGTAGCTAAAACACATAAAGAAGTAGTTAAAAATCTTAAAAATATAAAAATAAGCGATAAAGGGCAAAGTAAGATTTTCAAAAATGCCCTAAATGAATATATCAAAGTAAATAACGAACAAAATTCTAAATTAAAAAATGCTTTGATAAAAGAAGGAGTAATCAAAGGTAATGGCTTTTTTATGGATAAGCCAGATATCAGCAAAAACGAGCTTAAATTTGTAGGCAAAAATGGAAAAGAATATATCATTGATAAAACCGTGCGTAATGAGTGGATGAAAACTTTTAATCTTAAAAGCATTGATGATGATTATATTCCAAAGTTACCAAATGAAATAAAAACAGCTTTGAATGGAAAGGATATAAAACTCACTAAAGGCAGCTTATTAAAGCTAATCGAGAAAGATAGAATTAAATACATACCACATATATAAAGAAACTTTGGAAAATCCACAAGTAATCATAAAAGATAAAAATGATTATATATTTGTTAAAAATATAAATAATCAAACCTATTTTACAAGCATAGGGAAAGATTATGAAACACATTTGACTATTGTTAGTAACTCGCCAAAAAACAAAACAATATAATAAATAAATTTAAAAATGCTGAAGTTATTTATAGTAGTACTGCGAGAGCCTTACCGACATCTAGGGCATCTTCAGAGACAAAACAAGTGCCGTTCTCTAGTGAAAATTCTACCCAAGAAAAGCCTAAAAAAACTTAATCCAAAGACTAGATGATAATATCAAAGCTAGGGAAAAATTTATGCGAGATTATAAAGATGAACTTGATAAAAATGTTACAATATCGCTTTTAGAAGAAGGTAAGAAAGTGGATACTAAAAATTTAATCAAAGTGTTAGAAAATTCCCCGAAAAAAGGGCAGAATATGATAACAATAGGCAAAGAAAATTTAAATGATGAGATACTAAAATGGGTTTTAGAGAACAATAAAAGTATCAGCATAGATAAATTAAACCCACAAAGAGCAAAGGCTTAAAGGCTTTAGGTTTTAAATATTATGATGATGTGCGTAGGACTATCAGTAGGGATAATATCTATCATACTATATCTAGACACGGAGCACAAAGTGCTTTAGTAAGAAAAAGCAAACAACAAGTAGTTATGATAAATGATATCTCAAAATGGATTGATTATGCAGATAATGCCGATATACAAGCATTTTCAAAAGATAGCGAGGGTAGAGATGTGTTAATTAGCGGAAAACAACTTAATGGAAATTACTATGTTATCGTAGAACAGATAAGAAGTAAAAACAATGAACTTGCTTTTAAAACAATGTATTTTGAAAATGGAAATCTTGAAAATTCTAACGCATTTAATGAAGCAAGAATAATAAAATAACATAGCCTTACTATCCGCTATCCATCGGTTATAAGCCGTGCGCTAAAGACTTGTAAGGCTGATGAAATTTTAACAAACAAAACTAAATTTAAAATAAAGGAGAAAAAATGAATGCAATGTTGTTAAGCTCTGGGTGGGGGTATAGCATTGATACTGGAAATGGAATTAAGGAATTTAAGTATCAAAAAATCACAACACAGAGCTTAGGGTTTAACATCAATATAACAAATCTTGGAGTGCCGAAAAATAAAAAGATATTTTATATTATCGAAGCGACAGCAATTTATGATGGACGCAATGCTATAGTATTTTGTAAAGATATAACGAGTAATGATTTAATAGTAATGGATAAGAGTTGTAAGGCAAATGAAATAATAAAACTTAAGGGATATCATACAACAAATGGAGTTATAACTTATTTAGAAAGTATGTTAGCAAATAATATATCAACTTATAAAAAGTCTTTTAAAAATATTAAAGTGGAGTTTTATTGGGATTAAAGCCAAAGCATATTCTAGCCCCTTTTTAAAGGGGAAGGCTTAGTAAGCCTTGACTATTATAATACATAAGAGTATAATAATCACTAGAATTTTTTGTTTCATACAAATTCACCCGCCTTTCTAGGTGGTAAATTGAATGTCAAAGGTGGTGCTTTGGCATTCCACCTTTTGAAATTATATCTAACTTAATTTAAAATCCAATTTTTAAAATCTCAGTCTATTAAATAAAGATTCTTCGCTTTGTTCAGAATGACGAGTAAGGCTCAACATGACAAATATTGTTATCCTAAACGAGTGAAGTAACCTTTATTATCTTAAGTAAAATGCTTTTTGTCATTCTGAATGAATGTGAAGGATTTCTATGTAAGGGAATTGCAGTCTTTTAATAGAGATTCTCCAAGTTGCACTCTCAGAACAACAAAACAAAGCGTCATGTTGAGCGTAGCGAAATATCGCTATTTTATAGAAGTTTTGCATAGATTCTTCGCTAATGCTTAGAATGACAGGAGTAAGTTGCACAGTTAGCTTATTTATCAAAACATCCCCTCCCCATCCCCAAAAAATTCTACAAATTTGATACCATCCCACTATTAAAATCCCACCAAAATCAGCCAAAAATTCACTTAAATTGGCATCTAAAATTCCAACTGATTTTTTTTGTAAAATTATCAATGATTGTCTTTTTTTGGTTTTAATTCTAAAACAAAAGGAGAAATTATGTATACAACTGATGAAAAATTATATAAAAAAAGAAGAGAATTTTTAAAGCTCGGCACAGCAGTAATGCTAAGCCCAGCCCTAATCGCTACTAAACTCAATGCTCTAAATTTTATTCCAACAACTCAAACACAACATAAAATCACCGATGAAAAACTTGCAACAAGCTATGTCAATTTCTATGAATTTTCGACAAACAAAAAAGAAGCACTCAAATATGCCCAAAATTTCAGCACTCAAAACTGGAAGATAGAGTTAAGCGGAGAGCTTGAAAAGCCTTTAACCTTAAGCATGCAAGATATTTTAAAATTTCAGCTTGAAGAGAGAATTTATCGCTTCCGTTGCGTTGAAACTTGGTCTATGATTGTGCCTTGGGTTGGCTTTGAATTGCGAAAACTCATTGAATTTGCAAAGCCTACAAATGAAGCAAAATTCGTGAAATTCACCACACTTTTAGACAAAAGTCAGTTTCCAGATCAAAACGCTTTATTTCCAACTCTTGATTATCCTTATATCGAAGCTTTAAGGCTTGATGAAGCTATGCATCCTTTAACACTCATTGCGCTTGGCATGTATAAAAAGCCTCTTAAGGCTCAAAACGGTGCCCCATTGCGTCTAGTTGTGCCATGGAAATACGGTTTTAAAAGCATTAAGTCCATCGTTAAGATTGAATTTACCAAGACTAGACCACAAACCACTTGGGAGCTTGCAAACCCAAGCGAATACGGCTTTTATGCTAATGTCAATCCTACAGTCTCTCATCCTCGCTGGTCTCAAGCAAACGAAAGGGCACTAGGGGAGCTTTTTACTAAGCCCACTTTGATGTTTAACGGCTATGAAAAAGAAGTTGCATCTATTTATGATGGTTTAGATTTAAGGGTAAATTTTTGATGAAAATTAAATTTTTTGATCTCCTAGCCTATTTAGCCTTTGTTTTAAGCGTGTTTTATAGCACTTATTGCGTGGTGGATAATATCTTATTTGGCTTTGATCTCATTAAAGAATTGTATTTTTATACAGGAATTTTTGCTCTTATATTTTTACATTTAAGTGCATTTTTTTCACTTTTTAAATTTAAACTCACAAGATCTTACCCTAAAATTTTAGGGCTTTGTGGAGGGATATGGGTTTTTGTGCATTTTTTAGTTTATTTTGTTTTTTCTAAAAATTTAAATTTAACAAAATTATATGAAGATATCACTACAAGAGTTTTTGAGGCGAGCGGTTTTGTGGCTTTTATAATGATTTTTTTGATGTTTTTAAGTTCCTTTAAAGCTTTTAAGAAATTACAAAATATTAGAAAATTAGCTTTTATTTGTCTTTGTATAGCAAGTTTTCATTTCTTTTTATCGGCAAAAATTCCAGCACTTTGGGAGTATTTGGCTTTAATTTTAAGTTTTGTGTATTTGTCATTGCGTTATCAGAAGATATTTAAAAATAAATTTCAAGGTAGATAATGATAATAATGTTTTTCAAAATTATTACCTATCATTAACCTTTCAAATTTATAATTTCTACTTGAAAATATTTAATTATTTTATTCATAGAACGACTCCTTAAAGTATGGTTATCCTAGCTTTGCTAGGGAACCGCTTTTAAAATTCTTAAAAATTTTATCCCTTGAATTCATTATTTTAAGTTACATTTAAGCTTTAAATCTTTTTTTTATGTTATAATTTCACTCGTTAATTTTATTTTAGTAAGGAGAATTCTCATGAAATTAGTGAAACTAAGTTTAGTTGCAGCTCTTGCTGCGGGTGCTTTTTCAGCAGCTAACGCTGTTTCTTTAGAAGAAGCGATTAAAGATGTAGATCTTTCTGGAGTATTAAGATACAGATATGATACTGGTACTGTAAGCAATAATAATAATAATGATTATGGTTTTAGTGATACTAGAGATAAAGTTAGATCTGGTATATCTAGAAAACAAGATCATAACTTCAGAGCTCAAGTAAATTTCAAAGCAAGCATTGCGGATAATTTCAAAGCTTTCGTTCAGTTAGAATACAACAACACTGATGGTGGTTTCGGTGATACAACCAATAATAATCCAGCTACAGGTAATGTAAGTAGCACAAAAGGAACTATTGCTGTAAGACAATTGTATTTAGAATACAACAATGCTGACTATGCTACAAGCATTATCGCAGGTAAACAACAACTAAACACTATCTGGACTGATAATGGTGTAGATGGTTTAGTAGGAACTGGACTTAAAATTGTTAATAATAGCATCGATGGTTTAACTTTAGCTGCTTTTGTAGTAGATAGCTTCAATGCTTATGCAGGTGAAAGTGATGTTTATGATTTTAGAGGCACAGGATTCAATCCATATGAGCACAATCTTTATGGTGCTGCTTTAATTGGCTCTTATGAAGCACTTGGTGGAACTATCAATCCTCAATTATGGTTATCATACCTAAATAACTCTGCTTTCTTCTATGCTGTAGATGTAGCTTATAACACTACTATTTTTGGTGATGTAAACTGGGGCTTAGAAGGTGCTTATTTAGGAAACTCTGTTGACAATGAATTTGAAACTTTAGGTGATACCACTGCAAATGCACCAAAACTAGTTGCTAACGGTAATTTCTTTGCTCTTAAAGGAACTTTAGCTGCTTATGGTTGGGATGGAAGCCTTGGTGGGGTTTACTATGGTGATAAAGAACAAATTACTATGACAACTTTGGAAGATAATGGTAATATTGATCATCTTTTTGCAGGTCAAGAGTTAAAATACACTGATGGTTCTCACTTAAGCGGCGATCTTGGTAGAAATATCTTTGGTTATGTAACTTTAGGTTATACTTTTAATGAAACTGTAAGACTTGGTGGAGACTTTGTATATGGTGGAACTGAAACAGGTAACTTGCATCAAGGTGGAGATAAATATGAATTCGTTGCAAGAGTAGATTATAAATACTCTCCAAAATTATCTTTCCAAGCTTGGTATTCTTATGTTAATGTAGATGGTGATTATTCTGTTGGTGGTCAAAATATAGATCAAAGTAATTCAAAAGATACTGTAAGACTTCAAGCTCTTTACAAATTCTAAGAATTTAAACTCTTAGATATTTTTCAAGGCGTGTTTTTTAACACGCCTTTTTTTATTTCTGATTTTTTAAATTTACTTCTTATCTTTTAATTTTTGTTTTAAATTTATGGAATGATTTTTGCTTTTATTTTTTAACATCAAAAGGAGAACTTATGTTAGAGATTAAAAAATTAGATTCAAATTCAGTATTTTCAAATACCAAAATCAAAGAAAAAAACATTTCAAAAGATGAATTTCAAGCTTCTTTAAATGAAATTAAAAAAGAACAAGAAAAAGATAATAAATCATTTTTAACCAACGAAGACTTAGATCTTTCTAAAATAAAGTCCGATTTTAGTGCTTATGCTTTCCAAAAACTTCAAGCCGATCAGCAAAAAGAGAATGAAAAAACCATTATTGATAAGCTTTTTTCAATCATAGATAAAAACAATGGCATAAAATGATAAATGCTATAAATTCTTCATATCAAAATCAAACTAGAGAATGATTCCAACAAAAATTAAAACAATGTTTGATATAATTGTATAATCAAAATACAAGGAGCTAAAAATGGTTGATACTAATTTTGCAAAAAGATTTGAGAATGCAACACAAAAAGAAATCATACACGCTTTAGCTTTGACTGAAAGAAAAGCGGAAAAACTTGCATTGCAAACCAAAGAAAACAAAGAGCGTTTTAAATTTTTGCAATCAAAATTAAAAAGCTCTTTTAGTCTTAGAAAAAGGGGAGAAAAGGCAATACAAGATGAGCCAACAGAAGAAACAAAAGCAATTTTAGCCAAAAATGACCCTTCACCTTATACTAGTTTTGATAGCGTATTAAAAGCTGTTGATGATGAGCTTAAGGTAGAAAATGCGCAATCAAGTCTTTCAAAATAATTTCATCAAAGATTTGAAATTAGTTAGAAAACAAAATTGGAATATTGAAGCAATCAAACAATGTATTGAAGATTTAGCAAAGCTAGATATTTTGCCACAAAAATACAAAGACCACGCACTAAAAGGCGATTTGAAAGACTTTAGAGAGTGCCATATTTTTGGCGATTTGATTATAATATATCAAAGAGATGAAGAGAATTTAATTCTTTACCGCATAGGAAGACATCAGGACTTATTTAAAGGCTATTAGTCTTCATCAAAAAAGAACTACTTTGATATATCTTGTATCTCTCCTTCGACTCTTTTTAATCGCTGAAATTTTTTAAAATCTTTTGTATCTGTGATTAGTTGTATTACAAAATCATTTTTATAAAATAAAAAACTAATCATATAGATGAACTCATAAATATAGTTTGTCATATTTATTTAATTTTTAAACAAATCCTGTAAATTCTTAAAGACTTCATTTTGTGAGTTATCGCTGCTTTGAATTTTGTTTTCGTTTAATTCTATTTCATAGCCTGTAAGCATCGAAGCTAGGCGAATATTAATACCATTTTTGCCGATAGCTTTGCTTTTTTGTTCGCTGTTTAAGGTTGCAATGGCTTTTTTATCTTCAATTTGCACTGAGCTAATGATTGCAGGTGCTAGAGCTCTTGAAATAAGCAAAGCATCTTCGTTGCAGTACTCAATACAATCTATATTTTCTCCATGAAGCTCCCCACTTACGGCATTTATTCTCACCCCTTTAACACCAACTGTCGAACCTATGGCATCTATGTTGGGATTATTGCTCATTAGGACGATTTTTGCTCTCTCTCCCGGAATTCTTGCACTAGCACAAATTTTGACAAAACCATCTTTAATTTCTGGGACTTCAGATTCAAGTAGGGCTTCTAAAAATTTTGGACTAGTCCTGCTTAATTCTATTTTTATACCCGAGTTTTTATCTCTATATACGCGTCTGATGACTGATTTTACTACATCTCCTACCTTAAATTTTTCACCTTTGATACGATTTTTTCTTGGTAAAAAGGCACGCAATTCATCGATTTCTATAAAGGTATTTTCTTCGCTATCCACGCGCACCACGCTTCCAAATACCATTTTTCCACACATTTTTTGATATTTTTCAAAAATTGTTTCTTCAAGTAATTTTTGAATGTTATATTCAAGTTCTTTATGTAAAGTATTTGCAGCGGTTCTGCCTAAATTTTCTAAAGAGCATTCATAGGTTAATTCATCGCCGATTTCAACCTCGCTTGCTTCTTGTTTTGCCTTGCTTAAAGAAATAAAACTTTCATTGTTTTCATTTTGCAATCTTTCATCATTGTCATCAATAACGGTAATTTTTTGATAAAGTTGTAAATTCTTAGGATCGACAAAAAAATCATAATTTTCTCCATATATTTTTTTTGCCGTATTTGTCAAAGCTTTGATAACCTTCTCTTTGACATTTTCTAAGGGTAAATTTTTTTCATTGGCAATAGATTCTATAATATCTGCAATTTTTTCCATAACATTAAAACCTTTTGTTTTTGGGATTTTCAAAGATTGAAGACTAAAATTATAATAAAATAAGCCTTTTAATAAGTTTAATTAAATGTAAAATTTGATAAAATTGCAGATTTTAATATATTAAGGAAAAATCATGGAGTTGAAATTAGCAAGAACTTTAGTAAATGAAAAGCCAAAAAGTATTGGTTTGGATAAAATTGAGGCAGCGGTGGAGCAAGAAGGACAAAAGTTTTTTTATTTTGACAAAGATAATTCGCATAAACAGTTAATTGCTTTAATAGAACATTTTGAAAAAAAAGGTTTGTGTGTTTATCATAGAACAATTAGATATGGACTTGATGATGGAGATTTTATGTATGAGGTGCATATTCTTTGAGCAAGAAACTTTTTATTCAAACTTTGGGTTGTGCGATGAATGTAAGGGATTCAGAGCACATGATTGCAGAGCTTACTCAAAAAGAAAATTACTCTTTAACGCAAGATATTAAAGATGCAGACTTGATTTTAATCAATACTTGTTCGGTGCGTGAAAAACCTGTTCATAAGCTTTTTTCTGAAGTGGGTGCTTTTGATAAGGTAAAAAAAGCAGGAGCAAAAATTGGAGTTTGCGGTTGTACGGCTTCGCATTTAGGTAAGGAAATTTTTAAGCGTGCACCAAGTGTGGATTTTGTTTTGGGTGCGCGTAATATTTCAAAAATAACAAAGGCCATTCATACTCCAAAATTCTTGGGTGTAGATATTGATTATGATGAAAGTGATTTTGCTTTTGCGGATTTTAGAAATAGTCTTTATAAAACTTATATTAATATTTCCATAGGTTGTGATAAGCACTGCACTTATTGTATAGTTCCGCACACTAGAGGTGATGAAATTTCTATACCTTTTAGTATTATTTTTAATGAGGCTAAAAAAGCCGTAGAAAAAGGTGCAAAGGAGATTTTTTTACTTGGGCAAAATGTAAATAATTATGGAAAAAGATTTTCAAATTCGCATGAAAAGATGGATTTTTCAGATTTATTGGAGCGTTTAAGTGAGATAGAAGGCTTAGAACGCATTCGTTTTACTAGTCCACATCCTTTGCATATGGATGATAAATTTTTAGATGTTTTTTCAAAAAATCCTAAAATTTGTAAATCAATGCATATGCCTTTACAAAGCGGATCAAGTGAAATTTTAAAGGCTATGAAAAGAGGCTATACGAAAGAATGGTATTTAGATCGTGCATTAAAACTTCGTTCTTTATGTCCTAAAGTAAGCATTTCTACGGATATCATTGTTGCTTTTCCGGGTGAAAATGAAAAAGATTTTGAAGATACAATGGATGTGATTGAGAAAGTGCGTTTTGAGCAAATTTTTTCTTTTAAATACTCCAAACGCCCTTTAACAAAGGCTGCTACTATGCCAAATCAAATTCCTGATGATATTGCTTCCTTAAGACTAACATATTTGCAAGAAAGACACACGCAAATTTTAGATGAAATTATGCCAAAACAAGAAGGTAAAGAATTTGAAGTGTTGTTTGAAGAATTGCGTGCTGATGGGGCTGTGGCAGGTAGAACGGATAATAATTTTTTAGTGCAAGTTAAAGGCAGTGAGGAATTATTGGGTAAAATTTGCAAAGTAAAAATTGCAAATGCAAAGCGTATGGTGCTGTATGGGGAAATCATTTAAATATTCATTTTTAGCCTTTGGAATTTATATTTTACAATGGCTAATTTTTCTAACTTGCAAGAAAGAGTATTTGGGACAAAAACTCGATGATACCCCTTTTGTGATTTTATTTTGGCATGGTAGATTGGCTTTGATGCCTTTTGCATTTAGGTATTTTGAAAAAAAAGGTAAAAAAGCTTATGTGATGATTTCTCATCATAAAGATGGGGATTTGATTGCAAAAAATATAGAATTTTTTAAAATAAATACTATCAGAGGAAGCTCTTCAAAAGGAGCTATTTCAGCCTTAAGGGAGGCTTTTAAAGTTTTGGATAAAAAAGACGATGTAGTTATTACTCCCGATGGTCCTCGTGGGCCTTATCATAGTATTGCAGATGGTTGTATTGCTTTAGCGCAAAAATGTAAAGTGAAGATTTTATTGCTTAATTATGAAGCAAGTGCGTATTGGGAATTTAAAAGCTGGGATAGGATGATTTTGCCTAAGCCTTTTAGTAAGATTGTTTATAGAATTTCAGAGCCTATAGAAGTGGAAAATTTGGATATTGACGAGGCTAAAAAAAGAATTCAGACAAATTTTGATATGATGTATCAAATGGATGGTTTCAAAAATAAGGAATAAAAATGTTTTTTTCTCTAAGAAGATTTATGCACCAATTATTAATATGTGTTATTTTGGAAGAAAGAAATAACATTGTCCGCACCCATAGTGTCAAAAATGGTCAAATTATAGAAATGGATGAAAAAACTTTTGATTCCCAAGATAGATTAATAGCTTATATTCAAAGTCTTATAAAAAATACGCAGCTTTATTATATTTCTGTGTTTTTTTCAGATGTATCGCAAGGGATATTTTTGGAAAGTATTCATAATACAAATAAGCAAAATGAAATGAAAAATATTCAGTATTTAAATATAGAAAATATGCAAATTTACGCTTCTTTAAAAAGCATAGAACAGTATAAAAAAATATTTACTGGCGGAGGGGTGGATTTTATATTTTCACCTTTTGCTTTATTGCATTATTGTGTTAAAAAAGAAAAAATTTTAAATAAAGATTTGATAACTCTTTGTATTTATAAGCATAGTGATTGTATTGCTGTGGTTATTTTTAAAGCAAATAAAGTGGTATTTGGAAGTTTTTTTGAAACTCGTATGAAAGAATTTCCAGAAATTATTTCTGATGATAAAAATGAAGCCATAGAAGAAGGCTTAGAATTTAGTATTGATGAAGAGTATGATGTAAAAGAGCTCGATAGTATGCTTAAGGATAAGTTGGAGCATTTAGAGGAGCAACAACAAAACGAAAAGCTTGAAGATTTTGGAAATGATATGGTGGTTTGTCGTTATATTATTTCTAGCATAGAAGAATTTTATAATAATCCTAACTATAAGAGTAATTTTATTGATGAATTTGTGATTTTTGATAATGAAAATATTTCAAAAGCCACTTTAGAATATATAGAAAATGAAATTTTTCTCACTCCTCAGGTGATTAAAGTTGATACTTTAGAGTTGATGAATGAGCTTATGCGTAAGGAGCTTAAGATATGACTTATAGTTTTGTAAAACCGAAAATTAAACCAGTTTTTAGCTTATTTTTAAGAATTTGGATGGTATTTTTTTTCTTTGGAGCGGGATTTATTGTATTTATTTATTTATTTATTTATATTAAAACCAGTTTTATCTTATCAAATATAGAGCAAAAAAAACAAGAATTAATCACCATACAAAATTCCATCGATGAGAATGAAAAATTATTTGTTTTATTGAGTGATCAAAAGGGTTTGGCATTAAGTATTAATGGTAAAGAAGGGGATAATGAAAAATTGCGTTATGATATTGCTAACCTTTTTGATTTGATTGTCAAAACTAACGGAATTAAACTTGATGAGCTTAATATCAATCGTCATTATTTAAGACTTAGTGGAATTACTCCCACTAAAGAAATGTTTTCTTTGTTGATAGAAACTCCATTAAAAAGTGTATTTGATGAGAGTAAAACAAGTTTTTATCGTTTGAAAAATGGTTGGTATAGATTTGTTAGCGTTAATGAAGAAACTATAAGGTTAGATAATGAAAGATAAGAGTTTAGAAGAATTAAATTTTGTTAAGCTTGTTGCTTATGTTTTGAGCTTTATAGCATTGTGTTCTTTACTGATTGTTTTGTTGTTGTTACCTGCATTAAAAGATTATAAAATGGCTAATTATAAGTTAAATAATCAGCAAAAATTGAATGATAATTTTTTGGCGAAATTGCAAGTGAGTAAACAAAGAGTGGAAATATTAAAAGAGGAGAACAATTTTACCTTAAATCAGTTTAATACAGCTTTTAATCAGCAAGATTTTATTGAATTTTTAAAGAATTATTTTCAAGATGTGCGTTTAAAAAAGGCACATGGAGTTGAAAGAGAGGCTTATTTGGTGGAAGAGCTTAATGTTAGTTCCACGATTGATAATCCTCAAATGCTTAATAAATTTTTTAAAGATTTAAATCAATACAAAAATGTTGCCAAAATCAGTTATCCTATAATTTTAAATGCTTCTGGAAATAAGATTGATGTGGAGTTTTTGGTAAAAATTTACTCCACGCAAAAATAATTATTCAAAGATTAAAATATCGCTTGTATTTTTATCCATTTGTGGAATGGTGCTGTTGTTATTCTCTGGAATTTGTTTTTGTAAATCTAAAGGATTTTGCAAGGTTTTATCCTCTTGAATTTCGTTAAATTCCAAAGGTGTAAATTCATTAAATTCCAAATTTTTACTTGTGTTATTATCAAGCGTTTGTGTAGGTGTTGGCATTGAGGTGGCTTGAGGCATTTTATTATATAAGGTATCGAGTGTATTTTTGTAAAAGGTTAAAAAGGTTTTATCAATTTCAAAAGCAGGTTTTTCTAAGCCTCTATTTAGTTGTGTTGGAACGGTGCTAATGGTTGTTTTAAATATATTAACTCCCTCGCCACTTTTGATAGGATATACAAGATGTATGGAGGAATCCAAATTAGTATTAGAGCTAAATTCTGTGTAATTTTGTGCGTTAGTGTTATCGACAAAGTCTATTTTTGCCTTAAAACTAAGACTAAGTGTTGAATTTACAGATTCTCCATTGAGCCAGGTGCTTGATTTTTCGATATTATCTTCTTGTATAAAAACGATAATTTTACCTTTTAGAGAATAGGGTGCATTTGAAGTGTTGTCTATTTTATAACCTTTAAGTGCCAATATAGTTTTAATTTGTTCTTCTGTATTTTGTTTTAGAAGCTCAATTTCTTTGTCTAATCTGATTTTTAATATAGAATTTTGGAAATAATCTGAATAATTATTATTTTGCTCTATTTCTATTGTGCTAAAATTAATAGTGATATTGCTTTGCGGTGTTGTTATTTGTGTTGGTGTTAAGGGTTTGAAATTAGGCAAAGAAACATTAATAAACTGTGAGCTTGTATTGCTACAGGATATAAGTAAAAATGCGGCAGCGCTTGAAAGTAAAATTTTTTTCATCATTGACCTTTTATACTGAAAATTAAAATTTTAATTATAGCAAGATTAAAGTTTTTTTGATATATTTTTACTCTTTATACCCAAAATTAGGACTTTTTTATGATACAAAATTGGCAAAATATTTATTCTGAATTTAATGTAGTGGCTTTTACTTTGTTTGATTTTAAGGTCTATTGGTATGGAATTATGTATGTATTGGCCTTACTTGTAGCTTTATTTATAGCAAAATATTTTGTAAAAAAAGATCAATTTGATATTTCAAATACAATGTTGGATAATTACTTTATTTGGGTTGAAATAGGTGTTATTTTAGGAGCAAGACTTGGTTATATTCTAATTTATGATGCAAATACTTTATGGTATTTAACTCATCCTTGGCAAATTTTTAATCCTTATATTAACGGAGAATTTGTTGGAATTCGTGGAATGAGCTATCATGGAGCTATTGTGGGTTTTTTAGTGGCAACTCTTTTGTTTTGCAAAAAATATAAACAAAATGTATGGAAATATCTTGATTTGGTAGCTTTAAGTGTTCCTATTGGTTATATTTTTGGAAGAATTGGAAATTTTTTAAATCAAGAACTTTTTGGACGCGTAACTGATGTGCCTTGGGGAATTTATGTAGATGGAATTTTAAGACACCCTTCGCAACTTTACGAGGCATTTTTAGAGGGTTTTGTGGTATTTTTGATAGTATATTTTTTCAGAAAAATACAAAAAAGACAAGGAGAATTGATCGCGGTTTATGCTATGGCTTATTCTTTAGCACGCTTTTTATGTGAATTTTATCGTGAGCCTGATTTTGGTATAGGATTTGTTGTTTTGGGTTTGAGTATGGGACAGATTTTGAGTTTGCTAATGTTTGTAGCAAGTTTGTTGTTGTTTGTAAGCCTAAAAAGGACAAATAATGTTTTTAAAAAAAAATAAAGACTTTCATATTATAATGCTATATCGAAATTTTTAATTTAAAAGGAGAGGTAATGAGTGAGCTTATCGAAGGTTATCTAGGTAAGAGCATTGAAGGCAAAAAAAGCAAGATGCCTGCGAAACTGGATTTTATCCAGAGTGCTTCTGGTCTTTTTTTAGGGCTTTTTATGTGGGTGCATATGATATTTGTATCTACGATTTTGGTGAGTGAAGAGTTTTTTAATTCTGTGGTGCATTTTTTGGAATTAAAATTTGTTTATGATAATCCAGTGATGAGCTATATCACCTCATTTTTGGCCGCCTGTGTTTTGATTATTTTTATTGTTCATGCAGGGCTTGCGATGAGAAAATTTCCTATTAATTTTCGTCAATTTCAACTTTTAAGAACTCATAGTAAAACTATGAAACATGGCGATACTTCACTTTGGTGGGTTCAAGCTTTTACAGGTTTTGTTATGTTTTTCTTGGGATCTGCACACTTGATTTTTATCATCACAAATGCAGATAAAATCAGTGGTGATATGTCAGGCGAGAGAGTGGTAAGCCATTTTATGTGGTTGTTTTATGTGGTTTTATTGATTTGTGTTGAATTACATGGAAGTATTGGGCTTTATAGACTTTGTGTAAAATGGGGCTGGTTTGAGGGTAAAAATGCCAAAGAAAGTCGTAAAAAACTTAAAACTGCTAAATGGGTTATCAGTGTATTTTTCTTAGTGCTAGGTGTATTAAGTCTTGCGGCTTTTGCAAAAATTGGTTATGAAAATTATCAAAATCAGCAAAATCAAACAACTGCAATGATAAAAAACTACAATGGAGCAAGTTATGAATATACAATACAGTGATGCTTTAGTAATAGGTGGCGGTTTAGCAGGTCTTAGAGCTGCTATTGAGGTTGCAAAAAGCGGTCAAAGTGTAACGCTTTTAAGTATTTGTCCGGTAAAAAGATCTCACTCAGCTGCGGTGCAAGGTGGTATGCAAGCAAGTTTGGGAAATGGTGCTAAAGGAGAAGGTGATAATGAAGATCTCCACTTCGCAGATACAGTTAAAGGAAGTGACTGGGGCTGTGATCAAGAAGTAGCAAGGATGTTTGCACAAACCGCTCCTAAAGCTGTGCGTGAGCTTGCAGCTTGGGGTGTGCCTTGGACTAGGGTAAAAAAAGGTGAAAGAACGGTTGTAATCAATGCGCAAAAAACAACCATTAAAGAAAGAGATGAGGCACACGGACTTATTAACGCTCGTGATTTTGGCGGAACAAAAAAATGGAGAACTTGTTTTATAGCTGATGCAACAGGACACTGTATGCTTTATGGCGTGGCAAATGAAGCAATTAAACACCAAGTAAAAATCATCGATAGAATGGAAGCAGTAAGAATCATTCATGATGGTAAAAAATGTTTAGGTGTTATTGCAAGGGATTTAACTAACGGACAATTAATTGCTTATGTGGCAAGGGGAACTATGATAGCGACAGGTGGCTATGGTAGAATTTATAAACAAACCACTAATGCGGTTATTTGTGAGGGAACAGGTGCGGCCATTGCTCTTGAGACAGGACTTTGCAGACTTTCAAATATGGAAGCAGTGCAGTTTCATCCAACTCCTATTGTGCCAAGTGGAATTTTACTTACTGAAGGTTGTCGTGGTGATGGTGGTATTTTGCGTGATGTGGATGGATATCGTTTTATGCCAGATTATGAACCAGAGAAAAAAGAACTTGCAAGCCGTGATGTCGTAAGTCGTAGAATGATGGAGCATATTCGCAAAGGTAAAGGTGTAAAAAGTCCTTATGGAGATCACTTATGGCTTGATATTTCAATTCTTGGTCGTGCGCATGTAGAAAAAAATCTTCGTGATGTTCAAGATATTTGTAAAACTTTTAATGGTATCGATCCAGCTGATGAAGGTCCAAAAGGTTGGGCACCGGTTTTACCTATGCAGCATTATTCTATGGGTGGAATCAGAACAAAACCAACGGGCGAAAGTCAATGGCTAGATGGTCTTTTTGCTTGTGGTGAAGCAGCTTGCTGGGATATGCACGGCTTTAATCGTTTGGGCGGAAATTCATGTGCTGAAACTGTTGTTGCAGGTATGATAGTGGGAGATTATTTTGCAGATTATTGTAAAAATAATGGCGAAATCATTGATACTAATATCGTAAAAGACTTTTTGTCAAAAGAATACCAATATTTAAAATCATTAACCGACAAAGAAGGCAAACATAATGTTTTTGAAATCAAAAACAGAATGAAAGAAATCATGTGGGATAAAGTGGCTATCTTTAGAACAGGCGAAGGCTTAAAAGAAGCTGTAGATGAGCTTGAAAAACTTTATAAAGATGCACAAGATGTAAAAGTACACTGCAAAGAACTTGACTGCGCTAATCCAGAATTGGAAGAAGCTTATAGAGTTCCAAGAATGCTTAAAATAGCTCTTTGTGTGGCTTATGGAGCACTACTTAGAACTGAAAGCCGTGGGGCACATTATAGAGAAGATTATCCAAAAAGAGATGATTTAAATTGGATGAAAAGAACGCTTACTTATTGGGTTGAAGGTGAAACTTTACCAAGAGTTGAGTATGCGGATTTAGATATTATGAAAATGGAAATGCCGCCAGCATTCCGCGGATACGGTGCCAAAGGAAATATCATAGAAAATCCTTTAAGTGAAAAGCGCCAAGCAGAAGTGGATGCGATTCGTGAAAAAATGGAGGCAGAAGGCAAGAGTCGTCATGAAATTCAACACGCTTTAATGCCTTATGAGTTGCAACCAAAATACAAAGCATTAAACCAAAGAATAGGAGTTGATTATGAGTAGAAAATTAACGATAAAGGCTTTTAAATATAATCCTTTAAGTAAAATTTCAAAACCACACTTTGTGACTTATGAGCTTGAAGAAACTCCTTTTATGACTATTTTTGTGTGTTTAACACAAATTAGAGAAAAAATGGATGCCGATCTTAGTTTTGACTTTGTGTGCCGTGCAGGGATTTGTGGATCGTGCGCTATGATGATTAATGGTGTGCCAAAACTGGCTTGTAAAACTTTGACTAAAGATTATCCTGATGGCGTGATTGAGCTTATGCCTATGCCAGCATTTAGACACATTAAAGATTTAAGCGTAAATACAGGCGAGTGGTTTGAAGATATGTGTAAGCGCGTAGAAAGCTGGGTGCATAATGAAAAAGAAACTGATATTTCAAAAATCGAAGAACGCATCGAACCAGAAGTTGCCGATGAGACTTTTGAGCTTGATCGTTGTATAGAATGTGGAATTTGTGTTGCCTCTTGTGCAACAAAACTTATGCGTCCAAATTTCATCGCAGCAACAGGACTTTTAAGAACAGCTAGATATTTGCAAGATCCACACGATCATAGAAGTGTTGAAGATTTTTATGAATTAGTGGGTGATGATGATGGTGTGTTTGGATGTATGTCTTTGCTTGCTTGTGAAGATAATTGTCCTAAAAATCTACCTTTACAAAGCAAAATTGCTTATATGAGAAGACAACTTGTCGCTCAAAAAAATAAATAAAAAAAGCCCTTTTTGGGCTTTTTGGATCTTCATATGTTAAAACTTCTACAAGAATTATGGCAAGAGAATCTGGTTTTTTTAGATTTAAGTGCTGAGTTTGATGATAAAAATACTTTAGATTTGGCTGAAATTGCTATCATTTTAAGTGTGAATTCTGAAAATTATGAAAAATATATAGCCTTAAAAGAATTTCAAAATATATTTAAAAAAATTCATTTAAGAGTAGATATTTATGGTATAGAATTAGCCCAAGTGTGTTCTTTAAATTTGTTAATGAAATCTTATATTTCAAAATCTGATTTAATAAAAGCTTTAAGTATTTTAAACGCTATTAATGATAATTCCATTTTATTGACTTTTTTGGAGAATTTAGAGCTTGGGCAAATTGATAGAAAAGAACAAGTTTTAAATAGTTTTAGCGGTTTAAATCATATTAATGCAGAGCTTTGCGCTTTGTGCGATGATGAAGGCACTCAAGATAAATTGCGTTTAATGGCAGATAAATTTTCTAAGCTTGATTTTATTATCGCAGTAACTGGAGTGATGAATTCGGGAAAATCTAGTATGCTAAATGCTTTGCTTAAAAAAGATTTTTTGGGTGTTTCAAATATCCCAGAAACTGCAAATTTAACCCTATTAAAATATGGGGAGAATAATAAGGCGAAAATTTATTTTTGGAGCATTAAAGAGTGGGAAAATATTTTAGCGAGTTCTAAATTTAGCGCTGAAATGAAGCAGTTTGTAACTGAGCTTTCTTCTAAGCTTGATATTCAAAGTTATATCAAGGAGGATTCTTTAAGTGAGGAAATTGATCTTTTAGAGCTTAAAAATTTTACTAGTGCGAAAAATCAAATTTCAGCTTTAATTAAAAAAATAGAAATCAACGCATCTTTGGAATTTTTAAAAAATAATATTTGCATTGTTGATACTCCAGGTCTTGATGATGTGATGGTGCAACGAGAGATAGTGACTAATGAGTATATTAAAGAGAGTGATTTTTTGATCCACTTAATGAATGTATCTCAAAGTTTAACGCAAAAGGATACTGAGTTTTTGCTTGATTGTTTGCTAAATTCAAGAGTTTCTAAACTTTTAGTGGTTTTGACAAAGGCCGATTTGCTTAATTCTAAGGATTTAGATGAGGTTATAGACTACACTAAACAAACTTTAAAATCAAGACTTAAGGCTTTGGAATTTGATGAGAATTTTATTCAAAAAATAGATTTTTTAAGCATTAGTGCAAAAAAAGCAAGTGATTTTTACCAAGGCGTGGCAGATGAAAGCTCTTTAAAAGAGAGTGGTGTTTTAGAGCTTGAAAATTATCTTTTTAATGAGTTGTATTCAGGCGCCAAGGTTGCTTTAGCTTTAGAAGCTTATAAAAAAGAACTGAATTTAGAAATCACTCATTTAATCACCAAATATCACTTGCAAAACCAAGCATTTAATACCTTAAAGCACCAGTTAAATGCCCAAAATCAAGAATTATTTTTAAATTATGAAAAAGAAAAGAAAAATTTAGAAGAAGCAAAAAAAGATACCGCGCAACTTGTTGCTAAATTAAGCACAAATGGCGCAAATGATGTAAAAGTACTTATGATTTTACTAGCAAAAAAACTTAAAGAAAGATTGATCGATGAGTTAAAATATACAAATTCTAAAAAGCAAAAAATGAATCTTTCAAGACTTATGAGTATCGTTGATATTACAGTTAAAGATGGGATTAATGATGTATTAAGAGAGATAAAATTTGAGAATTTTAAAAATATCGAAAGCACAAAAGAAGCCTTGAGCGCAAAATATGCTTTTTTAAAAGATGATTTTGATAATGGTTTTGAAGAGTTTAAAACTAAGCTTTCTAAGAGCATTGAAAATATTTTTGCAGATGATAAATACGCCTTATTTAAGTTAGAAATTCAAAAAATTCTAGAAGATGATAAAGATATTTTCACTCTTGAGCCAAAACTTGAAAAATTTATCAATCTTTCTTTTGAAAATTTTAAAATTGATGAGATTTTAAAAGAGTTAAATATCAACTCACAGTTTTTGGAATTTTTAAATTCAAAAATGTCTTTCTATGAGCAAGAGCAAGAGCAAAAAATGGCTTATTTTAATGAGCTTTTAAACAATACGCAAGCAAAAGATGCAAATACCTTTGAAAAATATGAAAAAAATTTAGAAAAGATTAAGTGTTTAGAAGCTTTAAGAATGGATTTGATTAATGCAAATTAGTATTTTACAAGATTTTATTAAAAGTTATAAAGAAGCGTATTGCAAAGAATATGATGACAGTTTTAAAGGGCAAATTCAAAAAATCATTTCACAGTTAAACGATCCTAGTATGCATCCTAGCTCTTATTTTATAAAAGAATCGCAAAATATCATTTCTAGTCTTGATAGAGCTATTAATATAGGAATAGTCGGGCAGTTTTCAAGTGGAAAATCTAGTCTTTTAAATCTTATTTTGCAAAAAGATTGTTTGCCAACAGGTGTTGTCCCTGTAACTTTTAAACCCACCTTTTTGCGTTATGCTAAAGAGTATTGTTTGAGGGTTGAATTTGAAGATGGCAGCGATGTGATTGCAGATATAGAAGAACTTGCAAAATACACCGATCAAAGGCAAGATATCAAACAAACCAAAAGCTTGCATATCTTTGCTCCTATTGAGCTTTTAAAGGATATAACTTTAATCGACACTCCAGGTCTTAATGCCAATGAAATGGATAGCAATACAACGCTTAGCGAGCTTTATAACACTCATTCTTTGATTTGGCTTAGCTTGATTGATAATGCAGGTAAAAAAAGCGAAGAAGATGCGATTAAGGCGCATTTGCCTATTTTAAAGCATCATTCAATTTGCGTGTTAAATCAAAAAGATAAACTCACTCAAGACGAGCTTGATAATGTTTTAAATTATGTAAATTCTGTGTTTGGAAAGTATTTTGAAAAAATCATTGCCATTTCTTGCAAACAAGCCAAGGAAAAAGAAACTTATGAGCTTTCAAATTTTGCACTTTTATTAGAATATTTAGAAAAAATGGATAAAAAAATTCTAAAGCAAGAGTTTGCAAAAAGAAAACTTTTAGAGCTTTGTGAAATTTTAAGGGTTCAGTATGAATTGTTTGGAAAAATTTTTGAAAAACTTGAATTTTGTTTTTCGCGGTTTAAGAATTTGCTTGAAGAAAATAACGAAAATTTAGTGCAAAAAATCAATATTTTAAATCATCAAATTTTAGAGAATTTAAAATCTTTAAGCAACAGAATTTCAAAAGAAATTTTATCTTCTGTGAAAGAAAAAAAGGCGCATTATTATAAAGAATCACAAAAAATATTTTCTAAAAATTTATATGTAAAATACGACTATCAAACCCCGTTTATAGCAAGCGATGATGCTTTTTTGGCTATGTTTTATAATTCAGATTCTATGAGTAAAGAAATTAAAAAAATGAAAAATGAAATTTCTAAAAATTTTGAGATTTTAAAGCAGGATTTAAATCTTGCTTATGAAAAAATTCAAAAAGATATTATGCTTTTTAGATCTGAATTTGCCAATATTCAAAAAGATAATGACTTGCAAAGCGATATAGAATTTTCAGAGCTTAGAACCTTTTGTAATGCAAGCGATGAGTTGTTTTTGAAAGATTTTAAAGAGTGTTTGTTTAAGAAATGTTTGGAGCTTGATTTGTTTTTTGAAAAATTAAATTTGAAAGCTTTGGCAAATTATGAAAATGCCACTAAAATTAGTTTAAGTTTTTTCAGCCGCAAAATCAATGAAAGTAAGGAGTTATATGAGCTTGATAGTTCTGAATTTTCTCTTTTTTATCCTAAGATGAGTGAAATTTATGAAAGAGTTTTAACCGAGCTTAATGTCCATGAGTTTGAAGTTTTACTCATCAATAAACCTATAATGTTGAAAATTTATAAACAAATGTTTGAAGAATTTCAAGAAATTATCTCTAAAAAATATGAGTTAATAAAAACACGCAAAAATGCTTTTGAAAAGCATTTAAATTTAGTTTCGAAATTAGAAGAGGAAATTAAAAATTTATGATAAAGAAGATATTGTTATTTTGCTGCGTAGGTGTTTTTGGTTTAGCTAATGATTTTTCCACTGCTTTTAAAAAATACGAAGAAAAAAACTATCAAGAAGCCTTTGAAATTTTTTCTGCTTTATGTGAAAAAAATAATGCAAAAGCCTGTTTTTCTTTAGCTTTGATGTATGAAAATGCTTATGGGGTTAAACAAGATATGCAAAAGGCAAAGGCGCACTATAATTTTGCTTGCAATAAAGGAATTTCAAGTGCTTGTTTTAATTTGGCACTTTTGCAAGATGGGAAACGAGAAATTAAACTTTTTCATAAAAAAGCCTGTGATTTAGCTCACACACAAGCTTGCAATGCTTTAGCCTCTTTATATGAAGAGGAAAAAGATGGAGAAATGGCTTTGTATTTTTATGAAAAGTCATGCAAATTGAAAGATTCTTTTGCTTGTTACAAACTTGCAAATTTAAATGAGCAAGGTTTGATTGTAAGACAAAATTTAAAATTGGCTTTAAGTTATTATAAAAAATCTTGCCAATTTGATTTTTTGGAATCTTGTTACATTTTAGGGCGTTATTATCAAATCAAAGAAAAAGATGATAAACTAGCCAAGAGATATTTAGGAAAAGCTTGTGATGGCTCACATACACAAGCTTGTGCGGCGTATAGGTTGCTAAATTAAATTTTTTTGTTTGAGTATTACATAAAGACGGATTGTAGAAATAAAAAAAGTTAAAATTGCAGGACCTAAAATGATTCCCCAAAATCCAAAGCTTGAAATACCTGCTATCATTGATAGAAAGATTAAAAGTTCATTGATATTTGTTGGAGTTTTGACAAGTTTTTCGTTGATCCATTTGATAATTAATGGTTTGACTAAGGTATCTGCAATAAATGAAATGACAATGATGGAGTAAATTAAAATTACTAAGGCAGAATTTAGACCATTTGAGGCAAATTCGTAAATACTCACAGGTATATAAACCAAACCTCCTCCAACAGCCGGTATAAGCGAACTTACCGCAAATATAACGCCCATAAGTAGGGCATCATA
The DNA here is from genome assembly GCF_040008265.1 of Campylobacter sp. CCS1377. NCBI lineage: Bacteria > Pseudomonadati > Campylobacterota > Epsilonproteobacteria > Campylobacterales > Campylobacteraceae > Campylobacter > Campylobacter aecornae. Next base: position 549,951 of record NZ_CP155620.1, read on the forward strand.
GCCATAAAATGCTGCGATAATGCTAAAAAGTGCACCTTGTAAGATGGCTACGATTACCATAGAATAAAGCACTACAGCCATTACATTGCCCACTTCGCTTAAAACTTCATCAAGTTCTTGTTTTTCTATAGGTATGATACTTTTTAGATAGATGATAAGTTCGGTTCCGTAAAGATTTGCAAAGAAATAGAAAATACAAATTAATGCCATATCTACTAAAAATTTTGCACTTGATTTTGTAAAAGTTGAAACATAAGTTAAGGCTTGTTTGGAGAGTTGATTTAAATCAATATTGGCTAAAAATTCTTTAATTTTTGGTTCTAAGAAATTTAAAGACTCTGGTAGGGTAAATTGATAATTTTTTATATAATCAAGCGTTGAGGTAACGATATTGATATCAAAATTTTTTAAAGCCCTAACCACTTCTATCATAGCATAAACAAAAGGGGCAAAGAAAAGCAAAACCATACAAGCTGTCGTAAGTCCTGCAGCTAAAAATTTCCGTCCTTTAACAAGGCTTAAAAATTTAGCATTAATGTTTGCAGTAGCCACAGCCATTAAGCTCGCAATGGCAATAACCATCAAAAAGCTTTTAAACAAATACAGCAATAAACAAAGCACGATTAAAACAAAAACAATAAAAAATATTTTTCCATTTTTCAAAATTTTCTCCTAGTCGTCATTAAATAAAGTTTTTTCATAATTGAGTTTAAGTACATTGTAACTTTTATTACTCGCAATGCGTCCTTTAGCAGTGCGTTCTATGTAGCCATTAGCAAGCAGGTAAGGTTCTATTACATCTTCGATAGTATTTTCATCTTCACTTAGCGCTGCTGCTATGCTTGAAAGTCCTATTGGTCTTCTTTTTGCATCCGTTAAAAGCTCTAAATATCTTAAGTCCATCGCATCAAAACCAAGCTCATTTACTCCTAATGAATCTAATGCTTCTTTGGCTCTTTTCTCACTAATTATATCTTCATCATTAACATCGGCAAAATCTCTAACTCTTTTTAAAAGTCTAAGGGCGATTCTAGGTGTAGAGCGACTCCTTTTAGCGATTTCTAAAGAAGCCTTTTTGTCACAAGTTTTACCTAGTTTTATCGCGGCTTTTTCTAAGATGATGGCCAATTCTTCATTTTTATAAAATTCAAGTCTAAATTGCATGCCAAAGCGATCGCGTAAAGGGTTGCTAAGCATTCCAGCACGAGTTGTAGCGCCTATGAGTGTGAATTTTGGTAAATCAATTTTTATTGTTTGTGCTGCAGGACCGCTACCAATGATAATATCAAGGCGAAAATCTTCCATAGCAGGATAAAGCACTTCTTCGATTGCAGGAGAAAGTCTATGAATTTCATCAATAAATAAAATATCTCCTTCTTGTAAATTGGTTAAAATTGCAGCTAAATCTCCGCTTTTTTCTATCATAGGTGCGGCTGTTGTTTTGATGTTTGAATTCATTTCGTAAGAAATGATATTTGCTAGAGTTGTCTTTCCAAGTCCTGCAGGACCGCTAAATAATATATGATCTAAGCATTCATTTCTTTTTTTTGCGGCTTTTATGAAAATATTTAGATTTTTTTTGATATTTTCTTGACCTATATAACCATCAAAACTAGATGGTCTTAGACTTGTTTCATAAGTTTCATCAAAAGAATATTTTTCAATTTCTACAATTCTATCCATTTTTTTCCATCAATTTTTGTTTTAAAAAATTTTAATTTTATCCAAAATTTGCTAGAATTTGCATTAAACTTTAACAACATGGTTTAAAAATGGGAATTTTAACAAAACTAGAATTAGACTATGAGATTGATGATATAGAAAAATTTTTGCAATTTTTTAGGACGATGTGCGATAGATTTGAACCTTTAATCATCAAGCTTGGAAGTGATAGTGTGCGTTATAAAGAGGCCATAAAAGAGCTTGAAACTTTAGCACATAATACTGCTTGGGCTGCAAGAAGGCTTAATCTTGAAGAAGTGACTGATTTTTGTGTATTTTGTGAAGAAATGATGGCACAAGCAAATCGTTTTGAAGGTCCTGCGAGCGATGAATTTACAGATTGGATGCTTTTGATGAGCGATCAGTTTGAAAAGTATTGCCAATCTTACGAAAATGATGACTTTGTTTTAGCTGTTTTTAATCCTTTAATTGTTAATGTTCCAAGTATTATTTCCAAATAATGGGAGCGACTTGGCTTCGACAGGAGTAAGTCTGCTTAGATGGCATGTCGCTTTGGGCAAAGCGTAAAAAGCCCACATAAAATTAAACGCAAACAACGTTAAATTCGCTCCTGCTTACGCTAAAGCTGCGTAAGTTCAGTTGAGCCCGAAATTTAAGTGATACTATCTAGCTTAATTTTTGGTCATTTTTGATAGTGTAGATTAAAAATTGACAACTTTTAGTTGAAATTAAAGTCTTAGTCTAGCTTAAAATTTTGGAAGGTGAGTTTGGCTAGATGAAATTTTCACCTTTGCTAAGCATGTAGAAGTCTTTGTGGGGTTATTTTTGGACAGGGGTTCAATTCCCCTCGCTTCCACCATATTTTTTAAAATACAATTTAGAAATCTTCAATTCTTGTTACTTTTAGAAAATAACACTTTTTAAAGAAAAAACTTATATCAAAAAAATAATCAAATAACCGATATGAATTTTACCTCACAATAAAAGGAGCAGCGATGCAAATAAATACTTATGCAAATAGTGCAACGCAGACACAGGTTAGCAATAAAGATCTAAATTCCAAAAAGGAGAGTACAAGTAGTATTAATACTCAAAGTGCAAAATATAGCTCTAATATTGATAAAAAGACTTTAGAAGAGTTAAATTCTTTAGGCGGTAAGGGTATTAGTACGCTTTATTTGATGGAATTTAATCAACAAGTGCTTAATGCAAGTTTTGGTAATTTAAAAGCGCAGAGCGGAAGTTCTGGAATTTTTGATGCAAACTTAATGCAAAAAGCAAGTACGATATTGCAAGGAATTGATTTTTCATCTATTGGCTATAACGGCAAGGATATACTCACTATGAATCCTGATGAATTAAACGCTTTAGTAAGCGAAGAGGGGTTTTTTGGAGTTGAAAACACTGCAAATAGGATAGCTGATTTTGTTATTCAAGGTGCAGGAGATAATCTTGAAAAATTACAAAAAGGTTTTGAAGGTATGAAAATGGGGTTTGAGCAAGCCGAAAAATTGTGGGGTGGCGAGCTTCCAAAAATCAGCCAAGATACCATCACTAAAGCTATAGAAAAAGTTAGTGCTAGAATCGATGAGCTTGGTGGAAAAACTCTTGATGTAAAAGTTTGATCCTTGTAATGCTTTTCAAACCTAGTTTTCTAGGTTTGAATTTATTTGATATCGAAGGTAAAAAATTTACTTTTGAAATTATTTTCTATACGCTCGTATTGGTATAAAGCGGGTTCGTAATTTTCAAGTTGATGATACAATAAGCCTAGTGCTACTCTTGCTTCTTGATTTTGATTATTTTGTAATTTTGCTAGTTCTAAAAGCGCTACCGCTGAATTTGGATTATTGGCTCCTATTGCGGCTACGGCAGCTAAAAATAAGGTGTTGGAATCTTTAATTTGGTATTCATCTATAAGTATATTATAAAGTGCGTAAGATTCTTGAAATTGTCTTGCAAAAATATCCATATAGGCTAAAGCTAAAGTAATACCTTGTGAATTTTCTTTACTGATACTTAATTGATGTTTGAGTTTTTCTCTTTCTTGATTTAAAAGTCCGGTAATTTGCATGAGTGTGACATAGTTTTCCAAAACCACACTAGCGCCACCAAATAAAGCGTTATAATCAAGCGAACTATTCTGGAAATAAAGCTGAGCATTTTTGGCATATTCTTTAATATTTAAATTTGAATTTTGGGAGTTAAAGAATAAAATATTTGCTATGATGTCTTTTGGTAAGGCTTTTTTTAAATTAGCAATTTCAAGGTCTGATCGATTGTGTAAGTTATTATTTTTAGCAATAATAGCTCTAAAAATAAAATTTAATGGATTTTTGCTTTGATTTTCTTCATCTAAATAAGGTAGTGTTGCTGCATAGTCGTTATTTGCGAGTAAAATAATATTTCTTGATATTTGAGAATTAAAATTTGAATCAGCATTGATATTTTCTAAAATTTCATTATTCAATTTTGTGAAGTCTTGTTTTATCATTTTTGCACTCAGTATTGCAAATGCACCAGCGGTATAATTTGTGGGATCTAAATGATAGCTTGTGGTAAAGTATTTATACGCTTGATCATAATTTTTTAATTGTGCATAGGATAAGGCAAGATTATAATTTAAAACACTGTGCTCTTTGTGATTTTGAAGTAAATTTTTAAAAGCTTCATTGGCATCTCTGAGTTTATAATTAAAGGCTTGCATAATGATTTTAGCAAGTTTTGCATTTATTGAAGATAGGGCATTGCCTTTATTTAAATATGAGTTATTACTTTGCTCATCTTCTAAAAAAGCTGTGGCATTAGCTTTGTTGATATAGTCAAAAGCTTGAGAAGAATCAAAAACTTGATAAGGAGCAAAATAAAATAAAAGATCGGCTTGGTTATGAAAATCACTTAAGAAGTCTTTTGTAAATTTACTTTGTGCAATGCTTATATTAAAAAGTTCTTTTTTAAGTTCAGTTTTGATTTTGTAAATGCCTAAAATTTGTGCTTGTTCTGCTTTATTTTTATTACTTATTTTTGTAATAAGATTTTGATACATTCCGGTTTTTAATTCTACTAAAGAAAGTGCACTTAGAGCTTGATTGCTTAATGCGTCGATTTTTGTAGCACGATCAAGAGCTGGTTTTGCTTTATCCCATTCACCCATTCTTGCATATAAAAGTCCTAAAGGCAAACTTGCTTCGTAACTTTCTTGTTCTTGTAAATTTGCAATAGCTTGTTTATCTAAATTTATTTGTGCATAAATTTTTGCACCCAAATATTTAGCATTATCTGTGTAAGGTTCAACTTGTGTTTTTTGAAGCATTTGTAGAGACTCTAGATAATAACCCTTGTAATAGTTAATTAAACTTAAATAATAATTAAAAAGCTTAGAATCTCCCTCATTAGATAAATACACATAAGCTAAATCAATATAATATTGAAAGAGTTTCTCATTACCTAAATGCAAAGCACAAACAGCTGCATTGATGGCTGCCACAGTTTGATTTTCTTTACTCGCAATGGCTTTTTTAAAGCTTTCAAGTGCTAGTGCGTAATTAGCTTGTTTCATTTGAGAAACACCTAAATTGTAGTTTGAAATGGCTTCACTATAAACTGCAATTTGTTCATATACTTTTAAAGCTTGTTCGATTTCTCCTTTAAGGTAAAGGGCGTTTGCTTTTTGCACCATATCTTCGATTTTTTGCATTTCAAATTTGGCAGAAAAATTATCTTTCGGAATTTGGGCTTGTGGGGTCGTTAAGACAATTTTAGAACTTTCTTCTTTGTTTCCAAAAAAGAGATAGAAAACAAAAATAAGTAATGCTATTAACACTACACATAAAATGCTTAATAAAACAATAAATTTTTTCCCTTTAAGCCACGAATTATTGGTTTTTTGCTCCTCAAAAGTAGCTTGATGAGTTTCGTTGTTGTTTTGAGCACCTTCTTCGTTTTTTCCAAGTTCAAACATTTCTTCTTGTTCATCAAGATTTGAATTTTCAACGGTTTGATTGAGGTTTTCTTGTTCGTTTTGTTTGCTATCATCTTCTTTGAGAATAATTTCTTCTGCCATGGTTTTTACCTATAGATATTTTTTAAGTACATCGGGGATAGTGATTTTACCTTCTTTGTCTTGATAATTTTCCATAATTGCTACTAAAGTTCTACCAACTGCTAAAGAAGAGCCGTTTAGAGTATGCACGAGTTCATTTTTACCTTTTTCGTTTTTATAGCGAATTTTTGCACGCCTTGCTTGAAAATCACGACAATTTGAAACAGAACTAATCTCGCGGTATTTATTCTGCGATGGTATCCATACTTCAAGGTCTATTGTTTTTGCTGCACTAAAGCCTAAATCACCAGTGCAAAGCATCAAATGTCTGTGTGCTAAACCTAATGAGCTTAGCAAATCACTCGCGCATTCTACCATCTCATTAAAAACGCTATCACTTTGTTCGGGTTTTGTAATGCTTACAAGCTCAACTTTTTCAAATTGGTGTTGGCGGATAATGCCCCTTGTATCGCGTCCCGCGCTTCCTGCTTCTTTTCTAAAACAAGCACTATAACAAGTCATTTTTATAGGCAAACTTTCGCTTGTTAAGATTTCACTACTATAAAGATTTGTCACAGGAATTTCAGAAGTGGAGATAAGATATAAATCTTCATCTTTGACCTTATACATATCATCTTTAAATTTAGGAAGTTGTCCAGTGCCAAACATTGTTTCGCTATTTACTAAAAAAGGTACATTGACAAATTCAAAACCACGACTTCTATTAAAATCAATCATATAATTTACCAAAGCGCGACTAAGCAAAGCACCTTCATTTTTAAGTACGCAAAAACGACTTTGTGAAATTTTAACCCCACGCACAAAATCAAGCCAATTTAAACTTTCACCCAAATCATGATGCTCTTTTGGGGTAAAATCAAATTGAGGAGGCGTTAAAACCTTTTTGATTTCAACATTTTCATCTTCATCTTCGCCCACAGGAACACACTCATCAGGGATGTTTGGAATAGTACTTGCAATTTTTTCTAGTTTATTTTCTAAATCACTCACTATTTTGTTTTGCTCATTGATTTTAATCTTATTTTCGCTTAATTTCGCTTTTAAGCTTTCTTTGTCATCTGTGCTAGCAAGCTCTTTGCTAAATTTATTTTGAAAGGCTTGAAATTCTTCTAATATAGCTCTTTCTTTTTTTAAAAGAACAAAAATATCATTCAATTCTTTTAATAATTTTTCATCCACTTTTTTTGTTTTTAATTTTTTTGCAATTTCTTCAAAATTGTTTTGTAAATTTTTTAAATCCAACATCAATTCTCCTTTTATAATCCTATTTTATCATAAATTTTTTGCATAGTTTTTTGTGCTTGTTCTTTTGCTTTTTTTGCGCCCATTTGCAAAACATCATCGATTTCATGAGGATTTGATAGTAATCTTTCGTATTCTTTTTTAGCATCATTAAAATAGGTACTGATTAATTCATTTAAATACATTTTAAAATGCCCATAGCCTTCGCCACCCTTTTCATAACGATCTTGCAAAGCTTTTTGCTCGCTTTCATTTAAGAATAATTTTGCGATTTTAAATACATTGCAATTTTGCCAGTCTTTTGGCTCTTCTAAAGCAGTACTATTGGTTACTATGGATGAAATTTGTTTTTTTAAAATTTTTTCTGTGGCAAAAATATCAATGGTATTTTGATAAGATTTACTCATTTTAGCCCCGTCAGTTCCTACTACAACAGCTACTTCTTCATTTACCTTAGCTTGAGGTAGGGTAAAAATTTCACCCCATTCATTATTGACTTTTAAAGCTATATCGCGTGCGATTTCAACATGCTGAATTTGATCTTTTCCAACCGGAACAATTTGCGTATTAAAAAGTAAAATATCAGCCGCCATCAAAACAGGATAAGAAAAAAGTCCATGAGAAGCATTTAGGCCTTTGGCTATTTTATCTTTATAACTATGTGCGCGTTCTAATAAACCCATAGGTGTAAATTGTGACAAGATCCAGTAAAGCTCCACTATCTCCTTAACATCGCTTTGAAGCCAAAATACACTTTTATTAGGATCTATACCAAGACTCAAAAAAGCTGCCGCGGCTTTTAGTGAATTTTGTTTTAATTTCTCGCCATCTTGACTTGAAGTCATAGCATGATAATTTGCAATAAACATAAACATTTCATTTTCATTTTGTGCTTCAATCATTTGCTTTATAGCACCAAAATAATTGCCTATATGTAAATCCCCACTAGGCTGAAGTCCTGTTAATACTCTCATGATATTACCTTTTTTATTTCTTTTATAAGTTCATCAATACTTTTATTTTCTACATTTAGCACTAAATTTGCTTTACTTTCGTAAATTTTTAATCTTTCATTATATAATTTTTTTGCTTTATTTTCATCTTTAAACAAAGGTCTTTTAGCAAGTTCATCTTTGCTTAAGCGTTTTTGCAAATATAAAAAAGAAGCCTTTAAATACACACAAAAGCCTATTTTTTCAAAATCTAAAACATTTACAAATCCTCCGCCGCTTGCTATGGAAGCACCTTTGCAAGAACAAAAAAAATCTGCCATTTTTTGCTCTTCTTTTCTAAAAAATTCCTCACCTTTTTCTTTAAAAATTTCTACAATTTTTTGATTAAATTTAGCTTCAATTAAATCATCGCTATCTAAAAAAACAAGATCATTTTCTCTAGCAAAAGCCTTTGCAATAGTGCTCTTACCGCTACCCATAAAGCCTGTAAAAATGATATTTTTATTCATCATTATCTTTGTTGCCTTTTTTGCGTGAAGCAATGATTAAAGGAACACCTTCAAAATTAAATTTCTTTCTGATTTGGTTTTGTAAATATCTTTTATAGCTAAAATGCAAAACCTTGGGGCGATTCATAATAAGAGCAATTTTTGGTGGTGCTAAGTCATATTGTACTGCATAATAAATTTTTACTAATTTTCCATAATCATGTGGTAAAGGATGTGCTTTTGTAGCTTGGGCTATCAAATCATTAAGTTTTGAAGTTGGGATTTTTTGCGTGAAATTTTCAAAAACTTCTAAAATTTTATCAAGCAATACATGTACTCTTTTTCCGCTTAAAGCTGAAACGCTAATAATAGGTGCATAAGCTAGGAATTTAAAACGATCCAGTTTTAATTCTTTTACTACTTTGTCAAATTCAAACTCGGTTTTATCCCATTTATTAAGCACAATAATAACGCCTAAATAATGCTTTGCCACAAGTCCGGCTATTCTTTCGTCTAATTCATTAAAACCTTCATTAGCATCTAAAACTAAAAGTGCGATTTGGGATTTTTCTAAAATTTTTTCTGTTCTATTGAGTGCAAAGCGTTCAAGTCCTTGAATTTTACCGCGTTTTCTAATGCCTGCGGTATCTACAAATTCTATCATTTTATCTTTATGGATAATGCTTTCATTTACAGGATCAATAGTTGTGCCAGCAATGCTACTTACTACACTTCTTTCCTCTTTTACTAAAGCATTTAAAAGGCTCGATTTTCCTACATTTACACGCCCTACAATACCTACTCTTATGTGATTTTGATCGACTTCTTTAAAATTAAATTCTTTTCCTTCTTCATAATGCTCTAAAAAATCTTCTAAATTCTCTTCTTCATCAGCGATTAAAAACTGCTCATCTAAAAATTTTTCAAGCCAAATATAAAGTTCATCAAGTCCGACATTATGCGTAACAGAAAGATTAAAAATCTCTTTTACTCCAAAATTTGCAAATTCCCACGCTCTTTCTTCATCTTTTTTGTTGTCTACTTTATTAATCACTAAGGCAATAGGCTTTCCTAATTTTTTTAAAGAATAAAAAAAATGTCTATCTTCATCATCGGGAGCTAATTTTCCATCGACTAAATAAAGGATAATATCGCTTTCTTTGGCGACTTTTAAAGTATTTTTTTTAACATTTTTAAAAAGCTCATCACTTTCATCAAGTCCGCCACTATCTATAAGCAAGGCTTTTTTGTCATTAATTTGCACTTCTGTTTTATTTGTATCTCTTGTGGTGCCTGAAATTTCACTTGTAATGGCTATTCTTTGTTTTGCTATTCTATTAAAAAGGCTTGATTTTCCCACATTTGGTTTGCCTATAAGTATAATGCTTTGCATTTTTATCCTAAATTATATTTTTAAAGAAAAATTATATAAAATTTGCCTTAAAATTAAGCAAAAAAAGACTAGAATTAGCCAGAATTTAATCAAGGAAAAAAGATGCTTAGAGTGATTAAGCATAATTTGGGAATTTATTTTATGATTTTAGCTTGTCTTGATTTTGCACTAATGGGTGCTTGTGCTAAAATTTTAAGCAAAGAAATGAGTTCAATTGAAATTATGTTTTTTAGAAATATTATTGGGGTAATGGTTTTGCTTTTTATGATGAGAAAAAGCAAAGTTCATAAGGAAGGCAAACATCTATGGCTTTTGATTTTTAGGGGAGTTGCTGGGACTTTGTCGCTTTATTTATTTTTTTATAATATTTCCCATATTTCTTTAGGCGGGGCATTTGCTTTTCAAAAAACTGCACCTATTTTTATTACTCTTATTGCATTTGTGATTTTTAAAGAAAATATAGGATTTAAAGGCTGGGTGGGAATATTAATTGCATTTAGCGGAGTGCTTTTAATCGCTCAACCTTGGGCAGATACTTCTACGCATTCGGGCTTTGATTTAAAAAACTCTTCACTAGGAATTTTGAGTGGATTTTTTGCTGCTTTAGCACTTACTAGTGTTAGAGAGTTAAGAAAATATTATCCTACAGAACTCATTGCTTTTTCTTTTATATTTATTGGGACTTTAATGCCTTTATTTTCGATGATTATCGGAAGTTTTTATGAAATAAAAGAATTGGATTTTTTAATAGCACCTTTTGTAATGCCTTCTTTGAAAGCTAGTTTACTTTTGCTTTTTGTGGGCGCACTTGGAACTCTTTATCAAATTCATATCACAAAGTCTTATGGTATAGCCAAGCAAGCAGGAGTTGTAGCGGGCGTGAGTTATCTTGATGTGGTTTTTAGCTTGGTGGTGGGTATAATTTTGGGAGATAATTTACCAAGTGCTATGGTTTTTTTAGGTATAATAGGCATCGTTTTTGGCGGATTAATTTTAGTAAGAAATAAAGGAAATAAATGAAAAAAATGATATTAATCGCCGGTCCTTGCGTGATAGAAAATAAGGATTTGGTTTTTAAGGTAGCAAAAGAATTGCAAGAATTTAATGAAAATGAAAATATAGAATTTTATTTTAAATCAAGTTTTGATAAGGCAAATCGCACGAGCATTGATTCTTTTCGTGGGCCTGGGCTTGAAGAAGGACTTAAAATTCTACAAAGCGTAAAAGATGAATTTGGTATGAAAATCTTAACTGATATCCATGAAAGCACTCAAGCAGCTCCTGCAAGTGAAGCGGCTGATGTCTTGCAAATTCCTGCTTTTTTATGTCGCCAAACAGACCTTTTAGTCGCAGCGGCCAAAACAAAAGCAAAAGTTAATATCAAAAAAGGTCAATTTTTAAATCCAAGCGATATTAAATATAGCGTTAAAAAAATACTTCAAACGCGTGGCGTAGAAGAAGAGGGTTATGAAGTAGCAGATAAAAATGGGGTTTTTGTGGCTGAAAGAGGGGCTAGTTTTGGCTATGGAAATTTAGTTGTAGATATGCGTTCGTTGGTGATAATGCGTGAATTTGCACCTGTGATTTTTGATGCGACGCATAGCGTGCAAATGCCTGGAGCTGCAGGTGGAAGTAGTGGCGGAAAAAGTGAATTTGTAGAGCCTTTGGCAAGAGCCGCAGCTGCAGTAGGCGTAGATGGCTTTTTCTTTGAAACACATATTAATCCTTGCAAGGCTTTATGTGATGGACCTAATATGCTTGATCTTACACGCCTTAAAAATTGCGTAAAAACACTTTTAGAAATTCAAAATATCATAAAATAAAAAGGAAAAATAATGACTATAATTGAAGGAAAATTACAACTAAAGGGTGATGAGAAAATCGCTATTATCAATGCAAGATTTAATCACTTGATTACAGATAGATTAGTAGAAGGTGCAAAAGATGCTTTTTTAAGACATGGTGGAAAAGAAGAAAATCTAAGCCTTATTTTAGTTCCAGGTGCTTTTGAACTTCCATATGCTTTAAAAAAAGCAATTGAAAGTAAAAAATTTGATGCGATTTGTTGCGTGGGTGCGGTGATTCGCGGATCAACTCCGCATTTTGATTATGTTTCGGCAGAAACAACTAAAGGCATTGCCAATGTAAGTTTAAATCATAACACTCCTGTAAGTTTTGGTGTTTTGACAACCGATACTATAGAACAAGCCATAGAAAGAGCAGGGACTAAAGTAGGAAATAAAGGTTTTGAAGCAATGACTACTATCATAGAAATGCTTGATTTAACTAAGAAATTTTAAGGAATAAAATGGCAACAAGACATCAGGTAAGACAGAGTGTAATTTCTCTGCTTTATGCAAAAGAGTTAAATCATTCTGCTCGTGAAGATTTCGTAGAAGAGTTTCTAGATGAAAAAAAAATTCGTAACGAGCAAAAGCATTTTACTTTAAGTCTTTATCAAGGAGTTTTCGAAAATTTGGAAACTATTGATAAAAAGTTAAGTATGTATTTAAATGAAAAAGAGCTTCAAAGACTTGGCATTATAGAAAGATCTATTCTAAGACTCGGAGCTTATGAGCTTTTGTTTAGCCAGACAGATAAGGCTATTGTAATCAATGAAGCCATTGAACTTGCTAAAGAATTGGGTAGTGATAATGCACCTAAATTTATTAATGGCGTTTTAGATGCCTTAAAGAAAGATTTATAAATGAAGCTTTGTGTGGCACTTGATCTTGCAAGTTCTAGGGAATGTTTAGACCTTGTAAAGCATTTAAAAGGCTTAGATTTATGGCTAAAAGTGGGATTGAGAACTTATTTAAGGGATGGATTTAAAATCATAGAGGAGTTAAAAAAAATCGATGATTTTAAAATTTTTCTCGATCTTAAAATTTATGACATTCCAAATACTATGGCTGATGCTTGTGAGGAAATTTCAAAATTGGGTGTTGATATGATTAATATCCATGCAAGTGCTGGGAAAGTTGCTATGCAAGAAGTGATGAATAGGTTAAATAAACTTTCCAAGCGACCTTTGGTTTTGGCGGTTTCAGCTTTAACAAGTTTTGATGAAGAAAATTTCTATAGTATTTATAAACAAAATATTGATGAAGCGGTGATACATTTTTCTAAAATGAGTTATGAAAATGGACTTGATGGTATGGTTTGCTCTGTTTTTGAAAGTAAAAAAATTAAAGAAAATACCAATTCAAATTTCCTTACTCTAACACCAGGCATTCGTCCTTTTGGCGAAGAAAGCAATGACCAAAAACGCGTAGCTGATTTAGCAACAGCTAGAGAAAATTTAAGTGATTTTATAGTAGTTGGAAGACCTATTTATAGAGCACAAAATCCTAAAGAGCTTTGTCAAAAAATCCTTACTTTGATTTAGTTTCTCTTTAAAATTTTGGTTTGAAATCGCTTGAAATTTATTAAATTTAAGTAGCAATTTTATTTATTTGTTTTGATGTAATTATATTTTATATGCGATATGATTTTTTATATACTTGCCTCAAGTGTATTTTTAGCATTGCCACTAAAGACAAAAACTCTTATTGGTATTTTTACTAGTAGTTAAAACTGGAAATATGATTGTTGTGTTTGTTTTTTATTTCTATTTTGATATTGCTTGTTGCAGAGCTGATACCAAGACCGAAAAATATCTAAGTGTTCTATTTCTTTCATTAAATGATTCTATTTTACATAGAATTTTTAAGTCATCTCTGAATTTTTAAATTATCTTTTTGCTTTCTAGCGTTGGTAAGACTTAGAATGGGGTATTCTCCTAGAGTTAGTCTTTTGTATTTTAAAGTTTTGGAGCATTTATAATTAAACATAAAAGTTTTTTGCCACTAGGATAAACACAAAGAAGTAAATTATCAAAATCAGCAAATAATATTTATTCTCTTTGGCTTTCAAAGCCTTTATTTTGGTATCGTTTAGCACTTTTATTCCTTTAGGTCAATAGTAAATTTTATTAAGAACAATAATAAAGTCAATAAAAAATATTTCTAAGTATAGTAAATTTAAAATAAATTAAAAATAATCTAGTATCTAACAAAGCCTTATTTTATAGGTAAATAAAAAGAGTTAGAATAAATTGAAATTAATCAAAATAAGTCCATTGGTTGCGAAGGGGAGATTTGAACTCCCGACCTTCGGGTTATGAGCCCGACGAGCTAACCACTGCTCTACTTCGCGATAATAAGATAATGTGGATGGGGTAAAGGGATTCGAACCCCTGAATGACAGGACCAAAACCTGTTGCCTTACCGCTTGGCGATACCCCAATAATTTTGTGTTAATCGCATTATAAGTAATTTAGAAATGTGATTATAGTGCAAATTAATTTTTTTGTCAAGAATAATTGATTATAATTTGGTAAAAATTACAAATTTAAGGATAAAAAATGGCTTTTATAAGTGTAGATGAAGCAATAGAGGATTTAAAAGCAGGAAAAATGTTAATAATGGTTGATGCTGAAGATAGAGAAAATGAAGGAGATTTGATTTTTGCTACACAATTTAGTACTCAAGAAAAGGTAAATTTTGCTATTAGTGAGGCTAGGGGGGTTGTGTGTGTGGCTTTAGATGAAGCTTTAGCTAAACATTTTGAATTGCCTCTTATGGTGCAAAAAAATACTTCAAATCACGAAACAGCTTTTACTATTACAGTTGATGCAAAAGATGCTGCAACAGGTGTTAGCGCGTATGAAAGAAATATGACAATAAAGATTTTTGCTGATGATAAGGCTAATGCGAATGATTTTGTAAGGCCTGGACATATTAATCCTTTGATAGCAAAAAAAGGTGGCGTTTTAGAAAGAACGGGTCATACTGAAGGAACTGTGGATTTGTGCCGTTTGGCTGGACTTAAACCCGCTTGTGTGATTTGTGAAGTGGTGAAAGAAAATGGAGATATGGCACGCAGAGCAGATTTAGAGCTTTTTTGTCAAAAGCACAATCTTAATATGATTGCCGTATCTGATATTATAGAATATCGTTTAAAACATGAGAGTTTGATTACTTTGCTTGAGTGCTCAGATGCAAGAATTGCAAATTTTGATGCTAAAAAATACATTTTTGAGGACCATAATCAAGTCAAACATATTGCTTTTTGTTTTGGAAATTTAAGAAGGAGTGAAAATGTGAAATTTCATATTAGTGGGAGTGATTTTGAGCTTTTAACTTCGCAAAAATTTAGTGAACTTTTAGAGCATATTGAATTTTTACACAAAAATGGTGGAATAATTATTTTTATGCAAGGTGAAAAAACAAGTTCTATCCAGTTTAAAAATTATGGTATTGGTGCACAAATTTTAAGGTATTTTAATATAGAAGAAATTAAGCTTTTATCTAAAAGTTGCGATAAAGAATTTGTTGGACTAAAGGGATTTGGGTTGAATATTAATAGTTACAATGTTTAAATTCAATAAAATGAAATTTATCATTAAAACCAAACATTAAATGTTTGCTTTGTTGTAAAAAATAAGCGTAATTTTGTGGATTTTCTTTTTGAATTTGGTTTAATAGCTCTTCTAGACCAAATTCAATAAAAGCTAAATTTTGTTTTTTAAATTCCAAAAGCTCCAAATTTAGCTCTTTTAAAATGTAAAATAAATGCGAAAAATTCACATCATAAGTCATATCGCTTTTTCCAAAAAAGTTTTTCAAATTTTCTTCAAAAGGGCTGTAAATTTGATGGTTTTGATAAATTCTTAAGCTAAAAGAATTAGCAGCTTTAACTCCATAATCAAAAGTACAAAAAACAAATTTTTCCGTACTTTGCTTAATGGTGTTTAAAAAATCTTCCAAAAAAGGTGAAAATTCTCCTTTTGCAAGTCCTATTTTTTCGCATTTTTCTATTAATTTTTTATCCGCATTGGCAAAATGCAAATGGAAATTTTCATCAACAAAAGCCATTTTATTGCCATCAATTAATTCACAATTAAAGCTGTCAAAAAGTTCATTACAAAAGAAAAAAGCATTATTGAATTGGTTTTTTTGAAGTGTTTTTATATGTTTAAATTCTATATCTTTTAAAGTATTTTTTTGTAATATTTGCAATTTTTCATGAGGTTCTAGGATAAAAAGTTCAATGTGTTTAAAAATACAAGGTCTTAAAATAAGTAAAGCACTGATAAAGTCTTTCATAAGTAAACCTTCGTTTGCACCTATTTCTATAATGCTAATAGGCAAATGAATGGAATTTTTATCTATTAAATTTAGAAAATGTTTAGCAAGCAAAGCACCAAATAAAGATCCAACGCTAACAGTTGTGTAAAAATCCCCTTTTTTACCTACCAAAACCGCATTTTTATAATAGTTTTGATGAAGCCATTGATTAAAAAATTCACTAAATTTTAACATTATTGATAAAGTGTGTTAAATTTTTGAATAAAATCTAAAGGATCTACTTGGGTATTGTTGACTAAAATTCCAAAATGTAAATGAGGTCCAGTCACTCTTCCACTAGAACCACTAAGCCCTATAAGTTCGCCTTTTTTAACGCTTTGACCAACTTTGACTTTGATTTCTTCAAGATGATAATATTGCGAAAAAATTCCTTGTCCGTGGTCTATGACAACAGATTTTCCAGCATAATAGCGATCTTTTGCAATTTTGACTATGCCTGAATTTGTAGCATAAATTGGAGTTCCTGCCGCAGCTTTAAAATCAGTCCCGCTATGATAACTCGAAAGTGTATTATTAAAAATTCTAGCCTTGCCAAAATCGCTTGTAATGGTGCTATTTAAAGGCATGATAAAATCCGCATTAAATAAAGCTTTTGAGGTATAGCTTTGATAAATTTTATTTGCTTCCTGAAATTCTTTTTTTATTCTTGCTTGAACGGATTTTGGCGGAGCGACCTTGCTTTTAGCAACTTGCAATCTTTCTTTTTGATAATTGCCTTCTTGGTACAAAATCTTATATTCTATGGTTTTATTGTTTTTATACCTTGCTTGTATGATTTTATTTTCAGGCCTTTTATAAGGTATGGCGATGATGGTTGTAACCGTATTTTGATCTTTAGGATGATTAAAATAATTAATTTTTTTACCATTGCTTTGAATGCTTAAAAGATCTTGTTTTTCGAAATTTAAAAAAAGTGCTTGCCCTTTAGTTAAATTAATATCTTGTGCAAAAATTAAAGTGCAAGCAAAAAGTAAAAGAAAAATTCTCATAAGCTAAGCTCTTTAATATCAGCAATTTTTAAAAATTCTTTATAGATGCAATAGATTAAAGCTTGACGATTTGTTTTTAATTTTTCATCTTCAACATTAATCATAACTTCATCAAAAAATGCATCAATTTGAGGTTTTAAAGCAAATAGTGACTCTAAAATTTCTTTTGTTCTATTATGTGTTAAACAAGTTTTAAATTTTTCATAAAGATCGCTTTCGGCTTTATGGGTAAATAAGCTTTCATTGATTTTGGCTTCATTTGGTGTTGCAATATTGGCTAGGCGCTTAAAGGTGCTAAAATTTTCTCCAAAATCATCCTTTTTACTTATTTCTATAAGTGCCTTAATGCAACTATCAATATAAACCAAGTCACTATTTTTAGAGCTTAAAACTGCTTTAACGAAAGAAGCATTAATATCATAAAATGTATATAATCTTTCTAAGATGAAATCTTTTAGTGCGTTGATATCAAAGCGCGGATAGTTTTTTGCTAAATGATTTAAAAGAAAATCAAGTTCAAAGGCTTTGTTTATCTTTAAAGCGATTTTGATAATTCCATTTGCTGCACGACGCAAAGCGTAAGGATCTTTTGTTCCACTTGGAATCTTTCCTATAGCAAAAAGACCCATGAGAGTGTCGATTTTATTAGCTAAAGCTACAATGCTTGAAAATTCAGTACTTGGAAGTTCTGATTTGTCTGAATTTGGAAGATATTGTTCGCGAAGTGCCAAACAAAGCTCATAACTTAAGCCCATAGTCTTGGCATAATAAGAGCCCATAATGCCTTGAAGTTCTGTAAATTCATAAACCATTTGAGTGTCTAAGTCCGCTTTTGCGTATTCTATTGCTTTTAGAATTTCTTCTTTTTTGTCGTTGCGATACATTTCACATAAAATTTTAGCAACTTCTTTTTCGCGTTCACTTTTATCTTGCATACTTCCTAAGCCTTCAAAATAAGTCATTTTAGAAAGTTTGCTTGGTTCTAGCCCGTGTTTTAAATCATTTTGCCAAAAAAACATAGCATCGCTTAATCTTGCACGCAAGACTCTTTCATTGCCATGTATGACTTTTGAGTAATCCTCGCACACTGCGTTACTAACAACAATGAAATGATTGCTTAAATTATTGTTGTTAAAAACCGCAAAATAGCGTTGATTATCTCTCATTGAAGTGATGATAACTTCGCTTGGAATTTCTAAAAATTCTTTTTCGAAATTGCCTAAAAGTGCTTTAGGATATTCAGTAATTGCCACAACTTCTGCGAGCAATTCATCATCTTGAGCGATGGTAATTTTTTGCGTTTCTTCGATGAATTTAAAATCTTTTAAAATTTTTTCTTCTCTTTTTTTTGGATCTAATAAAACATAATTTTTTTCTAAAAGCACAAAATAATCTTGAGTGTTTTTAAATTCCATTAAATCATAACTCACGCTTCTATGCACAAAAGTCTTTTTGGCGCTTTTAACCCCAAAAATTTCAAATTCCACTAATTGATCGCTAAAAATACAAGCTAAAGATCTTATGGCTCTGATAAATTCAAAGTCTTTATCACCCCAACGCATACTTTTGCCAAAATGAAGGCTTTTGATGAATTTTTCTATCATTTCGCCCAAAATTTGAGTGCTTGCAAGTCCGATGATTTCTTTTTGATGATATAAAACTTCTTTACCTTTAATTTCTTTAAAATCAAGCTCATTTTCGCTAATACCAGCCTTTTCTAAAAAGCTAAGTCCAGCATTGGTAAGTTTTCCATCTTTATAAGCTATGGCTTTTGGTGCTCCGATGATTTCAATAAAGTTATTATCTTGTTTTTCTTTAAAATCAGAATGAAAAAGCACCAAGCGTCTCGGAGTATAAAAAAATTCAAATTCGCTTTCTAAATGATATTGTTTTAAGAGTTCTTGCCATTTGTTTTTGATATTTGGAAGTTCTTTAAGTAAAGGGATAGCAGGAAGTTCTTCAACGCCAATTTCTATGAGTAAAGTTTTATTATCCATAATTTTCTCTTTATATGTGGAATTAAACGCATTATTCTATACTAGTTTTTTTTAAGCCTACATTAAATTTTTGATAAGCTCAATTAACTCTTTAGCGTTGCTAAATTCATTTTCTTTGCTTTTTTCTTCATACCATTTTGCTTGCAAATAAGGCATTTTAGCATTAAGAGCGCATTCTTCATCTTTTTTGCTATCTCCAATGAAAATACTTTTTTCATACCAAGCTTGTTCTTTTATGAGATTTGCCATCATGGGACTTGGTTTTGGCTCTATGTCAAAATTTACTCCAAGAATTTTGTGAAAATAAGGCATGATTTCGTGCTTTTCTAAGATAGGGTTTAAGGAACTTTGTGGAGCATTAGTGGCTATAGCAAGATAACAGTTTTTATTTTTACAAAATTCAAGCACATCTTTAACGCCTTCAAAAAGCACAACACTTTGCTTGTAGTGTTTTAAAAAATATTTTTCATAGCCTTCTTTAAAACTTTGATGATTAAATTCATTAAAACCATACAATATTTTTGCCCAATCTAAATTAGGAGTATTAACTATATTCATAATATAAGATCTTTCTAAAGCCTCCAAACCCAACTCATTGCGAATTTCATTCACTGCTTGTGTGATAGCATTAGCACTATCAATTAGCGTTCCATCCATATCAAAAATAATATTAATCATAATTTTCTTCCTTAAATTTGTTTTTGTGTTTATCTTTTTTATAGCTTTGTTGTTTTTTGAGTTTATCAAGATTATTAGCTTTTGTCAAAAGTTCATTTTTGCTGAATTTAAAGTCTAAGCAAGCATTAACAAAATTTTCAAGTTCTTTTGTATAGCTTGAATTTAAAACTACAGCAGGGGTTTTGTTGAAATTTTGTGCGTTTTTTAGCATTCTTTCTTGAAAAAGTTTTTCATCATAATCTTCTCTTTTTAACGCAGAGCTTGCAGAATTAGCAAATTTTTCTAAATTTCTTACATAGCGTACACGATCAAATTTTTCATTTTTTTTCATGGGCATTAAAACTTTCTAGGGTGTTTTTGTAAAGATTTAAATCATCACAAAGTACGAGCAATAAATCTTTATCTTCAAAAATCAAAGAACCACTCGCTTTGATATATTCTCCATTTCTTTTTACAAGTAAGATTATGAAATTTTCATCTAAGGCAAGTTCAGCTATGTTTTTACCAATAATTGGCGAATTTTCTTTTAGGGTGTATTGTTTTAAAATGTTATATGAAATAGGTATATTGCTAGCTTGCATTATCTCTTCTTCTTCTATGATTTTAAGTAATTTTGCAAGTGGATTAAGAGTAATTCCTTGAATTAAAATGGAAGTTAAAACGATGAAAAAAACTATATTGAAAATAAAATGAGAGTCTGCTATACCTGCAGCCAAAGGGTAGGTGGCAAGTATGATAGGCACAGTCCCTCTTAAGCCTACCCATGAGATGAAAATTTTTTCATTGAAGTTAAATTTTTTAAAAAATACAAGACATAAAAATACCGCTATAGGTCTTGCAAAAAACATGATAAAAAAAGCAATGATGCAGCCTAATAAAGCAACATTTGGCAACTCAGAAGGAAAAACCAAAAGTCCTAAGGTTAAAAAGACTACAACTTGAGCAATCCAAGCTGTACCTTCAAAAAATCCAATAAGTCCTTTTTTATACACAAATTCTTTGCTATTTGCAAAAATTCCTAGCAAATAAACACTTAAGTATCCATTAGCACCTATTTTCTCACTTAAAACAAAGGTAAGGTAAATCCAAGCTAGGGTAAAAACAGGATATAAGCCCCAGTAGTTAAATTTCAGCTTATTAATAATAAAAGGCATGCTAATGCCAAAAATATAACCACATACCAAAGCCAAGCCAAATTGTTTTAAAAAGATAAATAAAAATGTTCCTATGCTAGGTAAAGTGCCCAAAGTAATGATTTCAATAATAGTAATGGTAAGAAAAATCGCCATAGGGTCATTACTTCCGCTTTCTAGCTCGAGCAGGGGTGTGATATTGTTTTTAAGTTTCAAGCCTTTAGAACGCATGATAGCAAAAACTGCTGCCGCATCAGTTGAGCTGATAATCGCACCCAATAATAAGGCATCATAAAATTTAAAATCTAAAGTATAATAGCATAATAAACTGATGATAAAAGCTGTTAATACAACACCTAAAGTGGCTAAGATTATACCTTCTTTTAAGATGGGCTTGATGAATTTAAAAGTCGTGTCAAATCCTCCAGAAAAAAGTATAAGGATTAGACAAAGCATGCTGATATCTTGAGCGATTTTTCCATTATCAAAATAAATTCCACCTATGCCATCACTCCCTGCAAACATACCTACAAAAATAAAAATAAGCAAGGCAGGGATGCCATATTTATCGCCAAATTTACTAAAAGCGACGCAAAAAAGAAATAAAACAGATAAAATCAAAACATAATCTTGCAAAAATTCTCCTAATTACTTTTTTGAATTCTGCACTCTAAGGCTTCTTGGACTAGCGTTCTAGCCAAAGCTTGTTCGGCTTTTATGATATGAGTGAAATTATTGGCATTGGAAAAAAGTATTTTTTCTAAATTTCCACTGGTTAAAACTATGGTTTGTATAGGTTTTGGATAATTTGCAATGCTTTGATAAAGCATATCAAGTTTTGCTTCATTTCCAACAGTTATCACTACAACTGAGCATTGCTCGATATTTGCAATTTTAAGCGTTTCTTCTTGAGCTGCGTTGGCAAAGCAGATATTTTCTCCACGACTGATTCCTAATTCAACCAAATTTAAATCACTTTCCAAAACCAAATAAGGCACACCTGTATTTTTGATCCTTTGTACTACTTCTTGTCCCAAACGACCATATCCAAAAATTACAATGTGATCTTTAATGGTGGGTTTTGAAAAAGATAAAGGGTTTAGTTCTGTATTGGACTTATCTTCTACAACATTAGCGATTTTTTTAATATTGTTGAGGATAAAGGGCGTTAGAATCATAGTGATAATCGAAACCACAATGAGAATTTGGGCTGTTTCTAAATTTATGAGTTCCCTTCCTTGTAAAAGTGAAAAAATTGCTAATGCAAATTCGCCAATTTGCGAAATAGCAAATGCGGTTTTAAATGCTATTCTTTTTTTTGTATATAAAATTAATAAGCCATAAACAACACCAAATTTAATAAAAGAAATCAGTATAACTAAAATGCCAATTAAAAACCAGTTTTGAAATACAACTTCAAAATTAATCTGCATTCCAACAGTAATAAAAAATAAACCTAAGAGCAAGTCTCTAAAAGGCACCAAATCTGCTTCTATTTTGTGCTTATACCGTGTTTCTGCTATCAAAGCGCCCGCAATAAATGCCCCTAAAGAATATGAAAAGCCAAAATAGTGTGCTAAAAAACTCGCACCAATTACAATAAATAAAATGGTTGCAATAAAAATTTCTTGCGATGATGCTTTAATAACAAAGCGAAAAACCCTGTCGATTAGATATTTTCCGATTAAATAAAGCAATAATAATAGCAATAAAACACTGATGAAGGTTGTAAGTAAGAGTTGTGAAATGTCGCTATTTTCAGTTGAAAAAATATCTACAAGCAATAATAATGGAATTACAGCTATATCTTGAAAAAGTAAAATTCCTAAGGCTTTTCTGCCATATTGCTCGTTAATATCGCCATTGTCATTTAGAATTTTTAAAACTACTGCTGTTGAAGAAAGAGCCAAGCTTAGTCCTATGATAATGGATATTTTTTCATTTAAACCTAAAATTCCTAAAGCTACAAAAGAACAGACTAATCCACAAATAAGAACTTGTAAACTTCCATTTAAAAATACCTCTTGTTTCATAGCAAGTAAATGTTTAAAAGAAAATTCAAGCCCTATGGTAAACATTAAAAAAACTATACCAAATTCAGCAATATGTGAAAGTTCTGTGCTATTTTGAAAATTATACAAAGAAGAAATCACGACTCCGGTTACTATATAACCAATAATAGTAGGAATTTCAAATTTTTTAAAAATAACATTTAAAATAATAGCACAAGATGTAGCAACTAAAAAAACTTGTAAAAAATTTTCCATACTTTACTTTTTTTCTTCATAAAAAATTAAATCAAAGCTATTTTTATGCTTAACAACAGATCTTGTTTTGCCATCTCTTTTATCAAGCTCTAGGCGTAATTCATCAATCAAAAGTTCAAATTCATTGATTTGATTTTTAAGTTTTAAAATAACATCAACGCCGGCTAAATTAATCCCCATATCTCTAGTAAGACGCAAAATGAGTTTGATTTTATCAATATCTCTTTGAGAATAAAGTCTTATTTTCCCATCAGTTCTACTTGGTTCGATTAAACCTTCTCTTTCGTATTGTCTAAGAGTTTGAGGATGGATGTTTAAAACCTTAGAAACTATACTGATTAAATACACAGGTTCATCATAATTGTGTTCCATATTTTACTCCTTTAAGGTAGTTTACTTTCTAGCATTCTAATAAGCTCAGGATCGAGTTTTGTTATATCAGGCAAAATAATATTTAAAATCAAATACATATCCCCGTAAATATCGTTTTTTCTATTTTGCACCCCATAGCCTTTAAGGCGAATTTTTTGTCCATTTCTAGAATTTGGAGCTACAGTTATGGTGGCTTCTTTTTTATTTTCTTTAAGGGTATTTATTGTGATTTTTCCACCAAAAAGTGCGGTTTTTAAAGAAATGTCTATTTTTTGATATAAATCATCATCTTCTCGTTTGTAAATTTCACTTTCTTCAATCTCTACTTGGATAATTAAATCTCCACTTTGTCCATAAGATTTTTTGCCTTTGCCGCGCGCTCTTAATTTTTCTCCGTTTTTGATGCCATGTGGGATTCTTATTTTAATATTTTCCCCTTGATAAGAAAAACTGTATTCTCCACCTAAAACAGCGGTATTGAAAGGAATTTTGATTTTTGTATTTAAGTTTAAATCTTGTTCAAAATCACTTTCGAAACCCGAATTTGAAAAACCCCCAAAGCCAGATTTAAAGCCGCCACCAAAACCCCTTGAATTAAAACCACCAAAGCCTCCCCCAAAAAGATTTTTTAAAATATCATTAATATCCGCTCCTCCTGCACTTCTTGAAAAATCATGAAAACTTTGTCCTCCAAACATAGAGTCGCCATATTGATCATATTGGGCTTTTTTTTGCGGATCGCTTAAAATTTCATAAGCGGCATTTATCTCTTTAAATTTTTCTTCTGCACCTTTTTCTTTGTTAATATCTGGATGATATTTGCGTGCCAATCTTCTATAGGCTTTTTTTATTTCATCAGCACTAGCATTTTTTGAAACTCCTAGGGTTTCATATAAACTACTACTCATATTTTTTTACCTTTTTTAGTTAAATTATCGTTTTTTGATCGAAGTATTATACTAAAAACTTTAGTCTTAGTCAATCAAGTTTTATAAATTTTTATCACTCAAGTTTTTATCTAATTCATTTACAATTTGGTAAATTACAAATTTTATACTTTTAATTCAAAAACTATTTTGAAAAGGGATGAATTATGTTAAAAAAAATAATTTTATCAACCACGATAGCAAGTTGTCTTTTTGCGGCAAATATTGCTTTTAATGAAGCAGATTCTAAAGTGGAACGCATTGATGCAAATGGACAAAATTCTGGTGTTTTATCTTATCATAATGCTATTAAAGATGTTAAAAAATCGGTTGTGAATATTTCTACTTCAAGAACGGTTACTAGATCAAATCAGCTAGGTATTGAAGATTTTTTTAATGATCCATATTTTAAACAATTTTTCGGTTTTAATTTTCCGCAACCTCAAAACAAACCCAATAAAGAAGTTGTGAATTCTTTAGGCTCTGGTGTGGTTATTTCTGATAATGGTTATATTATTACCAATAATCATGTGGTTGAAAATGCTGATGTGATTAATGTAAGCTTGCCTGATAGCGACATAGAGTATAAAGCAAAATTAATAGGAACAGATCCAAAGACAGATTTGGCGGTGATTAAAATTGAAGCCAATAATCTTTCAGCGGTTACTTTTGCTGATTCTGATGAGTTGATGGAAGGAGATGTAGTATTTGCTTTGGGAAATCCTTTTGGTGTCGGTAGTAGCGTTACAAGCGGGATTATTTCAGCACTTAATAAAAATAATATTGGTTTGAATCAATATGAAAATTTTATCCAAACTGATGCTTCTATTAATCCTGGGAATTCAGGTGGTGCTTTAGTGGATAGTAGGGGATATTTAGTGGGGATTAATTCTGCTATTCTTTCTCGCGGGGGAGGAAATAATGGCATAGGCTTTGCTATCCCTTCTAATATGGCAAAAGATATAGCGAAAAAACTTATAGAAAAGGGTAAAGTAGAAAGAGGAATTTTAGGTGTTACTATTGCTGCTTTATCTAAAGATTCTAAAAAAGTATATAAAAATCAAGAAGGTGCGTTAATTACTAGCGTAGAAAAAGGATCTTCTGCGGATATAGGTGGCTTAAAAAGAGGAGACTTGGTGCTTAAAGTGAATGAAAAAACCATTAAAAATCCTACAGATTTAAAAAATTATATTGGCACTTTAGAACCAAATAAAAAACTTACTGTAAGCTATGAAAGAGATGGAAATATCAATACGACAAGTTTTGTTCTTAAAGGCGATAAAGATAGTTCAGGTATTGTAAAAGATGTGATACAAGGCTTGAAACTTCACGAACTTGATGCGAATTTAAGATCGAGACTAAAAATTCCAACTAATATTAATGGGGTTGTAGTGGTTGAGGTTGCGCAAAAATCTAAAGCCTTTGAGCTTGGTTTTAAAGCGGGAGATCTTATCATTGCTGTTGAGCAAACTGAGATTAAAAATTTAAAAGAATTAGAGCAAGCTTTGAATAAACTTGCTAAAAATACTCCGGCTAAAATTTGGATTTATAGAGATGGCTATGCCCAATTGCTTATTTTAAAATAAAAGGAAAATTATGGTTAATATTTTAATGATAGAAGATGATTTAGAATTAGCAGAAATCATTAGTGAATATCTTGAACAATTTGATATGAAAGTAGATATCGCTCATGAGCCTTATATAGGGCTTTCAAAGCTTGCTTTAAAGGAGTATCAACTCATTATCTTAGATCTTTCTTTGCCCGGACTTGATGGGCTTGAAGTGTGTGAGGAAATTAGAAAAAAATACGATACGCCTATTATAATTTCTAGTGCTAGGCATGATATTACAGATAAGGTAAATGCTTTGGATCTGGGTGCTGATGATTATCTTCCTAAGCCTTATAATCCAAAAGAACTTCAAGCACGTATTAAGAGTCATTTAAGACGCATTTCAAATACCAAATCAACAGTAGCAAAAGCAACAAAAGACTTGGTTTATGATCAGTTTAAACATGTTATTACTATGAAGGGACAAGAGATCAATCTTACTAATGCTGAATTTGATATTTTGAGTTATTTGATTAAAAAAGAAGGTGGGGTTGTAAGTCGCGAGGAACTTGTGTATAATTGTTCATCTATTAGTGAAGATTCAAGCAATAAAAGCATTGATGTGATTATTAGCCGTATTAGACAAAAAATGGGCGACGATCCTAAAACTCCAAAGTATATACATTCGATTCGTGGTATAGGTTATAAACTTGTTCAATGAATAAATCTTCTATTTTTTATCTCATTACTTTTATTTTTATTTTTGCTAGTGTCAGTGTGATACTAGCATTTTTATGGCTTATAGAGTATGATCAACAAAATTACACCAAAGAGCTAAATACTAAATATTCTTTGATTGCTAATACTAGATTATTACAGTTTAATGGGGTAATTAGCGAAAGTGAATTTCAAGAACAAACCAAAAATTATAAAATGGTTTTAATCGAAGATCCTAAGGAGATTAGATATGTGATTTTTCGCGGAGAGGTTTTAGATCAAGCACAAACTACTACAGGATTAATTAAAATCATTACTTTAGATAGGCAAATTTTTTTAAGTATCATTTATGAAGGCAAACTTTATCTTTACAAAGATAAAGATTATCAAGCGTATAGATATTTTATTATCAAAGCCATTGCGGTTGGGATTATCTTGATGCTTATTGTACTGTATATTTTTATCATTCGTAAATTAAAACCTTTGAAAACCCTTAAAAAACAAATTGCAAAATTTGCTGAAAATAAATTAGATGAAATCAGTAATGTAAGTTCAGGAAATGATGAAATTTCACAGGTTGCAGATGCTTTTTATAAAGCAATTATGCAGATTAAGAAACTTAATCAGTCGAGGCAATTTTTCATTCGCAATATTATGCACGAGCTTAAAACCCCTATTACCAAAGGGCTTATTACGCTTGAAATGCTTGAAGATAATAAATACAAAGAAAGATTAACTAATATCTTTAACCGACTTGAAATTTTAATCAATGAATTTGCTGCTATTGAGCAAATCACATCAGGCGCCGCTTTTATTAATCGTAAAAAATATAATATCCTTGATATTATTGATGAAGCTAAGGAAATTGCCATGAGTGATGATAGAAATGTGCAAATTTCGGTACAAGAAAGTTTTTATATCAATGTGGATTTTAAACTTTTTACTACAGCAGTAAAAAATATGATTGATAATGGAATTAAATATTCTGATAATAGAATGATGCAAATTTATATCACAAAAGAGCATTTGTGTTTTAAAAATAAAGGAAATGAGCTTGGCAATAGTTTAGAGCATTACACTCAAGCTTTTACTCAAGGTATGAAACAAAAAGATAGTTTTGGTTTGGGGCTTTATATTGTAAATACTATTTTGGAATCTCATAATTTAAAATTTGATTATGAATATAGAGATGGATATAATTTTTTCTATTTTAAAAATTTACAAAATATTATTTTGAAAGACTAGAAACTGAAATTAATTATAGGTTTTTAAGTTTTTCAAATTCATTCATTAAAGTTGTTCTTAAATTTTCGCTTAATTCTTCGGAATTTTCTAGGTATTCAATGATAAGATTTTCAAATTCTTTTAAAAAGCCAAACAGCTCTTCTTGCCATATAGCGTCGCTTTTATTACTTAAATTCATAGTTTGAATGAAAGTAAGCTCTCTGCTTAGATCGCTTAATTTTTCAAGGAATTCATCTTTTTTTTCTGTATCCTTTAATGCGAAAATTCCATTTTGCACATTATCTTTAAATTTTTTAATATTTTCATCAATAATATCGCAAAATTTAGGGTAAATATCTGCTTTTATAGGTTCTAATAAAGCTCTTTCGTCTATATTAATTGTTAATTTTTTAAGGGCAAAATAAAGTAACAAAAAAGCCAAAGCCGCAATTAGTAAATAAATACCCATTCTAAATCCTTAATTTAAAGCTTGCATTCCACCATCTAAATTTACACTAGCAATGCCTAATTCTTGCAAAAGCAATTCGCACGCAAATCTACTTCTGTGTCCACTGTGACAAATAAAAGCGATTTTTTTATCATCTTTTGGAAGTAGGGGTTTTAAATCTTTTATAAAATCAGCATTTAAAATTCCGCGATTATCATGCATTGCCACGCAAATAGCTCCATCTAATATCCCATCTTCTTCCCATTCAGCTGGAGTGCGAACATCAAAAATTTGATATTCGCTTAAATCTTGCTTAGTCCAAATGCTCGCAGGGATATTTTCTATCATGAAAAAGCCTTAGTGATAATTTTTGTAAGACTTGCGTTAAACTCAGCTGGATTATCCACACCCATACCTTCGCTAAGTTTAGCCATGTTTAAAACCAAAGTCGCTATATCTGCACTAAAAGTTTCATTATTTTTAAGACCTGTAAAAATCGCATGTTTTGGATTGATTTCCAAAATAGGCTTAAAAGTTTGCTCTTGTCCCATTTGTTTTAAAAGCTGCTGCATAGCAAAATCAGGTTTATTTTTATCATAAACTATACAACTTGGACTATCTTTTAAACGGCTTGTAAGACGGACATCTTCAACTTGATCTTTTAAAAGCTCTTTAAATTTGGCTACAAGTGGTGCAAATTCATTTTTTTCTTCATCGCTTAATTCATTTTTATCCTCAACTTGATTAATGGCTACAAATTTTAAGCCCTCGTATTCTCCAAGCATTGGGGTTACTAAAGAGTCAATCTCATCATCCATAAGCAATACTTCTATACCCTTTTGTTTATATTCCTCAAGTAAGGGCGAATTTCTAAGCAGACTTTCATTATTTCCCGTGATATAAAAAATTTCTTTTTGTTCATTTTGTAAGTCATTTTTATATTCTTCTAAA
Organism: Campylobacter sp. CCS1377; assembly: GCF_040008265.1. Taxonomy (NCBI): domain Bacteria; kingdom Pseudomonadati; phylum Campylobacterota; class Epsilonproteobacteria; order Campylobacterales; family Campylobacteraceae; genus Campylobacter; species Campylobacter aecornae. The sequence continues at coordinate 579,216 of NZ_CP155620.1, forward strand.
GAACGCAAATTTTCACCTTTAGTGCTTTTATAAAGCATAAGTTTTAGCAAGCTTTCTTTTTCTCCGCCGAAACCATAAAGTCCTTCTTTTAAAACTTTTCCAAAGTTTTTGAAGAAAGATAAATATTTTTCCTTATCTTTATTTTTAAGCTTTTCAAGTTCGCTAAGTATTTTTTTAACACTAGCCTCTTTGACACCTTTTAAAATTTGATTTTCTTGTAAAATTTCGCGACTCACATTAAGCGGCAAATCTTCCACATCGATAATTCCGCGCACAAAGCGCAAATAAGTTGGCAATAATTCTTTATCATCATCGCTAATAAATACGCGTTTTACATAAAGTTTTAATCCGCTTTGATAATCCACACGATAAAGATCAAAAGGTGCATTTTGTGGGATGAAAAATAAGGAATTGTATTCTAATTTTCCTTCGCTTTTAGTATGGAGATAAAGTAAAGGTTTGTTTGAATCGTGAAAATTTTGCTCGTAAAATCTTTCATAATCTTCAATTTTAAGGCTTGATTTTTGCATTCTCCATAAAGCATTTGCTTTATTAATTTGTGAAATTTTAAGCTCGGTTTTCCCTTCTTCTTCGCCTTCTTTTGCAGGGGTAAATTCTTCTTTTTCCATAAAAATTGGAAATTGTATATGATTGGAATATTTTTCTATAATGCTTTCAATTCTATAAGAATTTGCAAATTCGTCATCTTTTAAATGTAAAGTTATTGTCGTGCCTTGCTCTTCTTTTGTAGAATCTTCTATCTCATAGCCATTTGCATCAGAAGTCCATAAATACGCCTTTTCATCTAAGGCTTTTTTACTTAAAACTTCGATTTTTTCCGCTACCATAAAAGCAGAGTAAAAGCCAACACCAAACTGCCCAATTAGTTGAGAGTCTTTTTTGGCATCACCGCTTAAATTTTCTAAAAAGCTTTTTGTGCCACTTTTTGCAATAGTTCCAAGATGGTTGATAAGATCATCTTTGTTCATACCTATACCATTGTCACTAATAGTGAGAATTTTTTTATCTTTATCAACCTTGATTTCTATTTTTGGTTCAAATTTTAAGCTTTTGTATTTATCGTCACTGACGCTTAAAAAGTTAAGTTTATCTAAAGCATCGCTTGCATTTGAAACAAGTTCTCTTAGAAAAATTTCCTTGTTAGAATATAAAGAATGTATCATTAGTTGTAAAAGTTGATTGACTTCAGTTTGAAACTGCATATTTTCTCCTTATTTTAATTTTTAAAAGCGATATTTTAACAAAAAAATCAAAATTAAAGGTAATTTTTTAGGCTTAAAGTCTTAAAGCCTAAATGTTTTAATTTTCAAAAGTAGCTTTTTGGTTTTTTAAATCTTTCATATTCTCTAAAATTTCATTTTTCGTACATCATCTGCCAAACTACAAATGAAAAAGCTTGAAGTAAAGTTAAAAATAAGAATACAAATCATTTAAAAATTAAAAAACCAAGCCAAACGGCAAGTAAGCAAAGTGTCACATTTGATAAAATATTTAAAGTAAAATTTAAATAATTTCCGCTTTGCAAAAATAATAAATTTTCATAGGAAAAAGTCGAGAAAGTTGTAAAGGCTCCTAAAATTCCTGTGCTAATAAAGCTTTTAAGAAGTGGAGATAAGCCTTTATTTTGAGCATAAGAAAATAAAAGTCCTATGATAAAAGAACCAAAAACATTAACAAAAAGAGTACCGAAGCTAATTGAATGAGGTAAGAATTTATTAACTAAATTAATAGCAAACATTCTTAAGATAGCACCCAAAAATCCACCAAAACCGACAACTAAAATAGTATTTAGCATAGTTTTGCCCTTTCTTTATCTAAAAGCTCTTGCATTTTTTTTCTTGTATTTTCAAGCCATTTTTCATCATTGGTATCTACTAAATTCATGCAGATAATTTTAAGCGTTCCGCTTTTTGCGCTGAAATTTTTTGTATCTAAAATTTTTGCAGAATCTACGATTAAAATAGGTTGGACTTTTAAATTCAGTTTTTCACTTAAAACTTTAGCACCGCTTTGAAATTTAAGCAGTTTTTGAGCTTTAGATCTTGTTCCCTCTGGAAAAATTGCCAATATTCTATTTTCCCCAAGTCTTTGTTTTGCTTCTTTTAAAATACGCACTAAATCACGAGGATTTTTTCTATCTATACAAAGAAGTTTGGGTTTTTTCATTGCGATTTTAAAGATAGGAATTTCACCTAATTCTTTTTTGGCAATCCAGCACAAATTTTTAGGATAAATATCTTCTAAGGCTATAATATCTAGCATACTTTGATGGTTAATGATTAGCATTTTTGCTTCTGGATTAAAATTTCCAACGAGTTTAATTCTATAATTAAGAAATTTTTTTTGTAATTTTGCCCATTTTTTTCTTATTTTCCATAAAAAAGATTGCGAATTAGAGAAACAAAATAAGATTAAAACCAAAATAACACTGAAAATAAATTCAAAGAGAAAGAAAAAATACTTAATCCTTGCGCAAATTTTCATTTTCTACCCATCCTATTTTTCCATTTGAAAAGATCACTTTTGTATAGTTATTATCTCTCGTATTTAAAATTTCCACTCGTTCTTCTTGCGTATTTGTATAAAAATATGTTGATTGGCTTGTAGGTAAAATTTTAGCTCTTGAATTGGCTTTTAATATTGCAGTTTGTGTGTTGGAATTGATTAAAAAACTCCAGATAAGAAAAATAATTCCTAGTCCTAAGATAATAAATTTTTTTTTAAATATAAAGATTGCAATACAAATAAAAGTTAAGATCCATAATGCAATTTGTTTGTAAAATACTAAACTATTACTTCTGGGATTTAAATCACTTTGAGTACTAATGCTTTCTTCACTGATTTCAACCTTTAAATTGATAGTTTCTAGCTTCATAGTTTGAGTGTTAAAATATGAAAATTCAAAATTGCTTTTTGAAGGGCTAAAAACCGCGAAATAAAAAGCACTTGACGCGTTATAATCGCCTTTGAAGTTTTCTATTCCTTGTTTTGTGATATTAGCAATATTAAAATTTTGTAAATTGGCATTTGTAGCATTTAATTCAACCATCATAATGACATTTTTATCATCAAAATAGCTTGTTTTAACTTTTCCTACATTTAAACTGTCGGCCACAATATGTGAGTAATTTTTGTCCGAATCAACTTTTTCGAATTTAATAGGATTAATCAATAAGCTAGCTTCTTGGAATACTTCTTTATTGCGACTTAAAAATACAGAAATTTTACTTAAGTTTGCATTGGATGTTTTAGCTTGAAACCAAAGGGTTGCTGTGTAGGTATTTCCATTTTTAATCCATTTTAGATCGGGGTTTAAAAAAATTAAATCATCTGTTTTTTCAAGTTCTACAAGAAAATCAAAATCCGTGTTTTCATTTGTTTGTGCATTTAGGACAATTGCAAATACTTCATCCACTAAAACAGATGTTTTGTAATCTTGCACATTAAGTGCTAAAACTCCAGATGGAATGAAGGGATCTTTGATGTTTTCTTCATAATTTCCTAATTCATCACTTGGTGAAATGTGTTTGTAAATTTCTTGAGGATTTATTGTTTTGGAATTTTGCTCAAATACGCTATTTTCTTGCATTTGAGCAAAAAGAATCGTGAAACTAAAAAATAAATAAAATAAAAATTTCAAGATATAAAACCTTTAAACATTTTAAGACCGATATCACTACCTAGGATATTTTCACAAAATCTCTCAGGATGTGGCATAAGTCCAAATATTTTTTTATTTTCATCACAAATCCCAGCTATATCATCAACTGAACCATTTGGATTTTCAATATATTTTAAAATAACCATATCTTTATCATAGAGTTCTTTTAAGCCATCATTGTCGATAAAATAATTCCCTTCTCCATGTGCTATAGGAAGTTCTATAATTTCATTAGATTTGAAGTTTTTTAAAAAAGCATTGTTGTTTGAAATAACTTTTAATTTTTGAATTTTGGATATGAAATTTAAAGAATTGTTATGTTTCATAGCGCCTTTTAAAAGCTTCATTTCTAAAAGCACTTGAAAACCGTTGCAAATTCCTAGAACATATCCGCCTTTTTGAATATGTTCTAATACGGTTTTCATTGCAGGTGCAAATTTGGCAATTGCAGCACATCTTAGATAGTCTCCATAGGCAAACCCACCAGGCAAGACGATCAAATCTGCACTAAAATCTGTTTCTTCGTGCCAAACGATTTGAGTTTTTGCGCCAATTTTTTCAAAAGCATAAGCTGTGTCTAATTCGCAATTTGTCCCAGGAAATTGAATGATCGCTACTTTCATAGTATAATCTCATAATCTTCTATAACACTATTGACCAAAAGCTCACTACACATAGCTTCAACTTGTTTTTTTGCTTTTTCTTTATCTTTTTCATCAAGTTCGATTTGAATTTGTTTGGCGATTTTTACTTCTTTTATGTTATTGAAATTAAGAGAATGCAAAGCTTTTTGAGTTGCTTTACCTTGAGGATCTAAAACACCATTTTTTAAAAAAACATTAATTGTAATTCTCATCCATTTAGCCTTAATTTAAAATTCTTCTTAAAACTTCTTCATAAGCCATTTTTACATTTCCTAAATCTTGTCTGAATCTATCTTTATCAAGCTTTTCGTTTGTAGCTTTATCCCAAAATCTACAGCTATCTGGACTGATTTCATCAGCAAGGACTATTTCACCTTCTTTTGTCCAGCCTAATTCGATTTTAAAATCAATAAGTCTTAAATTCTTTTCATCAAAGAATTTTACAAGAATAGAATTGATTTTTCTGGCAATATTTTTAATAACTTCAAGATCTTTTGCATCTTTAACTAAATTTAGTACAATACAATGCTCATCATTAATCATTGGATCGCCTAAAGCATCATCTTTTAAGCAGAATTCAACCAAAGCAAAAGGTAAAATCGTGCCTTCTTTGATACCAAATCTTTTTGTAAGTGAGCCAGTTGCAACATTACGTACGATGACTTCTATAGGAATGATTTGACATTTTTTAACGATTTGTTCATTATCGCTAATAGTTTCAACCAAATGCGTTTTAATACCTTCTTTTTCTAATAGGTGAAAAATTTCAGTGCTTATTTTACAATTTAGCGCACCTTTTCCTGCCTCATTTCCCTTTTTTTCTGCATTAAAAGCAGTAAGATCGTCTTTAAATTCAGTAATGAGCAAATCTTCATTTTCTGTTTTAAACATTTTTTTACCTTTGCCTTCGTAAAGCAATTCTTTTTTTGTCATTTTTAACTCCTTAATTATTTAATACTTAAAATTTTTACAGCATCAATAGCCGATTTTAATTGTGCATCTTGATTAATTTGTTTTTCGCTAATGATATCTTTGTTTTTTGAATTTTGTTTTTCATTGTCTTTTTTTGTGTTTTCGATTTTTTCTAATTCACCTTCAAGATGTTGTTTAAGATCGCTTTCTTTAACACTAAAGCCATCCTCTTGGGTATTTACTTTTCCTGGAAATACTTCAATATCAGGTTTAACTCCGACGGCTTGTATGGTGCGTCCACTTGGTAAATAGTATCTTGCAATGGTAAGTCTTAAAGCCTCAGTTTCGTTGATTGGCATGATGGATTGTACACTGCCTTTTCCAAAAGTATTTTCTCCTACAATAATAGCTCGTTTAAGATCTTGCAAAGCCCCACTTACAATTTCGCTTGCGCTCGCACTTCCACCATTAACTAAAACAACCAAAGGAAGATTTGTGATTTTTTTATTAGGATCAGCTTTATAATCAACATTTTCTTTCTCTATTTTACCTTTTTGAGATACGATAATACCTTGATCGACAAAGAGATTTGTAAGTCCTATAGCTTGATTTAAAAGTCCTCCAGGATTATTTCTAAGATCAAGTATAATGCCTTTAGCTTTTGGATATTTTTGGATATTCTTTTGTGATTCTGCAACTACATTCTTATCAAAATTAGTAATTCTTAGATATAAAATATTTTCACTTTCTATGAATCTTGAATATACACTTTCTACTTTGATAATTTCGCGTTTTAAAGCAACATCAAAAGGCTTGGTATTACCTTTGCGATAAATTGTGATACTAATATCGGTTTTTGGTTTGCCTCTCATTTGATCTACTGCTTCATTTAGACTCATTCCTAGAGTAGATTTAGCGTTAATTCTTAAAATCACATCGCCAGATTTTATACCTGCTTTATCAGCTGGAGTTCCTTCAATAGGAGAAATTACAGTTAATGCTCCATCTTTCATTCCTACTGTGATTCCAAGTCCGCCAAATTCTCCGCTAGTTTGAATTTTAACATCATTAAAGTCTTTTTCATTTAAGAAAGAAGAATGTGCATCAAGGTTGCTTAAAAGTCCCGATAAAGATTTGTCGACTAAATTGGTAATATTAACATCATCAACATAATATTGCTCAACAATAGCCAGTGTTTTGGTAAGTTTATCCAAAGCTTCAAGACGCTTTTGAATTTGTTCGTCGTTAGAGTTGTTTTCCGCATTTAAACTGGTGCTTAAAAATACACAAAGACTTAAAGTTCCTATAAAACCACAAATTTTAGAGAGTTTTCGTTTCATGATTTAAATTTACTCCATTATCGTTTTTGCTTTATTTTTGATAATTAAAAATAAAAGATTAATTTTAATAAAAATTGCTTAAAAATTTGTAAATGCTTATGCTGAAATTATAAAAAATTTAAGATTTTTATAAAATTTTTGCAGTTTTAAAATTTTAAATAAAATAAAATAAAAATGATTAAAATGCGAAAATGTGTTAAAATGAATTTTATGGATTAAAAATAGGGAGAAAATTATGTCGGTTAAAAAATCAAGTTGCGAACATACTCATAAGCATTCCAAAAGTTATGAAAAAAACATTACTATTAGATTAAATAAAACTATAGGGCATATAGAATCTATTAAAAAAATGATTCTTAGCGGCAAAGATTGTAGCGAGGTTTTAATACAACTTGCTGCAATTAAAGGGGAAATCAATAGCACCGCTAAGGTGATTTTAAAAGAGCATTTAGATCATTGCATCATCCATGCTATCGAAGATAAGGATTTGAAAAGCGTTGAACATTTCAATAAAGCTATAGATATGTTTATAAAATAAATTAAAAAAATATACTAAATAAACTTGACATTAATTGACTAAAGTTATATAATATCACTCATATAAAATAAAAGGAGAAAAAATGGCAAATATACAAGAATTTTTAACCGATAATATGCTTTCAAATGTAGAAAGTGCTGCTTCTTTAGCAATACATTCTAAAAATAATGAAATTGTTCCATTGCACCTTTTTTGGGCTTTAGTTGTAGATAGTCAAAGCATTTTAAATCAAATTTTTAACAAATTAAATATTTCCAAAGAAGCTTTAGAACTCGAAGTTAAAAGCAAAATTTCAAATCTTGCTACAAGTTCTAATGTGAATCGTGAGAATGTACGTTTTTCTAGCGACTTTATCAATTCCTTAGAAAGCGCAAAAGGCTTAATGAGTGCTAATGGCGATAGTTATTTAAGCGTAGATACTTGGCTTATAAGCGAAAGTGAGAAAAATCCTATCAAAGAAATTTTAGCTAAATTTATAAATATTAAAGAATTTCAAAAAGAACTCGAAAGCTTAAGAGCAGGGCGTAAAATAGACAGCAAAACAAGTGATGAAACCTTAGATAGCTTAAATAAATTTGGTATAGATTTAACTGCAAAGGCAAGCGAAGGCAAGCTTGATCCTGTTATAGGTAGAGAAGAAGAGATTGAACGCGTGATGCAAATTCTTATACGCAAAACCAAAAATAATCCCATACTTTTAGGCGAACCAGGTGTGGGAAAAACAGCAATTGTGGAAGCTTTAGCACAAAGAATTGTCAAAAAAGATGTGCCAAAGTCTTTGCAAAATAAAAAAGTCATAGCCCTTGATATGAGTGCATTAATCGCAGGAGCAAAATATCGTGGAGAATTTGAAGATAGACTCAAAGCAGTAGTTAATGAAGTCATAAAAAGTGAAAATATTATACTTTTCATCGATGAAATTCATACTATAGTTGGAGCAGGGGCCAGTGAAGGAAGTATGGATGCGGCAAATATCTTAAAACCAGCACTTGCAAGAGGAGAGCTTCACACTATAGGCGCAACAACTTTAAAAGAATACCGCAAATATTTTGAAAAAGACGCGGCCTTACAACGCCGTTTTCAACCTGTAAATGTGGGTGAACCTAGTGTAAATGAAGCTTTAGCAATGCTAAGAGGTATTAAAGAAAAGCTTGAAATTCATCATAATGTTACTATAAATGATAGTGCCTTAGTCGCTGCTGCTAAGCTTTCAAAACGTTATATCGCAGATCGTTTTTTACCTGATAAAGCAATTGATCTAATCGATGAGGCTGCGGCTGAACTTAAAATGCAGATTGAAAGCGAACCAAGTTCTTTAAGAAAAGTCCGTAAAGATATAGAAACTTTAGAGGTGGAAAATGAAGCTTTAAAAATGGAAAATGATGAAAAAAATCAAAAAAGACTTGATGAAATTTCTAAAGAATTGGCTAATTTAAAAGAAAAACAAAGTGCTTTAAATTCGCAATTTGAAAATGAAAAAGGCGTTTTTGATAGCATAAGTTTAAAGAAAAAAGAAATTGATAGCTTAAAAAACGAAGCTATTTTTGCAAAAAACAAAGGCGAATTTCAAAAAGCAGCAGAATTAGAATACGGCAAAATTCCAGAATGCGAAAAAGAAGTGGCAAATTTAGAGGATAAATGGAAAAAAATGAGTGAAAATGGAGTTTTGCTTAAAAATCAAGTCGATGAAGATTTAGTTGCAGGGATTTTAAGTAAATGGACGGGCATTAGCGTGCAAAAAATGCTAACTTCTGAAAAACAAAAATTCCTAGAAGTAGAAAAACATTTAAAAGAAAGTGTCATCGGACAAGACAAGGCTTTAGGTGCTTTAGCAAGAGCCATTAAACGCAATAAAGCAGGGCTTAATGCAGATAACAAACCTATAGGAAGTTTTTTATTCTTAGGTCCAACAGGGGTAGGAAAAACACAATCAGCTAAGGCTTTAGCTAAGTTTTTATTTGATGATGAAAAAGCAATGATCCGCTTTGATATGAGTGAATTTATGGAAAAACATAGCGTTTCAAGGCTTTTAGGCGCACCTCCAGGATATATAGGACATGAAGAAGGTGGAGAACTTACCGAAGCAGTGCGTAGAAAGCCTTATAGCGTGCTTTTGTTTGATGAAGTTGAAAAAGCACATAAAGATGTGTTTAATGTGCTTTTAGGAATTTTAGATGATGGTAGGGCTACAGATAGCAAAGGTGTAACAGTGGATTTTAAAAATACCATTATTATTTTAACGTCAAATATCGCCTCAAGTGCTATTATGAATTTAAGTGGAAAAGAACAAGAAGATGCGGTAAAAAATGAGTTAAAAAATTTCTTTAAGCCTGAATTTTTAAATCGTTTAGATGATATTATTACCTTTAATCCACTGGGCAAAGATGAAGCTTATGAAATCGTTAAGCTTTTATTTAAAGACTTGCAGATTAGTTTGGAAAATAAAGGCATAAAAGCAAGTTTAAGTGAAAATGCTGCGCTTTTAATCGCCAAAGATGGCTTTGATCCTGATTTTGGCGCAAGACCTTTAAAAAGAGCAATTTATGATCTTGTAGAAGATAAGTTAAGCGATATGATACTAGCCGATGAATTAAGTGAAAATGATGAGATTATCATCGATACGCAAAATGATGAAATCATTATTAAAAAAGTTTAAAAATAATAACTTTATAGGATAAATCATACTTTTTTTATCTTATAAAGTTACCAAAAACTTACAAATTTAAAAAATATATACTTTTCTTTTGCACTTTCTTTACTCTTTTGCTATGCTATATAAATTCAACATTATTCTAAAGGAGGAAGAATGAGTGCAAAACCTATTCGTTGGTTTACTTTCATTGTTTTGGTTATAGGAGGAGGGACGGTTTTTAAGCTCTCTTCTTTAAAGGATGCTTTTTATGTGCCTATGCAAGAGTTTATGAATCTTAGCAATACGCAAATTGGACTCGCGCTTTCTGTATATGGTATCGTTCAAACGGTGGGAAATTTTGCTTCTATTTATATAGCTGATAGATTTTCTAAGAAAATTCTTATACCATTTTCTTTGATTTGTGTGGGTTTGGTTGGAATTTATATTTCTACTTTTCCATCATTTTATGGGGTTTTAATCGCTTGGGGTTTGCTTTCTTTGTTTGGAGAAGTTGTGTATTGGCCTGTGCTTTTAAAAGCTATTCGTTTGCTTGGAGATTCTACGCAACAAGGAAGACTTTTTGGGTTTTTAGAAGCAGGGCGTGGTGTTGTGGATACTATAGTTGCTTTTAGTGCTTTAGGAATTTTCTTGCTTTTGGGTTCTGGGGCAGGTGGTTTAAAAGCGGCTATACTTTTTTATAGTGCTTGTGTTATCATTGCAGGCGTCTTGGCATATTTCTTACTTGAAGATGATAAGATCAATACCAAAGATGAGCAAGGGCATGAGATTAGCAAAAATAAAGCTGCTTGGAATGGAGTTATAAAAGCTGTTAAAACTCCTGAAATTTGGGTTGTTTCTTTGACAATTTTTACTATTTATTCAGTGTATTGTGGGCTTACTTATTTTATACCTTTTTTAAAAGATATTTACGGTATGCCTGTAGCTTTGGTGGGTGCTTATGGTATTATCAATCAATACACCTTAAAGCTAGTTGGTGGTCCAATTGGTGGATATTTGGCAGATAAAACCTTTCATTCATCTACTAGATATTTGCGTTTTGCTTTGGTTTTAGCAGCAATTTCAATTTTAATCTTCATTTTTATGCCTCATGAAAAGTTAAACATTTATTTTGGTATGAGTTTGACTTTGGGTTTTGCGGCTATTGTTTTTACTATGCGTGCGACATTTTTTGCTCCTGTGGATGAAATTGAAATGCCAAGAGAGATTAGTGGTGCTGCGATGAGTATAGCTTGTATATTTGGTTATTCGCCACAACTTTTTTGCTTTGCACTTTACGGCTTTATTATTGATCAATTTAAGGGTTTATTGGGCTATCAAATTGTTTTTGCCTTAATGGGCTTTTTTGCAATTTGCGGTGTGGTAGTCACAACCATCTTGCTTAAAATGATAGCTAAGAAAAAAGCATTAAAAGGGGCAGCGTAATGAAAATTGGCTTAGAAACAGAAAGTATGCACCTTTGGTTTCAAAATGGCAGAATGGATATATTTTCTTATATTGATTTTGCTAAGGAATTAGGGTGCAATGGAATAATTATAAATTTGATTAAAGATTTTGGATTGGACGAAGAATGGGGATGCTTAGGAAGCAACGAGCCTTCTCATTTGGCAAAGATAAGAGCTAAGCTTGATGAGTATGATATGTATTGCGAGCTTGATTCTAAGGGTTTCGAGAGAGTTAAATTTGAAAAAATTGCTAAAGTAGCACAGGTTTTAGGAGCGAAAATCATTCGCTCCTATGTACCCTTAACTGATAAAAGCAAGCAGGTTAAAAATGCTAGCGATGGGGCGTTTGATGATTCTAAAATCACGGCTAAATTTGATAAGAATGATTTTTTAAATTCAAGCGAGGAAATCAAGGCTTTGATACCTTTATTAGAGCAATACGATTTAAAACTTGCTATTGAAAATCATGAATATCAAACTTCTGATGATTTGCTAGAATTACTAAATTTAATCAATCATCCTAGAGTAGGGTTTTTGTATGATTTTGGAAATTCTATGATGGCTTATGAAGAGCCCATTAAGGCTTGTAAAGATATGGCAAAATATACTTTTAGCACTCATTGTAAAGATCATATTGTTTTTATTGAAGATGGGATTGAGTATGTTTGTGGTGTGCCTTTGGGTGAGGGTAATATCGATATAAAAGCTTGTGTTGAAATTTTAAAACAGGCGGGTTTAGAGCGTATTAATATAGAGCAGTGTTATCCTTATTGTGCTACTTTTAAAAGAGAAAAAGGAGTAGGCGGAGTGAGTGAGCTTGGAAAGGGTACTTTTAAGATCGAAAAACCTTTATTTAAGGGTTTAAAGGCAATGCAGTATTACTATCCTCAAGAAGTTTCAAAAGAGCATTTAGAAAAGCTTTTAAAACTTCAAAAAGAAGGTTGCGAGAAAAGCGTGAAGCATTTAAAAGAAATTTTAAATGCTTTGTAAGGATATTAAATCAAGAATTGGATTAAAATATAATCTCGCTTTCGCTTTGATCGACGCTTTGTCTTGGAAAAGGAGATTTTGGAGTGTAATACTCTATCTCTCCTTTATATAGACTTTTTTTAACTTCCGCAGGTATCATAAATTTTCTCGTGCTTTCTGGAAATTTCTGGATATATTCTTCGATAAACATTTTAAACACAGGTGCTGCTGTTCTTGCCCCACCTTCTGTTTTTTTCATAGGTTTGTTATTGTCATTTCCATACCAAATGAGTGCTTCAATTTCAGGTGTTAAACCACAAAACCAAGCATCAACACTATTATTAGTCGTGCCAGTTTTTCCTGCTATTTCAATACCTTTAACTCTTGCGTTGCGTCCCGTGCCTTGTTCAACTGCATTTTTCATCATATCCAAAGTTAAGAATACTTGTTCGCTTTCGCTTACTTTTTGCTCTTGCGGAATAAATTCAAAAATAAGTTCATTGTTTTTATTTTTGACTTTTTTAATTAAAATAGGTTCTTTTATGGTGCCATAATTTCCAAACATGGTATAAAATTTAGAGTATTCTAAAGGAGAAATCCCAAAACTGCCAAGCACTATAGAAAGATCAACGGGTATGTTTTTAAAACCAAATTCACTAAGTTTTTGATGGACAACATCAAGTCCCATAGCAAGTGCTAAGTTGATGGTCGCTAAGTTTCTTGAGCCTGTTAGAGCTTGTTTTAAGGTAATCATACCTTGAAAATTTCCACCATAGTTTTTGGGTTTCCAATCTTTCTCATCTTCTTCAGTACTTTCAAAAATTCTCGAAATATCAGCAATTTCACTCATTGGAGAATATCCAAGATTGATCGCAGCTTGATAAACAAAAGGCTTGAAAGAACTTCCAGGTTGCCTTGAGCTTTGAGTAGCACGGTTATAGTTGCTTTTTGTATAATCAACCCCGCCTACTAAAGCCAAAACATCTCCATTTTTGTGATTTACCACAACCATGGCACCATTTAATGTGCTTAAATTTGCATCTTTATCTCTTTTGACAATCTCATCATAACCAAATTTTAAAGCATTTTGAGCCATATTTTGCACATCAAGGTCTATGGCAAGTTCTATTTTATAGCCACCCGTTTTAAGATCTGTGATATTTCCTTCAAGTTGTTTTATGACTTCATCTACCACATAAGGAGCAGCGTTTTGAGTGAGGGTTTCATCATAAACTTGCGGAACTTCTGACATGGCTTGTGTGTATTCTTCTTGCGAGATCCAGCCAAGATTGTGCATTCTTTTAATGACATTATTAGCTCTTGAAATAGAAAGATCTAAGTGTTTGGTTGGATCATAAGTGCTTGGGGCTTTTGGCATACCCACAAGCATAGCAATTTCTTTAAGGCTTAATTCATTTAATTCTTTATGAAAATATCCTTGTGCTGCAGTTTTTACTCCATAATATCCATGTCCAAAAAAGATGTAGTTTAGGTATCTTTCAAGTATTTCTTCCTTGCTTAAAAAAGTTTCTATACTATAAGCAAGTATGGCCTCTTTGACTTTTCTTGTTAGAGTTCTTTCTGGAGTTAATTCTGTATTTTTGATGAGTTGCTGAGTAAGAGTTGAAGCGCCTTCCATGGTTTTGCCGCCACTTCTAATGATTTTTATTATTGCTCTAAATATTGCATCGATATTTACTCCATCATGCTCAAAAAAGCTAGTGTCTTCAATAGCAACAAGTGCTTCTATAAGGCGTGGCGGAAGTTCATCGTAGGTTGCATAAAATCTATGTTGTTCAAAAACATTAGCAATCAATTTGCCATTGCGATCATAAATTTGTGTTGTAAGAGCTGGACGGTATTCTTTAAAAGCATAATCATCCATATTTGCCCCGAAAAATAAATACAAAGCATAAGCAACAAAAATTAAAATAAAAAATAAAGCAAGAGCAATGCAAGTTTTTAAAATTTTCATCATAAATAAGCCTTTAGTGTTTTGGTATCAAGCCCCAAAGCGGTGCTTAAATTTCCTATTTGTTTATAAATATAGTCCTTATGAAAACCTTCACACATAATCGCCCCTGCCTTTCCTTTAAAAATCTCGCTTTCCACATATTTTTTTAAAGCATTTTCATCAAATTTTTTAAAATAAAGCATAGTTTTTGAAAGAGAAAAAATACGTTTTTTAGGGTTACTTAGCAAAAAAGCACTTAAAATACTTGCCTTGTAATTATTTTGCAAACTAAGCATTTTATAAGCTTCTTCCTTATCTTTTGCCTTAGTTAAAATTTTATTATCCACGCAAACTATACTATCAGCAAAAAGCAACATTTCATTTTTAAATTCATCTTTAAAACTCTCTAAAAATTGCTTTTCTTTTTCCAAAACGATTTTTTGCACATAAACACTAGGGGATAAATTTTTATTCAAATTCTCATTATAATCAAAGCCAACTTGTTTAAAATCAATACCAGCATCTTTTAACAAATTCGCCCTAGAAATAGAATTTGAAGCAAGGATTATCATTGATTAAAGTCCTTTTTCTATTAAATTTAGAGCCACATTTAGTGCTTCATCAATCTTACTTATATCCTTACCACCAGCAGTAGCAAAATCATCTCTTCCGCCACCATTTCCACCTAAAATTTGTGCAATTTCTTTGACAATATTTCCTGCCTTTAAAGGAGCGTTTTTAACTCCTGCTGCAAGGGTAATTTTTTCATCTTTTGCTTGTAAAAGTAAAATCACAGCGGAATTAAATTTATTTTTAAAATCATCAATCATTGCTTTAATATCGCCATTATCCACGCGCTCTACGCAAACTTGTACCCCTTTTAGAGTTTGAGTTTTTAACTCGCTTTTGTTTGAGTTTTTAAGTTCATTTTTAAGATTTATGATTTCATTTTTAAGTTTTTTAATGCCTAAACTCAAATCATTGCTTTTAAGTTCTTCTTTAAGACTTAAATTTTCATTGATAAAGCTTTTTACATATTCTAATGCAGCCCTTGAAGCAACAGCTTCAATGCGTCTTACTCCAGCACTTACGCCACTTTCTTTTACTATATAAAAGCTTCCAATTTGTGCGGTATTTTTTACATGAGTTCCCCCACAAAGTTCTTTACTTGCTCCAAGTGTTAAAACACGCACATTTGAAGCGTATTTTTCGCTAAATAAAGCAATCGCACCGCTTTTTTTAGCCCTCTCTAAACTCATCATTTCTAGCACGGCTTCATCGGCATTTATAATCATTTCATTGACTCTTTTTTCTATCATTTCAAGCTCGCTTTTTTCTAAGGCTTTGTGATGAGTAAAATCAAATCTTAATTTGTTAAATTCCACTAAAGAGCCTGCTTGTGAAATATGGCTTCCTAAAATTTCTCTTAAAGCTTGATGTAAAAGATGAGTTGCAGAGTGATGTCTTGCGATTTGCTCCCTTTTATCTGTATCAATTTTTGCTTTTACAAGATCATTTACTTTTAATTCTTCATTTGCATTTACAAGACTTAAATTAAGGTTAAAGAATTTTTGTGTGTCTAAAACTTCACACTCATTTATATATCCAATATCTGCACTTTGTCCGCCACTTGTTGCGTAAAATGGAGTATTTTCCAGCATTACCCAACCTTTTCCTTTAAGACTTGAAACTTCTTTAAAGTTTTCATCTAAAAGGGCTAGAATTTTACTCTCACATTCTGTTTTTTCATAACCCACAAAGTTATTTTCTCCAAATTTTTCAAGCAAAGCTTTAAAATCCCCACTTGCTACCTTATCTCCACTTCCTTTCCAAGAAGCTTTTGCACGATTTTTTTGCTCGTTCATTAGTTCATCAAATTTAGCTTCATCAACTTTTAAATTTTTCTCTCTTAACATATCTTGCGTTAAATCAAGCGGAAAACCATAAGTATCATAAAGTTTAAAAGCCACTTCCCCGCTAAAAATTTCTTTAGTATTTTTAAGCTCTTCATTAAAAATTTCAATTCCATTTTCAATTGTGCTTAAAAATCTCTCTTCTTCAAGGCGAATTTGTTCTTTAACAAAGTCTTTTTTCTCATTTAAATAAGTGTAGTGATTTCCCATTAAATCACAAACCACATCGACTAATTTATACATAAAAGCATTTTTAAATCCCAGCAAATATCCATGTCTTAAGGCACGACGCAAGATACGACGCAAAACATAACCTCTGCCTTCTTTATCAAAACTCGTTCCTTGTGCGAGTAAAAATACACTTGATCTTATATGATCAGCTATAACTCTAAAGCTCGCTCCACTTTCATAAACATAAGCTTTACCGCAAAGTTTTGAAATTTCATTAATAATTGGCATAAAAAGCGAACTATCAAAATTGCTAAATTTACCTTCTTTTATAGCTGTAACTCTTTCAAGTCCCATTCCTGTATCAATACTTGGTTTTGGCAATGGAGTAAGTGTGCCATCAGCACTTCTTTCATATTGCATAAAAACAAGATTCCAAATTTCTAAGAATCTATCTCCATCGCCACCCATATAATCTTCACTACTATTAAAATGCTCACTTCCTTGATCATAAAAAATTTCACTACAAGGACCACATGGACCTGTATCTCCCATTTGCCAGAAATTATCTTTATCGCCAAATTTATAAATTCTATCTTTTTCGATGTGTTTTTGCCACAACTCATAAGCTTCATCATCATTCTCATGCACGGTAACATAAAGTCTATCTTTAGGGAGTTTTAAAATTTCAGTCACAAATTCCCAAGCATAAGCAATAGCCTGCTCTTTAAAATAATCTCCAAAACTAAAATTCCCAAGCATTTCAAAAAAGGTATGATGACGGGCTGTGTAGCCAACATTATCTAAGTCATTATGCTTTCCACCAGCTCTTATGCAAGTTTGACAACTTGTTTTGCGTGGTGGGTTTGGGCGTGGTACTTCACCTGTAAATATGCTTTTAAAAGGCACCATTCCGGCATTAGTAAAAAGTAAACTCGCATCATCAGGCACTAAAGGGCTTGAAGGAGTGATTTCATGTCCTTTTGACTTAAAAAAATTTAAATATTCGCTTCTAATATCCATAATCTTTTGTCTTTCTTTAAATAAAATATAAAAAATTAAAAAAGATATAATACCAAAATTACTTTAAATTAAGTAAAACTAACATACAATAAGCCTTTTAAATTTTAATAATTCTTAAGGAAAATAAGTGAATTTCATCAATCTTGCCAAACAATACGAAACTTATAAACAAGAGATCGATAATGCAATTTCGGAAGTTTTAAGCAGCACTTCTTTTATAGGTGGTGCGAAATTAAATGAATTTGAAACAAATTTAGCTAAATATGTGGGCGTTAAGCATGCTATTGGTTGTTCTAGTGGTACAAGTGCTTTATATCTGGCTTTAAAGGCTTTAAATATCAAGGAAGGTGATGAAGTTATTGTGCCTAGTTTTACCTTTATAGCTACAGCTGAAATGGTGGCTTTAATTGGTGCTAAGCCTGTTTTTGTGGATATAAATTTGGATAATTTTAATATTAATTTTGAAGCTTTAAAAAATGCCATCACTCCTAAAACAAAGGCGGTCATTGTGGTAAGTATGTTTGGGCAAATGAGTGATTTAGAAGATTTAAATGCTATTTGTGAAAGCAAAAATATAAGCTTGATTGAAGATGGTGCGCAAAGTTTTGGAGCGAGTTTTAAGGGTAAAAAATCTTGTTCTATTGCTAAAATTTCTTGCACGAGCTTTTTTCCTTCTAAACCTTTGGGAGCTTATGGGGATGGTGGAGCGATTTTTTGTAATGATGATGAAATAGCTAAGAATTTAAGAATTCTACTCAACCACGGACAAACGCAGCGTTATAAACACGAATTTATAGGTATAAATGCAAGACTTGATACTCTTCAAGCGGCTGTTTTAAATGTAAAATTAAAGCATTTAGATGAAGAGTTAAACAAAAGACAAAAGATAGCAAAAATTTACGATGAAAACTTAAGTAATTGTCAAATTCCAAAAATTAATGAATTTGCCATCAGTGCTTACGCGCAATATAGTGTTTTAGTAGAAGATAGAGTTAGGGTTTTAAAAGCTTTAGAAAAGGCAAATATCCCTTATGCAATCCACTATCCAACGCCACTGCACAAACAACTTTGTTTTGGTGAATTTTCGCATTTAAAACTAGCAAATTCAGAATATGTAAGCGAACACATTTTATCCTTGCCATTTTCCGCATTTTTAAGCGAAGATGAGCAAGAGCAAATCATTGCGGTATTTAAGAATTTCAAATGATAAAAGTAGGTATTATTGGTCTTGGAAAAATGGGGCAAAACCATTTAAACGAACTTAGTAAAAATAGTCATTTTAAAGTTAGTGCCTTGTTTGATGTGGTTAAAAATAAAGAATTTAACGCACCATTTTTTACAAATTTAGATGAATTTTTAGATCAAAACAACGATATTATCATCATCGCAACGCCTACAAATTCACATTTAGAAATCGCTAAAAAGGTTTTTCGTAAATGCAAATGTGTATTGATCGAAAAGCCTTTGGCATTAAATTTAGATGAAATTGATGAAATTTCAAATTTAGCTAAAAATCACGGCGTAAAAGTGGGAGTAGGATTTTGTGAAAGATTTAATCCCGCGATTTTGGCCTTAAAACAAGAACTTAAAAACGAAGAAATCATCAGTATAAATATACAAAGATTTTCTACTTATCCGCAAAGAATTAGCGATGTAGGAATTTTACAAGATTTAGCCGTGCATGATCTTGATTTGCTTCATTTTTTAAGTGGCGAAAAAATCATAAGTGCAAATATTTTAAAAGTCTTTAATAAAGATGAGTTAAGAGAAGATGAAAGCATTATAACTTGCAAATTTGAAAAAGTCATTGCTTGCATGCATCAAAGCTGGAATAGCACACAAAGACTAAGAAAAATCACACTTGTAAGCAAAAACCATTTCTATGAAGCCAATTTGGCAGATTTTTCTTTACATAAAGACGGACAAAATTTAAAGCTTGAAACACAAACACCGCTTTTTGGTGAACATATGGCTTTATACGATTTATTTTTAGGTAAAGAAAATTATTTAGCAAATATTAAAAATGCCTATGAAGTGCAAGAGATTTTAGAAAAATTTTAACCTTGGATAAACTAAATATAAAAACTAAATTTCAAAGTAGTAAAAATACAGAAATAAGCTCTTAAAATTTTTAGAATAACCTAGGAAAACCTTAATGAAATTTAAAGTTTTAGAAACTATAAATGCAAAATTTTTCCCACAATGGGATGTTTTGCTTGATTTGCATATAAATTCATTTCTTGATATATTTTCCACACATAAACAAGTAAATAAAATGATATAACAGAGATTATAGAGTATAGTTTTTTATGTGATTTCTTAGAATGTAGTGTATGCAGAATTTTTTATGATTTTTAACCTTTATACAAGAGATTATCAAGATGAATTTGTAAAAGTATTTGCAAAATATTTCTAAATGATTTAATTGATTTTTATATAAACGATGAAAAACAAAATACATTATCAGCTTATACTAAAGATAAAGATAAAAATTGGAAATATTTTTTAGATAATTATATCAATAAAGAGTGTTTTTATATAGATGATTTTTGTATTGCTTCTTGGGATATTCCAAGTAGTTGGAATAAATATAATATTAATGCAATTATTACCCCCCCCCGCCAAAGGCACAAAATACTTTAATGAAATCTTAGCTCCTAAATTTTATAACAAATACAAAGATTTAGAAGTAGAAATTGATAGTAAAGGCAATGTGCTTAGGTGGGTTGGGGAGATTAATAGATGAATTTTATAATTTCACTGTGTTAAAAAATTAAAAAAGGATTTTTAATGTTTGTTGCAATGCTTGTTTTTATAGTATGGGCTCTTTGTATTTTTTCACCTTTAATAATGCTTACAAATTGGAAGTATAAAAATTTACTCCTAATTTTATTTGTGTGCATTGTTGTGCATTTTTCTTTTATACCCTTTACGCTGTTTGCTATGATATTTATACATGATTTATCGTTTGAGTTTAGAACACCCTTAACGATGGTAATGATAAATGTGTTTGTGGGTGTATTTATTTTATCGGTATTAAGTATTTTTTTGAAAAAAGTTGAATTTTTCATAGCTATTTTTTGGGTTTTATGTGTGATGGCTTTGAGTTATTATGGAGAAATTTTTACAAAAATAGCTAATTTTATGGATAATACTTGGTATTTTTTGATTTTTTTATTTGCGTCTTTGGGTTGTGTGAGTGCGATTTTAAATTTCATTTTTAAAAATAAAAATATCCTAAGAAATTATTTTTGCTTAGTAGTTTTCTTTTGTGTTTTTGTTTTATTTATAAATATCTTATCACACATAGAAATTGCAAATTATAAACAATTTATTTTAGATTCTTTTAGTTGGTATTTTTTATTTTTATTTACTTTTGTTTTATTTGCAGTGTATGGAATTTACTCATTATTTAAAAAATATGATAAAAAAGTGCAAGTTTGCTTCATTATTTGTGTTTTTTGCTTTTTTCCTTATATTTTTCCATTATTACCTATGATGGCGATGATGGATTAGACAAAAAATTTATTGATTTTAAATTTATATTAAAGTAAAATAAAACTAAAAAAAGGTTTTTTTAATGAAATTGGTTTTATTTTTAAATATGGGTGGAGCTACGAATTTACAAGATTGTGAAACTTTTTTGAAAAATATGTTTAATGACCCTTATATTTTAGGTATTAAAAATAAATTTTTAAGAAAATTTGTGGCATTCATGATAACAAAATCTCGCGTAAAAGCCATGAGAGAAAATTATAAACAAATGGGTGGAAAATCTCCTCTAAATGAGCTTACGCAAAGTTTATGCCAAAAACTTGAAGCAAAAGCAAAGGACTTTAAATTTGATTTTGTCAATCTTTATGTACCACCCTTTGCCAATGAAGTTTTGCAAAAATATAACTTAAATGAAAACGATGAGATTATTCTTTTTCCACTTTATCCACATCACTCAAGCACTACGGTTACTTCATCACTTGAGGTTTTACAAAATGAAATATCAAAGCAAAATATTAAAGCAAAGGTGAAAATTGTAGATATTTTTTATAAAAATGAGCTTTATAATGAGATGATTGTTTCTCAAATACTAGCCAAAAAAAGCAAGTTTGATGCTAAAACTTTGATATTTTCTGCACATTCTTTGCCACAAAGTATTATCGATAAGGGCGATTTATATGAAAAACATATAAATCATCATGTAGAGCTTTTAAAAGAAAGATTAAAGGGTCATTTTGATAAGATTATTTTAGCTTATCAATCAAAACTAGGCCCCATAAAATGGCTTGAGCCAAATACGAGCGATATTTTGGCAAATTTAAATGATAAGGCTTTGATTTATCCTATTTCTTTTTGCATTGATTGCTCTGAAACGATTTTTGAGCTAGGTATGGAGTATAAGCATTTAGCAAAATGTGATTATGATTTAATCACTTGTCCTAATGATAGTGATGAATTTACTCAGTTTATTTTGAATTATTTATTAAATTTTTAAAGGAGATTATAATGTTTGAACTTTATTTAAGTTTTTGGAAGCAAGGTTTGGATTTTCAGACGCGAACGAATAGGGGTGATTATTGGGCTATTATGCTCATGCAAATCCTTGTTAGTTTTTGTGTGGATTTGTTGTTTTTTTGGTGGTTGCCTATTGTCGCTAATATTTTTTCGCTTGTAAGCTTGTTGCCTATGCTTGCTATAGGTGCAAGGAGATTGCATGATATAGGATTTAGTGGCTGGTGGCAGCTTTTGTATATTTTGATTTTGCCTGTATTTGTGTTTATAATTTTACATTGTTTAAAATCAAATGAATTTACTAACAAATACGGAGAACAAATACCAGAAACTAGAAATTTTATCCCATATCTTATCGCTAATATAATAATCATCGCAATTTTAAGCTTCCTTGTTAATTTTGCTCAAATTTAAGACTTGTTTTACAAGTCTTAAATCTTTTGTATAGAATTTACTCAATAGCCAAAGGCGCTAAATGAAAAAATTTCAAATTTTAATTATGCTTTTTTTAGTATTGTTTTTGGCTGCGTGTAGGACGCATACTTTAAATTATAGCTCCAAAGCTCCTATTTTTTACGAAGAAGATAATTGGAAAGTATTTTTTGATAATGATCGTTTTGGTTTTAAAGATCAAAATGGCTCGGTTGTAATCAAGCCACAATTTGATTTGGCCTTAGATTTTAAAAATGGCGTTGCAAGAGTTGCACAAGATAAAAATATGGGCTTATTGATAAAAGTGGAAAATTTATTTTAAAACCACAATTTGATGATATGAACTATTTTAGCGATAGTGTTTTTGTGGTTAAAAAAGATGAAAAATTAGGCTTGATTACTTTAGATGGAAAAACGATTTTAGAGCCTAAATTTATACTTCCTGATAAATGGCGTAATATAAAAGCACCTTATATAATTTTTATAAATAATGAAAAACTTACAAAGATTGTTATTGATGACAAAACCGGCTTTATTGATGAAAATGGCAAAATGGCTATAAAAGCTAAATATGATAGCGTATCTAACTTTAAGGAAGGATTTGCTGCAATCAAGCTTAATGGAAAATGGGGTTATATCGATAAAAAAGGTCAAATGCTTGTAAAGCCTAAATTTGATTTTGTGTCTGGTTTTCTCAATGGATTTTCCGAGGTGAGGCTAAATGATAAATGGGGGCTTATCAATATAAAAAGAGAATTTGTTATAAAACCTGAATTTGATAAGATAGATCAAGTTGAAAATGCCATTCTTATTGAAAAAATAGAAAATACGGCATTGCAAGTTTTGATGGCAAAATTTTAGAACCACAATTTGATTATATACAAAAAAGCTATAATCAAAAGATATTTTTAGTAGAAAAAGATTCAAAAATAGGTTTAGTTAGCAAAGAAGCACAAGTGCTTGTAGAGCCTAAATTTTATAAAGCTTCTTATCGACAAAATGATATTTGGCAAGTAGAAATTGATAAAAAACTGGGATTATTTGATATAAAAAACAAACAATTTATATTAGAACCTAAATTTGATGATATGTATAATTTTTATAATAAATTTATAGGAGTGTATTTTCAAGGTAAAGAAGGTTTATTTGATATAAACAATCGTCGTTTTGTCCTAGAGCCAAAATTTGAAATTAGCAGTTGTGGTGGTACTAGCAAAGTTGGTTTAAATGGAAAATATGGAATTATCAATGATAAAGCAGAATTTATCGTGCCCATAAAATATGATTATATATCGTCTTGTTTTTCAAATGATCTTAGTTTTGTCAGTATTAAAAATAAAATGGGTTATATCAATAAAAATGCGGAACTTGTTATCCCTGCTAAGTTTGAGACGGTTACTCCTTTTAAATATGGTTTTGCACAAGTTAAACTTGATAGAAATAAAAAATTCGGACTCATCAACACAAAGGGTGATTTAATCTTGCCTTTTGAATTTGATAGTATTTATTATATTGAACCGCTTGCAAAATTTAGTGTAGAATTCAGCGAAATGAGAGAGGCAAATAAAGATATATCTGCAAGTAAAGAGTAAATGTTTTTTATAGTAGAGAAAAAGGGTAAATTTGGAGTTATGGATAATCGTAGAAAATGGATTATTAAGCCTCAAAATTACCTTATAAAATATTTTGATAAAGATATGGGTTTTATCATTTCTGATGGTTTATATTATGGTATCATGGATATGCAAGGCAAAGTTATCATTAAACCACAGTATGAAGAAATTTATAAATTTTCTAATAGGCTTTATAGGGTTAAAAAAGAAGACAAAATTGAGGATTATAAACTCAATAAAAATAATAAAATAGGCATTATCAACGAAAAAGGTGAATTTGTTTTAGAACCAAAATTTGATTATATAAATACTGATAAATATCCTTTTAAATTCATTCAAGGTGCTAAATATGGTTTTTTGGATGAAAAAGCTAGAATCTTATTTGAAATCAATTTTGCTTATGAAGATGATTTTAATAATGATATTTTGACGCTAGCAAATAAATATTGGCTTGTTCAAAAAAAGGCGAAAGTCAAATTTTTGATATGAAAAATAATCAAGCAGTTTTTGATATATTTTTTGACAATATTGCTAGATATGATAATTTTATCAGTGTTACTATTGCTAATAAAATTGGTGTAATGGATGAGAATTTAAATTGGCTAATCTTGCCCAAATTTGAAGAATTTAAAAAACTAGGTAAAAATCATTATCAAATTACACTCGATGGTAAAATAGGGCTTTTGGATGGCAATTTACACACTATTTTAGAGCCAAAATATGATTATATTGGTGAAAATTTTATCAATGGCTTTGCAAAAATTGGGCTTAATGATAAATACGGCTTTATTGGCGAAAATGGCGAAATCATCGAACCGCGATTTGATTTTTGAAGACGATTGGGATTTTAAAGATGATATGGTGGCTAAAGTTTTTACAGGTAAAGAAATAAAATTTATCAATACCAAAGGTGAATTTGTAGAATAATTAAAGGCAAAAAATGAAAAAAATTCAAATTTTAACTTTGCTTTTTTTAGCATTGTTTTTTAGTGCTTTTGATTATAAAAGTATTGATTCTTTAAAAAAATCTTGCGAAAATAATAACTCTAGCGCTTGTGTGTCTTTGGGCATTATCTATGAGTATGAGCTTGCAGATACTTTACAACTTAGGTTTGAAAAAGCAAAAACAATGTATCAAAAAGCTTGTGATTTAAAAGATAGGCAAGCTTGTAAATATCTAAAATCGCTTCTTGAAAAAAGATATTTGTTTGCACGCGAAGTGGTCGATAAGCATGGATTTGTCTATTATGGTTTTGTTTATAGTAATGATGATAAAAATTTCATCATCAAACCACAATTTATCGATGTGATGTATTTAAGCGATGAAATTATAGCGGCTAGATTCGATGAAAAGAATGATTACAAATGGGGGCTTATCAATCAAAAGCCAAGATGTTTATCTCGCCACAATTTGACGATGTAAAGCCTATTGGAAATAATTTTAACAGACAAGATTTTT
This sequence comes from Campylobacter sp. CCS1377, assembly GCF_040008265.1. NCBI lineage: Bacteria > Pseudomonadati > Campylobacterota > Epsilonproteobacteria > Campylobacterales > Campylobacteraceae > Campylobacter > Campylobacter aecornae. The sequence goes on from NZ_CP155620.1 coordinate 604,464, forward strand.
TTACTATAGAAAAAGATGGAAAAATGGGTTTAATGGATAAAAATGCAAATATTCCCATTAAGCCAGCTCAATTTACAAAACTGGATACAAGCTGGATTGAGTACAATCTTATAATAGCTTATGCTAATTATTTTGAAGGCGATTTAGATGGTGAAAATGAAGATGAATTTTGGCTTATTGATACCAAAGGGAAGCTATTGTCAAAACTTAAATTTAATTATTTTGCAAATTGTAAAACAGGCTTGAAGTTGCGCGAAGCATCAAATTTAAAATGGAATTTTGTCAGTTTAGAAAATGGTGTTTTTATAAGCAAGATTAAATTTGATGATATTAAGTGTCTTTCAAATAATTTTATAGTAGGAAAATTTCAAGAAAAATGGAGTTTAATTGATAAAAAAGCAAACCAGCTCACAAAAGCACAATTTGATAAGATATATGATGAGTCTAAAATTACTGATTTTTTTGATGACAAATTTATAATAGTTCAAAACCATGATAAATTCAATTTGATTGATTATGAAGGAAAATTGGTTGATGAATTTGATGAAGTGGGTGATATTTATAAAAATTCTCTACTTAATATAAAGAAAAATGGAAAATGGAATTTTATAGATAAAAATGCAAAAATATTTAAAAATGAAGAATTATTACACTTTTCAACGCAAGAATTAAAAGATAGTAATGGTTCTGCTAGCAATAAAATAGTAAGTAAATTTAATGAAAATTTAGGAGAATATAGTGAAATTTTAGGCATTATAGCTTTTAAATCAAACAAGGGATGGTATTTTATAGATAAAAAAGGTAAGCCAATCTTGCCTTATTTTTATGATGAATTTTTAGGATACGCTGGCAAATGTATAATGATAGCTCAAAATAAAAATTTTAGTTTAATAAACAAAAAAGGCAAAGCGGTAACTAAAGAGCATTGCTATGAGTGAAAATAATTTCTTAAGCAAAAAAATTAAGAAAGTTAAAGTATAATTTTAACACATAAATGACGGGAGCTTGTGAGACAGGCTGAGAGTAAGCTAAAAGCTTAGACCGAACCGGAACTAGATAATGCTAGCGGCGGGAAGATTTATACTTTTTAAATTTATACTTTCTAAATTTAACTTGCACTCTTCATTTATCCAAATTTTTTAAAGGATAAATATGAAAACTCAAATGATTTACGCCAAAGAAGGCATTTTTACCAAAGAAATGCAAATTGTTGCACAAAAAGAGCAAGTAAGCGAGGAATTTTTACTTGAAAATATTGCTTGTGGAAAAATCATCATCCCTGCAAATATCAATCATAAAAGCCTTGATCCAAACGGCATAGGACTTGGACTTCGCACGAAGGTAAATGTGAATTTAGGTGTTTCAAATGATTGTGTTGATTATAGTGAGGAATTAAAAAAGGTCGATTTGGCTCATAAATTTGGCATCGAAGCCATTATGGATTTGAGTAATTATGGCAAGACAAGCCGTTTTAGAGATGAGTTAATAAGCATTTCAAAAGCGATGATAGGAACAGTGCCTGTTTATGATGCGGTAGGATTTTTGGAAAAAGATTTAAAACAAATTAGTGCAAAAGATTTTTTAGATGTGGTCTATCATCATGCAAAAAGCGGGGTGGATTTTATGACTATACATGCGGGCATAAATTCGCGTGCTGCGAGAGTTTTTAAAGAAAGTAAAAGGCTTACAAATATCGTTTCAAGAGGCGGATCTGTGCTTTATGCGTGGATGGCGATGAAAGAGGCGGAAAATCCTTTTTTTGAATACTATGATGATTTGCTTGAAATTTGTTTAAAATACGATGTAACATTGTCTTTAGGCGATGCTTTGCGTCCAGGATCTACGCATGATGCAAGCGATGTGGCTCAAATTTCTGAGCTTATAGAATTATCTTTGCTAACTCAAAGAGCATGGAAGGCTGGGGTGCAAGTGATGATAGAAGGTCCTGGGCATATGGCTATAAATGAGATTGAAGCAAATATGCAGCTTGAAAAACGCCTTTGTAAAGGTGCACCTTTTTATGTTTTAGGACCTTTAGTAACTGATATTGGTGCGGGGTATGATCATATTAGCGGGGCGATTGGTGGGGCAGTGGCGGCTGCAAGTGGCGCTGATATACTTTGCTATGTAACACCTGCTGAGCATTTAAGACTTCCAAATTTAGATGATGTAAGAGATGGTATAGTGGCAACCAAAATTGCGGCGCATGCAGGAGATATAGCTAAGCTCCCTAAAGAAAGGGCAAGAGATGATGAGATGAGCAAGGCTAGGCAGGATATTGATTGGGAAAAAATGTTTAAGCTTGCCATAGATGGAGAAAAGGCCAAAAAAATGTTTAACGAGCGTCGTCCTGATGATTTGAATTCATGTTCTATGTGTGGAAAAATGTGTGCGATGAATACTATGAATCAAGTCTTAAAAGGTGAAGATGTGAGTTTGCAATAATCAAAAAGGCTTTTGTTGATATAAATCAATAAAAAGCCCTTATAAATATTTTTTATTCACAAAATGCCAATAAAAAGCCACAAAAATAAACACCACGCCTAGTAAGGCAGTGATGAAATTTAAGCTCATACCTAAATCATATAAAAGTCCTGTTAAAAGCGAAAATCCTGCACTAAAACCAAGAAAAACCATATCCGTATAAGCAATAACGCGTCCATAATACTTTTTATCGCATTGATTTTGTATTGCAGTGTAAGTATAAGACCAAAGCGAGGAGGTGCAAAAACCTGCTGCCAAAAGTCCTATAAAGGAAATATAGAAATTAAATTGAGTCACAGCCCAAAGTAAAATTCCTAATCCTTGTCCAAGATAAATATAACTTAGATTATTATGATTAATAATTTTACTTAAGATAATAGGACCCAAAGCTAAAGAACAAGCACGCACCGCATTTAAAAAACCAATCACCAAAGCCGCAGATAAAACCTCTTTATAGGGGTGTTGAGCTAAAAGAGTAACTAAGGTTTCGTAAGCCGTAAGCCCTATAAAACCGTGGAGTAAAATAAGATGGAAAATAGCTTTGTTTTTTAAAACATACAAAAAACCCTCTTTAATCATAGTAAGAAAGTTGTTTTGAATTTTTTGCTCAAATTCTGGAATACTAAGTCTTAGCAAAAATAAAATTCCAATACTAATAAGAAAACAATCAAATAAAAATGCCGTTTTTGTGCCAAAAAAATTAATGAAAACGCCAGCACTTGCCATCCCTGCTGTATAAGAGATCGCCCAAATAACACTATGCATTTCATTGGCGAGTTTTAACTCTTGTGGGGTTAAAATTTTAGCGAGCAAGCTCATTTCTGCTTGAAAATAAATTGAAGCCACGCAAAGCCTTGTAAAAATGAGTATAAATAAAAGCCAAAGCATATTAAGATTGGTCACAAAAATGAGAAAAAATATAGAAAAAAGCTCTATGCTTATCATGCTTAACAAGAGTTTTTTAGGCTTATTTTTTTCGACTATAACCCCGTTGATTGGGGCAAGTAAAATTCCTGGTAAAAATGCCAAACTAGCACTGATTGAAGTAGCCCAAGTGGGAGCATTTAGATTAACTAAAAGCGTAAAAACGCCCGTTTGTGAAAACCAAGCACCAAAATACACTATAAACTGAACCGAAGCTAAAATTCTAATATTTTTATTATTTTTTAATAAATCAAGATAATTCATGGGTGAAACTATAGCATAAATTTATGTTTATAAATGCTATAATTTAGTTTTTTGTAATACAAATAAAGGATTAACTTTGTCAAGACTTAATAAACAAGAAGCTCTAGATTTGCTTCACAATGCAAGTTTGGCTGAGCTTGGAGAAATGGCTTATCAAAAAAAAATAGAACTTCATCCTGAAAAAATCACTACTTTTGTAGTAGATAGAAATATAAATTATACTAATGTTTGTTGTATTGATTGCTCTTTTTGTGCTTTTTATCGTCACCATAAAGAAGATGATGCTTATATTTTAAGCTTTGAAGAAATAGGCAAAAAAATAGAAGAACTTGAGGCTATTGGGGGTACGCAAATTTTATTTCAAGGCGGCGTGCATCCAAAACTAAAAATAGAATGGTATGAAGAACTTGTAGCTTGGATAAAAGAGCATTATCCAAATATCACCGTACATGGTTTTTCTGCGGTTGAAATCGCTTATATTGCAAAGGCTTCTAAAATTTCTATTACCGAAGTTTTACAAAGACTTCAAGCTAAGGGTTTATTTTCCATACCTGGCGCAGGTGCTGAAGTTTTAAGCGACCGTGTAAGAGATATTATTGCGCCTAATAAATGCGACACGGCCACTTGGCTTGAAGTGCATAGATCAGCACATAAAATCGGCATGAAAAGCACTGCAACCATGATGTTTGGGACGGTTGAGAGTGATGAAGAAATTATTGATCATTTTGAGCATTTAAGAAATTTGCAAGATGAAACAGGTGGCTTTAGGGCTTTTATTTTGTGGAGTTTTCAAAGCGATAATACAGCTTTAATCAAAAAACACCCTGAAATTATGAAACAAAGTTCAAATAAATATTTAAGACTTTTGGCTTTAGCAAGACTTTATTTGGATAATTTTAAAAATTTGCAAAGCTCGTGGGTAACGCAGGGCTCACTCATAGGACAGCTTGCTTTAAAATTTGGAGCCAATGATTTAGGTTCAACTATGATGGAAGAAAATGTCGTAAGTGCAGCAGGTGCGAGTTATAGAATGAATCAAGATGAAATGATAAGGCTTATTAGAAGTTTGGGTGAAAACCCAGCGAAACGCAATACTGCTTATGAAATTTTAGAAAGGTTTTAATGCATAATTTAGAAATTAATGGAGTAAAAATTCCTTTTATCTTTGAAGAAAATAATGATTTTCCTATTGTGATTTTAAGGCTTGTTTTTAGAAATTGCGGAAGAAGTTATGATGAGATTGCGGGACTTGCGAAAATGTTTTCACGAGTTTTAAATGAAGGCGTTGATGATAATTTTTTTAAAGAATTAGAATTTAAAGCCATAAATTTAGAAGCAAGTAGTGGTTTTGAAAGCTTAGAGCTTAGTTTGACTTGTTTAAGAGAGCACTTTGAATTCGCCCTAAAACATTTGCAAAATTTGCTTTTAAATCCTAGATTTGAAGAAAAAATTTTAGAAAAATTAAAAATCAATGCTTTAGGAGAACTTGCGAGTAAAAATAGTGATTTTGATTATTTAGCTAAAAATTTGCTTAATAAGAGTGTCTTTGAAAATGAAGAATTTCAAACTCCAAATGATGGCGATGAAAAAAGTATCAAAGAACTTTCTTTAAAAAATTTAGAAAATTTTTATAAGAAAAATATAAATTTAAGTAATCTTATAGTAATTTTGGGCGGAAATTTAAGCGAAGAAAAATCTCACATGCTTTTAAATGATTTATTGTCAAAATTTGAAAAAGGCAGTAAAAATTCTCAAAAACAATATGGGTTTTGCAAAAAAATAAAAGATGAGCTTTTGATAAAAAAAGAAAGCGAGCAAGCTTATATTTATTTTGCAACGCCATTTTTTGCGAAATTTGGTGATAGGGATTTGTATTTAGCAAAGATTGCTTTGTTTATTTTAGGGCAGGGTGGTTTTGGATCAAGGATAATGGAAGAAATTCGCGTTAAAAGAGGACTTGCGTATTCTGCTTATGCTATGCTTGATATGAATGCGTCTTTTTCTAGGATTTTTGGTTATTTGCAAACCAAAAATGAAAGTGCTAAAGAAGCTAAAAAGATAGTTAAAGAAGTATTTGAAAATTTCTTAAATGAAGGTGTGAGTGAAGAAGAATTAATCCAAGCTAAAAATTTTCTCATAGGTTCAACGCCTTTGCGTTATGAAAGTTTAAGCAAGCGTTTATCTATGGCATATAGTGAGTATTATCAAGGTTTAGAATTTGGCTTTTTTAAGCAAGAATTAAAACTTATAGAAAAAGTAGAACTCCAAGAATTAAATTCTTATATCAAAAAGCACGGAGAGCTTTTAAATCTTTGCTTTGCAAGTGTGGTAAATGAAGCTTAGTCAAAAAGATTGGGAGCTTTTTAAAAAATTAGGTTTAAAAAATTGTGTTGATTTGGCTTTGTTTTTACCTAAAAAAATAGAAAATTTAAATTTCTCATCTACTCCAAAAGAAGATTTTTGCGTTGAAGAGGTGGAAATTTTAACTTCTACTTATCAAAACAATAAATTTTTTGGAACTTGTAAATGTAAAAATTGGAATTTGGTGGCAAATTTTGTTTTTTTTCATCCCAGTAAATGGCATATTAAAATTTTTAAGCCTCATGGTTGCTATATTTTTCACGCTAAAATGACTTTATTTGGCAGAACTTGGCAGTTTGTAAATCCCAAAATTCTTAAAAAAGCAGGTGGATTTATCCCCAAATACAATATACAAGGCATAAAAGATGAGAGTATTTCTAAGCTCATACAAACTTATGTTAATGAAGAAAATTTAAAAGAAAATCATTTAGAGCAAAAATATATTAATCTATTATTAAATTTGCATAGCAATGACGAAAAATGCTATTTTTTGTATCAAAATTTAAGCAAAATAATTCAAGATTTAAAATATATTGAAATTTCTAATTTTCTAAGAAGGCTTAAGGCTAAAAAACAGGTTTTTCCAAGTTATGAGTTAAAAATTTATGATATTAATGACTGGATTTTAAATTTGCCTTTTAAGCTAACAAAAGATCAGCAAAATGCTCTTTTGGATATTAAAAAAGATTTACAATCTAAAGAAGCAAAGAGACGCGTAATTATGGGAGATGTGGGGTGTGGTAAGACTTTGGTTTTGCTTGGGGCTGCTTTGATGGTGTATCCTAAACAAGCAATTTTAATGGCTCCAACTAGCATACTCGCACAACAACTTTACGATGAAGCAAAGAAGTTTTTGCCTGATTTCATGGATATTTTATTCATTAAAGGCGGTAAAAAAGAAAAAGATTTAGATGAGAAAATCAAAAAAGCAAATTTGATTATAGGAACTCATGCACTCATTCATTTTCAAAGTCATAATGCTGTGCTTGTGATGATTGATGAGCAGCACCGTTTTGGTTCAAATCAAAGACAAAAAATTAATGATATGGCAAAAAATAATGGCTTAAGTCCTCATTTTATACAATTTTCCGCAACTCCCATTCCAAGAACACTAAGTATGATACAATCGCACTTGCTTAATTTTTCGTTCATTAAAGAAATGCCTTTTAAAAAAGATATTACAACCCTTTGCATACAAAATGAAGCTTTTGCAAAACTCAGTGAAAAAATCAAAGATGAAATTGCTAAAAATCATCAAGTTATCATTATTTATCCTTTGGTAAATTCAAGTGATAAAATTCCTTATCTTTCTTTAGAACAAGCAAGGGGGTATTGGGAAAGTCATTATGAGAAAGTTTTTGTAACGCATGGAAAGGATAAAAATAAGGATAAAATTTTAGAACAATTTCGCGATGAGGGAAATATTTTGCTAAGCACCACGGTTGTAGAGGTAGGAATTTCACTTCCTAGACTTAGCACCATTGTCATTGTTGGAGCTGAACGCTTAGGACTTGCAACTTTACATCAGCTTAGAGGACGCGTTGGAAGAGTGGGGCTTAAAAGCACTTGTTATCTTTATACTAAACTTAAAGAAATTCCAAGTCGCTTGAGGGAATTTGCAAATACTTTAGATGGTTTTGAAATTGCAGAACTTGATCTTAAAAATCGTTTGAGTGGAGATTTGCTTGATGGAGTGATGCAACATGGAAATGAATTTAAATTTTTTGATTTTGCAAGTGATGGTGAGCTTTTAAAACGTTTAGAAGAGAGTTATTGAACTGTTGCATTAATATCAAGTTTTAATAAATCTTGGGAGAGTAAAATATCTACTACATCCTTAAAAATAGGTAAAGCACTTTGTGCAGCATAATAGCTATAAGGCTTGGTAGGATTTCGCACTAAAACTCCTATGGTGTAAGCGTTGTTTTTATCATTAGCAAAGCCAAAAAATGAAGCATTGTAACGATTAGAAGTATATCCTTGTCTTTCAGCAATTCTTGCTGTCCCTGTTTTTCCACCTATTGTTAAACCTTGGGTTAACACTTTTTTTCCTGTGCCTTTTTCAATTACGGCGATTAAAATTTCTTGCATTTTTTTAGCTCCACTAGCAGAAAGAATTCTTTCTTGCTTGGCATTTTCTTCATTAAGCATTATAAATCTACCATTTTGATAAATTTTATCTCCAATGCGTGGAGGGGTATAATAACCATTATTATTAAAAACATTATAGGCAGCTAGCAGTTGTATAAAAGTCGTTTTAAGTCCATAACCATAGCTTAAAACGGCTTTTTCTATCTCTCTTAATCTATTAGGATTTGGCAATTCTCCCTTTTGTTCATAAGGAAGATCAATGCCACTTTTTTCTCCAAATCTAAAAATTTTAAGCCCTGAAATAATTTCTAAATTACTCAAACGCTTTGCAATTTCTATCATACCGATATTTGATGAGTAAGTAATGACTTCTTCAATACTCATTTTATCAGATTTATGAGTGTCTGTTATGGTGTAGCGACCCAGTTTGTATTTACCGCCGTGAGTATTGATGATTTCATCTGGTTTTAATTTGTCTAATCTTAAAGCTGTGGTAAATATAAAAGGTTTTATAACAGAACCCGCTTCGTAGCTGTATTCAATGGCACTAGCATTTAAAACAGATAAGTCTTCTCCGCGGTTTGCAGGATTATATCTTCTTGTGCTTGCAAGGGCTAAAATTTTACCACTTTTGCTTTCCATCACCCCAACTACAATTTCATTAGCTTTAAGGTCTAAATTTCTTCGATCTATGAGTTTTTCAATGGTTTTTTGTAATTTTAGAGATATGTTAATATATAAATCACAACCATCAATTCGTTTTTTTTCTACTGAATCTAAATTTAAGATAATATTTCCGCCTATATCTTTTAAGCCTTGAATTTTTTCATCTTGTAAAGGCATAAGGCATTCATCGTAATATTTTTCTAAGCCTTTTACGCCAATATTTTTTAAAATATTATTTTGCTCATCTAAAACAACTCTTGTGTAACCAATAGTTGGGGTGAGTGAGTCCAAAGACATATAAATTCGATCTTCTTTGTGTTCTACAACATTTAAACCCCTAGTTTCTACTTTGCCATTGCTATTGGTAAAGGCTTTAAAAAAACCTTGAACATAAAGTTTTTTTGAAAGTTCTTTAAGATAGCTTGCATGCTTGGAATCTAAATTTTGTATCAAAATAAAATTATAGTTTTTCTTTTTGCTTTTAAGTCTTTTTTTAATATCTTGCATTTGCGCTTTATCTGCGCCGCTATAAATTTCAAAAAGCTTTAGAAAAAGTTCAAATTTTTCAGGATTCATGCTTCTTAAATCAATTTCTGCACGATAAACTTGTCTTGAAGTTGAAATTGTAAAATTATCCTTTGTGATAATATTGCCTCTTAAAGCAGTGGTGTATTGGTCTTTTTCTGTATTAGGAATGTGTCTTTTTGAGGTAAGAAAAAAGGCAGAACTGAGAAAAAGTAGCATAAAAAACGATGCCATACAAAAGGCAAAAGCAACTTTTGTTTTTCTATTTTTGTTGTTTTCTTGCATCGTTTTATGGTACGATTAAATTTGTGTTCTTGTGATTTCTTTATAAGCATTAATAGCTTTATTTCTAACTTCTAGCATAAATTTCATGCTACTTTCGGCTTTTGTAATAGCAATAGCTGCTTGATGTAAATCTTTTACTTCCCCTGTAGCAATATCAGTCATCGCAGCTTCTGCTGTTTTTTGTGTTTTATCTAAATCTTCTATTTCATTTTTAAGTAATTTAGAAAATTCATCGCCTATGTTATTATTTTGCTTATTTTCTTGGCTCTGATTTGTATTTAGTGTTCCTATTTTATCTATACTATTCATTTATTTTTTATCCTTTTAATAAATCAATTGCGCTTTGCGCAATGGTTTTTGCACTTGTAAAAGCACTGACATTAGCTTGATAAGCTCTTGTTGCTTCTATTAAATCGGCCATTTCAATGACAGGATTTATATTTGGATAAGCAACATAACCTTGTGCATTTGCATCAGGATGATTTGGCTCATATTTCATGCGAAAATCTTTATCATCTCTTACTACTTTATCCACTACAACGCTTTGAATTGCAGGCTTGCCATCTTTAAGTGAACTTGGATCGTTTAAAGGATTTTCATATTTTAAAAAATTATTATCTTTGCTGATTTGCTCATTTAAAAGCTTATCAAAATCTGTTGCTTTAAAGATCACTTCGCGTCTTCTATAAGGTCCGCCTTCTGCTGTTCTGGTTGTGTTTGCATTAGCTATATTGGAGCTAATTACATTCATTCTAAAGCGTTGAGCACTTAAACCATATCCGCTAATATCAAAATCGCTTAAGTATGCCATAATTTACCTTTAACTTAATTTAGAACTTGCATCAAGTATAGAACTGAAAATATTACTTTGTCTTCTTAGAACCCCATCAAGAGCAGTAATCATAATTGTATTTTTACTCATTTCTGTGGTTTCAACATCCAAATCTACAGTATTTGCATCATTTCTTGCTAAATGCCCATCTCTTAAATAAATGGTTGATTTGTTAGGATCTGGGAATTTCCAAGGTTTTTGATGTCCTTCTTCGGTTATAGCTAATTGTAATTCTTTGTTGTCATTTTTTTTAAAAATTTCATTTGCACGATTAACCAAAGCGGTTTCAAATTCTATATCTTTTGCTTTGTAAAAAGGGGTATCAACATTTGCAAGGTTTGAATTTATAAGTTGGTTTCTTAAATTTCTTCCCGCCAAAGCACTAGCTACAAGCTCTTTTGATTTAAATGGGCTTATCATTTGAAACTCCTTTTTTTTAATTTTAAAGATATAAGCAATTATTATTCCAAATTTTAAAAATCATTTGCCTTTTTGCAAATCAATAGCTTTATTGTGATCATTTAAATTTGTACTGAAAATATGTTTTCCGCTCTGTTTATCTCTCATAAAATATAAATAATCACTTGAGCCTTTTTTATTTTTATCGAAAAATCTTTTTTCAAAAATTACAGCACGAATGGCGTTTATTGATACATTGCAGACTGCTTCTTTGGGAAAACCTTCAAATTTGTAAGTATTATAATAACTGTTGTCTTGTCTTATTCTCTCAGGTGTTACTTTAGTATGGGAGTAAATTCCATAATTTAGCGTCCCATCCATTTGAAGTTTCATTCCTTTTCTTAAACGGTTATAAATCACACTGGCAACCATCTGCATTTCATCATTATTTGCCGCTTCTTTTTGCACGACAGATGCTGCAATGATAATCTCACGCCATTTTCTACTTTTAAGATCATCCAAGGTAAGATAATGCATGGCGATTTTTTTATAAGTATTTTCTGAATGTTTTAGTAAAAAATAAATCAATAAAGGCTCTGTAATTCCTTTTGGAATTTTGTAAGTTTCTGGATAAAGCATACCCTCTTCAAATTCGGCTTGTTTTTTGTACTCTGCGAGTAATTTTTCTTTATTTAAATTTAGCTGATTTGCAAGTTGTTCTAAAAAAATGATTGTTGTTTCGCCTGGTATTAAAGTAATGCTTTCAAGTGCGGCTTTAGCAACAGTAAGTTTGTGTAAAAATTCGACTTTATTAAGAGGTTTTGTGCCTATATTGATCCAGCCAGATTGAGGGTGGCCTAGGAGAAATAAAATATATTTGTCAATTTTGCTCATATTGTAGTGATTGTTATTTAAATAGGTTATAATTTGTCCTACTGAACCTTGCGGTATGTAAACAACACTATTGCTTTTTATAGGCAAAAGTAAATAATAAAAAATTGCAAGGATTAAAATAAGAAAGAAATTTGAAATGATAAAAAAAATTGCACGCGTTTTTGGACTTATTTTCATTGTGTTTTTTATCCTTTTTGTGATTTTAAAATTTGGTATTTCTATATCAAGCTTGAATTTCGATTTTTTAAAACTTGAGCAATTATATATTAAAATAGATAAAAAATTAATTGTAAGAGCAAAAAAAATTAGTTTTAAAGAAGATGATAACGCAAGCTCAATCCAGAGTCAAAGCATGGCAAGAGAAATTTTTGATATCAGCAAAGGTTTAAAATATCTTTATTTTTTCACTCAAGAAATTAATATTGAAAATTTGAATATCAAGGGACAAGAATTTCAGTTTTTATTTAAAAATAATGAGTTTTTTATCAACAATCCTACTTTATTTTTAAAATTGAATTTACAAAGAACTGAAAATGAAATAAATGCTAATATTATAAAAATGAAAGTAAAAGATTATAATGCTAGTGTTGATGGAAATATTTCTATTAATACCAATAGTGAATTTTATTTTTTTAGTGGTAAAGTTACAGCTCCTGAAGTAGATTTTAATGCTTCGTTTTCTTATAAAAAAAATCAATTGGCCTATAAACTAGAAGATATTAATATTTATGATATAGAAAAGGTTTTATTGAAAATCAATCAAAAATATAATCTAGATTCTCATTTACTTGAATGGGTTGGCAAAAAAGTGAAGGGCGATTTTTATCATTTTGATTATTTTAGTGGGTTTGCAGATTTGGCACATAATAATTATTATTATGATGAAATTAAAGCTTTTGGTTATGCAAAAAATGTTTTAGTAAAGCTCGATGATAATATAGATGCGATTAAAATTCCTCATCTTGATATGAATTTGAGCAAGCAAAAATTAGATTTCAATTTTAAAGAAGCTGCATTTAATCAATATGATATTTCTCAAAGCAAGGTGTATTTATATGATATTATGCAAAGTGACAAAATAGGCATTTTTCTTCATATAAAATCTTCCCAGCTTTTATTAGATAAAAATGTTAATAAAATTTTAAAACTTTATGATATTGATTTACCTTTTAATCAATTAAGTGGAAAGTTAAAAAGTGATTTGATTTTAAAAATTCCTTTTCAAGCACAAAATTCTGTGTATTATTTGGGTGAATTTGATATGCAGGATGCAAAGCTTGATTTGTTTGATCTTAATGTCAGTGCAGCAAAAGTCATTTTAAAAGATGAAAAAGCCAGTATAATAGTGCCAAATATGGAAAGTGATTTTTTAAAAGCAGAACTTAATGCTAGTATAAATTTTTTTCAAAAGCAAGGGATTTTTGATTTAAATTTAAGCAAACTTTCTTTACCAATGCTACTTGATATGAAAAATGAGAATATGCAATTTGTATTTGATTTTGAAGGTGAAAAAAGGTTAAGCTCTTCAGAATGGGGTTTGGATATGAATTTAAGCGACGGTTTATTTTTAAGGGTGCATTCATTTAAAAAATTTGAACCTTATTCGGAATTATTGCAAAAATTTAAATTTCAAAATACTGAAGATATTACTTTTTATACTAAGGATTTTGATAATTTTGAAATGGTAGTGAAAAATGGTATATTTGACAGCGAATTTTATGCCAATGATAAGCCTTATGTTAAAGATAGTTTTTTTATAAGTAAAAATTCTAGTGGTATAAAAATTAGAACCCAAAGTGAATTAGTAAGTGCTGATTTAAATGATGATGTTAATCATATTTTTATAAAAAATTTAAAATTAGCTTATAAAAATTCAGACAGTGAAAAAATTACCACACATATTGTCAGCAAACCTACTTACATAAATGCGCAAAATAGTGCTTTGTTTTTGCAAGATTTTAATAAAACCTTAAGTTTTGATAATCTTAAAGCAAATCTTTTAAATGATCATGTAAAAGTTGTAGCAAATTATAAACAAAGTGACTTTGATCTTGAATTTAATTCTGAAAAAATGATTTTAAAAATTTCTAATATTAGCGATGAAGTTTTAAATAATTTTTTTGGAAGAACGGTGGTTGAAAATGGAGTTTTTAATTTTTTAATAGAAGGTAAAAGTTCGAAAGAATATAAGGGTAAGATTTGGATTAAAAATACTCATTTTACAGGCCTGAAGTTTCAAAATCAATTGGTAAGTTTTTTGGACACAATTCCGAGTTTATTGCTTTTTAAAACACCCACTTTTAACGAGAAGGGTTTAAATGTAGAAAAAGGCGCAGTTGTATTTAATAGAAAAGGTGATATTTTAACTTTGGAAGGTTTAAATTTGGATGGAGATAGTATTGATATTTTAGGCACAGGGGTGATTAATTTAAAAAGTAATGCTTTAAATATTGATTTACAATTAAAAACCCTTAAATCAACATCTGAGGCTATTTCTAAAGTTCCTATTATTAATCAAATTATTTTGGGTAAGAATCGAGAAATTTCAACAACGGTAAAGGTTGATGGACAAATTGATAATCCGGAATTTCACACTCAAATTTTAACAGAGACCTTAAAAACACCTTTAAATTTGATAAAAAATATTTTTGAATTGCCAGCAAATTTATTTAATTAAGTAATTTTTAAGTTAAGTGTGTAAATTTAAGACATAATAAAAATTCGTTGAAATAAAATTTTATTTTTTAATCTACTTTGTTATATATTGTCAGAGGAAAATAAAATAAAAGGAATAAGATGCACATAACTTATACACTAACAGATGAGTCGCCCGCTCTTGCGACTTATTCTTTTTTGCCTATAGTGCAGGCTTTTTTAAATAGAGTTAATATAAGTGTTAAGACTTCCGATATTTCTTTGTCTGGAAGAATTTTGGCTAATTTTGGTGAATATCTAAAAGATACGCAAAAATGCGAAGATGCTTTAGAAATTTTAGGTGAACTTGTAAAAAATCCGCAAGCAAATCTCATTAAAACACCTAATATTTCAGCATCTATTCCACAACTTAAAGCAGCAATTAAAGAATTGCAAGCCAAGGGTTATATGTTACCAAATTACCCAGATGAACCAAAGAATGATGAAGAAGCGCAAATTAAAGCAAAATATCAAAAAGTTTTAGGTTCTGCGGTTAATCCCGTATTAAGACAAGGAAACTCTGATCGTCGCTCTACTAAAGCAGTTAAAGATTATGCGAAAAATAATCCTTATCGTGTGGTTGAGTTTAATCCTAATTCAAAAACTCGTGTTTCTTATATGAAGGAAGGTGATTTTTTCTCTAATGAGAAAGCGGTTTTAATCAATGAGGATTGCGTTGCCAGTATCGAATTTGTAGGAAATAATGGCAAAAGTGAAGTTTTAAAAGAAGGTTTAAAACTTGAAAAGAATGAAATTTTAGACGCTACTTTTATGGATGTAGCAAAGTTGCAAGAATTTTATGCCAAAGAAATTAAAGCTAGCAAAGACGATGATGTGCTTTTTTCATTGCATTTAAAAGCTACAATGATGAAAGTAAGCGACCCTATACTTTTTGGTTATGCGGTAAGCACTTTCTTTAAAGAGTTATTTGTAGAATTTAAAGATGAATTTGAAAAACTAGGAATCAATCCAAATAATGGACTAAGTGAGCTTTTGAGCAAGGTTGAAACTTCAAGCAAAAAAGATGAAATTTTAAAAAAATATAATGAAATTTTGACTAATTCTGCTGATATTTCTATGGTAAATTCAGACAAAGGTATTACAAATTTACATGTACCAAGCGATGTGATTGTTGATGCTTCTATGCCTGCAATGCTTAAAAATGGTGCAAGATTGTGGGATAAAGAAGGCAAAGAAAAAGATACTAATGCAGTCATTCCTGATCAAACTTATGCGACTATTTACGAGGCTGTAATTGAAGATTTGCGTAAGAATGGCACTTTGAATCCTGCAAAATTAGGCAGTGTTTCAAATGTGGGTTTAATGGCCAAAAAAGCTCAAGAATACGGCTCGCATGATAAAACCTTTGTGGCTAAAGAAGATGGGACTTTTAAAATCATTGTTAATGGTAAAGTTTTATTGGAGCATAAGGTTAAGAAAGGCGATATCTATAGGGCTAATCAAGCTAAATTTGATGCGGTGTTAAATTGGATCGATTTAGGCATTGAAAGAGCTGATTTAACAAGTACCGAAGCGATTTTTTGGCTGGATAGCAAAAGAGCAAGCAATAAAATTATGATCGAATTGGTGCAAAATCGCTTGAAAGAAAAGGGTAAAAATATAGCTATTTTAGCGCCATATGATGCTTGTTTAAAAAGTTTAGAGCTTATCCGCGGAGGAAAAGATGTGATTTCTATCACAGGAAATGTGCTAAGAGATTATTTAACCGATCTTTTCCCTATTTTAGAGCTTGGAACTAGTGCAAAAATGTTATCTGTTGTGCCAATGTTAAACGGTGGAGCGATGTTTGAAACAGGAGCGGGTGGTTCAGCACCGAAGCAAGTGGAACAATTAGTAGAAGAAAATCATTTGCGTTGGGATAGTTTGGGCGAGTTTTTAGCTTTACAAGCGAGTTTAGAATTTTATGCCAATAAATGCAATCATCACAAAGCCAAAGTTTTGGCAGAATGTCTTGATGAAGCTATAGGAGAATGGCTTGAAAACAATAAAGCTCCATCAAGAAAAGTCAAAGAAGATGATAATCGCACGAGTCATTTTTATTTGGCCATGTATTTTGCAAATCATTTAGCAAGACAAGCAAATGATATAGAACTTCAAAGCTTTTTTAAAGATATTGCTTTAGAGCTTTCTTCTAATGAAGAAAAAATTAGAGCTGAATTTAATGATGCACAAGGAGTTAAAGTTGATCTTGGCGGTTATTATAAATTTGATGATGAAAAAGTAAATAAAATTATGCGTCCAAGTGCGACTTTTAATGCCATTATAGAAAAAATAGGACAAAGATGAAAATTGCAATCATCGGAGCGGGTAATGTAGGCGGAAGTGTTGCTTATGCGATCATTTTAAGAGAATTTGCAACGCAAATTGTTTTAGTTGATATTAATGAAGATTTACTTTATGCAAAAGAACTTGAACTTTCTCAAAGCATAGCGGCTTTAAATTTGGATATTGAGTTGATTTGTTCTACGGATTATTCTCATACAAAAAATTCAGATATTGTGCTTTTTAGTGCAGGTTTTGCAAGAAAAGACGGACAAAGTAGAGAAGAGCTTTTGCAGCTTAATACCAACATAATGCTCGATTGTGCTAGAAAAATTAAAGAATTTAGCGCCGATCCGCTTTTTATTATCCTAACTAATCCGGTGGATTTTTTACTTAATACTCTTTATGAGAGTAAAATTTTTTCTTCCAAAAAGATTGTTGCTATGGCAGGAGTTTTAGATAATGCTCGTTTTAAATATGAGCTTGCTAAAAAATTAAAAGCGAAAATTTCAAGTGTAGATACGAGATTAATTGGTTTTCATAATGATGATATGGTTTTGGTTAAATCTTATGCAAGTGTGAAAAATCAAAAAATAAGTGAACTTTTAAGTGAAGAAGAATTTGAAGATTTAGAAAATGAAGTAAAGACAGGAGGTGCTAAGGTTATAAAGCATTTGAAAACCTCGGCTTATTTGGCGCCTGCTAGTGCTTGTGTGAGAATGCTTGAGTCTATCAGGAGTGGAGAATTTTTGCCTATGAGTGTGATTTTGCATGGAGAATTTGGAGTGCAAAATAAAGCATTGGGAACGATGGCAAGATTAGGTTTAGAAGGTGTTGTTGAGATCATGAAACTTGATCTTAGCAACGAAGAAAAAGATAAAATAAAAAAATCATTAATAAAATATCAATACATAAAGGAATAAAATGAATATACATGAATATCAAGCAAAAGCGATTTTTGCAGATAATGGTATCCCTACTTTAAAGGGAAAAGTTGCATTTAGTGTTGATGAGGCTGTGGCAAATGCTAAAGAATTAGGCGGTAGTGTTTGGGCAGTTAAAGCCCAAATTCACGCAGGTGGCCGTGGTCTTGGTGGTGGTGTTAAAATTGCTAAAAATTTAGATGAAGTAAAAGGCTATGCAAGTCAAATTTTAGGTATGAATTTGGTTACTCATCAAACAGGACCAGAAGGAAAACTCGTACAAAAGCTTTATGTAGAAAGTGGTGCAAATATTGTAAAAGAATATTATTTGGCTATTTTGTTCAACAGAATGGCAGAACAAATCACCATTATCGCTTCAAGTGAAGGTGGGATGGATATAGAAAAAGTAGCTAAAGAAAGTCCAGAAAAAATTGCAAAAGTAGGCATTGATCCGCAAATTGGTTTTAAAATGTTCCATGGACTTGAAGTGGCAAAAGTTTTGGGACTTGACAAAGATGAAAGCAAAAAACTTATTTCTATGATAGCAAAGCTTTATAAGCTTTATATGGATAAAGATATGAATATGCTTGAAATCAATCCTCTAATCAAAACTGCAGAAGGCGATTTCTATGCACTTGATGCAAAATGTAGTTTTGATGATAGTGCACTTTATCGTCACCCAGAAATTGCTGAGCTTAGAGATATCACAGAAGAAAATCCAGCTGAAAGAGAAGCGGCTGAATTTGGTTTAAGCTATGTAAAATTGGATGGCGATGTAGCTTGTATGGTAAATGGTGCTGGACTTGCAATGGCGACTATGGATATTATTAATTACAGTGGCGCAAAACCTGCAAATTTTTTAGATGTGGGTGGTGGTGCATCACCTGAAACGGTTGCAAAAGCTTTTGAAATCATTTTAAGAGATAAAAATGTAAAAGTGATATTTATCAATATCTTTGGTGGTATTGTTCGTTGTGATAGAATTGCAAATGGAATTTTAGAAGCGACTAAAAATGTTGAGGTTAATATTCCAATTGTTGTTCGTCTTGATGGTACAAATGCAGCTGAAGCTAAGGCAATTTTAGATAATTCAAATCTTAAAAATATCAAAGCAGCCACCAATCTTAAAAATGGCGCAGAATTAGTAAAAAGTTTAGTAGGATAAGGATAAAAAATGAGTATATTGGTTAATAAAAATACAAAAGTAATCGTTCAAGGTTTTACAGGTAAAGAGGCAACTTTTCATGCAGAACAATGTATGGCTTATGGTACAAATATAGTTGGAGGTGTAACCCCTCATAAAGGTGGGCAAACTCATCTTGGAAAGCCAGTTTTTGATACCGTAGCTGATGCGGTTAAAGCTACAGGAGCTGATGTGAGCTTGATTTTTGTTCCTGCTTTTGCTGTGGGTGATAGTGTGATTGAAGCAGCTGATGCGGGCATTAAACTTGCAGTTGTAATTACAGAGCATACTCCGGTTAAAGATATGATGTTTGCTAAGCAATATGCAAATAAAAAAGGTATGAAAATCATAGGACCAAATTGCCCAGGAATTATCACTTCTGAAGAGTGTAAATTAGGCATTATGCCAGGATTTATCTTCAAAAAAGGTTGCGTAGGACTTATTTCAAAAAGTGGAACTTTAACTTATGAAGCAGCCAATCAAGTTGTTCAAGGTGGATATGGAATTTCTACTGCGGTAGGAATTGGGGGAGATCCTATTATAGGGCTTGCTTATAAAGAACTTTTGAGCGAATTTCAAAAAGATGATGAAACTAAAGCTATTGTAATGATAGGGGAAATTGGTGGTAGCTTAGAAGTGGAAGCAGCTAAATTTATTAAAGAAAATATTAGTAAACCTGTGGTAGCATTCATTGCTGGAGCGACTGCGCCAAAGGGTAAAAGAATGGGACACGCAGGAGCAATTGTAGGCAGTGCAGATGAGAGTGCTGCGGCTAAAAAAGAAGCATTAAAGTCTTATGGAATTCATGTGGTAGATTCTCCAGCTTTAATTGGCGAAGAAATTCAAAAAATATTAGGTTGATAAAGGAAAAATTATGAGTATAGTAGCTCCAAAAGATACCCCTGTTTGGGTAAATGAGCATAGGTGTAAAGCTTGTAATATTTGCGTTAGCTATTGTCCTGCAGGAGTTTTAGCTATGCGTGATGATATTCATGCGGTTTTAGGACAAATGATAGAAGTTGTTCATCCTGAATCTTGTATAGGATGTAGCGAGTGCGAGGCGCATTGTCCGGATTTTGCTATTATGGTGGCAAAAAGAGAAGAGTTTAAATTTGCAAAACTCACAAGCGAAGCAAAAGATAGAGCTGAAGCTGTGAAAAAAAATAAATATAAAAAATTGAGTGCATAGGATAGGATATGAGAGAAGTTATAGCAACAGGAAATGTTTTAATCGCTAAAGCTGCGATTGATTGTGGATGTAAATTTTTTGGAGGTTATCCTATCACTCCAAGTTCTGAAATTGCACATGAGTTAAGTCATTTATTGCCGGCAAATGATGGAACTTTTATTCAAATGGAAGATGAAATTTCGGGTGTGAGCGTGGCTATTGGTGCTGCAATGAGTGGTGTAAAATCAATGACTGCAAGTAGTGGTCCTGGAATTTCTTTAAAAGCAGAGCAAATTGGACTTGCGTTTATTGCTGAAATTCCGCTTGTAATTGTAAATGTTATGAGGGGTGGTCCATCAACTGGACTTCCAACAAGGGTGGCACAAGGAGATTTATTTCAAGCAAAAGCGCCAACTCATGGAGATTTTGCAAGCATAGCTATCGCACCAGCATCTTTGGAAGAAGCGTATTTGCAAACTATAAGAGCTTTTAATTTGGCAGAAAAATATATGACTCCTGTATTTTTACTTATGGATGAAACTGTAGGACATATGAACGGAAAAGCAGTATTACCTGATTTAAAAGATATAGAGATTATAAACCGTAAAAAATTTACAGGCGATAAAAAAGATTATAAACCTTATGCAGCGGGCGAAAATGAACCTGCAACGCTTAATCCATTCTTTACAGGTTATCGTTACCATGTAACAGGATTACATCATGGAGATATAGGATTTCCAACTGAAGATGGTGCTATAGTAAAGAAAAATATGGAAAGACTTATAGGTAAAATTAAAAACAATAGCGATGATATTTGTGCCTATGAAGAGTATATGATGGATGATGCTGAATTTTTAATCATTGCTTATGGAAGTGTAAGTCGTTCAGCAAAAGAAGCTATCAATAGACTTAGAGAAGAAGGCTTAAAAGTAGGACTTTTCCGCCCAATTACTCTTTATCCAGTGGCTGAGAAAAAAATTGCAGAAGTTGTAGCCAAATTTAAAAAAGTAATGGTAAGTGAGCTAAATATGGGACAATATTTAGAAGAAATTGAAAGAGTAAGTTCTCGTCGCGATTTTATCAGTTTGCATCGTGCAAATGGTCGTCCTATCACTCCAAGTGAGATCATTGCTAAAGTAAAGGAGAATATATAAAATGGCATTTGATTATGATGAATACTTAAGGGTAGATAAACTTCCAACTCAATGGTGTTGGGGTTGTGGTGATGGTGTTGTTTTAAAATGTATTATCCGTGCTGTGCAAAAACTTGGTTGGAATATGGATGATGTTTGTTTGGTTTCGGGTATTGGTTGTAGTGGTAGAATGAGTTCTTATGTAAATTGTAATACCGTTCATACGACTCACGGAAGAGCTATTGCTTATGCTACAGGTATAAAATTAGCCAATCCAAGCAAACATGTGATTGTGGTAAGTGGTGATGGCGATACTCTAGCAATTGGTGGAAATCATACCATTCATGGATGTCGTAGAAATATTGACTTAACTCATATTGTGATTAATAATTTTATCTATGGACTTACAAATTCACAAACCTCTCCTACAACTCCGCAAGGATTTTATACTGTAACCGCTCAACATGGTAATATTGATCCAAATTTTGATGCATGTGAATTAACTAAGGCTGCTGGAGCTTCTTTTGTGGCAAGAGGCAATGTAATTGAAGCAAATAAACTAGAAAATTTGATTTATAAGGCTTTAGCGCATAAGGGTTATAGTTTTGTAGATGTTTTCTCAAACTGCCATATCAATTTAGGTAGAAAAAACAAAATGGGCGAAGCGGTGGCTATGCTTGATTGGATTAAAAATCGTGTAGTGGATAAGTCTAAATTTGATGGCTTGGATTTTGAAGAAAGAAAAGATAAATTTCCTACAGGAATTTTGCATCAAGATGAAAGTAAAGCCGAGTATTGCCATGCTTATGAGGAAGTTCGAAGAGCGGCTAAAGAAAATAGAATGGTTGATTTAGGAGCTTTAAAATGAAATATCAATTAAGATTTGGCGGCGAAGGCGGACAAGGTGTTATTACTGCAGGAGAAATTTTAGCTGAAGCGGCGATTAAAGAAGGTCGCTATGCTTTTAAAGCTTCTACTTATACCTCGCAAGTTAGAGGGGGTCCTACTAAGGTTGATATTATTATCGATGATAAGGAAATTCTTTTCCCTTATGCAGTAGAAGGTGAAGTTGATTTTATGCTTTCAACTGCAGATAAAGGCTATAAAGGATTTCGCGGTGGTGTAAAAGAGGGTGGTATCATAGTAGTGGAACCAAATTTAGTGCATCCTGAAAGCGAAGACTATAAAAAATGGCAAATTTTTGAAATTCCTATCATTACTATCGCAAAAGATGAGGTGGGAAATGTTGCTACTCAATCTGTTGTGGCACTTGCCATTGCTGCTTATATGAGCAAATGTATTGATTTAAATGTTTTAAAAGAAACCATGCTTCATATGGTTCCTGCTAAGACAAGAGATGCAAATGCTAAGGCTTTTGATTTGGGTATTAAATACGCGCAAAATACAAAAGCACATTCTTAATATGACGCCTTTTGGCGTCCTTTACTCCGTAATTTTTTAAAATTAAACTGATTTTAATTGATAGGGTTTTATAATCTTAACTTTAAATATAATTTTAAGGTAAAAGAATATGGATCTTTTTGATGAAATTTTAAATAAAACTCCCAAAGAAAAATTTATAGAAATCATACAAAATGGAAATTTGGGTGCTTTAGAAAAAGTTTTTGAAGAGTTTTTTTCTGAGCATATTGCCATGATAGAATTGCTGGAAAAGCAAGGTTTAAACGAAGGAGATGTGAAAAATTTTATACTTGAAAATGGGGATTTTATCACACAAAGACACAATGATATTTTTATAGAATTGGGTGCTAAAATTTTAGGTCATGAGGGCTGATTTTGAAATTTTTATTTACTCTTTGCATTTGCGTTTTCGCCTTTGCGAGTGAGCCTATTTTTGAACACACTTATGAATTTGTTTTAAAAAAAGATGAAAGAGCCAGTGTGGAAATTAAAGAATTGGGCTTTGAAAATGAGGTGCAAAATTTTGATTTTTACTGGACTTTGTTTGATAATACTAATCTTATCGTTCATACAAAATTCAGAAAATATCCAAGACAGTTTGTCCTTTCTTTGCGTAGGAATTTAAATTGGGCAACTCAAACTTTGATCCCTGATTATAAAAATCCACATATTGATAGAGCAAGGCTTATTTTAGAATTTAGTGGCTATAATAAGGGCTTAGCAACTTTTAAAGTTTATATAGAAGATAAGGAGTCTCGTTTAATGGTGGAATTCTTAGATCCAAGAAAAAAACCTTTGCAAAATCCACCGCAAAACAATCAAGTGGTGCCCATGATTAATTTTAACGAGTCTCAAGTAAAACCGCTAAGGGGACAAGAAAATGATGCAAATTAAGCTTTTAAGGATATGAAGTGCAAGAAATAGATGATTTGATAAGGCAGTATTTAGAAGAACTTGATTATGAACCTATTTTAACAATGCTTTCTGGTACAAAATCAGGTAAAAAAATGCGTTCTAAATTGCTTTTAGCTATTGCAGGTGAAAGCGAAAATTCTTTTAAAATTTGCGCTGTAATAGAGCTTATACATTTGGCGAGTTTATTGCACGATGATATTGTTGATGAGAGTGAATTAAGGCGTGGAGCAAAATCTGTTAATGCGAAATTTGGCACAAAAAACGCTTTAATGCTTGGCGATATTTTGTATTCTAAGGCTTTTCATGAGTTAAGTAAAATGGAAGCAAAATTTGCAAATATCATTTCAGATGCGGTTGTAAAACTTGCCATAGGCGAACTTATGGATGTGAATTTAAGCCAAAATTTTAATAACGATAAAAATCAATACTTAAAAATGATTTATAACAAAACAGCGGTTTTGATTGAAGCTAGCGCAAAATGCGGAGCTATTTTAGCTGGATATGATGAAGATGCTTTTGGGGAATACGGTAAAAATTTAGGACTTGCTTTTCAATTGATTGATGATATTTTAGATATTAAAGGTGATGAAAAGACGCTTGGAAAACCTGCCATGAGTGATTTTAAAGAAGGTAAAACAACTTTAGCTTATATTTATCTTTATGAAAAATTAAATACCCAAGATAAGAATTATTTAAAAACTTTATTTAAAAAAGATTTAAATTCAGAAGAATTACAATGGTTGAAAATAAATTTGGAAAAACATCAAATTTTAGATTCTGTTATTGATTTAGCAAAAAATTATGGAATTTTGGCTTTAAAAGCTGTAGGAAAATATCAAAATAATGCTTTAAATCAAATTGTTGAAAATATGATAAATAGGAATTTTTAATGCATTATTTTTGCGTAAGTTTTACTCATAAAAATACTGATATTGCGTTAAGAGAAAAACTTTCTTTCTCAGACGCAACCAAAAAAAAAGAAATTTTGCGTTTAATCAACTCTCATGCAAATATTCAAGAAAGTTTTGTTCTTAGCACTTGCAATAGGGTTGAAATTTTTGCTTATGTAAAAGAGCTTTCGAAAATTAGCGAACATATTAACGCCTGTATTGCTTTGCTTTGCGAAGTTGATAAAGAACTGCTTAATCAAAAGGCTGATGTTTTCGAAGATAGTGGGGCAATCCATCATCTTTTTTCAGTGGCCAGCTCTTTAGATAGTTTGGTAATCGGTGAAACACAAATTACAGGACAGTTAAAAGATGCTTTTTATTTTGCTAAAAATGAAAAAGCATTAGACATTCATCTTTCGCAAGCTTTGTATTTTGCTTTTAAATGTGCCGCCAAAGTAAGGAATGAAACTCAGATTTCTAAAAATCCTGTTTCTGTGGCTTCTGTTGCTGTAAATAAGGCAAGAGAATTAATTGATTTGAAAGATAAAAGTGTTGTTGTGGTGGGTGCTGGGGAAATGGCCGAGCTTGCTTGTAGACATCTGATGTCCCATGTCAAAGAAATTATTATTCTTAATCGTAATGTTGCACGCGCAAAGGCTTTATTTGAAGATTTGAATTTGCGGGGTAAATTTGATAGTTTGGAAAATTTGCCTTATTATATTAATAATTATGAAGTAATATTTTCTGCTACAAATGCCTTGGAGTGTATCATCACTCAAGATATTTTAGAAACAAAAGCTTTTAAACGATATTTTTTTGATATTGCAGTGCCAAGGGATATTGATTTACAAAAAAATAATAGTATTGAAGTTTTTACGGTAGATGATTTAGAAGAGATTGTAGAACGAAATTTGGCTTTAAGAGAGCATCAAGCGCAAATTGCTTATGCAATTATTGCAAGAATGACAGAGGAATTTTTTCAATATCTTGGAGATTTAAACTTAGCGCCCTTAATTAAATATTTAAGGTTAAAAGCAAAAGAGTGTGCTCAAAAACAGCTTCAAATCGCTTTAGATAAAGGTTATTTAAAACATTCCAATGAAGAGGAAGCAAGAAGACTTATACATCAAGTTTTTAAAGCATTTTTGCATACCCCAACGGTAAATTTAAGGCATATTCAAGGTAAGATGCAAAGCGATGTAGTGGTTGATGCTATGCGTTATATTTTTGATTTGCAAGATAATTTTGAAAATTCAAATGAATACAAATGTGAATTTAATATGGAGAATAATGATGAAATTTAGCAAATTTTATGCACCAAGTTTAAAAGAAGCTCCTAAAGATGCAACTTTACCAAGTCATATTTTTTTAACGCGTGCAGGATTTATTGAGCAAATTGGAAGCGGACTTTATAATTTTTTACCTTTAGGAAAAAGGGTTTTAGATAAAATTAAAAATATAGTTAAAGAAGAAATGGATAAAGCAGGAGCACAAGAAGTCAATCTAAGCTTTGTAACTCCTGCAAGTTTATGGCAAGAAAGCGGGCGTTATAATGTTTTTGGTAAAGAGCTTTTGCGCTTCAAGGACAGAAAAGAAAATGAATTTGTTTTAGGGCCAACGCATGAAGAGGCCATGCTTTCTTTGGTAAAAAACAAAATTACATCTTACAAGCAACTTCCTTTGCACTTATATCAAATAGGGCTTAAATTTCGCGACGAAGCAAGACCAAGATTTGGACTGTTAAGATGTCGTGAGTTTTTAATGAAAGATGGTTATAGTTTTCACTCTAATGAAGAAGATTTGGGACGAGAATTTGATTTGATGTATAAGACTTATTCTAAAATTTTACAAAGAATGGGTTTAGATTTTAGGGCAGTGGAGGCTGATAGTGGAGCTATTGGGGGAAGTGGTTCTAAGGAATTTATGGTTTTAGCGAAAAATGGCGAAGATGATATTTTACTTTGCGAGAATTGTGATTATGCCGCCAATGTTGAAGCAGCAAAAAGAGCTAAAAAAACTTGCAAAGCTCAACGCCCTGAGGCAAATTATGCGAGTAAGTTTCACACTCCAGATATTAAAACCATTAAAGATTTGGCTGACTTTTTTAAGATTGATGAATTTTATACCATTAAAGCAGTGGTAAAAAAAGCTATTTATGAGAATGAAAGCAAGCTTATTGTATTTTTTGTGCGCGGGAGTGATGAGTTGCAAGAGACAAAGGCACAAAACGCTTGTAAAGCTTTAGAGCTTGTAGATGCAAGCGAAGAAGAACTTCAAGAAGCGGGCTTAGTCACTGGATTTATAGGTTTTGTAGGTTTGAAAAACATTGATTTTTATGTCGATTTTGAGCTTGAAAATGAAAAGCAAATGATAATGGGTGCCAATGAAAAAGATTATCATTTAATTGGCATTGATGTGGTGAATTTAAACAAAGATCGTTTTAAGGATTTAATAGAAGTTAAAGAAAATGATTGTTGTATTAAATGTGGTGGAAAACTCAAAAAAAGCAAGGGTATAGAAGTAGGACATATTTTTAAATTAGGACAAAAATACTCAAAAGCTATGAATGCAAATTTCTTGGATGAAAATGGCAAAAGTCAAGCTTTTTACATGGGCTGTTATGGTATAGGCGTGTCGCGTTTGGTTGCGGTAGCTATTGAAGCGAGTCATGATGAAAAGGGTTGCATTTGGAATAAAGCTTTAGCTCCTTTTGCACTTGAAATTATTGTTTCAAATATTAAAGACGAAAAAGCTTTAGAATTTGCAAATGAGCTTTATGAGAATTTGCAAAACTTAGGTATCGAAGTTTTGCTTGATGATAGAAATGAACGCTTTGGTGTTAAAATGAACGATTTTGAACTTATGGGTTTTCCTTATGTCGTGGTTATTGGCAAGGGTTTGGAAAATAATGAAGTGGAATTAATAGAAAGAGCAAATTTGCAAAAAGAACTTGTTAAAAGCAGTGAAATTTTAGAGATAATTAAGAAGAAGATATTATGAAAAGAAAATATAGTTTTTCTCTAGTTCCTTTAATTGTTTGTGAATTTGTAGCTTGTGTGCTTTTTATTATAGCTTTTGGTTTTAGTAATTTTTTACTTTTTATGCTTTTTAGTATGATTATTGGGGTGATTTTGCTTGCAATTTTTTGGAAGAACATGCTTGATTTTCAAGTTTTGAGCGTTAAAGAGATGTTGAAGCAATTTTCTTTTGTAATTGCAGCTTTTTTATTGATTTTACCGGGAGTTTTAAGCAGTATTTTTGGTTTTTTAGTATTTTTGTTTGCTTTATTTTTTAGCACAAGTAAAAAAAGCAAGGAGTATTTTTCGCATAAATTTAATCATAAAGATGAAGAGATTATTGATGTTGAGATTATAGAGGAAAGAAAATGAAAGAACTTATTATAGCCACAAGAAAAAGTAAACTTGCTTTATGGCAGAGCGAATATATAGCCGGTATGCTTGAAAAAACTCATCAAATAAAGGTGCGTTTAGAAGGCTTTAAAACAAAGGGCGATGTTTTACTTGATTCTCCTTTAGCAAAAATCGGTGGAAAAGGACTTTTTACCAAAGAACTTGAAGAGAGTATGTTGCAAGGAAAAGCCCATTTGGCGGTACATAGTTTAAAAGATGTACCAAGTTTTTTTCCTAAGGGTTTGATTTTAGCAGCAGTAAGCAAAAGAGAGCAAAGTAATGATGCGATGATATCTCAAAATTTCAAAGATTTTTCCTCTTTGCCAAAAGGTGCAAAAATAGGTACCACAAGTCTTAGACGCAAAATGCAACTTTTATTATTAAGACCTGATTTAGAGATTATTTCTTTGCGTGGAAATGTAAATTCTCGCATAGAAAAACTAAAAAATGGCGATTTTGATGCGATTATTTTGGCTATGGCAGGCATTAAACGCCTTAATTTAGACAAAGAAGTGAATTTTGTTTATGAATTTAGCAAAGATGAATTAGTTCCTGCGGCATCTCAAGGAATTTTAGGCATAGAAAGTGTGGAAGATGAAGAAATCACCAAACTTTTAAAATGTTTAAATGATGAAAATGCTTTGATTGAAAGTACCATAGAAAGAGAATTTATCTCTACCTTAGAAGGGGGTTGTCAAGTGCCAATAGGTATTAATGCAGAGCTAAATGAAGAAGAAATTTGTGTGCGTGCAGTACTAGGACTCCCTGATGGTAGTGAAATTTTGCAAGATAAAAGAATGATTAAAAAAAGCGAATTTCAAGGATTTGGAGAAAAGTTGGCTAAAGAATTTATAACCAAAGGTGCTAAAGAACTTTTAAAAAAAGCTGAAAGTATGATATGAAAGAATTTATTGAAATTTTAAAAAAAAATGATTTATTAAAAGTTTTTGAAGAGCCTGTTGATGTAGATCTTGAAATTGCGCATTTAGCCTATATAGAAGCTAAAAAGCCAAATGGTAAGGCCTTGCTTTTTAAAAATCCCGTGGATAAAAAACTAAATAAAAAATATAAATTTCCTGTTTTAATGAATACTTTTTGTAATGAGTTGGCTTTAAATTTAGCTTTTGGACGCGATTTTAATGAGGTAGCTGATGAAATTTCAAAACTCACAAAAATGCATATTCCTACAAATTTCAAGGCAAAAATGGATTTTTTTATGACTTTATTAAGTCTTAAAAATGTTCCACCAAAAAGACTTAAAGCCAATAAGGCTTTGTATGATTATGAAATTTTATCTTCGCTTGAAGAGCTGCCTGTGCTTAAGACTTGGGAAGATGATGTGGGTAAATTCATTACTATGGGGCAAGTTTATACGCAAAATTTGGATAAAACGCAAAATAATCTTGGAATGTATCGTTTACAAATAAGCGATAAAAATGAACTTTTAATGCATTGGCAAATTCATAAAGATGGGGCGAATTTTTATCATGAGTATAAAAATGCCGGTTTGAAAAAAATGCCTGTAAGTATCGCAATAGGCGGTGATCCGCTTTATATTTGGTGTGGTCAAGCTCCTTTACCTAAAGGGATTTTTGAGCTTTTACTTTATGGTTTTATCAAAAAAACTCCAGCTAAACTCACTCCTTGCGAGAATGGAATTTTTGTTCCGTATAATAGCGACATAGTGATTGAAGGTTATGTGGATTTAGAAGAATTTAAAATTGAAGGACCTTTTGGAGATCATACAGGTTTTTATACTCCTGCTGAGCTTTTTCCTGTGATGAAAGTGGAAAAAATTTATGCCAAAAAAGACGCGATTTATCAAGCAACGGTTGTGGGAAAACCTCCTTTAGAAGATAAAATTATGGGACTTGGGACTGAAAGGGTGTTTTTACCGCTTTTGCAAACCTCAGTTCCTGATTTACTTGATTATAAAATGCCTGAAAATGGAGTTTTTCATAATCTTATCTTAGCAAAAATCGATGCAAAATATCCTGCACATGCACAACAAATCATGCACGCTTTTTGGGGAGTAGGGCAAATGAGTTTTGTAAAACATGCTATTTTTGTAGATAGCAAAGCTCCAAATTTAGATGATTATAATGCGCTAATTCCTTATATTTTAAATCGTTTTAGCGTAAATAAAATTTTAATTTCTGAAGGAATTTGTGATCAATTAGATCACGCATCTCCTAATGCTTGTTTTGGAGGTAAGGCAGGGCTTGATGCTTGTGAAGAAAATGAGACAGAAGAGCTTGAAATTTTAGAGGATGAAAAATTATTAGAACTTTTTAAAAGCAAAATCGAGCTTATCAATTTAAAACAATTTTATAAAGAAAGTAAAAGTCCTATTGTTTGTATTTTACTTGATAAAAAAGAAAGAATTTTAGGACTTTTTGAAAAATTGCTTGATTTTAAAAAACATTTTAGAATTCTAGTCTTTTTAGATGCAAACAACAAGCTTGAAAATCCTTATATGCTTGTATGGCGCGTGGTTAATAATATCGATGCAAAAAGAGATATTTTTATCAAGCAAGATAAGCTTTGTATTGATGCGACAGCAAAAAGTAGGCTTGAGAATTATGAAAGAGTTTGGCCTAAACAAACTGATTGCACTAAGAGTGTGATTGAAGATTTGATTTTGAGAAATATTTTAGAAAAAAATTCAGAACTTTTTGAAAAATTTGAGATTTTTTAATTTTTTGGAACATTTTTTGTTTTTTGTTAAAAAGATTGTTTATTTTTTTTAAAAATATCCGATTTGAAGACTAGGCAATAGTAAATCAATTTTAAAAAGGATTTTAAAATGAAGGTAAATAGTCAAATTGATAATAGCTTTTTTGCTAATAATTCAACTTCTTTGAATCAAAAAGTAGAATTTAGTAATGTGGCACAAAATACAGAACAAGGCAATACTCAAAATGAGAGTATAAATGAGCAATTAAGCAAGTTAACAGAAAAGCTTAATCAACAAGCGGAGTCTTTAGGGACAAATATAAAATTTGGCTTTAATGATAAAATTCATTCTATGTATGTTAGCGTTACGGAAAAACATACAGGAAGATTAATAAGACAAATTCCTAGCGAAGAAGCTTTAAAATTAGCAGAGCATCTTCAAGATGTAATAGGAATGATATTCGATAAGGAGAGTTAAAATGGCATTTGGTAGTTTATCAAGTTTGGGATTTGGTTCTGGGGTATTAACACAAGATATTATTGATCAATTAAAAAAAGCAGATGAGGCAGCTCGTCTTACGCCTTATACTTCTAAAATTGAAGAAAATACTGCCAAACAAAAAGATTTAACTGAAATTATTACAAAACTTTCAACTTTTAAATCAGCAGTTTCTTCATTGGCTGATGCTACGGCTTTTGCAAAAAGAAAAGTTGTAGGAAGCATTACAGATAATCCACCGGCAAGTTTAGTGGTTGATAGTGGCGTGGCTTTACAGAGTATGAAAATCAATGTTACTCAACTAGCACAAAAAGATGTTTATCAAAGTAAAGGTCTAGAAAATGATATGGGTTATGTTAATTCTAACTTAGAGTCTCCTGTATCTTTTACGCTTTTTCAAAAAGATAAAGCCTATACAATTACTGTAGATAAAAATACTACTTATAAAGACTTAGCCGATAAAATCAACACTGCAACAGGTGGAGAAATCACTGCTAAAATCGTAAACACCGGAGAAAAAGATACTCCTTATAGGCTCACTTTAACCAGCAAAGAAACAGGCGAAGATAGTGCGATAAGTTTTTTTGATGGAACAAAGAATGAAGATGGAAAATATGTTAGCAATGAAAATGCTACAAAAATTTTTGAAAATCTTGGTTGGAAATTAGATAAAAAAGATGCTGGTAATGAGCCTATTGATCCAAAAGATTTTAAAGGTTTTGGCATTGTAGATGATGAAGAAAATCCTTTGCATATCCAAAAAGCGCAAAATGCCGAATTTACGCTTGATGGTATTAAAATGACAAGACCTAGTAATACTATTACTGATTTGGGTGTGGGTTTAACTCTTACCTTAAATACAACAGGCGAAATTAATTTTGATGTGCAACAAGATACAGAAGCCATTACTACAGCTATGCAAGAGATGGTTGATGCTTATAATGATTTGGTTTTAAATTTAAATGCAGCAACAGATTTTAATGCCGAAACTGGGACAAAAGGAACTTTGCAAGGGGTAAGCGAAGTTAATAGTATTCGTTCAAAAATTATCGCAGATCTTTTTCAAAGTCAAAGTGTTACAGGTAGTGTTTTAGATGAAGATGGAAATAAAATTTCTGCTACCGTAATGCTTTCTATGCAAGACTTTGGCTTGACTATGAGTGAGTCTGGTACTTTATCTTTTGATGCTTCTGCTTTTGAGTCTAAATTTAAAGAAAATCCTGAAATGGCAGAAAGCTTTTTTTCAGGTATTACTCAATATGAAGATATCAATCATACTGGGGATTTGATTAAAGAAGGTAGTTTGAAAGACTTTGTTGGAGAAGGTAAAGACGGTATAGCTTTTAAAAGTGGTGATTTTAAAATTGTTTATAATTATGAAACTTATGATTTTTCAAAAACTCCAAGTGGGGAACCTTTTGTTTTAAAAGGTGAAACCGAAGAAGAAATGCTTCAAAATTTAGTCAATCATATTAATAGTTTTCGTATTGAAGGCTTAGAAGCCAAACTTGAAGAATATAATCAAAATGGCGAAAAAGGCTATAAAATTAAATTTAAAGGTAGCGGTGGAAGCGATTTTGCAATAGAGGGCAATGAAGAGTTTCTTAAGAGATTTGGGCTTAGTAAAACAAGTATTATTGCTAAACCTGTTGAAGGTTTAGGTGTATTTTCTAAACTTAAGGAAACCTTAGAAGGTATAGTTGGCTCAAATGGCTCATTAACTAAATATGATGAGAGTTTGACACAAGATACCAAAGCACTTACAAAATCCAAAGAAGCAACTCAAGCATTAATTGATACAAGATATGAAACGATGGCAAATCAATTTTTGCAATATGAGGTTATTTTAAATAATTTAAATACGCAATTAAATACCATTACGCAAATGATTAATGCGGCAAATAATAGCAATCAATAAAAGGAGTTTTTATGCAAAACAATTTTGCCTATAATGCTTATTCTCAAAATCAAATTGGGGTTGAATCCCCACAAAAACTTATAGAAATGCTTTATGAAGGACTTTTGCGTTTTTGCTCAAGGATTAAAGTGGCTATTAAAAATGAGGACATAGAGCAAAGAGTGTATTATATAAAAAGAGCCACAGCGATTTTTATTGAGCTTATTAATGGTCTTGATTATGAAAAAGGCGGAGAGGTAGCACATTATTTAAGCGGGCTTTATACGAGAGAAATTCAACTCTTATCTTTGGCAAATTTAGAGAATAATGAAGCTAGAATTGATGAGGTAATTAATGTTGTAAAAGGTTTATTAGAAGCGTGGAGAGAAGTACATCAGCAATGAAGCAAGAAGAATGGATAAAGAGTTTAAAATTAGCTATCATAAAAGAAGATATTGAAAGTATCGCAAGTCTTATAAAAACCTTAGATCCTCATCAAGGAAAACTTGAAGAAATTAGAGCTCTTTTGCAAGAGGCAATTAAAATTGTTTCAAGTAAAAAAGAAAGTATAGCTCAAGATATTAAAAAGCTACAAAGAGCAAGCAAATATATAAAATAGCATAGCGATAAGCCGAGTTCTGTCGTGAATGCTCATTTATCTAGTTTTGTTTTTGCAAACAAAATCAAGCGAAGGGTTCCAATAAAGACAAAAACCATCCCTTCTTGCTGCGGATTGGGTTTACATAGCCGAAATTGTTACCAAAATCGCTGGTAAGCTCTTACCTTACCGTTTCACCTTTACCATAAAATGGAAGTTTTCTTTCTGTTGCACTGTCCCTTAGGTTTCCCTAGCCATCTGTTAGATGGAATCCTTGTCTTTTGCAGCTCGGACTTTCCTCTTCATAACGAAGCGAGCATTTGCTATGCGTGGGCTTATTTTATCTAAAAAAGCTTATTTTTTATTAATTTTTCGGGTATAAAAAATTAATTTTATTGAGATATCAAGTAAAATTTGCTAAAATCAAAACTTCATTTTTTTTATAAAGGAAAAATATGGCATCTTATTCAATGGGCGATTTAAAAAAAGGTCTTAAAATAGAAATTGACGGCGTTCCTTTTAAAATCGTAGAATATCAACATGTTAAGCCGGGCAAGGGACCTGCTTTTGTGCGTATAAAAATCAAATCTTTTATTGATGGTAAAGTGCTTGAAAAAACTTTTCATGCAGGCGATAAATGCGAAGCTCCAAATTTGGAAGATAAAACAATGCAATATCTTTATGATGATGGAGAAAATTGCCAGTTTATGGATACGCAGACTTATGAGCAAGTGGCAATTAGTGATGAAGATGTAGGTGAGGCAAAAAAATGGATGCTTGATGGTATGATGGTTGATGTGCTTTTTCACAATGGCAAAGCTATTGGTGTGGAAGTTCCGCAGGTTGTAGAGCTTAAGATTATCGAAACAGCTCCAAATTTTAAAGGCGATACACAAGGATCAAATAAAAAACCAGCAACACTTGAAACGGGTGCAGTAGTACAAATTCCCTTTCATGTATTAGAAGGCGAAGTTATACGCGTTGATACCGTGCGTGGAGAGTATATAGAAAGAGCAAATAAATAAAAAGCAAGGTTTTTCCTTGCTTTTGATAACTTCTATTCCAAAATATTTTTTGTTATTAATTGTTTTTTAAATACATTAATTTTTATAAAATTTTAAATACTAATTTTGCTTGCAAATTTATCTTAAGTGTTAGTGTTTGAGTCAAGAAAAATTAGAAAATTTTATTTTGTTTTTAGAATTTGTGAAAGCTTTAATAAAGTCGCGATTAAAAATTCTTTTTTGGAAAGTTTTGAATTATTTTTTAACTCATATTCACTTTCGAGCAATAGAGTAAAAATTTGTTGATATTGAGAAATTTTAATTCCAAAGGCTTGCAGTTCTAGTTTTTTAGCTACTTGTGCTGGAGGTGTATAACCAAGTAATTCTTTAAAATCCATTTTCCCATGAATTTTTGCATATAAAGCGATTTTAAAAAGACGATAAAAGTTAGTATTTAAAGAATTAATTAAGGCAATTTCATTAAAACTGTCTAAAATTTTTTCAAGATCTGTGTTAATATTTTTGCCTTGTAAAAGTTTTTCAAAAAACATTTCAAAGCCTACTACGCTTAAGCTGAAACAATATTTCTCTATGGTTTTTTCATCGATGCTTAAATCTTGAAATTTATTAAGCTCACTAGCGGCTAAATATAAATTTTCATCAAAGTTTGAAAAAAGAGCAAATAAAGCATTTTGGGTGATTTCTATGTTTAATTCTTTGGCTTTCATAGCTAAAAGCTCTACACCTTCTTTAGCGTTATTTGCTTTAAAAAATCTTACAAAGTTATTTTCAAAAATCTTTTCTATATCGCTTTGCTTGGAGCTTTCATCATAAAGTTCTAAAAGTAGAAAATTATCTTGATTTTGTTTGCAAAGTTCTATGAGAATTTTTAGCTCTTTGCTAGGAATTTTTTTATTGGTTTTGATTTCTAAAAGTTTTTTTTCACTAAAAAGCGATCCGCCACTTAAAAAATCACTCACGCGAGAAAAATTATACTCTTCAAAAAAGATTTTTAAAGTCTCATCAGTATTCCATTTTTGTTTAATGAAATTAGCATAAAGTTCGCTTTGAAAATTATCTGCTCCATAAAGAAAGAAAAAATTTGGAAATTTATCTTTTAAAAGCAAGTTTTGTAGATCTTTTCTATACATTTTTTGCCTTTAAAGGATTTAAATTTTTTGTGATTTTAGCATAAATTTTTGCCATGATAATATCAGCTTCTATAATCTGCACTTCAACGCTTTGTAATAAATTTACTCGCGTATCATAAAGGATAATATCAGCGCCTTTAATTTCATCATCAAGTTTTGCTATGCAAATTCCATCATTTTGCACCACTAAAGCCTTGAATTTTTTGCCTATATTTTTTGCCGCCCATCTAGCAAATTTTCTATCCATAAAGTCATAAGCAACTTTATCTGCTTCTCTTTCAAGCGTGCTAAGACTTTCGCAAGTGCTTTGTATGTTTAAAAGCAAGTAGTTAAAAAGCTTATCATCTTTTTTTTGTTTGGCTTTTAAAAGTCTATGTAAAATAAGATCAGAATACCTTCTAATAGGGCTTGTAAAATGCGTATATTTATCAAATCCCAAGCCAAAATGCCCTGCATTTTCGCTAGAATACTCCGCTTTTTTTTGCGCTTTAATGATGAGTTTATCAACCTCTGCTCTTAAATTTAACTCATCAGCCAAAGCCTGGATATCACGTATGAGTTCGGGTAAATTGGGTTTAAATTTCACATCAATTCCAAGTTCTAAAAGCTCATTTATTAGCTTGTCTATTTTTTTAGAATCTGCACTCAAGTGATTTCTAAAAACTCCTATATCGATAAGTTTTGCAGCGGCTTTATTGGCTAAAAGCATACAATCTTCTATTAAATTATGTGAAGGCGTATCTTTTTCAAAAACCGTGCTTTTTAGGCTTAAATTTTCATCCAAAGTCATTCTAAGCTCTTCAGTGCGAAATTCAAAAGCATTTTTAAGGCGATTTTTGCGTAAAATACTTGTGATTTTAAAAAGCTCATAAAGATACGAAAGCTCTGCTAAGTCAGGTTTTTTGACTAAAATTTCATCCACTTCATCATAATTAAAACGGCGTTTTGAGTTAATAATAGCTTCAAAAAGCTCTTCTTTTATGACTTTGCATTCATGATCAAGTGTGATTTTAAAACAATACGCCAAGCGATCCAAATTTGGCTTTAAAGAGCAAATGTTTTCACTTAAAGGACGTGGCAACATTGGGATAGCAATATGTGGAAAGTATATGGAAAATCCACGATTTCTAGCTTCTTTATCAATAGCACTATAAGCATAAACATACTCGCTTACATCAGCAATAGCTACATAAATTTCGCGTTTTTGTGTATCAAAATAAATCGCATCATCAAAATCTTTTGCATGGACTGGATCAATGGTGCAAAAAGCCAAATTTCTTAAATCTATACGATTTTCATACATGCTTGCATCTACACTATCGCCATTTGCCAAGGCTTCTTTGATGCAAGCGTCACTAAATTCACTATTTTTATTAAAAAGTGCAAGTGAAATTTTCTCATCCACACTTTCATCATCAATGTGTCCTAATACTTCTATGATGTTGTTATTTTCATTTTCTATTTTTAAAATAGTGCCTAAAGGTAGGGCTTTTAAAGATTTTTGAGAAGCTTTTAAAGCTGTGCTTAGTCCGGTTTTGATATTCATTCCAAGCACAGCTTCACCGTATTTTTTAGTGACAACCAAAGAGGTTTCATTGGCCCTTTTTAAGACTAAAACCACTTTTGCACTGGGGCGTTTTTTCTTTAAAGGTAAAAGTTTTACCGCAACTATATCTTTGTAATTTGCACCTTTTAGATTTTTATTTTCTATGAGTAGATCTTTTTTAAAATTTTCGTCAAAGCATTCCAAAAAACCTATGCCTTTACTTGAAATATCAAGCACTCCAAAAGTATAGCCATTATTGATATAAAATTTATTTTTATATTCTTTTACGATATGATTTGCTATAAGTTCTCTTAAGATCTGCTTAAATTCATTATTGATTTGATTTGTATTAATGCCGTAATTTAGGCTATTTAAAAATTCTTTCATTGCAATAGTCTTTAATTAATGTGTAAAAATTTAAATTTTTATTTTAAAAAATATAATAATTGCATAAAGTTTATAAAAAAGATATGAAATTTATGCTTTTTATTTGTTATAATTTTTCAAAAAATTTTCAAAATTAGGAGTGATGATGGCTATAACTGTGTATTATGATAAAGATTGTGATTTAAGTTTAATTAAATCAAAAAAAGTCGCAATGATAGGATTTGGTTCCCAAGGACACGCGCATGCTATGAATTTAAGAGATAATGGCGTTGAAGTGATTGTAGGCTTAAAAGAAGGTGGAGCAAGCTGGGCAAAAGCTAAAAATGCGGGCTTTGAAGTAAAAAGCGTGAGTGAGGCTTCAAAAGAGTGTGATCTTATCATGATATTAACTCCTGATGAATTACAAGCTGATATTTTTAATCATGAAATAAAGCCAAATTTAAGCGAAGGTAAGGCTATAGCTTTTGCACATGGTTTTAATATCCATTACGGACAAATTGTTGCTCCAAAAGGTATTGATGTGATTATGATAGCACCAAAAGCACCAGGGCACACAGTAAGAAATGAATTTGCTATCGGTGGTGGAACACCTTGTTTGATCGCTGTGCATCAAGATGAAAGCAAAAATGCTAAAAATTTAGCCCTAAGTTATGCAAGTGCGATTGGTGGGGGTAGAACAGGTATTATAGAAACGACTTTTAAAGCTGAAACAGAAACCGATCTTTTTGGTGAACAAGCGGTGCTTTGTGGTGGGCTTAGTGCGTTAATACAAGCGGGATTTGAAACCTTAGTCGAAGCAGGATATGAGCCTGAAATGGCTTATTTTGAGTGTTTGCATGAGATGAAATTAATTGTTGATTTGATTTATCAAGGTGGAATTGCTGATATGCGTTATTCTATCTCAAATACTGCAGAATACGGTGATTATATCACAGGGCCTAAAATTATCACCGAAGAAACTAAAAAGGCTATGAAAGGCGTTTTAAAAGATATACAAAATGGTGTTTTTGCTAAAGATTTTATACTAGAGCGTCGTGCAGGATATGCAAGAATGCATGCAGAACGCAAAAATATGAATGATTCTTTGATTGAAAAAACAGGACGCAATTTGCGTGCTATGATGCCTTGGATAGCGGCTAAAAAATTAATCGACAAAGATAAAAACTAATTTGTCAAGAATTTATCTTAAAAAAGGGCAGATAATTATTATCGCCCTTGTATTTATTGTTTTATTTGTATCTTTAGTTTATTTTGGCTATAAAAATAACAAAAATACCTTTACTATTAAAAGTGAATTTAATATCACTTATGAAAATAAACTTCCTGCAAAAGAACCAACTTGGCAGCAAAATAAACAAATCAGCGAAGCAAATTTTAGCGAATTTGAAAATGCAATTTTTGAGGATTTTAATTTAAGTGAAAATTTACAAAAAGATATCAGCAAAGATTTAAATGCTAGTGATTTAAATAATACCCTTGTTATTAAAGATCAAAATTCAAGTTTGCTAAAAACACAAAAGGATTCAAAAGTATCTCAAAAAGCAAAGCTTGTCATTATCATTGATGATATTGTGAGTTTTGAGCAGTTAAAAGATTTACAAGAAACAAACTTAAAACTCACGCCATCTTTAATGCCAAAAGATAAATCAAGACCAAGTAGTGCAGCTAAATTCGCAAAAAATTTGGACTTTTATATGGTGCATTTGCCTTTAGCGGCGATAAATTACGCAAATGAGGAAAAAGACACTTTATATCCACAAGATAGCGAGGAAAAAATCGAAAATAAAATACAGCAGATTAAAAAAGATTTTAAAAATATAAAGTATATTAACAATCACACCGGTAGTTTATTTACCAGTGATGAAAAGGCGATGAGAAAGCTTTTAAAGATTTTTAAAAAATATGATTTGATTTTTGTAGATTCTAAAACCATAGGAAAAAGCGTTACGACTAAGATTATTAAGGATTTTTCCCAACCGCTTATCCAAAGAGATGTGTTTTTAGATAATGAAGATAGTGTGGTTTATGTAAAAAAGCAACTTGAAAGTGCTGTAAAACTCGCACAAAAGAAAGGTTTTGCTATAGCTATAGCCCATCCTAGAAAAAATACTTTTAAGGCATTAAAGGAGAGTGAAAAATTGCTTAGAAAAGTGGAATTAGTGTATTTAAGTGAAATTTATGGCAAGTAAAATTTTAGCACAAGAATTATCAAACAGTCTTTTTTCTGCTTTGGATAAAAAGCCAAAGAATATCTATTATAAGGGGAATTTAGAGCTTTTGGATAAAAGAAAGGTTGCTATCATCGGCTCAAGAAAAATGAGTGTTTATACTAAAAATTGTGTTTTTGAATTGGCAAATTATCTAAAAATGGCTGATGTTTGCGTGGTAAGTGGCGGGGCTTTGGGTGTGGATATTGTGGCAAGTAAGGCTGCTATGCCATTAACGATCGGAATTTTTGCAAATGGGCTTGATAGAATTTATCCCAAAAGCAATGAAAATATAATTAATGAAATTTACACCAATGCTTTAGCCTTAAGTGAAAATGAAGATAGTTATATCCCAAAAAATTATGATTTTTTACTTAGAAACCGTTTGATTATTGCTTTAAGCGAAGCAGTAATTATTGCTCAAGCGGATTTAAAAAGTGGTTCTATGCAAAGCGCTAGACTTGCTTTAGAGATGAAAAAACCTTTATATGTTTTACCGCATAGGATTAATGAGAGTCGAGGCACAAATTCGCTCATAAAAGAAAGAAAAGCAGAATTAATAACTGATTTTAAAGATTTCGCCTCGTGTTTTGGGGATATAACAGAAAAGCCAAGTGATGAAATTTTAGAATTTTGTAAAAAGGGCGTGAGTGTGGATGAGGCTGTGGCGGTTTTTGGGCAAAAAATTTATGAATATGAACTCGAAAGGAAAATCGAAATTGATGGGGTTTATATAAAGGTTTTGATTTGAAAACTTTAGCTTTAGATGTAGGTTTAAAACGCATAGGAGTAGCGCTTTGCGTGGATGGAAAAATCGCTATTCCACTTGATGCTATTATGAGAAAAAATCGCAATCAAGCTGCAAAAGAAGTGCAAAATTTAATCCAATTACACGAAATTTCTTCGCTTATTATAGGCATACCAAAAGGCGGATCGAGTGAAGAGGAGATGAGCAGACGCATTAAACATTTTGTGACCTTGCTTGAATTTAATGGTGAAATTCATTTTGTAGATGAAAGTATGACAAGTAGGGAAGCTTTGGAATTTGGAGTAATAAATACACGAAAAAAAGATGGCAAGCTTGATTCCTTGGCGGCTTTTATTATGTTAAAGGAATTTCATGGCATTGTTTGATTTAAAAACTCATCTAG
Source organism: Campylobacter sp. CCS1377 (assembly GCF_040008265.1). Classification (NCBI taxonomy): domain Bacteria; kingdom Pseudomonadati; phylum Campylobacterota; class Epsilonproteobacteria; order Campylobacterales; family Campylobacteraceae; genus Campylobacter; species Campylobacter aecornae. The sequence continues at coordinate 645,326 of NZ_CP155620.1, forward strand.
ATGGACTTTATGATGAAAAGCAAGTTTTGGATATTTTGGAAAGTTTCGACAAACCTAAAGATATTTGCGTTTTTATCAATACTTTAAAAAGCAACGAATTGGATTTTGAAGAGCTTTTAAAACAAGTAGATATTGCTTTTGTTAAGCTTGATAAATATTGCTATAAAATCGATCATAAAGATAAAAATACTCTTACGAGATTAAAAGCTTTTGAACTTGGGTATTTTTATGTGCAAAATTACTCTTCTTATTTGTGCGCGAAAAATTTAAATGTCAAACCCAATGAAAGTGTTTTAGATATGTGTGCTGCGCCGGGTGGAAAGAGTATTAATTTGGCAAATTTTATGGAAAATCAAGGCTATTTAGCTTGCGTTGAAGCAAGCAAGGATCGATTTTTTGTTTTAAAGAAAAATTTGCAAAATTATGGAGTAAAAATTGCAAAGTGTTTTTTAAAAGATGCTAAGAGTATAGGCAAAATTTGTCCGTCAAAATTTGATAAAATTTTACTCGATGCGCCTTGTTCTACCTTTGCGAAATCAGGATTTTTAATACAAAAAAATCTTAAAGAAATCAAGCAAATTTCAAATTTACAAAAAAGATTATTAAACTCAGCACTAAAAGCTTTGAAGCAAGATGGGGAGTTAATTTATAGTACTTGCACTTTTACAAGATATGAGAATGAAGAAGTGCTTGAAAATGCTCTAAATGGAGAGATTAAAATTGAAATTTTGGATTTAAATTTGGATAAGATAGAAGCCGTAGCTGCTAAAAGTTCAGAATTTGATGCGTTAAAAAAAGCCAAAAGGATATTGCCAAATAATCTAAACGACGGCTTTTTTATATGCAAAATTAAAAAGAAATCACTGTAGGCATATTTAAGCTTAAAAAATTATAAAAATTTTTAGAATAAATTTTTAACTTAAAGTTCTATTTTATCGTATTTTAGATATAAAATCACATTGTGAAAAGGCTGTGAATAAAATGCAAAAATTTTGTAACTTAAATGAATGAATAATTTTTAACAAGTTTTAAATTTGTGGTTTTTATCTTAAAAAAATATGATTTTTAAAAAAATCATGCAAATAAAATGATACAATTATAATTTTATTATCAAAAAAGGTAGTTAAATGATAAAATCAATCCCTGAATGGAGTGAGCAAGAATATTTAATGCTTTCTTTGCCTCACGAAAAAAGTGACTGGAAGCCATATTTAGATGAAATTTTACAAGGCTATAAAGAATTTATAAAAGCGGTTAGCGAGTTTCAAAAGGTGCTGCTTATAGCACCTAAAAAAAGCGATTTTGCTCCTTTTGAAAATATACCCAATGTGGAATTTTTTGTGTGTGATACAAATGATACTTGGATACGCGATTTTGGCGCAATCGATATTTTAGAAAATGGGTGCTTGAAAGCACTTGATTTTACTTTTAATGCTTGGGGAAATAAATTTCAAAGTCAGCTTGATAATGCGGTAAATTCTAAACTTTTTAAAGAAAAATTTAAAGAAGAGCTTAAGAAAATTGATTTGATTTTAGAAGGTGGAAGTATAGATTTTAATGGCGAAGGGGTGATGCTTACAAGCTCTCATTGTTTATTGAATGAAAACAGAAATTCTCATTTAAATAAAACACAAATTGATGAAAAATTGAAAGAAATCTTTGGTTTAAAGCAAATCATTTGGCTTGAAAATGGTTTTATAAAAGGTGATGATACTGATCATCATATTGATACTTTAGCAAGATTTATCACGCCAAATACCATAGCACACTGTATTTGCGAAGACGAAAAAGATGAGCATTATTTGCCTTTGCAAGAGATGAAAAAAGAGCTTGAAGAAACAGGTTTTAATTTAGTTGAACTTCCTTTACCAAAACCTTTGTATTATGAAAATCGCAGACTTGGAGCTACCTATGCAAATTTTGTTTTTATCAATAATGCCTTAATTGTGCCAACTTATAATGATGAAAAGGATAAAATTATTATACAAAGACTTAGCAAAGCCTTGCCAAATCGTAAAATCATAGGAGTTGATGCGAGAGTATTTTTACGCCAAAACGGCTCTTTGCACTGCTCTTGTCAAAATCGTTTTAAAGGACCAAGATGAGCTTGCAAAAAAATGCAACTATTATCGCAAGTGTTTGTGCGATTATTTTAGCTTGTGTGAAATTTATTGTGGGTTTAACAAGTGGTTCTGTAGCGGTGCTTTCTAGTGCAATTGATTCTTTAATGGACTTTGCTATTTCTGCTTTTAATTTCTTGGCTCTTAAAAAAAGTTCTCAAAAGGCAAATGAAAATTATAATTTTGGTTTTTCTAAAATAGAGGCCTTAATGGGCTTATTAGAGGGTGTTTTTATTGTTGGTGTGGGCATTTTTATCTTTTATGAAAGTATTTTAAAAATTTATTACAAAGAGCAAATTTCTGATTTAAATTCGAGTATTTATGTGATGGTTTTTGCTTTGGGGGTAACTTTTTTTCTTGTATTGTTTTTAAATTATGTAGCCAAAAAAACCAAAAGTTTAATTGTAGAAAGTGATGCTTTGCACTATAAGACAGATTTTTTAACTAATGCTTGCACCTTGGTGGCTTTGGTTTTAATTTATTTTACAAATTTACATATTATTGATGCAATTTTTGGAATTATTGTAAGCCTTTACACTGCATTTTCTGCTTTTAAAATTATTAAAAAAGCTTTAGCTTTTTTAATGGATGAAGCATTACCAAAAGAGCAAGTTGATGAAATTTGCGCTTTAATTTCTAAAAATTCAGAAGTTATTTCTTATCATGAATTAAAAACACGCAAAACTCCAAGTTGTAATTATTTAAGTGTTCATTTGGTGTTTTGTCCTATAATCTCGCTTTTGAATGCACATAAAATTTCAGATGAAATAGAAGAGAATATCCGTGCAATATTTAAAGATGAAAAATGGGACATACAAATCCATTTAGATCCTTATGATGATGAAGAAGAAGAAAGGCAAAGACAATGAAAATCGCTTTAATACAACAAAAATTTCATTCTACCAAAGAAAAAACCATAAAAAAAACTTGTGAATTTATAGAACAAGCAGCTAAGCAAGGAGCAGAGCTTGTTTGCTTAGGTGAGCTTCATCAGAGTGAGTATTTTTGCCAAAGTGAAAATGTGGATTTTTTTGATTTGGCAAATGATTATGAAAAAGATGTGGAATTTTGGGCGAATGTAGCTAAAAAAAATGGTGTGGTTTTGCTTACTTCACTTTTTGAAAAAAGAAGTGCAGGACTTTATCATAACACTGCTGTGGTATTTGAAAAAGATGGTACTATTGCGGGAAAATACCGCAAAATGCACATACCTGATGACCCTTGCTTTTATGAGAAATTTTATTTTACGCAGGGTGATTTGGGCTTTGAGCCAATCAATACAAGTTTAGGTAAGCTTGGTATACTCATTTGCTGGGATCAATGGTATCCTGAAGCAGCAAGACTTATGGCTTTAAAAGGAGCTGAAATTCTTATCTATCCTACAGCTATTGGTTGGTTTGATAAAGATGAGAATGATGAAAAGCAAAGACAACTCAATGCTTGGCTAGGAGTTCAAAAAGGCCATGCTATAGCGAATGGCCTGTATGTAGTGGCCGTAAATAGGGTGGGTTTTGAAAAGGACAAAAGCGGCGTAGAAGAAGGTATTAGATTTTGGGGAAATTCTTTTGTTTTTGGACCACAAGGAGAAGAAATTTGTGTTTTGGATAGTGAAAATGAATGCGTAAAAATCATAGAAATCGATCAAAAAAGAAGCGAAAAAGTGCGTCGTTGGTGGCCATTTTTACGCGATAGGCGTATAGAATATTTTGGTGAACTAGCTAAGCGTTATATCGATTAAGCTTTTTAGAATCATTGTGTTTAAAGTGCTTTTTAAGTTTAAAATTAATAAACTTCAAATTAATTTTTTGTAATTAAAATATTTAAAATTAAAGGTTTATTAATGAAAAAGAAATCGATAAAAAAGACTTGTTTGATATCTGCTATCACAGCAAGTATTTTAAGTCCTATTTATGCTTTTGAAATTGATGTAACAAGAGTAAATTCATCTGCTCAATCAGGGGGGGGGGAGTTAACTTTATATAAAAAAAGACTTGCTGATGCAAATGGACCATTTGTAGAAATTGATATTAAAAATGGGAATGCTACCGAAAGTGCATTTTGTAAAACGGGCAATGATTGTGTTATACAAAATGATTCTCCAATAGATATGACTAATAAAAACTTGACTTACAAAGGTTCTAATGGTTCACTGACAATTAATACAAGTCTTGATTTTCAAATAGATACCCATTTTGATTATACAACATTAAAAAATTACCACTCTGTGCTAAATAACCAAGGAACGCTAACTAGCATCAATATTTCTGAGGGAATTGAAATCAATCATAAAGCAAATCCAACTAATATAGGAAGTATGCATACAACAGCGCTCATTGTAAATGGTAGTTATAATAACGATCCTAATAGTATTGGAACAATTCATAGCATTAATAACTATGGAACAATTAATGCAATAACAGCTGTACCTATCATACATAACGGTAAAGGCAGTAAAATAGATTCTTTTATTAATTATGGAACAATAAACTCTAGTCCAACTGCAGGAATTGATTGGGCTGGAGCTGCTATTAGGAATGAACAAGGAACTATTGGGTATATAGAAAATAAAGGATATATTAAGAATATATATGGAGATGATAGAACCTCTACATCTATGTCTGCTATTATTGAAAACTCAGGAAGGATAGAAACAATTGTAAATTCAGGTATAATTGAGACAGAGATTACTTTATATTCTGCAAATGGATATGGCGGTTCTGGTTTAGGGGAGGTTATTAATACATCAACAGGTAAAGTTTATGCAGGAAGAGAAGATAATTGTGCCGGCTATGAATTTATCAGAAATCAAACAGGAGCAAACATTAGTTTAATTCAAAATGATGGATTTATGGAGCTTAAAAATTTAGCTTTTATATCAACAAATGCCCCGCTTAAGCAGTTTATTAACAACGGAACGATTAATTTTATACTCAACTCTAAATTTGAAGAGAGTATTACAAATGATGCATTATTTTCAATTTACTCAACAACAGAAGATAAAACTAATCTTATAGCAAATACTGGAACTATAAGTGTAAATAATAAAGATTATAAACCAGTAGATGGTTTTTCTATATTCTCTTTAAGTGAAGTTGAATCTTTTGTAAATGGCGTTAATGGTGTAATTGAGCTTGATTATGGTGCTGCGTTATATGCAAATAATGTAGATAGTATAACAAATGAGGGTGTGCTTCATACAAAAGAAGGCTCTGCAGTATCAGTAAAAAATATTGGCGAATTAGTTAACACAGGCACCATTAAATCAGACAATGGCTATGCAATCACTGTTGCAGCTGGAGCAAACATTGATAATCAAGGAGTATTGCAAGGCAGTATTGTGGCTTTACACTTACACGGTGATGGATCTTCAAGCACTACACCTTTTACAACAGAATTTAGCAACACAGGAGAATTAAAATTCAGTGCAGATAAAAATACAGGAGAAGGAGCTCATTTAGGTATAGCAAGTTATGGTACCCTAAATGTCAATAAATATAAACTAAGTATCACTCAAAGTGCTGAAGATTTTAATAATGCAAATAACAATAACTATAACATAGATAATAATAAATTAAATGATTTAGATAATACAGATAAACAATCTCACATCATAGTCCTAGGTCCTGATGCTGCAGGCGGACACCCTGATGCAGGCTGGAGTAGCATTAATTTTAAAGAAGGCAGTGTGTTTTTAGATATGGACTCCATGATTAAACAAGAAAGTTCTTTTAGACTTAATACTGTATATGATAGTAATTCTTTAGTCTTAGCCAATCAAAAAGATAACACCACAAATAACTTTGGAAAACTAGAAGCCGTAGGCGGAGAAGTGAATAATGGCAAAGGAATAGGCAGTGTGGATTTTATCTATCTTGATAATAATATCTATAAAGCAGAATATATCAAAGGAGATAATACAGCAAGCGCAGACTTAGAAAGTGATTATAATGCTAAATTTAAAATCACAGCCGATACTTTAAATTCTAAAAGCTATGTTGCAGCTCAAGCTAGCACCTTAAGTCATATCAGAAGAAATTATATGATAGCTAATGTCATAGATGAAGAGATAAAGAATTTCAATCAAGATTATAAAAGTTTCATAAAAACTTATTATGTAGATGATAATTATGATTTAGCAAATAACAATGGCTCTTTAAAGGGTGATGGCTATGGTTTAATCCTTGGTTTAAATAAAAGAATAACAGAAGATAAAATCCTAGGTTTTTATATGGGTTATGAAGATTTGTCTTTGGATAATACAATGAATCGCTTAAATATAAAAGATAAAGCCTTTTATGGTGGAGTGAATTATTATTTATCTTTAATGCAAGGAGAAGATGGAGATTTGTTTGCTAAAACACAAGCAAGACTTTCTTATACAGATTCAAAAATGCAAAGAACTTTAATCAGCTCGCAAGATAATAGCAATTATGACACTTTAAGCTATGGTGTGGCTTTTAGTTTAGGTTATGAGAAAAAAATTAATAATTTTATCCTTACTCCAAAAATGAGTTTAGCTTATGATAGATTAAATATTGATTCTTTCACCCTAGGTAATGAAAGGTATTCTAAAAACAATATCAATCTTTATACACTATCTCCTGCTCTTGAAGCCAGATATGACTTTAATGATAAAATGTATATTGCTGCAAATTTAGGAGTCAATATTAATTTAGATGATACTTATAATTCTGATTTTATGATTGAAAACATAAGATATAGCGATAGCTATGTTTTAGATGATTTTTATTATTTTAACAAGATTGATTTGGGTCTTAGACTTAGCAATAATACCGATATAGCTTTAGGCTATAATGGCATTTATTCAAATAGACTCACCTCTCATTCTGCTATGTTTAATATGAGATGGTGGTTTTAAATAGAAAAATGATAAAACACTCCTTATTTTAAGGAGTGTTTGTAATTCATTTGTGTTTAATGCTTAAATGGTTTTATGGGAAAATATTGTTTTTACTCCACTAAAATTGGATTTTATTTTCAAATATCTTTTTATAATCTTTCTTGCTTTTGCTTTTGAATTTTTCGCTTCAATCTACTGTTTTTCATCATTATTTTCTTTTTTTTAAATAATCAACCTTCTTCAAATCATTGTTTGCATTTTTTTAAATTTTCTTCATTTCAATTTCCATCTTTCAAAAATTCAAATCATTTCTTTATTTAAAACCCTTCCAAATTCTTATTTTATTTTTATATATTTTAATAATAATTTAAGCAAAACTAGCTATACTTTCATTTCCTTTTCTAAAAAAGGACCTAAACAAAGTAATTAAAAGCCTTTTTACTTTTATTTATGTTGAGTTTTTGTATTGTTCTTTAAAATTAATATTGTTGTTTCAAATCTTATAGTCAATCTTTGAAATCTAAATAAGTGATCGATTGAGCCAGAAAGATTTATTTTAAATCTTAATCAATTATAAAACTTTTTCTTTGAAGAAAAAGATTAAACTATCTATAAGAGCGATAAGGTTTATCTCTTTAATAATAATCTAATATCTATTTATTAGGTTTGGCAGGGTAAGCCTTTAGCTTGCTTCTTAGTTAAGGCTTTGCCTTAACGCTAAAGAATGTTTATTATGGAGAGTTTGATCCTGGCTCAGAGTGAACGCTGGCGGCGTGCCTAATACATGCAAGTCGAACGATGAAGCTTTTAGCTTGCTAGAAGTGGATTAGTGGCGCACGGGTGAGTAAGGTATAGTTAATCTGCCCTACACAAGAGGACAACAGTTGGAAACGACTGCTAATACTCTATACTCCTGCTTAACACAAGTTGAGTAGGGAAAGTTTTTTCGGTGTAGGATGAGACTATATAGTATCAGCTAGTTGGTGAGGTAATGGCTCACCAAGGCTATGACGCTTAACTGGTCTGAGAGGATGATCAGTCACACTGGAACTGAGACACGGTCCAGACTCCTACGGGAGGCAGCAGTAGGGAATATTGCGCAATGGGCGAAAGCCTGACGCAGCAACGCCGCGTGGAGGATGACACTTTTCGGAGCGTAAACTCCTTTTCTTAGGGAAGAATTCTGACGGTACCTAAGGAATAAGCACCGGCTAACTCCGTGCCAGCAGCCGCGGTAATACGGAGGGTGCAAGCGTTACTCGGAATCACTGGGCGTAAAGGGCGCGTAGGCGGATTATCAAGTCTCTTGTGAAATCTAATGGCTTAACCATTAAACTGCTTGGGAAACTGATAGTCTAGAGTGAGGGAGAGGCAGATGGAATTGGTGGTGTAGGGGTAAAATCCGTAGATATCACCAAGAATACCCATTGCGAAGGCGATCTGCTGGAACTCAACTGACGCTAAGGCGCGAAAGCGTGGGGAGCAAACAGGATTAGATACCCTGGTAGTCCACGCCCTAAACGATGTACACTAGTTGTTGGGGTGCTAGTCATCTCAGTAATGCAGCTAACGCATTAAGTGTACCGCCTGGGGAGTACGGTCGCAAGATTAAAACTCAAAGGAATAGACGGGGACCCGCACAAGCGGTGGAGCATGTGGTTTAATTCGAAGATACGCGAAGAACCTTACCTGGGCTTGATATCCTAAGAACCTTATAGAGATATGAGGGTGCTAGCTTGCTAGAACTTAGAGACAGGTGCTGCACGGCTGTCGTCAGCTCGTGTCGTGAGATGTTGGGTTAAGTCCCGCAACGAGCGCAACCCACGTATTTAGTTGCTAACGGTTCGGCCGAGCACTCTAAATAGACTGCCTTCGTAAGGAGGAGGAAGGTGTGGACGACGTCAAGTCATCATGGCCCTTATGCCCAGGGCGACACACGTGCTACAATGGCATATACAATGAGACGCAATACCGCGAGGTGGAGCAAATCTATAAAATATGTCCCAGTTCGGATTGTTCTCTGCAACTCGAGAGCATGAAGCCGGAATCGCTAGTAATCGTAGATCAGCCATGCTACGGTGAATACGTTCCCGGGTCTTGTACTCACCGCCCGTCACACCATGGGAGTTGATTTCACTCGAAGCCGGAATACTAAACTAGTTACCGTCCACAGTGGAATCAGCGACTGGGGTGAAGTCGTAACAAGGTAACCGTAGGAGAACCTGCGGTTGGATCACCTCCTTTCTAGAGTACAAAGTAATAAGTCTCACAACTATTACTTCAATATAGACTCAATCATCCTTGTTTAGATTTCAAAGATTGATGAAAAAGCTAATTGTTTATGGGGAATTAGCTCAGCTGGGAGAGCGCCTGCTTTGCACGCAGGAGGTCAGCGGTTCGATCCCGCTATTCTCCACCATAAAAGGGCCTATAGCTCAGCTGGTTAGAGTGCACCCCTGATAAGGGTGAGGTCACAAGTTCAAGTCTTGTTAGGCCCACCATAGTAATCAATCTTAGAAGAATGAATAAGATTTGAAGTAAAGCTTTAAAATCTAAAGTAAGTATATGATTTATTTTATATACTTCCTTTAGGTTTTAAGCCTAAAAGTTCTTTATAATTATTATTGTTAAGAGTCACAAGCAAGTTTTAATAAAAACAATTTTACAGGACTTGTTAAAGGATGAAACTCAACTATCTTTTCTTTAGTAATAAAACTAGAGACAAGTTTCAAACTCACAGCTTATTTAGATATTAATTATATTAGTATTTATAAGTGTTTGAATGCTTTCCGTCTTAAGATAGCAAAGTCTTATCATAAAAACTTTAACAAGGAAGTGATGCGTTTTAGAATCAATAAAAAGGTAAAAAAGGTAAGCTACTAAGAGCGAATGGTGGATGCCTTGACTGGTAAAGGCGATGAAGGACGTACTAGACTGCGATAAGCTACGGGGAGCTGTCAAGAAGCTTTGATCCGTAGATTTCCGAATGGGGCAACCCAATGTATAGAGATATACATTACCTAATAAGGAGCGAACGAGGGGAATTGAAACATCTTAGTACCCTCAGGAAAAGAAATCAATAGAGATTGCGTCAGTAGCGGCGAGCGAAAGCGCAAGAGGGCAAACCCAGTGCTTGCACTGGGGGTTGTAGGACTGCAATGTGCAAGAGGTGAGTTTAGCAGAACATTCTGGAAAGTATAGCCATAGAGGGTGATAGTCCCGTATGCGAAAAACAAACCTTAGCTAGCAGTATCCTGAGTAGGGCGGGACACGAGAAATCCTGTCTGAAGCTGGGTCGACCACGATCCAACCCTAAATACTAATACCAGATCGATAGTGCACAAGTACCGTGAGGGAAAGGTGAAAAGAACTGAGGTGATCAGAGTGAAATAGAACCTGAAACCATTTGCTTACAATCATTCAGAGCCCTATGTAGCAATACAGGGTGATGGACTGCCTTTTGCATAATGAGCCTGCGAGTTGTGGTGTCTGGCGAGGTTAAGCACACGCGAAGCCGTAGCGAAAGCGAGTCTGAATAGGGCGCTTAGTCAGATGCTGCAGACCCGAAACGAAGTGATCTATCCATGAGCAAGTTGAAGCTAGTGTAAGAACTAGTGGAGGACTGAACCCATAGGCGTTGAAAAGCCCCGGGATGACTTGTGGATAGGGGTGAAAGGCCAATCAAACTTCGTGATAGCTGGTTCTCTCCGAAATATATTTAGGTATAGCGTTGTGTCGTAATATAAGGGGGTAGAGCACTGAATGGGCTAGGGCATACACCAATGTACCAAACCCTATCAAACTCCGAATACCTTATATGTAATCACAGCAGTCAGGCGGCGAGTGATAAAATCCGTCGTCAAGAGGGAAACAACCCAGACTACCAGCTAAGGTCCCTAAATCTTACTTAAGTGGAAAACGATGTGAAGTTACTTAAACAACCAGGAGGTTGGCTTAGAAGCAGCCATCCTTTAAAGAAAGCGTAATAGCTCACTGGTCTAGTGATTTTGCGCGGAAAATATAACGGGGCTAAAGTAAGTACCGAAGCTGTAGGCTTGACTTTGTCAAGCGGTAGGAGAGCGTTCTATTTGCGTCGAAGGTATACCGGTAAGGAGTGCTGGAGCGAATAGAAGTGAGCATGCAGGCATGAGTAGCGATAATTAATGTGAGAATCATTAACGCCGTAAACCCAAGGTTTCCTACGCGATGCTCGTCATCGTAGGGTTAGTCGGGTCCTAAGTCGAGTCCGAAAGGGGTAGACGATGGCAAATTGGTTAATATTCCAATACCAACATTAGTGTGCGATGGAAGGACGCTTAGGGCTAAGCATTGCTAGCGGATGGAAGTGCTAGTCGAAAGTTGTAGGTGCTTATACAGGAAAATCCGTGTAAGAATACACCGAGAACCTATAGGCTTTTTGAAGTCTTCGGATGGATAAGAGTAATGCTGATGCCGTCGAGCCAAGAAAAGTTTCTAAGTTTAGCTAATGTTGCCCGTACCGTAAACCGACACAGGTGGGTGGGATGAGTATTCTAAGGCGCGTGGAAGAACTCTCTTTAAGGAACTCTGCAAAATAGCACCGTATCTTCGGTATAAGGTGTGGTTCGCTTCGTATTAGGATTTACTCCGAAAGCGAAGAAACTTACAACAAAGAGTCCCTCCCGACTGTTTACCAAAAACACAGCACTCTGCTAACTCGTAAGAGGATGTATAGGGTGTGACGCCTGCCCGGTGCTCGAAGGTTAATTGATGGGGTTAGCATTAGCGAAGCTCTTGATCGAAGCCCGAGTAAACGGCGGCCGTAACTATAACGGTCCTAAGGTAGCGAAATTCCTTGTCGGTTAAATACCGACCTGCATGAATGGCGTAACGAGATGGGAGCTGTCTCAAAGAGGGATCCAGTGAAATTGTAGTGGAGGTGAAAATTCCTCCTACCCGCGGCAAGACGGAAAGACCCCGTGGACCTTTACTACAGCTTGACACTGCTATCTGGATAAGAATGTGCAGGATAGGTGGGAGGCTTTGAGTATATGACGCCAGTTGTATATGAGCCATTGTTGAGATACCACTCTTTCTTATTTGGGTAGCTAACCAGCTTGAGTTATCCTCAAGTGGGACAATGTCTGGTGGGTAGTTTGACTGGGGCGGTCGCCTCCCAAATAATAACGGAGGCTTACAAAGGTTGGCTCAGAACGGTTGGAAATCGTTCGTAGAGTATAAAGGTATAAGCCAGCTTAACTGCAAGACATACAAGTCAAGCAGAGACGAAAGTCGGTCTTAGTGATCCGGTGGTTCTGTGTGGAAGGGCCATCGCTCAAAGGATAAAAGGTACCCCGGGGATAACAGGCTGATCTCCCCCAAGAGCTCACATCGACGGGGAGGTTTGGCACCTCGATGTCGGCTCATCGCATCCTGGGGCTGGAGCAGGTCCCAAGGGTATGGCTGTTCGCCATTTAAAGCGGTACGCGAGCTGGGTTCAGAACGTCGTGAGACAGTTCGGTCCCTATCTGCCGTGGGCGTAAGAAGATTGAAGAGATTTGACCCTAGTACGAGAGGACCGGGTTGAACAAACCACTGGTGTAGCTGTTGTTCTGCCAAGAGCATCGCAGCGTAGCTAAGTTTGGAAAGGATAAACGCTGAAAGCATCTAAGCGTGAAGCCAACTCTAAGATGAATCTTCTCTAAGCTCTCTAGAAGACTACTAGTTTGATAGGCTGGGTGTGTAATGGATGAAAGTCCTTTAGCTGACCAGTACTAATAGAGCGTTTGGCTTATCTTTAATAAAGCATCACTTCCTTGTTAAGGTTTTTAGTAAAGCTTTGAATAACAATAATCATTCAAAGTGATATGGAAATCTTGCAAGTAGGGTTTATATTAGAACTTGCTCTTAACATTGTTTTTTAAGTATTCTAAGACTAAAGGCTTATCGAGAAGAAAGATAAGATTTAAAAAGTAAAAGAAGAAAGAATAAACAAGATAAATAAAAAAATAAAAGCTTTATTCTTAAGTTAAATCCTTCAAAGAATATTTAAATAACAATGTCCGTGATTATACAGATGTGGAAACGCCTTGCTCCATCCCGAACCAAGAAGCTAAGCACATCGTGGGTGATGATACTACGCCTTACTGGCAGGGGGAAAGTAGCTCATTGCGGACTTGTTAATTCTTGTATAATTTATTTTATACTTCAAAGCTTCTTTTTTATCTGATTTATGTTATATCTTTATACTTATTATAGTTTTATTTAGTTTTTAACCAGTATATTTCTTTATGACTTGTAATATTTTAAACTTCTAATAATATTTTTCAAAACTTATTTTTATTTTATTATTCTTGAGCTTATTTTTTTAAATTTGTTTTTAGCTGCTTTTATTTTATAGTTTATTATTTATGCTGATTATTGTTTAATTAATGGTTTTTTATTATTGGTTATGAGATGCAATAGGTGTTGGCATACCTTTGGATTAGAAAGAGTTATTTTAGTATGATGCAATTGTTTGGATTTTAAAATTAAACAAATGGGGTTAAATTTTAGCATGGGTGTTTTTATTTTATTATCCTTAATGAATAATTCTTATTTGTTTGTTTGGGTTTTTAATTATTTAATTGTTGATTTAATTTTATATCTTTTATATCTTTTATTTTTATAGATTTATTGTTTAGATTATTTTTATTTATTAGAATGATTATTGTTTTTAGGTTTGTTGATTGTAGCATTTTAGATTTATTTGTAACATTGCTTTATTTTTGGGTTTAATGTAGTCTTTAAAATCACTTATTACTTATACTCGTTTATTTTTTTATCAATCAATTACAAAACAATATTTCTTGGTTTTTAGTGTTGTTTGTTTTTAGGTTTATTGGGTGTAAAAAATTTTAGAAAGATTAAATATTTTTTATGATGTTTAAAGTGTTTGGAAGATATGAAGTGAGTTTTTAATAAATTATATTGCAAAATGCTACATTATTAAAATAAAAATGATTAATAAAAATCACCAAAGTCATTATCTTTTGCTTTATTTACTTTCATCTTTTTAAGTGCTTGTTTTTTTTAAAGGAAAAGAGTAAAAGAATTAAGAAAAGAGAAAAAAGATGAATGAAAGTATTTATGGAAGTTTAGAGTTTTATTCTAAAGAAACTCAAAGCACTCCTAGTGATAAAAGGGATTTAGGAGTATTTGGAGATGTTGCTCCTTATACTTTAGACCTTGCAGAAGGTTTTATTACTAAAGCTTTTGAAGGGATGAGCAATGAATAATTCTACTTTGCTTTGGAAAAGTAAGAGAAAAATTATTCCTTTTAGTTTGTTTTTTTGCTCTCTTTATTTTATATTAGCTTTTTTTCTGTGTTGGTTTTGTTGATTTGTTTTACTTAAAGAATCTTTGTGGTATAGTTTATTAGCTATATTTCTTACATTTTTTTATATTTCTGAATTGTATGAAACATTAAATTTTTAAATCTATAATTTTAACAGAGCAAGGATTAACATTAAAAATGCGGTGGTTTGATACGGAAATTTTCTATCCTTATGGAAGTTTTACTATAAAATCTATAACCATACAATTTATTAAATTTGATGAAACTATAAGTTTTTTATCAAATACTACTATTAAAAATTTTAAATTACTTAATGGTTTTGAATCTTTTGGTAGCTTTGAAAACAATCACACATTTAAAGAATTATGCGCCAAATATACACAAAAAGCTTTAGAAACTATGAATTTAGAAGAAAAAGTAAATCTTTATAAGCTTTATCAAGCAAATATAGAAATATTTTTTAATCAAGAAATAGATCACAATGTTTTTATTATTGATTTTCCCCCTTATATACAAGAGATTAAAACTTATTTAAAGGATAAAAATGAGCCAAACAAACAATAACACAGAAATCAAAGAGCAAGATACTCAAGATGAAATTATTTTTGAAGAAAAGAAATATATACCTGCATTTTTATTTTGCGGGATAATATACACTGGATTTTTATGTTTTTTTCTTTATTGGCTCCCTAGGGCATTTGACAATACTAAGAATTTTAAATGGTTTGTGGTTTTTATTATATATCTTTATGTATTATATATATAAGTCTTGTTTATAAAACAGTAAATTTTAAAAGAATTTATATCACAAAAGAAAAACTTGTGGTTGAATTCTATTTTAGGAATGATTTAATTTTTCCTTTAGGAACTTTTTTTGTGTATTCTTATAACCCATCGCGTGCTTTGGTGGGAGATATAGTTATACAAACTCTCAAAGGTAAAAGATACTACATTAAAAATCTTATCAAGCATGAAATAGAACTAAAAAATGATTTTTATGCAAAAGTTAATGCCATTATAAAGCCCCATGTAATGCCTTATTTGTTAAGCTTAGGTGATGAAGAATTTGAAAAAATCATTTCATTTGTAACCGGTTTTCATAAAATTGATACCACTTTCCTTAAAGAAGCAATGGAACTCAGAAAAGAGAAAAAAGATAAATGAAATAAATACAATAATGTAAAAATGAAAAATTTAGATTTAAGATAGGACATTTTTGAGTTAAAAGGTAAATTAGAATTTCAATTTTTACACACTTGTATATTTAATCATTGCTGAATTAAATTTGATTCAGAATGATATTGTTTTATCATTCTAAATTTTTTGATTAGGTTAAATAATATTCAATTTGATCTTTTTTAAGAATACGGATAAGATTGCTTGAACCTTCTACTCCTGTTGGGAATCCTGCAGTAAGGATATAGGTTTTATCTTTTTTGATTAACTGTGCTTCAACCCCTTTTTTAATAGTATTTTTTAGCAATGAAGTTAAATCATTTTCTTTTTCTACTAAAATTAAAGGCATGACACCCCAAACTATGCTTAAAAAATTTAAAGTTTTTTCTGAATGTGCTGCGGCGATAATTGGAGCTTTTGGTCTATATCTTGACATTTTTATCGCTGATTTTCCACTACTGGTTAATGCTATGATAGAATCAGTTTCTAAATCTCTTGCTAAATATGTACTTGATCGAGTAATGATATCAGTATCATCGTGATAGGAGAAATTGCTAAATTTATTATAAGGATATGATTTTTCGCTTTCGAGTATAGTTTTACTCATGATATCCACTGCATTAATTGGATCTATACCGATGGCGCTTTCTTCGCTTAACATAACCGCGTCAGTGCCGTCTAATACAGCATTAGCAACATCTGAAATTTCTGCTCTTGTGGCATTTTTTGTTTTTGCAAGAGAGAAAAGCATTTGAGTTGCGGTAATGACAGGCTTTCCTGCTTCGTTTGCCTTGTGAATGATTTGTTTTTGTATGGTTGGAACTCTATAGTAAGGCACTTCTATGCCTAAGTCTCCTCTGGCTACCATGATTCCATCACTGATTCTGATGATTTCATCTATATTTTCCACCGCATCAAATTTTTCTATCTTGGCAAAAATAGCTATTTTGGCTTTATGGGCATCTAAAATTTCTTTTACATCATTAATATCATGGGCGTTTTGCACGAAAGAAATGGCCAAAAAATCTACTTCATTTTTAATTCCCCATAACAAATCGTCTTTATCTTTTTGAGTAATGACATCAATATTAATTTTTGTATTTGGAAAATTTACTCCTTTATTAGAATTTAATACTCCGTCATTTTCTATTACAGTTTGAATAAATTCGTTATTGCTTTGTTTAACTTTTGCCCGTATGCTACCATCGTAAAGATAGACATATTCATCGTTTTTTAGAATGCTTAGAATTTCTGGATGATTAATGCTGATTTTATAGTGATTTTCGCTGATTTGCTCCCCAAGAATTTTTTGTTTATAAAAATCAAGCCTATCTCCTGTTTTTAATTCGAAAGGATTTTTGAGTTCATGAGTTCTTATTTTAGGACCACTGATATCTTGAAGTATACCAATTCGCACACCCAGTTCTTTTGAAGCTTTTTTAATGATATTGAGATTTTTTTTGTGATAATCGTGCGTTCCATGAGAAAAATTAAGTCGAAAAACATTAACACCTTTTAAAATCATTTCTTTAATAGTGCTGATGTCTTCGCTTGCAGGTCCAACGGTGGCAACAATTTTGGTTTTTTTCATTTATTTTTCTCCTTGAAAAATTTTTCAAAATTGTAGTATATTTTAGATACAAAAAAGATACAAAAATGTATCTTTTTTGAAATTTTTTAAAGTAGTTCAGTATTTAGCCTATCTTCGTCAAATCTTGCGCCCAAGTATTCACAAATAGCCTTAGTATCCCTTAAAGCATTGCCAAGACAGCTTGTTGCGCCTGGACTTGGAGTCATATTGAAAATGATGCCATCCACTTCATTAATACTTGCTTCTCCAAGCATTAATTCTCCGACTTTTTTATCAATTACTTGTGGGCGAACTCCACCAAATCCACTTGCATAGTAAATATCGCTTGTTTTTAAACTAGGAACAATTTTTCTTGCATCTTTAACAAATAATGCTTTATTGATAAATGGAAGTTCAAATAAATAATTATATAAGACATAATTTCTGATGGTTGGATCTTTAAACATATTAAGAGTTATTTTTGCTACAACTTTATCAAATTTTAAGGTTTCGAAAAATTCGGGAACTGATTTGAGTCCTTTGTATCTCTCGAGCTTTGGTATGACAAGTGCAGTTGGACCAAAACGAGTATTCATATCAGCCAATAAATCAGGATCTCCATGCAAGGCAGCAAAAGGCAGTTTTGGATTTTGCACCATATAAACTTTACCATTAAGAATTTTTTGTTTTGTAAGATAAAAACTTCCAGCAACAGGCCAACAAGACTTATCAAGCCCTACACCCATTCTATGAGCTAGGAATAAAGAATGTGCGCCAGCATTTACAACCACAGCTTTTGCAGTGTATTCTTTATAATCAGTCGTGTAAATGTGGAAAACATCATCTTTTTTTTCTATTTTTGTTACCTCTTTATTGAATTCCACTAAAGTATTTTTGCCTTGTAATTGACCTTGTTCAATCAAACTTTGGCTCATTTTGCCATAATCAACAGTTGTAAAAACCTCTCCTTGTTCCACCCCCATTGCCACAATATTTTCTTTCCTATCGTTAATGCCATCTGTACCTAAGGCAACTTTTGGTTCTATTTCTTTAATTTTAGTTTTGTCAAAGAATTTTATATAAGGATAGAGTTCTTTAAATTCTTCATATCTTTGTTTCATATATTCACACTCTATATCTCCAACGCCTAATGCCATTTTTTGATGAGAAAACATAAATTTATTTTGTGCATTTTGCATTAAGCCGTATTTAACAATCATATCCGCTGTTTTTTTAACTTTTTTTGCTTTTTCGAGTGTATAGTTTGTTTCTATATCTCCACAATGTATAGTTTGGGAGTTGCTTGTTCCTTTACTATTAAGAGTAGCTGGAGCATTATATTTTTCTAAAATAGCTATATTTTTAATATCTGTATATCTTGCAAGTTCAAAAAATAAAGCTGCACCTGAAATTCCAGCACCTATTACCACCACATCATAATGTTGTTGATTCATAATTTTTCCTTTTCCTAATGCTTTCAAATATTAACTTTTGAAACATAAAAAATTGTAATTTAATTTATTTTACAAAATAATAAAACAAGGTATAGAATAACAATAATGAGAATTTTTGTAACATTAAAAATAAGAGTGTAATTGCGGGTTTTCCTTTATTACTTTTTGCATACCTCTAAAAATGAGTAATTTATCATAAATTGCATGTTCGAAAAAATTTGCCAGAAATTGCCCATCTCCACCTGTGAAATAAAGTTTTTCGTTTTTTGCTGCGTCTTTAATGCTTAAATGAATGCTTTTAAACACACCATAACTTAAAGCATCGATAGTGCGTTGAGGGAAAGCATCAAGGCTTAATTGAGTGTTAAATTCGCATTTTAAGCGAGGTGATATATGTGCAAAAATTTTTTTATAATTAGCAATACCAGGTAAAATAAAACCACCAAGATGAACGGAATTTGACATAATATCTACCGTGATCGCGCTACCAGCATCAACAACAACACCATCTTTAATTGTATAACAAGCTGCGATTCTATCGATACCTAAGCCTTGATAAATAGTATCAAATTTGAAATAAGGCTCTAAATTGATAAAGTTATTTTTTGCATTTAGAAAATCTTTTAAGCTTTCATTGACATTAATATAAAAAAAGTTTTTTTCATCATCTTTATGATTTAAAAATTGTTGTACGCTTATGGTAGAGTATTTATAACCATCTAAAAAATTTGCATTAGAATTTCCTACATCACATAAAATCATAAAATTAAAAATCCTTCATTAATGAGATAATTTTTTGCTTTGGAGCATAAGGGTGCATTGGTATGCAAGATTAAAATCTTTTCTTCAGAAGATAAAATTTTTTCACTTAGTTCTTTTAAATTTAAGGCATCTTTGAGTAAAAATCTTGTTTTGCCTGTGTATTGAAATATTAAATGATTTTGGGTAGTGTGACAAATTAAATTTTTTTTTCGTGTAAGCTTGCTTAAATCAAAGATCTGCAAAAAAAGTTTATGTTTTTGCAGATAGTCGTTAAAATTATTCATTTTAAATTTAGAATTTTATTAGAATAAAATAATTTGTCATTTCCAATAAAGCTTTTTTGATCCACTAAATTATCTATCTTATAAACTTCTATGTTTTCTAAATTTAAATCACTTTTAATCAAAAAGCCTGTTTTTTCAAAAACATAAAGCATATCATTATAAATCGTATTTTTGATAAAGATAGCAAATTGAAATTTTTTCTCTGTAATTTTTCTAAGATTGAAGTCTGTTTTTATAATTGTTCCATCTTTTGTAAATATAAAGACATTTTGTCCAGATACGGCAATATCCTTGATATCTTCATTTAAATATAAGGTTCGATTTGGTGAAACAACGATCACTTTTTTGGAGGTTGCGGCTATCATTTTATCATCAATAATATCAAGATAAATAACATTATTAAAGAAATTTTCAGTTCCAACAACAACATCTCGCACAATACGCAAATCATTGCGATTAAATATAATTAATTTTCCATCTAAAGTAGGATAGATGATAATACCACCTAAGAAATAAGGAGCAGCGACGCGGTTATCTTGTGCTGATGCCACAGAAAGTGTGGTGCTAAATTTGATACCTAAACTACGATTTGCTAAAACTATGCTATTGTCAGCAAGTATTAAGGCAAGTTCATCTCCTTCTGAATCAACTCCTAAAACAGCTGCATCAAATTTATAAGAATATACTTCTTCATTATTGCTGATGATTTTTAAATTCCCATCATTATCTGCTATAAAAAATTCATTATCTTTAATTTTTAAAAGAATGTAACCTTTTTGGATTTTGAAATCTTTAATCAAGCCTTCTTTGCTAATGACTCTACCATCGGCTAATTTTGCAGAGTGAAGATTCCAATCTATAATGTTTGCGTTTAAACTTTCATTATAGTTTATATCACCTTGAATTTTTTCAGGATTATAATATTGTCTTTTAGTGCCACAGGCACTAAGTAAGAATAAACATAAAATTGTTAAAATTATTTTTTTCATTTTTGACCTTGATAATGTTTTAAATTATTTGCCAATTGTCCAATTTGGGAATTGGGATCAATTTGAGAAAAAATCACTTGTGCTTCTTTGATTTTATTTTGTTCAAGTAAAGAATAGGCGAGAAGTAATTTTTTATATTCTTTTAGTAAGATAGAATCTTTATTAAGTTCTAAATCTACGATACTTTTCAACAAGGGATCTAGTTTTAAGTTTTCTAATTCTTGAAGATTTGATGAATTTTGACTTAATAAATAAATGGCATATAAATTAGCGTTTTTATCTTTTAGAGAGTTTAATTTTTCTTGATTGTTAGGATCTTTTATCAAGGATATATAAAGTTCATTACTTGTTTTAATATTGTTTTCTTTAACTAAATTTATTATAAAACTTATAAGAAACCAAAGCAATAAGGTAACAATAAGAGCCAAAAAATAATATTTATATTTTCTTATAAATCTTTCGCCTTTGATGAAATTTCCAATCATCTGCTCTTGAGCACTTAACTCTGATTTTATTGTGTTTAAATCATCTTTTAAAGCCAAATTTTATCCTTAAATATGAATTATAAAGCGTAATTGTAGCATATAAAGTTATTAAATATGTTAAATTTTGAAGTAAATTTGTGATATAATCATTGTTTTAATTTTATAGCAAGGGTAAATATGCAAATAGATGATGCTTTATTGGTTAAATTAGAAAAATTAAGTGCTTTAAAAATTACTGATGAAAAAAGAGAAGAGTTAAAAAAACAATTGGGTGAAATTCTGAATTTTGTTGAAAATTTAAATGAACTTGATTTGAGCCACAGTGAGGTTGTGGTAAGTGCTTTATCAGGCGGTACTCCTTTTAGGATGGATGAGGTGAAAATGAGTCAAGTAATTGATCCTTTGATGCAATGTGCACCAAAAGTACAAGATGGCTTTTTTATTGTTCCAAAAATTATAGAATGATTAAGGTGAAAAATAATGAATAATTTTTATTGGTTTGATATTTTTATATTTGGCTTAACTTTGCTTTTGGGGTTTAAAGGAATTGTTAATGGTTTAATTAAAGAAGTTTTCGGGCTTGCAGGTATTATCGGTGGGGTTTTGATTGCATCACGATTTGCGCAAGAAGTTGGAAATTTAATACAAACTTATATTTATAATATTAACAATGAAGATCTTAGTGTTTTTGCTGGATTTTTATGTGTTTTATTTGTATTTTGGGTATTTTGTTTAATTTGTGGCAATTTGCTTTCAAAATTAATTAAAATGAGTGGTTTGGGCTTTGTAGATAGATTAGGTGGTTTTATTTTTGGGAGTTTTAAGGTTTTTTTGATTTTTGCTATTTTAATTTTTTGTATAGGACGCGTAGGATTTTTAAATACATATTTAGAAAAATATGCTCAAGGCAGCTATTCTTTGCCTTTGCTTAAAAATATGGGTGCATTTATTATGAATTCATCTATAACTCAAGAAAATATACCAATGCTTGAAGAATCTACTGATTTAGAATCAACACAAATTCAAGGAGATATATAATGTTAATTGAAAACATAGAATATGATGTTTTATTAGAAAGATTTAAGAAAATTTTACGACAAGGTGGTCTTAAATACACTAAACAAAGAGAAGTCTTACTTAAAACCTTATATCATAGCGATACGCATTATACGCCAGAAAGTTTGTATATGGAAATTAAAAAAGTAGAGCCCGAATTGAATTTAGGAATTGCTACGGTTTATAGAACTTTAAATTTACTCGAAGAAGCCGAAATGGTTACTTCTATATCTTTTGGTTCTGCGGGTAAAAAATTTGAACTTGCTAATAAGCCTCATCATGATCATATGATATGTAAAAACTGTGGTTTGATTGTGGAATTTGAAAATCCAATTATAGAAAGACAGCAAAGCTTGATAGCTAAAGAACATAATTTTAAGCTTACAGGTCATTTAATGCAACTTTATGGAATTTGTGGTGCTTGCAATCAAAAATCAAAGGTAAAAATCTAATGTTTGATAATATTTTAGAACAGCAACGAATAGAAAAGGCTAATGAATTAAAAAATGCAGGTATTAACCCTTATCCGCATTTTTTAAAAAAAGAGATGTCTTTATTAGATTTTAAAAACAAATTTGCCTATGTAATGGATAATGAGAATAAGCGCGATGAGAGTGTTTTTGCGGTGGTAGCAGGACGCTTGAAACTTTTAAGGATTGCAGGAAAGTCTATTTTTGCAAATATAGAAGATGAAAGTGCGAATTTGCAGATTTATTTTAGTAAAGACAGTATAGGCGAAGAGCTTTATAGCCTTTTAAAAAAGAATTTAGAAGTTGGAGATATTGTTTTAGTTAGAGGCTTTCCTTTTGTAACAAAGACTGGAGAATTTAGTCTTCATGCCAGCGAAGTAAAGCTTGCTACAAAAGCAATTGTTCCTTTGCCTGAAAAATATCACGGACTTACGGACATAGAACAAAGATACCGCAAGCGTTATGTGGATATGATTATGAATTCTGAAGTGAGAAAAGATTTTTTTGTTCGTTCAAAAGTAGTAAGCTTAATCCGCCATTTTTTTGAGGATAAAGGTTTTTTAGAGGTTGAGACTCCTATGATGCATCCTATTGCTGGAGGGGCAAATGCTAAGCCTTTTGTAACTTTTCATAATTCTTTAGGAGTGGAAAGGTTTTTAAGAATTGCACCAGAGCTTTATTTAAAGCGACTTGTTGTGGGTGGCTTTGAGGCAGTTTTTGAAATCAATCGTTGTTTTAGAAATGAGGGAATGGATCTTACGCATAATCCGGAATTTACGACGATTGAATTTTATTGGGCCTATCATAATTATCAAGATTTAATGGATCTTACTGAAGAGCTTTTTGCTTTGCTTTTAGAAAAGTTAAATTTAGGAAAAATTATAGAATTTGATGGACAAAAAATTGACTTTTCAAAGGCATTTGAAAGAATTAGCTATAAAGATGCGCTGAAAAAATATGGCGGATTGAGTGATGAAATCATAGAAAATAAAGACAAAATTTTAGCAAAATTAAAAGCAGATGGTTTTGAAGCAAACGAAAAACTTGATTTGGGGCATTTGCAAGCTGAACTTTTTGATAATTATGTAGAGAGTAAATTGATTAATCCAACTTTTATTACAGATTTTCCAATTTCTATAAGTCCACTTTCCCGCCGTAGTGATGAAAATCCAGAAATTGCAGAAAGATTTGAACTTTTTGTATGCGGAAGAGAATTGGCAAATGGCTTTAATGAGCTAAATGATCCGCTTGATCAGTATGAGAGATTCTTAAAACAAATTGAAGCAAAAAATGCAGGTGATGAAGAGGCTTGCGAAATGGATGAAGATTTTGTTAATGCTTTGGGTTATGCTATGCCTCCAACAGCAGGGCAGGGTATAGGCATTGATAGACTTGTAATGCTTTTAACCAATAAAAAATCTATTCGCGATGTGATTTTATTTCCGGCAATGCGTCCATTGAAATCAGAATTAAAGGAGATTAAAGAATGAGTTTAGAACAATTTGACAAAGAAATATTTGATTTAACCAACCAAGAATTAGTGCGTCAGTGCGAAGGTCTTGAAATGATAGCAAGTGAAAATTTTACTTTGCCAGAGGTAATGGAAGTAATGGGAAGCGTGCTTACAAATAAGTACGCTGAAGGCTATCCAGGTAAAAGATATTATGGTGGTTGTGAGATTGTAGATGAAATAGAAAATTTGGCTATTGAAAGATGCAAAAAACTTTTTAATTGTAATTTTGCAAATGTGCAGCCAAATTCAGGTTCTCAAGCCAATCAAGGCGTATATGCTGCTCTTTTAAATCCAGGAGATAGAATTTTAGGTATGGATTTAAGCCATGGTGGGCATTTAACTCATGGTGCAAAGGTGAGTTCATCGGGAAAAATGTATGAAAGCTTTTTTTATGGTGTGGAACTTGATGGGCGTATTAATTATGAAAAAGTAAGAGAGGTTGCGCGTATAGTTAAGCCAAAGCTTATTGTTTGCGGCGCTAGTGCTTATGCTAGAGTGATTGATTTTGCTAAATTTAGAGAAATTGCTGATGAAGTGGGTGCTTATTTGTTTGCCGATGTTGCACATATTGCAGGTCTTGTTGTAGCAGGCGAGCATCCAAGTCCATTTCCACATGCTCATGTGGTAAGTTCAACTACACATAAAACCTTGCGCGGTCCAAGGGGTGGTATTATTATGACTAACGACGAAGAGTTGGCTAAAAAGATTAATTCTGCGATTTTCCCTGGAATTCAAGGCGGACCTTTGATGCATGTTATTGCTGCAAAAGCAGTAGGATTTAAGTTTAACTTAAGCGATGAATGGAAAGTTTATGCTAAACAAGTAAGAGCCAATGCACAAACTTTAGCTAAAGTTTTAATGGATAGAAAATACAAACTTGTCAGTGATGGAACGGATAATCATTTGGTTTTGATGAGCTTTTTAGATCGTGAATTCAGCGGAAAAGACGCTGATTTAGCCCTTGGAAATGCTGGAATTACAGCAAATAAAAATACCGTACCAGGAGAAACTCGAAGTCCTTTTGTTACAAGCGGTTTAAGACTCGGAACTCCAGCACTTACAGCAAGAGGTTTTAAAGAAAATGAAATTCAAATTGTTGCAAACTATATAGCAGATATTTTAGATGATATTGCTAATGTAAATTTGCAAAAAGATATTAAAGAAAAACTTAAAATTCTTGCAAGTAATTTTATGATTTATTCAAAGGCTATGTTTTGATTACAAATGTTGATTTATCTTTAATTAAGATGATTAATAATCATTATTTTATAAAAAGAGATAAGATTATTAGAAAATTTGAATATAGAGGTCGTTATTTTTTTGATAAATTTGAAAGAATTAATGCGCCTTTGTTACCAAACCTTATTCGTGATCATCTTGATAAGAAAATTATCATTGCCCATGATTTAATTACGGCTGATGATAAGGTTGAAAATATAGTTTTTGATTACAATGGTTTTAATACCGAGAGATTTTGGCATAGAGCTCAATTGATTTTGCGAGAAGAGGGCTTTATTAATTTTACAGCCTATAAAACAAAAACCCCAGGACATTTGCATCTT
Source organism: Campylobacter sp. CCS1377 (assembly GCF_040008265.1). Classification (NCBI taxonomy): domain Bacteria; kingdom Pseudomonadati; phylum Campylobacterota; class Epsilonproteobacteria; order Campylobacterales; family Campylobacteraceae; genus Campylobacter; species Campylobacter aecornae. Next base: position 670,943 of record NZ_CP155620.1, read on the forward strand.
TATATTCATAAAGGTCATACTTCTTTACATGAGGGTTATCAATTGGCACAAAAATTATCCATTATGTTTGCCAAAAAGATGATGTCTACAGAGTGGAGGGTTTTTCCTACCATGGATTTACCAAAAGAGTATAATATTTTAGCATTGCCTTATGAAGTATATCAAAAAGAAAGAGGTACTTCTTGGTCAAAACATATGTAAAAAAAAGGATAAATGATGGAAGAAAAAAATGAATTTGATGATATTATCCTAGATAAGGGTAACAAGAATGAAAAAATTAAAAAAATTTTATTAAGAACTATTATTCTTGTAATTTTGTTTTTAGTGGTGTTAATTGTTATGAGGTTGATTAATAATGATAATACCAAAGAGAATTCTATTGTGCCAACTGAGCCTATTGTTAATGAAAATAACGAGACAAACAATGGCTTTGAAAATATGCCTATTATAGAATCCAATATAAAAGAAGATGAATTTGAAGCTTTAAAAAAACAAATTCAAGAAGATAACAATGAAAGCATTGTAGATGTAAATGAAAGTTTGGCTTTGCCAGAGTCTAATAACACGCAGATAATTCCTGTTGCGCCACAGACTCAAGAGCCACAAATTCAAGAAAAACCTAAGCCTTCTGTGGAAACATCTAAAAAGGAAACTCCAAAAGCACCTAAAAAAGAAGTGAAAACAGAAGTGAAAAAACAACAAAGCACAAATGATTTGTTTAAAAATATTTCCACTGTATCTTCCGAGTTACCAGCAGGAACTTATATACAAATTTTTTCAGTTTCTAATCCTGATTCAAAATCCAAAGAATTGGCTTTGATTAAGAAAAATGGTTATGAGTATAAATTTTATAAAACAAATGTAAAAGGTAAAGAAATTACAAAAGTGCTTGTTGGGCCATTTTCTAAAGATACTATTAATAAGGAAATGAGTAAAATTAGAGTCAATATTAACAAAGATGCCTTTGTTTTTTCGGTTAAATAAATGAAATTTTTTGCCGTTTTTGGCGATCCCATTATTCATTCAAAATCTCCAAGAATTCATAATAATGCCATTAAAACTTTAAATCTTAATGGCGTTTACACGCGTTATCATCTTCAAGATAAAAATCAATTGAAAACTAAATTGTTTGATTTAAAATTGGATGGTGCAAATATTACTGTGCCTTTTAAGGAGCAAGCTTTGCAAATAGCCGATTTTAAAGATGATTTAGCTTTAAATATAGGTTCGGCCAACACCTTACTTATAAAAGAGAATAAAATTTATGCTTATAATACCGATGCACTAGGTTTTATGGAAGCGATAAAGAATTTTAAAAATATAAAAAAGGTTTTGATTCTGGGAGCTGGGGGTACAGCGAAGGCGCTTGCTTATATATTAAGAAAATCAGGTATGGAGCTTGTTGTAGCAAATCGCAGCAAGGCTAGATTGGAAGATTTTTGGGCTTATCAAAATTGTACTTATGATGAGCTTGAAGACTTTAATTTTGATTTAATTGTGAATTCAACTTCAGCGGGTTTAAAAGATGAATATTTGCCTTGTGATGAAAAATTACTTTTAAAGCTTTTTAAGCATTCTTCTTATGCTTTTGATGTGATTTATGGAAAAAAAACTTCTTTTTTAAAGCTTTGTGAGCAAAATGAAGTTGTTGCTAAAGATGGCTTAGATATGCTTTTATGGCAGGGAGTTTTTGCTTTTGAACTTTTTTTTGATATTAATAATAAAAGAGAGAAACTTAAAAAAGCAATGCAAGAAGCCTTGGTTTTAAGTTAAGACTTAAACCAAGATTTTATTTTATCAAAAATTCCTTCTTGCTCTTGATATAGTCCATTTTTAATCCCAAAACTTTCGCTAAGTTTTTCAAGCAATTCTTTTTGTTCATCATTAAGACTGGTTGGAAAAGTAATGGAAATTTGTACAATTTGTCTGCCTAGTTTTTTAGTTTTGATATTCTTTACCCCTTCATTTTCAAGAGCAAATCTTTGTCCATCTTTTGCACCAATTGGCAAATTTAAAATTGCTTCGCCTCGAATGGTCGGCACTTTTATGCTTTGTCCAAGAGCTGCTTGTGTGAAAAATACAGGAAATTCTATATAAATATCATCTTCATCACGTACAAAGGTATCATCATCCAAAACAAAAACTTGAACGAATAAATCACCTCTTGTTCCATTTTTAAGTATATTAGCTTTATTTTCTACTCTTAAATTCATACCGTTATCAATGCCTTCTGGGATATTAAGTTCGAAATTATCTTTTATTTCTTCATAACCTAAACCATAGCAAGATGGACATTTTTCTTTAATACTTTTGCCTTCGCCGTGGCAATTTGGACAAGTTTGTGCAAAAGTAATAAATCCTTGCTGAATTTCCACTTGTCCTCTACCATGACATTTTGGACAAACCTCTGTTTTGCCGTCTTTTGCACCACTTCCATTACAAGTTTTGCAAGAATTTTTATAACTAAAATTTATAGTTTTTTTGCAGCCAAAAACTGCCTCTTTAAAAGAAATTTGAATTTGAACTTTTAAATCAGCATTGTATTTATCTTCACTGCGATGTCTTTTTTTAGAATTGCTACCAAATCCTCCACCAAAAAAACTTGAAAATATATCTCCTAAATCTCCAAAATCCGAAAAACCACCTCCGCCAAATCCTCCAGATTTTAATCCTTCTTTACCATATCTATCATAAATTTCTCTTTTTTCATCATTGCTTAAGACTTCGTAAGCTTCATTAATGAGTTTGAATTTATCTTCAGCTTCTTTATCCCCTTGATTTCTATCGGGATGATATTTTAAAGCCAATTTTCTATAGGCTTTTTTAATGGTATCCTTGTCGGCATTTTGAGTGATTTCTAAAATTTCATAATAACTTATTTCCACGATTTGTTTTCCTTTTGTTGTAATTAAAATCATAAAATAAAAAATGTTATTTTATCAAAGAAATTAAGAAATATAATCATAAATTAGTTATCGTTTTTTTTTTTTTTGTTATAATAGCTTATCTGAAAAAATAAATTTTAAGGGGAAACTATGACAAATGTATTAATGATTGAAGATGATTTAGAATTTGCAAATTTACTTTCTGAATATTTGATACGCTTTAATATAAAGGTTACAAACTACAATGATCCGAGTAAGTTAAATGATATTTTTTTGAAAGATTATGAGTGTTTAATTTTGGATCTTACTTTACCAAATATCGATGGACTTGAAATTTGTAGAACTATAAGACAAAAAAGTGATATACCTATTATTATTTCTTCAGCTAGAGGGGATTTGAGTGATAAAATTGTTGGTTTGCAACTAGGTGCAGATGATTATCTTCCAAAACCTTATGATCCAAAAGAAATGTATGCTAGAATCATGAGTCTTATCCGTCGTTCAAGAAAGAATAATATCCAAGAAAACAGTAGTACTGCAATAAATTCATCATTCAAAATCAATGATAGAAAGCATGAAATTACACATCATGATAGTGTTTTAACTCTAACTCCAGCTGAATATGAAATTTTAGAATATTTAATCAAGCAGCATGGATATTCGGTATCAAGAGAGCAATTGGTTCAAAATTGTAGAAGCTTAAAAGATAAAGATTCTAAAAGCCTTGATGTAATTATAGGTCGTTTGAGAGTAAAAATTGGAGATAATTCCAAATCTCCAAAACATATTTTTTCAGTTAGAGGAATTGGCTATAAGTTGATAGGATGAAAAGTTGTTCCATATATACCAAGGTAACATTTTTATTTGTTGTTACCTTTTTTATAGCTTGTCTTTTATTTTTTATTTTAATTCATCTAGCGATTCAAACTTATCAACAAACTGAAATTTCTAGACAAAGAGATGTTATCCATTATTTAAATGCTCATGTAAATCAAGATTTTAATGATATGGAATTTCAGCATTTTTTATCTACACGCGGATTTCGCGTATTGAAAAATCAAGATAATATTGCACATATTGTTGAAAATGGCGAAATGCTTTTTCAGGTTAGCGATAATAAAGATCTTGTTTTTTCATCTATCTGGTTAGATAATAGGCTTTATCTCGATATAGGTTTTGATAAAAATAATATGATATTAGAACCAAAGGTTGGTAATAAAATCTATAATTTTTTATTATTTGCTTTTTTATTTTATTTTTGTTTAACCGCATTTTTATATTTTTCTGTTTTAAATTCTTTAACTCCTTTAAAGAAGTTAAAAAATCAAATTGCTAAGACTGCTCAAAATCAAGAATTTACTTTAGATGGATATGAAGATAATGAAATAGGTCAGATTGCTGTTGAATTTAATAATGTCATGCAAAAAAATCAAGAGTTAGTGCATTCAAGAAAATTATTTATGCGAACCATTATGCATGAGTTAAAAACTCCTATTGGCAAGGGCATGATTATTGCTGAAATGAGTGAAGATAAATATAAACAGCGTTTAATTGCAATTTTTGGGAAGCTTGATTTATTAATTAGCGAAGCTGGAAAAATGGAATCTTTATTATCTGGCAATACTGTGCTTTTGAAAAATCAATACACATTTAGTGAAATTCTTACTCAAGCTAAAGATTTTTTACTTTTAGATGATTTTGATAAAATGGTAAAAGTTGAAATTTACGAAGATGCTGTATTGTATGTTAATTTAGAGGTTTTTTCTTTAGTTTTGAAAAATTTAATTGATAATGCACTAAAGTATTCTTATAATCATACATGCGAAGTGCAAAGTTATAAAGATTATTTTGTTGTAAAAAATAAAGGCGAAGAATTAAAATATCCTATAGGTCATTATCTTCAAGCTTTTACTAGGGGTGAAAACGATAAAGGGATAGAAGGAATGGGACTTGGGCTTTATATTGTTGCAAGAATATGTCAAATTTTCGATTTTGTTTTTGCCTATGACTATGTAGATGAATTTCATTGTTTTAAAGTTTTATTTAATAATGTAAATACAAAAGAGAAAAAATCGCTTATGGGGGGGGGGAATTAGATTAAAATGATCAAAGGCTTAGAGAAATTTGATGAATTAGTTAAAAGTTTTGCTTCCCTTCCAACCATAGGAAAAAAAACTGCAGTGCGTTTAGCGTATTTTATTTGCATGAATGATCATTTATTAGGAATGAAACTTGCACATAATATAGAAAATGCCTTGCGTTTTATTAAGCCTTGTATAAAATGTGGCGGACTTAGTGAAAATGAGCTTTGTGAAATTTGTAGCAATGAATCAAGAGATAGAAATTTTATCTGTATTGTAGAAAGCCCTAAAGATATACTTATTTTGGAAGAAAGTGATAGCTATAAAGGGCTTTATTTTGTTTTAGAAGATCTAAGTGAAGAAAAAATTGAAAAATTGCGTGAAATGATACTTGAATTTCAAAGTCAAGAATTGATTTTTGCATTAACTCATAGTATAAATTCTGATGCTTTAATTTTTTTTGTAGAAGATAAATTAAGGGATTTGAATTTAAAATTCAGTAAAATTGCACAAGGGATTCCAAGCGGTGTACATTTGGAAAATGTCGATTTTATATCTTTGCATCGAGCTATAAATTTTAGGACTTATATTGATTGATATATTTTTTAAGTAAAGAAATTAAATCATTCTTATTAATATCTTCATCTAGAATTTCACTGATAAAATCGCAATCCTTCAATAGTTCCCTATCTTTATGTTTGATAAAGATAATGGTATGTGCTTGTGGATATTGTTTTTTGTAGTGGTTAAGTAAAAATTTTACGCTTTCTAAGTCATATTTAATTACCTCAAAGTCAAGCATGATGAGTCTAAACATTGTTTTTTCTAAAGCGTGTTTTAAACCTGAAAGTGAGTTTATGACTTGATTTTTTGCATAGCATTTATCAATAATATTAAAAAATAGTTCATTTTCAAATTTATTTTGCTTAAAAATTAAAACATTGCTTATGCATTCATTTACTTGTGGAGTAAAATCACCATCTTTTAATAATTGTTCCAATATAGGCTTTAGATTTTCTTTGTGTATTGGCAAGCTTAAGTAATTATTGGTTTTTTCTCTAGAATCTTTCCCAAATAAAATCACATTTTTAAGTTCATAGTATTCTTTTTTATACAGATAATCTTTAATGAAAGTTAAATGATAGGTACTTGCTTCTGGCGTAAAGTTATGAAAACTCATACTTTTAATGCCAAATTGAGATAAAAGATTTTGAAGTAAAAAATTTTCCAGCTCGTCATCATTGATGATAACCGCATTGGCATTATAATAAGGTAATTTATCCAAAGAAGAAAGTGGTTTTTGATAATTACTGGTTTTGCCTAAGGTAAATTTGATTTGTTCTTTTTGTTCTTTTATGGTTTTTATGATAGTATCAATGAGAGTCTGTGAATGTTGATGATCTATGTAGTAAATTGCATTTGCTAAATTTTCTAAATTATATAAGATTTCTTCAAGACTTAAGGTATAAATTTGTTTTTCATTAAGAAGTTTTTGATGCTTTTTTAACAAAATATCGCAAGATTCTTCAAGTTTATGGAGATTTTGATTTAGATTTTGTTCTTCTTTGTGAATAGAAAAAAGATCTAAGATATTAAAGATTTTTTGTAGGGTATTTTTGTTTTGTTTTTTTTCTTTATTTCTGAAAATAAAAATGCCAAAAGTAAGTAAAATAATGCTTGATAAAAAAACAAAATACATTTGTTCCTTGAAATTTTGTAATAAAATTTCATAATTAATACCCATAATTAATAAAAAAGCACTACAAAACAAAATCAAAAACAATAGATAATTCATTGAATTCCCTTTATTTTTTTAGCAATATCAAGTCTTACTATGCTTGAAAGTTCTTCTAAGCTCGCTTTATGAATTGTATCAAAATTACCAAAAAAATTTAATAATTTTTGAATATTTCCTTCACTGATGCCAAGATTTTTTAGTTTTGAGCTTTGTAAATCTTGCTTTTTCTTTACATTTTGATGAAAACTGATTGCAAAACGATGGGCTTCGTCGCGTAATTTTTGTAAAAATTGTAATTTTTTATCCATAGGCGAAAGTTTAAATTCGCCTTTAAAAGAGTGAATTTTATCTTTAGCGTTGCCTTTAGCGCGGTGAGCTTTTGCGTCAATTTTTTCTTTTGAAATTGCTAAAACATCAACATTTGCCCCACTGCTTTGTATGATTTCTCTAGCCAAATCAAGCAAAACCTTTCCGCCATCAATAAGCCATAAATCAGGAGGTGATATTTTATCAAAATCTTTGGCGCGTCTTGTTAATGTCTCTTGCATTTGTTCAAAATCATTGTTAGTATGAAGATGGAAATGTCTATAAGATTTTTTATCGAAATTTTCAAATTTGTAACTTATCATTCCAGCCACGCAAGCTCTTCCTTGCATATGAGAATTATCAAAAACCTCTATAGAATTTGGAAAATTTTCTAACTCAAAATAATCTTTTAATTCCTGCAATAAAGCATAATTCGAATTTTTACAAAAAAGCTTAATGTTCATACAAGCATTTTTATACGCTAGATCGCAAATTTTTCTTTTTTCTCCTATCTTTGGGCTTTTGATGCTGATTTTTTTGCCAAACCTTTGTGTCAATAAATCTTGTAAAAGTTTTAAATCTTCAAATTCCTCATAAACATAAATTTGCTCAGAGCTTAAAGGGGAATCGGCGCTAAAATGTTCTAAGATGAGTTGTTGATAAATTTGGTTTTTATCGAAAGAATTGGCATCTTTTAAAGCTATTGTTTTGTGATTTGTGCCTATTACTTTACCTTCTTGGATAACAAAGTGCAAGCTTGCAAGGGTATTTGACTCAAAAGCGACTGCAAAAACATCGAAATTTTCAAGTTTAGCAATATCGATATGGATTTTCGTATCTAAATCTTTTATTGTTTGAATTTGATCCCTTATTTTTGCAGCTTCTTCGTAATTTTCATGTTCGGCGTAATCCAACATCTTTTTTTCTAAATTTTTGATTAAAATACTAGGATTTAACAAAGCTTGCGTGGCTTGATTGATGATTTGTTTATATTCTTCTTTTGAAATTTTATTTTCACAAGGGGCATGGCAACGCTTAATTTGATGAAAAATACAAGCTTGCTTACAACTCTTTTTTTGCTTTAGGGTAAAATTAAGATATAGTGCATCTAAGAGTTCTTTTGCACCTTTAAAAAATGGGCCAAAATATTTAATTTTTGATTTTTTAATGATTTTTCTAGTGATTTCAAAACGCGGAAAATCTTCATTAAAATCAATGTAAATATAAGGATAAGTTTTATCATCTCTTAGCAAAATATTGTATTTTGGATGCAGTTGTTTAATAAGGGAATTTTCTAAAATCAAAGCATCAGCTTCAGAATCTGTATTGATAAATTCTAAGTGTTTTGCCTCGCTGATCATTTTTTGAATTCTGAGTGAATTTCTAGGATTGGCTTCGAGTCTTGGAGAAAAAATAAAATAACTTCGTATGCGATTTTTTAAATTTTTTGCCTTTCCTACATAAAGGAGCTTTCCTTGTGCGTCAAAATACTGATAAATTCCGCTATTTTGAGGTAAATTTTTTAGTTCTTGTTCGAGCATTTTTGTATGGCTTTTCTTAAATTTTCAAATTTTTGAAACAAAATAGGGTTCTCGCAGTGATTAACGAAAAGACCATTTGAAAGTTCTAAGTACGTATTTTGTTTTATTGGACTGGTTATTTTAGGTTCTGAAAGATAACGCCTAGAAAAGACTTTAATTTCTTCAATTTGTTCAAAAGGACTTAAAGGATTTTCTTTTGCGTAAATTTTTATAAGAAATTTAATACTTTTTTTGGTATTATCGTGATTTAATTCTTGGTAGCCACTTGGATTTTTTGTGATGATTGTCAAAAGTGTGTTTTTGATAAAAATTTTTTCAATCAAATTTTGATGTGCTGGACTCATCAATTTTAAAAAATCTTGGCAATAAAATAAATTTTTTAAAGGCTTGTAGTGATTATGAGAAATCATTTGTTTTATAATGGCGGAAGAATGATAAAGTTTGCTTTGTGTTTTCATAGGGTAATTTTAGCATTTTTTTTATTAATTTTTCTGAGTGCTTGTGGTTATAAAGGAGATCCTTTTTATGAGATTAAGGATGATAATGGTAGCGTGAAGGAAATTAAAGAATATAAACAAATCAATCGTTGGTAAAAGAAAGGAAAAAATGAAAAAAGCAGATATTTTAGTTTTGGATTTTGGTTCGCAATATACACAGCTGATTGCAAGAAGATTAAGAGAGCAAGGCGTTTATGCTGAAATTTTGCCTTTTAATGTGAGTTTGGCCGATATTAAGGCGAAAGAGCCAAAAGGGCTTATTTTAAGTGGTGGACCAGCAAGTGTTTATGCTACCGATGCTTATTTTTGTGATAAAGGGGTTTTTGAATTAAATATTCCGATTTTGGGAATTTGTTATGGTATGCAACTTATGGCACATCAGTTTGGAGCAAATGTTGCCCCAGCAGGACACAAAGAATATGGTAAAGCGAGTATTGATATAAAAAAAGACAGTGATTTGTTTAAAAATTTACCAAAAAAACAAATTGTCTGGATGAGTCATTCCGATAAAGTAGAAAATTTACCACAAGGATTTGAAGTTTTAGCTACTAGCGAAAATAGTCCATTTTGTGTTTTTGGCGATGAAAAACGCAAATTTTTTGCTTTGCAATTTCATCCAGAAGTACAACATAGCGAGTTTGGAAAGAGTATATTAAAAAATTTTGCTAAGTATGCTTGTAATTGTGAAAGTATTTGGAATATGGGATCTTTTGCTAAAACTCAAGCAGAAAAAATTCGCGAAGAAGTAGGAAGCGATAAAGTTCTTTGTGCTGTGAGTGGTGGAGTGGATAGTAGTGTGGTTGCAGCACTTTTGGCTAGTGCAATTAAAGAACAAGTTATAGTTGTTTTTGTGGATAATGGGCTTTTAAGAAGTGGCGAAAGAGAACAAGTAGAATATATGTTTAAAAATACTTTAGGGATTGATCTTATAAGTATTGATGCGAGTGAAATTTTCTTAAGTCGTTTGGCGGGAATTACTGATCCTGAACAAAAACGCAAAATTATAGGCAATACTTTCATAGAAGTTTTTGAAGAAGAGGCAAAAAAACACAAAGATGTGAAGTATTTAGCTCAAGGTACTCTTTATACAGATATCATAGAAAGTTCTGTTATTGGGGCGGGTAAAACTATCAAAAGTCATCATAATGTAGGGGGATTACCTGAAAAGATGAATTTAAAACTTATAGAGCCGTTAAAAGAAATTTTTAAAGATGAGGTTAGAGCTTTAGGACTTGAGTTAGGGCTTAGCAAAGAGGTTGTGTATCGTCATCCTTTTCCAGGTCCAGGACTTGCTATACGCATTATGGGAGAAGTTAATCGTCCAAGCCTTGATTTGTTGCGTAAAGCGGATGTGATTTTGCTTGAAGAGCTAAGAAGTACCGGATGGTATGATAAAACTTGGCAAGCATTTTGTGTGCTTTTAAATGTAAAAAGTGTTGGAGTTATGGGTGATAATCGCACCTATGATAATGCCATTTGTATACGCATTGTAGATGCAAGTGATGGAATGACAGCTACTTTTTCGCATTTACCTTATGAAATTTTGGAAAATATTTCTCGTCGTATTATAAATGAAGTTGAAGGCATTAATCGTGTGGTGTATGATATTTCAAGTAAACCACCAGCAACGATAGAATGGGAATAAAAAGTAACATTGTGCAAAAATAAGTTTTAAAATTTAACAAGTTAAATAGAATAAAACCGATATTTTAGTAAAGTATTTGCTAAAATTAGGTATTTTAAGGAGTGATATGCACGGTAAAATAATGGTTTATATGGATTCTACGGGCAGAGGAACTGTTATGAATCTTGCAAAAACTTTTTTTGATTTTAATCGTCAAATTTGGCATGATAAAAGAAGTATGCCAAGTGTGGGTATGTTTGTGGAATTTCACTCTGATGGTAAGAGAATTACAGGGATTCGTCCTTCTAAATTTCAGGATTTTAAAGAAGGAAGTTTTATAACAGAGCAAGATTTTTGGCGTAGCGATAATGATGATGAATTAGAAGATTTGCAAAGTTCAAGACGCAGTGCTTATATTACACAACTTTATAGAAGCACAGATTATGACAATATCGAAGAAGTGCCTTTGAATTTTTCTGTAGCACAAGCTATACAGAATTATTTTTCAGGCGAGATACTTTCTGTTGAGGCTTTAAAAGCTAATCTTGATAATGAGAAGGAAATTCCTTGTATTTTGGATTATTTGATTATTAAGCGTTTTTTAAATAAGGTATTCGATACCCTTATTTTTATGGATAATTCTATTGATCAATCTCAATTTGCTGCTTTAAAAAGCATTATGATGCATCTTGAAAATTCTTACAATGATATGAAAGATAAACAAAAAGTTATTAATATTTCAAAAATTTTTAATGAAATTTTTTTATCTTTGCAGTGCCATTATCAAGCTTTGGTTTCTACTATAGATACAAGAAAAAATCGTTTAAATGCTGTAGAACATCAAGTAAAAACTTTAAGATTGGAGCTTAATTTAAAAAAAACGAATAGTGCTGATGAGGCAAAAATTCAGGCCAAACAAGAAAAAATAGAGAAATTAAATGAGGAAGTTGAATATTATAAAAAATCTATAGAAAAATTAGAGGCTTTAAGGGAAAATTTTTATAAAAAAAATTACACTGTTTTTGAAAATGCTTTTAAAATTTCAAGAGAAAAACTTTTTTCTAAGATTGTTAGTGGTTTAAATCTTTGTGCAACGATGATGGATATTAAAATTTGGCAATTGTCCCTAAAATCTTCAGGTGTTAAAAATTCGTATTTTAATCGTAGCAATATGGAAAATTCTTTTTGTACTTTGTCTTTTGCGGAGCATTATTTGAGTCGTTTAAATAAATCTTCTTTAAATCCTATTGATCAAAAACTTTATACTTATATTCAAAAAATTACCCAAGAACATAGAAAAAATTTTTTGGTAGTGAGTAATGATTTGGATTTATTATGCAAGATTAAGATTCAAATTTTTACTTTAAACCCTTATTTTATTGTTAAGCACGCTCCTAAAAAAGTTAATTATCAATCTTTGATGAGAGATAATAGCTTTGATGTTGTGTATATTGACGAAAAGACAGTTTGGGAAAGTGCTGCGGATATTATTTTGGAAGGCAAACATTTTGATAAACAAGGTAAAACGAAATTTAAACTTATTTAAATTTTGATGAATTATGGATAATATATAGCATAATTTTAAGCTAAATTTGTTATAATCCTTGTCGCCTAAATGGTTCGTCCTTGTTTAAAAAGATCCAACAAATTTTTATTTAACTGTGATGTGTTGTTTACCGTGTCTGTGGCTTTGTTTGAGTTTTTTTGAGAAAACGAGAAGTTGCAGCCTTTAAAAATGACCTAACGGTTTTTCTTGACTTTTTGGGGTCATATTTTGCATAACGGCCATTTGGGTTATTGTAAGGAGAAAAGATGAAAATTTTGATCTTAGGTAGTGGAGCGAGAGAATATTCGATAGCTTTAGCTTTAAAACGCTCTAAAACAGATTTGGAACTATTTTTTGCTCCAGGAAATGGTGCAACTGAAAAATTAGGAACTAATATTAAAACCCAAGATATTTATGTTTTATCTGTGTATGCTAAGAATAAAGATATTGATCTTTGTATTGTTGGAAGTGAGAGTTTTTTAGCTGAAGGCGTGGTTGATCTTTTTAAGCAAAATGATATACCTATTTTTGGTCCAACAAAAGCAGCTGCAATGCTTGAAACTTCTAAATCTTTTATGAAAAATTTTTTAAAAAAATATAAAATTAAAACAGCAAAGTTTTTAAGCACTACAAATCTTTCAAAAGCAGTTCAGTTTATAGAGAAATTAACTCCTCCTATAGTGGTAAAAGCAGATGGGCTTTGTGCGGGAAAGGGTGTGATTATTGCCAAAACACATAATGAGGCTATTGAGGCAACTAAAGATATGCTAAGTGGAAAAAGCTTTGGTGATGCTGGCAAGCTTGTAGTCATTGAAGAGTTTTTAAATGGTTTTGAATTAAGTGTTTTTGCGGTGTGTGATGGAAATGATTTTGTGCTTTTGCCTGTAGCTCAAGATCATAAAAAATTACTCGATAATGATGAGGGACCAAATACTGGTGGAATGGGGGCTTATGCACCAAGTTCTTTAGCAAGTGAAAAATTATTAAGGAAGGTTAAAAAAGATATTATCATTCCTACTTTAGCGGGAATGAAAAAAGAGGGTGCTGAATTCAGCGGAGTATTATTTTTAGGACTTATGGTTGCAAATGAAAAGCCTTATGTTTTAGAATATAATGTGCGTTTTGGCGATCCTGAATGCGAAGTGTTGATGCCTTTAATTGAAGATCCTTTAGAGCTTATTTTGGCAAGCGTTCAAAAGCGTATTAGACACACAAAGATTAATATTAAGAAAGAATATGCTGTTGGTGTGGTTTGTGCAAGCCAAAATTATCCTTATAAATCTTCTCCAAAAAGTGAAATTTTAGTTAAAGATATCCCGCAAGATACTCATATTTCTTATGCTGGTGTGAGTTTAGAGCAAGATAAACTTATGGCAGATGGCGGAAGAGTTTTGGTTTGTGTAGGCATTGGTGAAGATATTAAAGAAGCTAGAGATAAGGCTTATAAGCTTTGTGAAAATGTAGATTTTAAAGGCAAGCAATTTAGAAAAGATATTGCTTTTCAGGTTATTAAATGAAAGAAAGTATTTTAGATAGGCTTGAAAGAGAAAATTTAAGCCTTGCAAGTTTTCCAAAGAGAATTGTAGCGTTCATTTTAGATAATATTATTTTAAGTCTTGTGGTGATTGTAATGATGTTTGATAAGATTGAATTTCAAACTCCAGAAGATTTTGCTTTCAATTTGCAAAAATATTCTTTTTTTATAATGCTTTTGCAATTTTTTTATCACACCCTTTTTGTGTATTTATACGGAGCAAGTTTGGGCAAAATGATATGTAAAATACAAGTTATTGATGAGGTGATGCTTGATAAGCCTAATTTAATGCAAAGTATTTTTAGAGCCGCAGGGAAACAATTAAGCGAGATGCTTTTTATGTTGGGATATGTTTGGGCATTTGGCAATCAAGAGCGTAAGACTTGGCAGGATTATTTTGCTAAAACAGTGGTGATTGATGTTGCGTAAATTAGCCCTGAGTGTAATTGCTTGCGCAAGTATATATGCAGCTGAGGTAGATATTTATGCTTTGGATGTAAAAAAAGAAGGAGCGATTTTAAAAGCCGAGTCAGAAGTTTTAGTTTTTTCTGATTTGTATATGATTACTGCAAATAAAGCAATATATAATGAAGAAACAAAGGTCATCGAGCTTTTTGGCGATGTGAATATTCTAAGAGGGAAAAATGAAAGATCTCATTCAGAATATGCCAAAATAAAATTAGACTCCAATGAAGCAAGTTTTGAAGAGTTTTTTTTTGCTAATAGTGATGTAGAAGTTTGGTTTAAAAGTAAAAATAGCTATTTAGACAATCATTATTTTGATGGCAAAAATTCAGTGGTTTCAAGTTGTAATGTTGAAGATCCTGATTGGAAAATTAAATTTAGCGAAGGTAGACTTAATAGGGAAAATAATTTCGTTCATCTTTACAATGCAAGATTATATATAAAAAATATTCCCGTTTTTTACTTGCCTTATCTTGGTTTTAGTATAGATACAAATCGCAGAAGTGGTCTTTTAGTGCCTAGAATGTCTGTAAATTCAAGTGAAGGTTTGTTTTATGAGCAGCCAATTTATTTTGTTTTTGATTCAAATTGGGACTTAGAATTTACACCCCAAGTTAGAACTAATAGAGGTTTTGGTGCTTATACAACTTTAAGATTTTTAGATTCACCTCATTCAATGGGTGAGATTAATTTTGGAGCTTTTAGGGAAAATTCTAGCTATTTTAGAGATGAAAATTTAGAAAATCAAACTCATATGGGTATTGAATTGAAATATTCCAGAAATGATTTAGTGCGATCTTTATTAAGCGATGAATTTCAAGAAGGTCTGTGGATTGATGCGATTTATTTAAATGATGTGGATTATTTAAATTTGGGTCGTAGAGATTTTAGAGATATGACTTCTTTGGTAACTTCAAAGATTAATTATTATTTGGCAGACGATAGTAATTATTATGGTATGTATGCAAAATACTATATTGATACCTCAAAAACTAGCAATAGTGATACTTTACAAGAATTTCCATCTTTCCAGTATCATAGATTCTTAGATACTTTGTTTAGTGAACATTTGCAATATTCTTTTGATGCGAGTTTTCATAATTATTATAGAAAAATTGGAACTTATTCTACTCAACTTAATTTAGAATTACCATTAAGTTATCATACGAGCTTTTTTGATGATTATTTGCAATTAACTTTTACTGAGTATTTATACGCTTCTTTTGTGAATTATTCTAATAATCCAGAAATTGACAATGAGCATTTATATCGTAATTCTCATGAGCTTACTTTATATACAGAACTTTCTAAGCCATATGAGAATTTTTATCATACTGTATTTTTAGAACTTAATTATTATTTGCCTGGTTCTACTTCAGGAAAAATTACAGAAAATTACTTGGATTATGAAGATAAGGAAGAGCAAACAAGTTTTAGAATAGTGCAATATTTTTACAATGCCCAAGGGCAGAAAAAACTAAAACACAGACTAGGTTTAAATTATTATAATGATAGAGATCGTTTGGGTAGTGTTGATAATATCTTAACCTATTATTTTAATGAAAATATTTCTTTAAATAACGAATCAAGATATTCTCAAATTCAAGGAAGATTTGATAAGGTTTTAAGTCAACTAGAATTTAGTACACAAAATTTAAATTGGACTTTCTCTCATGCTTACCGCAACGATATTGATGGAAAATACAGTTTTATAGGCACTAGGGCTGATTATATTTATAATTATAATTATAAAATTTTTAGTGGAATTTGGTTTGATACTCAAAGAGCGCATCCTAATATGTGGGAAGTGGGCTATACCTATCAAAGAAAATGCTGGAATTATTCTTTAATGTATAGAGAAAGAATTGATCCGCAGCTTACTAGTGGTGGTATTAAGGCAAAAACTCAAAGTGGTTTTTATTTTGTTTTCAACTTTTATCCATTGGGTGGAGTAAAGTATGATTTATCGTTAGATGAAGCAGAGAATAAATTAGCAAATCCATAGTTTATCATCTGGTTTAATTAAAGTTTTAAAGGAAAATAATGCAATATTCTATAGAGGTAAATAATCATCTTGAAATTTATGATGTTAATAAGGTTGCAAAACAAGCTTGTGGATCTGTATTGATGCGTTTAGGCAAAAGTGTTGTATTGGCCACTGTAGCTAGGGAAGAAAAGGTCGTAGAAGAAGATTTTTTACCCTTAACTGTGCAATATATAGAAAAAGCTTATGCAGCAGGTAAAATTCCTGGCGGTTATGTCAAAAGAGAAACCAAGCCAACAGATCACGAAACACTAAGTGCTAGAATTATTGATAGAAGCTTAAGACCTCTTTTTCCTAAAGGTTATGCTTACCCTACCCAAATTACTGTTATGGTTTTATCTGCAGATGAGGAAGTGGATTTACAAGTTATGAGTTTAAATGCCGCAAGTGTTGCACTTT
Source organism: Campylobacter sp. CCS1377 (assembly GCF_040008265.1). Lineage (NCBI taxonomy): Bacteria > Pseudomonadati > Campylobacterota > Epsilonproteobacteria > Campylobacterales > Campylobacteraceae > Campylobacter > Campylobacter aecornae. The sequence continues at coordinate 687,603 of NZ_CP155620.1, forward strand.
ATCTTAGCGACATTCCTATCAAAACTCCAGTTTGTGGTGTTCGCATAGCAAAAATTGATAATGAATTTATTTTAAATCCTAGTAATTCCAAACTTAAAGAGAGTACTTTGGATCTTTATGTTGCAGGGGTTAAAGATGAACTTTTAATGATAGAAATGAGAACTTTAAGCACACAAGATGATGCGATTTTGCCTGTGGTTACTCCTTTTGTGGATGTGATGAGTGAAGTTAATCTTTGCGAGCAAAGTATGAATGAATTAAGCGAAGATGAGATTTTACAAGCTTTAAATTTAGCACAAAAAGCAATTTTAAATGGTTCTAATGCTTATGAAGAAGCTTTTTCTTCGCATAAAAAACAAGCAAATTTGGATTTTAAAATTGAAGAAGAAAATCCAGAGCTTTATGAATTTATAGCCAATAATTATACTCAAGAGCTTAAAAATGCTATCAATCAAATGGCAAAAAGCGAAAGAGCTAGTGAGTTAAACAAAATAGCAAAAGATATTTTAAGCACTGAGATAGTCGCACAAAAAGAATGGCAAGAAGAGGATGTACTTAAAAATTTATCACAAATAAAAAGAAAAATAGTCAGAGAGCAAATCATTAACGAAAGAAAAAGAGCGGATGGTAGGGCTTTAAATGAAGTGCGTCCAATTAGCATTGAAACAAATATTTTACCAAATGCACACGGTTCTTGTCTTTTTACTAGAGGACAAACTCAGGCTTTGGTTGTGGCAACTTTGGGAAGTGATAATGATGCACAGATGTATGAGCTTTTATGTGAAAAAAATCCTATAAGCGAGCGATTTATGGTTAATTATAATTTTCCAGGGTTTTCAGTTGGTGAGGCAAGCCCTATCAAAGCTCCTGGTAGAAGGGAATTAGGACATGGAAATTTAGCTAAAAGAGCCTTGTCACCAAGTATAGATGAAAAATATCCTTATACTATTCGTTTGGTTTCGGAAATTTTAGAAAGTAATGGTTCTAGCTCAATGGCGACAGTTTGTGGTGGTGCTTTGGCACTTCGTGCTGCAGGTGTTGAGACTGTAAAATTAGTTGCAGGCGTTGCAATGGGACTTGTTTTTGAAGGCGAAAAATATGCAATTTTAACGGATATTATGGGTTTGGAAGATCATGATGGAGATATGGATTTTAAAGTTGCCGGTAGCAAAGATGGAGTGAGTGCTTTGCAAATGGATATTAAGCTTGGTGGAATTGATAAAGAAATTTTAAAAGAAGCTTTATATCAAGCCAAAGAAGCTAGAATACATATTTTAAATATCATGGAAGAAGCACAACAAGATATTGTGGTAAATGATGATATCTTGCCAAAGCTTGAACTTTTTAGCGTTGATCCTTCAAAAATTGTAGATATCATTGGTCAAGCAGGAAAAACAATTAAAGAAATTATTGAAAAATTTGATGTTTCTATTGATTTAGATAGGGAAAAAGGCGAAGTAAAAATCGCAGGTGGAAAAAATGATCAAGTAAAAGCCGCTAAGGATTATATTATCAGCATTACAAGTGCTAATAAAAACAAAAAATTCAGCAAAGAAAAAGACATTTCGGGCTTTGAAGTAGGGGAGGAATTTAATGGCATAGTGAAAAAAGTTGCGACTTTTGGTGTCTTTGTCGAGCTTAGAGATGGGGTAGATGGTTTGTTGCATAGTTCCAAGATTAAAGAAAAATTGCATGAAGGTGATAAACTTAGAGTTAAAATTAGCGAAATTAAAAATGGTAAAATTTCGGTGGATTTATTAAGTGAGTGAGTTTGCGACTCATCCTTTTGAACCTTTTTTTGATGAGAATTCTAAAATTTTAATTTTAGGTTCTTTTCCTTCTGTAAAATCTAAAGAATTTGGATTTTACTATCAACACCCAAGAAATCGTTTTTGGGGTATACTTGAAAAACTTTTTGATACCGAGTTAAAAACCATTCAGACACAAAAGGCTTTTTTAAAACAAGAAAAAATAGCACTTTGGGATATTATCGCAAGTTGTAAAATTAAAAATTCAGACGATAAAACAATAAGTTTTGCAAAAGCCAATGATTTAAATTTAATTTTAAATCAAGCAAATATAGGAGCTATTTTCACAACAGGAAAAATAGCTTATAAACTTTTTCAAAAATTTTATCCTAATTTGCAAGCCATTTCTTTGCCTTCAAGCTCTCCAGCAAATTTAAATTTTTCCTTTGAGCAATTGTTGCAAGAATATCAAGTGATTAAAAGATTTCTATAAATTTATGCTATATTTAGTATTTTATTTAAAGGATGAAAAATGAGAAAAATTGTATTGCAAATTCTTTGTTTTAGTTTTATATTTATGGCTATTTTTGCCATAACTAGATTTTTTATGTTGAGTAATTTAGTGGGTAAAAATTCACTTATGACTTATATTTATGGCTTAGGGCACGATATGAGAACTCTTAGTGTGGCTTTTTTACCTTTATTTTTATGTGGCTTTTTGAGTTATTTTAATTTTGCACTCACTAAAAGCAAATTTGCTATGACGGGGGGGGGTAATCGCTAAAATTTACAATTATATTTCTAGCTTTTATATCTTCTTTCTTAGCTTTTTATTTATACTTTTTGCTTTTATCCATTATTATTATTTTCAAATGTATGGAAGTAAAATAGACATTTTTATCTTTGGTTTAAAAGATGATGATACAAATGCTATTTTGTCTATAATTTTTGATGATTATCCTATTATTAAAATTATCTTTTTAGCGTTATTCTTTGGTGTTTTTGCTTTTTGGTTAAATATAAAAATAATGCATTTAAAATTTAAAGCAATAAAACTCAATAAATATTTATTTGTCGTATTAAATTTGTTTCTTATTTATGCTTATATAATTGCATTAAGAGGGCATTTTACTTATAATGCTTTAAGAGCTTCAAGCTATGAGTTTAGCATCATAAAAGCTTTTAATGAAATTTCTACAAATCCTCTTATGGCATTATCATGGGCCTATAAGGAGTATAGAGGGCAGCAGCATTTTAAAAGCGTTGATTTAGCAGAGCTTAAAGATTTTGAAAAAGAGCTTTTTACTATGTTTGATAGTACTTATAAAAATGCAAATCATGCGAAAAATCATATATATTTAAATATTTTAGAAAGCTTTGGCTTAAATATGTTGGAATTTAGCAATGAAAAACATAATTTGTTAGGAAGACTTGATAGGCATTTTAAAGAAGATTTTGTCTTTAAAAGATTTTTATCTAGTGCAAATAATACTATAGAAAGTTTAAATCGTTTAGTTTTTTTAAGTCCAAATATCATATCAAACGGCTTAATGCAAAAGAAAATTTTAAAATATACTCCTTTGCAGGTATATAAAAATGCAGGCTATGATATAGTTTTTGTTTATAGTGGTAATGCCTCTTGGTATAATCTTGGGAATTATTTTAGGTATCAAGGGGCTGATTTAATTATAGATGAAAATACCTTGATGAGTGAATTTAGTGAGGTTAGAGCAACAAAACACAAATACGGAATTGCTGATGAGTTTATGTACAAAAAGATTTATTCTATTTTTAAAAACGCCACAAAGCCAACTTTAGTGATTTCCTTAAGCATTTCAACGCATCGTCCTTATGTACATGAGAGCAAGGAAAAATTATTTGATGAAAATTTGGTAGAAAAAGAAATTTTAGATCAATTTATCATTAAAAATCCTAAAAATGCTTTAAAAACCTATGCGTATGCTAATGATGAATTTGGTAAATTTTTAGATCTTGTAAAGGGTAGTGATTTTAAAGAAAATATTATTATTGCTGCAACAGGCGATCATCGTTTTAGGGATATAAAAATGGACTTAAATCATGAAAAAGCTTTTGCTTATAGCGTGCCATTTTATCTTTATGTGCCAAAAAAATTACAAGATAATATTTATTATGATAAAAATCGTATAGGTTCACATAAGGACATTTTTCCAACGCTTTATAATTTAACTTTAAGCGAAGTAGAGTATTTGAGTTTGGGTGGAAAAAGTATGCTTTTAAAGCCAGAAAATAAAAGATTAGAATTTGGTTTTAATGAAATGGTTTGGATGGATGAAAATGGAGTTTATAGCAATGATAAGGGTTATTACTTTGAAAATAATTCTACGATAAAAGATACAAATAAGGCTTTTGAGCTAGATATTTATCATAAGGACTTTGCTAAATTATATAAAGAGTTTAACTTGTATCAATTAGCTTATCGCTTAGGCATTGCAAAATGATGTAAAAAATTACAATTTTTTTGAAAAAATATATTTTCTTTCAAAAATGAAAAATAAAATAGCATTAAGGATAAAAAGCAAGGCAACGCTGATAAAAACAATTTTTACACCAAAATGAGAGCCTATGATACCACTACCAAAGGCTCCTACGAAATTTCCTATGAATTGTGCACTTTGATTAAAACCAAAAATGACGCTTAAATTTTTTGCACTCACACTTTTTTTAAGTAAAGCATTAACACAAGGTAAAAGTCCGCCAAGCCCTACACCTATAAGCAAACGAAAGATGATGAGGCTATAAATATTTAAGGCTAAGTTTTGCAAATAAAAACAAATTCCGCAAAATACCAAAGAGCTAAATATAACCTTGCTAGGACCGATTTTATCAGCAATTTTTCCTAATTTTGGTGCGAAAAATAAATTACTTATCCCACTTGCTGCGACAACTATACCTGTCCAAAAGGCCAAATATTCTCCTTGATAAATTTCGCCAACAAAAATGCTTAGCATGGGAATGCTTCCAAAAGTGCCAAATTGTATGATAAAAGTAGTGATAAAAAGTATAGCAATAAGGGTCTTGTTTGTTTTTGTATCTTCGTTGTATTTTTTGAGTTCTTTTTGGTTTTTATTTTCTTTGATAAATATAAAAATTGTAATGAAAGAACAAGCGATCAAAAAAGCTATGAGATCAAAAACAAATCTGATACTAAAAAATTCCGCAATAAACCCTCCAAATAAAGGCCCAATTAAACTTCCACTAATTGAAGCTGTAGAAAGCGTTCCTAGTGCATAAGCAACTTTTTCTTTGGGTGAAATAACAGCAATAAAAACAACTGCTGCTGAGGTAAAGCCTGAAATAATGCCCGTTAAAGCACGGATTAAAACCACTTCTGTGGCACTATTAGCAAAGCTAAGCCATAAACTTAAAATAGACATCCCAAAGCTAGCCCTTAAAAGCATATTTTTGTATCCATATTTTGCACCCAAATATGCCCAAAGTGGAGAAAATATAGCCATTCCTAGCGGAGTAATGCCAAAGGCAAGCCCAGAATAAAAGCTAATATCACTAAGTTTGACAAGTCCTAGTTCTCTCATAAACAAGGGTAAAATTGGAGCGATTTGACTAAGCCCCATACTTGTGGTAAAAACCCCAAACCAACATATTAATAAAGTTTTTTGAAAATGATTCATATTGTTTTATCCATAAAAAATATTGTATGATATTTTCTATAATTTTAAATTAAAAATGAAGGATATAAATGAAAAAAATAACTTTTGTATGTTTGGGAAATATTTGCCGTTCACCTATGGCAGAATTTGTTATGAAAGATTTAATTAAAAAAGCGAATTTAGAAGAGAAATTTAGCATTACAAGTGCAGGAACTTCTGGAGAGCACGATGGAGAAGGAATGCACAGAGGCACTAAAAATAAACTTGTAAGCTTAAATATAGAGCATCAAAATTTTACGAGCAAACGACTGACTCAAAAGCTTTGTGATGAAAGCGATTTTTTAATTACTATGGATAATTCCAATTTTAATCATGTTATAAAGAATTTTCAAGGAGTAAAAAATAAAACTTTTAAAATTATTGATTTTGCTAAGAATTTGGGCTATGATGAGGTCCCAGATCCTTGGTATAGTGGAAATTTTGATGAAACTTATGAGATTATTTCTAAGGCCTGCAAAAACTTTTTGCAAAGCCTAGAAGATGAAATTTAGCTTTCTTTGAAAAGCTTAGAAGCAAGATGGGTTGCGCGAGTTTGATCCGTATCTTTTTTGAGAGTTTTATAAATTTTACTGACATAATCTTCTAGTGTTTGTTGGGAATCTAAAATTTTCTCATTTTCTTTTGGAATAATTTTGTGGTATTCCCCTTCATTGTCAAGCTCGTAAGCTAGGGCATTATCGCTAAGCTCTAAACGCAAAATTTGAGCCAGTTTTGCCTTACTTCTTTCATCATATATAGGAGTCATTAATTCTAAACGGCGTTCTAAATTTCTTGGCATCCAATCCGCACTCGAGATAAAATAATTTGGCTCACTGTGCTTGAAGTAAAATATTCTTGCGTGTTCAAGGTATTTGCCTATAATGCTTCTAACGCGTATGTTTTTACTATACTCTGCATTTGGTCTTAGGCAGCAAATTCCGCGGATAATAAGATCGATTTTAACACCCTTATTTGATGCCTCATAAAGAGCTTTGATGACATCGCTATCAACAAGGGAATTCATTTTGGCGATAATTACACCATCTTCGCCTTTTTGTGCTTCTGTGTTAATCATTTCTAATATTTTTTCTTTGATTTGATTTGGACTCATAGATAGGGTTTGCAAACGACGATTTTTGCTAAAACCTGATAAGATATGAAAGAAACTTGTTGTATCTCTGGCAAATTCAGCCTTGCTAGTAAAATAACTTACATCAGTGTAAATTTTTGCACTGCTTGCATTGTAATTTCCCGTACTTAAATGTATATAAAATTTAAGCTTTTCACCTTGTTTGCGTATGACTTGCGAAACCTTGGCGTGGACTTTAAAGCCGGTGATTCCATAAATAACATGTGCACCTGCATTTTCTAAAGCCTTTGCCCAATGCAAGTTGTTTTCTTCATCAAAGCGTGCTTTTAACTCAACCATAACCGTTACTTGTTTGCCATCACTTGCTGCATCGATTAGGGCTTGGACGATGTTTGAATTTTTTTCTACTCTATATAGCGTCATTCTTATGGATATAACTTCGGGATCTTTGCTGGCTTCTTTAATGAATTTATATACAGGATCAAAGCTTTCAAAAGGCTGCAAAATCAAGACATCTTCTTTGTCGATTGCATCAAAAATAGATAAATTTTCATCAAAAGGAGGTAAGACTTTTGGCGTATAAAGCGGACTTAAAAGGTGAGTAAAGGTTTTATTTCCAACGATTTGCCAAAGGCTTGGTAGATTAAGTAGTATGGAATACTCATACATATCTTTGTGAAAAATTTTCATATGACTTGTTAAAAATTCAACGATTTGCTCATCCGCATCTTTTTGAATTTGCAAACGCACAAAAGCACCTTTTCTACGAAGTTTTAAGCCTTGTTCTAGTATCATCATAAAATCATCAGCTTCTTCTTCTTCGATGGTAATATCAGCATTTCTTGTAACCCTAAAAGCAGCTGCGGCTAAAAGTTTATAACCTGGAAAAATTTCTTCTGCATGACGATGAACTATGCTTTCAATAGGAACATAGACATTTGAGCTTGCTTCGTAAAAACGTGGCAAAACGCGTGGAATTCTAATCATTCCAAATTTGATAAGTTCAGGGTGCGCGTTATCGCAAAGTTTAACAGCTAAAGAAAAAGAAAGATTATTAAGATGTGGAAAAGGATGTGTGGTATCGACAGCTATTGGGACAATAACTGGAAAAATATGCGAGAAGAAATATTCATCACATTTAATTTTTAAATTTGTATCCAATTCTTCATAATGTTTGATAAATAAATTTTCTTTTTCGAGATCTTTGGTGATTTGAGTGAAATAAGTTTCTAATAAATTTTTTTCTCTACTTAGGTATTTGCGAATTTCTTTTAATTGTGTTAAAGGTGTCATTTCGTCGCTACTACTAGCATTTGCTCCTGCTGCAAAAAGCTGCTTTAATCCTGCCACTCTTATCATATAAAATTCATCTAAATTTGTACAATAAATTGCTATAAATTTAAGTTTTTCTAGCAAAGGAATGGATTTAGAGCATTGATCTAAAACACGAGAATTGAATCTTAACCAAGAAAGCTCTCGATTTAAAAACATAGTAGGTTGTGTTTGCATTGTAACTCCTTTTTATGAAAACTAATTTTATCATTTTTTACATATTTTGAAGGTTTGAAAGGTATAAATTTGTATAAAAATTTTTAAATAAAATACGAAAATCCAATGTGTAAGTATTAATTAAGAGTAAATATATCCTTAAATTTAAATTAAAATTTTTTATTTATAATAACAATCAAAGGGTTTGTCTAGTCTCTATGGAGCAAGGAAGGAGGTTTGATTTGAAGAAAGCATTTGGAAAACTTTTTTCTATTTTCTTACTTTTGCTTTTGGTTTTATTTGTTGTGGGTGCTTATACATTTTATAATGCCAAAGGAATGTCGTATTTTAGTGATGCAAGTGAATCTTGTAATAATTGCCATATTATGAATGAGGTTTACAATGACTATTTAAAGGCTTCGCATTCTCAAAAAATAGCAGGTAAACCAAGAGCAAGTTGTAATGATTGTCATTTGCCACATGATTTTGTGGATAAGTGGATTGCAAAGGCACAAAGTGGGTTGGGGCATGCTTATGCTTTTACTTTTAAGTTAAATGAGTTACCCGCAAATTTAAGTGCAAATGCTAAAAGCAAAGCAATGATTCAAGATAATTGCGTGCGTTGTCATTCTGAAATGGCTACAAATGTTATCAATGCAAGCACTAATCCTCATAAGGATAATTCTTTAAATTGTGTATCTTGCCATGTGGGTGTAGGACATACACGCGGATTTTAATAAGGAGGTAAAATGAGTAAAAAAGGTTTTTTATGGAGTGCAATTATTATTCTTGTTCTTATAATTGCAGCAGTTTTATGGCTTAATAAAGACATAGAACAAAAACAAAATGAAGGTGTTGGCGGTGTGCTTTCTAAAAATTTTGTAGAAATGAGTGATGATAATCCTACTTTTGATCATTGGGGTCAAAATTTTCCAGATTATTTAGATATGTATTTAACTGTTGAAAAAGAGCAGCCTGTTGCGACTGAATTTGGTGGAAATTTATCTTATTCAAAATTAACGCGTTATCCGCAACTTACAGTTCTTTGGGCGGGATATCCTTTTAGCGTTGATTTCAATGAAGAAAGAGGGCATTTTTGGGTTCAAGTTGATCAAATGGATACAGCAAGAAATAACAAAGACTTCTTAAATTCTCATGGACTTGCAGGATTTGGTGGTCAACCAACGGCTTGTATGAATTGTCATAGTGGGTGGACTCCTTGGCTTTTGAAAAATGTCGCAAAAGATGATTGGATAGCTTTTAACTCTACTAAGTATTGGACTATGATTAAAAATGTTCCTGCGGTAAATGGTATCACACCAAATTCACCTGAGCACTCAGGGCCACATGGAGGCAAAAGAATGGGTGTAACTTGTGCAGATTGTCACAATCCAAATGATATGAGTTTAAGACTTACTCGTCCAGCAGCTATAAATGCTTTGGTTGCTAGAGGCTATGAAAAAGATCCTATCCAAGGCGTTAAAGCTACAAGAGAAGAGATGAGAACTTTGGTTTGTTCTCAATGCCATGTGGAGTATTATTTTAAACCAACTGGAACTAAGGTTAAAGTAATGGGAGAGAGTATTACTAATGATAGTTCTAAAAAATGGTGGAATGGCACACAAAAAACTTATGATGAAGTTGACTCTTGGAGAGATGGCAATGCACCTACGCAAATTGAAGTAGATGGTCTGGAATTAGTTTTCCCTTGGTCTGAGTGGAAAAAGGGGCAACCATTTAGAATAGAAATGTTTGATGAGTATTATGAAAAAGTAAGATCTGTTTTTGATAAAGATTGGTCTCATAAATATACAGAAGCACCTATGCTTAAAATTCAACATCCAGAAAGTGAGCTTTATAGTGGTGGCGTGCATGCAGCAAATGGTGTAAGCTGTGCGGATTGTCATATGCCTTATGTTAGAAAAGGTGCAAAGAAAATGACTCAGCATAATATCACTTCTCCTTTACAAGACATCAACGCGGCCTGCAAGACTTGTCATACTCAAAGCGAAGATTATCTTAAAAAGCAAATCAAAGATATACAAAATTCTGTAGCTTATGATTTAAGAAAAGCAGAATATGCACTTGTAAGTTTGATTAACGATACTAAGATTTTAAGAGAAGAGCTTGCAAAATTAGACGCTTATAAGCAAGATACTAAGGCTAAAATTTCTAAAGAACTTAATGAAGTTTTAGAGCTTCAAAGAAAAGCTCAAATGAGAGCTGATTTTGTGGGTGCTGAAAATTCAACAGGATTTCATAATCCACGCGAAGCTTCAAGAATGCTTTTACAAGCCATTGATATGGCTAGAATAGCACAAACCAAGCTTGTAGAAATTGCATTGGCTAATGGCATAAAAGATTTTAAAACTTCAAATTTAGGTTTTGAGGATATGCAAAAGCTAAATCCAGGCGAGCTTCATTATAAGGTGGATTTAAATGGTAATAAAGCCGGAGATCGTTATTATAAGCATGATAATGTTAATGGCAATACACCAAAAGAACTTTTAGAGCACGATAAAAATTTAGTGCCTTATAATTATCAAATTATTGATCAAAAATAACTTTTTAGGCTTGTTCTTTAAGAATGAGCCTAAATTTTTATGATCATTTTAGAAATTTAAGCTAATTATTATCAATTTTGAATATAATTTCAATTTATTTCTATTAATAAAGGACAGATGGGTGAGTGGCTGAAACCACACCCCTGCTAAGGGTGCAGATCTTAACGGGTCTCGAGGGTTCAAATCCCTCTCTGTCCGCCACTATCTTATTTTTAAATCGTCTTTTTTATATATCTAATTTAATTATTTTTGACATCAAAGTAGTTTAAATTTAAAAAATTATAGCATTGCCTAATTTGTCAAAAATCAATCTCTAATACCCCTATCTTCACCAAATTTTAAAATTTTAGCTCTAAGTTCTTTCGGGAAATTATATCTATGTATAGCAGGGATTCTTGGATCAAGAAGCCTATCTAAATTATGATTTTTATAAATCCATTCTAATCTTTCAGGAGAGTAATAATAAGGTGCACTAGGATAGCCTTGAGGGGGAGTTAGGGCTTTAATTTTAGCTTCTAAAAGCATTGTTTCTAGCCAAATATTAGCAGATGTTTCAGGAGTATCATTGCTTATTTCCAAAGTATAGCGCTCCCTCATTCCATTCCCATAACGCTCGAAGTTATCAATGAATTCTTCCCTACTCTCTGGAGTAGAATCTACATCTCTTGGATCTTTGAGTGTTCCTTTTTCAACATCATCTTTTAGAGCATCATTAACTCTTCCTTTTGCTCCATCATAAACAAAATAATAATCATTTGGATCTATCACCCAATCCACCCCTATAAGTTCATCTAGAAAAGGTAGCATACCAAATTCATCATAAGGAGGATTTTTAGAAAAGTCTTTTAGCATTTGAGCTTTAAGAGGGTTTTTGTGTATGCCATCTGTTAAATCTCTATATGCATAAGAATCATAAAGACTTTTAAAGCCTTGTTCATGTCCTAGTTGTATGAGTAAAAAATTTATTGCTTGAGTTCTTGCTTTAAATCCTGTCATGGAAAGTTGTAAGGCTCCTACAAATCCTTTTATATCTCCTAGTATTCCTGCTGCTAATTCCCATTCAGCCATAAAAAGCCAACCTTTATGCATATTAGCCATACCTCTATTGGCTTCTACTTCTTTATAGAGTTCTTTATAGTCTTTATTGATTAAATTTCCTTTTTCATCTACATTACAATAAGCATCATAAGGTATATCTATAACAGTACTTCTAAGTCCACTTCTTATAATTAAATATTTATATCTTTCTCTTTTAGTTTTTAAAGATTTATAATAAGCTTTTTCTGCTTTAGTCCAAGGAGCTATAGCTCCTTTTATAGGATCTTTTAAATATATGCTTTGCCAATCTTTAAATTCAAGTAAAGTGGATTTTTGCCCTGTATAAAAGTTAGGATCTAGATACTTGGGTTTATAGTCTTTGTAGGGGGAGTTTTGCTTTATATCCCAAGCTTTAAAAAAAACCTTGGTATATTCTTTAGTATATTTGCCTACAGGATCAGCACTTTGTGCAAAATATATTTCATTAGTTTTTTTATCTACCTCTACTCCTAATCCATTAGGAGCGTATATCATATAAGTATCACTCATCTTTTATCCTTTCTTAATTTATCCTATATGTAAGCCATTTTTCATGATTATAGTGGTGGCTAGTCTGTTTGGTTTTATCATTGATTTAGAGCTTATAAATATAAAAATTCCTAAATATTATATAAAAATATTATTGTATTATTCTTATTGTTGCCAAGTGTTATTACTCATCTTAGTAAACGAATTTTTTATCATAATCACTTAATTATGTTAAAAATTCACTTATTGACAGTTAAAATTCAAACCACAAGGAGTGAATTTTTGATAGTCTTTAAAGATTTTCATATATCACATACACACTCGCAATTAATATAGGAGCATTACACATAAACCCTATAAACCAACTTAATTTTTTGCGTTTTTCTCCTATGCTATAACATTTAAATAAATAAGCTTGTAATAAACAAGGAAGTATCAAAAATGTGATTGCCAAAAAAACATAGTTGCAAAGGTTAAAAATTTAAAATAATTACGCACTCTATATTCTTGCGGTGATAATTTTTCAACTTCTGGAGGATCAAGCAATACAAGCGATTTATAAAATTCAAGATCATAGCTAAGATAAAATATGATAACAATAGCCATAAAAAGATAATAAAAGATATTGAAAAATAAGATTTTACAAATTCTTTTATGTTAATCTTAATCCAATAATTTAAAATAGAAAAGACAATAAGAAAACTTAAAGTCGTAAGATAAAATTTTATATTAGTAAAAGCAAGAATAAATCCAAATAAACCCCAAAAAATAGAAAGTGTAATACTATCTCCCATTTAAACTCCTGTATCATAAAGCACATTATAAGCTTTATCTTTAAAATCAAGCTTAGTGATAAAATCTTTACTATAAAGTTTAAAATCTAAACCATAAGGAGTGAATTTTTGATAGTCTTGATAATCTTGATTGTAAATATAGTATTGTTTAGTTTTTGGAGATTGCAGAATTCTTTGAGGGCTTATTGAACAATCAATTTTATATCCATCTATTTCCCATTCAAGCCATTCTCTATAAGTTGCCATTTGCCACAAAGAACCTTCTATGCTAAAAGTCTTCATTATTCAAATAACTAGCTTGTGCAAGCTCGGCATAATCTCTTAGCTTATTGATTTTTTCTTTCAAAATTATCCTTTATTTAAACAATGATAAAAAAATATATAATGTAACATAAAAACTATTATGATAATAAAACATGTAATACAATATCAAAGCCACAGGATAATACAATAATATCCATAATGTATTTATAATATATTTTCTTTCTTTTTTTATCACAAAATATACAATATTAAAAATGAGTAATGGAGGCAACCAAATTATAGCTATAAATTGTAAAGCAAGTATGAAAAAATCCACAAAATCCATACTATCAAATCCATGTGCTGTGGGCAGAAAAATTCCAAGTCCAATAGTCCAAAACATCCCCCAAATGATATAAATTTTCTTTAATCCATTCATTTGTTTTCCTTTTTTGTAGAATTTAGGCTAAAGTTAATTTTTAAAAATACAGTGGTAATTATAATTTTTGTATTATTTTAATAAAGCTTTTAAATCCTTATAAAATTTATTTGCCATCATCTTATAGCCTTGAATTGTTAGATGGACATCTTTTAAGGATAAATCATGTTTTATCCAAACATTTTTTCCACCACTTTGTTCTATAAATTCATTGGTATCAAAAACCAACAACTCTTCTTCTTTTGCAAGCTCATAAATGGCATTTTTAGCCTCTTTAAATTTTTGCTTTAAAAGGGAATTCTTTTCATCTTTTTTAGCCAAAGTAGGAGGGGTTACAAGAGTGATGATAGCCCTTGGATTATTTTCTTTAAGAATTTGAATGAGTTTTTTGTAGTTTTTCTTAAAATTTGCTTTTGAAAAACCAGGAAGTAAAATGTCATTTGAACCATAAACTAGCATGATGAAATCATTATTTAAAATTTTTAATTCATGTTTAAGTGTTTTTTCATTCCATCTTAACCATAGAGTTGAGCTTGCGCCATTAATACCTAGGATATCTATGAAATTATTATTGTATTGTTTGTAAATAAAATATCCGCCCAGCGAAACATTTTTTTGCAGTGCTTGAATTTTAAGAGGAAAGGAAACATTCTCCAATTCTTTATAAGTCCATTTTTGGGCCATGGGGCTTTGAAGTATAAAATTTTGTTTTTTTGCATCATTGATTTGAAAAGCTTTATCAGTATTAGGGCTTTTAAAGAGTATGCCTATTTTAAATTTATTATTTAACTTAGTGTTTAATTCTATATATGCATCTTTTTTTTGAGCTTGTGCAATGATGCCACCTAAAGGATAGCTTATATTTTTATCGTTGTTTTTTGAATTTAAAATGATAAAACCTTTATTTTTGTAGCTAAGATTTGTGTTTTGATGATACTCAGGTTGTAAAGGATAAGTAAAACCTATTGAATTGTTTTGGAATATTAAATTGCGAAGTTCTCCTGAGAAAAAGTCTGCTGCAATATGCGAGTCTCCGAAAATTCTGATTTTTAAATCTTGTTTTTTTTGAAATTTTTCTTTGAAATTCTGTAATTTTTCATCTGAAGTAAAATTATGCAAATTACTTTTTGTGTTTAAAATTTGTTCGGCTTTAAAATTACTCGCATTTGCACAAGCTGATAGGCTAAATATATAAAAAATAAAAATCAATAAATTAATGTTTTTCATTTCTTTCTTTCAAAATTAAATATTTTAATAAAAGCTTTGACATTAATTCAGATCCCTTTTGTGTGAAATGTATACCATCGTTTGCTCTGATTTTTATGCTTTTATTATTTTCGTTTTTAACATAACTTGAAAATACTCTATCTTTACTCATAGTTTGTGTTGTTTGTATGAATATCTCATCTTGTTTTTCTAGCTGCACTCGGTAGAGTTCATTGAGAATTTGAAGTTTTTGATTTAATTTTGTATCTTTGACAGGAGGAATTTCATACCAAAATAATGTGGCGTTATTTTCTTTAGCAATGTTAATGATTTCATTAATTCTTTGGGCGTAAATTTCTTGCCATTCTTTGCTATTAAAATGATAAGATTTGCCTTTTTTTCTAAAATCCCAAGGATCATTTGCGCCTAGTAAAACAACTAAATATTTGATATTTTTATTATTTTCAAAGGCCTGGTTTGTAGTTTTATTCCAATCGAAAAAACTTTTATAGGTGAGTCCTGTGCTTTGTTTGCTTAAATTTATGCTTTTGATATTGTATTTTTTTAAATCCTTGGCTAAGCTTATAGCTACTCCTTGCATTAAAGAATCTCCGATGAATAAAAATTCTTCATTTGGCAATATATTGATTTTCTTTTCGCTTTTTTTTGTCTTTTGAATATTGTTTTTTTGTTGAATGCTTAAATTTAAATCTGTTATGCTAAAGTTTTCATCATTTGTAGAGTCAAAATGATATTTTTGTTCAAGATAATTATTAATACTCTTATGCATTGCAATATTAACAAGTATAAAAGTGATAACTAAAATAAATAAAAATTGAATGATTTTCATTAAAAACTCGAATAAATAAAATTTGGAATCCCGCTTGGCATGGTTTTAAAAATCAAAATTAAAACGAATGCCAAAACAAAAGGCTTTAAAAATAGCGGCATTTGAATAAAGATTTTTACGCAATTTTCTTTTAAATTTATAAGATAAGGATAAAGCAAAAAACTTGCCGCAAAAGAAAGTAAAATGGTGAAATTTTGAGTATTGTTTGGTTGGGTGAAATTTTGCACGCAAGAATTTAAAAACAACAAAGCGTCTTCAAAATTTGCATAATAAAAAAATATCCATGCAAAACTTACATAATGAAAAGTAATAAATCTACCTAAATAAGTGCTGTATTTGAATTGATATTTTTTAAAAGCAAAAAAATGCAAAAATACCACTCCAGCACCATGCAATAATCCCCAAATTAAAAAATTAATCGTATTGCCGTGCCAAATTCCTGATAAAGCAAATGCAATAAGCAGATTAAATAAAGTTCGCACCAATCCTTTTTTACTTCCACCTAGAGGTATGTAGATAAAATCGCGAATAAATGTAGATAAACTAATATGCCATCTTTGCCAAAATTCTTTTAAATTTTTTGCCAAATAAGGCATATTAAAATTAGGCGGCAGTGTAAAGCCCAGCATTAAGGCAAAAGCACATACAAGATCCACATAACCGCTAAAATCACAATAAATTTGCACGCTAAAAGCATAAATAGCACAAAGTAAATCTAAGAAATTATAATTACTTGGGTTGTCTAAAATTTCTTTAGCATAAATGCCTAAATAATTTGCTATCAAAACTTTTTTTACTATACCAAAAAGCAATAAAATTAAAATCAAATCAGCGTTTTCGAATTTTCGTTTTTTATGGGCTTGAGCAAAGAAAAATTCACTTCTCATAATAGGTCCCATTAATAAAGTAGGAAAAAAGGAAAGATAGGTGCATAGATCAAGAAAAGTTTGAATTTTATGCTTTTTATAAACTTCGGTGAGATAGGTAATACTTGCAAAAGTATAAAAACTAATTCCCATAGGAAAGATCACATCAGAATTTAGAAAGTCAAATCCTAAAAATAATAAAAATTGATCAAAGCTGTCTTTGATACTAGAAAAATATTTAAAAAAACAAAGATTTAAAATTACCAAAGCAATGCAAGCTAAAAAAAGGTATTTTTTTCGTCTGATAAAAATCACTAAAGAAAAATAATAAATAAAAAAAGTATAAATAAAAAGTATAAGTGCGAAATAAGGATTGATTAAAATATAAATAAAATAACTAAAAATTAAAATAAGAAAATTTTGCACTTTATGGTGATTGAAAAACCAATAAAGCGCAAAAAAAAGTATCATTAAGATACTAAATTCCAAAGAAAAAAAAGTCATTTGTGAAATTTAAGCTTTAGCAAGATTTTTAATGTATTGATCGGCTAAATATAAACCATTGGCATTATCGCTAATGAGTTTTATTTTATCTACTATACCTCTAAAAAGTGCTTCTTCTTCGTGTTGTTCGCTAACATACCATTGCAAGAAATTAAAAGTGGCGTAATCTTTATGCGTGAGCATATGATCGACTAAATTATTGATTGAAGCTGTGATGCTTTGCTCGTGCTTGAAAGTTTTTTCAAATACATCAAGTAAGGAACTAAAATTCTGCTCAGGTTCTGCAACTGCTTTTAATTCTACTTTTGAATCAGTTTCGTTTAAGTAGGTGATTAATTTTTTAGCATGTTCGCTTTCTTCGCTTGCGTGCTGAAACAAAAATAAACCCGCACCATCAAAACTGTTTTCATAACACCAAGAGCTCATGCTGAGATATAAATTTGCAGCATACATTTCTTTATTGATTTGTTCATTGAGTAGCTTGATAACTTCTTTTGAAAGCATTATTTCTCCTTAAATTTTAATAAAATAATTTTATAATGATATAAAGAATAATTTAAAATAATCTAAAAATTAGCAAAATTTTGCTTCGCCCCCTTGAGTCTTGCTGTTTTTGTAAAATGAATGAGCTCTTCTGTGGTTTTGATATGATAAGGAAGTTTTGAAAGGCAATATTTAAAAATTTCAGCCGCCGCTAAAGCATCGCTTAAAGCTCTGTGATGGGTGCTTTGTATATTTAAAATTTCTTTTAAAGTTTCAAGTTTGTAACGCGGACTTTCTATGCAACATTGTGCAAATTCTATAGTGCAAATGCGACGATTAAGCAAAATTCCAAAACCGCATTCGTTAAGGGCTTTGGAGATAAAAGTATAATCAAATCTTACATTGTGTGCGATAAAAATACTGTCTTTTAAAAACAATCTAAAATCATTTAAAACTTTGGCTAAACTTGGAGCATCTTTAACCATTTGAAGCGTAATACCTGTAAGTTCTGTGATATTTTGTGGAATTTGTTCCACTTTGATAAAGCTATTAAAGCGTCCTAATTCCTTAGAATTTTTGATTTTTACTGCACCAATTTCTAAAATTTGTCCGTTTTTAGTTCCCCCTGTGCTTTCAATATCTACTATGCAAAAAGTTTCGTTTTTGATATTATTTGTGCGTGTTTTTAGGCTGATTAAATTGTCTTTATTTAAAAGCAGACCAAGGCCCATTAATTCAAGTGTTTCTAGATCAAGGTCAAAATAAGATAATTCTTCGATTTTCGCAAATTCATTCATTACCCATTGATAGGGTTTGCTTTGTTTGCTAAGCACGGAAATAATTTGATCGATTTGCTGTAGGTTCAAAATTTAAGCTTTAAAGATGAGATTGAGGTTTTATAATCATTTGAAGAAAATATATAACTTCCAGCTACTAAAATATCAGCTCCAGCGGCCTCTAAATCGCTTGCATTTAAACCATTTATCCCCCCATCGACTTCTATAAAAACCTTAGCATTTTTTTTATCAATTAAAGATCTTAATTCTTTGATTTTATCATAAATTAAAGGTAGAAATTTTTGACCGCCAAAACCAGGATTAACACTCATTAAAAGCACCATATCCACAAATTCTATCATGTGTTTTATCGAATCTATAGGCGTGTGTGGATTTAAAACTATAGCAGGGTGAATTCCATGATTTTTAAGGTATTCGCAAAGTCTTATAGGATGATTTTCGGCTTCAATATGAAAAGAAATAAATTTGGGTTTTAAGGGAATGAAAAGATCTATAAATTTAATTACATCATTAGCCATTAAATGCACATCTAATGGCACTTGGGTGATGGCGGAAATTTTTTCTATTACACAAGGTCCAAAGGTTAAATTAGGCACAAAATGTCCATCCATCACATCAATATGAAGTAAGTCTGCTCCTGCTTCACTTACGGCTTTGATTTCTTCTTCTAATTTTAAAAAATTTGCAGATAACAAACTTGGGGCTACATACATTGCTTTTACCTTGTTTTTTAAATTTTTTATTTCAAAGTTGATAATTCTATCTTGTAAAGTATAAAAAAAATATAAAACTAAAATATAAAAAAATTAAAAATCTTTATATTTTTTAAGTTTTATTTGATATAATTACCGTTTTTATTATTAATTACGAAAAATTTTTTAAGGAAAAGCAATGGCTAGAGTATGTCAAGTTACGGGTAAGGGTCCTATGGTAGGAAACAATGTCTCTCACGCAAACAATAAAACAAAAAGAAGATTTTTACCAAATCTTAGAACAGTTCGTGTCACTTTAGAAGATGGAACTACAAGAAAAATGAGAATAGCAGCTTCTACACTTAGAACTCTTAAAAAACAAAATTCTAAATAATTTTAAAAGAGTCTTGGACTCTTTTTATTTCAAAATTCTAAATACTAATTTAATTCTTGCTTTTAAAAATTTTAACTTAATATTAATGAAAATTTTTAATAATAAGCAATTTAATGTAGTTTTTTATGTGATTTTTTTGATTTTTTGGTTATAATAATTACATTAATATTTTTTAAATTTAAAGGAGTTTTTATGCTACACGAATATAGAGAATTAATCTCAGAATTAAAAGGAAAAGATGCACATTTTGATAAATTATTTGAGCGTCATAATGAACTTGATGATCAGATTAAAGATGCTGAAGAGGGAAGGGTACATTTAGATGATCTTGCATTATCTGCACTTAAAAGAGAAAAGCTCGGTATAAAAGATGAGCTAAGTGAGTATTTAGCTAATTGCAAAAAATCATAAAGCAAAAGGAATATCACAATGTTTGGTTCAAGCAAAACGCAAAACGAAAATTTAACAAACGCTCTAGCTCAAATCAAGAAGCTAGAAGCACAAATAGAAAGCCTTAAAAATGAAAAACAAGAAATTAGTGACAAGCTTAAGCGTTGTGAGCAAGATGCGTTAGAGTCTTCTCTAAAAACAGATTTATTGCAAATTTTACTTAATGGGGCTTTGCAAAATATCACTATAGTTCAAAATGATATGTCTGATAATGTTAATAAGGCTGAACAAATTTCTAGTTTATCAAAGTCTTCTTTAAATAGCATTAATAGTCTTCAAAATGCTACAAATTCCATCAACTCTTCTCTTGCGGATATTGTAGAATCTGCAAATAAATCAAGAGATGCTGCCGCAACTTTGCACAGAAGTGTGGATGAGATTACCAATGTAATTAGCTTGATTAAAGATGTATCCGATCAAACTAACCTTTTGGCGTTAAATGCAGCCATTGAAGCTGCGCGTGCAGGAGAGCATGGACGAGGTTTTGCAGTTGTTGCTGATGAAGTTAGGAAATTGGCAGAAAAAACACAAAAAGCTACAGCTGAAGTAGAAATGAATATCAATCTTTTAAAGCAAAATGCCAACGAAATGTATACTCAAAGCGAGCAAGTTGAAAAAGTTTCAATGGATTCAAATTCACATATTATGCAATTTGCTGATCAGTTTAATGCTTTTATTCAAGAAGTTCAAGCCATTGATACTAATGCCAATATTATTACTTCAGAAACTTTTGTTTCTTTAGTGAAGCTTGATCATATGGCATTCAAACTTAACGCTTATAAACAAATTTTTGTTCGTTCTGGTGAAAAATTAGCCGATCATACAAGTTGTCGTTTAGGTAAGTGGATGGCGAGTGCAGGTAGGGAGAGATTTGAACATAATCATTATTTTGGTAAAATTACCGAACCACATCAAAGAGTGCATTATAATATGAATAACGCAATAGAAACTGCACATAATGAAGACATTACTTGTTCGCAAATTCAAGGTGAAATCATTGAAAAATGTAATGAGGCAGAAAAGGCATCTTTGGATTTATTTGAAGTATTTAAAGATATGCTTTTGGAAGAAAAAAATAAAAATAATATTCAAGAAGAAAATTGATTTTAAACTAACTCAAATATTTGAGTTAGCTTTATTGATAAACCACAAGCAAGCGTAGTCGAGTAAAGGCGATCTTGTTATTTTTGTAACAAATTCTTGAAAATCTTCTATTTTAACAAAAACGCTTTCAATAACCTCTTCACAAATCCCGCCTCCGTTTGAAATTTTATCTTCTTCATCAATTTCAGCGAAATAAAGAGTTTGCTTACTTGCACCAGAACCAAATCCTGTATAAAATTCACCTATTTTTTCAAGTTTTTTAGGAGAGTATCCAAGTTCTTCGATACATTCTTCCTTGGCGATTTGCTCTAAACTAAGTTGCTTATCTACGAGTCCTGAACAAAGTTCTATTGTGTAACCCATATTATCGTCTTTGATATAATTTGCATCTTTTTGCTGGTGAAACCAAAGGGCAATGCGAAATTGTTTTACAAAAACAAAGCTTTGTAAAGATTTGTGATAAAGCAAGATTGAAACACTATCCATTGCTTCGATAAAATCCCAAACGCAATTTTTTCCATCATTGGTAAAACTATATCGTTTAGGCTTTATGTAGATAGAGTCTTTAAATTCCAATTCTTTGATATTACTAATTTTCATTATTGCAACCTTATAAATTTTTAATGATTATAATTAAAAGTTCTTAGTATTAGATAAAAGAATTATTTTTTTAGATAGGTTGATATTTTACACTGTTTAAGTGCAGAACAAATCAAAGACTTTTATAGGATAAATTTTTCAAAAAAGAATATTGATAATATTTTAATTAAAGGTTAATAAACCTTTTGGTGAAGGTTTAAAAATCTTTTTTTGCGAAGATTCTTGAAAGAAAATTTATTGATTTTAAATTTTGAAATCTTATATTTCTTAAGTATTAAAATTTGCAAATCAATCTTTAATGCCATTTTCTTCACCAAATTTTAGAATTCTAGCTCGAAGTTCTTGCGGAAAATTATATCTATATATAGCAGGAATTCTTGGATCAAGGAGTTTATCAAGCTTATGTCTTTTATAATACCATTCTAGTTTTTCAGGGGTAAAATAATAAGGTGCATTAGGATAGCCTTGTGGAGGAGTGAGGGCTGCTAGTTTGGCATGTAGTATTAAAGTATCATTAAAAAGTTGTGCTCTTTCTTCACTCCAATCATTAGGTGTATCGGTTTCATAACCTTGCCTCATACCCTTTCTATATCCAACCATATAACGATCAAATTCCCTTCTGCTTTCATAAGTAGAATCTACATCCCTTGGATCTTTTATCTTACCCTCAACCACATCACTTCTTAAGGCTTTATATATATCTCCAAATTCATCATTAGCCAATCTATATTTATTTAAATCAATCACCCAATCTACTCCCATAATCTCATCTATAAAAGGAAGCATACCAAATTCATCAGGTTTTAAAGTCTTAGCTAAGGTTTTAATCTCTTGTTCTCTTAAAGGATTTTTATGCACTCCTACTAAACCACTTCCTACAGCAATATCTGCATAACCATAAATAGCACCTAATAAATTAGGTTTATCTAATATACTACTTCCCCCACTTAATTGTATATAAAGTATAGTAGCTTGGATAAATCTTGCATTAAAACCATTTTGAGACATATCATTAGCTAGATATTTATAATCACCTAGTATTCCTGCTGCCATACCCCATTCATTATGAAATAAACTTGATCTTAGATTATGTTTATTATCATCTACTATTCTATATAATTTTTCATATTTAGGATCTACATTTCCTTTTTCATCTACAGCTCCTATGGCTTCATAAGGTATATCTATAACAACACTTCTTATACCACTTCTTATAACTAAATATTTATATCTTTCTTTTTTAGTTTTTAAAGATTTATAATAAGCTTTTTCTGCTTTAGTCCAAGGAGCTATGCTTCCTTTAATAGGATCTTTTAAATAAATACTTTGCCAATCTTTAAATTCAAGTAAAGTAGAAGCTTGTCCTGTATAAAAGTTAGGATCTAGATATCTAGGTTGATAGTCTTTGTAGGGAGAGTTTTGTTTGATATTGTGTGCTTCAAACAAAGCTTTAGAATATTCTTGGGTGTATTTGCCTACCTTAGCTCCCCCATCACTTAATAAAATTTTATTCGTTTTTTTTTCTACATCTAATATAACACCATTAGGCATATAAATTTCATAAGTTTCACTCATTTTTATCCTTTCATCCTATATATAAACCATCTTCCATGATTATAGTAGTGGCTAATCTGCCTATGAATTTGTTGGAATAATCTTGTATTTTACTAATATCATCACTTTCATCATCATCATTTTCATTTTTTCTTTCATCTTTTATCTTCTTATCCCCTATCCCCTTATACATCACTTCTAAATTATGTTGTCCTATGGCTTCTAAATTCTCCATTAATCTTCTTGCTTTTTGCCTATCTTCTATGAACTTACCCTTTTCATCTTGGGTAGTATTATAAATACCATTTGCATATTCATATAAAATTTGTATAGCATCATTATAAGCTAAGATAGGGTGTTGTTTTATCACTGGGTGTTGTGTTTTATACTCTTCTTTTCTTTGAAAATGCTCTAGCTTATATATATTACAATTTCTAAGTTCTATATTGTTTTTTTCAAAAAATTCCATATCGTTTAAGATGTATTTGCCCTCATTGATTTTATCTTCCTTAAAAGCACTTCTTTTCTCATCTAAAATAATATAAGATAAAAGTCTTTTTAAGGCAAATTCTCTAGCTTTGCTTGAAGTCGTAGCGCAAGCAATACTAGGATAATAATTAAGCCCACCTGTGCATAATAAAGAACCAAAAATAAACTCAGATAAATCAAAACTCATAAATCTAGAATTTATCAATAAAGGATAGGTTAAGTATTCTTCTTTTTTTACAGCTAAAGGAAAATCATAATTGTAAGTAAATTTTTCATACATTAGTTTTTCATATAAAATTTTTAATCTTTCATAATTTGTAGGTAAAAGTGTATCGATAAAAGATCCTGCTAAATTTTTTAACACATCTACACTTAAATTTTTACTTACTTTAATAGAAAAATCAATAGCTAATTGTTTTCTTACTTTTGATATCAAATGAATTTGCTTAGCTTTATCCAATCTTGAAAAACTCTTTGACTTTTTTAACTCGCTGGCATATTCTGATTGACTAAAATAATAATAATTTGTTCCTATTTGATATAAAAAAAGCTTATTGAGTGGCTTTTTACTTTTTGGGTTGATTTTTATAAAACGCCCTTTAGGATTAAGCGCATAAAATATCCCTAGTTCTTTAAAAAAATGTGCTTTAAAACTAGAAAATAATTTATTGCCATAATGCTTTTTATCGGAGCTTGAATTTATAAAAAATAAAATCATTTTTTTAAAAAAATCAGGCTGACTCATAAAAAATTCTGTAAAAGGAAAAAGTTGCTTAATGATATTAAAAAAAGTGATATCTATAGATAATTTTGCAAGCTCATTATCAAGCATAATTTCTTGAATGCTTTTATCTAAATCCTTTTTTGTAGGAAGTGTTTGATTTGTTTGTATATTTTCTTCAAATTCAATTTCATCATCAAAGCTTTCATTTAAGGTGTTTAAAAATTTCGCATAAGTTTGATCATCTTCTTCGAGATCATTTTCAAACATAGCTTTAGCTAATTCATCTAAATAGATGACTTCATCTTCTTTTTTATTTTTATTTAACTCTTTGGATAAAAAGATGTAAATTTTTTTATCATTATCATAAAAATAAATATCATCGGGGATAAATGAAATATATTTTTCTGAATAATTTGGTATTTCAATCTTTTGATAATTGAGTGAAACTTCTTTATCGCCATAATCTAGATTTGGAATTACAATATTTTTAATGCCAAGAGAATATTCTTGCGTAAAAGCTAAGTCTTTTTGTAAAACATGCAAAGTTAAAGTCAATAAAACAACCGTTAAAGACGAGTATTTCTTAAAATCTATATCTTCATGTTTAGATACGAAAGGTTCTGTATTAATGATTTGCATTAGATCATAATGCGAATTAAACTTGTCTAAATAATCATTAAAAAGTTCTACATACACTTCTGTTTTTTCTTTTTCTTTTTTGCTGATTTCCTCAAGTTCTTTAGGTAATTTAAAAAAGTTATCAATATAAGCAAAATCTTGTTTAAATTTTTCATATTCAAATCGTTCATTTATATACTCTAATAAATAAAGTTTCATCCAAGAATATGTTTGATTATAAAACTCAAAATATCCCTTATATTTTTGATAAATCTGTCCATCAAGTTTTACAAAAGGACAAAGTTGCAATACAAAATCATCTTCTTTTTTAACATCTCTTTCTATAAAATAAGAACCATAATCTCTTTTGCTAGGAAAATCGCCTTTTAATGCAAGTTTTTCATTTTTTGTAAGGGCTTTAGGACGATTTTTTATTATTGCTCCTAATTTTTTTTGATACAAATCTTCACAAAGTGCTGCATTGTTAAGCTGTGGTGGATTGGTAATAAACAAATAATTTTTACCCATTTTTGTTGTATTGATTTGATCGGTATTTTTTTTATCTAGTATCATTTCTACTAGCATGGAAGAATTTAAATCAGGATATTCTGCATAAAAGAAATGATTAAGTTCAGAAATATTTAAATTGATTGCTTTTTTTAATGTTGTATCAAAATTTTTTAAACTAGAATTAATCAAAAGTGTATTATTTAATTTTTCGTTTTCAATTTTTGGATTATTTTCTAAAAAATTATCAAAAATACCTTGAAATTCTTCATTTAAAATAATTTTATAAAAGCTATTTCTATAAAGGCTAATTGAAGGTGCATTAGCATAAGATGAAAAATCTAATAGTATTTTATCATCTATAATTAATACATCAGATAAAATTTCTTCATTGCATAAAGCAATAATAGGATAAAGTTTACTGGTAATAAGTTCTAAAAGTGGATAAGCAAAATCATAATAATATTTTTTTTCCTTATACTCTTGATATTCAGAGTAAGAATTATAAGCTTCAAATAATGCATTTACAACAAAAACATAAGGATTTTTTTTGACTAAAGAGATAGGTTTTTTAAGATTGGTTACAGAATCTAATATATTGATAAAAAATTTTGCTATAGCTCTAATAATTTGCTTATATTCATCATCGTTAGATTGAGTAATATTTTTTAAAAGTGTATTAAAAAGTGTATCTAGGGTAAGTTGTATCTTTGGTTTAATCTCTTGCTCAAAATAACCAGATTCTTTGATATTTTTTAATAATATATTTAATTCTTTTTGAATTTCTCTTAAAAAATTTTCAATATTTTCTTCATTATTTTCATCAATAATTTTATTAAGCGTTTTATTTTCATTTTGATTGATTATATTATTTAAAAATTTTAAATTATTAAAGATAATTTTTTTAATGCTAGATAAATTTTTATCAGAGCTAAAATTTTGTTCTTTTGTGATTTCATCTTTATTAGCTTGATTTAAATGTATAATTTTAAAAGTTTTTTTATTATCAATTTTAAAATTATCTTCAATAGTATGTAATGTTTTATACAAAGAATTCTCGGCTTCTTTATATCCATCAAAATCACCACATATAAAAATAACTTTATTGGCATTTTTAGTAAGATTTTTTATTTCTATTTCTAGGTTATGATTTGATGTGATTAAAGTAAAATTGTTTATTTTCATATTCTAGCCCCATTCACTACTACAAATTTACAAACAAAAAGCTCTTGCTTTCTATCTTCATCTTCTAAGATTTCATCTAGTCCTTTTGCGATTTGAAGTTTTAAATTTTGCATTTTAGCAGGAGCTAAAAAACTAAAATGATATTCGTTTAATTCTTTATTGTCTTCTAGGGAATTTTTGATGATTTTATCATACTCATGTAGCTGTGTAAAATACCCCGCTCCTAAATCTTTATATTCAAATTCTTTATAAGCACTTTTATAAACTTTAGCAATATTTTTTGGGATAATAAAATAAAGTTTGATTAAATTAGTATCAAAACTAAAATTTAATTCTTTAAATTCATAATCTTTACTAAAGTCTTGTTTGAATTGATTAAGAATATTTATATCCTTTATATCTTTTAAATCTTGTTGTTCTATATTTAATTCACTTAAAGCTTTATTTTGTTCTTTTTTTTCATTATTGATCAAAAGATTATATATAGGTAGGTTATCTTTTTGAAATCTATCACTTTTATAATGAAGTCTTATTATAGGTTCTCTTAACTTTGTTTGATTTTCACTTTGCTTGATTAACCCCTCCTTAGGATCAAAACTATGATCAAATTTAAACTTAGTAGGTACAAAGCTTACTTTCAAAGGAAAGCCTTTGTCTGTAATACAAGCTGAGATGAGTTCTTGTAATATAGCGTATTCTCTATTTACTTTCTTTTGAGATAAAGAACCTTTAACATTAACAACTTTAGTGCAAGGAACACTTACATTAGCTATAGTGTGAGGACAACCTGTTATACTAGAGTTTAATAAATCACTTTCTAGCATAATAGGCACACCACCATCTTTAAAAGTTTTTCCTTTGCTTGATTTAAGTATGACTTTACCTCCATGGATACATTCTAGGTTTTGATTTTCTAAAAGGGCGTGAAGTTTAGCTATGCTTTGTTTTTTATTTATTTGTATGGTTTTTTGTTCTTTTAGAGTGTTTGAAATTAAATCTTTGTATTCTAAGCTTTGCTTGCTTAAGCATTCTAATTTGATATTTAAAGATTTTTCCAATATAGAATAATTAAGCAAGCAAAGTTCATTATTTTTATAAAAGATACTAAGTCTTCCTAAACCACTGCTTTCATCTTTAGGAGAAAAATAATAGCTGGGTATATCTTGTTTTATAATATTATCTTTATCTAATTCTCCAAAGTAAAAAGGATTATTAGGGAGTTCGGTGGAGCCTGTAAGGAGGGTGGAGTTTAGGAAGATATAAGCTTGATAGCTTTGCAACTCTTCAAAAGTAAAATCTGTTGTTGCTTCTAATTTATAAAGTTCTTCATAAATACTTTGACAATCAATTATGCTTTTGTTTTCACAAAGTAAATAAATACTTTTTTTATCTTTATGGATAGAATATAAAAAGTCTCTACTTATCATAGTTTTCCTTAAATGATGCCTATTTTAGCTTTTCCGCTAAAATATAAAGCTTGTGATATTTTACAAACTCCACCTAAATATTGCTCATCCCAAATTTGATCTTTTATTTTATAACTTTTTGAATTATATCCATATATTTTTGTTATATTGTTAATATTTTCAAGACATTTCATGTCTTTATAAACTACAATGAAAATTCTAAATTCCCCAATGGCAATTTTATGGGCTAAATTTT
The DNA here is from genome assembly GCF_040008265.1 of Campylobacter sp. CCS1377. Lineage (NCBI taxonomy): Bacteria > Pseudomonadati > Campylobacterota > Epsilonproteobacteria > Campylobacterales > Campylobacteraceae > Campylobacter > Campylobacter aecornae. The sequence goes on from NZ_CP155620.1 coordinate 715,909, forward strand.
CTTGATTATTAACAAAGGAACAATCTTTTCTGTATTTATTAAAATCATTTTTATCAAGAATTAAAATATATTTTTCTTTTTCTTGCACCTTTAAAATAAAATCTATGATTTTTGTTTGACTAATGGTAGGAGGGTTATAGTTTGCATAATAACTATCTCCAACCTCTTGCGAACTGTCATTTATTTCTTGCATTATAGTGGCTATTAATGAAAGAAAGTATTCAAAATGATTGATTGGCGAATTTTTAAAAAGCCCAAGAAGTCTATTTTTAAGAGTAAAATTTTTATTATTAATATCATTATTTTTTAACACAAAAGTTTCTATATATATTTGAATACTTTTCGTAAAATGATTAAGATATTCTATACACTCGCTAAGATTTTTATCTTTGACTTTGTTATAGTTAGCATCTAATTCTAAAAGATAAGAATAAAAATAGAGAGTTTGAGTAAGGGGGATAATGGAGTGTTCCCCTGTTATTCCAGAGCTTGTATTGATTGTATGAAGCAGCGTTGTATCGCTATATTGATTGTCTTGATGTAATCCTAGCTTAATCCCTAGTTTTGATATAGGAGAGCCGATATACCATTCATTTTTGTATTCATTACTACTTGATTCACAATGATGTATAGAATCTTGAATTGAGAGTTTGTATATATATCTTTCATCTCCTTTAAGTTTAAAATTTTGAGGTGTTCTCCTATCTTCTTTAAAATGTTGCCAATAATTATAAGCAAGTTGTCTATAATATGGTGCAATATCTGCTAAAATAGGAATGGCATTAATATCGAGTGTCATCATCGTTGTATTAGTAGAAATACTCATTGTTATCCCATAGTATTGACTTTGTTTTTCTTGGATTATCTTGTGTAATATCTTTCGTATCTTACTTTCTAAGAAAATATTATCTTTGCCTAAATCTCTTGCTCTATTTGCTATATTTTCTATTTCTTCTTTTATAAATCTTTCTTGTTGTTCTTTACTGTGAAATATAAAGAGTTTGACTATATAATCATAAGGAGGTATTATCTTTCTAGCTCCAGGTGCATTATAAGTATATAAAGCTTTGATATTATTTCTATTCTTATCATCACAGATACTTAAAGCAAAGAGTTGCGCAAGACAGCCTCCAAGAGAGTGTCCTGTAATGGTAAGAGAGTCTTTTTCTTTGATTTGTGGATAATCTTTAATACAAGTTTCATAAAAGTTTATCATATCATCATATTGGGCTTTAGGTATAGAGCCTATGGCTAAAGAAGCATCAGCTACAAATAAATCTTTAAAAGAACTCATTTCTGTTCCTCTAATTGCTAAAATATAATTGATATAGCCATATTCACTGGTATAGCTTTTTTCTTTAGTTTTACTATTAATTTGTTTTCTTTTTTCTCCAAATAAAGTAGCAGAAAAACCTGAATCTGTATTAGGGCAATGTTTTAATAAATCATAGCGAGAAAAGAATTGTTTAGCTTGGAGTGGGGAGAATTCGCCATCAAATAACTCATCATCAAAGAAGCCATCTTTGGGTTTGCTATTATCATCAAGGTAGTATTTATAAGTAATGTCGAGTATATCAGCGTAGGTGGGGTAAATGGATTGTAATTGTTCATCGGTTTTACTAGATTTTAAATTATTGTTTTTATATAATTTTCTAAAATATTTTAATCTTTTCCAATCCTTACTATTTTCCTCTGGCTTATAACTTTCATTAGCTAAATGAAAATATCCATAGGCTGCCCAAGCAAGTTCTGAATTGTCTTTTAATGTTTGTATTTGTTTTTTAATATTTTGCATTATTTTCTTTCCATTCTTTGAATTTTTTATATTCACTCTTGCTTAATATTTCAAAGCAACTCAATCTATCTCCTGAAAGATAAAATCCTGTCCCTTCATTACCTGATGGAAATGGGCGTAAATCACGCCAAGAAGCATAAAAAAAAGGTTTTATACTAAAGTCAATATTGTCTTTTATTGCAATATTACTTTTAAACCATATTTCAAAGCTTATTTCGGTTCTTCCATCTATCCATGTTTCAAACCAATATCTACTATATTTTTTATCATTAGTTACCCCTAGCTCTTTTTTATATGACTTTGACATATTATCCAAATCCGTATCAAAATACCTTAGCACTTTATTATAATATTCCTCATCTAATTTACCACCATTGGCTTGATAAATCTCTGGGTCTAGCTTACATATTTCTTTAAACTTATAAAAACTAGGCTCTAAATAATAAGAATAAGGAGTATAATAAAAGATAATTAAACCTATGCTTCCAAGAAAGACTAAAAACTTTGAAACACTTTTTTTAGATTTAAAGATAATTCTATAAATAAATTTTAATATAAGATAAGAAAGAATAGTAGAAATTATAATAAGAAGTAATATGTATGTCATCATTAAGCTATTTCCTTTAGTTTCTCTATTTTATTAAAATTAAGATATGGTTTATAAGTTATATTTAGCAGTATAACTTTTTTTATTTTACTATAAATTTATTTTCTTTTTTCTCCAAATAAAGTAGCAGAAAAACTACTTAAAGTATTAGGCTGGTGAAATTTAATCTCATATCTTTGAGAGAAATTCCTAGCTTGTGTAAGTTCTGCATAATCTCTTAGCTTATTGATTTTTTCTTTCAAAATTATCCTTTATTTAAATAATGATAATAAAACATATAATAAAAGCTATAAAAACACATGAGGGTTTCCCTCACTGCCCATTATAAACCCCAATCATTAACATAGATTCCAAGAGAGTATTTGTAATTAAAAGTCATTATAAGTCCTCAAAACAATCATAGTTTTCTTCGAAATGATTAAGATAGCTTGGTTTGTCTAATAAATTTTCTAACACAATAATATTCAGATAATCATAAGTATAAGATCTATCTAATTTATCACCTATTTTTAGATTGCCTATTATCTCTTTGTTTTGCATTATTTGAGAGTTGTTTATTATAATACTCTCTATTGAATTGTAATTTCTTTGCGTTGTATTTGAAAGAATAAATAAATTAAATGTCCATTTATTCCAACCACCATAATAGCCCAATTCTTTTATATAGACATATACAAGTCTTTCTGCTGAATATATAAATTCAATACCCACAAACATATCTATATCTTTGTTCTTAATGCCATATTGATTTGTTTTGATATAAAAATCATTTTTATTGAGACTATTTTTTCTATTTCTGTTAAAGGTCTAGCATAAAGTACTCTGTCCAATTCTTGTTGTGAAAATCTTTCAAACTCTTTATACTCAGAATCTAAACTTTTGGTATAAAAGCACGATAGCTTGTAGGATAAAAACAACCTTTTACCGAAACAAATACAATTAAACCTGCAATAAAAGGCAATGTAATATATTTCATACTTTATTGCCCTTTACTATGATTTTTTAGATTAGTTATCCTATATCTGCATAAAGCCATAAAGGGTGCAAGGGTTGAATTCTTATCATTCTCATTGATTAAATGTGGCATAGAATCTTTGATTTCTAAAATAATTTCTTGAAATTAAAAAATCAAGCCCAAATTTAGGGCTTGATTAGGGAGTTTAGGAAGTTTTATTCGACTTCAGCATCGATTACATCATCGTCTTTTTTCTTTTTATCATTAGCTGCATTTGGCTCATCTTTTTTATACATATTTTCAGCCAATTTATGAGAAACTTCACTTAAAGTTTTCATTTTAGCTTCGATTTCTTCTTTGCTTGCATTTTGGTTTTTCAAAGTTTCACGCAAATCATCAAGTGCTTTTTGGATATTTTCTTTATCGCTATCAGCCACTTTTTCTCCAAGTTCGCTTAAAGATTTTTCCACTTGATGTGCTAAGCTATCGGCTGCATTTCTAGCATCTACGGCTTCTTTACGTTTTCTATCTTCTTCTTTATGAAGTTCGGCATCTTTTACCATGTTATTGATTTCTTCTTCGCTAAGTCCGCTTGAACCTGTGATTTTAATCTCTTGTGCTTTGCCTGTTGCTTTGTCTTTTGCTGAAACGGTTAAAATACCATTTGCGTCAATGTCAAAAGTTACTTCAATTTGTGGCATTCCGCGTGGTGCTGGTGGAATTCCTTCAAGATTGAAATTTCCTAAAGATTTATTATCACGACTAAATTCTCTCTCACCTTGTAAAACATTGATAGTAACAGCACTTTGATTGTCTTCTGCAGTTGAGAAAACTTGCTCTTTTTTGGTTGGTATTGTTGTACCTTTTTCGATGATTTTAGTCATCACGCCACCTAGAGTTTCAATACCTAGTGAAAGTGGAGTTACATCAAGCAAAAGCACATCTTTAACATCACCTTTTATAACCGCACCTTGAATTGCCGCACCAATAGCTACAACTTCATCTGGATTTACAGATTTGTTTAAATCTTTTCCAAAAGCTTTTTTAACTTCTTCTTGTACTAAAGGCACACGGGTAGATCCACCCACCATAACGATTTCTTTTACTTCGTTTTTATCAAGCCCTGCATCTTTTACCACTTCGTTGATTTTACTAATGGTTTCAGCTACAAGTGAATCAATCATACCTTCAAATTTAGCTCTAGTTAATTTTTTAACCAAGTGTTTTGGACCACTTGCATCAGCTGTGATAAATGGTAAATTAATCTCTGTTTCATTAGCTGAACTTAGTTCTTTTTTAGCATTTTCTGCAGCTTCTTTTAAGCGTTGTAAAGCCATAACATCATTTTTAAGATCAATACCTGTTTCATCTTTAAATTCGCTTGCTAGAAAATCTATAAGTTTATTATCAAAATCATCCCCACCTAAAAACGCGTTTCCGCCTGTTGCTAAAACCTCTACCACATTATCGCCAGTTTCAAGCACGGTAACATCAAAAGTTCCACCACCTAGATCATAAACTACGATTTTTTCGCTATCTTTTTTATCAAGTCCGTAAGCTAAAGCTGCTGAAGTAGGCTCATTAATGATTCTTAATACATTAAGCCCTGCAATCGTTCCTGCTTCTTTTGTCGCTTTTCTTTGTGCATCGTTAAAATAAGCTGGCACGGTAATAACTGCATCAGTAACACTTTCGCCCAAGAAAGCTTCAGCGTCTTCTTTTAATTTCATTAATACTTTTGCTGAAATTTCTTGCGGAGTGTAAATTTTACCTGCAATTTCAATCGCACAAGCACCATTTCTTTCAGTGATGTGATAAGGAAGTCTATTTTTAGCTTCTTTAGCTGCATCTTCATTGATCATCAAACCCATGATTCTTTTGATAGAATAAATGGTTTTTTCAGGATTGGTTACTGCTTGGCGTTTTGCGCTGTCACCTACTAAAACTTCGCCTTTATCTGTAAAAGCTACTACGGAAGGAGTTGTGTTTTTTCCTTCTTTGTTTGGGATTACTTTACTCTCGCCGCGTTCATACACAGCAACACAAGAATTGGTTGTTCCTAAATCTATACCTATAACTTTACTCATTTTTTATCCTTTTATTAAATTTTTATTTTGCTACGCTAACTTTGGTTGGGCGGATCACACGATCAGCTATTTGATAGCCTTTTTGAAGCACGCTAACCACTTCACCACTTTTGTGATTTTCGCTATCTACATGAAACATCGCTTCATGTAAATTTGGATCAAATTCAAGAGTTTCGCCGATGAGTTTGACCCCATGTTTTTCAAGTTTTTTCATAAATAAATCTAAAGTATTTTGCACCCCTTCTTTGATTTTTAAACTGATTTCATCTTGACACTCGACATTTACGGCTGCTTCTAAAGCATCTAAAACATCAAGCAAATCTTTAGCAAAGCCTTCATTAGCATATGCCATAGCACTTAGCTTTTCTTTTTCCATTCTTTTTTTGATATTTTCAAATTCAGCGTTTGCGCGCATATATTTGTCTTTTAATTCGTTTAACTCATTTTGGAGTTTTTCGATTTCATTTTCTTCGTTTGTTTGACTTTGCTCTTGTTCGTCACAAAGCTTTTTATTTTGTTCTTCGTTTATTTCACTCACGCTACCTCCTTAAGTTGTTTTAAAATTTTTTTGTAGTTAGTATAAACGCTACCTGCAAAAATAATATTAGCATCTTTTCCGAGAAAATCCGCATCTAATTTAAGCCCCATAAAACCTTCCTTAAATAAAGGATCAAATTCTAAATTTTGTTTAAAATCCATATGAACGGTTCCATCTAAGAGCTTATTAAAATCATCGTTTTGATAAATTTGATAAGCCCTTTGTTCGTTACTTCTGTGATAAATCAAACTTGTTCTTAAGAATTTTAATTTATCCGCAAGCTTGATAAAACCTACATTTAAAGCATAATTTTCAATATGAAAAAGCTCAAGTCCTAAAAAGCGTTTTGTAAATTCATAACTTGCTAAATCAAAGCTTAAAATCACTTGCTCTTCTTCAAAATCTAAAATCAGATATTTTTGAGCAATACGTTCTATTGCCTTTAAAATTAAATTTTTGCCCCCATATACAAGGCAATAAATTTTATTCTCTTTGCTTAAAAAGTCAAGCAAAGCAATATCTTTAATGCTGATTTTTTCTTTTGTATTAATATGTTCTTGCCAATAATTTTGCATTGTAAAAATGGTTGGTATACGTCCGCCGCTAATATGTAATTTTGTTAGCAAACCCTCATCACTTAACTTTTTAAAATACACGCGAATAGTGGATGATGGAATGCAAAGACTCATTTTGAGATTTAGCTCATTTGAGCCTATAGGCACATTATCTAAAAGATAAGCTTCAATGATGGATTCAAGTATAAGGTCTTTCTTTTTTATATTTTTCATTATTAGCACTCTGATTTTTAAATTGCTGAAGTCATTATACAACTTTTAGTGTTATAATGTCAAGTATTATTTTAATAAAAATATTTAATTTAATTTAGTCTATATATATAAAGTTATATTAGTGTATATATATAAAATTATATAAAAATGCTTTATTTTTAGTTATCCTTGAGCATATTTTTATTTTTTGTGCTATAATTTCGTAGCAGTATATTTAAAGAAGGTTATATCAAAAATGAAAAATCTTAGTGTTGAAGAAAAAAATGATTTAGAATCTTGCGTTTTTATTCCTCTTAAAGAAAGCAAAAAAAATAAAATTGTAGTTTTAATAAATAAAATATTAATTAAAATTAAAGAATTTATTGCTCTAAAATATAAGAATTAAAATCCCTAAAATTATAAGATAAGCTTTTAAATTGTGGAGAATTTATAATCAATCTGCATGATTTGTTGAGATTTTCCATTCCTTGAATTTGCAGTATTTTCTTTCCATTGATATTATTGAAGATTTTAAATAAAACGCAAGCTTGATTATCAACTTTATATAAAAGCGTTCCTCCTTTTTCAAAATCAAAAGGTTCTAAGAAAGTTAAATTCGGATTTTTACTCATTGTGTCTTTAATATCGCGATTAAGTTTATAAGATAGCATAATATCTTGCATTGTGGCTTGAATTTGTTTAATGGCGTTTGAAATTTCTTTATTATCGCTAAAGTATAATTCCTTAAAATCTGAATTTAAAAATTGTTTGAAACTATCACTTTTTTCAAATTTCTTGCAAGCATCAAAAAAAATAAAAGGGATAATTTCATTCTTTGAAACTAAAATTTGCGCACATTTTTGACCCTTATCATAAAGCGTGAGTAGCTTTACATCTTGACTTTGAATTTGTGTATTTGAGCTTTTGCTGTATGCAAAATCATTAAGCGTTTCAAAGATATTAGCTAAAATAAATGTTTTTGCTAATATTAATACAAGGATTAATTTTGGCAAAATAAATCTCCGTGATTTTTTCTAAGATATTCAATTACCTCTATAACCTCGTCCATACCTTGAGCATTTGAGTTCTCTAAAACATTATCAATACATTCGATGTAAGCATCTACGGCATCCTCCAAACGCTCTTTTTTGACTCCAGCATAAAATAGTGCTGCTTCTAAAACTATATTGAGTTCGTATTGCAATGCTTCAATTTCTTTTTTCATGATAAGCCTTCTTTAAGGGTTTTTTGTTTAATCAAATCATTAATCTGTGCTTTGATATTAGTATAACTTGCATTATCTTTAAAGCCGTTAAATAATCCACCGCTAGCGTTTTTATGTCCGCCACCACCAACTAGTTTTTTAGCCATTAAGCTAACATCCACTTTGCCATTAGCACGGAAACTTAAAGTCTTTCTAGAACTTACATCGATAAAAAAATCAAATTCAGGATTTTTTACTAAAAAATCATTTCCTATAACAGAGGTATTTCCTATATTATAAGTTAATAAACCTTTAAAATTTTCATAATAAATACTAAATTTATCTTTATAAAAATTTAAATGATTGACTATATAAGCAGAAATCAGATTCGCTAAAGTATCATTATGATTTTGTTTGAAAAAATCTTTTTTTAAAAAATGTATAGAATCTTCTAAGAGAATAGGGGCATTTTCTTTGTCTATAAAATGTCTTGCTTGTTCGAGTAAAAAAAACATATATTCTATGTTTTGTTTTGCAAACATTGTCCGATTGATTTCTTTAGCATTGGCTATCATTCCTAGAAAAATTTTACCTAATTCAAAATATTTATCGTCTTTTAACCAAATATCTATTGCATTTACCACTTTGACAAAGTGTGCTAAATTTTCATCTTTAAAGCAAATTTTAGAGAAAAAATCATAAACAATTTTTGTAGCACATCTTGAATTATCTAGTAAATACCAAGGGTATTTTTGCATACATTCAAGACCGCTTTGATGATGATCTAAAAGTAAAAGTTTAATTTTTTTGCTTTCTATGGCTTTTTGAAAATCTTCACATTGAGTAGGAGTTAAATTTAAATCAGTAATTAAGATATAAAATTGCTCATTAGGATTTTTTTGTAAATCTTGTTCAATTTGATTTAAAATAACAGTGAAATTATCATTAATTTCTTTACCATAGTTTGAGTTAAAAAAAACACAGTTTTTGAAATAAAAATTCACCACATATTGACAAGCGTATCCGTCAAGATCAGTATGTGAGAGATGGTAAATTTTCATATTTTTCCTTTTTATTATAAATTGACTTTTATAACACCTTCGGTTTCAAATTGCGTATTTTCAGCAATTTCAGCGAAACTTAAAACAACGATATTAATATTAAAATTCAAGCAAATATCTGCAATGAATTTTCTAAGTTGTGGTTCGACGCAAAGAATAAAAGGTTTAATCCGTGTTGAAACAACCGAAGCAAGTTCATTTTTTAAGGCGTCAACTAAAGCACCGGTTTGTGCTACATTAATCATCAAATGATAGCTTCCGTCTTTAAATTGTAAGTGATCCATTAAAATGGAAGAACTAGCAGAATCTAAAATATAAATTCCTAAATTTCCTTTTTCATCTAAATACATATTGGTAATCATCCGTGCTAAAGAGGCTCTAACATGCTCTATAATCATATCAAAACTTTTGCTTACCTCTGCTATATCGCTAATGGACTCTAAGATAGTAAGCATATCTTTAATAGGTATGTGATGTTTGAGCAAGTCTTTTAATACTTTTTGAATTAAGCTTACTGAAGCGACATTTAAAGCACCTTCTACGATAATAGGATAATCAGCTTTCACTTTTTCTAAAAGATTTTGCACTTCTTGTCGTGTTAAAAGCTCTGCTGCATGAGCTTTGATAAGTTCACTCATATGGGTTGAAATCACACTCGCAGGATCAATGACTATATAGCCATTTAGGGTAGCTTCATCTTTCAAATTTGCATCAATCCAAATCGCATCAGAATTAAAAGCAGGTTCTTTAGTGGCTATACCTTCTATTTCTTCAGTGATAAATCCACTATCCATTGCTAGGTATTTATCAGGATATATTTCAGCACTAGCGATGACAACGCCCTTGAGTTTGAAATTGTATTCATTGGGTTTTAATTGCAAATTATCACGGATACGAATTTTTGGCATTAAAAACCCTAGGCTTTGTGCAATAGTACGTCTCATGGAACGAATTCTTTCTGTAAGTTCATTTTCGGCAAGTCTTATAAGACCATAGCCAAGTTCTAATTCCAAAATTTCAATTTTTAAAATATCAGTAATTTTTCTTTCTTCTTCTTTGAGTATATCTTCTTCTGTTTTTTTAGGGGTTTGAGTTGCTTGATTTTGAGCTTGAGCTACTTGATTTGATTTTGCTTTTTTTATGTTAATGTCAATTTTACCTTCTTTAACTTGTTTAGTTAAATAACCAAGGCTTAAAAAGACCAAAGCCATAAAGCCCAAAGAAAGTTGTGGTAAACCGGGAACTAAGGCAAAAATAAAGAGTATAAAGCCTACGATTAAAAGTGTACGATACTCACTTAAGAGTTGATTAAGTGTGCCTTCTGCGAAATTATTCTCATCTTTGCTAGCACGCGTAATGATAATGGCGGTTGCAGTAGAGGTAATAAGACCTGGAATTTGTGAAACAAGACCATCACCAATAGTTAAAATGGTATAAGTAGAAGCACAAGCACTAAGCTCCATATCATGTTGTAAATAACCAATTAAAAACCCGCCAATGAGATTGATTATAGTAATGATGATTCCAGCAACAGCATCTCCTTTGATGAATTTGCTCGAACCATCCATAGCGCCATAAAAATTTGCTTCAGCTATTATTTCTTGGCGTCTTGTCCTTGCTGTTTGCTCGTCAATAAGTCCTGCGTTTAAATCTGCATCAATAGCCATTTGTTTTCCTGGCATGGCGTCGAGAGTAAATCTTGCTTGAACTTCTGAAACCCTTGTACTACCTTTTGTTACAACCATAAAATTGATTAAAACTAAGATGCAAAAAACAATGATTCCAATGACATAATTTCCTCCAACAACAAATTCACCAAAAGAAGCAATGATTTCACTTACAGCAACAGGTCCATTTTGTCCTTCACTTAAAATCATTCTTGTTGTTGCTATATTTAAAGCAAGTCTAAATAAAGTAATGATGAGAATTAAGGTAGGAAAAGTGGTAAGATCTGTGGGTTTTGGTATGTAAATTGAAATTAAAATAATTAAAACTGATAAAGCTATACTTAAAGCCAAGAAAAAGTCCAAAATTGCCGAAGGTAAAGGGACAATTATAATGGCTAAAATACAAACTATAAAAGCGACAATAGTTAAGCTTTTAGCTTTAACAACAGGACCAATTAGAGGTCCCAAAAAAGGAAAAACGAGATCAAAAATTTTATTTTTTGCCATTAGATTTTATGATATCAGCTAAGCTTATGGATTCTAAGAATTCATCTACTTTTTGTTGTAAATTTACCAGCATAGAAAGTAGGGTGCATTCTTCTTTGTGATTTGGGCATACGCCATTGCTACATTCAAAAACATTAATATCTTTTTTTTCTGCACTATTAATAATTTCTTTTATGGTGTATTCGTGAGGTTCCTTAATAAGAGCAAAACCACCTTTGGCACCTTTAAAAGATTTAAGCAGACCATCTTTAGCTAAAGTTTGCAGAATTTTTGCCAAAAAACTTTTTGGAATATTTAATTCTAGAGCCATAGTATCAACATCTTGAGGATTTTCTTTTTGTGAAATATATATCATGGAAAACAAAGCATATTCGCTGGCTTTTGTAAAAAGCACTTTTACTCCTTCTTTTTTATTGAAAATTTGTATTATATTTAATTTTTTCTGCTTAATGGCTTAAATTTATTATTTTTTCGCAATAAAATATAATTTCAGTTTTATTTTTGTTTTCTCAGAGTATAATTCTAATTTTTATAAAAAAATCTACCAATCAGGAGGTCATGATGGCTTTGGATTCGGCTAAAAAAGCAGAAATAGTTGCGAAATTCGCTAGAAAAGCAGGAGATACTGGTTCTACGGAAGTTCAAGTTGCACTTTTAAGTGCTAGAATTTCAGAACTTACAGAACATTTAAAAATCTATAAAAAAGATTTTTCGTCTCGTTTAGGTTTGTTAAAATTAGTAGGTCAAAGAAAAAGACTCTTGGCTTATCTTAAGAGAACAAATTATGCTAGTTACACAAAATTAATTAGCGAGCTTAATCTTAGAGACAAGTAATTTTTTGCCTTCTTTAATTAGAAGGTGATTTTTCTTCAACTTGATATAATCTTCATATTTTCTTAAAGTTTTAATAATCTTGCAATATCATTATAGGTTGCAAAAAGCATTAAGCTTAGAAGTAAAATCATTCCTCCATAACTTAAATACTCAAATACTTTAGGATGTACTTTTTTTCCAAAAAGCATTTCATAGATATTAAATACAATATGCCCACCATCAAGCATAGGTATAGGAAGTAGATTTAAAATTCCAAGATTAATCGAAATTAAAGCTGTAATGAAAAATAACACCACTAAACCATTATTTGCAGCTTTTGAAGTCACATCAACCATAGTGATGATACCCCCTAAATTTTGAGGATCTATCTGACCTGCGATGAGCTTTACAAGTCCTTTGACAATAAGTAAGGAAGCATTGATACTTTCATCAAAAGCAAAGTATACAGAGTCTAAGCCGGTATGATAAATTTTAGTAGTATTGGTGCTTTGAGTGATACCTAATAAAGGTTTTTGTATGGGTTGTAAAAATTCATTATAGCCTGTTCCGATTTTTGGTGTTAGAGTGACATTAAGTTTTTGATCGCCTCTTTGTATCAATAGCGTTGTTTCTTTTGGGCTTAAAAATTTAGAAATTTCATCAAAACTTTGAATAGCTTTTCCATCAATGGCTAAAATTTTATCTCCTGCTTGTAAATTTGCCATTTGTGCTGCAGAATCTGGCATAATTTTTCCAATTTGTGCGGCCGGTTTTATGAGTCCTAAATTTCCTATGGCAATATAAAGTAAAAAAGCTAGAAAAATATTAAAAAAAGGTCCAGCAACCAAAATGTAAATTTTCTTTAAGGGGCTTAAAATACTATAACTATCTTTGTCGTAATTTTCTTCCGTGGGATTTAAATCATCTTGACCCTTAAGCTTAACATAGCCACCAAGTGGTAAGGCTGAGAGCCTGTATTCTGTATTTTTATAAGTTTTTTTTATTAAGGTTTTGCCAAAACCTATGCTAAAAACTTCAACCTTTACACCTAGCGATTTTGCAGCTAGGAAATGGCCAAGCTCATGAAAGAAAATTAAAAAAGATATCACTAAAAGCGTGACAAGAAATTCAAAAGAATAAAATTTAAAGCCAATGATTAAAATAATTAATAAAAATAACAAAGTTTTCATTGTTTTCCTTTGATGTGTTTAATGTAAGTATAAACATATTCAAAACCAGAGTACAAAGTAAGAAAAAGAGCTATATAAAGCAAAAATTGCGCAAAAGGCCATTGCATAATTAAAAAAATAATTGCAACCATTTGAAAAGCGGTTTTAAGCTTTCCAAAAAAAGAAGCACCGACGCTTAAGTTTTCGCTTAGCATCACCACTCTAAATCCTGTAATAAAAAACTCGCGTACTAAAATAAGATATATAACCCAAACATCAGCTCTTTTAAGCACTAAAATTCCTATAAATGCAGCCAAGATAAGCATTTTGTCCGCCAAGGGATCTAAGATGGCGCCAAGTTTTGTAGTCTGATTCCAAGTTCTAGCAATATAGCCGTCAAAAAAATCTGTCAAAGCAGCGATCCCAAAAGTCAAACAAGCAAAATAATTAATCCAGCTTTGATGGATATTTTCAAAATGATAAGTGAGTAAAAAAAATAATAAAGGAGCTAAAAAAATCCTTAGACTAGCAAGTATATTAGGTAAATTCATTATAAACCTCAAAAAAATAAAATATCTAAATTTTAATCAAAAATAATAAATATTTAAAGATTTTTGATATTTATAATCAAAAATCTTTATTTTTTAAATAAATAAAGAATTTACGCTTTCATTATGATAAACTCTGCGAATAACTTCTCCGAAAATTGGGGCAACGCTTAAAACTTTAATTTTGCTATTTTCTTGTTTTAAAGCTATAGTGTCGGTAACTGCCAGCTCATCTAAAGCATCGCTGGCAATTCTTTCGTATGCAATACCACTTAAAACCGCGTGAGTACAACAAGCCATAACTGATTTTGCGCCTTTTGATTTAAAGACTTCTGCGGCTTTGACTATACTTCCAGCTGTATCGATAATATCATCGACTAAAATCACTTCTTTATCTTTTACATCGCCAATTACATTCATCACTTCGCTTTCATTGGCTCTTTCTCTTCGTTTATCGACAATAACAATATCAAGTCCTAAATTTTTAGCCACACTTCTAGCTCTTGCTACTCCGCCAATATCTGGACTTGCTATGATAGGGTTTTTAAAATTTTTTGCTTTAATATAATCATTAAAAACTATGCTTCCATAAAGATTATCAACGGGTATATCGAAAAATCCTTGAATTTGTCCTGCATGTAAATCTATAGTTGCTACACGATTAATTCCAGCAGCTTGCATTAAATTCGCCACAAGTTTCGCTGTAATAGGTACCCTTGGAGTCGCTTTTCTATCTTGTCTTGCATAGCCAAAATAAGGCACAATTGCTGTGATGGAATTTGCACTCGAACGACGCAAGGCATCGGTTAAAATAAGAAGTTCCATTAAATTATCATTTGTTGGCGCACAAGTACTTTGTATGATAAAAACATCTTTTCCGCGCACGCTTTCGTCTATTTGAACGCTAATTTCGCCGTCGCTAAAACGCTTTATGCCTGATTCGCTTAAGGGTAAAGAAAGATATTTTGAAATTTTTTTAGCAAATTCTATATTTGCAGAACCAGAAAAAATCTTATAACCTCGCATTAATTCAACCTTAATAAAGAAAATTAAAAGCAGTATTTTATAACATTAAGGCTTAAAAAAATAAAAATTTTTTTAAAGCTTTTCATAATAAACACCTTTTGAGCTAAAGACTTTTTTAAAGTAAATATTTTCAGGTACTAAATCAGCATTTCCTATATAAAGTCTTCCTGTAGTGCTAAGAAGTTTGTAGAAATTTTCTAGCAATTTTATTTTAGAATCATAATCGAAATAAATCATCATATTTCTTGAAACAATGATATCAAATTTGCTAAATTGAGGAAATTTGGGATCAAAAACATTATAAAGCTCAAAACGACAATTGCAAATTTCTTTCTTATTTATAGTGTAAAATTCATCATTTTGGGTAAAAAATTTCTTTTTTTCTATTTCACTTAATCTTTGCAAGGTGCGTCCTGTATATTTTCCAATTTTGGCTTTATTTATCATTTCATTATTAATATCTATGCCAGTAATTTGTAAATTTTTAACGAAATTTTGTGCCCCAAGTATAGCTAAAGAATATACTTCTTCACCACTAGAACAGGGTGCGCTAAGGATATTGACTGTTCTGTCTAAACTTTTGGCATAAAAAATAATTTCTTTAAGTTGAGTGAGTTCTCTGTGGAAATAGGTTTCATTGATGGTAATGAAGTCAAGTGTATTTTGTCTTAATTCTGTGTTGAATTTTAATTTAGCAACAAATTCTTTAAAATCAGTAATATTAAAGCGTTTAAAAAAAGTACTAAGTTTGAGGGGTAAAATATCTTTTTTATCACTTAAATCAATTCCGCTGATTTCATTAATAATTTTTATAAATTCATAAAGTTCTTGTTCATTGATATGAAAATTGTTCATCGCCTATTCCTGTTCTACAAAATGGATAATTTCTCTTTTTATTTCATTAAGACTCATTTGTTTTAAATGCGGATTTAACTCTTTGGCTTTTTTTGGCATTCCATACACAATACTATCTTCTTCGCTTTCGCAAATACATTTAGCACCAGCCTTGTAAAGTTCAAGCATCGCTTTAGCACCATCATCTCCCATTCCAGTGAGAATAATGGCTAGAATTTTATTGGTTTTTGCTAGTGAAATAGCTGAATGAAAAAGCAAATCAACACTTGGTTTAAAATTGGTTGTTTTTTGACTATGAGTGGCACTTAAATTTAAATTTCCGTTCAATACAGTGTTTTTTTGGCAAATGTAAATTTTATGAGTTAGCAATTCTTTATCTTGAAGCGTTGTAACTTCACTTAAGGCTTCTTTGTTAAATTGTTTTGCAAAAGAAGGAATAAAGTCTAAACTCATATGTTGAGCAATAACAATACAAGTATTTTTAATATCAAGGTCTTTTAGCAAAAATTTAAGCTGATTGGGTCCGCCTGTAGATGAACCAATGAGAATGATTTTCATAAATACAACCTTTTGCTTTGGTTTTTTATTGTAATTTTTGAAAAATAAAATTGTTTTTAGGATAATGACAAAAGAAAGCTTTTTTTATGTTTAATTATGTTAAAATTAATGCTTATTTTGAAAATTTTAATGGAATTTTTAATGCTTAAAGAAAAAATTTATATTGCTAGCGATCATGCGGGTTTTGAGTTAAAAAGCAAAATTTGTGCATTTTTTCAAGAAAAAAATATTGTTTTTGTGGATTTAGGCACAAAGGATACACAAAGTTGTGATTATCCTGATTATGCACATTTGCTTGCAAATCATATGGATGAAAATAGTTTTGGAATTTTAATTTGTGGCACAGGTATTGGAATTTCAATCGCCGCAAATCGTCACAAAGGTATTCGTTGTGCTTTATGTAATGAGCCTTTGAGTGCTAGACTTGCTAGGGAGCACAATGATGCTAATGTTTTGGCATTAGGTGGAAGATTGACAGGGTTTGATTTGGCATTTGATATCATTGATAAATTTATTAATACAAAATTTCTAGCAGGCAGACATTTAAGACGAATTGAAAAAATAGAGGTGTGGTGATGTTTTCAAATTGGTTGATTTTAACTGTATTAATTTGTATTAGTATTTATTTGATTGTAATGTTGTTTTACTACAAAACCTTACTTCATAAAGAAAAAATTTCTAAAGATTCCATTAAAAACAATCTTGATGATACTGAAATTGTCATACGCAAACTTCAGGTGCAACTTCAAAGAAGTTTAGGAAATATTGATATTTTAACCGAAGAATTAAATAAAATCAAAAGCGACTTGACTTCTTTAAGGACTAGAAATTCTCAGTATCGTTTAGAAAATGATAAATTAAGACAAAGAATTAAAGAATTAGAAGCAAAAATAGAGGCATTGTTATGATAACTTTAACGCAAGAAGAAAAAAAATATTTACTTGATTCTATTAGGATTGTTCCAAATTTTCCAAAAGAAGGAATTATTTTTAGGGATATTACAACACTTTTGAGCAACAAAAAAGCTTTAGAATTTTTACTTTCACATTTGGCGGAGCGTTATAAATATATGAACCTAGATTTTATTACTGGAATTGAAAGTAGGGGTTTCATTTTTGCCTCCATGCTTTGTGCGAAATTAAGTATCCCTTTTGTTCCTATTAGAAAGCCAGGAAAATTGCCTTATAAAACTTTCACTTGTCATTATACTTTAGAATATGGAAGTGATAGTATAGAAATTCATCAAGATGCTTTTAGTGGAGTTAATGAAGCTAAGGTTTTGTTGGTCGATGATTTAATTGCTACTGGTGGAACGGCTTTGGCATCTTGGGAGTTGATACAAAAAGCAGGAGCGAAATGTGTAGAGGCTTGTTTTTTGATCAATCTTAAGGATTTAAATGGAGCTAATGAGCTGGCAAAATTAACTCCTGTTTATAATGTTTTAGAGTTGTAAAATGATAGAAGAAAATTTGAAAGAATTATTGCTCCAATACAAAGATTGGGCTTACTTAATTATATTTTTGTGGTGCATTTTAGAAGGTGAGATGGCTTTGATTTTAGGTGGAATTTTTGCCCATGAAGGCCATGTGAATTTGGCAATGATTGTTTTTGTCGCTGGACTTGGTGGTTTTGTGGGTGATCAAATTTATTTTTACATAGGAAGATATAATAAAAAATACATTCAAAAAAAGCTTAAAACACAAAGGCGTAAATTTGCAGTTGCACACTTACTTTTGCAACGATTTGGTTGGCCTATAATTTTCGTGCAACGCTATATGTATGGATTTAGGACGGTTATTCCTATGAGTATAGGTATAACCAGATATAGTTCGAAAAAATTTGCCTTTATCAATCTTTTAAGCGCTTGGGTTTGGGCGGCTATTACAATATTGCTTGCTTGGTATTTTGGAGGGCAAATTTGGCAGGCAGTGACTTGGGCTGAGCAGCATTGGTATTACGCTGCTTTGATTATCATTAGTTTTATTTCTCTTTTGCTTTTTGGATTTAAGCAAATGGAGAGAGCGATTTTAAGTAAAAGGAAAAAAAATGAATTTTGAATTGAGTGCAAAAAAAATCACACAAATAAAAGCAGATTTTGAAGTTGTTTTTATACAGGATAAAAATTTAAAGAATTTTTCTAAAGCTAAAGATTTATTTAAAATCAATGATTATAAAGGCGAGGGAGCTTGTCTTGATTTAGCAAATAAAATTCTTTATATTGAGCTCAAGAGTTTAGAATATGAAGATATTAGAATGGCTTGTTTTAATATCTATAAAACTTTATCAAAATTAAATATTAAAAGTATAAAAATTCCAAGCATACTAGGAAAATGCGTTGTGATGAGTTTTTCATCTTTGGTGCAAGGTTTTAAATTTGGCGTTTATGAATTTAATAAATATAAAAGCGAGAAAAAAATCTCAAGTCTTGAAAAAATCATTATTTCCTATGAGGAAATTAATGGCAAGGAATTTGATAAAAAAGAGGCGCAAATTGGTATTAATATGGGAGAGATTTTGGCAAATGCTACTAATTTTACTAAAGATATTGTCAATGAAATTCCACAAATTTACACCCCTTTAAAAATGGCAGAAGATGCTTTAAGTCTTGCTAAAGAAAATAAAGATATCACATGCAAAGTTTATGATGAAAAATTCCTAAGCAAAGAAAAAATGAATGCTTTCTTAGCGGTTAATAAAGCTTCTATACACCCACCGCGTTTGATTCATTTAAGTTATAAGCCAAAAAATGCAAAGCAAAAAGTGGTTTTTGTTGGTAAAGGACTTACTTATGATAGTGGGGGCTTGAGTCTTAAACCTGCTGATTATATGCTTACGATGAAAGCAGATAAAAGTGGTGCTGCAGCTGCAATGGGCATCATTAAAGCGGTGGCCGAGTTGAAATTGGATATTGAAGTGCATTCTGTGCTTGGTGCAACGGAAAATATGATCGGAGGAGATGCTTATAAACCTGATGATGTTTTAATTTCTAGAGAAGGTGTAAGTATAGAGGTTAGAAATACTGATGCGGAAGGGCGTTTAGTATTGGCTGATTGTTTATCTTTTGCTCAAGATTTAAAGCCTGATTTACTCATTGATATGGCAACCCTTACAGGAGCTTGTGTTGTGGGACTTGGAGAATTTACAAGTGCCATTATGGGAAATAATGAAGATTTACAAAATGATTTTTATCAAACAAGCAAAAAAAGTGGAGAATATACCACGGTATTGCATTTTAATCCCCATTTAAGAGAGCTGATAAAATCTAATATTGCCGATGTAAGCAATACTGCATCAAGTCGTTATGGTGGAGCGATTACCGCTGGGCTTTTTTTAGATAAATTTATTCGTAAAGAATATAAAGATAAGTGGTTGCATCTTGATATAGCAGGACCTGCGTATTTGGAAAAAAGTTGGGGCTATAATGCTTTTGGAGCAAGTGGAGCAGGGGTTAGAATGTGCATTGCGTATTTATTAAAACTTTCTTCAAAGGTTATGAAATGAGTTTATCGGTTGGAATTGTTGGCTTGCCTAATGTTGGGAAATCCACGACTTTTAATGCTTTAACAAGAGCTCAAAATGCTCAAAGTGCGAATTATCCTTTTTGCACCATAGAGCCTAATAAGGCTATGGTGCCTGTTCCTGATTCTCGTCTTTTGAAACTCGCACAGATTGTAAATCCGCAAAAAATTCTACATTCTGTTATTGAATTCGTTGATATTGCAGGACTTGTTAAGGGCGCAAGTAAGGGCGAGGGACTTGGCAATAAATTCCTTTCTAATATACGCGAAACGGAAGTGATTTTACATATTGTGCGTTGTTTTGATGATGAAAATATCACCCATGTTGAAGGTAAAGTAGATCCTATTCGCGATATAGAGATTATCAACACAGAGCTTATCTTAGCCGATATCGAACAACTTGGTAAAAAAATAGAAAAATTAAATAAAGAAGCTAAGGCAAATGCTAAGGGTGCTAAGGAGAGTTTGGAGCTTGCAAATTCTTTATTGGAGCATTTAAATAAAGGTTTGAGTGCTAGTTCTTATAGTGAGCGTGATAGTGAGATTTATAAGAATTTAATCAAAGAGTTAAGATTGCTTTCTGCTAAGGAAGTGATTTATGGTGCAAATGTTGATGAAGATGGAATCTTAGAAGATAATGATTATGTAAAAGCTTTGAAAAACTATGCCAAAGAGCATAATCATGAAGTTATTAAACTTTGTGCGAAAATTGAAGAAGAAATGGTAGGCTTAAGCGAAGAAGAGAGTAATGAGTTATTGCAATCTTTAGGTGTTGAAAATAGTGGCTTAGAGCAAATCATTCGCACAGCTTTTGCAAAATTGAATTTAATCAGCTATTTTACAGCTGGCGAAATAGAAGTTAGATCTTGGACTATCCATAAGGGTTGGAAAGCGCCAAAAGCGGCAAGTGTGATACATAATGATTTTGAAAAAGGTTTTATTAAGGCTGAGGTGATTAGCTTTGATGATTTTATTGCTTATAAAGGCGAAAGTGGCGCCAAAGAAGCTGGAAAACTTCGTTTGGAAGGAAAAGATTATATCGTCGCAGATGGCGATGTGATGCATTTTAGATTTAATGTTTGATTTATTTTAGCAAGGTAATTTCTTTACGACCCAGTGAAATTTCTCCTTGCTTTTCCATTTCTTTTAGTATTCTTGAAATGGCCTCCCTTGCGCTTCCTAGATGATTAGCTATTTCTTCATGGGTAAGTGTGATTTTATTATTTTGTGAATTTTCTTTTAAAAAGATACGAATTCTTTCAATGAGTGGTGTAAATAAGGCGTGTTCTAAAACACTAATGAGATTTGAAAAGCGTTTAGAAATAATGTTTAGAGTATAGTCATTGATGCTTTGATATTTATTTCTTATTTTGGTATAAATTTTTGCAGGAATAATTAAAATTTGAGAATCTTCGCTGCTTTCTAAGATGATATTATAATTAATAGAATTTAAAGCACAGTTTGAACAAATAACGCATTCTTCGTTTTTAATAAGTTTAAAAATAGTAATCTCTTTTGCATTTGAAGAGATGATATAAGCTCTTAAAGTTCCATACGCCATGATAACAAAACCCAAGCAATCATCTGTGCTTGCAAGCTGAGTTCCTTTGCTTAAATTTTTAAAATATGCATTTGATTTAATTTCTTCTAAGTCTTCGTTTGCAAGTTTAAATTTTTTAAAAAAATTATCAATTAATTCTTCTTTAGTCATAAAATTACCTTTTTTTGTAGCAAAATCACAAAACATTTTTTTATATTATAGGATAATTCCACAAAAAAAAGGATATGAGTATGCATAAAATTAAGAATTTTCCCATAATGTTTTTTGCTGTGATTATGGGTATGGGTGGATTTTCGCTTGTTGTTTTTGCTTTGAGCGAAAAATTTAAATTTTCTTTAGTGTTTTTTGATATTTTCAGAGTGATAAGCACTTCGCTTTTTATGATTATAGTTGTGTTTTATCTTATGAAAATCATTTTGTATTTTAATGCTTTTAAAGCCGAAATTAATCATCCCATTAAGATTAATTTTACTGCTACTTTTTCTATTTCTTTGCTTATTTTAGCAATGCTTTGGAAAGATTTTCCTGTGTTTTATCAAAGTCTTTTTTATATAGGTCTTGTTTTTCAAACCTTTATTACCTTTTATGTGATTTCTTTTTGGATTAAGAATAATTTAGAGATCAAACACTCCAATCCAGCTTGGTTTATACCTGTGGTTGGAAATTTAATCGTCGTAATTGCAGGTGAAAAAGAGTGGGCTTGGCTTTGGTATTATTTTAGCATAGCGATGTTTTTTTATGGGATATTATTTAGTATTATTTTTTATAGAATTTTATTTCACGATCAATTGGCAATGAAATTTATCCCAACAATGTTTATTATGCTTGCACCTCCTGCAGTTGGCTTCTTATCTTATGTAAAAATTGTGGGCTATGATTTGTTTGCGCAAAGTCTTTTTAGCTTAACTTTGTTTTTTAGTTTTTTATTGTTTTTTATGTTTAAAAGTTTTTTTAAACTTAAATTTTTTCTCTCGTGGTGGGCTTTTACTTTTCCAAGTGCAGCAGCAATTTTAGCAATTTTGAAATTTTATGAATTTTCTCATGAGAGTATCTTTTTATATTTTGGGGTGTTTTTGTTTGTGATTTTATGTATTATGATGCTTTTGGTGGGTTTTTATACTCTGAAAAATATCATCAATCAGAGTATATTTGAAGAAGAGCCTGTTTTAAAGTAAAATCCAAGTGAGTAAAGGCATGGAAATAAAAGCAAACAAAATTCCAAATGCAACTGCACTAACGGCTAGATTAGTGTCAAGCTTAGCTTTCATTATCATTGCACCTGCTAGAGTCATTGTTGGCATAGCTGATTCTAGTATTGCAACATTTAAACTAGAACTAAAATTAAGATGAAAAATTTTTACCAATACAATAAAAATCAAAGGAGCAAGTAGCATTTTTGCTCCAATAACAATCAATGTGCTTTTATATGAACTTACAATGGCTGAAAAACCAAGACTTAAACCTATGGCAAATAAAGCTACTGCGGTAGCGCAAGAGCCAAACATTTTAATGGGTTCAAAAATAAATTCTGGGATATAAAACATTTTGCAAAATATACCACCAACAAGTGCTATAAAAGGTGGAAAAGTGATAATTTTTTTAATATTTTGCAATAAATTCACTTTTTGCTCGCTTGCTAAAGATAAAACGAGTGGTCCAAAAAGCGAAATAGGCAAGGTTGTTGCTAGTGCATCATAAAGTATAATTTCTCCTATAAATTTTGGATCAGGATAAATACCAGAAATGATGGGAATACCTACAAAAAGTGTATTTCCAAAGCTTGATAATAAAAACATACTCACTAGAGTGGTTTTTGAAAAATGAAAAATTTTACCCAATAAAACACTGATTAAACCCGCTAAAATACAGGAACTAAGTCCAAGTAAAATTATTAAAATGAGTGTAAAATCGAGCGTTAAATGATATACTTTTTCAAAGATTAAGCAAGGTAAAGAAAAAATAATGGCAAAGTCTAGAAAAGTTCTTGATTGTTTTTGCTTTAAAATTTTAAAGCGTTTTGCGAGATAACCACCGCTTAATAGAGTAAATACGGTAAATAAAGGAGTAAAAATAAACATCGTTTTTCCTTGAGATTTAAAAAACGACGCAATTATAATACTTGAAATTTAAAAAAAATCTTAAGCAAAGATTTATCTTTGCTTTTATATGGCTGTTTTGCTTAGAATTTTTTCGCTAATAGAATCTGAAATCACAAAATCTGTGTGATAAAGCAGACAAGATCCAGCACTTATGACTTTTAATACAAGTTTTTTGTTGCCTGCTTCGTTTGGATTATGCGCATTCCTTGCTAATTCGTGGATTTCATAGATTAATTCTCTATTTAAACGACTTAAATCAAGCTCGATAATATTTTTTTCAAATTCTTTAGGCTCTTTTACAAAATCATTATCGCGTTTTTTCTCATTGTATTTTTTGAAGCTTTTTTGTGCTTTAAAATCTTTATCTTTTACTTCTTCTAATTCAAAAAAATTACTCAATCTAAAATTTAAAGAACCTTCTTTATGATCATAGCCTAGTAAAAATGCGTAAGCTTTTTGTTTTTTCTCTTCGTCTTTAAAAATTTCTTCTAAATCATTAACAAAGCTTTCAAAAACAATGACATCAAAATTTGAATAAAAATCAAGCAACTGCATTTTTGCGTATCTTTTGCCACTTTTACTCATTAAAGATTTAAAATCTTCAATGCGACCTATACTTAAAATTTCACCATTTCCATTTAAATTTTCAAAATCTATACTTTTATAATAATCAATTCCTTCAATATCTTTATTGAATTTATCCAAAGGATGGCCTGAGAGATAAATGCCTAAAATTTCTTTTTCATAGCCTAATTTTTCCATGAGCTCAAATTCGCTATTATTGATATTGATGCTGATTTTAATGTCTTTTGAGATTTCTTCTTCTCCAAAAAGTGAATCTTGTGCATCTCTTCTTACTTCAGCAATTTTTCTACTTGTTTCGGCTAATATTTCAAGATTGTCAAATAAACATTTTCTTGTATAGCCAAATTCATCAAAAGCACCTACTTTGATTAAATTTTCTAAGGTTTTTTTGTTGATTTTTGCCGGATTAATTTTGTTAAGAAAATCATCAAGATCTTTAAATCCTTCTTTTGGTCTTATTTCCATAATATTTGTAACCGCAGGAATTCCAACACTTTTAATTGCACCTAAGCCATAGATAATACCATCTTTACCATTTTCTAACTCAATAGCACTAAATTCCCTTTGAGCTTTGTTAATATTTGGCGGAAGTAGTTTAATATCCATTCTTTTCATCTCTTCGATATAAACTGCAACTTTTTCAACTTTGTTTTCTTCGCTAGTAAGCAAAGCAGCCATAAATTCACTAGGATAGTAAGTCTTTAAATATGCTGTTTGAAAAGTGATAAGTGCATAAGCTGCGGAATGAGATTTATTAAAACCATATCCTGCAAATTTAACGATTAATTCCCAAAGATCTTCCGCTTTTGATCTATTATAGCCTTGTTTTTCTGCTCCATCAGCAAATTCACTTTTTAGTTTTTTCATTTTTTCTGGATCTTTTTTACCCATGGCACGACGCACCACATCCGCTCCACCTAATGAAAATCCACCTATAATTTGAACGATTTGCATAACTTGTTCTTGATAGACAATAACCCCATAAGTAGGTTCTAATACACTTTCTAAAACATCAAATGGGTATTCTATCTTCTTAAGTCCGTGTTTTCTGTCGATAAAATCATCAAGCATTCCTGATTCCATAGGGCCCGGACGATAAAGTGCCAAAACCGCGATGATATCTTCGAAACGCTCTGGTTTTAATCTAGAATTTAGACTTTGCATACCGCCCGATTCTATTTGAAATATCCCTAAAGTATTACCACTTTGTATGGTTTTATAAACTTTAGGGTCATTTACATCAATAGCCTCCCAGACAATATCTTTGTTGTATCGTTTTTTTATGAGCTTAATGGCATTGTCAATAACTGTAAGGGTTTTTAAGCCCAAAAAGTCAAATTTAATTAAATCTACATCTTCTAAATGATCTTTAGAATATTGAGTAACCAAATGTCTTTCATCGTTTTTGCTTTGTCTAAAAAGCGGAGTTTTTTTCCATAAGCTTTCATTAGAAATCACAACTCCAGCAGCGTGCATACCAGCGTTTCTATTAAGCCCTTCAAGTGCTTTTGCATACTCCCAAACTTGATGACCCTTGGGATGACGATCGATAAATTCTTTAATTTTCGGTTCTTTTTCAAAGGCATCGTCTAGGGTAATTTTTAATTCTTCAGGGATAAGTTTAGCAAGTTCATCTGCATCAGGAATACTCATATCGCAAACCCTTGCAACATCGCGAATCACACCTTTGGCTAAAAGCTTACCAAAAGTAATAACTTGCGCTACTTTATCAGCTCCGTATTTATCGATCACATAATCAATCACTTCAGCACGCCTATCTTGGCAAAAATCCACATCAATATCGGGCATTGACACCCTTTCTGGATTTAAAAAACGCTCAAAAAGTAGGTTATAAGGAAGAGGATCTAAATCTGTAATTTTTAGACAATAAGAAACTAAACTTCCTGCCGCAGAGCCCCTTCCAGGACCCACTGGGATATCCTTATCCTTGGCAACTTTTATAAAATCATGAACTATAAGCATATAGCCTGAAAATTTCATATTTTTTATAATATTGATTTCAACTTCAAGTCTTTTTTTATATTCTTCGTGTTTGCTTGCATCAATGAATTTTAATCTTTCTTCTAAGCCTTTCTTGCATAAAAACTCAAAAACCACATCGTCATTATCAAAACTAAATTCGACTTCTTCTTGAGGCAAGTTAATGTCGTATTCTTTAGCATATTGGCGTGTAAATTTAAAATTTGGTGGAGTGGGATTGCCTAATTTTAATTCTAAATTGCATTTATTGGCAATTTCTTGAGTGTTCTCAATCGCTTCTGGAATATCTGCAAAGAGTTCGCTCATTTGTGCTGGAGATTTAACATAAAATTCATGAACACTGTGTCTTAGGCGGTTTGGATCGTCTAATTTTACGCCCATTGCTATACACATAAAAACTTCATGCGCGCTTGCTCTTTCCTTAAAAGTGTAATGTGTATCATTTGTGGCAATGATTTTAATGCCTAATTCTTTAGATAATTTAATGATTTGATTATCAATAAAAAGTTGATCTCCTATGCCATGACGCATTATTTCAAGATAAAAATCATCCCCAAAAACTTCTTTATACCACAACGCAACTTCTTTTGCAGCTTCATAGCCTTTAGCACCAAATTTTTGATTTTTTTCACTTTTTGTATTAAGATGCCAATTTACCTCACCTTGCAAGCAAGCTGAAGAACAGATTAAGCCTTCGCTGTGTTTTTTTAAAAGCTTTTTATTGATACGCGGATAATAATAAAGTCCGTGAATATAGCTTTGGGAGCTTAGATACATTAAATTTTGATATCCAATTTCATTTTTAGCATAAAGACAAAGATGAAAGCGTTGTCTTGAGCTTCTATCGTTTAATTCTTCGCCATTGTGCAAATAAGCTTCTATGCCAATGATGGGCTTTATACCTTGTGCTTTCATGGTTTGATAAAAGTCAATCGCTCCAAACATATTTCCATGATCAGTCATTGCTACACTGGTTGCGCCTTGTTCTTTTAAGGTTTTGGCTAATTCTTTAAGTTTATTAGCTCCATCGAGCAAAGAATATTCTGTGTGTAAATGAAGATGGGTAAATTGGCTCATTTTTATCCTTGTATTTTTTTGGAAGAAATTATAAAATTTTGTCGCTGAATTTGAAAGAATTTATAACTAAAATTAAGCTAAAATTTCTTACTTTTGTTTTAAAATGGAAACTTAATTTTTTTAAAGGATTTAGTGATGAAAGTAAAAATTGCTTATTGCAATCTTTGAAATTATCAACCACAAGCTGCAAGGGTTGCAGAAGAATTACAAAATGATTTCAAAGACATTAAAGTGGAATTTGAAATCGGTGGTAGAGGTGATTTCATTGTTGAGGTGGATACTGAGGTGCTTTTTTCAAAAAGAGGCTTGATAGCTTGTGAAAGCGAAAGATTTCCTGAAGTTGGTGAAATCACAAAATTAATTAAAGCAAGGAAATAAACCCTTGCTTTAATTATCACTTAGTTAGCGGAATTAACATACCCTCATAAAGAGCCTTATAAATTTCTTCTCCGCAAAGTATTTTGGCAAGTTCTAAACCAAAAAGAATGGCAGTTGCTGGACCGGCTGCTGTGATGATATTTTTATTTACAACAACGGCTTTGTTTAATCTTGTTCCTTTAAGTCCCGCTTCACAACCTGGGTAGCAAGTGAAATTTCCTTCCAGAACTCCTGCGGTATTTAAAACTATAGGTGAGGCACAAATTGCGGCAACGATTTTTTCATCAGCGTGTAATTTTTTGATAATGTTTAGAATTTGAGAATTGTTTTTTAAATTATTCATTCCTTCAAATCCACCTGCAAGTGCTATAGCATCAAGTTCCTTTGCTTCTATAGCTTCTAAGGAGCAATCTGCTTTTATTACAATACCATTAGCCCCTTTGACTAAAAGCTCTTGATTTAAAGCTGCAATGATAACTTCTAAATTTTTATCCATCTCGCCTGCTCTTTTTAAAACATCGGCTATACCTATAAATTCAGCTTCTTCAAAGCCTTGTGCTAGAGGAATTAGAATTTTTTTACTCATTTTTTCTCCTTTTTGTTAAATTGTTTATATTTTTCTTCTTTTTCTTTTGCTTTAATTCTCATTTGATAATTAAAGCCCAAAATCAAAAAAACCATAAAAGCAACAAATAAAGCAGTGATAATAAAATCTAAAATTTCTTGCATTATTTTTTAACCTTAAGACGGTTTTGTGCTGATTTGATTGTATTTTCAAGTAGTATAGCTATAGTCATAGGACCAACACCACCAGGCACGGGAGTGATAAAACTTGCTTTTTTGCTTACATTTTCAAAATCTACATCACCAACTATTTTGCCATCCACTCTATTAATACCTACATCAACAACAATTACTCCATCTTTAACCATATCTGCTTTTAGTAGATCAGGACATCCAGCTGCAACGACTATTAAATCAGCATTTTTGGTATACATTTTCAAATCTTTTGTTTTAATATGGCAAATGCTTACACTCGCACCTGCATTTAATAATAAAGCAGACATAGGTTTTCCTACGATATTTGACGCTCCAATCACTACAGTATCTAAGCCTTCAAGGTTGATATTATATTCATTTAATAAACGCATAATTCCAAAAGGTGTGCAAGGCAAAAATCCGTTTTCAAATCCTAAATTTAAATAGCCGACATTATTAGGATGAAAACCATCAACATCTTTAAGGGCGCTAATGTTTTCTAAAATAAGATTTTTATTGATGTGACTTGGTAGGGGTAATTGGACTAAAATTCCATCCACGCTATCATCGTAGTTAAGAGTATTAATAAGTGCTAAGAGCTCATTTTGTGAAGTGCTAGCTTCAAGTTTATAGACTAAAGACTTGATACCGCAAGCTTCGCAGGCTTTTGCTTTACTATTAACATAGGTTTTGCTTGCCTCATCATCACCAACTAAAATTACAGCCAAACAAGGCTCAATCCCTTGTGATTTTAAATTTTCAGCCTTTTTACTCAGTTCGTTTTTTACTTTGACGCTAAGTTTTTTGCCATCCAATAAAACCATAATTTTCCTTAGATATTTATATTGTTTTAAAATAAAAATTGTATCATACTAGAACTTCTTTTTTATTTAAGGTTAGAATTTGAAAATAATATTTTTTTGTATTTTAAGTGCGGTAAAACTTTTTTGCGAAGATTTTATTACTTTTCAAGAGTATGCTAAAATGCTTTATGAAAATCCTCGTGGCATAAGTTGTAAGCATTGTCATGGGGAAGATGGTAGAGAGCAAATTTTGGGATATTATGAGAAAAAGAGGCAAAAAATTCCTTTTGTAGTTCCAAGTATTCAAAATTTAGATTATGAAAAATTTAAAAATTCTTTAAGTGAAGACAAGGAAGGTAAAAGCATAATGCCAACTTATTCTTTAACTGAAAATGAAATTTTAGCTTTATATAATTACATCAAACAACTTAATAAGGAAAAGAAAAAATGAAAAAAACAAACACAAATGCTTTTAAGCAAGCCTGTGAATACATAGTTGGTGGAGTTAATTCACCTGTGCGTGCCTTTTTAAATGTGGAAAGTGAGCCGATTTTCATTGATCATGGAAAAGATGCTTTGCTTGTGGATATTGAAGGAAAAAGCTATATTGATTATGTTCAAAGTTGGGGACCTTTGCTTTTTGGGCATTGTGATAAGGATATAGTGAAGGCTTGCAAAAAAGCCTTAAAAAAAGGCTCAAGTTTTGGTGCGCCAACCTTGGCTGAAACAAAGCTTGCAAAGCTTGTGTTGCAAGATTTTCCTCATCTTAGCAAAATTCGCTTTGTAAATAGCGGCACTGAAGCGACTATGAGTGCTATTCGTCTTGCAAGAGGTTTTACGGGTAGAGAAAAGATTATGAAATTTGAAGGTTGTTATCATGGGCATTCTGATTCTTTGCTAGTGAGTGCAGGAAGTGGGGCTGCGACTTTTAATACTCCAAGTTCTTTGGGAGTTTTAAATGAACTTGCGCAAAAAACTTTAGTAGCAACTTATAATGATATACAAAGTGTTAAAGCTTTATTTGATGAGCACAGGGATATTGCTTGCGTTATTATTGAGCCTATTGCTGGAAATATGGGCTTAGTGCCTGCTAAACAAGAATTTTTGGAAGAATTAAGTGAATTATGTAAGGAAAATGGAACTTTGCTTATTTTTGATGAGGTTATGAGTGGTTTTAGGGCTTCTTTTTTGGGTTCTTATGGTATTAATCATATTGAAGCAGATATCGTGACTTTTGGCAAGGTAATAGGTGGTGGTATGCCTGCGGCTGCTTTTGCATCAAGGGATGAAATTATGAATTTTTTAAGTCCTTTGGGTGGGGTATATCAAGCAGGAACTTTAAGTGGTAATCCTTTAGCAATGGCTGCTGGAATTGCGAGCATTAAAAAAGCAAAAGAGGATAAAAATTTATTTGAAAGGCTTGGAAAATTAGCTCGTAGATTAACTTTAGGTTTTAGTGAAGCTGCTAAAATTAATCAGATTCCTTTTCAAAGTGTTTATGTTGGTTCTATGTTTGGATATTTCTTTAATGACAATGAGATTTTAAATTATCAAGATGCTTTAAAATCTGATCTGAAATTATTTTCCAAATTTCATCAAAATATGTTAAAAAGAGGTGTTTATCTTGCTCCGTCTCAATTTGAAACAGGTTTTATTTGTGATAAAATGAATGAAAAAATTATTGACTTCACCATAGAAGCTGCTTATGAAAGTTTTAAAAACCTATGAGTAATAAAAAACAAAAAATTATTAAAAAAACCATAGAAGCTGCCGATGGACTAAGTCTTGGAATTTCTATGGTTGTAGCGGTTTTGATTGGCGTAGGACTTGGGTATTTGATGGAAAAATTTTTTAATTATGCTCCACTTTTCTGGTTGGGGGTTTTTTGGGGTATTGCGGGAGCGATTTTAAATGTTTATAAGGCTTACAAGGCACAAGTAAAAAGTTATGAGGAATTTAAAAAAGAAAACCGATATAAATAATTTCAAAGGCTTTCAAACCTTTGAAATTTAAATACTTTCAGTAAAATTAAAACCCTTATCATTTAAGATTTTTCTTACTTCTTCTTGATGTTCTCTACCCTTTGTCTCAAGAGTGATAGAAATCATAGCATCGCCGTAATCAAGTTGGGTAGAGAAGCGATCGTAATCAATTTTAATGATATTAGCATTTGCACTTTTTAAACTGTCTGTAAGCTCAAGTAAAGCTCCTGGTTTATCAATGAGTGTAACATTGATTTTCATTTTTCGATGCGCCTTACTTAAACCTTTTTCTATGATGATATTTAGCATTTGCACATCGATGTTTCCACCACTTAAAATTACTCCGATTTTTTTTGAATCCTTAAGATTTATTTTATGATGTAATAAAGCTGCCACAGCAGAAGCTCCAGCGCCTTCGACAATGATTTTATGTTTTTCTAATAGAAAAAGAACAGCATTTGCAATTTCTTTATCATCAACTTGGACAAATTCATCTACGCTTTCTAAGATAATATTTAAATTGATAGAATTTACATCTCTAACAGCGATACCATCAGCTATAGTGCGTACTGATTTGGAATTTTTTGCTTTTTTAGAGTGAAAGCTTTCATACATCGCAGGAGCACCTTTAGCACTTACTCCGATGATTTTTATATTTGGATTAATTTGCTTTGCGGCACTTGCTACCCCACTGATGAGTCCCCCGCCACCAACAGGAATAATAATGGTATCAAGATCGCTGACATCATCTAGCATTTCAAGCATTAAAGTCCCTTGTCCTGCCATAACAAATTCATCTTCAAAAGGATGAATAAATACCAAACCATGTTCTTTTGCGTAATTAGTGGCAAAAATATAAGCCTCATCAAAATTATCCCCTTTAAGAATAACTTTTGCACCTAAATTTTTAGTCGCACTTACTTTTAATAAAGGTGTGGATTCAGGCATCACAATGATAGCTTCTATGTCAAATTTTTTAGCACTTATAGCAACGCCTTGTGCGTGATTTCCAGCACTTGCAGCTATAACCCCTGCCTTTTTTTGCTCTAAATTAAGATTGGCGATTTTGTTGTAAGCTCCGCGGATTTTATAAGCTCCAGTAATTTGTAAATTTTCATTTTTAAGATAGACGCTAGCTTGACAGAGCTCACTTAAAAATGAAGAGTGAGTAAAAGGAGTTTTTATTGCAAAATCAGCAATTTTTTGTTTGGCTTGGTAAATTTTGTTTAATTCTATCATTGTTTGTCCTTGTTTAGTTTCTCAAATTCAACCCAAATGCAACGATCTTGCATAAAATTAATATGATTTTGCATACATAAAGTTTTAATTTCATCGTTGATGATTCCAACTTGAAGCCAGAAATTTTTAATATTTTTCTTAAGTATGATAGGAAAAAGAATTTGTGCAAATTCAGCTTTTCTAAACATTACAACTGTATCGATTGTATCGCTGATCTCATCTAAATTTCGATAAACTTTTTCGCCTAAAATTTCATCGCAACTTGGATAAATAGGATAAATTTTAAAACCTGCTTTTTGTAAATTTTTAGCAACAAAGTGACTTGCCTTATTTTCATCAGGACTTAAGCCTACAATGGCAATATTTTTTGTGTGCTCTAAAATATTTTTGATTTGTTTTGTTGTTTGTTTGTCGTTAAATTTAATTTCGCAACTTTGCATTGTATTTCCATAAAATTTAAAAATTAAAAACTATAATCATACAACAAAAGTCTTTTAAAAATTTTAAAAATTTATTTTGAAGCAATAAAAGCTCTATCAAAACCTTGTTCGTCTTGAAAAAAGCTAATATGCGAGAATTTATCCTGCAAAAGTTGGCTTAAAATTTCTTTTTGATCGTAGCCAAATTCACAAGCTAGAGTTTTTGCTTTAGTGCGCGAGCTAAAATGAATGATTTGCTCTAAAATTTCATAACCTTTAACTCCGCCAAATAAGGCTTCTTTTGGCTCATTTTGCACCCAAATATCAAGCTTGTAGTCGTTTTTTATATAAGGAGGATTTGAAAAAATAAGATCAAAATTTCCTTTTAAGTCCTTAAAATCACAGAGTGTAAAATCAATCAAATGATCCACTTTATGAATTTTTGCATTTTTTTTTGCAATTTGTAAGGCTAGGGGGTTAATGTCGCAAGCTTGTATTTTAAGATGAAGGGTTTTTGCTAAAACAATGCTTAAAATTCCACTTCCAAATCCTATCTCAAGAATATTTTTATAAGAGTGTTTTTGATAAGTTGAAATTAAATGAGTGAGTAAAATTTCACTATCATAACGAGGGATTAAAACCCCTTTTTCTATATAAAATTCTAAGCCCCAAAAATTAGCTTTTTTAAAGATATATTCAAAAGGCTCTCCATTTTGAAAGCGTTTGATTAGTTTAAAATAAGGTTTTTCATCAAATTCTAAATTTTCATTCAAAAAAAGCCAAGCTCTATCTTTTTGCAAATGCTCGCAAAGTATAAACAAGGCTTCATTTTTATGTTCTAAAAGTGTATCTTTTGCTAAGATTAAGGCTTGTTTGATGGTCAAGCTAAAGCCTTGATTCTATCATAAATACTAGGATGACTAAGGTGAAAAAAGGTATAAATTTGACTTGTTTTAATAAAAGCTTTATTTTCTTTAGCAAGAGCTATGAGTGCATTTTTCATATCTTCTTTGCTTGTAACATTAGCCCCGTGCCTATCAGCTGCAAATTCATTTTTTCGGCTCAAAGCATTTAAAAATGGGGAAAATAAAAGAGTAAAAACATTACCCAAAGTAAATAAAAGCGCAAAAACTCCAGCATCAACACCTACCAAATTGCTTTCTTCGTAAAAAAATTCAGGCAAGTGTGCAAAAACAAAAAATAAAATAAATAACATTAAAGCACCGTTAAATAAAGCTTTGATAATGTCTTTATGCACAAAATGTCCTAACTCATGCCCTAAAACTGCCAAAAGTTCCCTTTCGTTTAAAGCCTTTAAAAGCGTATCAAAAAGCACTACTCTTTTGCTCTTAAAAAGTCCGCCAAAATAAGCATTTAAGCGTTTATCTCTTTTGCTTGCATCCATCACATAAATTCCATTGGTGCTAAAGCCACATTTTTGCATTAAATGAGTGATTTTATCAAGTAGAATTTCATCGTTTAATTTTTCCATTTTATTAAATATAGGAGCGATTAAAGTAGGGTAGATGAGATTGATAATTAAAATAACACAAAAAGAGAATGCAAAAGCCCCAATCCACCAAAATTCACCAAAAAAATCATAACAAAACAATAAAGCATAAATGATTAAAAAACCAAAAATTACCATTAGGATAAGAGATTTTAAGGTATCTTTAATGAAAAGCGCCACACTCATATTAGAAAAACCGTGAGCCTTATCTTTAATAAAACTTTCATAGATGCTTAAAGGCAAATTTAAAATACTAGTAATGAGTAAAAAAGCCAGCAAAAATAGAGTATTTTCTAGCCTTGAATTCTCATTAATGAAAAGTTCTTTCAGATATAAAAATCCAAAGCTAAACCAAGAAATATTTATAATAAGACTATAAAAATTTGAAAATATTTTAAATTTTTCATTTTCAATACCAATATTAGCGGCCTTTTGATATTCTTCTTCACTTAAAATTTGTGCCTTTTGTTTTCTTTCTTTTTCTAAAAAGCGAATTTGAGCGTAGGAAACAAAGGCATTTAAGGCTGCATAAATACATAAAATCGCAATTAAAGTCATCTTTTTCCTTTTTAAATATTTTTGGCAATTCTAGCTTAAATTCACAAATATCAAGACTCTAAAGGCAAGATAAAATAAAAATTTTTAGGATTTTTTTCAAAACCAAGTTTACCCTTGTGTGCTTTGATGATTTCTTTAGATAATGAAAGTCCTAAGCCATTTCCCTTTAATTTAGTTGTTTTAAAGGCTTCAAAAACTATTTTTTCATCTTTAATTTCGCAACCATTATCATAAATTTGCATATATAAATTATCTTCTTTTAAAGAGGTGGTAATATGTATTTTTGGATCTTTAATTTCAATTTCTTCTATAGCGTCAATGGCATTATAAATTAAATTTTGCAAAACAAGGCTAAGTAAATTTTTATCTGCATTAATCTGTAAATCTAAGAAAGTAAATTCAAAGTCAATATCGCTTGAAAAATTATAAGTATTAATAGCTTGTTCACATTCTTCTTTGAGTTCTAAGAGATTGAAAGTCGCGGTATTAATATGTACACCTTTAGTAAAAAGTAAGGTTGAATTTACAATGCGTTCCACTCTTGCTATGGCTTTTTGCATTTCTAAAACAATGTGTTTGTTTTTAAGCTCAGTTCTTGCAAACAAAGTAGAGCTAAGCAAGGAAATAGAACCTATGGGATTTCTAATTTCATGAGCTAAATGTGCCGCAACGCTACCCATACTTACAAGACGTTCTTTGCGTTTTTCATTGCTAATATCCGTGGCTAAAACAATGGTTTTTTTATCTTGAGAAATAATTTTTACTGTATAAAAACTTCCCCCAAATTCAAGTTCTTGATCTTTTGTTAAATCAATGGTTTTTAAAAGTTGAGTATTTTTTAATGCGGCTTGATTTTGTAAGAGAATATTTCGGTTTTGATCAAGCACCCAAAGTGCACTAGGTAAAACTTCGATGATTTCATTAAATGTTTGCATTAAGGACATATAACTTTCATTGAGTTGTTTGTATTCGTTTTCTATCACATAACTTTGCTCAATTAAAGATTTTAAGCCTTGTTGTAAAATTTCTTTTTCATTGGAATCTAAACTTTTAAGTATATTTTCGTCCATTATTATCCTTGTAATAAAATTTTAAAGTCCTTTAAATCAAATAAAAGCAAATTTTGTTCTTGATTTTTTAAAAGTTCCCTAGAAAATCCATTTTTTGAAAAAATAACATAATAGTCTATTTTAAGTTGCAAGCTTTCAGCCTTGTGTTTAAGTAAATTTAAGATATTTTTGCAAATTTTTTTATTTTTAAATTTAACTTCTCCTACAATGCATCTTTTTTCGTCTTGATAAAATAAATCAAGCTCGATATCTTTATTCCAAAAGCTACTTACATTTGTGATTTGAAATGTTTTTTCTAGGCATTCTTTACTTAAGCATTCAAAACAAAAACTTTGATAATGCTCAAAGTCTTTTTTTATTAGCTCTAAAATACTTTGAAAATCATTATTTAAAATGAGTTTTTCATTGGGTTTTAAAAAATAAAAAAAGAAGCGTGTGAAGTGGTTTTTGAAAAGTAGTTTGTCTTGGATCACATAATGTCTTAGGTGTTTTTTTAATTTTTGTCTTTTATTGCGGATGATTTTTTTTTCTTTGCTTTTTTCAAGATATAAAATTTGAGAAAGCAAAAGCTCATTAATAATGGAATTTGCTTTGAAATGATTGATTTTTTTGTTGATTGAGTAGCGTTTTCTGTTATTTTTAGCGATTAAATTTAAAGCTTGGTTTGTTTTGTGGTCAAATTTAAACCAAGTTTGAATTTCTTGATAATTATTTAAAATTTCTCTTTCTATGAGGGTAAAAATATTATCATCTGTGTTTTCTAAAGGAGAAAAACCATCAAAAACGCTATATAAATCTATGAGCTTTTCTATTGATAAACAAGGATACGCTCTAGCAAATTCACTAAATTTAATTTTTTTTCCTTTTATATAAAATATAATTTTATAGTATAATTCTATCAAATTTTATAAGGTTTGATTTTGGAAATTTGCGACTTAAGAAAAGATATTATTTTAAAAAAAAATACTTATTATTTTGATTTTACTGCAAGTGCTTTGGCTTTAAAAAGTGTAGAAAAAAAAATTCAGAAAATTCTTTTAACCTATGCAAATACTCATTCTGATAGTTCTTTAAATTCTTTTATCACTCAAAAATATTTTGATGAGGCTAGAAGGGATATTAAAAAAAGCCTTTCTTTAGATGAAAATTTTGCTCTTATTGCTTGTGGAACAGGTTCAAGCGCTGCTATAAAAAAATTTCAAGAACTTTTGGGTATTTATATTCCACCGGTGCTTAAAGAAAGATATTTTAAAGATACAACTAAGGAAAAATTACCCTTAGTTATCGTTGGACCTTATGAGCATCATTCCAATGAATTGTCTTTTAGAGAGGGTTTGTGTGAGTGTGTGAGAGTTCCTTTGGATGATAAAGGAGAGATTGATTTTGTGGTTTTTGAAAAACTCTTGCAAAAAAATTATCAGCGTCAAATCATAGTTAGTTTTTCTTTAGCTTCAAATGTAACAGGAATTTTAAGCGATTATAAGCGTATTTCATTGTTGGCACGCCGTTTTAATGCTATTGTGGCTTTCGATGCTTCGTCTTTTGCGCCTTATAAAAATATTTCTTGTGAATTTTATGATGCTTTATTTATCAGTTCGCATAAGTTTTTAGGTGGGGTAGGGGGTTGTGGGATTTTGGTGATTAAAAAGCAATTTTGTGGTAAAAAACCTAGTTTTGCAGCTGGAGGAACCGTAGCTTATGTTTCAAGGAATTCACAAAATTATTTATGCAATGAAGAAGCTTTGGAAGAGGGTGGAACACCAGGAATTTTGCAACTTATCCGTGCTGCAATGGCTTTTAAAATTCGTGATGAAATTGGGCTTAGTAAAATTGAAAAATTAGACAATGAACTTAGAGATTATTTTTTTAAAAAAATGCAAGAAATTTCAAATTTGGAGCTTTATGCAAGGAATTTAAAAAACAGACTTCCAATTTTTTCTTTTAATATCAAAGGAATTTCGCCTTTTGATTTAGCCTTTCATTTGAGTAAAAAATTTCATATCGAAACAAGGGCAGGTTGTGCTTGTGCTGGACCTTATGGACATGATTTGCTAAAACTTAAAGATAATGAAAAGCTTTCTTATAAACCTGGTTGGCTAAGAGTTGGTTTACACTATACTCATCAAAAAGAGGATATTGATTATTTTTTTGAAGCTTTGAAGAAAAGTATAAAAGAATTATCTTAATTTTCCAAAGCCAAATTGGCTTTGGAAAATTTTAAAATTATTGCAAATTGTATTTTTCAAGAAGTTTTTGATAAGTCCCATCATTTTGAAGATCTTTAATGCCTTTATTGAATTTAGCTAAAATTTGAGAATTTTTACCTTTATCAAAAGCAAAACTAAATCCGCTACTTCCATCATTTTCTTCAAAGAATCCTTCTAAATCATCATTTTCTGCCAAAAATCCTTTAGAAACATCTTTATCGGCAATAACAGCATCGATTTTTCCAGCTTTTAAAGCAATGATAGCCACCGCAATAGCTTCATTGGCTTCTACTTTAGCATCTTGAATGGCTTTTGCTGTAGGCTCTTGAAGGGTTCCAAGTTGCACCCCGATACTTTTTCCTATAAGATCTTCTTTGGTATTTAAACTAGCATCGGCTTTTCTTTTAAGATATAAGCTTTTAGTGTTGTAGTAAGTATCTGTAAAATCCATATTTGCACTTCTTTCAGGTGTAAGACTCATAGCTGAGGCAATCATATCGATTTTTCCTGTTTTTAAAGCAGAAATTAAACCATCAAAGCTCATTTCAACCCATTCGATTTTCACATTTTCTCTTTTTGCGATCTCTTCAACTAAATCCACATCAAAGCCTGTGAGTTTAGCATTTTCCTTATAATCAAAAGGTTTGTAATTTGGTGCAATACCAATTCTTATGGCTTCGTTGCTATCTGCATTTGAGCAAGCGGTAAATAAAAATCCAAAAACCGCAACTAAAATTAGGAGTATTTTTTTCATGGTTTTTCCTTTATAGATAAATTTTTCGTTATTTTAACTATTTTGTTTAAATATTTGCACTTCATAAAATAAATATATATAATTGCGTTTTTAATTTATTGTTTGGAATTTAAAAATGTATGATTTGCTTTTAAATATCAATGATTTTTTTGTGACTTATATTTTAGTGGGTGCTTTGCTTTTGCTAGGTGTTGTTTATAGCTTTGTATTCAATTTCGCACAAATTTTTAAATTCAAACACAGCATTGCTTATTTTTTTAAAAACAACCAATCAGATAAACTTGCTTCATTGAGATCTTTAGCTATTAGTATTTGTGCGCAAGTTGGTGTAGGAAGTGTTGTAGGTGTAGCTACTGCGATTAAAGCTGGTGGTGCTGGTGCGGTCTTTTGGATGTGGGTAGGTGCGTTTTTGGGTATGGCTAGTATTATGGCAGAAGTTCTTTTGGCGCAAAAATTTAGAATTTTTAAAAATAACCAATACTTAGGCGGTCCAGCCTTTTATATACTAGAAGGCTTGAAAGGAATTTTAGGTACAAGGTTTGCTAAAATTTTATCTTATACTTTTGCCTTGTCCTTGATCATAGCTTTGGGCTTTATAGGACAGATGACTCAAAGCAATGCCATAGCTATATCTTTTAAAGATGCTTTTGGTATAAATGAAATTATAAGTGGTTTATTTGTAGCCTTACTTGGTGCTTTTGTGATTTTTGGTGGAGTCAAGCGCATTGTTTTATTTTCGGAATTTTTAGCACCATTTATGGCAGTGTTGTATTTACTTTGTACGGCTTATGTTTTGTTTAAATTTTCAGATAAAATTTTATTTTGCTTAGAATTTATTTTTATTTCTGCTTTTAATCCTGAGGCTGTGATGGGAGGTTTGCTGGGTATTGGTGTAAAAGAAGCTTTGCATTATGGAATATCTAGAGGACTTATTGCTAATGAAGCAGGTATGGGTTCTATCCCTCATGCTTATGTAAATTCCAAAGACAGTAATCCACTAAATTTAGCCTTTAGTGCTATGCTTTCAGTTTTTATCACTACCATGTTAATTTGCACTGCAACGGCTTTGATTATTTTACTTACCAATACACAGAATTTAAATTCAGATATAATGATGCAAAATGCATTTATCGTGGTTTTTGGAAATTTTGGAAGTATAATTTTAGCACTTTGTATATTTTTCTTTGCTTTTACAACGATAATAGCTTGGTATTATTTTGCAAGAATTAATGTTTTATTTTTATTTAATGAAAAAATATTAGCAATTTTTAAAATTTTAGTATTATTTTTTATTATTTTAGGGGCAATTTTGCAAATAGACTTGGTTTGGGAATTATCAGACTTTTTTAATACCTTAATGGTTATTCCTAATGCTTTGGCTTTAATCTTGCTTTTACCTCTTGTGAGAAAAATTTACAAAGAGTGCAAAAAGAAGGCACAGTGTAATTTTTGATTTTGATAATGTTTTTTATCAAATTTTAAAAATATTGCGTTAAAATCAATCAAAATTTTAGAATAAAATATTTTTAAAAGGGTAAAAATTGAATTTATTTATCGACAAATTGCAAAGGAGTAAAAAACACAAAAATTTAAGTTTTAGTGCCTTGGTATTTAATACTTCTATTTTATTTGTGACTTTTGTAACTTTTGTTTTGTGTTTTTTAAATTTTAGTGCTTATAATTTTGATTTTACTGCGGTTTATGAGTATAGGGAAAAATTTTTTAAAGGTTTTTTAAATACTATTTTAATCAGTTTTTTTTCTTTGATTTTAAGCATTATTTTTTCTTTGATTTTGGCAAGTTTTAGTTTTAGTCAGATTATTATCTTAAGGATGTTTGCAAAGTTTTATACTGAGCTTATTCGTGGAACACCTTTTTTGGTTCAAATTTTGATTTTTTATTATATCATTGCAGATAGTTTGGGGCTTGAGAATCGCTATATAGCTGGGGTTGTGATTTTATCTTTGTTTTCTTGTGCCTATATTAGTGAAATTTTTAGAGCTGGAATTTTAAGTGTAAGTAATGTGGCTTATGAAAATGCTAAGGCTTTGGGCTTAAAAGAATACCAAATTTATTTATATGTTATCTTTCCTCAAGCCTTTAAAAATGTTTTGCCGCCTTTAAGTGGGCAGTTTGCAAATTTGATCAAAGATAGTTCTTTACTAAGCATTATTGCCCTAAATGAGCTTACGCAAAGCGCGCAAGAGATTAACTCATATACCTTTTCGACTTTAGAGGCTTATATTCCTTTGGCTTTTTGTTATTTGCTTTTAACTTTACCAATTGCTATTTTTTCTAGATATTTAGAATCTTTTTGTCAAAAATAACTTTTAACTCTTGACAAAGCGGTGGTATTTTGGCATAATCACATTTTTATTTTAAAAATTGTCTCGTTAGCTCAGCCGGTAGAGCATCTCCCTTTTAAGGAGGGGGCCGTTGGTTCGAATCCAACACGGGACACCATTGGTCGCTTAGCTCAGTTGGTAGAGCGCCACCCTTACAAGGTGGATGTCATAAGTTCGAGTCTTATAGCGACCACCATTTTTAATCTTTCTTTGGATGCAGCGGTAGTTCAGCTGGTTAGAATGCCGCCCTGTCACGGCGGAGGTCGCGGGTTCGAGCCCCGTCCGCTGCGCCACTTTGTCTCGTTAGCTCAGCCGGTAGAGCATCTCCCTTTTAAGGAGGGGGCCGTTGGTTCGAATCCAACACGGGACACCATTTTTTCGTATATTATTATAGGGTAAAGACCCTTTCGTCTAGTGGCCCAGGACAACACTCTCTCTGTGTGGAAACAGAGGTTCAAATCCTCTAGGGGTCGCCAAAACTTGGTCGCTTAGCTCAGTTGGTAGAGCGCCACCCTTACAAGGTGGATGTCATAAGTTCGAGTCTTATAGCGACCACCATTTTTAATCTTTCTTTGGATGCAGCGGTAGTTCAGCTGGTTAGAATGCCGCCCTGTCACGGCGGAGGTCGCGGGTTCGAGCCCCGTCCGCTGCGCCACTTCTTAAATTAAAATTGAATTTTTTGTAGTAAAACTGTTTAATAGATAGGAATCTTAAAATCAAATATAAATTGTTACATAATATTTCATTTATAAAATCCTCCTAATAACTCAAATATATATACCATAGCCACTAAAAAAATATATCCACATAAAAAAGTTATTAAAATTCTCCAAGCTCTTAAAAAGATAAAAATTATAGGTGCAAAAATAAAAAATAAAATTTTAAAATTATAGATAAACTCATGATATTTCATATATATAAATATTAATATCACAAGCAACAATAATGCAAAAAAATTTTTAGCATAAAGCATATTCAATATAAAAATAAATAGCATAAAAAACAAAATAATAAATTGATTGTAATTGTTACTAATATAGAGATATATCATAGGAATGATAAAAATCCCTACACTACACACAAACCAAGCAATTTGCCCACTTGATATACTATCTACTCCTTTACTTTCTAGCTTTGTTTTGAGTTTAGAATAAATAGGAATTTGCAAATTTACTCCTAATACAGATAAATTGTTTTATTATAACTGATTTGCTTAATATTTTTAATTCATTTAAATTTTTGTTTTTAAGATATTCTTGTTTTGATTCTTCATCTATTTTGTCTAATTCATCAGGACTTTTATTTTTAATAAATTCTAAGAAAATCCAAAGATACTTTCCAATCCACTAGATAGATATAAATTCTTACATAGTATTTCACAAAAATCTTTACTTTATAAAATTTAAATTTATAATATTTTTCCACCTAAAAACCATAACCATAAGTGACTATAAATATAGTAAAATGTCTATCGCTCTAAAACATATAAAAAATCTGATTATAAATTATCAAAATGCTAAAATTTATCTTTAATGTCAAAAAACTGCTCGTCTTTTTTATCAATTTTCTTTAATGGCATAAAATAAGTCCCCAAAATCTTATAAAGCACTAAAAGTACCAAAGTCGGTATTATCATACTCCCTAATGTAACCCCAACAAAAAAAGTAAAAGATCTACCACCACAATCATAATAACAACAACGGCGAATATAGGTATCATTCCATCCAAAACTGCAGTTTTGTATTTAGACTTATAACGCATTTTGTATTTTTTACACTCAACAACCCCACCTTACTAAAAAAGACTGAAATATCGACAAACTTTCATTTTATCTATCTCTTCGCCACATTCTTCACATTTTTGAGTAAATGCCATTTCAATTCCTTGATTTTTAAATTTGTAATAACTTTATTTTAACATGAAATCTCTATTCTAAATTCTCTTAAAAAATTTTTACCTCCCTATTTTATCAAGCTCATCAAGACTTTTGCCTTTGCTAAGTCCTAAGAACACATGAGGGTTTCCCTCACTGCCCATCATAAAGCCCCAATCATTAACATAGATTCCAAGAGAGTATTTGTAATTATATATCATTAATTCTCTTTCTTTTGTTTGAAATTAACTATTTGGCGATAAAGTGTATTATACTCATAATGATAAGGTGAATATCGTAAATATTTTTCTGTGCCTATATATTCTTTATTATCAAATGCCTTTTGTTCCATTATCTTAGCATTTTCTTTCCAAGTTTTACCATAAAGCAAAGGCTCGCATCTTATATATTTTTTAGAATCATCATGCATAGAAAAACTTTTTCTTGTCCAACCTGTATAATATTCAAAACCAGCTATATGTAAGTAAAAAATTTCGTCTTCTCTTGTTGTAACATTTTCTATCAACATATACATATGTCTGCTTAAAACAACACGCCTAGCACTCGTAGAAGGTAAGTTAAACAAATCTTCTAACTTTATACCATGTTTTATAGGTCTTGCATACACTACCTTTCCTACTTCCTCTTTGCATAATCTTTCAAATTCTTTATACTCAAATCTAAACTTTTGGTATAAAAGCACGATAGCTTGTAGGATAAAAACAACCTTTTACCGAAACAAATACAATTAAACCTGCAATAAAAGGCAATGTAATATATTTCATACTTTATTGCCTTTTACTATGTTTTTAGATTAGTTATCCTATCTGCATAAAGCCATAAAGGGTGCAAGGGTTGAATTCTTATCATTCTCATTGATTAAATGCAACATCGCATAACTTGCATCAGC
This sequence comes from Campylobacter sp. CCS1377, assembly GCF_040008265.1. Classification (NCBI taxonomy): domain Bacteria; kingdom Pseudomonadati; phylum Campylobacterota; class Epsilonproteobacteria; order Campylobacterales; family Campylobacteraceae; genus Campylobacter; species Campylobacter aecornae. The sequence goes on from NZ_CP155620.1 coordinate 759,714, forward strand.
TACATTAGCATAGTCTAAGAATTTAGCAATTAAGTCTAATTTAGCTTCCTGTGTTTTAATGTTTTTGCTTATTTTATATTCCTATCTTAAGCTCATTATGCTTTTAAATTTTTTATCTAACATCTTCACAATATAACCTTCTATGATATCTAAAATAGAATCCAGCGCCCTCATCGCCTCCTAAGAATATACCATAATCATTATAAATATAGGATAAATGTGTTGAATAATGAATGCCATCATAATAATCTTCAAATGTAACTTCTGTTAAAGTAAATTTATCCTTTTGCAATACATTAATGCTTTTTGATTTTTTAAAATCAAAATATATTTTTTTATTTATTTTTTGATTAAAAAAGAATTCTCCTTTTTCATCATGTTTTGTATTTCCTTTTTCTCTATTGCTAAATATTTCCCAATAAGCTTTATCATAAATTACTACTTTATTGTCTATATCTTTACACAACTTCTTAAATTCATAATATTGTGGATCCATATATTTATAAGAACAGCCTCCTGCTAAGAATAATAAAAGATATACAGGCGAAAGAAACAAAGTAAATTTTTTAAATATTGTTTTAAAATTTATAGTTTTTGTTTTATTTTTTAATTTATAAAAGATTTTAGTGCTAAAATATAAAATGATAGAAAATATAAAAACAAAAAAGAAAAATATAAGAATAAATATTAAAAGATTAATAAAGAATTCCAGCATTATTATCCTTTTAAAAAACCTCGATCACTAAATGATTGATTTGATAGCTGATTGCTTGAATTTTTTTATGCATTACTCCTCCCCTATCCACAAATTCACACTTAAATTATTCTTGTGTATGGCTTATCTTAATTTATAAGATCACTTATCCACGCTCTTAAGCTGTTGCACAAGCTTGCTTACATTGTTTTCTATTCTTTTGTTATTGGTTTCAAGATTAAAAATAGAATAGGAAAATATTGTGAGTATAAAAATCAAAGGCAAGATTATAATAAGTTTATTAAAATACAATCTCATAAATTTTTGCCAAGCATTTTCTTTAAAGCTAATCTCGTAAGCTTTATTAAAAGCTAATTGTTCTTCTAAGGTATATAAGGATGCTAAGGAAGTAGCAATATTATTACAAAGATGAATTATCCTTTCTTCACAGTCTTTATTATCGCTATATTTTCCTTTATAACCTAAAATCAAACAAGTATATATGAATTCTAAAAAGTCTTTGTTTTTTGCAGGATTATTAAGCCAAGATAGTGCTATATCATAAAAATTATTTCCCCCTAAGGTTTCATCAAATAATCTCACGGTTAAAGTATTATTAGCCCAAAAATCAATAAAATTCTCATTTTTCATTAAGCTTTCATCTATAAAAACACAAAGACAATATCTGAATTTTATAATGTCTTTTTCTTCATATTCCTTACAAGCACTTAACTTAGCACTTATGGCTAAAATACTATTAATCAGAGTTTCTCTTAAATTTGCAACAAAATGTGTCTCCAAAGAAGTAATTTTTGAAAGTCTATAAGAAAGCAAAAGAAGCTCTAAAGAATAATCTATTATTTTATTATTTTTAAGTCCTTCTAGTTTTGAGTTAAGAATTAGACTTAATTCTTCTTTATTTTTGCTTATGTTTTCTTGCATTAAAATACCGCCCACATTTTAATATCAGGATTATTAATATTATTAGTTAAATAAAAACTTATAACATTTTCTCCTTTAAAATCTTTAAATAATTCATCTTTTTTGTCAATTTTGTAATAAATATAACCATTTAAATAAGGAATGCTAGATGGAACATTAGGCACTTGATCAACATTAATTCCTTTAAGCTGGGTTGCAACTATATTTTTAATCTTGCTTTGAGTGTGAATTTTGCTTTGGGTTTTAAAATGACTTAGCAAATACTCTGTACTGACTTCAGCCTTAATCGCAAAATAAATTTCTGCATCTTCTAAAATTCCTGAATTATCAAATATAAAATCATAAAATCCATTCTGATTATTAATAATCTTAGCCATTGTGTATTTTGGGCTAGTTATTTTTGAAAATAATAATCTTAAGTTATTTATTAAACTTAAAAAAGTTTCATTTAAATTGTCATGTTTATAAGGAATAAATTCTAAAAAAGTCTCATCATTGCTAAAAGCTGATAGTTCTCCTTGAAATTCTAAGAATTTTTCATATAAAATTTCAGGGTGGATTTTATCTTTATTTGCCAAATGTGAGAAGATTAAGTACCATTTTTTTAAAAGATTTAAAGATAAAAATGTACTAAAATCTAAAGTATTTTTGGTTTGATCTATGCCTTTAAATACATTATTTAAAACACTTTTATGTTGTTTGATTGCATGAATATTTTCCTCTAAAAAAGATCTGATGATGGGAATTTTACTTATGTTAAGACAAGTAGGTATAAAATCATTTTCTAATTCAATTTTTTTGTTAGCATCAATATTTTTAATTTTTGCAATAGGTAGTTCAAGTTCATCGGGGGTTGAATTACCCAAAATACCAAGTTTTAATCTCAAACTCGCCAAAAGCAAAGCTCTTTTTTCTTGGGTAAAAGCTGTATTTTCAAGCTCATCTTCATTTTCAAGATGGTGTAAAATATCCGTTTGAGAATCATCGTAATTTCTTAGAGCAATATTGCTCCTAAGGCAAATATATTTAGAATTTGAAAGACTGTTGCGTAAAGATAAATCAGCTATAGTGCTAAGTCCTAATGGAATTTTTAAAACAATGACTGAATTGATTAAGGATTCGTAGTTAATCTCAAGCGGCTTAGGAAGCAAGTCTTGTTCAGGCGCATTAAAAATACTGCCATCTTGTGCAATGCCTGAAATTTTCGAAAGTGCGATTTTACCTTGCATTAACATTTCTTGTGAGAACTCCAAATCTATAATTCCATATAGATTGCTATAGATATGAATTGTTTTTAAGTCTATATTTCTATTTAAAAATCTTTCTTGCTGCTCAAAATGAGTTTGTCCTATATTTAAGCCATCAAACCAAGCAACTTTTAATTTATCTGCCATATTAAGTCCTATTTACTTTTCTTGATGCCTTCTTTGCTGATTTCAAATTTTAAAATTTTATTACTACCAAATCCACTAGCCTCTTCTGTTTTTACTCCTATTTTTGTGGTTTTTTTTGTATGATTTGCAAAAAGAGCTAAAACCCCTATATAAGGAACTTCTTCATCATTAACTTTTACAGCTATTACTTTATCTTTTGGGGCAATTTGTAATTTAATAGAATCTATTTTATCTTTACCTAAAACCCCATCTTCTCTGGTTGCTAAATCTAAATCACTTGCTTCTTCAAATTTCTTTATGTCTTTTAATTGATAAACAATTACAGTAATGGGTACATCATCAAATCTATTATTGAGATTGGAATTTTCTAAATTATTAATTTGAACACTTACATTGCTAGAACATGCACTTAAGAATAATGACAATAGTATAAAAATAAAAAATTTTACATTAAACATAAAATATCCTTTATAGAGTATAAAATATTTTTTTATAAAATTAACATAATAATTTTTAAAATTCAATTATAATATTTTTTAAAGGAAAGAATAATGCTTTTTAGTAGTGATTTAAAAAATGATTTAGCTAAATTAGAAGAATTTCATTTGCTTGAAGATGAAATGTCAAAATACAAAACCTTAAATCATGAAAATATTAATTGGGATAAAGTTTATGAGTATTCAGAAATAATATTAAAAAATCATTCGCTTAATTTAAAAATTTGCAATTATCTTCTCTTATCTTGTTTTTATTCTAATAAAGAAAAATATTTCCATCAGCTTTTATTGCTTTTAAAACATTTAGAGCAATTGCTTAATCAAGATAATGATTTTTTACATACTCAAAAGAAAAAAATTAAAAATCTTATTGATAATTTCTTAAATGAATACAACAAAACACAACCTTCTTTAGCTTTTGATATTACAAAAGATTTTAATGAAATTTTTGCTAAATTAGAACAAATTTTACATTGTCAGTTTTTAAAACTTAAACTCAGTGATAAAACTCCTGTGATTTTAGAGCCAGTAAAACAAGAATTAAAAACACAAAATCAAAGCACACATTCTTTAAATGAAAGAGAATATAAAGCCTTTTATCAAAACTTAGCTTTTGAACTTTTAGATGAAGATGAAAATAATCTCAATGCCTATGCAATTTTTACGCAAGCCATGTGGGGAAAAATTAAAAATTTACCTCAAAACAGCAATAATATTACAAGATTAAGATATCCTGATCTTAATTTAATTCTAGCTTTGCAAGAAGAAAAAGAAAACAAAAAAGAACATATAAAATATTTTATGAGTAATCTTATTTTAAATCCCTTTTGGCTAGAAGGAATGAAGCTTTTTTGTGAATTTTTAGACAAAAACAAAAAAACAGCAGCATCAAAAATACTCATAAGTCTTACTCATGATTTTATTAACAAATTTGAAGGTATTAACAAGCTTTGTTTTGAAACAGGGCAAATGCTTTGTAAAGAAGAAATTATCAATTATTTTACAAGATTAAACATCAAAGAAAAAAAACCTATTTGGCAAGATAATCAAATACAAAAAGTACAAAAGGATTTGGAGCAAATCTTGATAGATATTGATAATGCAAATATCAATAATTCTTTAATGAATAATATTCACTCCTTGCTTGAAATAGCAAAAGTCTTTGAAAATAAAGGTATGAAAAAAAATGCCAAAATTTTTTATTTATATTTAGTGGAATTAATGGAAAAAACCTTGTTAAAAGATTATTTGCTAGAAGAATATGAAAATGCAAAAGAAAAAGTTAAATAACACCTTATATAAAATTTAGTTTAGTTTAACTATAATAAAATGAATATAAATACTTTTTAATCTTGAAAATAAAGGAATAAGAATGTCAGATGGCTCTCGCGCACCAAAAGAACGCATCAATATAACATATAAAGCTAAAACTAATGGGCAAAATGCTGAAATAGAATTGCCGTTAAAATTAATGGTAATGGCAAATTTAAAAGGAAAAAACGAAACTCCTTTAGAAGAAAGAGAAATTTTGCAAATCAATAAAAATAATTTTGATCAAGTAATGCAAAAATTAGATATAAATACAAGTTTTAGTGTTAAAAATACTTTAGGAACGCCAGCGGAAGAACTTGATGTTAATCTTCATATTTCCAGCATGAAAGATTTTTCACCTGATTATTTAGTTTACCAAATTCCTGAGTTAAGAAAGCTAATGCAATTAAGAGAAGCTTTGATGGCTCTAAAGGGTCCTTTGGGAAATATACCTGATTTTAGAAAAGCTGTTTTAGAAGCATTAAAAGATGAAAAAACAAAAGAAAAGTTACTTGTAGAAATCAAAAAAGAAGAAGAATAGGAAATAAAAATGACAAATAAAACAACCCAAACTCCAATCATTGAAAGCATTATGGAAAAAAGCAAATATGCCAAAAATGATGAAAGTTATAGCATAGCAAAAAGAGGCGTTGCAGAATTTATTTCAGAAATTGTTAAAAGTGATAATGTTGAGGATAAAATCAATAAATTTGCACTCGATGAAATGATTGCACATATTGATGATTTATTATCAAAACAAATGGATGAAATTTTACACAATGAAGAATTTCAAAAGCTTGAATCCACTTGGCGCGGTCTTAGATTTTTGGTTGAAAGGACTGATTTTAATGAAAATATAAAAATCAATCTGTTTGATATTACAAAGGAAGAGGCTTTAGAAGATTTTGAAAATAATCCTGATATTACACAAAGTGTTATTTATAAAAACATTTATTCTTCAGAATACGGACAATTTGGTGGCGAGCCAGTAGGTGCTATTATTGGAGATTATCAGCTTAGCTCAGCAAGTCCTGATATGACTTTTTTAAATAAGATGTCAAGTATTGCAGCCATGAGTCACTCTCCTTTCTTAACCTCTTTTGGACCAAAATTTTTTGGACTTGAAGATTATTCTGAACTTGCCAATATCCAAGATTTAAAATCTTTATTAGAGGGTCCTCAATATACAAGATGGAGAACTTTTAGAGAAAATGAAGATTCTAAATATACAGGAGTGATGGTTACGAGATTTTTAACAAGAAGTCCTTATGATGTGGAAGAAAATCCTATTAAAAGTTTTAATTATAAAGAAAATGTTCATGCCTCTCATAATCATTTATTATGGGGCAATTCAGCTTATGCTTTTGCCACAAGATTAACAGAAAGTTTTGCAAAATATAGATGGTGTGGAAATATTATAGGACCAAAAAGCGGTGGGGCGGTTAAAGATTTACCTACTTATCTTTATGAAAGTTATGGAACTATGCAATCAAAAATCCCAACAGAAGTTTTAATTAGCGATAGGAGAGAATATGAACTTTCAGAAGAAGGTTTTATTACCTTAACTTTGCGTAGAGATACTAATAATGCGGCTTTCTTTTCTGCCAATAGTGTTTTAAAACCAAAAACATTTGCCAATACCCCAGAAGGCAAAGAAGCTGAAATGAATTATCGTTTAGGTACTCAACTTCCTTATATATTTTTAATTTCAAGACTGGCTCATTATTTAAAAGTTCTTCAAAGAGAAGAAATTGGCAGTTGGAAAGAAAGAAACGATATTGAAGAAGGATTAAATTCTTGGGTAAGACAATATGTTTCAGATCAAGAAAATCCTCCTGCTGAAGTAAGAAGTAGAAGGCCATTTAGAGGGGTAAAAGTCAAAGTAGATGATATAGCTGGCGAAGTAGGATGGTATAAAATAGGACTTAGTGTAAGACCTCATTTTAAATATATGGGTGGTAATTTTGAGCTTTCTTTAGTAGGAAAATTAGATAAAGAATAATGTCTTTACTCGATAAACTCATACACGAATTAGACGAGCAAAACACGCATGTTCCTTTTTATCAAAACGATTATGAGGATATTAAAAATAGTATAAAAGTTTTGCTCAATGCTAAACTTGATGATTGTTATACCATAAAAGATTTAGGTATGCCAAATTTAATTGATAGCAACCTTAATTCTAATGAATTATGTGTTTCTATGGCAAAAGAAATACAAAAACTCATTGTTTTATATGAACAAAGAATAAGAATAATTTCCATTACTTATGATAATAGCTTGAGTCCCTGTCAGCTTTCTTTCTTTTTAAAATGCACCTTTTGTGATGATAATTTTAAGGAATTTAATATAGAAATCATTTTTAAAAATAATAGGTATTGTGAGGTTGTATGAAAAATAATGTTTTTTACTATCAAAGAGAACTTAATTATTTGCATGAAACAAGAGAATATTTTATAAAATATTTTCCAAAACTCGCACCTTTTTTAGCTTATAATAGCAAAGATCCTGATGTTGAGAGAATCATTGAAAATCTAGCTATTTTAACTTCAAAAATTCATCAAGAACTTGATGAAAATATTCCTCATATAGCAGAATCTTTAATTAATATTATAGCTCCAAATTATACAAATTCTTTACCCTCGCTTTGTATGCAAGAATTTAACTTTGATAAGAAAAACAAGGAAAACAAATTAATCATTCCCAAAGGCACTATAGTTAAATCCAAAGCTATAGATAAATGTATTTGCGAATTTCAAACAATTTATGATGTTTATTTATATCCTTTATCTATTAAAGAGGTTTTTTTAGGAAGTAAAAACCAAGATTATACTTTGAATTTAAAAATGCAAATCGATAAAACAGATACTAGAATATGCGATTTAAACTTGGATAAAATGGTTTTATATCTAGGTAATGAAATTTATAGTTCCACAACTTTACTTTTATATGTGCATTCTTATTTAAAAGAGCTTAAAATTCAATGTTTGGATACCAATGAAGAGTTTAAACTTGGTATTTATGATATAGAAAAAATAGGACTTGAAAATGAAGAGAGTGCTTTATTTTATAATGACTTAGGGTTTGAAAGTTTTTCATTATTAAGAGAATATTTCTTCTTGCCGCAAAAATTTAATTTTTTTAAAATAAAAGGGTTGGATATTTTAAGAGAATGCCAAGGAAGAGAAATCAATATAGAATTTAAATTTTCCAAGCCTTTTCCTAAAAATTGTTTATTTAGAAAAGAATTGTTTTCACTAAGTATGACACCTATTATTAATATTTTTAAAAAGAGTGCTGAACCTTTTATTAACGATAACAAAAGAGATGGTTATAGAATTTTTATAGATAGAACACAGCCTAATGCTTATGAAATTATCCAAATACTTCAGGTTAAAGCACACAACAGCAATGGGGGAAGAAGGGTATTAAAAAATTACAAAAGTTTTGAGCGTTTTGAATTTTTAAAAGAAAATAAGAGTGATTTTTATGCTTTAAATACTAAAAAGAATTCTAAAGGAGAAGTATTTAAAGAAATTTCTTTTTTTTCTTCTAATTTTATAGATGAAACTGTAAGTATAGAAACTCTATGTTCAAATAAAAACTTGCCTTCAAGACTACAAATAGCTGATATTAATATTTGCGATTTAAAGGATGTTTTAACTAAAAATATACAAGTTCCAAGTAAAACAAGAGAATGCAATATTGATGGAAATTTGCTGTGGAAATTTGTATCCATGCTTTCTTTTTCTTATCAAACTATGTTAAATAAAAACGCTTTTTTTGGAGTATTAGAGAGCTATAGTTTTTTAGAGGATAAAGAAAATGAAGAAAGCTATAGGCTTTTAAAAGAAGCTATTGTTAATATCAACAGCAAAAGCGTTTATCTGATTGATGAGCACATTACCAAAAAAGGAACAAGTGCAATATTTGAATTAAAAGACTCTTGTTTTTATTCCTTAGGAGAAGTATATAGATTGGGACTTATTTTATCAAAATTTTTATCATCTTTTGCCAGTATTAATTCGTTTTGTGAGCTTACAATAAAATGTGTTGATTCTAAAGAAATTTTACATTACCCTGCGATTTTTGGAAAAAAAGATCTAATATGAAAGATTTTGATTCTTATAGTTTTTACAAATTACTTAACACTCTATTAAAGCAATATGATAAGAAAGATATTTTTTTAAGAACCAATAAAAGTTTAAAACATCCTCATAAAGAAATAGAAAAACTTCATTTTTCAAAAGATAAAATACCTATTGAATTGATAATTAATTTTATGGGTTTACATGGAGTTTCATCGCAACTTCCTTCTTATATGTTGGATAAACTCTCTAGAAATGAAGATGGCAATGAAGGATGGAGTTTATTTTTTGATTTTTTCAATCATTATTTGCTTTGGGTTTTTTTTGAAAGCATAGGTTTAAAAAGTTATCCTAGATCTTTTAATAAAGATTTTAGTGATGTTATTTCAAAAATTTTATTTAATATCTTAGGTATTAAAGAGCAATCTATCGCAATAAAATATTTACCATTTGCTCCTTTGCTTTTAAGTTTGAGACGTCCAAAGACATACATTGAAAGAGTTTTGCAAAGTAATTTTAATTTAAAAAATAAATTAAGTATTATAGAAAATTTACCCCACCAAATTTTAATTGCAAAATCCCAAAAAAATAATCTAGGCATAAAAAATCATATTTTAGGAAAAAACTTTATTTTGGGTGATACATTTTTATCTCATCAAAATAAAATTGCTATTTTTATAAAAGATATTGAATACCAAGATGCTATAGAATATTTACCTCATGGCAGTAAATATCAAGACTTAAAAGATAGTATTATATTTTTAACCAATAATGAGTTTTGTGTTGATTTGTATTTAAAAATTAATTATTCAAAAAGAATGAATTTTATATTAGGAGATGAAAGTACTGCTAAACTTGGATGGGCTAAAATTTTAGGAAAGACAAAAAAAAATTATGCAATTATGCATATTAAATTATATGAATAAATTTTTATCTATGGTTTGGTTTAATTGCTTTACCTTTAAGGTAAAGCAATTAATATTATAAATTAGGACACTGCAACACATTTTGGTTGTTTTTTTGTTTTGATTTTGTTTTTCGAAAACTCTTTTGCAGACTTAAGCACTTCTTGATTTTCTTCAAATTTCACTTGATAATTTTGCAATTCTTTACTCATATCTTCATAAATTTTCTTCGCCTCATCTACCAAAAGATAGGTCTGGCGCTATTTTTACACTTTTCAAACTCCTTTTTAAAATTTTGCTTATAAATATTATTCACAGAATAAACTTGATAATATCTTGGATATTTAGTGGTCTTTATCATCTCTTGGGTGTCGTCATAATCTAAATCTTTTTGCACATAAATAATCTTAGAATTTGCACTGAAAGCATTCCGGCGTACATAATGCACGGTTCTAGGCTTTGTATATAAAGTGTAGTCTTTAAGGTATTTGTTAAAGCCTTTATAGTTTAAAAGATTTGTGATGAGCCTAACTTCTCCATGCTGAGTGCCATCGTGGGTGATATCTATGGAATTTCTAGCCCAAAATATTAGTTTATTTGCACGATTATCCACAATCACAGAGCCGATGCTAATTTTCATAAATAACAACCAAAAACAACAGCGAAAAGATATGGACCCTTTCTACGCTTGCGTAATATTAATTGCTTTACCTTAAAGGTAAAGCAATTAAACCAAACCATAGATAAAAATTTATTCATATAATTTAATATGCATAATTGCATAATTTTTTTTTGTCTTTCCTAAAATTTTAGCCCATCCAAGTTTAGCAGTACTTTCATCTCCTAATATAAAATTCATTCTTTTTGAATAATTAATTTTTAAATACAAATCAACACAAAACTCATTATTGGTTAAAAATATAATACTATCTTTTAAGTCTTGATATTTACTGCCATGAGGTAAATATTCTATAGCATCTTGGTATTCAATATCTTTTATAAAAATAGCAATTTTATTTTGATGAGATAAAAATGTATCACCCAAAATAAAGTTTTTTCCTAAAATATGATTTTTTATGCCTAGATTATTTTTTTGGGATTTTGCAATTAAAATTTGGTGGGGTAAATTTTCTATAATACTTAATTTATTTTTTAAATTAAAATTACTTTGCAAAACTCTTTCAATGTATGTCTTTGGACGTCTCAAACTTAAAAGCAAAGGAGCAAATGGTAAATATTTTATTGCGATAGATTGCTCTTTAATACCTAAGATATTAAATAAAATTTTTGAAATAACATCACTAAAATCTTTATTAAAAGATCTAGGATAACTTTTTAAACCTATGCTTTCAAAAAAAACCCAAAGCAAATAATGATTGAAAAAATCAAAAAATAAACTCCATCCTTCATTGCCATCTTCATTTCTAGAGAGTTTATCCAACATATAAGAAGGAAGTTGCGATGAAACTCCATGTAAACCCATAAAATTAATTATCAATTCAATAGGTATTTTATCTTTTGAAAAATGAAGTTTTTCTATTTCTTTATGAGGATGTTTTAAACTTTTATTGGTTCTTAAAAAAATATCTTTCTTATCATATTGCTTTAATAGAGTGTTAAGTAATTTGTAAAAACTATAAGAATCAAAATCTTTCATATTAGATCTTTTTTTCCAAAAATCGCAGGGTAATGTAAAATTTCTTTAGAATCAACACATTTTATTGTAAGCTCACAAAACGAATTAATACTGGCAAAAGATGATAAAAATTTTGATAAAATAAGTCCCAATCTATATACTTCTCCTAAGGAATAAAAACAAGAGTCTTTTAATTCAAATATTGCACTTGTTCCTTTTTTGGTAATGTGCTCATCAATCAGATAAACGCTTTTGCTGTTGATATTAACAATAGCTTCTTTTAAAAGCCTATAGCTTTCTTCATTTTCTTTATCCTCTAAAAAACTATAGCTCTCTAATACTCCAAAAAAAGCGTTTTTATTTAACATAGTTTGATAAGAAAAAGAAAGCATGGATACAAATTTCCACAGCAAATTTCCATCAATATTGCATTCTCTTGTTTTACTTGGAACTTGTATATTTTTAGTTAAAACATCCTTTAAATCGCAAATATTAATATCAGCTATTTGTAGTCTTGAAGGCAAGTTTTTATTTGAACATAGAGTTTCTATACTTACAGTTTCATCTATAAAATTAGAAGAAAAAAAAGAAATTTCTTTAAATACTTCTCCTTTAGAATTCTTTTTAGTATTTAAAGCATAAAAATCACTCTTATTTTCTTTTAAAAATTCAAAACGCTCAAAACTTTTGTAATTTTTTAATACCCTTCTTCCCCCATTGCTGTTGTGTGCTTTAACCTGAAGTATTTGGATAATTTCATAAGCATTAGGCTGTGTTCTATCTATAAAAATTCTATAACCATCTCTTTTGTTATCGTTAATAAAAGGTTCAGCACTCTTTTTAAAAATATTAATAATAGGTGTCATACTTAGTGAAAACAATTCTTTTCTAAATAAACAATTTTTAGGAAAAGGCTTGGAAAATTTAAATTCTATATTGATTTCTCTTCCTTGGCATTCTCTTAAAATATCCAACCCTTTTATTTTAAAAAAATTAAATTTTTGCGGCAAGAAGAAATATTCTCTTAATAATGAAAAACTTTCAAACCCTAAGTCATTATAAAATAAAGCACTCTCTTCATTTTCAAGTCCTATTTTTTCTATATCATAAATACCAAGTTTAAACTCTTCATTGGTATCCAAACATTGAATTTTAAGCTCTTTTAAATAAGAATGCACATATAAAAGTAAAGTTGTGGAACTATAAATTTCATTACCTAGATATAAAACCATTTTATCCAAGTTTAAATCGCATATTCTAGTATCTGTTTTATCGATTTGCATTTTTAAATTCAAAGTATAATCTTGGTTTTTACTTCCTAAAAAAACCTCTTTAATAGATAAAGGATATAAATAAACATCATAAATTGTTTGAAATTCGCAAATACATTTATCTATAGCTTTGGATTTAACTATAGTGCCTTTGGGAATGATTAATTTGTTTTCCTTGTTTTTCTTATCAAAGTTAAATTCTTGCATACAAAGCGAGGGTAAAGAATTTGTATAATTTGGAGCTATAATATTAATTAAAGATTCTGCTATATGAGGAATATTTTCATCAAGTTCTTGATGAATTTTTGAAGTTAAAATAGCTAGATTTTCAATGATTCTCTCAACATCAGGATCTTTGCTATTATAAGCTAAAAAAGGTGCGAGTTTTGGAAAATATTTTATAAAATATTCTCTTGTTTCATGCAAATAATTAAGTTCTCTTTGATAGTAAAAAACATTATTTTTCATACAACCTCACAATACCTATTATTTTTAAAAATGATTTCTATATTAAATTCCTTAAAATTATCATCACAAAAGGTGCATTTTAAAAAGAAAGAAAGCTGACAGGGACTCAAGCTATTATCATAAGTAATGGAAATTATTCTTATTCTTTGTTCATATAAAACAATGAGTTTTTGTATTTCTTTTGCCATAGAAACACATAATTCATTAGAATTAAGGTTGCTATCAATTAAATTTGGCATACCTAAATCTTTTATGGTATAACAATCATCAAGTTTAGCATTGAGCAAAACTTTTATACTATTTTTAATATCCTCATAATCGTTTTGATAAAAAGGAACATGCGTGTTTTGCTCGTCTAATTCGTGTATGAGTTTATCGAGTAAAGACATTATTCTTTATCTAATTTTCCTACTAAAGAAAGCTCAAAATTACCACCCATATATTTAAAATGAGGTCTTACACTAAGTCCTATTTTATACCATCCTACTTCGCCAGCTATATCATCTACTTTGACTTTTACCCCTCTAAATGGCCTTCTACTTCTTACTTCAGCAGGAGGATTTTCTTGATCTGAAACATATTGTCTTACCCAAGAATTTAATCCTTCTTCAATATCGTTTCTTTCTTTCCAACTGCCAATTTCTTCTCTTTGAAGAACTTTTAAATAATGAGCCAGTCTTGAAATTAAAAATATATAAGGAAGTTGAGTACCTAAACGATAATTCATTTCAGCTTCTTTGCCTTCTGGGGTATTGGCAAATGTTTTTGGTTTTAAAACACTATTGGCAGAAAAGAAAGCCGCATTATTAGTATCTCTACGCAAAGTTAAGGTAATAAAACCTTCTTCTGAAAGTTCATATTCTCTCCTATCGCTAATTAAAACTTCTGTTGGGATTTTTGATTGCATAGTTCCATAACTTTCATAAAGATAAGTAGGTAAATCTTTAACCGCCCCACCGCTTTTTGGTCCTATAATATTTCCACACCATCTATATTTTGCAAAACTTTCTGTTAATCTTGTGGCAAAAGCATAAGCTGAATTGCCCCATAATAAATGATTATGAGAGGCATGAACATTTTCTTTATAATTAAAACTTTTAATAGGATTTTCTTCCACATCATAAGGACTTCTTGTTAAAAATCTCGTAACCATCACTCCTGTATATTTAGAATCTTCATTTTCTCTAAAAGTTCTCCATCTTGTATATTGAGGACCCTCTAATAAAGATTTTAAATCTTGGATATTGGCAAGTTCAGAATAATCTTCAAGTCCAAAAAATTTTGGTCCAAAAGAGGTTAAGAAAGGAGAGTGACTCATGGCTGCAATACTTGACATCTTATTTAAAAAAGTCATATCAGGACTTGCTGAGCTAAGCTGATAATCTCCAATAATAGCACCTACTGGCTCGCCACCAAATTGTCCGTATTCTGAAGAATAAATGTTTTTATAAATAACACTTTGTGTAATATCAGGATTATTTTCAAAATCTTCTAAAGCCTCTTCCTTTGTAATATCAAACAGATTGATTTTTATATTTTCATTAAAATCAGTCCTTTCAACCAAAAATCTAAGACCGCGCCAAGTGGATTCAAGCTTTTGAAATTCTTCATTGTGTAAAATTTCATCCATTTGTTTTGATAATAAATCATCAATATGTGCAATCATTTCATCGAGTGCAAATTTATTGATTTTATCCTCAACATTATCACTTTTAACAATTTCTGAAATAAATTCTGCAACGCCTCTTTTTGCTATGCTATAACTTTCATCATTTTTGGCATATTTGCTTTTTTCCATAATGCTTTCAATGATTGGAGTTTGGGTTGTTTTATTTGTCATTTTTATTTCCTATTCTTCTTCTTTTTTGATTTCTACAAGTAACTTTTCTTTTGTTTTTTCATCTTTTAATGCTTCTAAAACAGCTTTTCTAAAATCAGGTATATTTCCCAAAGGACCCTTTAGAGCCATCAAAGCTTCTCTTAATTGCATTAGCTTTCTTAACTCAGGAATTTGGTAAACTAAATAATCAGGTGAAAAATCTTTCATGCTGGAAATATGAAGATTAACATCAAGTTCTTCCGCTGGCGTTCCTAAAGTATTTTTAACACTAAAACTTGTATTTATATCTAATTTTTGCATTACTTGATCAAAATTATTTTTATTGATTTGCAAAATTTCTCTTTCTTCTAAAGGAGTTTCGTTTTTTCCTTTTAAATTTGCCATTACCATTAATTTTAACGGCAATTCTATTTCAGCATTTTGCCCATTAGTTTTAGCTTTATATGTTATATTGATGCGTTCTTTTGGTGCGCGAGAGCCATCTGACATTCTTATTCCTTTATTTTCAAGATTAAAAAGTATTTATATTCATTTTATTATAGTTAAACTAAACTAAATTTTATATAAGGTGTTATTTAACTTTTTCTTTTGCATTTTCATATTCTTCTAGCAAATAATCTTTTAACAAGGTTTTTTCCATTAATTCCACTAAATATAAATAAAAAATTTTGGCATTTTTTTTCATACCTTTATTTTCAAAGACTTTTGCTATTTCAAGCAAGGAGTGAATATTATTCATTAAAGAATTATTGATATTTGCATTATCAATATCTATCAAGATTTGCTCCAAATCCTTTTGTACTTTTTGTATTTGATTATCTTGCCAAATAGGTTTTTTTTCTTTGATGTTTAATCTTGTAAAATAATTGATAATTTCTTCTTTACAAAGCATTTGCCCTGTTTCAAAACAAAGCTTGTTAATACCTTCAAATTTGTTAATAAAATCATGAGTAAGACTTATGAGTATTTTTGATGCTGCTGTTTTTTTGTTTTTGTCTAAAAATTCACAAAAAAGCTTCATTCCTTCTAGCCAAAAGGGATTTAAAATAAGATTACTCATAAAATATTTTATATGTTCTTTTTTGTTTTCTTTTTCTTCTTGCAAAGCTAGAATTAAATTAAGATCAGGATATCTTAATCTTGTAATATTATTGCTGTTTTGAGGTAAATTTTTAATTTTTCCCCACATGGCTTGCGTAAAAATTGCATAGGCATTGAGATTATTTTCATCTTCATCTAAAAGTTCAAAAGCTAAGTTTTGATAAAAGGCTTTATATTCTCTTTCATTTAAAGAATGTGTGCTTTGATTTTGTGTTTTTAATTCTTGTTTTACTGGCTCTAAAATCACAGGAGTTTTATCACTGAGTTTAAGTTTTAAAAACTGACAATGTAAAATTTGTTCTAATTTAGCAAAAATTTCATTAAAATCTTTTGTAATATCAAAAGCTAAAGAAGGTTGTGTTTTGTTGTATTCATTTAAGAAATTATCAATAAGATTTTTAATTTTTTTCTTTTGAGTATGTAAAAAATCATTATCTTGATTAAGCAATTGCTCTAAATGTTTTAAAAGCAATAAAAGCTGATGGAAATATTTTTCTTTATTAGAATAAAAACAAGATAAGAGAAGATAATTGCAAATTTTTAAATTAAGCGAATGATTTTTTAATATTATTTCTGAATACTCATAAACTTTATCCCAATTAATATTTTCATGATTTAAGGTTTTGTATTTTGACATTTCATCTTCAAGCAAATGAAATTCTTCTAATTTAGCTAAATCATTTTTTAAATCACTACTAAAAAGCATTATTCTTTCCTTTAAAAAATATTATAATTGAATTTTAAAAATTATTATGTTAATTTTATAAAAAAATATTTTATACTCTATAAAGGATATTTTATGTTTAATGTAAAATTTTTTATTTTTATACTATTGTCATTATTCTTAAGTGCATGTTCTAGCAATGTAAGTGTTCAAATTAATAATTTAGAAAATTCCAATCTCAATAATAGATTTGATGATGTACCCATTACTGTAATTGTTTATCAATTAAAAGACATAAAGAAATTTGAAGAAGCAAGTGATTTAGATTTAGCAACCAGAGAAGATGGGGTTTTAGGTAAAGATAAAATAGATTCTATTAAATTACAAATTGCCCCAAAAGATAAAGTAATAGCTGTAAAAGTTAATGATGAAGAAGTTCCTTATATAGGGGTTTTAGCTCTTTTTGCAAATCATACAAAAAAAACCACAAAAATAGGAGTAAAAACAGAAGAGGCTAGTGGATTTGGTAGTAATAAAATTTTAAAATTTGAAATCAGCAAAGAAGGCATCAAGAAAAGTAAATAGGACTTAATATGGCAGATAAATTAAAAGTTGCTTGGTTTGATGGCTTAAATATAGGACAAACTCATTTTGAGCAGCAAGAAAGATTTTTAAATAGAAATATAGACTTAAAAACAATTCATATCTATAGCAATCTATATGGAATTATAGATTTGGAGTTCTCACAAGAAATGTTAATGCAAGGTAAAATCGCACTTTCGAAAATTTCAGGCATTGCACAAGATGGCAGTATTTTTAATGCGCCTGAACAAGACTTGCTTCCTAAGCCGCTTGAGATTAACTACGAATCCTTAATCAATTCAGTCATTGTTTTAAAAATTCCATTAGGACTTAGCACTATAGCTGATTTATCTTTACGCAACAGTCTTTCAAATTCTAAATATATTTGCCTTAGGAGCAATATTGCTCTAAGAAATTACGATGATTCTCAAACGGATATTTTACACCATCTTGAAAATGAAGATGAGCTTGAAAATACAGCTTTTACCCAAGAAAAAAGAGCTTTGCTTTTGGCGAGTTTGAGATTAAAACTTGGTATTTTGGGTAATTCAACCCCCGATGAACTTGAACTACCTATTGCAAAAATTAAAAATATTGATGCTAACAAAAAAATTGAATTAGAAAATGATTTTATACCTACTTGTCTTAACATAAGTAAAATTCCCATCATCAGATCTTTTTTAGAGGAAAATATTCATGCAATCAAACAACATAAAAGTGTTTTAAATAATGTATTTAAAGGCATAGATCAAACCAAAAATACTTTAGATTTTAGTACATTTTTATCTTTAAATCTTTTAAAAAAATGGTACTTAATCTTCTCACATTTGGCAAATAAAGATAAAATCCACCCTGAAATTTTATATGAAAAATTCTTAGAATTTCAAGGAGAACTATCAGCTTTTAGCAATGATGAGACTTTTTTAGAATTTATTCCTTATAAACATGACAATTTAAATGAAACTTTTTTAAGTTTAATAAATAACTTAAGATTATTATTTTCAAAAATAACTAGCCCAAAATACACAATGGCTAAGATTATTAATAATCAGAATGGATTTTATGATTTTATATTTGATAATTCAGGAATTTTAGAAGATGCAGAAATTTATTTTGCGATTAAGGCTGAAGTCAGTACAGAGTATTTGCTAAGTCATTTTAAAACCCAAAGCAAAATTCACACTCAAAGCAAGATTAAAAATATAGTTGCAACCCAGCTTAAAGGAATTAATGTTGATCAAGTGCCTAATGTTCCATCTAGCATTCCTTATTTAAATGGTTATATTTATTACAAAATTGACAAAAAAGATGAATTATTTAAAGATTTTAAAGGAGAAAATGTTATAAGTTTTTATTTAACTAATAATATTAATAATCCTGATATTAAAATGTGGGCGGTATTTTAATGCAAGAAAACATAAGCAAAAATAAAGAAGAATTAAGTCTAATTCTTAACTCAAAACTAGAAGGACTTAAAAATAATAAAATAATAGATTATTCTTTAGAGCTTCTTTTGCTTTCTTATAGACTTTCAAAAATTACTTCTTTGGAGACACATTTTGTTGCAAATTTAAGAGAAACTCTGATTAATAGTATTTTAGCCATAAGTGCTAAGTTAAGTGCTTGTAAGGAATATGAAGAAAAAGACATTATAAAATTCAGATATTGTCTTTGTGTTTTTATAGATGAAAGCTTAATGAAAAATGAGAATTTTATTGATTTTTGGGCTAATAATACTTTAACCGTGAGATTATTTGATGAAACCTTAGGGGGAAATAATTTTTATGATATAGCACTATCTTGGCTTAATAATCCTGCAAAAAACAAAGACTTTTTAGAATTCATATATACTTGTTTGATTTTAGGTTATAAAGGAAAATATAGCGATAATAAAGACTGTGAAGAAAGGATAATTCATCTTTGTAATAATATTGCTACTTCCTTAGCATCCTTATATACCTTAGAAGAACAATTAGCTTTTAATAAAGCTTACGAGATTAGCTTTAAAGAAAATGCTTGGCAAAAATTTATGAGATTGTATTTTAATAAACTTATTATAATCTTGCCTTTGATTTTTATACTCACAATATTTTCCTATTCTATTTTTAATCTTGAAACCAATAACAAAAGAATAGAAAACAATGTAAGCAAGCTTGTGCAACAGCTTAAGAGCGTGGATAAGTGATCTTATAAATTAAGATAAGCCATACACAAGAATAATTTAAGTGTGAATTTGTGGATAGGGGAGGAGTAATGCATAAAAAAATTCAAGCAATCAGCTATCAAATCAATCATTTAGTGATCGAGGTTTTTTAAAAGGATAATAATGCTGGAATTCTTTATTAATCTTTTAATATTTATTCTTATATTTTTCTTTTTTGTTTTTATATTTTCTATCATTTTATATTTTAGCACTAAAATCTTTTATAAATTAAAAAATAAAACAAAAACTATAAATTTTAAAACAATATTTAAAAAATTTACTTTGTTTCTTTCGCCTGTATATCTTTTATTATTCTTAGCAGGAGGCTGTTCTTATAAATATATGGATCCACAATATTATGAGTTTGAGAGTTTGTGTTATCTTAATGCGGGAAAGGTGTTTATTAAAGATGAATCAGTAAAAAATGAAACGAGTATAATAGTGATCCCTAAGCATTATGATCTTAATGCGGGAAGGGAGTTGATTGAATCTATAAAAAATGAAACGAGTATAATAGTGACCCCTGAAAGCAAGCAAATAAAAGATAGAATAGTGGAAACTAGATTTGAAAGAAAAAATGAAAACAAAATAGTATATTATCGTATTAATACATATTTTTATGATAATTATGGTATATTCTTGAAAGGTGATGAGGGTGCTGGATTATATTTTAGATATATGGAAGTATTAAGTTGTAAGAATATTGACAAAAAAAATTAAGAAAGATGATTGACAAGTTGAAATTTTGGAATAATAAATGAGTAAAAATATTAAAACGCAAGAAGCTAAATTAGACTTAATCACTAAATTCTTAGACTATGCTAATTGTGCCGATGCTAGTTATGCGATGTTGCAATATGTTTGGGAAAATATAGAGCAAGATGAAAAGAATAATATTAATAAAGCAGATAAACTTACTTTTGGCGATAAATTAAAGCAAGATGTTGCTACTAAAAATAACAAAGGAGAACATGGTATAAAACCTAAAAACACAAATACAGCTTATGCTTGTGCCATTCAAGCTCGTTTTGAACAAAGTAAAATAATTAAAATAGAGCCTAAATATTGTATTTCTCTTGTAAATACTTGTTTTGACAGTAAAGAAATAACATTGGATAATGATATTAGTAAAGTAGGATTAAACGATACGCTTAGTAAAAGAACCATTGACTTTGTAAATAGATTTAGACTCCTAAAACATCAGCCTAATACTTCAAGTGGCTTTAGTGCTACTTTGTTTGAAGATACCAAAGATAATAATCAAAAGATTATAATTATACGAGGAACAGAGCCTACGAGTAATTTTGGGATAGATATTTTAGATGCTGATGTTGATTTAGCTTTAGGCAAAGTTCCCTATAATCAATATCTTGATATGATTAAATTTTATTCTGAGTGTGTTAAAGAATTTCCAAATATTATAAAAGACAAAGGCTTGGTAATTGTAGGTCATTCTTTAGGTGGAGCTTTGGCACAACTACTTACTCTTTCATTAGCGAGTGTTAATTCTAGTGCTAATGTTAAAGAAGTCTATACTTTTAATTCGCCTGGTGCAAAAGAACTAAAAGCTTTAAATTTAAATCAAATTTACAAGATAGATGAAAAAATTATCAATTCTGATAATAAAGAGCAAGCATTGTTTTATCAAATAAGAACTTATAAATATCAAAAAAGTATAGAAATAAACTTAATAGGGTATGATTCTAATTTATTTCAAAATATAAAATCATATTTTCATAATAAAACAAACTTAAAAGAACATTATATCTTTATAAAAACAAATATAATTTATAGTAAATCAACGAATTATTTTTATGATATTTTTGAAGTTGATGAAGTATTTATAAATTGTGTTAATAAACTCCTTGCCAATCTTAATGCCAAAAATATTTTAGCTACAAGTGATAATACTTATCATATTGAAACAGATACTGATTCTGATGCTGATACTTCTAATGCAAAAGAGGCGATACAAGGTTTAGGAGTGGATATAGATGGTAAGCATTATATTGTTAATTTAGGGGATCAATTTTGGGATTCTCATTTTTTAGAGCCTACTATCATAGAATTAAATCATATTTTAAATCTTATGAAAAATAAAGAAATTGATAACCTTTTAGAATATAATATAAATAAGGATAAAGAAGAGCTATGGACTTTTATCAAATATCATAATCATATTTTGGCTACTGCAAGAACTCGTTATGATGATTATATTTTGTCATATTCTAGCATTCCTAAGCCATCTAGTGATTTTTTAAATTCGTTGGAATATTTGCAGGTTCATTATTTGCCAAAAGAACCTAAAAAACCTTTATTTGCATCAAGTATTCAAGGTTTCTCATCTACGCAATTACAAGCTTTGGAGGAATATAAAACAAAAAAAGTTAAATATGATGAAGATTTAAGAGAATATGAATTTCATAAGATAAAATATGAAAAAGAAAAACAAGCTTTTAATCAGAAATTTGAAGAGTATTTTTTAGGAATAACCTCTTATCAAAATAGACTCTATTCTTATAAAATAACACAAGAGAAAATTATATTAAATGCAATAATACAACAAATTAATCAAAAAGATATAGCATATTTTAATTTGTATTCTGTGATAGAATTTTTAAAAGAAAATAAGGCTTATTATAAATACATAGATTTAAATGAAATCCAAGATTTAATTTTAAATGATTTAAATAATAAATTGGGTTATTTTTATTGCCTTTATGTATGTATAAATTTAATAGTATCAAGAGAAGATAAAAATACTTATTTCACTCAAACTACTGCTATAAACAATCTAGGCTATAGCAATGATTTTACCAAAATCTTCATTCTAGATAAAGAAAGTCTAAATGATACCTATCTAGATGCTAGAAAAAAGCTTTATAAATCTATCAATAATTTAAAAGAAGAAAGAAATGAAAAAATAAAAAATATCCAAGATTATTTAAATAAAGAAAATTCCTTACAAGATAATTTAAATAATCAATTTAATACACAAGAAAATGATATTAATTTGGCTTTGGAAAAAATATTCAGTATAGAGCAATTTTATGATAAAAACACAAATACTATAGCATTAAAAACAAATAATATAAAAATCATATTCTTAGATAAAGTAAATTTGCAAGATTTACAATCTAATACCAACAACACTTCTTTTATCTCTATGTCAAATTTAATCCATATTTATGATAATCATTGTGATATCTTTACAAAAGATAGAAGTGTTTTAGATATAAAATTTATAGAAGAAAAATATCAGATAGATTTTAAAAGTTTAGATACAAAAATCTTCCTAAACTCCACCCTCCTTACAGGCTCCACCGAACTCCCTAATAATCCTTTTTACTTTGGAGAATTAGATAAAGATAATATTATAAAACAAGATATACCCAGCTATTATTTTTCTCCTAAAGATGAAAGCAGTGGTTTAGGAAGACTTAGTATCTTTTATAAAAATAATGAACTTTGCTTGCTTAATTATTCTATATTGGAAAAATCTTTAAATATCAAATTAGAATGCTTAAGCAAGCAAAGCTTAGAATACAAAGATTTAATTTCAAACACTCTAAAAGAACAAAAAACCATACAAATAAATAAAAAACAAAGCATAGCTAAACTTCACGCCCTTTTAGAAAATCAAAACCTAGAATGTATCCATGGAGGTAAAGTCATACTTAAATCAAGCAAAGGAAAAACTTTTAAAGATGGTGGTGTGCCTATTATGCTAGAAAGTGATTTATTAAACTCTAGTATAACAGGTTGTCCTCACACTATAGCTAATGTAAGTGTTCCTTGCACTAAAGTTGTTAATGTTAAAGGTTCTTTATCTCAAAAGAAAGTAAATAGAGAATACGCTATATTACAAGAACTCATCTCAGCTTGTATTACAGACAAAGGCTTTCCTTTGAAAGTAAGCTTTGTACCTACTAAGTTTAAATTTGATCATAGTTTTGATCCTAAGGAGGGGTTAGGAGAACAAAGTAAAAATCAAATAGAGTTAAAAGAAGCTAGATTAAGAATGTATTATAAAGAACACAAATATCAAAAAGACAATCTTTTAATCACTAATTTATATCTAAACGATACCCTATATCAAAACGAACAAGGTTTAGATAAATTAGAATTATCTAAAAATGATTTATTCAATTTAAATGATATTAATGTACTAAATACTCTTAAACAAGACTTTAGTAAAGATTATGAATTTAAAGAGTGCAAAATTAAACTTGGTGTGCATTTGCTAAAATTAATCTTTGTTATCCCCAAAAACATTGCTAAAGTTTATAAAAGTGCTTATAAAGAATTTGAAAACAAAGATCTAGGAGCAGGATATTTTACAGAGTTACATGAATACAATAAAGATTATAGGGAAAATGAAAATATCATCCACCATAGAGTTTTTTTAGCTCCTGCTAAAATGCAAAAGATTGATTTTGAGATTGCTAAGGGCTTAGATGAGTGGCTTGATAATGAAAATGTGTGTTGCTTTAATGTTTATACTAAGGATTATTTTAATGCAGATGATAAAGATATGTCTACGAGTGATAATATAAAAGATAATACAAATGTCATAAAAAGCAATAATGCAAATTTTAATGAAAACAATACTCAAGAAATCATCCCTGATAATGTTATAAGAATAGAAACACAAGATGGTAGTGGAGAATTTATTGAGATAGTATTTGATGATTTGGAGGAATGGAGAAATAAATCAAGTGGAGCCATAAAGCCTTTATTTTCTCCTTTGGGAGGTATTGTAGATGAGGCTTTAGAATCACTTGAAAATGTCAGCATTATCGGTGATGCCTTAGCAATGCTTGGTACAGTGAAAAATCCCAAAAATGCAAAAAATATTATTAAGAAAAAATCATTGACAAAGGATGAAGTGTTGCAGATAGTGGATAAACTGCCAAAAAATGTCCGAGATAAACGCAGAAGAATAGTTGAAAACAAAGAAGAATTAGACAAATGATGGAAAAAAGTTAACTAAAAATTCTAAAGAGTTAGAAAATAAAGTAGATAAAAAATACGGACAACCAATTTACATGAGAAAATTAGATGATCAAACTATTATACAATATAAAAAAGCTTCTAAAAGTTGGAGGCGAGACCATAGAGATAAATTCTAACAAACCAAGAGGAAATCTTAGAACAATACATATAGAAAATGGGGTGAAAAATGAAGTATAAATATATCAAATGGAATAAAGAAGAAAAATGTGCTATATTTTTTCCTGATATAGATTATAGCTTATGGAAGAAAACACAATTAAAAGAAAATGTCTACAATAATCCCTCTTTAATTATATCTTCTTGCCTGATAACAAAAATGGATATTTTAGAGTTATTTGAGTATTATATTTTATTTATTTGCGGAAAAAGCATGGGCACATCAAGATGGGAGTGTAATAATTTAATTTTATTGGATACTTGTAACATTGACAATCTTAGCAATCCTTTCTCTTTAAATGCACCCAAACCTACCTATATAAGTGAATATATAAACATCTTAGGACAACTATTCTTAGCAGGATATATAGACTTTGGTTCTTATTGCGATGAAGAAGATAGAAATAAAATAGACTATCCCTCAAACTTATCTTATTATAAAGAAGATAAATACCAAGCTTGGATATATTTTAGAGATAATTTCTTTTATCAAGACAAATTTATTAGAGATTTGGACGATCCTGAAACATTGGACGAGGATGGATATAGTCTTATTTTAGGTGATGTTTCTTGGGATACACCACAATATTGGTCACAATACAATATCTGGGTAGCAACAACCCCCAAAGGCACAAAATACTTTAATGAAATCTTAGCTCCTAAATTTTATAACAAATACAAAGATTTAGAAGTAGAGATTGATAGTAAAGGCAATGTGCTTAGGTGGATTGGAGAGATTAATAGATGAAAGATAAAAATGGCGATTGGTAAAGTAATTCATAAATACGGTTCGTTCTTTCCTGATTTTGATGAGATATTTTACAATTTAGGTTATGATGGTATTTGTTTTGATGAAAAATCAGATATAAAGCTTTTTCTACAAATTCCAAACCTTAAGAAAACAGATATTTTAGAATATTTTGAAGATCATTTTTTAGGATCAATTTTTGAGGATGCATGCGAATTTAATGACTTGGATTGTCCTTTGTTTTACACAGAAGATGAAAACTTAAAAAATTCCATAAAACCAAATTACAATAGTGAGTATGTAAGTATTATAGGGCAACTATTTTTAGCAGGATATATAGACTTTGGGATTACTCCAAGATCGGAAGATAAATATACAAGAACAGACTATCCTACTAATTTATCTTATTATAAAGAAGATAAATATCAAGCTTGGATATATTTTAGAGATAATTTCTTTTATACTAATGCATTTTTAAAAGGATATTATGACGATATTTTAATCTATAAAGGCAAAGAATATACAGCAAATACTCTACCCAAACTTAAAAAAGGAGAAACGATCCATAGTACAATGCATAGTGCTGCTTCTTGGGATATGCCAAGATATTGGAGTGGGTATAATATATGGGTAACAAGAACTCAAAAAGGCACAAAATATCTCCGTGAGATTTTAGAACCTAGAGTTTATAACAAATACAAAGATTTAGAAATAGAGATTGATGATAAGGGTAATATACTTAGATGGATTGGAGAGATTAATAGATGATTTTGCTTAAATTTTATTTAAATAAAAAATGTTAAGATAATATTTATTTAAAGGTAGATTATGAAAAATAAAGAATTTACTTGTCAATATATTTATAATCTATATGAACTTAGAAACTTGATAGATAAATATTGCAAACAAGCTAAAAATATAGTTTTATATTGTAATAATTTTTCAAGAAAAAATGTACTTAATCTAGCAATATCAGATTACGAAATTGCCAAGGACTGTTATTATGGTTTAGATCAATACTTATATGACACTCTTAAAACATTTGCTTCTAAAGGTAAAAAAGTTCAAATTTATGATTATTCTTATAAAAATTTCATTGATTCTAATAATTCTGATAATAATCTTCCAAACTTTATCATAACTTCTTTATCTTGTGATATGGCAAGCATTTTTGATGATTTTATAAAAGCCTTAGAAAAATCCGAAGATGAAACTACTTCAGAAGCTATGACGCAAATTTCAAAAAAAGAAAACAAAGGAATTGATTTTTTAATTACTTGTATTAATGAGAAATTAAAAACTCCTATACTTCAAAAACTAAAATCATTTGATGAATATCAAAAATTAAACGAATATAAACTAAATGAACAAATAGAACTGATATTTGGTGAATTGATACAAAATATTAAAGATATTTACGCAGAAGGTTATGAGTTTGCATACAAAACAATAATTAATGCTTTTCTTAATATTGTTAATATCTTTAAGCTAAAAAGCTTTTTGACAAAAACGCATCCATTATTAATTGCTAGTGATATTGCTTTTGAATCATGGAGGGTTTTTCAAGATATTTCAGAGTGGAGTGAGAATAAATACTCTTATGTCTTTTATAATGCTATTATAAAACTACTTATAAGTGATATTGGCTATATTTTTACTGTTTTTGAAAACAAAATTCATCACTATACTTTGATTATAGATGATAAAATTCTTTTTGATTTTTCAGGCTTTGGAGCGGTAAATTTTCAATCATCAGTATATCATAAACAAGATTTAGCAATATGTCTTAAATCAAATGAAGAAATTTTTAAAGATTTTTGGAGTGCAAATTCTTCAAATTTTTTCACTGAAAATCCCAAAGAAGAATTTATTCTTTATAAACAATACTCCATTAAAGAGGCACTTAAAAGGCAAATACCTTTAGATCAAAATAGACTAAGTTATATAGAAAGTCCGTATTTTAACTCTATTGCGCTAGCTCAAATCATAAAGGATTTAAAGGATAAAAAAAGCGAATCTTACCATGCAAAAAATTTTCTCATCATCACTAATGCTCCGCAAAAATATAATGCTGGACTTCATCAAAAACTTACAGAAGAAATTTTTGAAAATACTATCATTTATCCAGATACCATAAAAGATGAAAAACAAAATGATATTTTAGTCAAAGCTCCAAAAGACTATGATGTAACGATAGATTATAGTAAATATAAAATAAATATTATCGATAATGAAACTAATGCTTTTGTGCTTTCTTTAAGTCCTTTTGTTAAATTAAATTATCAAACTTATCAAAGCTTTGAGGATGTGGTAAAAGAAAAAGAAAAGTTATTAAATAGTATCACAGATGACAATCCTGAAAATGTATTTCAATATCTAAATTTTATAAAAAATCCTAGTAATGCTGATAAAATACACAATTATTATTATTTACAATCTGTTTTTTATCAAGCAAATAATAAAAAAACTTTTTTAGAAAAACAAAAACAATATTTTCAAGAAGGCATTGATTGCTTAAGAGCTTATATAAATAGTATTATTCAAACCAAACAACAAAACATTGGTACTTACACAGGTGTAACTTATTCGGAAAAATTTGTCGATAAGAAAAATATTACCATCACAGAAGTTCTTTTACTTGCCTTAACTTATTATGTAATAAAGCATTTTTATTCGTCTATTAAAACCGATTATCAAGCTTGGTGGAAATTATTTGCAAATTATGAAAGCATACAAATAGAAGAGGAAGAAAGTATTGATATACTTCCTCAAGATGTCCTTTTAAATATAAATGAAGAAAAAATCCCCTTATGCTTTTCAAAACAACAAAAAGCAAAACTTACTGAGAAAAAAATTTTTTGCATAGAAGAATTTGTAGATTATTTAGAGCAATCAAAAGACTGCGAAATCGATGAAAACGATGAAAAAGAACTTGAGATTTATTTAAAACAAGACAGTCAAGATACCCAAACTCAAGATGAAGCATTAAAACACAATTTAGAGCAATTAGATGCATTAATTAAAGATGAAAAAAAATCAAGCAACAATATCAGCGATGAACTCGACACTTTAACAGAATATATAGAAAAAAATGATATAGATAAAATTTCTTATAATCCACAAAAAACTATAGTAGCTATGATGGATGCTTTTATAGACAAATTCTTTCCTTTTGCGGATTTTTTAAGAGGAGATGATTTTAAATTTGCCAAGCAACTTAGCAAAACTGTCCTTAATTTTTTAACCCTTGAAGCACAAAAAGCCCTTTATGAAAATATAGGTGCGAGTTATTTGTTGTTTTTGATGACTAAATCAAATATTCATATGAAAAAAGTTACAATACACAACCAAAAAGAATTTGACAAAAGATTTAAAAAGCTAAGCAAAATGGCCCTATTAGAGCTTTGCTATATGCAAAAAAATAAAAACAAATATGAAGCTATCATGTTAGTAGATGGTATGACTTTTAAAGAATTAAAAAATCGCAAAGGTTTTAAAGACTTGACAAATATTAGTAAAAAACAAATTTTCAGATATAAATTTAATTTTACTTTAAAAACCATTCGCAATATTGCTAAAGAATCTTTTATATTCTTGCCTCAAGTCATCATCACAGATTTAGTTAATCAATTATGGATAACCCACTATGAAAAAAGCAAAAAAGAATACGAAAAATTGAAATTTTTAAATTTTAGTGATAAATACAGTCCTCCCTATGTGTTAATGAAAAAACCTACAGACGCACAAGAAGGATTAATTTCTTATCCTATGTTTATCAACAATACTTTTATTTCTTTTAATTTCACTTCTATGTTTACAGGAGGGAAACTACAAACAGGAGGTTTGGGGGAAAAAGAATCCTTATTTGTCTATCATAAAGATCTAAGCGGCACAAAAAAGGTAAGAAATTATCTTTTAAACAAACTTTTTGCATATTTGTGTTTAGATGAGTTAAGATCAAAAACCGGAGATTTAAAAATCATAGAAGATATAGATTTTTTTAATACTTATTCTTATTTACATGATTTGCCTACAAAACCAAGACTTTTAAAACTAAAACATGAAGAAGATTTTTTAATCCCTAAAAATGCCAACGAAGAGCAAAGAAGAAGCATTGAAACTTATAACAAAAAATTACAAGCTATCAATAAAGATGAAGCAAAAAAAGCTTTATATAAAGAGTATAAAAATAGAGAAGCAAAAGGTTTAGCAGCCATAGATGCTTATCATAAATGCATGGATTATTTAGAGGATATAGATAACGATATTTTTAATACTAAAGCGACAAATAACGCTTCTGATCCTTCAAAACACAGAGAATTCTTAAAAGCTTTAGACACTATAGGGCAAAATAATATTAAGGCTTTGTATGTGGGGATAAATGGTGATAAAAATATCTCACAAAAAAAAGAAAGTGAGGAAAACAAAGAATATATGATTAAGGTTGCCAACAATAAAGAGGAAAAAGAAAAATGCCCTAAATTTGTAGGCAGACTAGCCACTACTATCATTATGAAAAATGGCTTACATATAGGATAAATTAAGAAAGGATAAAAGATGAGTGATACTTATATGATATACGCTCCTAATGGATTAGGAGTAGAGGTAGATAAAAAAACTAATGAAATATATTTTGCACAAAGTGCTGATCCTGTAGGCAAATATACTAAAGAATATACCAAGGTTTTTTTTAAAGCTTGGGAAATTAAACAAAACTCCCCCTACAAAGACTATAAACCCAAGTATCTAGATCCTAACTTTTATACAGGAGAGAGATCCACTCTTTTAGAATTTAAAGATTGGCAAAGCATATATTTAAAAGATCCTATAAAAGGAGCTATAGCTCCTTGGACTAAAGCAGAAAAAGCTTATTATAAATCTTTAAAAACTAAAAGAGAAAGATATAAATATTTAATTATAAGAAGTGGACTTAGAAGTACTGTTATAGATATACCTTATGATGCTTATTGTAATGTAGATGAAAAAGGAAATTTAATCAATAAAGACTATAAAGAACTCTATAAAGAAGTAGAAGCCAATAGAGGTATGGCTAATATGCATAAAGGTTGGCTTTTTATGGCTGAATGGGAATTAGCAGCAGGAATACTAGGAGATATAAAAGGATTTGTAGGAGCCTTACAACTTTCCATGACAGGATTTAAAGCAAGAACTCAAGCAATAAATTTTTTACTCATACAACTAGGACATGAACAAGGCTTTAAAAGTCTTTATGATTCTTATGCATATAGAGATTTAACAGATGGCATACACAAAAACCCTCTTAAAGCTCAAATGCTAAAAGACTTTTCTAAAAATCCTCCTTATGATGAATTTGGTATGCTACCTTTTCTAGATGAACTTATAGGGGTGGATTGGGTGATAGATCCAAATAGGTATCGATTTGCAGAAGACGAAAAAGGAAGAGTTAATGATGCTCTAAAAGATGATGTTGAAAAAGGAACACTCAAAGATCCAAGAGATATAGATTCCACTCCAGAGAGTAGATTGGAATTTGAATATGAATTAGATGCTTATAGAAATGGAATGAAAACTAGATTTGATGGAGATAATCCAAATCATTGGAGTAAAGAGCAAGTAGAGAGATTTAATGATACTTTGATTTTATGTGCCAAACTCGCAGCCCTAACTCCTCCTCAAGGCTATACTAATGCACCTTATTATTACTCTCCTGAAAGATTGGAGTTTATTTACAAAAATCATAATTTAGATAGGCTTCTTGATCCAAGAATCCCTGCAATTTATCGTTATAACTTTCCAGAAAGCCTAAGAGAGAAGATACAAGCTTATGCTAAAGAGCATAATATAAAAGAGTAATTCATAGGCAGACTAGCCACTACTATCATTATGAAAAATGGCTTGCATATAGGTTAAATAAAGAAAGGATAAAAGATGAGTGATACTTATGAGATTTATACACCAGATGGCTCAATATTAAATGTAGAAAAAGATACAAATAAAATATTATTTACGGCAAAAAGCAATGGTACATACACTAAACAACATTCTCAAGCTCTCTTCGAGGGTGATCGCATATTAAGAAACTCCCCCTACAAAGACTATAAACCCAAGTATCTAGATCCTAACTTTTATACAGGGCAAAAATCCACTCTAGTAGAATTTAAAGAATGGCAAAGCATATATTTAAAAGATCCTATCAAAGGAAGCATAGCTCCTTGGACTAAAGCAGAAAAAGCTTATTATAAATCTTTAAAAACTAAAAGAGAAAGATATAAATATTTAATTATAAGAAGTGGACTTAGAAGTACTGTTATAGATATACCTTATGATGCTTATTGTAATGTAGATGAAAAAGGAAATTTAATCAATAAAGACTATAAAGAACTTTACAAAGAAGTAGAAGCCAATAGAGGCTTAGCTCATTTAAGTGATGGATATTTATTTATGGGTGAATGGGAATTAGCAGCAGGAATTTTAGGAGATAAATTAGGCTTTGCAAAAGGTGGAGGAGGATTATGGAAAACAGGATTTACTACTAGGGCTTATCAAGCATTATTTTTAGCAGCACAACTAGGACATCAACCTTCTTTAGAACACCAACTCACTACTTACTCATCTTCTGTAGCCTTAGCAGGTGGAGGACATAAAAATCCTTTAAGAGAGAAAATGCTAAAAGACTTTTCTAAAAATCCTCCTTATGATGAATTTGGAATGCTTCCTTTCTTAGATGAACTTATAGGAGTGGATTGGGTGATTGATTTAACAGAATATGAATTTGCAGATGATGCTGATGGTAAAGCTATTAGATCTTTAGATGATGATGTTTTAAAAGGTAAATTAAAAGATCCAAGAGATATAGACTCTACTCCAGAGAGTAGAAGAGAGTTTAATCGTGAAATGTGGGCATATCGTAGAGGTTCTGTTGCATTTTACAATACGGATATTCCCAATGATTGGACTAATCAAGAAGCGAAACTATATATAGATTCTCTTATTTTAGAATCTAAACTAGCAGTCTTAACTCCTCCACAAGGCTATCCTAATGCACCTTATTATTGGGTTCCAGAACATTTAGAATATGTTTACAAAAAACATAAGCTTGATAAACTCCTTGATCCAAGAATCCCTGCTATTTATAGATATAATTTCCCAAGAGAACTTAGAGCTAAGATACTAAAATTTGGTGAAGAAAATGGCATTAAAGATTAAAGTAATTTCATAGGCAGGCTAGCCACTACTATCATTATGAAAAATGGCTTACATATAGGATAAATTAAAGATAAAAGGACAAAAGATGAGTGAAACTTATATATATGCCCCTAATGGAAAAGGAGCAAAATTTAATCAAGAAACAAATGAGGTTATTCTTTATAAAGGAACAAAAAAAGGAGGTAGATATAACAAAAAGCATGCTGAAGTTTTGCTCAAGGCTGTTGAAATAGAAGAAAACTCCCCCTACAAAGACTATAAACCCAAGTATCTAGATCCTAACTTTTATACAGGGCAAAAATCCACTTTACTTGAATTTAAAGATTGGCAAAGCATATATTTAAAAGATCCTATAAAAGGAGCTATAGCTCCTTGGACTAAAGCAGAAAAAGCTTATTATAAATCTTTAAAAACTAAAAGAGAAAGATATAAATATTTAATTATAAGAAGTGGACTTAGAAGTACTGTTATAGATATACCTTATGATGCTTATTGTAATGTAGATGAAAAAGGAAATTTAATCAATAAAGACTATAAAGAACTCTATAAAGAAGTAGAAGCCAATAGAGGTATGGCTAATATGCATAAAGGTTGGCTTTTTATGGCTGAATGGGAATTAGCAGCAGGAATACTAGGAGATATAAAAGGATTTGTAGGAGCCTTACAACTTTCCATGACAGGATTTAAAGCAAGAACTCAAGCAATAAATTTTTTACTCATACAACTAGGACATGAACAAGGCTTTAAAAGTCTTTATGATTCTTATGCATATAGAGATTTAACAGATGGCATACACAAAAACCCTCTTAAAGCTCAAATGCTAAAAGACTTTTCTAAAAATCCTCCTTATGATGAATTTGGTATGCTACCTTTTCTAGATGAACTTATAGGGGTGGATTGGGTGATAGATCCAAATGATTATTATTTTGTTTATGATGGAGCAAAAGGAAGAGTTAATGATGCTCTAAAAGATGATGTTGAAAAAGGAACACTCAAAGATCCAAGAGATGTAGATTCTACTCCAGAGAGTAGGGAAGAATTCATTGATAACTTCGAGCGTTATGGGAATGGAATGAGGGAGCGCTATACTTTGGAAATAAGCAATGATACTCCTGAAACATCTGCTAATATTTGGCTAGAAACAATGCTTTTAGAAGCTAAAATTAAAGCCCTAACTCCCCCTCAAGGCTATCCTAGTGCACCTTATTATTACTCTCCTGAAAGATTAGAATGGATTTATAAAAATCATAATTTAGATAGGCTTCTTGATCCAAGAATCCCTGCTATACATAGATATAATTTCCCGAAAGAACTTAGAGCTAAAATTTTAAAATTTGGTGAAGATAGGGGTATTAGAGATTGATTTATAAATCAATCTTTGGGATGAGAGGGATATTAAAGATTAAGCATTATAGATTAGTTACAGAATTAATTCTAATGGTTTGTCTTTTTATGTCTAAATAGCTAAAATTCTAAACAAAACCATAGCTTTTTTTTACTATTATTTTTTTATTGCCTGCGAGATTAAAGCAGATAAATAAAATTATTGTATATTTTATCAGTAGTCTTTAAATAGCCCTTGTTTAAGAATAGTAATTGAAATGGTGCCCAAGGTCGGACTCGAACCGACACAAGGTTGCCCTTACCAGATTTTGAGTCTAATGCGTTTTGTTATCATATTTTATCAAAGTATTGAAAAATAGGCGTTTTATTGTTTAAATTTATCTTAAAAATAGTATTATTTTATACCATTTTGAGAAAAAAACCGCTACCAAAACCGCTACCACTAAAATCCATTTGAGATACTATTTTTAGTATATTTTTAATTTTATATTATGTAAAAAATAATAAAATTTTCTGCGTAAATTAAAAGCAAAAAAGGAATATATTGAAAAATCTAGTAAAAATAAAAGAATATAAGGGTATATATTTTATAGACAAAGATAAGAAATTAGAGGATATAAAAGAAATTAGCTTAGTAGAATTACAAAGAAGATTAACTATCCCATACGAATTAGCTATAAGATATTATGAAGGAAAAAAATCAAGTTATGAGATATTTCCTATTTTAAATAACACCCAGACCCTTAAAAAGAATTGTGAGTTAATTGCCTTGCAAAGAATTAATGGAAAATTTGCAAAGAAATTTAAAATTAAAGAACCTAAACTAAATGAAGTGTTTGAAGAATGGATTAGTATGCGAAAAAATACTATTTCTAAAAAACATTACGAGGTAACCATATTTTCATATAATGCACATATAAAAGATGTTATAGGAAACATCAAAATAAAACAAGTCAAATTAAAAGATATGCAAAATATTGTCAATAAAATGATTGATCAAGGCAAATCTCCAAGAACAACAAAAACAATAAAAGACATACTTTCTCCAGTATTTGAATTTGCTATTAAAAATGATTATATAGAAAAAAATATGGCAAGAGAAATAGAGATACAAAAATTTGACAACAAAAGATATTTTACTATTGATGATGAGGATAGAAATGCTCTTTATAAAGCTATTATAAATTATGAAAATTTAATGATACGAGCTATGTTTATATTTCTTTTACATGGAAGAAGAAAAAGTGAAGTTCTTACATTAAAATGGGACAATATTGACTTTGCTAATAAAATTTATTTTTTACCTTCAAGCCAAAACAAATCAAGGAAAAACTTACAATTTCCGTTAAGTTCTTTACAAATAGAAGCTTTAAAAAGCATTGGAGTAAAAAATAAAGGATATGTTTTTATTAAAGAAGATGGAAACCCTTATAAAGATATAAGATGGCATTGGGATAAAATAAATCAAAAATTAAAAACTCCTATTAGATTGCATGACTTAAGACATTTAATAGGATATATAGGTATTAATATGGGTATATCTTTAGAAGCTATTGGAGAAACATTAGGACATTCAAGCATAGGAGTTACAAAAAGATATGCAAATATTAAAAATGAAACTATTAATAATACTTTAAATGCTATTTTTAGTAATTTTAAAACTGAAAAACGCTAATTTACAATGGTTTTTTAGGTTTTTCGGTTTTTTAGTTAAGTGTGATTAAAATTTTAAACTATTTTTAGAGCTATTAAGTTTTAAATATTCATCAAGATCATCTTTTTTAAAAACAAGTTTTTTACCAATTTTATAAAAAGGAACTTTTCCTAAATTACAATCCTTGTAAAGTTTTGAAGTGCTTATTTTTAAATAATTTGAAGCCTGTTGTACATTTAAATTTTCATCAGTTTTATTTTTGATTAATTCATTTTCTTTTAAAATCTTTTTAAAAATATCTTCAAGATCACTAGCTTTGCAAATTACTATATTATCCATATCCATTATTTTTCCTCATTTTTTAAGTAATAATAAATCGAATTGTTATCAAAACGATCTTTGTGCATGCACCATTTTCCTTTTTTTGCATATTCTTGCAAAAGTTTTCTTGCCTTTTCACGACCAACATATCTTTTACAATTTCTTAAGACTAGGTTGATTAATTCATTTTGCTTAAAACGACCCATCTTTAAAATCTCTAAAACAGTTTTTATAAACTTTATCTCATAAGAACTCATCTCAACACTATCAAATTCCATTCTTTCTAAATTGCTAAAATTTAAAACTTTGAATGCTATTTTTTCAAGTATAAATCTTCCAAGTTTTTCTGGTCTTAACAAAATAGAATTCATCTCTTCAGTGTATTCACATCTATAGCTAAAATCAGCATAATCAACAATTTGATGACTATCAGAAAAAACCCCGCTTTTATTTAAATGGTGAATAAAAAGCACAGTCCCACCTTTTTTTCGAATTATTTTCTCTTTTGAAAATAAATAATTTGGATCAATAAATCTTCCTATTTTTCTAGTGACACAATTTAAAGAATCAACAATTATAAATACATTGAATTTCTCTTGAATTTTTATTATTTCGTCGCATATGTTTTCAAAATATATGAATTTTTTATCAGAGCATGTTAAATCTATTACAAAAAAACGGTTGGTAAAATTTTCAAGAAGATTTGCGAAGCCATATTTTTTTAAACTCGAAAGTCCCATATCTGCATTTATATAAAACACTCTAATTTCATTATCTTTCTTTAAAATTTCCTTGCAAAAATACAAACAAACACTTGTCTTTCCACTACCACTACTACCATAAAGCAAACCCAAAGATTCTTTCGGTATCAAGTCTTTTAAGAGCCATGATTCTTGACAAGATTGAAAATTTTCCAATTTCAATGAAAATTTTTTTATGTTTTCCATATTATAATCCTTTTTTAGAATTATAAATTCTTTAATTTAAAATAATATAAATTTTTATTTTATTTTTAACAAAAATATTTTAATATTTTAATAATTTTATATAGGATAATTCTATTATGATAAAAGAAAATATTAAGTTTTTAAGAAAACAACGCAAATTAACGCAACAAGAGTTGGGCGAAATTTTAAATGTGGGACAAAAAACAGTAAGTATGTGGGAAAAAGGAAATAACAATATTACACTTCCTACAATACTAAAAATATGTGAGCATTTTCAAATTAGTCCAAATGAGCTACTAGCAAATAATTTAGCGGATATGGAACTACATAGAAATCTTAGAAATTACAATAGACTTACACATGAATTACAGCTAAAAAATGGCTTAAATGATTTTTTAAAATCAAACATTGTAAATATGCAACTTCAAAAAATATCTAGACATATTCGTTCTCTCAAAGGTGTAGGATTTATAGAGAAATTAAGTGAAAGCTGGAGTGGAAACGGAGAGAAAATGCTTTTAATTCTTCTTTTGTTTATCAAACACTTAAACAAGATAGAATTAAGCCACACAACAATGAGTAAAAAAGATTTTATAAACATGTTAAAGAAATTTAAAATTTCTTTAAAAAATATCAAATTATACTCTTTAATTTTAAGTGAAAAAGACAAAATAAATACTATAGAGTGGGTAGAAAACAACTTAGATGAGATCGATGTAAATGCTTTATTTATTGATTTAAGAAAAGATGTTGAAAAAATAATTATAAATGAGCTTAATTCGTTTAATTATTTAATTTTTAAGGATTAAAACAGATAATATTTGCTGGTTGTTATTTACCAGCTAAAATTTTGCAACAGAATATGATATTTTGATTGTTTTATTTATGTAATTTTACATAAATAAAAAGTTTTTCAAATTTACAACAAAATCCTTTATGCTATAATAAAAAATAAAATTATATAAGAAAGGATGTAGATGTCTATAAAAATTGAAATTAGTGGATTTGATAAGGATTTTTTGCCTGTTTTTGAGAGTTTAGCTAAAAGCCTAAGAGCTACTTATTGTTTGTTGGAGTATGATATCCCAGATGAGAAAAAACAAAGTTCTATGAAAAAAGCTTTAGAAGAAATAAAAAATGGAGAGTATGAAACTTTTAAAAACTTTGATGAGTATAAAAAGGCTATGCGTGAAATATGAAATTAGAGTTTTAAAAGAATACAAGAAAAATTACAAGAAGCTAACACTAAAAGAAAAAGATTTGGTAGATGAAATAGTTTATCGCTTATCTAACAATGAAACTCTTGAAAGAAAATACAAAGATCATAAACTAAAAGGTGAATTTAAAGAGCTTAGAGAGTGTCATGTAAAACCTGATTTACTCTTAATTTATCAAAAACAAGATGATAAGCTTATTTTAACCTGTATTAATATAGGTTCTCATAGCGAGTTGTTTTAAATAATTGAAGTTAAATTAATCAAGTTAATAAAAATCCATAATTACATATTAAGTCATTTATATCACTATAAAAATAAAAAAAGGAAAACATTATGGAAAAACTATCCCAAGAAGAAATACAAAAAGCTATGAGAGAATGTGTAGTAAGTTCTTATACTTATGATCCAGCTAATCCCAATGGCTATTCTCAAGATTTATTTGATGTAGAAAATGAAGTTTTTGCTAAAGATTATGAGTTTATAGAAAAATGTGGTTTAGATGATATAGTAAAACACAAAGAAAGTGGTTGTGTTTTTAAAGTTTTTTACAAACAAGATTACAAAGTTAGACTTCTTAGAGTTAGTAATATGCAAGCAATGAATAGTTTTGAAAGCTATAGGGGTATAATGGCAAAAATAATAGGTTTTAAGCCAGAAGATTAAGAGTAATAAAGGCAAACAGTTTTTAAGAAGTTTAGTGAATTTTTAGAAGAACATCATATTTTTCCTATAAATTCTAATATAGGAAAAGAGATATCTAAAAATTTTATCTCATCTAATGATAATATAATTAATAATATAGCAAATATAGCACTTATTACAAAAGAATCTAATAATAAAATCAATAATAAAAATCCAAGCACATATATAAAAGAGTTGCTAAATAAAAAAATACAAGATAATCAACAAGAACAATTTTTTAAAGATTTAGAAACACATTTTATAACAAAAGATATGGTTGAATATTTATTAAATGATGATTTTGAGAATTTTATTATTAGTCGAACAGCTTTAATTTATGATTATATGAAAAACATTACTTAAATTCATAGGATAACTATGTTATCCTAACTATAAAAATATATATCAACAAAAGATATAGTAAAAACTTTAAATAATTTTTATTTTAAGTTTTCTAACATAAAATTCATCATATCTTAAATACTTAAGATAAAGAAACAAAATACTTGGCGTAAGAAAGGATCTAGACCATATTTAGTTGCAACACTAAGACAATATTTTATTTCTGTTTTATTACTCCCAACTTATAGAGTGTGTTAAGCTAAAACCTAAAGATTAGCTTTTACTTTCGTTAGTATATTTATCGTTAAAATAATGAGCTACTAAAACCAATGTGCCAAAAATAAGAGTGATAGCACCAATTAAAATAGCTATATTATAACCATCCATTCTCTCTCATTTTCTTTCAAAAAAAGATCAATCTTTAAGAAAGATCGATGATAGTGCAACTATCGCCCATTTGCAAACCATAAAGACTATTTACAAATAATCCTACGTCAATAGATTCTATGAATCTTAAGATTACTTTTACAGGTTTTTTATAAATAATACTTTTTAAAATTTTTATTTATATTGTTATTTTGCAATAAAAAATAAAAGCTAAAAGATATAAACATGCTTCTAATAATAAAATATCAAAATCAATTATTTTTTATTATTATCGGTTTTTTTATCTTTATCAAAGTCATAAAATGTCACAAATATGGCAACTGCTATTGCAAAGGCTAATACAATATATTGTCCCATTTTATTTCCTTTTTTTGTTATAAAAATTATTAAATTAATATATTATCTAATCAACTTTAAAAATACAATATTATTTTTTAATTATAATATTTCAAAGATCTAGCTTTTATCAACTTTGTATTATATCCATAGTTACTTTGTTGATATTCTTGATATTTGCGAAATCTACAAATTTCTACTAAGAATAGTTTAAATAATATATTTACAGAAAAATGTTTATAAGTTATAAAGTCTATTTTTGATATATTCTTTATATTATTAGCTTAGGATTTTTAATGGGTGTAAGCGAAAATACTTTTGAAATTATCTTAGAAAAATTAAAATAAGCAAAATTAAATAATAAAACAAAAGGATAGATATGTTTAAAAACGAAGAATATATAAACCAGAGAAAAGCATTATGGATAAAAAGTTTTGAGGCTTTTAAAGATGATGAAGAATTTCACAAAGAACAGTTAGAGTTTGCCGAAGCAGGAATAAATGATGGATTTGAGGAAGATCAATTATATAAATTAAACCAAAATTGCAAAAATAAGACAAAACAAACTTACTCATAAATATTTAAATTGTTTTAGCTAAAAAAACCAATTTTAGATATTATTGATTAATCTGTATATAATCACAATATAAAAAAAGAAGCAGAGTTTTTTTAAATACCATTATATTGTTCTAATAATTTTCTAAAATAATATAGATTACTTTGAGTTAGATTATTTAGTGAATTTTTATCAATCTCACACTGATCATTGCAAAAAACAGCGATATTGCAAAAATACTTTTCAGCATTTTCTATACATCCACATTTGTTTAATATTTGAGAATATAAATCGTTAGTAGATGATTTAAAATTCTTACTATCGCTATATCCTAATTTTTTATAAAAATTTGTTTTGTTATTTTTACTATTATCTACAAAATGAAATCTAAGCCAATCTTCAAAATCACCAAGAGTAAGAAATAAATGCTTGTCTTTTGAATTTTTTATATGTTTTATAAGTTTTTCTAAAATTTTCAACTCGCTAGTATCACTTTTTGCTCTATCTAGATCCATTACAATAATAAGCTTATCAACATAAGGTGCTTTTTCTATTTTATAAAGAATGTTTTTATATGAATTATTATTTTTTAAATTTTTTACATCAATTTTAACATTATCATAATTTAGATATTTAAAAAGAGAATTAAAATAATCTTCTTCTGTTTTACCTTCGCACCAAATCTGTATACTGGGCTTTGTTTTTTTATTCATCATAAAGCCCTTTCAAATAATCAATATATGCTTTTTTCTTTTCGCTTCTAATATCATAATCATAGTAAGTTCTTATCTTGCTCTCTAGGTGTTGATCTTTTTGAATTAAAAATATTTGTTGAGAATTTAAAAAACTTACATCAAACAATAAAACATTATGAGATGAAACAATTAATTGTCCATTATGATTTTCTTCTGTATTGATAAGATTGTTAAATATAAGTATTAAAGCTAAGGTACTTATTGAAGAATCTAATTCGTCAATAAAAATAATTTTTCCTTCCTTGATAATTTGGGTTATTTTATCTGCAAAATATACTATTTTTTTAATACCTTCTGATTCTATTTGATAATTAAATTTCTTTCCATTGCGTATAAAAAAGATTTCATATATATTTTTTTCATCTTTTTTATACTTTTTAAACTCAAAATCTTTTATGGTTTTATCCAATAATTGAAAAACCTCCAAAATGCTTTCTTTATGTTCTAAAAAATATTGCTTTTTATTTTCTTCAAATTCAAAATTGTATTTTTTTGAATAGTTACTATTCATATAAACTTCAATATTGTTTATAAGATTTATAAATATTTCTTTTTGCTCTATTTCAAAATCTTTTAAGAAATAAAAAATATTTTCACTAAGCTTTCTTGAAAAGAACATCCCTAGCTGTTCATTTTCTTTTTTGCTATAAATATCAAAAGTAGCCCTCTCATTTTCGAATTTGTATATAATTTTATTATTTTTCAAAAAAGTTTCTTTCAGAACATATTCTTTATTAAATTCTATAGAATAGGCAAAAATATTTTTACTATTATCAGACAGTTCAATATTTAATTTTACAGAATTTGAATTTTTATTAAAAGCATTGTCTACTAAATGCTCTCTTAGTGTATGAGAAAAACCATACTTAATTATATTTAGTAAAATTTTAACACCTATAAAAAAATTTGTTTTTCCACTAGTATTTTTCCCGAAAAATACTGCTGATTTCATAGGTTTCCCAACTTGCGATAAATTAAAATTATACTCATATTTTGTATTTTTCAACTTACTTTTTGGTTTTGCTGTAAAATCAACAATTTGTGTTTCTATTCCAAAAGAATACAAACCAGATATTTCTATTTTTCTTAACATAATATTTTCCTTTTATGTTATTATAAAGCATTGATAGTTAATATAAACATAAAATATGTTTATATTTAAATATATAGTTTTAAAGTCTGTTTTGATATTTTTTATAATATTCACTAAAGAATTAAAGCTATAAAAATGAATTAATAAAAATACATTCTTAATCAAGGTAAAACAATGAATAACTTAGCAAATTTCAGTATTTTACTTTCATGAGCATATAAAAAACTAAATCCACAAAAATATATTTCTTCTTAAATGATTTAATTAAAAATATTTTGAAATACTATTAAGAATAAAATGAGTTATTAAGAAGTTCTTTGAATTTAATTATAATAATTATGGCTTCGAAGAAAACTAAAGTATAAACACTATAAAAGAAGATATTCCCTATAAGAAAACACTACTGATTTTATAAGCTTTCTGGTAGGTATAATATCTATTTATAATTATATAAAATTAAAACATAAAATTTTTATGCATTTATAAGCTATAAAGTCTATTTTTGATATATTTATGATGTATTTTTAAATAAAGGTTTTCTATGGGTGCAAATGAAATTACTTTTGAAATTATTTTAGAGAAATTAAAACAAGCAAATTTAAACAATAGAGCAAAAGGATATATGTTTGAAAAGCTTTCAAAACATCTTTTAAAAGAAAAAGATACAGCAAATATTTATGAAAATATTTATCTTTGGGATGAATGGGATAAAAAGGATGGGCAAGATTGTGGTATTGATCTAATCATTCAAACAAAAGATGATGATTATATTGCAGTACAATGTAAATTTTATGAAAGCTCAAAAGTAGATTTAAAAGATTTAAGCACTTATTTTAGCAAATTACAAAGTGGAGTAGGGGAGATTAAATTTAGCAAAGGTATTATCATAAACACTAGTGATCTTACTCAAAACGCTAAAAAAGAGATAGAACAAATTTCAAAAAATGTACCTATAGAATTAATCACACTAGAAGATTTTTTAAATTCAAACATAAGTTGGGATAAATTTGATCCAAACAATTCTTTAGAATTGCCAATTATTGCAAAGAAAAAACCAAGAGAACATCAAATACAAGCCATAAATAACACCAAAGAATATTTTGCAAACAAAAACAACACAAGAGGCAAGCTCATCATGGCATGTGGTACAGGTAAAACTTTTACCTCATTAAAAATTATAGAAGAAATTACTCCTAAAAATTCTATTGTTTTATTTTTAGCTCCTAGTATAGCTTTAGTAGGGCAAACATTTAGAGAATATTGTAAAGAAAAGACAGATGATTTTGTTGCTTCTATTGTGTGTTCAGATAGTAAATCAGGTAAAAGCGTTGAAGATGATATAGATATTTTAGAATTGCCTATTCCTGCTTCTACTGATACTCAAAGCATTAAAAAGGCTTATGATATAGCTAAAAAAGATAATAAAAGATTTATTATCTTTTCTACTTATCAAAGTGTTGAAAAGATCATGCAAGCTCAAAAACAAAACGATTTAGATGAGATTGATCTAATTATTTGCGATGAAGCTCACAGAAGTGTAGGAAATTTATACTCAGGAAAAGAAAAAGATAAACTAAATACCTTTACTTTATGCCATAGTAACGAAAATATTAAAGCTAAAAAAAGAATTTATATGAGTGCTACTCCAAAGATTTATTCTAGCTCTCAAAAAAATAAAGCTTTAGAAAATGATAATGAAGTATTTTCCATGGATGATGAAGAAATTTTTGGAAATGAAATTTATAGTATTAATTTTAGAGAAGCAGTTGAAAAAGACTTGCTTACTGATTATAAAGTTATTATTCTAGCTATCAAACAAGAAAGTATTGCAAACATAGCAAATACAGCCATAGCAAAATTAAAAGATGAGAAAAATGTAGATGAAAAATATGTAGATATTGATTTCGTATCTAAAATTATAGGTACGCATAAAGGTTTAGCAAGAAATGATTTAGTTGCTCTTGATGAAAATAATAAAATAGATAATGATTTTTTAGA
The DNA here is from genome assembly GCF_040008265.1 of Campylobacter sp. CCS1377. NCBI lineage: Bacteria > Pseudomonadati > Campylobacterota > Epsilonproteobacteria > Campylobacterales > Campylobacteraceae > Campylobacter > Campylobacter aecornae. Next base: position 804,049 of record NZ_CP155620.1, read on the forward strand.
AGAAATGGATAGTAATCTTTCAAGAAGAGTTATAAATTTTTGCAAAAGCATAAGAGATTCAAAAAATATAACCAATTCTTTTAAGATTATTATGCAATGTTATGATGAAGCATTGAAAAAAGATTCTTTTAAAAATCTTAATATAAACATAGATCATGTTGATGGAACAATGAACTCCAATGTAAGATTAAACAAACTAAACAATCTTAACTCACCAGAAGAAAACACTTGTAATATCCTAAGTAATGCAAGATGCTTAAGTGAAGGTGTGGATGTGCCTGCTTTAGATAGTGTAGTATTTTTTGATGGAAGAAATTCTATGGTGGATATAATTCAGTCAGTAGGTAGGGTAATGAGAAAAGCTCCAAATAAAAAAACAGGCTATATCATACTGCCTTTAGCATTAAGCGAAAACGAGCTTTCAAATTTAGATGAAGCTATAAAAAATACCAATTTTTTAAATATATGGAATATATTAAAAGCTCTAAGAAGCCACGATGATACTTTGGTGGATGAAGCTGTATTTAAGGAAAAGATTAAAATAGCAGTAGCTGATTATGTAGGAGATGATAATTCATCAAATAATACAGATAAAAGCTATGAGCCAAGCTTGTTTGATAGCTTTACTCTGAGCGAACTTGCAAATACTCTATATAATGCCATACCAACTAAACTTGGCGATAAAGGTTATTGGCAAAGCTTTAGTGCAAAAACAGCCAAAATAGTAGAAAAATTAAACATTAGATTAAATGCTATTTTTAAAGATCACCCTGAAATTTTAGAAGAATTTTTAACTTCCTTAAAAGAAAACATTCACCCAAATATCAAAGAAGATGAAGCCATAGATATGATATGCTCTCACATTATCACTAAACCTATATTTGATGTTTTATTTGATAAAAATATGGATGATAATCCCATAGGAAAAGCTCTTGATGAAGTAAACCAAAAGCTAAATACCTTTGGTTTGGATGATGAAGAAACAAGATCTTTAAAAGCTTTATATAAAAGCGTAGAAGAAAATGTAAAATTAGCAAAAAGTCAAAAAAGCAAACAAGAACTTATTAAAAATTTATACGATACTTTCTTTAGATCAGCTTTTAAAAAGCAAGCTGAAAAATTAGGTATAGTTTATACTCCTATACAAGTGGTTGATTTTATACTTCATTCTGTTAATGAGCTTTTAAAAAGACATTTTAAGACAGATTTTAACGATGAAAATGTAAAAATCTTTGATCCATTCACTGGAACTGGAAGTTTTATCACAAGATTATTAAGTAAAGAAAATAATTTAATTAGCGATGAAAATTTCAAAAACAAATACGAAAAAGCAATTTTTGCTCAAGATATTATCTTACTTGCTTATTATATAGCGCTTATTAACATTACTCAAACTGGTAGTGAAAGGATAAATACTTTAGATAAATTTAAAAATATAGCCTTAGCTGATAGTCTTGATTATTTAGATAAAAAAATACAAGATAATGGTTTATTTGCTTTAGAATTTAAAGATTTAGAAGAAAATAAAAAAATCAAAGACTTAATAGCCAATGAAAAAATCAAAGTTATTATAGGCAATCCTCCTTATTCAGCTGGAGCAAGTAGTGAAAATGATAATAATGCAAACATTTCTCATCCCAATTTAGAAAAACGCGTCAAAGACACTTATGGCAAAGAATCAAATGCAAAATTAGCTAAAAATACTAGAGATACACTAATTCAAGCTTTGCGTATGGCAAGTGATAAAATAGAAGATAATGGCATCATAGGCTTTGTAGTAAATGGAGGCTTTATAGATGCAACAAGTGCTGATGGCTTTAGAAAATGCGTTGCTAAAGAATTTAGTGATATTTATATTTTAAATTTAAGAGGAAATCAAAGAACTTCAGGTGAAACTTCAAGAAAAGAAGGTGGAAAAATATTTGATAGTGGCTCAAGAGCAAGTGTGGCTATAGTATTTTTTGTAAAAGACACAAGTATTAAAACAAACAAAATTCATTATTATGATATAGGAGATTATCTTGATAGACAAACTAAGCTTGATAAATTAGAGAATTTTAAAAGTGTATTAAATGTGCCTTTTGTAAATATAATCCCAAATGAAAAAGGCGATTGGATTAATCAAAGAGGAGAAGACTTTGATAATTTAACACCTTTAAAAAGCGATAAAAACGAATACGGAATTTTTACTATAAATTCTTGTGGTGTAGCAACAAATCGTGATAGCTGGGTTTATAATTTTTCTAAAGAAAAGCTTGCAAATTCTATGCAAAAATGTATAGCTACTTATAATGAAGACTTAGCTAAATTTGATCATCAAGCATTTTTAGAAAAAAATAAAAATGTTAAAAAATCAGAACTTTATAAAGAGCTAAGTGATAAAGATATAACAATAGATAATACTAAAATAGCTTGGACTAGAGCTTTAAAAAAAGATTTTATAAATAATGAAAAAATTAAAGAATTTAATCAAGAAAATATAAGAGAAATTTCTCATCGTCCCTTTACTAAAGAATATCTTTACTGGAATAAAACTTGGAATGAAGAACAATATCAATTACCAAAATTATTCCCTAAAAATACAGATGAGAATTTGTTAATTTTAACAAGTTTAATGGCGACTAAAGAATTTTCATCTTTTATAGTAAATTCCATAGCAGATTTACAAACTTTAGCCAATACTCAAGCTTTTCCGCTTTATTTTTACCAAGAAAATGGAAGTAAAGAATACGCTATAAGTGATTTTGCTTTAGATGAATTTAAAAAACAATTACAAGATGAAACTATAAACAAAGAAGATATATTTTATTATATCTATGCGATATTTCATCATAAAAGTTATTTGGAAAAATACAAATTTGAACTTTCAAAAGAAGCTCCAAGAATACCTATAAGTAAAGATTTTAAAAACTTAAGTGTTTTGGGTAAAAAGCTAGCCACTTTACATTTGAACTATGAAAATAATGATATGTTTAAAGAAGTAGAATTTAAAGATGGAGTTTTGGCTGATACAGACAATGATGAGTTTTATAAAGTCATTAAGATGAAAAAACTAGGAAATGATATTTTTTATAATCAAAATATCACTATAAAAAATATACCAAATATTGCTTATGAATATAAAATCAATGGAAAAAGTGCGATTGATTGGATTATCGATCGCTATCAAATAAGTGTTGATAAAAAAAGCTTGATAGAAAATAATCCAAATGATTATCAAGGTGGTAAATATATCTATGAACTTCTTTTAAAAATCATTGATTTATCTATAAAAAGCGTTGATTTGATAGATGAAATCAGCAAAATAAATTTACAAAAATCAATAATCGATCAAGTGATAGAGTATAATATCGCAAATTATTCAAATATACTAGATGATAGTAATAAAGGATTTACTTTTTATTACGACGAAACAAACAATATTAGAAAACTTTGTTTTAAGGATGATAAGCATTTTAACATTACAATAGAAAATTTGCGAAATAATTTTATTTTAGGTGGTATAGTTTTTGATGGAATTAAAAATTTAGATTTTTTACCCAACATATTGCAATTGCAAAAAACAAGTAAAGAAATAAAAAGCAAATATATATTAGGTGATAATTTTCTTTTATCTTTAAAGTCAATAAAATTGACCAAAATCTTAAAAATGCTAATAAATAATAATATTTTAATTCATTATACTCATTTAAATTTGTTATATTATATTTTAGTTGATATAATAGAAAGTCTAGAAGAAATTGAATGTAATCATCTAGAATTAAAGAATTTGTTATATAATAATATAGTTGATAATATTGAAGAATTTATTGAGATAGCTTATAAATATGAATATCCAAATATAAAAAAGGAGAAACATAAATATTTTTGTAAAGAAATTGCAAAGATATTAGATTTTAAATTACAACGCCTTGTTAAAGATAGGGATTATTTATTATTTCTAGAATCTTTAAAAGATAACAATGAAAAAGATGTTATTTTAACCTTTTCAGATATTTATTTATCTAGAATTATTTTTCCAAATTCAAAATATATATTTGATGAAGAATGTTTTGTAAAAAAAGAACTACAATTAGATCAAAATCCAAGCAAATATATCAACTTTGAAAATTCTAAAGATAATTTGTATCTTCAAATTTCTGATGTAATTGTTGGTTTAATTAGACAAAAATTAAACTTTATTAGAGATACAGAAATTGAAGATATTTATAAAATTCTAAAAAATATGAATGATAAACAACGTGAAAATTTATTTTTATTAGCACAACTTATTTATTTATCTGATTCAAAATCTAATCGATTTTTTAACCATATTGCACCATTAGACGAGGTAGATAAAATACAAAAAGTTAACGAAATATTTTTAAATTTTTATTTTTCTGAAAACAATATTTTTTATCTCTAGTAATCAGCATGAGGATAGAATTTATGTTAAGAGTGAAGAGAAATTAATTCTAAAATTCTTTGAATTAGCCAAAAAAATAAATGATATAATAATAAAAAAAATATCTGGAGAAGATAATGAGTGATATTAAATCAATAAATGATTTATTTGGGTTGAATTTTGTAATTCCATCTTATCAAAGGGGTTATAGATGGGATGAAATACAAGTTAGAGATTTATTAGAAGATATATGGAATTTTTGTGAAAAAGAAGATGATAAGAAAGATAGTTTTTATTGCTTACAGCCGATTATTGTAAAAAAATACGAACAAGATGAAAAAAATATAAATTAGTTGATGGGCAACAAAGACTTACTACTATATATATGATTCTTTCTCATTTTAAATTATATATGGATGATAGTAGATATGAATCATTTAAAATAGAATATGAAACTAGAGAAGATAGTAAAGATTTTTTAGAAAATATACAAGAAAGATACAAAACAAATGAAAAAGAATTAAATATTGATTTTTATTATATGAGTAAGGCTTATGAATATATTGAAAAATGGTTTAGTGAAAATAACAACAGAAGGCAAGAATTTTTTAGAATTTTAACATCACAAAATAATATAGCAAAAAATGTGAGAATTATATGGCATGAAATAGAAGATAATGAAGATGAAAGGGAAGTATTCTCAAGAATAAATAGTGGAAAAATTCCATTAACTAATGCCGAATTAATCAAAGCCTTATTTTTAAATAGTAATAACTTTAAAAAAGAAGAAGTTGATTTAAGACAAATTGAAATTTCTAAAGAATGGGATGAAATGGAATATGCCTTACAAAACAATGAATTTTGGAGATTTTTAACTAGCGATGAAGATTATCCAGCAAGAATAGAGCTTTTGTTTAAAACTTACTACAAAATAAAAAAAGATGAAAAATATGAAGATTCTTATGTGATTTATAGATTTTTTGCTGATAAACTTAAAGGCGATAATAAGCTTAAAGTTTTAGATGAAATTTGGTTAGAAGTTAAAAAAATATTTTTAACATTTAAATATTGGTATGAAAATCATAAGTTATATCATTTAATAGGCTATTTAAATGTTTTAGAAAACAAAGAAAGCGAAAAATCACTAGTTAGTCTTTATAAAGAATCTTCAAAAAAGAGCAAAGAGGATTTTGTGCTATTTATAGAGGAGCAAATTAGTAAGCGTGTAAATGTAAAAAATATAAGTGAAATAAAGGAAATGAGCTATGAAGATAATAAAAATGAGATAAAGAAGATATTATTGCTATTTAACATAGCTACATATTTAGAGAGTGATATAAGATTTTCATTTGATAAATTTATATCAGAAAAATGGAGCTTAGAACACATAAATCCTCAAAGTGGGTTTACTATAAAAAACAAAGATGATAGAAAACGATGGATAAAAGAAATTATTGATATTTTAAAATTACTTCAAGATGATAATTCGAATGAGCAAACAACTTCATTATTAAAAAAACTTATTGATAATATAAATGAAAACATTGATGATAAAAAATTTGCTGATATAACTAATGATGTTTTTGAATATTTTAGTCCTGAAGATAAACATAGTATAGCTAATTTGACTTTGCTTTCGCTTGATACAAATAGTAAGCTTAGCAATCATATATTTGCTATTAAAAGAAATAAATTAAAAGAAGATGAAAAAAATGGAAAATTCATCCCTTTATGCACTAAAAATGTGTTTATGAAGTATTATAGTGAAAAATTTGATGATATAAAAAATATTTATTTTTGGACTAGTAGTGATCAAGATTCGTATTTAAAAGCTATTGAAGAAAAAATCAATGTTTTTATAAAAAATGGAGAATAACAATGCTTAAAAATATTACCAATTTTAAAAAATTAATTGAAGAATGTCAAATTAAAATTCCTATTATACAGAGAGATTATGCGCAAGGAAGAATTGAGGCTAGTGTTATCAGGGATAAATTTTTAGACAATATTCTTGCACACTTGAACAACAATAAAGAAATGCGTTTAGATTTTATTTATGGAAGTGTTAAAAATGATGTTTTTTTGCCGCTTGATGGGCAACAAAGACTGACTACTATTTTTTTACTTTATTGGTACTTCGGAAAAAAGGAAGATAAAGAAATAGATTTTTTAAAAAAATTTACTTATGAAACTAGAGCTAGTTCAAGAGAGTTTTGTCAAAAATTAATACAAGAAGAATTTAATACTTTTGAAGATGGTGATAAATTATCTGAAAAAATTAAAAACAGCAGTTGGTTTTTATATTTTTGGGATAATGATCCTACTATTAAATCTATGCTAGCAATGATAGATGATATACATAAAAAATTTAACAACGAAGAATTCTTTGATAAATTAGAATTACTTAAATTTCATTTTATTAAACTAGAGAATTTTAATTTAGATGATGATTTGTATATAAAAATGAATGCTAGAGGTAAAAAATTAACAGATTTTGAAATTTTTAAAGCAGAATTTGAAAAATTTCTAATTAGCAATAAGAAAAATCTCTTCAAAGAATATTTTATAAAAAATATTGATGGCGAGTGGACAGATTTGTTTTGGAGATTAGGCTTTAAAAATAAGCACCATTTGATAGATGACGCTTTTATGAATTTTTTTTATTTTATCAGTGAAATGCTTCATGTAAAAAATAAAGAAAAAACAACAGTTATTGATTTTGAAAATATGAAAAAAAACATTAGTAAGTTGATTGAAAATGTGTATTTTGATGATGAAAATATTGATTTCTTCTTTAAAGCTATTAAATACTTAGAAAATATAGCTAATTTTAACAAGGAAAACCTTTCGGTTAATTTTGAAAAAAATAAATTAGCTTTATTTGATAAATATCCAGATTTATTAATAAAAGTAATTAATAATGATAAGGGTAATCTGATTAATTTACAGCAAAAAATATTATTATTCATCATTATTAGTAATTTTGTAGAAAATGAAAGTAATATTAATGTTGTAAATTTATTAGATAAACTTAGAATTGTAAGAAATTTAATTCAGAGAATTAGAGCTTTAAAGCAAGGTAAAATAGATTATACTGCTACTTTATCTTATGAAAAATTACATTATATATTAAATATGTCTTTAGTTAATGCAAAAGAAAATATATATACCTATCTAATCAATAATGAAGTAAAATTAACAAATACAGATATAAGCAAAGATTCATTAGATCAAGAAGTATATAAAGCAAAATATATACAAAATGACAATAATTTAAAATACACCATTCAACAATTAGAAGATTATAAATATATTTGTGGAGATCTATCTTTCTTTTTGTTTGAAGATAAAGAATTGTTAAAATTTACAAGTGATAATATTGATGAAATTTTTAATAGTCAAACTCATTTAATTATTAGGTCTTTGCTAACTATAGATGACTATGTAAAATATATTGGTTTTGCTGGCTCTGGTTTAAAATATTACTTTGGTGTTGATGATAAATGGGAAATTTTATTAACCAAGAATAATCAAAATGATATGGAAGATTGCATAGACTACCTTAACTTATTTTATCAGTTCTTTAAAAAATATAAATCTATTAAGGATGAGTTTTTAGATTATGATTCAAATGAAATATTAGAGCAGTTAGTTTCGGATTATCTCAATAACAAAAGTAATATAAACTATACCAGTTGGGTTTATTATTTCATTAAATATGGAGATAAAATATTTAACAATACAGAAAAAAGGGAAAAAAATTATTTTGTTTGGTATGATGAAGAAAATTTTAATATAGATAAGATGTATGGTGAAACAATGGGTAGTAAATATGTAAATACTTATGTAAAAATATTATCTGAAATAAGTAATATCCATTTGATAGAAGATGAACAAAGATCTGAATATATTAAAATTGCTGATAAAATAGAAATAATATCATGTAATAAAAATGGGTGGCTTTTAAAATTGAATGATAAATTTATTATAGAAAATATAAATAGTGATTTTGTTTTAGAAAAAGAAGATGAAGATGGAGTTTATATTTTAAAACACAATAAATCACAAGATGTTATTGAAATGACACAAGAATTAATTAATACTATCCAAGATAACTAGTTTAACCTAGTTATCTTGCTTTTAAAAGAGAAATAAAATCCACTTTTAAGTCCTCTAGCTTTTTGTATCTATTTTCCTTGTCTTCACCAATTCCTTTTTTTTAAAAATCACAATTTGCTTTTTTTAATTCTCTTTACCTGTAGCTATAAAATACAAGACTTGAGTTAACGCATAAAGCTCATCTTCAATGTTATACTCATTAAAACCTTTAATTTTCAAAGTAGAAAAATCATTTAAACTCCCTTTTATTTCCGTATCAATACTTATTGAATCGCTATTAATTTCTTTTGCTAATCCAAAATCAGAAATTTTTATCACAGGATAAATATTATCATATAACTTCAGTAAGATATTATTAAAACTAATGTCTCTATGTAATATATTATTATTCCATAGAATTTCAATTCCTCTGAGCACTTGACAACCTAAGGAAATTCTTTCATTGTTTGAAAGCTTTTGGTTATAATTTTTTATATAATTTTCTAAAGTGAAATCAGCATACTCCATAATATATTCCTTCTTTTTTCACCCATAGAATATACTTTTAGAATATAAGGATTGTTAACACTTCTCATTATTTCATACTCTTTAATAAATCTAATAAATTCTTTATTGTTGGTAGCCTTATTTAGTCTCTTTAGTGCAAAATGACATTGATAAAAATCATCGTAATATTTATACACATTAGCATAATATCTACTACCAATAGGAGTTAAAGTGCAACTTCTGAGTATGTTTGGAATATTTATTTTATTTGACAAAATAAAAATAGATATTTTTTCATAAATAGTTATTTTTTTCATTCCTAAAGGAATCTCACTACCTCCACTATTTTCTAGAAAATCTAAGCACTGTTTAAAAATATTGTAATAATATTTATCTATCTCAAAAGATAACTCACTGTTTTTAAATTCTTTCTGTAAGTGCAAAGCTAACTCTATATTGGTTTTTAACTTTTTACTATAGTCGGCCAAATAATGTTTATTGCTTTTTTCGGTAGATGGAAGACGTTCGTTCATTTTTTTAAAACACTCTATGATGTTATTATGTAAAGATGAAAAAACCAATTGAAGGTGTTTGTTTGTAGTGCAAGAATACAATTCTAAATAAGAATTAGATAATGTTTGTTGAAGTTCGTTAAGTGCATTAGTTAAATTATTTTCTAATATTCTATCTATATTTAAAACTCTTTTACCTATAAAAAATAAAACTATTGATTAATAAAATCTATGCAAAATAAATTATAACACAAAACAAGCTCATAAATCGATTTTAATTATTTAATGCTAGGTTGATATTGCTTTATAGTAGATTTTTGATTTTAAGCTTATTTTTGTTTATATTTGGCGGTATTTAATTGCAATAAAATCTTTATAATATTTTCAAAGTCTTTAACATCTTCATTTAATAAAGCATATTTATTGCTTAATATGGCGTATTTATAAGCATTGATAATATCTAAATCAGGATATTTTTCTTGTAAGCTTTTTATTTTGCTTGATTGCTTTACTCTAGAAAGTTTTGATTTATAGAGATTTTTATATTTATCATAAAGTGAAGAGCTAATGCCAATTAAAGCACCTTCATTTTTGGTTTCTTTAAAGACTCTTAAGATGAATTTGATACAGCCATTTTTTCTGTTAATGCGCCTTGTATCATAAGGATTTTTTAAAGAATATTTAGTGCAATTTACTACCCAAGTGTGAATTATTTTTTCTAATCTATCACTTTTGTTTTGCGTAGGAGTTTCATCTAGTTTTATCTCATCTTTAGGACTATCAGCAGATACAGTTTTTTTGAAAAATATATTTTTAAACACAGAATAACTTGCCTTTTTTAACAAAAATTTATAATATTTTATCATACAAAAATTACAAAATCATAACATTTTCATTTTTTAAAAAAAACACAGCAAATCTCAAAAAAAAACACTAAAGGTAACGAAAACATATAATATATACTTACGAAGTAATGTATAGGTGTACGATTATTTTTTACAAAAATGACAAATTTTATAAAAATCTATAAAAAATATACCAAAAATTTATCAAAATATACGAAATATATACTTTTTTATATTAAAGGTAACGAAAATGGCATATTTGCTTAGCACAGAGTAGTGATTATCTTAAAATAGGCTATTTTTTATAAATTTTAACCTATAAAACTCCAAAAAGAAAGCTTTAAAATACAGCTTAAAATTTCCATTTTACTAAACTTTTTATCAAAACAAAAAAAGTAAGATTTTTTGAAAAAATTAACTTGTATTTTTTTTGGATATTTTTTTATAACTTTAATAAAATGAAGATATATTTTAAGAAAAAATGAGAGTATTTTTAAGCTAGCGATCCAACTAAAATAAATTTCATTTTTATAAAAAATAAAAAAGATAAAATCAGGTTAATTTTTATTTTAATATCAATCATGATCACCTCCTTATAATTTAATAAAATATAAAAAGGATCGCAGCTCCAGCTAATCGCTAGCTTAAAAATACTAAGTGATATAATTTTATAATAATTTTAAATTAAAATAATTTTTTTATATTTTTGATAAAAAGATTAAGATGTATGCAAAATAATATTTGCTTAACCCTAAAAGTAAAAAACCGAAAAAGCTGAGAAACTATTATTTTACCAATACTAATAATTATAAAATTTCATATGTTTTAATAGTTTAACTAATTTTTAAGTCTTATGAATAAAACAAATAAATTAATGTATTTAGTTTTATACTGTCTTCTTTTAATAAAAAAAGAAATAGAGAATGAATTAGCAAATTGAATATAAAAAAGTAAAATGTATTTTTATTTTATTCTTTTTTAAATATTTTTATAAAAATGAATTTCTTTTTTTAGATTATAATGATAAATTATATTATTTTATATGGAGTGTTAAAAATTAATTTTTGAGAAAAAAACCGCTACCAAAACCGCTCCCTGAGTTTTTTAAAAATTTTAGAAAACACTTTGAAAAGTAATGGTGCCCGAGGTCGGACTCGAACCGACACAAGGTTGCCCTTACCAGATTTTGAGTCTGGCGCGTCTACCAGTTTCACCACTTGGGCATTCAAAAACAAAATTATAACTTTTTAAAATTAAAAAGGCTTTAAAAAGTTAAAAAATAATTAAAAAAGACGATAATTCTTTTAATATTAATTTTTAGGAACTCTTTTTGCTTGTTTCTATGAATATTTTATAAGGAGCTTTTATGCGCATTACGGATCAATTTACATTCAACAAAACTATTACCAACACTCAAGGTGGTCAGTCTTCTTTATATAAAATTATGCAACAGCTTTCTTCGGGGAGCAAAATTCAAGACTCTTATGAAGATGCAAGTATTTATATAGACAGTTCCAGACTTGAATATGAACTTGCAACTTTAGATCAGATCAGAGAAGCGACTAATTCAGCTATGGAAATGGCAAAAAATACCGATCAGGCTATATCTGATATGATTAAATTGCTTGAACAATTTAAAGTAAAATTAGTCCAAGCTGCAAGTGATGGTAATTCTCAAACTTCAAGGGAGGCTATTGCAAAAGAACTTACTAAAATTAAAGAAAGTATCATAAATTTAGCGAATACAAGCATTAATGGACAATATTTATTTTCTGGAAGTATGACAAATACTAAGCCTTTTGATCCTTGGGGAAATTATTATGGCAATGGTAATAATATGAGTGTGGTTACTGGCTCTGGAACTTCTGGAATTTATAACATTCCTGGTTGGGATTTATTTTTTAAGCCTGATAATGACTATAGCAAACACATTACTACCAATATAGGTTTAACCGATAATCGTTGGGGAGATAAGGATCATCCTGAACAACTAGGTATTTTAAATGGTGAATCCAAATGGTATCAATTTATTGGACAAGATTATGTGAAAGATGGTGGACTTGATCCTGATAAGGATTTTGTCTATGATGATACTCAGCTTGATTTTCCACCATCTTCAATGTTTATACAAGGTGTAAGACCTGATGGAACGAGTTTTAAAGCTACTATTAATATTGATAAAAATTCAGATATTAATTCTGTGTTAGAAAACATAGGGCAACTTTATGGCAATACAGCGGATAATAAAGTCGTAGAAGTTACTTTAAATGATAGCGGGCAAATAGAGATTAAAAATTTAAAAGAGGGCAATAGTTCTTTAGATTTTCATGCAGTGGCTTTAACCCCGCAGTTTGATGATAAAGCGGAGCTTGAAGAAGTTAGAGCAGCCGCAGAAGCTGCTGGCTTAAGTATGGAAGATGTAACCAATATGGTTATGACTGAAGCAGTGCGTGGGGGTAATGCAACTGGTGGTGCTGATCTTAATGATATTCAAAGTCCGGTTACTATTACAATCAATGGTCAGCAGTTTGAAATTGATGTGCATCAAAATGATTTTATAAAAAGTAAGGCTACGGATAATAATGGAAATCCTGCCGATGGTGCAGATTATGATAATATTTATTTCGAGCAAGATGGAAATAAAGTTTTTGGCAATGTCTCGCAGATAAAAAATGGTACAAGTGAGTATGCTACTGATGATACGAAATTAAGTGAAGTTCTTGCCAATGCAGACAAAAGTATGACAGGACAAGTGCTTAATCTTAAAGTAACTTCAAAAGGTGGTAATGAATATGATGTTACTATAGATCTGGAAAATTCAATGGTAAGTTATCCAGATCCTAATAATCCAGGACAAACTATAAGTTTTCCTATTACTCACACGAAAACGGTTGGAAATTCCACCCAAGGAGTGATTACAGGATCAGAAGATATCACTTATAGACAACTTAATGATATCATAGGAATGTTTGCAACAGATAATATGCCAAAAACAAGCATTGCTGTAGCTCCTGATGGAAGTATTTCAGATGCGGATTATCAAACTTTACAAAATGGTATTAATAATTCTAAGGGGCAGGTAGAAGTTGGTTTAGATTATGAAGGTCGTATTACTATCACTGATAAGCTTTCTACAAATACTAATATTAAAATTGCTTTAAGTGATGCAAATTCTAATAAGGGATTTCCACCAGCAGGACAAAGTACTAATGGTTCTGGTTTTGTTTTTAATGCAAATAATTCTTTAGTGATTGATGAGCCAAATGTAGATTTGATTAAAGATCTTGATGATATGATTGATGCGGTTTTAGCGGGAAATATGAGAGCAGATGGTAATAGCGAAGATCCTAGAAATACTGGTATGCAAGGCGGAATCGAAAGGCTTGATCATTTGCTAGATCATTTAAGAAAACAACATACTATAGTGGGCGCTTATACTAATCATTTAGAGCAAACTAATACAAGAGCCACTTTTTTAAGCGTAAATGTACAGACTATAAAGTCTAATGTAATTGATGCAGATTATGTTGAAACTATGATGAATTTAATGCAAACACAAATGGCTTATCAAGCTACCATGAAGGCTTCTACAACCATAGCTCAAATGAGTTTATTAAACTATATGTAATTTTTTGTTATAATAGCTTCTTTTAAAAAAAGGATTTCCAATCAAAAAAGAAGCTATTTTTATCGCAATAAGTTTTGTTATTTTTATTTCAAGTATTTGTGCTTTTTTTGAAGATGCTAACAAAATAATATTATTTTTTGGCTTTTTATCTTTATTCTTTAAAAAATTTTCTTTTTTGTATTATATGGCTTTTTTTGGTTTAAATTATTTTTTTTATAAAAACGATTATAATTTTAAGCAAATTTCAAAATACTACTATTTAGCGTTGGGATTGATTTTTTTCTTCAGTATGATTTTAATCAATTTGTATGATCAAAATTTAGGATATAGCACTTATGTTTATAAAGGCTTTGCATTTGTGCTAGGACGCACTTTGAGTGCATTTTTGGCCTTTTTTGTAATTGTTTTGAGTGTTGTTTTTTTGGCAAAAGATTTTTTAAAAGAACTTTTTGATATTTCTTTTGTTAAAAAAGATTTTATACAAAATGATATAACTTTGCTAAAAGAAAAAGAAGAAAATAAAGAGCCTATAGAAATTCAAACAGAACAGATTCAAGACAAAGATGAAAAATATATCAAAGAAGAAGCGCAAGAAATAAAAATGCAAGAAAATGATAGCGAAGAGCCAAAAAGCATTGTGGAGCAAATTAAAAATACTTCGCAACAGATTCAAGATGGATTTGCTGATTTTGTAAATAAGGCAAGCAAAAATAAAATTTATTATGAAAATATTACAGAAGAAGAGGAGGAAGCAGTGATTCCGGAAAAATTTTTAAAACACAGAAGCATTGAAGATATCAAAAAGCGTTTAAATGAAACAGATATTAGCAATCTTGATGAACCAAGTTATAAAAGAAAAAATATTCTTTTAAACCCTTTGCAAGATAATAAACCTCGTTTTTTTAAAAAACAGCTTGAAAATCAAAATTTAAATGCAAATTCCCAGCCAAGTGTCAGGATTTTGGCTTCAAATTATATGGTGCAAAACTTAAACACTCCAAATTTAAATACAATCACCCAAAAAGATAATCAAGAAAAACAAGAAATTAAAAACAAGGAAATTGATATAGAATTTTATAAACCTAAGCAAAATTTACCTATAGTTGAAGAATTATTAGAAGAAAAAATTCAAGAAGATAAAGAAGAACAAAATTTAAATCAAACTCAAATGCAAGAGCTTATTTTAAATGAAAACGAGCAAGAAATTTTAGAGCAAGAAATCATTTCGAATGAAAATTCAACACAGGTTGCACCTATTGCACCTAAATTTAAAAGTGTGATTTTAAAAGAATTAAGTGGAAATAAAGCTTTATTAAATGAGTTAGAGCAGGGTCAAATGCAAAAACCCAAGGATTTTGAGTTACCAAGTTTGGATTTTTTGGCTTCTCCTTTGCAAAATACTACCGAGATAAACGAAGAAGAAATTGATAAGAAAATTTATGATTTATTGGAAAAATTGCGTCGTTTTAAAATAGGTGGTGATGTTATTAGTACTTATGCGGGTCCTGTTGTGACTACTTTTGAATTTAGACCTGCTGCGGATGTAAAAGTAAGTAGAATTTTAAATTTGCAAGATGACTTAGCTATGGCTTTAAAAGCAGAATCTATACGCATACAAGCACCAATTCCAGGTAAAGATGTGGTAGGCATTGAAGTGCCAAATGCGAAAATTGAAACTATATATTTAAGAGAAATTTTAGAAAGTGAAGTATTTAAAAACGCTAAAAGCCCTTTGACTATAGCTTTGGGTAAGGATATAGTGGGAAATGCTTTTGTAACCGATCTTAAAAAACTTCCGCATTTACTCATTGCAGGAACAACGGGAAGCGGAAAAAGCGTGGGGATAAATTCTATGCTTTTAAGTCTTTTATATCGCAACTCTCCTAAAACTTTGCGTTTGATGATGATAGATCCAAAAATGCTTGAATTTAGCATTTACAATGAAATCCCGCATCTTTTAATCCCTGTTATCACAGATCCTAAAAAAGCGGTTAATGCACTTTCAAATATGGTCGCTGAAATGGAAAGACGCTATCGCTTGATGGCTGAAGCAAAAACTAAAAACATAGAAAATTACAATGAAAAAATACGAGAATTAGGAGGCGAAGAATTGCCTTTTATTGTTGTCATTATCGATGAGTTAGCGGATTTGATGATGACCGCAGGCAAGGATGTGGAATTTTATATAGGTCGCTTGGCGCAAATGGCAAGGGCGAGTGGAATTCATCTAATTGTAGCTACACAACGCCCTTCAGTTGATGTTGTAACAGGACTTATTAAGGCAAATTTACCAAGTAGAATTTCTTATAAAGTGGGACAAAAAATTGATTCTAAAGTCATCTTGGACGCTATGGGAGCTGAGAGTTTATTAGGAAGAGGGGATTGTCTTTTTACTCCACCAGGAACAAGTAATATAGTGCGTTTACATGCTCCATTTGCTAGCGAGAATGAAATAGAAAAAATTGTTGAGTTTTTAAAATCCCAACAAACAGTGCAATACGATGAGAGTTTTTTAAAAGATGAGCAAAGTAGTGGTATAGGTGCTGATTTATCCGCTTTAAATTCAGATGAAATTGATGAATTATACGAAGATGCTAAACGCGTGATTTTAGAGGATGGTAAAACAAGTATTTCTTATTTGCAACGCCGTTTAAAGATAGGCTATAATAGGGCAGCAAATATCATAGAACAGCTTACTCAAGGCGGTATTTTAAGTGAGCCTGATGCTAAGGGACAAAGAGAAATTTTAATATAATTTCAAATAAATTTATTAGAAAATATTAGCTATAATTGCGTTTTTTGATTTTAATAAAGGAAAGTTTTATATGGAAAAAATAAAAAAAATTTATAAATTTTCTCAGTCTTGGACGGGGACTGTTATTATTGTTTTGCTCATTATTTTCTTTTTTATTCAAGCTTTTGTTATTCCGACAGGCTCGATGAAAAATACACTTTTAGTTGGAGATTTTTTATTTGTTAAAAAATTCAGCTATGGGGTGCCAACACCGCATATTCCTTTTTTGGAAATTCCTATATTGCCAGATTTTGATGAAGATGGACATTTAATTAAGGCTCAAGGTCCAAAAAGAGGCGATATAGTTGTGTTTAGAAATCCAAGAAATCCTAAAGAACATTATGTCAAGCGTTGTGTAGCTAAAGGTGGCGATGAAGTTGTGTTTGCTAATAAAACCTTATATATTAGAATGAGTGAAGGTGATGAGTATATGAAAGAAAATTATGCCAAAAATCTTGTTTGGATAGAGAATAAGCTTTTTGTAAAAGAACCTTATTCACAAAAAGGAATTCATTATGATGATAGGGTTAATACTGAAGCTACATTTTTAAAACACTTAATAGGTAATGATTTGGCGATGAAACCTGTAATTATTGATGGTTTTGGTGAAGTAGGTTATAGCGGAGGAAATGCTTATTATTATGAAGTAAGCGAGGATGAGTATTTTATGGTGGGCGATAATAGGGATCATTCTTATGATAGTCGTTTTTGGGGAGCAGTGCCTTATAAATTTATTGTTGGAAAACCTTGGTTTGTGTATTTTTCTTGGGATGAGCAAAAACTAGTAAGGTGGGATAGAATAGGGCGTTTTATGGATACTTTGGAAAATAATGAAAAATTTATTCGTTACCATGAAAGCGATTTAGACGCCTTAGAATAACAAATGAATTCAGTAAATCTTCTCTCTTGGCTGAATTTTTTCATTGCTGATGTTAGAGATGGTTTGGGTCCATTTTTGGGGATTTTTTTAAAAAATCACGGCTTTTTAGAAGGTCAAATCGGACTTATAAATTCTTTGGCTTCTTTTAGTGCTTTGGTATTTGGCTTGCCTTTTGGAATTTTGATAGATAAAACGCTAAAAAAACGCTTTATTGTCGGTTTTTGCATTTTTTTAATTATTATTGCCGTTTCTTTAAATTATTTTTTTGCAAATTTTACTTTTACTTTATTAGCACAAATTGGTATTGCTTTAAGTGGAGCTTTTTTAGGTCCAGCATTTTGTGCTATTACCTTAGGTGTTGTGGGTTTAAATCATTATGCTAAACAAACAGCAAAAAATGAAATTTATAAACATTTTGGAACACTTTTTGGTGCGATTTTAAGCTTTTTTTGTGCGTATTTTTATGGCATTGCTTCTATTTTTATGATTACAGCTTTAATGGGTATAATTTCTTTGTTTTTACTGTCTTTGCTTAAAGAAAAATCCATTAACCATAAAATAGCAAGAGGTGAGTTAAAACATATTAAAAAAGAAAGCTTGCTTAAGTCTTTAATGGATAAAAGAGTGCTTTTGTTGTCTTTTGTAATGTTTTGCTTTCATTTGAGTAATGCTTATATGCTGCCTTTGCTTAGTCAAAGAGCACATAGTATGGGCGTAGATTCAAGCGGTGCTTATGCAGCTTTAACGATAATGATCGCGCAAGGCACTATGATAATAGTGGTGTTTATGTGTTCTAAATTTATCCTTAAAAAACATGATTTTAAAATTTATTTTTATCTGATTTTTATATCTTTACTTGAGCTTATTATAAGAGGTTTTGTAGCGGCTAATTTTACTCATATTGTGGCTATGGTTTTTGTGCAAATTTTAGATGGCATTGGTGCGGGTATTACGGGAGTGATTTTGCCTATTATGGTGGCTAAAATTTTATTGGGTAGTGGTCATGTGAATGCAGGATTTTCTTTGGTGCTTATAAGCGGTGGCGTAGGAGGAGCTTTAAGTGCCATGATAGCTGGATTTATTGCTCAAAATTATAATTTTTTCTATGCTTATATTTTTCTTGCTTTTATAGCATTCATTGGTTTGTTGTTTTGGACTTTAAGTTTTAGGTGGTTTTATCTAGAAAAATAAAATTAAGGAGTAAAAATACTTTTTGTAAATATGATAATATAATTACAACTTAGATGGAGAAAGTATCACTGAGTTTAGGAAAAATAATGCTAAATTTATAAAGCTTTAAGAGCTTTTTTATATTTTAGTTTTAGTAAAAAAATGCTAAAATTTAGCCTTTAAATTTTGATAATATTTGAGGCAAAAATGCAAAAAATTCATTTCATAGGCATAGGTGGTATAGGAATTTCCGCACTAGCAAGATTTTTAAAAGAAAAAGGTTTTTTAATAAGCGGAAGCGATCTAAAAGAAAGTAAAATCACCAAAGATTTGCAAAATGAAGGCGTAGAAGTAAAAATCCCGCATCATAAAGATAATATTTTAGGTAAGGATTTAGTGATTTATTCCGCAGCAATTAAAGAAGAAAACCCCGAATTCAAACATGCCAAAGAACTTGGTATAAAATGCCTTTCAAGAAAAGAGGCTTTGCCACTCATCTTAGAAGATAAATGCGTTTTTGCGGTTGCTGGAGCACATGGGAAAAGCACGACTTCAAGCATTTTAGCATCTTTAATCCCTGATGCGTCGGTGATTATTGGAGCGATTTTAAAAGAATTTGGGTCTAATATGATCTATAAAGAAAGCAAAAATTTAATCTTTGAAGCCGATGAGAGTGATAGTTCTTTTTTAAATTCAAATCCACATCTAGCTATTGTTACAAACGCAGAAGCAGAGCATTTAGATCATTATGGTAATGAAGTTTGCAGACTTCACAAGGCTTATGATGATTTTTTGGACTTAGCTAAAATTCGCGTGATTAACGTAGAAGATGAGTATTTAAGGGAATATAAGCAAGAAGCTACTCGGCTTTATCCTAGCAAAGACATTAAAAATTGCACCATGTGTATAGAAAATTTCAAGCCATATACAAGTTTTGAGCTTAAAAATTTAGGCAGATTTAGTGTTTTTGGTATGGGAGAGCATGTAGCAATCGACGCAGCTTTAGCGATTTTAGCAGCGCTTAATTATGAAAATATAGAAAATATCAGAAAAAGATTAAAAAATTATCAAGGCATTAAAAAGCGTTTTGATATTTTGCACGCTGATGAAACTTTAGCTCTCATTGATGATTATGGTCATCATCCAACCGAGATAAAAGCTACTTTAAAAGCTGCAAAAGAATATGCAAGATTAGCGGGGTATTCTAAAATCACAGCTATTTTTGAGCCTCATCGCTATACGCGTTTAGTGGCAAATTTAAATGAATTTGCAAAGGCTTTTGAAGGAGTCGATGAGCTTGTAATTTTGCCTGTATATAGTGCAGGAGAAGAAAAAATCGAGCTTGATTTAAAAGCAGTTTTTCCTAAAGCTTTATTTATAGATGATATTAAAAGAGAAGGAAAATTTTTAGTTGCTTCAAAGGGACAAGTTTTTGATAAAGGGCTTATCATTGGCTTTGGTGCAGGAGATATTAGTAATAAATTAAGACAAAATGGCGAATGAAAAAATAGTAAAGATAATCAATGAGAGAAGAATTAATTTCAAAGCTTGATTTAAATGGCTTTTTAGATGAATTTAAAGCCCTTCTTGCAAGAGATAAAGATATATTTTTACAAGGTGACTCTCATCTTCATTTTAAACGTATTAACGAGCTTTGCGAGGTGGAGTTTCCAAACCCACCTGAGCTTTTAAATTTAGATAAGGCTTTGGTGCATTTAAGCAAACAGGGCATTTTGCACTTAGATGAAATTTTTGAATTTGTAAAAATTTTTCGTTATTTTGAAAAACTTAAAAAGCTAAAATTTGGTAGCAATTTAAATTCATGGCTTGAAAAAATCGAATTTGTAAATGGAATTTTAGAGCTTTGTGAAAAATTTGATGAAAAAGGTGAGTTAAAAGAAAGTCTAGATGAAAGACTTATAAATATAAACACGGCTTTAAGGCTTAAAAACGAAGCAGTGGTAGCAGAGTTTAAAAAGTATTGCTATACAAAGTCCTTAATGCCTTATTTAATTGATACACAAATTCATCTTATAAATAATCTTGAAGCCTTGCTTGTAAGAGGTGGATTTAATCACGCTATAAAAGCAAAAATTATTGGCAGAAGTAGCGGCGGTGGCTTTTATATAGTGCCTTTAAGTGTTGAAAATTTGCAAAGCGAAATAGAAAAATTAAAAAATCAAAAAGAAGAAATTTATTATGAATATGCTAAAAATTTTTCTGCTTTTTTGGCTAAAAATTTGCTTTTTTTGAAATTTATTAATAATGCTTTTGATTTATTTGATCATTATAGTGCCAGAGTAATGCTTGCTAAAAGAAAAGATTATGAATTTGTCATGTGTGAAAATAGCGATAAAATCGTGCTAAAAAATTTCGCTCATCCAGCTTTAAAAAATCCAAAAAGTGTAAGTTTAGATTTTAGCAAACAAGTTTTAATCATCACAGGCGTAAATGCAGGCGGAAAATCCATGCTTTTAAAATCCTTGCTAAGTGCAGCTTTTTTAGCCAAACATCTTTTACCGATGAAAATCAAAGCAGATGAAAGTAAAATTGGTGCTTTTAAGGAATTTGATGCTATCATTGAAGATCCGCAGAATGTAAAAAACGATATCTCTACTTTTGCGGGAAGAATGCTACATTTTTCTAAACTTTTTTCTAGGAAAAATTTACTTTTAGGTATCGATGAAATAGAGCTTGGGACAGATTTTGAAGAAGCAGCTTGTTTGTATAGTGTAATGATTTCAAAACTTATTGAAAACAAGCTTAAAATCATCATCACAACACACCATAAACGCCTTGCCATGCTTTTGGCAAAAAACGAGCAAGTCGAACTCATCGCTGCTTTATATGATGAAGAATTTTCAAGACCAAAATACGAGTTTTTAAAAGGAACTATAGGAAAATCCTATGCTTTTGAGACGGCTTTGCGTTATCAAATTCCGCCAAATTTAGTTAGTGAAGCCAAAAAACTTTATGGTGAAGATAAAGAAAATTTAGAAGAGCTTGTCGGAAAAAATATCAATCTTGAATTAGAGCTTAAAGCCAAACTTCAGAGCGTAGAGAAAAAAGAACAAAAAGTCGATGAAATTTTACTTTCTTTAAAAGATCAAAAAGAAAAAAACGAGCAAGAATTCCGCAATAATTTAAGAAATTTAGAGCTTAAATTCCACAAAGCCATAGAAGAGGCTAAAAAAGGTATAAATTTAAAAGACACTAAAGAAAAGCAAAGAAGTCTAAATAAAGCCAATGAGCTTAAAAAAGAGATCATTTTGCCAAGTATGGAGCAAAATGAAGAATTACGCGTGGGAGACTTTGTAAAATATGAAAAAATTAAAGGCAAAATTGTAGGTATTTCAAAAAATGACGCCATGGTTGAAAGCGATGGGATAAGGCTTCGCGTGCCTTTAAAACTTCTTAAAAAAAGTGGTGCAATGCCAAAAAAAGTAGCAAAAACAAGTATAAGTGTAAGTAGGCCAAGTAATTTAAGTGTAACTTTGGATTTGCACGGACTTAGAAGCGATGAGGCCATTTCTAGGCTTGATAAATTTATTTCTGATGCTTTGATAGCTGGATTTGATGAGGTTTTAGTCTATCATGGCATAGGCACAGGAAAACTTGCCTTTGCGGTAAGAGAGTTTTTAAAAACGCATAAAAGTGTGAAAAGTTTTAGCGACGCTCCTATAAATCAAGGCGGTTTTGGTGCTAAGGTGGTGAGGTTGTAGATGATAAATAAAGAAAATTTAAGAGAAGTTTTAGAATCTTTAGGGTTTGAAAACAAAGAAGAAATTTATAGTAAAACTATAAATAAATACACACTAAAGATTAATTTTAAAGATAAAACTCTTCACTATCCTAAAGAAGTTACAATCCATGATACAACTACTTCTAACTTCTCTCACCCTGAAAATTTTGTTGTCTTTGAATGCGTGCATAGACTTTTAGAAAAGGGTTATAAGGCAGAGCATTTAGAGCTAGAGCCAAAATGGAATCTTGGTAGGGATAAAAAGGGTGGTAAGGCTGATATTTTGGTGCGGGATAATGAAAATAATCCTTACTTGATTATAGAGTGTAAAACCACAGATTCTAAAAACAGCGAATTTGTAAAAGAATGGAGCAGAATGCAAGAAAATGGCGGACAGCTTTTTTCTTATCTGCAACAAGAGCGGGGTGTAAAATATCTTTGTCTTTACACGAGTGATTTTGACACTAGGCTTGATTATGAAAGCTATATCATACAAGCTTTTGACAATGAAGAGTATTTAAAAGAAAAAGAATTAGAAAAATCCTATCAAAAAGCAAATAATAATATCGAACTTTTTGTAGTTTGGAAAGAAAGCTATGAAAGCCATTATTTTAAGCAAGGTATTTTTGAGAGCAATATCAATGCCTATAAAATCTTAGAAACAACGCCAATTTTTGAAAATCTTAAAGAGCTTAAAGAAGAGGGAAAATATCACGAATTTGCCAAGATTTTACGCAAGCATAATATTTCAGGCAAAGAAAATGCCTTTGATAAGCTTGTAAATATCTTTCTTTGTAAAATTTATGATGAAACCTTTAATAAAGATAATCTAAAATTTGGTTACCGTGGGGTTATGGCAGATACTTATGCAAATATGCAAGATAGATTAATGTTGCTTTATAAAGAGGCTATGAGAGAGTTTTTAGGTGAAAAAATTACTTTTGTCTCTAATGATGATATAGAAAAAGATTTTAAAAAGCTAAAAATAAAAGCCTTAAAAGAAGTAATGCAAAATTATATTAAAGAATTAAAATTCTACTCAAATAACGACTTTGCTTTTTTGGAAGTGCATAATAAAGAATTATTTTTAAAAAATGCACTTGTATTAACAGAAATTATAGAGCTTTTTGCCCCTTATAAACTCACACAAAATTCCACTAATCAATTTTTAGGCAATCTTTTTGAATTGTTTTTACAAAAAGGTATGAAGCAAGATGAAGGGCAGTTTTTTACTCCTATACAAATTTGTGAATTTATTATGTATTCTTTGCCGCTAGAAACTATGTTAAAGGAAAGTGCTAAGCCCTTAAAAGTCATTGATTATGCGTGTGGTGCAGGACATTTTCTAAATACTTATGCCAATGAGCTTAAACGCTACGTAAAAGAAGAAAATTTAAAAGAATATTACAAGAATATCTATGGGATAGAGAAAGAATATAGGCTTTCTAAAGTATCAAAAGTCTCAAGTGCTATGTATGGACAAAATGAAATTAATATTTTATATGCAGATGCTCTTTCTTCCTTTGAGCTGGCAAATATAAGCAATCTAGAAGGTGAAAAGGCAAAACCACAAATTGAATCTCATAGCTTTGATTTACTCATAGCAAACCCACCTTATTCTGTAAAAGGATTTTTGGAAACTTTAAGTAATAAATCTAAAAATACCTATAAACTTTTTAATGATGATATAAATATAGAAACAAATAATGCTATCGAATGCTTTTTTATAGAGCGAGCCAATCAGATTTTAAAAGATAATGCAAAAGCTGCTATTATTTTACCAAGCTCTATTTTAAATAAGGATTCTATTTACAAAGCTACAAGAGAGATTCTTTTTCAAAACTTTGATTTCATCGCTATTGTTGAGTTAGGAAATCAAACATTTGGTGCAACAGGCACAAATACGATTATTTTATTTTTACGCAAAAAAGAGACTTTTAGACAAGAAAATGGCTTTGTCTCGCAAGATTATAGTTTGATTAAAGAACGCATAGAGGGCGAAAATCTAAAAGACAACGAGCACTTTTATCAAAATTATCTAAGCGTGTATTGTGATTTTAGAGGATTTGATAAGGAAACATATGAGAACTTTTTAAATGGTGATTTAGACTCTAATCTTTTCAATTTAGATATTTTTAAAGATTATCACAATGCTTTTAAGCAAACAAGTGATTATAAAAGGCTAAAAGAATCTAAGACTTATAAAGTTTCCAAAGAGAAGGATTTATTAGAAAAAGAAGCCTTTTTGAACTACGCACAAAAAATAGAAAAAGATAAATTGCTATATTTTTCTTTGAGTCTTAATCAAGAAGTACTAATCATCAAAGCTCCAAGTGATATAAAAGAGCAAAAGAAATTTTTAGGTTATGAGTGGAGTAATCGCAAAGGCGATGAAGGTCTAAAAGAGTTATATAATCCTTATTTTAGCCCACTTTTTGAAAGGGATAATCCAAAAAATGAGACCAAACTTAATGTGTTAATTTACAAATCTTTTTTAAATACGCTTGATTCTATCCCAGAAGAGCTAAGCCCTTATGCCACAAAAGCAAAGCTTATTGATATGATAGACTTTGAAAAAGTGGAATTTAATAAAGCAATTAGTTTAAATCCTCGTAACTCTCAACAAAGTGAAGAAACTAATCCTTTTGCAAATTCTAAATTTGAGTTAGTAAGACTTAAAGATTTTGTATTAGATATTCAAACCGCAAAGCGTCCTAGTGGTGGTGTCGGCAAATATGAAAACGGTGTACTGAGTCTTGGTGGAGAACATATAGACAATAAAAGTGGATATATCAAATTAGATAATCCTAAGTATGTGCCAATAGAATTTTATAAAAGTTTTGTGTTGCAAGATAAAGGAATTGTAAAACAATTTGATATTTTAATATGTAAAGATGGTGCATTAACTGGCAAAATTGCAATGGTGCGTAATGAATTTATTGGGAAATCTGCAATGATTAATGAGCATATTTTTTTATTGCGTTGTGATAATATAGCAAAACAAAAATATTTATTTTATATATTACATTCTTATAGTGGACAACAAGCTTTAAAATCTAAAATTACAGGTTCGGCTCAAGGTGGAATCAATAAAACAAATTTAGAATCTATTTTAATACCAAATGCAGACTTTGAGATTCAAAAGCAAATCGTGGCAGAGTGTGAAAAAATAGAAGAGCAGTATAATACAATACGAATGAGTATAGAAGAGTATCAAAACTTAATTAAAGCAGTATTGCAAAAAAGTGGCGTTATAGATGAAAATGGGGGGGGGGATGAGCTAAATTCTGTTTTAGAAAATTTGGAAAAATTAGAATCTAAATTTGATTTTAATCTTTTGCTTTCGCTGATTGAAGAACAAATTAGTCATTCTGAAGTATTAGTTGAAGAATCTCAAAACAAAGAAAGAGAGCAAGATTTTAATGCTTTTAAAAACTTTTCTAAAATCATACAAAAGCTTTTACAATCTCTTCCAACCCCACCACAAAACGGCTGGGAGAGAATTTCTTTAAAGAATGAACAATATATAGAACTTAATCCTAGCAAAAAAGAAATATCAAAACTTGATGAAAATATGCTTGTCTCATTTATAGAAATGGCTAGTGTTTCGGATAAGGGTTATATTCAAAGTAAGATAGATAGGTCATTAAACGAAGTAAGAAAAGGCTACGCATATTTTATAGAAAATGATATTTTGATTGCAAAAATTACTCCTTGTATGGAAAATGGCAAATGTGCTATTGCAAAAAATCTAACAAATAACATAGGTTTTGGCAGCACAGAATTTCATATTTTTAGAGCAAAAACAGGGCTTGATAGCAGTTTCTTATTCCATAATCTAAATCAACAAAATATAAGAGAAAAAGCAGCTCTTGCTATGACTGGAGCAAGTGGACACAAAAGAGTTCCTATAAGTTTTTATGAAAAACTTACAATCCCACTCCCGCCGCTAGAAATTCAAGAAAAAATTGTTCAAACTATTGAAACAGTGGAAAAGCAAATTTCTTTTATAGATTCTAAACTCGCACTTTTGGAGGCACAAAAAGAAATTATTCTTAAGAAATATTTGGAGAAAAATAATATAAGCAATTAGAAAATCTTATAAAAACATTTATTTTCTTAAAGCATTTTATGTTAAACTTTGAAAAATTCAAGGCTTAACAATGAAAAATATAATGATATTAAGTGGAGCAGGGCTTAGTGCTCCAAGCGGACTTAAAACTTTTAGAGACAATGATGGACTTTGGGAAGAATACGATGTAATGGAGGTTTGTTCTGCGACAGGCTTTAGAAAAAATCCTAAAAAAGTGCTTGATTTTTATGATGAAAGAAGAGTGCAATTAAAAGCTGTAAAGCCCAATCACGCTCATTTTAAAATAGCCGAGCTTAAAGAAAAACTAGGTAAAAATCTCTTTGTTGTTACACAAAATGTCGATGATTTACTAGAGCGTGCAGGATGTAAGGATGTAGTGCATTTACATGGTTTTTTGCCTGAACTTCGCTGTTTAAAATGTGAAAATATTTTTAATATAGGCTATGAAAAAATTGCAGATAAAAAATGCCCTAAATGTAAAAGCGAGAATTTAAGGCACAATATAGTGATGTTTGAAGAGCAAGCTCCTGCTTATGCTATGCTTTATTCTTTGCTCAATCAAACTTCAATGTTTATCAGTATAGGCACGAGTGGAGCGGTTTTGCCGGTGGGACATTATGCGTCGATGTGCGAAAAAAGTATTTTAAATATTTATGAAAAAGATGCGAATTTGGCTTCTTATTTTGATAAAGTTTATATAGAAGATGTTGTAAGTGCGATCGATAAGATTGAGCAGGATATAGAAAATTTTATGGAAAGTGTAAATGTTTGAGTCTTTATTAAATGGTATTATTTTAGGACTTGGTGTATGTGTTCCTTTTGGACCTGTGAATATTTTAATCTTAACTTATGCTTTAACTTCTTTTAAAAATGCTTTTAGCGTAGGTCTTGGAGCTATGTTAGCAGATGTGATTTATCTTTTGCTTTTAAATTTTGGAATTTTGAAATTTTTAAATAATGAATTTTTTTTAAAAATTCTTGCCGTATTTGGTTTTTGTTTTTTAAGCTATATAGCCTTTTTGACCCTAAAAGCTAAAGCTAAAAATTTGGAATTGCGTGGCAAAAGTGTTAAAGAAAATATAGGAAAAAGTTTTTTCAAAGGTTTGATGTTAAATATCACAAATCCTTATATTATAGGATTTTGGCTTAGTGTGGCAACTTTATCTGCCAGTAATGCTTATCCTTTAGCAATGGCTTTTGGTTTGATATTTATCATTTTTATATGGGTATTTTCGTTATCTTTTTTTGTAGGAAAGTATAGTTATTTATTTAGTGCAAAAGTTATTTTCCTAATCAATGTGGTTTCGGCTATAATTATAGAATATTTTGCACTCAATTTATTATATAGAACTTTTATAGGATGAAAAATGAATGCTAAGGAATTTTTAATAGAACTTTTAAAATTTAAATCAATCACTCCAAATGATGATGGAGCTTTAAATTTTATCGCTTTGGAATTAAATGACTTTGAGGCTTTTTTTATTGATAAAGAAGGTGTTAAAAATCTTTTGCTGACTAAGAAATTTAGAGATGAAGGTGAGCATTTAGCATTTGGTGGGCATGTAGATGTAGTGCCTGCGGGAGAAGGTTGGGGTAGTGATCCTTTTATCCCTTTAGAAAAAGATGGATATATTTATGCAAGAGGCGCGCAAGATATGAAAAGCGGCGTGGCTGCTTTTGTGGATGCGGTAAAAAATGTTAATTTTTCGGGTGCGAGATTAAGCCTTATTTTAACAAGCGACGAAGAAGGTGAAGCAAAATACGGCACAAAAGAGGTTTTAGAGTGGATGAAAGAGCAAAATATCTTGCCTGATTATGCTGTGGTGGCTGAGCCAACTTGCGTGAGTAAAATTGGCGATAGTTTAAAAATTGGGCGTCGCGGCTCTATTAATGGCAAACTTTTAATCCGTGGAAAGCAAGGACATGTGGCTTACCCTGAAAAATGCATCAATCCTGTGCATGATTTTGCTTCTGCTTTGAAATTTTTAGCAGATTTTGATCTTGATCCAGGCGATGAGCTTTTTTCTCCTTCGAAGATAGTAATCACTGATATTAGAGGTGGAATAGAAGTTTGCAATGTCACACCAAATGATTTAAGATTGATGTTTAATGTTAGAAATTCTCCGCAAACAAGCTTAGAAGATGTGAAAAATTATGTGGAAAAAATTTGCGAAGGCTTAAATTACGAACTAGAATTAAAGCAAAGCTCAGAAGCTTTTTTAACAGATAAAGAGAGCAAAATCGTTCAAAAACTTAATCACAGTATACAAAAGATTACTCGCGAAGTCCCAGAGTTAAATACCAAAGGTGGTACAAGCGATGCAAGATATTTTGCACAGTATGGCGTAAAGGTTGTAGAATTTGGCGTTTGTAATGATAGAATTCATGCCATTGATGAAAGAGTTAGCATAGAAGAGCTTGAAAAGCTTTATCTTGTTTTTAAAGATTTGATAGAAAATTTTTAAAGGTTCAAAATGATTGAGGAAATTTTAAAAGATAGTGATTATAAGCTAGATTTATTTAGTGAAAAAGCTATTGCTAAATTAGAAACTAAAATTATAACTAAAACAAACAAAAATAACCAAATTATATACTATACTAATTGCCTTGTCCGCGACAAAGAAATTAAACTAACTCCAGAAGAAATCGTGCGCCAGCTTTATATTGATAAGCTTTTAAATGAATATAACTATCCAAAAGATATGATAAAAATTGAATTTGGTGTGCATTTTGGACGCGAAATAAAAAGAGCTGATATTGCGATAATGGATAAAATCCAAATCACAACCCCATATATCATTATAGAAGTAAAAAAACCAAAGTTAAAAGATGGCAAAGAGCAATTAAAAAGTTATTGCAATGCTACGGGTGCAACTATGGCTGTGTGGTGCAATGGCAAAGAAATTAGCTATTATCATAGAAAAGATCCAAATTATTTTGAATCTATTCCAAATATTCCTATATCAAACCAGACATTACCAGATGTTTTGAAAGTAAAATTTACTTTTGATGATTTGATTAAAGAAGATATTTTAAAAAATCAAAAGCGAAGTTTAAAGAATTTGGTCACAGAAATGGAAGATGAAGTTTTGGCAAATGCTGGAGTTGATGTCTTTGAAGAATGTTTTAAGCTTATATTTATAAAACTTTTTGATGAGCTAGAGGGTGCAAGAGATAGAGCAAAGAGCTTAGAATTTAGAAATTATGGAGAATCCGATTCTGAGCTTAAACAAAAAATAGAAAAACTCTTTGATAGAGCAAAGAAAAAATGGGAAGGTGTTTTTAACAATGATGAAAAAATTAAACTTTCTCCTTCACATCTAAGTGTATGTGTATCATCATTGCAAAATGTAAAGTTATTTAACTCAAATTTAGAAGTGATTGATGATGCTTTTGAGTATCTCGTGAATAAATCCTCAAAAGGTGAAAAAGGGCAATATTTTACTCCGCGTTATGTGATTGATATGTGTGTAAAAATGTTAAATCCAAAAAAATATGAAAGCATGATAGATACCGCAAGTGGAAGTTGTGGATTCCCGATACATACTTGTTTTTATGTGTGGCATTCAATTTATAAAGAAAGAGGTATAGAAGCAAGTCATCTTTTTACGGCTGAAGAAAAGATTCCTGAGTGTCAAGATTATGTAAAAGAAAAAGTTTTTGGTATAGATTTTGATGAAAAAAGTGTGCGTGTATCAAAAATGCTTAATCTAATTGCAGGTGATGGACATACAAATGTCTTGTATTTAAATTCCATTGACTTTGATAGATGGGATGAATGGGTAAAAGATGATGAAGACTGGCAAGATGTGTATTTTGAAGGATTTAAGCGATTAAAAAATCTAAGAGCAGAAAAAAATCAAAATAGAGATTTTAGTTTTGATATTTTAATGGCAAATCCACCTTTTGCAGGTGATATAAAAGAAAGCAGGATTCTAGCGAGATATGAACTAGGTAAAAAGGAAAATGGCAAAGCCCAAAGTAAAGTAGGAAGGGATATTTTATTTATTGAACGCAATTTAGATATGTTGCGTCCTGGTGGCAGAATGGCTATTGTTTTACCACAAGGGCGTTTTAATAATTCAAGTGATAAATATATAAGAGAATTTATCGCACAAAAGGCTAGAATTTTAGCAGTTGTTGGACTTCATGGAAATGTTTTTAAGCCACATACTGGGACAAAAACAAGTGTGCTATTTTTGCAAAAATGGGGAGGAGATGATGGCAAAGGTGGTGAATTATGTCCAAAGTGTGAGGATTATAATATCTTCTTTGCTACGATGAATGAGCCTAGCAAGGATAATTCAGGTGAAAAGATTTATTACCCTCTTTTAGATTCTCATGATCATTTAGTTGTAAAGCATGATTTGTTTCATCCGCATTTAGAAGGTGATGAGCCTATAAAACAAAAAGACGAAACAAAAGAAGAGTTTGACAAAAGAATGCAAGAATATAAGCTAAATATAGAAAAATACAAAGACTTGCAAAAAGATGGTATAGCTGAAGCTTTTATAGAGTTTGCAAAGAGTGAAAATTTGAGTTTTTGGAGGTAATAATGGCAAGCAATAAATCAATATTAAGCCCAGATGAAATATCAACTATATTAAAAGAAAAACAAAAAAGTATTAAATATGATACAAAAGATTGGTCTATAGAGTTGGTATTAAGCAAATTTCACAAACAGACAGAAAAAAATCAAACTGAAATTAATATACCATTTTATCAAAGAGAATTTGTTTGGAAACTAGATCAGATATCTAAACTGATTGAAACAATTTTATTGGGATTGCCATTACCTTTGATTTTTCTAGAACAAACAGATGATGGGTTGCTTGAAGTAATTGATGGATCACAAAGAATAAGAGCTTTGGATAAATTTTTTAACAATGAACATAAATTAAATAGATTAGAAATTTTAAGTGATTTTAATGGTATGAAATTTGAGGATTTTCCACCTTCAATTCAGCGAAAAATGAGAGATAGTTCATTAAGAATTATTGTATTAGAATCCAATGAAGAAGAAAATGCTAAGGATATTGCAAATGAAATATTTGAACGCATTAATACGGCCGGGACAAAAGCTACAGCTATGGAAGCAAGAAAAGGATCAAATTATGGTAAATTTGTTGAATTTGTTTATAGTGAATGTTCTACTGAAGAATTTGAAAAGTTAGCTAAGCTCGGAAAAACAGCTTCTTTAAGGGGGTATCAACAAGAGCTTATTATTAAGTTTTTTGCTTATTATGATTTATATATTAAAAACAACAAAATAGAATTTAATGAAACTATAAATACCATACTTGAAAACTATATGAAAGAAAAAAATGAGAGTTTTAGGGATGATGATAAAAACAAAGATGAACTTCTAACATTATTTAAAAATGTGATCAATATTATAGAAAAATGTAAGATTACAGAAAATGATTCTTACAAATTAAGAAAAAAAGATAAGCTTTTGCCAATCATGTTAGCAATTGCGATTTATATAAAGGATAATCCAAATTATGTTAATAAAACTTTCGATGTTTGGTCTCAAGAGTTTATGGACAATTCAAACAACGGTAGCCTAAAAACTCTTAATAGAAACATTCAGTTAATCTTAGGCAATTTAGGATAATAAAGCTATGGAATCTTGGACAATATATAAAGAACAAAAAAGTTTTTTAAAAGATTTGTTAAGAGATATGGAAACGATGGATAAAAGAAACAATAATGCTTTTTATAATAAATATGCACAATCAATAAAATCAAAGTTTGTAATTATGCTCTATACAATACTAGAAAGTGTTGTTGTTCAAAGTTTACAAGATATTTTTGATTATATTAAACAAAATAAAATTCGCTTTCATGATTTAAATGATAATATGAAAAAGATTTATTTCAAAGCAAAAATTAAAAATAAAGAGAGACATTTCAATGCCATTGTTGCAGATAACTTAATTGAAGTAATAAAACAATTAAATAATGGTATAGTAGAAATTAATTTAAAAAAAGATTTCAATAACGAAAACCCATTTAACGCTGGCTCTTTAAATTATAAGAATATCAAAGATGACATTCTCGCGATGCTGATATCATCGGATAGTATTGATAGCAATATCAATAAATTTAATAAATATTTTAGAATTAATATTCAAGAGATAATTAGGAAAAATACCGAAGATAGAAACAAACTTGCTCATGGAGAAAAAAGTTTTCAAGATTTTGGAAGCAATATAACTGTAGATGATTTAAAAAAAAGATATATCAGTATTATTATATTTTTGCATAAATATCTAAAAAGTATAGAATACTATATTATTAACAAAGGCTACAAAAATGCTTAACCAGACTTTGCAGGAAAAATATCCACATTTAGAAATTAGCATATTAAAGCTTAGTGAAGTGCAAAAAGATAATGAGAGCTTTAGAATCGATTCTGAACCATTTAAAAAATCAAATTTGTATATAAATACTAATTTTTCATATGAAAAATTATCAAATATTGCACTTATAAATCCTTCAAAATCTGAGATAAATAATTATTCAAAAAATACATTTGTTACTTTTTTGTCAATGCAAGATCTAGGTAGTGGTTTTATACACCATAGAGAACAAGGATTGATTGTAGAATTTGAAAATGGATATACTTATTTTGTAGAAAATGATATTTTAATTGCCAAAATAACACCTTGCATGGAACATGGAAAATGTGCGATTGCTACGGATTTATACAATGGCATTGGTTTTGGTAGCACAGAATTCAATGTTTTTAGAATCCGAGATTCTAGATTTCTCACAGAATTTGTCTTTTGTTATCTAAATAGAGATTCTATAAGGAGGATAGCTGCTGATAATATGGTGGGCACTAGCGGAAGACAAAGAGTGCCGACATCGTTTTATGAGAAATTACTTATTCCCATTTTCCCTATGGAATTTCAAAAAGAAATTGAAAAAATGGTTAAAGATTCTCATAAAGCATTGGAAGAAAGCAAAGAGTTGTATAAAAAAGCGGAGGAAATGTTATACCTTGAGCTAGGGCTTGATCCAAAAAATCCATTGCAAAGCTTGCTAAATTCCGTTAATCGTCCGCAAGATTTAACTAAAGAATCCATTCTCAATGTTTCCATACGCACTCTAAAAGAATCTTTTCTAAAAACAGGGCGACTAGATTCTGAATATTATCAAGTAAAATATGAAGATATAGAGAATTTTATAAAATCTTATTCAAATGGATATGATAGTTTTTCAAATATTATAAATAATAAAGATACAAATTTTATCCCTAAAAGCAATGAAAATTACAAATATATAGAACTTGCAAATATAGGTAATAATGGAAATATTAGTGAGCCAATGAGTGATTTAGGAAAAAATTTACCTACAAGAGCAAGAAGAATAGTAAGCAATGGAGATGTAATTATTTCAAGTATCGAGGGTAGCCTATCAAGCTGTGCTTTGATTACTCAAGAATTTGACAAGCATTTAGTCTCAACAGGGTTTTTTGTATTAAATTCAAAATTATTAAATAGTGAAACTTTGCTTGTAATGTTTAAAAGTCAAATATTTCAAGAATATTTAAAGAAATTTCCAAGCGGAACAATACTTTGCGCTATAAACAAAGAAGAGTTGTCTAAAATTTTTATCCCTAAAATAGATCCTATAACTCAAGAAAAAATTGCAAAATATATACAAGAAAGTTTTAATTTAAGGAAAAAATCTAAACAATTGTTAGATAATGCAAAAATTAAAGTAGAAGAGCAAATACAAGGAAAAGTATGATTATTAACGGAGAAAAATTTGAGCTCAAAGAGCTTAAATTTATGGATTTTATCAAAGAAAAGGGTTTTAAAATCGAACTTATCGCCTTAGAATTAAATGGAGAGATTATACCTAAAAGTGAATTTGAAAATTTGATTTTAAAAGAAAACGATAAAGCAGAAATCGTGAGTTTTGTAGGGGGTGGTTGATGAGAATTAAATTCAATGGTAAAGAACTAGATACAGAATTTAGCACTAGTTTGGATTTTTTCAAAAGTGTAAGTAAAAATGATAATGATGTATGGATAGTCAATGGTTTTGCAACAAAGGAAAAAATAGAATTAAGCGAAAATGATGAGCTTTTTTGCATAGAAAGAAATACCTTGCCTCCAAAAGATGCTTTAGATGCGATGATGAGGGCAAGACACACTCCAAAACTTCATGATAAGCTTAAAAATGGGCGTGTGGCGGTTTGTGGTTTGGGTGGGCTTGGCTCACATATAGCGATAAATTTAGCAAGAAGTGGTGTGGGGTATTTAAAGCTGATTGATTTTGATGTGGTTGAGCCTAGCAATCTTAACCGCCAAGCTTACCGCGTAAGTGATTTGGGAAAATTTAAAACCGAGGCTTTAAAAGAGCAAATCAGTGAAATAAATCCTTATATTAAAACTGAAATTTGCACTTTAAAAATCGATGAAGAGAATTTGCCCGATTTGTTTAAAGATATGGATATAGTTTGCGAGGCTTTTGATGGTGCGCTTGCAAAGGCTATGATAGCGCAAAATTTTCATAGATTTTATAAAGATACTACTTTAATCTGTGCTTCAGGGCTTGCAGGATATGGCGATAGTAATAGCATACAAACAAGAAAAATCGCTAAAAATTTCTATGTATGTGGGGATTTGGTAAATGGTGCTAAAGTGGGAAATGGACTTATGGCACCGCGTGTAAATATTTGCGCTGGACATCAAAGCAATCTTGTCTTAGAGCTTTTGGCAAATAAGGAGTAAAAAATGCAAGAAAATTTAAAAAATGATAGCTTAAAAATAGGAAAATATGAATTTAAATCAAGATTTATTTTAGGATCAGGAAAGTATTCTTTAGAGCTTATAAAATCAGCCATAGAAGAAGCCAAAGCAGAAATCATCACGCTGGCTTTGCGCCGTGCAAATACGGGTGAGATTGCTAATATACTTGATTATATCCCTAAAAATATAACCCTCTTGCCTAATACTTCCGGAGCTAGAAATGCAGATGAAGCCTTACGCATTGCTAGGCTTTCAAGGGAGCTTGGTTGTGGTGAGCTTATAAAGATAGAAGTTATAGGCGATAGCAAATATTTGCTACCGGATAATTATGAGACAATTAAGGCTTGCGAGCTTTTAGCAAAAGATGGATTTACACCTTTGCCTTATATGCATGCTGATCTTTATGCAGCTAGAGCTATGCGTGATGCTGGAGCAGCAGCTATTATGCCTTTAGCAGCACCCATTGGGAGCAATAAAGGTTTGTGTGCTAAGGAGTTTATACAAATTTTGCTTAATGAGATTGATTTACCTATCATTGTAGATGCAGGTATTGGAAACCCTGCACAAGCTTGCGAGGCTATGCAAATGGGAGTAAGTGCAGTGATGGCAAATACAGCTATAGCTGAAGCAAAAGACATTGCTTTAATGGCTAAGGCATTTTCTTTGGCAATTAAGGCTGGCAGAGCAGGGTATTTAGCGGGTTTAGCAAGTGTTGGCGAAGCTAAGGCTAGTTCTCCGCTTACTGGCTTTTTAAGGGATTAAGTATGCAAGATTATATGCAGTATTTACCCCATATGCAAGAGATAAAAAGTGATATTTTGACTAAAGTTTTAAATGAAGCTCAAAATTATGATGAGAGTAAGTTTGATGTTAAAGATGTTAAAAATGCTTTAAATTCCGCGCATTTAAGTATAGAAAATTTAAAAGCTTTGCTTTCAAGTGCAGCAGAAGAATTTATTGAAGAAATAGCTTTTAAATCAGCCCAAATGAAGCGAAAATATTTTGGAAATTCCATTTCGCTTTTTACTCCGCTTTATTTGTCAAATTATTGTAATTCTAAATGCGTATATTGTGGTTTTCAAAAAGGAAATAAAATTGCAAGAGCAAAGCTTGATGAGAGTGAAATTCATGAGGAAATGAAAGCAATCGCTAAAAGTGGTTTGCAAGAAATTTTAATGCTAACGGGCGAAGGCAGGGAATTTGCAAGTGTGGAATATATCGCTAAAGCTTGCAAGATAGCTAGGGAATATTTTAAGGTTGTAGGCGTTGAAATTTATCCTATGAATGAAGATGAGTATAGGATTTTGCATAAAAATGGTTGTGATTATGTGACGATTTTTCAAGAAACTTATAATCCTTTAAAATATTCTAAAATCCATTTAGGTGGAGAAAAACGCATTTTTCCTTATCGTTTTAACGCTCAAGAAAGAGCATTAAGAGCAGGGATGCGTGGAGTAGCATTTGGGGCACTTTTAGGCATTGATGATTTTAGAAAAGATGCGCTTGCTACCGCACTTCACGCATATTTTTTACAACAAAATTATGCGCACGCTGAAATTTCAATTTCAGTACCTCGTTTAAGACCGATTATTAATAATGCTAAAATCAACCCAAAAGATGTGAGCGAAAAACGCCTTTTACAAGTACTTTGTGCTTATAGGCTTTTTTTGCCTTTTGCTGGTATTACTATTTCAAGTCGCGAAAGGATAGGCTTTAGAGATGAGGTTATAAAGCTTGGAGCGACTAAAATGAGCGCGGGAGTGAGCGTGGGTATAGGTGAGCATAAAGGCGAGAAAAAAGGCGATGAGCAATTTGAAATTTCAGATGATAGAAGCGTAGAGGAAATTTTAACTATGCTTAAAAGATCAAATTTACAAGCTGTAATGAGTGACAGTATCTATGTGGGATAAAAAAATTATTGCTATAAGCGATAGAAAATGTGTTCAAAAGGATTTTTTAAAACAGATCGAAAAGCTTGCAAAGGCCAGAGTAGATGCTATCGTTTTAAGGGAAAAAGATTTGAGCGAATTTGAGTATTTTGATTTAGCAAAAGAAGTTTTGGCCATTTGTGCAAAACATAAAACAACTTGTTTTTTGCATTTTTTTGATAGAGAGTGTTTAAAGCTTGGACACCGCTTTTTTCATGCGCCGCTAGATCTTTTAAGAAAAGATCCAAAGCTTAGCAAATATTTTCATGTAATAGGCACTTCAGTGCATAGCAAAGAAGAGCTTTTAGAGGCAATGAATTATGGGGTAAATTACGCTTTTGTGGGGCATATTTTTGAGAGTTCTTGTAAAGTAAATTTAGCTCCCAAGGGGCTTGATTTTTTAAAGTCTTTACTAGAATTTAGCAAAATTCCCCTTTATGCTATAGGTGGGATAAATGCGCAAAATATCGAAAAATTTAAAGATTTGAATGTAGCAGGTGTTTGTATGCGTGAAATTTTAATGCGCGAAATTGATCTTAAAAATTACCTTTTAGAGTGTAGACAAAACTTGCAATGAGCGAAATTCTTTCTTTGCCGCGAGATTTAAAGCAACTAAAAGGTGTAAATTATAGAAATTTTAAGTCTTGCACTTTTGCAAAATACACACAAATAAATACTTCGCATTCCTCTTTTGTCAATGTAGAAAGTCATCTTTTAACCTTTGTTCGCAAGGGGTATAAAATTTTACATACCGCATCTAAAGATTATAGGATAGATTCTTATGAGACTTTATTTTTAAAAGCAGGGAATTATACTTTAAGTAATGTGGGGCTTAGTAGTGGAGTTTATGAGGCTTATTTATTTTTCTTTGATAATGCGTTTTTAATTGAACTTATTTATAAATACAAAGATTTTTTTAAGCTGGAGCAAAAGATGCAAGATTATGAAATTTTTTGGGTAAAAAACGATAAGATTTTACAAGGAATTTTAGAAAGCTTCACGCCGCACTTTGAAGAAAATACGCAAATTTTAGATCCTATTGTGAGTTTGAAATTTGAAGAGATTTTTTTACATTTGCTTTTGAATAAAAATACTTATTTTATCAGCTTTTTGGCAGGAATTTTAAAAGAATTTCGTCTTGATCTTTCTTTGCTTTTTGAATATTGTGGTAGAGAATTTTTAAGTGTAAATGAAATGGCTGATTTTGCAAAATTAGATTTGGCTACTTTTTCTAAGGAATTTAAAAAATGCTTTTCTCAAAATCCTAAAAAATGGTTGGATGAAAAAAGATTACAAAAAGCAAAAATTTTACTTGAATTTTCTAAAAAAAATGTGAATGAAGTAGCAAATGAGTGTGCTTTTTCTTCAGTGGCTTGGTTTATTGAAAGATTTAAAGAGCGATACGGAAAAAGTCCAAAACAATATCAAAAATCAAAAAACTTGTATTTTTTATCAAAAAACTGATACGCTTTTTTCTTTTTTCTTTTTATAATGTTTCAAAAATTTATTATAAAAGGAAAGAAAATGAAAAAATACATTTTAAGCTTAACACTTGGTGTAGCTTTGCTTGGTGCAAGTGAATTGAAATATCAAGAATTTGACGGCTTTAAAAGTCCTGAGAGTATTTTTGTGGATAAAAATTTTGTTTATGTGTCAAATGTGGGTGAAAAACTTGAACCTTTGGCGAAAGATAATGATGGTTTTATTTCAAAACTTGATAAAAATGGCAAGGTGCTTGAGTATAAATTTTTAAGCAATTTAAATGCACCAAAAGGTATGATGGAGCTTAATAATACCCTTTATGTAGTAGATATTGATGTGTTGCGTGGTTTTGATTTAAAAAGCAAAAAAGAAATTTTTAATCTCCCTATAAAAGGTGCAATTTTTCTAAATGATATTGAAAAATTAGATGATAATACGCTTTTAGTGAGTGATACTGGTACAGGGCTTATTTTAAAAGTTGATTTAAAAGAAAAATCATATGATGAACTTTTAAAACTTGATTTAGCCAAATTTGGCGGACCAAATGGGCTTTATTTAGATAATAAAAATAATAAGCTTTTTATAGCAGGTTATCATCCCAATGGTTTGAGTGGAGGTGTTGTAATGAGCTATAATTTAGCCAAAAAAGAGCTTAGTGTAGTTAAAAATGAAAAAGAATCTTATGATGGCATTGTGCCTTATAATGATGCTTTGCTTGTAAGCTCTTGGGGTGAAAATTTAAATGGGCTTGTTTATAGTTTAGAAAATGGCAAAACTACAAAGCTTGAACTTCCTTCTATGAAAGGTTCTGCGGATATGTTTATTGAAGGCGATATTTTATGGATTCCTAAGATGGTAGAAGGTAAAATACTCAAAGTAAAACTTCAAAACTAAGGCTTTTATGGCTTCCTTTAAAAAGATTTTTTGGATCAATGTTGCTATTGTTATCATTGTAGCTTTTAATCTTAGGGCTCCCATTACTGCAGTGGGGCCTATCATTGATAATATTAAAAACACATATGATTTAAACTCCACTCTTGCAGGGGTACTCACAAGTCTTCCTTTGATAGCTTTTGGAAGTATTTCTTTTATTGTGGGTTATTTTTCTCCTATTCGCGCAATTGTTTTTGGGATTTTTTTGATCTTTATAGGTGAAATTATCCGCTCTTATTTTGGTGTGTATGGGTTGTTTGTGGGGATGCTAGCAATTGGCTGTGGTATAGCAATTGCTAATGTTTTACTTCCTAGCTTTATCAAAGAAAAATTTCCTAAAAAAATGGCAAGTATGATGGGAATTTATAGTCTTGTTTTAAGTATTTCTTCTATTGTTGGTATTGCTTTGGCTATACCTTTGTTAAATGTTTTAGATTTAAAATTATCGATGCTATTTTGGGTGATTTTTGCGTTTTTGGCTTTGATGATTTATTATCCACAAGCTAAAAATGGTAGAATTTTTCGTGTTAAGAAAAAAGAAGCTAAAAAAATCAATCTTTTTGCCAATTCAACCACTTGGAAAATCACTTTTTTCTTTGGTCTACAAGCTTTTTTGGCTTATGCTTTATTTTTTTGGTATATTCAAATTCTTATCGAAAAAGATATTTCAAAAAGCTTTGCGACAAATATTATGCTATTTTGCCAACTCATTGCTTTGCCAGTAGCACTTTTTGGACCTTTGCTTTTAGGTAAAATTAAAGCAAAATTTCATAGTTTATATATAGCAATTTTATGTGCGATGTATGTATTATCTTTTGGAATTTTGCTTTGTTTTAATGATATAAAAATGCTTATTTTGGCCGCATTTATCATGGGTTTTCCTTGGGGAGGTGTTTTTGGAATTTCTCTTTTATTTATTGCACAAAAAAGTGCTAATGCAAAAATTGCTGCCAAGCTTTCTGCTTTATCTCAAGGTTTTGGGTATTTAATTGCAGCTTTAGGACAGTGGATTATAGGCTTTTTTCATGATGAATTTGAGAATTTTCAAATTTCTCTTATTTTGCTCATCATAGTTTCTATTTTGCTTAATATTTTTGCATATTTAGCCCATAAAAGCAAAGCAATAGCTAATTAAATTTCTTGTGTTTTTCTTTTTAGCCATCGTGAAACTTTAGTATTTAAATAAGGGCTTAATTTTTGATATACTTCTTGATGATAAGAATTAAGCCATTGTTTTTCTTTTTCATCTAATAAATTTACATCAATGCAATTTCTTTCAAATGGACAAAGTGTAAGTGTTTTAAAATATAAAAATTCACCAAAATTTGTTTCTTTGGGATTTTCTATCTTGCAATTTAATACCAAATTTTCAAGCCTTATGCCCCATTGGTTATTTCTATAAATTCCAGGCTCTATAGAGGTGATCATTCCAATTTTTGCTTTATTTTTATCATTGATAGTAGCAGAATAAGAAAGACTTTGCGGACCTTCATGAACATTTAAAAAATAACCCACCCCATGACCTGTACCGTGTGCGAAATCTAATTGTTCTTTCCATAATATAGATCTTGTAATGCTATCAAGCAAAGGCATAGCTATGTCTTTTGGAAACACAGCACTTGCGATATTAATATGTGCTTTTAAAACAAGCGTGTAATCTTTGATTTGTTCAGCCGTGACTTTTCCCACTGGAACAACTCGAGTGATATCGGTAGTGCCATTTTTATATTGTGCTCCAGAGTCTATAAGTAAAAGTCCATTTCCTTCAATATAGGAAAAATTTGATTGCGTAGCCTTGTAATGAGGTAGGGCGGAATTGGCATTAAACCCTGCAATAGTAGCAAAACTGTTACTAATATATAAAGGATTTCTTGCTCGGAATTCTGTAATTTTTATATCGATATCTAATTCGCTTAGTTTTTCTTTTTTGTTTAATTTTTCTTCAAGCCATGCAAAAAAATAACACAATGCTATACCATCTTGCAACATTGCTTGTTCTATGTTTGCAATTTCTTTTGAATTTTTGCAAGCTTTAAGTATAGTGCTAGGCAGAGTGTGGTTTAAAATTTCCACACTTTGATCAATATCTTGCATTAGCAAAGCAGTCATTTTTGTTTCATCTATTAATAAATTAGTATTCTTAAGCGTTTTTAAATGGGTGTGAATTTCTTCGTAATTTTTAAGTGTAATGAAATCTTTAGCAAGTTTATTTTTAAGATTAAAGTCAATTTTTTCTAAATCAGTAAATAATAAAATTTCATTTTGGTTTAAAAATAAATAAGCATAAAATACGGGATTAAATTCTATATCATTTCCTCTTAAATTCGTAATCCAAGCTATATCATCAAGACTAGAAATAAGATGATTTTGTGCTTTAATTTTTTTCATTTTTTCGCGTACGAGATTGATTTTCTCTAAACGCGTAGGATAAGCAAAATTTTCTTCGTGTTCGTAGATAGGATTTTTAGAAAGCAAAGGACGATTTTGCCAAAAAGAGGAAAT
Organism: Campylobacter sp. CCS1377; assembly: GCF_040008265.1. NCBI lineage: Bacteria > Pseudomonadati > Campylobacterota > Epsilonproteobacteria > Campylobacterales > Campylobacteraceae > Campylobacter > Campylobacter aecornae. Next base: position 846,314 of record NZ_CP155620.1, read on the forward strand.
GAAGTCTTTGTGTTTTAAACAAATATTATTTTGAGAATTTAATTCTTGCTTTAAAGATAAAGGTAAAAGCGTAAAATCAGTAGCTAGAGTCAATTTTTGTTTAAAATTTAAGGTTTGTAGCCATTTTAAGAAATGATTATTTTGATCTTGTTTTTGTAAGGTAATTGTGCTTCCTTCGAGTTCTTTTTGAGCTTGAAGGAAGTATCTTCCATCTGTCCATAAGAAAGCTTGATTTTGAGTAATTACAAGTATTCCCGCTGATCCGTTAAAACCACTCATAAAAACACGAATTTTATAAAAATCAGGTATATATTCATTCAAGTGTGGATCTGTGCTTAAAATAAGATAAATATCAATATCTTCTTTTTGCATCATATGACGCAGGATTTGGAGTCTTGTTTGATAAATATTCATAGTTTTCCTTAAATTTTTAAAAAGATTAAAAATTTATAATATAATTTTCAAAACTAAAGGCAAATACAATGAAAGATTTACAATTAAAATCCAAACAAATTAAATTAAGCAAAGAAGATGATATACAAGTGCAGAATTTTTCAGCTAAAGGGGAAGAATTTAATTCCAATGAAGCTCAAATTAGAGCCAGTGGAGTTAAAATTAATGCGGGTAAAATTAGTATTAATGGTGGGGTTATAAAAGCTGGAAAGATAAGCATGCAAAGCGGAGGAGAAATAAAAATTTCTAATGCCAATATTAATGCACAAAAAATCGATTTAGAAGCTAAAAAACTTGATTTGAAAGATGAAAATAATTCTATTGATACGGGTTTAAATGGAGAAATAAATTTAAAAGCACAAGAGGCTTTAATTAATGCAAATAGCATTACAAGCAAAAAGCTTAATATTGATGTTAATGAAGGTAGCTTGTATCAAGATATCAAAGATTACGAAAACAAGGTAAATACACTACAAGGGTTAAATTATCAAATGAATAAAAATACAAATTTTAAAAGATATGTAAATGTATCGCAAGGTTTAAATTCTTTTGAAAATTATTTACCTTTAGAGGAAAATTTTGATATTGTTGTTTGTAATGAAGAAGAGCTAAATTCCAAATTTTATGAAGATGAGGATGGTTTTTTAAAAACAAGTGGGCTAAATATTATAAAGAAAAAATAATTATTTATTGCTTAGCAACGCCTTTTCTTTGGCCTTGATGAGCTCATTAAGACTTTGGATGATTTTTTGCTTATTTTTGTTTTTTATGGGTTTTAATGGAGTATTGACAAGCTGGGCCAGTAAATTTTCATTTAATAAATCAGGATCTGAAAATTCTCTTGCTTTTTGTATGATTTGTAAAACCCTTAAATCTTTTTTTTCATACATTAACTATCCTTTTAATGCTATAACACTTACAAAGCGTTTTGGGGTTTGATTTTTTCTGTAAGAAAAAAATCTTTCATCGCTAAAGGTGCAAATATTACAGTCTATTATATTTTTTATACCTAAATTTTGAGCTTGCTTTTTAACCAAACTTTTTAAATCTAATTTTTTATCTTGTAAAAATTTTTTAAAATGATTTTTGGCGTATTGTAAAACTTCTCCATTAATTTCATAATTTTTTCCACAAATTCCAGGACCGATGATTAAAATAAAATCATCAGAATTAATATCTTTATTTTGTTTTTTTATGCTTTGCAAAGCCACTTTTAAAATATTATCAAAACTACCTTGTCGCCCTGAATGCAAAGCTGCGATAATGCCACTTTTATGCCATAATAATAAAGGCAAACAATCAGCACTTAAAACACATAGTGCGGTATTTTTTTGAGAGCTAATAAGCCCATCACAAGTAAAATTTGCATGATTTATATCAGGATAAAACATAACTTTATTGGAATGAATTTGGTTCATAAAAACACATTTTTCTATAAATACTGCGTGTTTACTAAATAGATTTTCATCTAAAATTTTATCTTTAAAAACACTAAAATCCTCCCCAAAAGCGCAAAATACACTCACTTGCTCATTTTCTAGTAAAGGTAGGTAATTCTTTCCACTTCCTGCCATGAGAGCTCCTTGTTGTTTTGTTTGTAATCTAAGATATTTGCAATATAGCGAGCAAGTAAATCGCTTTCTATATTGATTTTTCTTCCTATGGCGTAATCTTTAAAAAGCGTTTCTTGAAAAGTGATAGGAATGATAGTAAGCCTAATTGAATCTTCAAAAATTTCATTGATAGTAAGACTTACTCCATCAATACCTATGCTGCCTTTTGGAGCCATTAAGCGCATAGCATTTTTAGGAAGCTTAATGAAAAAATCAACCCCATTTTCATTTTTATAAATTTTTGCAAGTTCTCCAATAAAATCAATATGTCCTTGCATCAAATGTCCATCAATTCTATCGCCGTATTTTAGAGCCGGTTCAATATGCACAAAGTCTTTTAAATTTTCTATAGCAAGATGAGTTCTACTCTCTTTAGAAAGCTCCACATCAAAACCTTTTGCAAAAATTTTAATTACACTTAAACAAGCGCCATTTATCGCTATACTATCACCTAAATTAGGCTTATATTTGGCCTCTAAAGAAAGAATATTATTTTGATAAGATTTGACTTTAGCGATTTCTCTGATTAATCCATTAAACATAATTTTCCTAGCTTTTTATTTGTAATTATACTCGAAATTTGCATAATTTTAAGTACTTTATTTCAAAAAATATTATATAATTCTATCCTTTTTTTAAAGCAAAATAAAGGCAAAATGATGTTTGATATTATTGTTATAGGTGGTGGGCACGCAGGGATTGAAGCAAGCGGAGTTGCTGCAAGAATGGGTAAAAAAACTTTGCTTTTAACTACTCTTATAGAGCAAATCGGTGCTGCAAGTTGTAATCCTGCTATAGGCGGACTTGCAAAAGGGCATTTGGTAAAAGAAATTGATGCTATGGGCGGTTTGATGGGTGAAATCACCGATATAGCAGGCATACAATTTCGCGTTTTAAATGAAAGCAAAGGCGTTGCGGTGCGTGGAAGTAGGGCGCAAATTGATATGGATAAATATCGCATTGTCGCTAGAAACAAGCTTTTAAAACTACCAAATTTAGAAATTTCACAAGAACAAGTACTAGAGCTTATTTTTGAAAAAGATTGCGTTATAGGCGTTAGAACAAATTTAAAAAATGAATATTTGGCAAAAAAAATTATTTTAACCACTGGCACTTTTTTAAACGGACTTATTCATATAGGAGAAAATAAACTCACCGCAGGTCGTGTAGGTGAACTTGCCTCTGTAAATTTGGGCGAAAATTTGCTAGGCACAAATTTAAAAATGGGAAGGTTGAAAACTGGAACTTGCCCAAGAGTAGATGCAAAAAGTATTGATTTTAGCGTTTTAGAAATTCAATATGGCGATGAAAAGCCAAAACCTTTTAGCTTTAGAACTAAAGATTTTAATCCCACTCAACTTCCTTGTTATATCGCAAGAACAAATTTAAACACTCATGAAATTATTAAAAACAATTTTTATCGAGCCCCGCTTTTTACAGGACAGATTGAAGGTGTAGGTCCAAGGTATTGCCCTTCTATAGAAGACAAAATTAATCGCTTTGGAGATAAAGAAAGCCATCATCTTTTTATTGAACCTCAAACCATTGATGCGACAGAATATTATATCAATGGCTTTTCAACTTCTTTGCCTTATGAGGTGCAAAAAGAAATGCTTGCTTCGGTAAGAGGTTTTGAAAATGCTAAAATTACACGATTTGGTTATGCGATAGAATATGATTATATAGAGCCAACTGAGCTTTATCACACTTTAGAAACTAAAAAGATAAAAAATCTTTATTGTGCAGGGCAAATTAATGGTACCACAGGTTATGAAGAAGCTGCAGTACAAGGTTTTATGGCAGGGGTTAATGCGGTTTTGGCTTTGGAGGATAAAGAGCCTTTTATTTTGCGTAGAGATGAAGCTTATATTGGGGTTTTGATTGATGATTTGGTGATTAAAGGTACAAAAGAACCTTATAGAATGTTTACTTCAAGAGCTGAATTTAGACTGCTTTTAAGAGAAGAGAATGCCATCATTAGGCTTGGAAAATATGGTAAAGAATTTGGGCTTTTGGATGAAAATTCTTCTAATTTTATAGAAAATATTCGCCTTAATACTGAAAAAGGTTTGAGATTGCTTCTTGAAAAAGAATTGACGCCAAATAACGAAAATAACGCATTTTTAGTAAATATAGGAGAAGAAAAAATCACCTCCATAGTCACTTTGCAAAAAATCGTTGCAAGAGCGAGCTTTGATATAGAAAAATTAAAAAAATTAGATTTAATTTTTGAAAATATGGACGAATATTCTTTAAAAGAAATTTTAAATGAGGCGAAGTATTATCATTATGTTGCTATGCAAAAGGCTCAAGTTGAAAAAATGAAGGATTTAATGAATTTAAAGATTCCAAAAGATTTTGATTTTAAGAGTGTGAGTGGGCTGAGTAATGAAGTAGTGGAAAAACTTGAAAAACATCAGCCTTTAACACTTTTTGCAGCTAGTGAGATTAGCGGAATCACTCCCGCAGCTTTAGATATTTTGCAAATTTATATCAAAATGCAAAAGAAAAAAGCTTAAATGCTTGCTTGGATAATTTTTTTAAGCACTTTAATTTTGCTTTTTTGGCGTCCGTGGAATTTACCTATTTGGTCTATTTCCATTTTGGGCGCTTTTGTGGCTTTTGTTTTAGGTATTGTGAATTTTAATGATGTGTATTTTGTATTTAATATGATTTGGGATAGCTCTTTATCACTTATTGGGCTGATTATTTTATCTTTTAGTCTTGAAGCATTAGGATTTTTTGACAAAATTGCTTTTGCAATCTTGCAAAGTTCTAAAAAAGATCAAGTGGGACAAAAATACACTCTTATTACTTATAAATTTATGATTTTTATCATACTTTTTACTGGATTTTTGGCTACTTTTTTTGCTAATGATGGAGCAATTTTGATTATTACTCCTATTATTTTGGCCCTTTTTTCTAATTTTAATTTTAAAAATGAAAAGGACAAATTTATACTTATTACTTTTTTACTCATTGCGTCTTTTGCTTGTGATTTTTTATCCAACACCTTAGTTATTTCAAACCTTACCAATATTATCACTACAAATTATTTTAAACTTAGCTTTTTAAATTTCGCCTTTTCAATGTTAACGCCTAATGTGTTTGCTTGCATTGTTTATGTTGTTTTAAGTCTTATTATAGCTAAGATTTTTTTACCTAAAGAGCTTGAATTTGAAGTAAAAAAAATGCCAAATATTTCACAAAAAACTTTCATCTTTTGTTTTATATTTTTAACTTTTTTTGTTTTGGCTTTTTTTGTAGGAGAGTTTTTAAAATTACCCATTAGTGTATTTTCTTTAGGTGGGGCTTTGGTTTTTTTATTTATTTTTAGAGAAAAGATTTTAAATTTTTCTATGTTAAGAAATGCCCCTTGGGGAGTTTTAATTTTTAGTTTTGGTTTATATGTGGTTGTTTATGCTTTGCATAAAGAAGGTTTGAGTGAAAATTTCGTTTTTTTATTAAAATGGCTTCAAAATTATGAAAATTATAATACTTTCGCTTTAGGCTTTATTTCCGCTTTTGGCTCAGCAATTTTTAATAATCTTCCCATGGTAATGATAGGGGATTTAGCTTTAAAAGAATATTTTAATAATGAAATAAATTATACCTTAATTTATGCTCATCTTTTGGGGTGCAACATAGGTGCAAAACTCACCCCTATAGGTTCTTTGGCTACTTTGCTTTGGTTGGGAGTTTTATCTAAGCAAGGGGTGAAAATTAGCATTAAAACTTATTTTAAATTCAGCATCATTCTAAGTCTTCCTGTTTTGTTTTCCGCTATTTTAGGGCTTTTATTGATATAAAATCTTATTTTAATGGTTTTATTTTTTCGCTAAATTCATTAAAATAATATTTTGCAAATTATTCATAATATTTAGCAAAAGAAAAAATTTATTTTTTTCACGCTACAATGCTAAGCTTTGTTAGAAATAAAATCAATGAAAGGAAATTAATGGCTACATCTGAGAGTAGACGAAGTTTTATGGGGCTTGCCTTTGGAGGCGTAGCTGCTGTTGGCGGTGTTTTTTCTCTTGTTGCGATGAAAAAGACTTGGGATCCGCTTCCAAGTGTTAAAGCCGCTGGATTTACAACGGTAGATTTATCGAGTATGCAAGAAGGAGAATTAAGAACAATAGAATGGCGTAAAAAGCCTATTTTTATCTTAAAAAAAGATGCTAATATGGCAAAAGATGAAAAGCGTGATGTTGTGATAGATAACTCTGCTTATACTGTTGTTATAGGGCTTTGTACTCATTTAGGTTGCATTCCTGCATATGTACCGAGTGAGCAATTATTTAAATGTGCCTGTCATGGTGGCGAATTTGACACAAGCGGTAAAAATGTTTTCGGACCTCCTCCAAGACCTCTTGATATTCCACCGTTTAAGATCGATGGAACTAAACTTGTTTTAGGTGAAGAGGGTCCTGAATATCAAAAAATGATAGCGGAGGCATAATATGGCACAAATTAGAAAAGCTACAGGGATAGTTGATTGGCTAGATCAAAGACTGGCAGTACATAAATTACTTGATGTGCTAATGGTAAAATATTGGATACCAAAACAAATTAATTTTCTATGGGCTATGGGGGTTATTTTAACTACGCTTTTTACAGTGCTTTTTATTACGGGACTTTTACTTGTAATGTACTATAAGCCTGATACTGCACTTGCTTTTGATAGTGTCAATAAGACCATTATGCAAGAGGTTGAATATGGCTGGCTTTGGCGTCATATGCACGGTGTGGCTGCTTCTGTGATTTTCTTAATCATCTATATCCATATGCTAACAGGAATTTATTACGGTTCTTATAAAAAAGGTCGTGAGATGATTTGGATCAGCGGAATGCTTTTATTTGTGGTGTTTTCAGCTGAAGCTTTCAGTGGTTATATGCTTCCTTGGGGACAGATGAGTTATTGGGCTGCTCAAGTTATCACTAATCTTTTTGGTGGAATTCCATTTATTGGAGATGCCTTGGTTGTGTGGATTAGAGGGGATTATGCAGTTTCTGATCCAACTTTAACAAGATTTTTTATGCTCCATGTATGCTTGTTACCTATCGTAATTATAGGTATTATTGCATTCCATTTTTATTCTTTAAGAATTCCACATGTAAATAATGAAATTGCAGAAGAATTAGACTTTGATTTGGAAGCTGAAAAATATATGTCAGGCGATACAAAAAATTCAAAAGTAATTCCTTTTTGGCCTGCATTTTTAGCAAAAGATTTTATGTATATTAGTCTTTTTATGATTTTCTTCTTCTATTTGGTATGTTTTAAATTTAACTTTGCTATGGATCCAATTAATTTTGATCCAGCTGATGCACTTAAAACTCCAGCGCACATTTATCCTGAATGGTATTTCTTATGGAGTTATGAAGTATTAAGAGGATTTTTCTTTGATATTGGAGGCATTAAAGCTTTTGATATAGGTTTGGCTGCTTTTGGTATAGCTCAAGTGATTTTCTTCTTGTTGCCTTGGCTTGATAGAAGTGATGTGGTAAAACCAGCTCATGAAAGACCTTTATTTTTTATTTGGTTTTGGGTTTTATTGATTGATTTGATCGTTTTAACTATTTATGGAAAATTACCTCCAACAGGAGTTAATGCTTGGGTAGGTTTTGCCGCTTCGTTAGTATTTTTATTATTATTGCTTGTGGTATTGCCTGTGATTACAATTTTAGAAAGAAAAGGAGCTAAATCATGAGAGAGCTAAAAATATTTTTAGTTGTAGTCGTTTTTACTGCCCTAGTTTATTGGGGAGTTGAGCCTTATGCGCATTCTGTAATGAAACCTCATGTTGCTCCTGCAAATTTTGATTTTCAGCAAGAAGATCTTAGTTTTGCTAACTCTATAGTAGCTACAAAACAAGCTGACTTAGAACTAGCAAAAGCTGAAAACAATGAAAGTAAAATCGAAGCGGCTCAAAAGGCCTTAGATCTTGCAAATGAAAAATTGCAAAAAAATCAAGCTTTATGGGATAAAGTTTCTAAAATGGATTTTTCAAAAGCAGATGCAAGCAAAGGTGCTGAATTTTTTTCAAGCAATTGTATAGCTTGTCATGGCTTAGAAGCTGCGGGTATTGCACCGACTATTCCTGATTCTTCTATCTATGGAGTTTTACCTCCTGATTTAAGTGGGGCAGGTTTGCTTTATGATGAAAAATTCTTAGCAGCTTTAATTATGAATCCATCGTTAGCGTTAAAAGTTGATCATAAATTTGGTGATGCTTTCATTATGACGGCTTACAATGTGGATGTTTCAGGAGAAAGCGAAGAGGTTACTGATGCAAATATTATTAATGTAATTGCCTATTTAAAAGAAGTAGCTATGCAGCATAAGGCTGATTTAGAGCAAAAAACAAAAGCAGAACTTGAAGCAAGGTATGCTAAAATTGAAGGTATAAGCGAAGAGCAAAAAGCAGCATTGATAGAAAAGGATATGGTGTTTGCTAAGGAAAAGAATACTTTTATTGAAGCTTGTGGGCGTTGTCATAGTATGAAATACGATGGACTTGTTGCCACTTCAAATAGTAGCGATTTGAAAGGTTATTTGGGTTCTATTCCGCCAGATTTATCTATGATGATAAGATCAAGAGGAGAAGAATATTTGAATAACTTCCTTAACAATACTCAAAAATTACTTCCAGGTACTGCAATGCCTAGGGTAGGGCTTAATGAAGCAAGTCAAAAAGAAATTCTTGCTTATATGGAAAAAATAGGTGATAGCAAAAAAGAAGAAAGAGAAAGCACTGGTTTATATATTATGCTATTTTTCGTGATTTTAAGCATATTTGCTATTGCTTGGAAACGCTCTGTTTGGTCTAAACTTCATTAAAAATTTTTAAGCCATCTTTTAAAGATGGCTCTCTTCCTAAGAAAAAACTAAAATAATTTTTGATATAATCTTGGCTTTAATTCACACGCATCAATCCTTTTTAGCTTGTATAAATTAAGGGATGCGGAGGAATAAAGCTAATTTTATAAGGAGAAACTCATGGTTAGTATGAGAGATTTATTGGAATGTGGTGTGCACTTTGGACACCAAACAAGACGCTGGAATCCAAAAATGAAAAAATTTATTTTTGGTGAGAGAAAAGGTATTTATGTAATTGATTTGCAAAAAACCTTAAGATATTTTAGATATACATATAATATTGTTCGTGATGCTGCAGCAGAAGGTAAAACTATACTTTTTGTTGGAACTAAAAAACAAGCAGGTGGGGCGATTAAAGAATATGCCGAAAAATGCGGTATGCCTTATGTAAATCACAGATGGTTAGGCGGTATGATGACAAATTTTGGAACAATTCGTCAGTCAATTAGAAAATTAGAAGTTATAGAAAAAATGGAAGAAGATGGAAGTATTAAACTTCTAACTAAAAAAGAAGCTTTAATGCTTACTAGAAAAAAAGAAAAACTATTAGCTTATCTTGGTGGAATTCGTCATATGAAAACCCAACCAGATATGATTTTTGTTATTGATACAGTGAAAGAAAAAATTGCAGTTCAAGAAGCAAACAGGCTTAAAATTCCTGTGGTAGCTCCACTTGATACAAATTGCGATCCTGATCTTGTAACTTATCCAATTCCTGGAAATGATGATGCAATTAGATCGGTTCAACTTTTTTGCCAAGAAATGGCTGAAGCCATCAATGAAGGGAAAGCTTTAAGGGATCAAGATGGAGAAGCTTTAGCCGATGAAAAAGAAATTACTGATGAAGAAAAACAAGAAGTGTTAGATGAGGCAATGAGCGAAGAGGATTTTGAAGGAGAACAAGAATAATGGCTGAAATTTCTGCACAAATGGTAAAAGAGCTCCGTGAAAACACAGGGGCAGGGATGATGGATTGTAAAAATGCTTTAAAAGAAACCAATGGAGATTTTGAAAAAGCAATTCAACTTTTAAGAGAAAAAGGTTTGGGTAAAGCCGCTAAAAAGGCCGATAGACTTGCTGCTGAAGGCTTAGTGAGTGTAAAAGTAAGCGATGATTTTAAAAGTGCAACAGTGAGTGAGATTAATTCAGAAACTGACTTTGTTGCTAAAAACGAACAATTTATTGCTTTAACAAAAGATACAACAGCACATATTCAAAGCAATAGCCTACAAAATATTGAAGAGCTCCATTCTAGTACAATTAATGGAGTTAAATTTGAAGAATATCTTAAAAGTCAAATTGCTACTATCGGCGAAAATTTAGTTGTAAGAAGATTTGCTACATTAAAAGCTGGAAATAATGGAGTAGTAAATGGCTATATTCACACTAACGGGCGTGTAGGTGTTATTATTGCAGCGGCTTGTGATAGTCAAGCTATGGTGGAAAAATCGGCTGATTTTTTAAAACAAATTTGTATGCATATAGCTGCGATGAAACCAAGTTATTTAAGTTACAAAGAACTTGATATGGATTTTGTTCAAAACGAATATAAAGCTCTAGTTGCAGAACTTGAAAAAGAAAATGAAGAAAGACGCAGACTTAAAGATCCTAATAAACCTGAACATAAAATTCCTAAATTTGCAAGTCGTAAACAACTTACTGATGAGATTTTAAAACAAGCCGAAGAGGATATTAAGGCAGAATTGAAAGCACAAAATAAGCCAGAGAAAATTTGGCAAAATATTATCCCAGGAAAATTAAACAGCTTTATTGCTGATAATTCTCAACTTGATAGCAGGCTCACTTTAATGGGACAATTTTATGTAATGGATGACAAAAAAACCATTGAACAAGTTATTGCTGAAAAAGAAAAAGAATTTGGCGGTAAATTAGAAATTGTTGAATTTATCCGTTTCGAAGTAGGCGAAGGATTAGAGAAAAAAACAGAAGATTTTGCTGCTGAAGTTGCTGCGCAAATGGCTTAATGATGGAATTATTAAAAGCGGAGAATTTAAATCATGGGTTTGAATATCCGCTTTTTAATTCTTTAAATTTAACTTTAAATTCTAAAGATTGTATTTCAATACAAGGTAGTAGTGGTTGCGGTAAATCTACGCTTTTACATATTTTATCTTCTTTACTTCAACCAAATTCTGGAAAAGTTTTTTACAAAGAACAAGACTTATATGCTTTAGATGAAAATTCAAGACTAAAAATTCGCCGTTATGATTTTGGTATTATTTTTCAAACACATTATCTTTTCAGAGGTTTTTCTACTTTAGAAAATATAGAGCTTGCAAGTGTCTTATCCGAAAATGAGTTAGATAACGAAATTTTAAAAAAGCTTGGCATTGATTCATTATTGGATCAAAAAGTTGGTAAGTTAAGTGGAGGACAACAGCAACGAGTTAGTATTGCAAGGGTTTTATGCAAAAAGCCAAAGATTATTTTTGCGGATGAAGCAACTGGGAATTTGGATTTTGCTAATGCTAAAAATGTATTAGAAATTTTAATTTCCTATGTTAAAAATAACGATGCTGCTTTATTTTTTGTTACCCATGATACCAAATTAGCAAATTTTTGTGATAAAACTTATATTTTAAATTCTAATGGAATTTGTTAATTACCTAGGCGATAAAAATGTAGCAACTTTTATGCTATTATTTGCAAGACTTAGTGGCATTATAGTTTTTTTTCCTTTTTTTTCACATAATAATATTCCTTTGGTGATTAAAACCACTTTTGTCTTATTTTTAACCATGTATTTGTTTCCTAATGCCCGATTGGATAATGCTAATTTAAATTCTTTTTTTGTGTTGCAACTTTTAAGTGAGCTTATTTTTGGTATGATAGCCGGACTTATGCTTCAGCTTATTTTTGCTATTATTCAAATGGCAGGAGAGCAAATTTCCTTTACTATGGGTTTTACTATGGCAAGTGTAATTGATCCAGCATCAGGTATGAGTATGCCTATAACTTCTCAGATTTTAAATTTACTTGCTTTACTTGTATTTGTAGCATTTGATGGACATCATCTGATTTTATTATTTATGAATTATTCTTTGGATTATATTGTGCTTGGTGGATTTTATCCCCATGAAAATTTACTCCATTATCTTAATATGGGAATGCTCAGTGTATTTTCATTGGGTTTTTCTATAGCCTTTCCTATTTTGGCCATTTCTTTGCTAGCAGATGTTATTTTTGGTTTATTGATGAAAACTATGCCACAGTTTAATTTACTGGTTGTAGGTTTTCCTATTAAGATTACTTTGTCTTTTGTTGTATTAATTGCAATTTTAACAGTAATGATGCAATATTTTAAAGAACTTATTTTAAAAGTTTTTTCAAATATGCAAACTCTATTTTTTGTATAAGCATTCACTAATTTAAAATATTCTACAATTATGGAATTGTTACCGAAGGATTAATTTTATGAAAATGCTACTTTTAAATAACAGCCCTGTTGTATCTAGGTTGATTGGACTTAGTGCAAAAAAAATGTCGTATGAACTTGATGAGAAAGAAGATTGTGAACAAATTGAAGATTATGATATAGTTGTTATTGATGGCGATATGTTGGTTGATTTTAATGAGCTTAAGCAAAAAAATCAAAAACTTATAGTTTTAACAAATCGCGATCAGGTATTGGATTCTAGTATTCAAACTTTAAAAAAGCCTTTTTTGCCAACAGATTTTATAAAGCTTGTAAATGAAATGCAGGATAATCAAAAAGATGATATAGAAAAATTGCTACAAAACGATGATAAAAATCCTTATGATGATATAGTGTTAAATTTAGACGAATTGCATTTAGAAGATGATGTGGAACAAGAAAATGAAGAGCCAGTGCAGGATTTGCAAGTCAGCGAAGATGATTTGGATGCGTTAAATTTAGATGAAAAGCAAGGGCAAAGTCAGGTTTTAAATGAAACTTTAAATGGACAAGATTTAATTTTAGATGAAAAACAAGACGAAGCTTTAGAGCAAGATGAAGTTAAAGAAGACGATTTAAATCAAAGTGATTTAGAAAAAGAAGAAAATTTAAATCAAGATAAAGTTTTAGAAGAAGAACTTTCTTTGAACGAAGAGCAAGCAAATGAAGAATTAGAGCGAAATTTAGATGAAGACAATAAAGAAGAGCGAAATAAAAATTTAGATCCTATTTTAGCAGAGGATGAAAATCAAAATGAAAATATACCTTCCGTTTTAGATGAAGATTTAGAATTTGATGAGTTAGATGATGTAAATTTGGATGAAAAAATAGAAAATGACTTGCCTTTAGAGCAAGATAAAATTTTAGATGAAGAAGAATTAAATAAAGCTTTGGAAAATCTACAAGAAGAGCAAGAAGTGCTTGATGGGCAAGAGCAAACTCCAGAAGTCTTTGAGGAAAATAATGAGGAAAATAAACCTTTAGAGGATATGTATAAAAAATTATCACAAGACGCACAGTTTATTGGTGAAGAGGATAAAGAACCAAAACACGATGAAGAAGAATTTGAACCTATTGTAATAGAAAATATTAGCGATAATGAAAATTTAAATTATGAAGATAAAAGTCCGCAAGATCAAATTAAAGAAGAATTAGCTGCTTTAAGTGCTATGGATGAAAAAGATTTCCAAGAAATAAAAATTGAAGAAAAACAAAATGAATTAGATTCATTAAAAGAAGAAGATATACAAATTGCTTTAGGTGAGAGTATAGAAAACAAACAAACTTCTAAGGAGCAAAGTGAAGAGATTGTAGGGGAATTAACCCAAAGCATTGCAGGGGCAATTACTTCAAGCATTAAAGATGATGCCTTGAAAGCAGCTTTAAAGGGAATGAAGATGAATATTAATATAAATATAAATTTTGAGGATAAAGATTGAAACCTTTTATTTTATTAGTTTCTGGTCCAAGCGGAGCTGGCAAGTCAACTTTATTAAAAAAATTATTTCAAGATTTTAAAGATGAAATTTATTTTTCAGTTTCAAGCACCACAAGATCTCCAAGAGCAGGAGAGATTAATGGTGTTCATTATTATTTTATTTCAGAGCAAGAATTTAAGCAAGGTATTGAAAATAATGAATTTTTAGAATGGGCAAATGTGCATGGTTATTATTATGGAACCTCATCTTGTTATACAAATGAGGCTTTAAAACAAGGTAAAATAGTCATTCTTGATATTGATGTGCAGGGTTTTCATCTTATTAAAGATAAATTAAAAGAAAAATTAGTATCAATTTTTATAACAACGCAAAATAAAAATGAATTAAAACAAAGACTTATTAAGCGAAATACTGATACAATAGAAATTCTTGAAAAGAGACTTTGCAACGCTAAAGATGAAATGCAGCATTTGCCAAGTTATGATTATGTCATTATCAATAAAGATTTGCAAGAGAGTTATAATTGTCTAAAGGCTATTTATGAGTCTCAAAAGTGCAAAACAAAAAATAATGATTTAGAAAATATTTTAATTCAATGGAATAAAGGAGAATAAAATGGGTTTAGGTTCAATAGGGCCAGGACAATGGCTGATTATTTTATTAATTATCGTTTTACTTTTTGGAGCAAAGAAAATTCCAGAACTTGCTAAAGGTCTTGGAAAGGGCATTAAAACATTTAAGAGTGAAATGAATTCAGAAGAAGAAGTGGCAAAAAATACACAAAAAATTGAAGAAAAACAAGAAGCAAATAGCGTTAATTCGGATGCAGATTTAACTAATTCAAATAAAAAAGTTTAAGGTTTTTAACTTGAAAGATTTAGTTTTTGAAGAAATTAAAAAAGTATTGAATCAAGATTTTGTTTTGGAAAATCCTAAAGATAAGAATTTAGCGCATTTTGCTACTCCACTTGCATTTTCTTTAGCAAAAGAACGCAAAATGTCGCCACATTTAATTGCTTCAGAATTGGCTATTCAATTTAAAAATCATCCATGTTTTGAAAAAGTTGAAGCACTAAATGGTTATTTAAATTTTAGACTTTCAAAAGTTTTTTTAAATAACCTTAGCACCAAAGCCTTAAATGATCCACAAAATTTTACAAAAGGAAAAGAAAAAAATACAAGTTTTTTACTTGAATATGTCAGCGCCAATCCTACAGGGCCTTTACATATTGGTCACGCAAGGGGGGCTGTTTTTGGTGATGTTTTAACAAGACTTGCTAGACATTTGGGTTATAAATTTGATACAGAGTATTATGTTAATGATGCAGGAAATCAAATCTATCTTTTGGGCTTATCGATCTTTTTGGCTATCAAGGAGCATTGCTTAAACGAGGAAGTGACTTATCCGCAAGAATACTATAAAGGCGAATATATTGTTGATTTAGCAAAAAATGCTTTTGAGAAATTTGATAAAAGCTTTTTTACTGAAGAGCATATAGAAGATTTAGCCGCATGGGCAAAAGATGAAATGTTAGCACTTATAAAAGATAATCTTTCAAAGGCAAATATTTATATAGATAGCTATGCAAGTGAAAAATCGTATTATAACAAACTTCAAGAAACCCTAGAAGCTTTAAAAGCACATAAAGGTACCTATGAAAATGATGGTAAAATTTGGCTTGCATCTTCACAAAAGGGAGATGAAAAGGATAGGGTTATCATACGCGAGGATGGACGAGGAACTTATTTGGCCGCAGATATTGTTTATCATAGAGATAAAATGAGTCGTGCTTATGATAAGTGTATTAATATCTGGGGTGCTGATCATCATGGCTATATTGCTAGAATGAAAGCTGCAATGGAATTTTTGGGATTTGATGGTAGGAATTTAGAAATCATCTTAGCGCAAATGGTTTCTTTGCTCAAAAATGGTGAGCCTTATAAAATGAGCAAAAGAGCTGGAAATTTCATTTTAATGAGTGATATTTTAGAAGAGATAGGTAGTGATGCATTAAGATTTATTTTTGTAAGCAAAAAATGTGATACCCATTTAGAATTTGATGTGGATACTTTAAAAAAAGAGGATAGCACTAATCCAATTTTTTATATTAATTATGCTCATGCAAGAATTCATCAAGTTTTTGTCAAAGCTCAAAAAGAAATAAATCAGATTATTAACGCAGATTTATCAAGCTTAAATGATGATGGAATAAATTTGCTTTTTGAAAGTCTAAATTTAGAATCTGTTCTGCGTGATGCTTTTGAAAATAGAGCTTTGCAAAAAATTACTGATTATTTGAAAAATTTAGCTTCAATATTTCATAAATTCTATAATGAAAATAAAGTTATCGGTAGCGAGAATGAAGATGATTTATTAAAGCTTTTTGCGATAGTAGCACTTAGTATTAAAACTGCTTTAAACATCCTTGGTATAGAAGCTAAGAATAAAATGGAAAATTAATTTTAGCAAAAGTTTAGACTTTTGCTAAATATAAATTAAAAGTCAAAAATTTCGCTTATCCAGCTTTCTTTTTTCTTCTTTTTGTAATAACCATCATCGTGATAATTACCGCGTCCTTGATAAAGATTTTGCTGGTAATTTTGAGAAGGCTGTTGATAAGAATTAGCACTAGAACTTCTTTCTATAATTTTATCAAGTTCTCCACGATCAAGCCAAACACCGCGACATTTTGGGCAATAATCAATTTCAACACCATTTCTATCACTCATCATTAAATCCACATTACATACAGGGCAAAGCATTTTAAATCCTTTAAAAATTAATTAAAGTTTATATTTTATTTTTTTAAGGTAAATGTGGTATTATTTTTTTAAAAATTTAGCATTTCGAGTCATCATAAAACTTTGCTCAAAAAAGATTAATAAGGTCATAGAAACGCCTACTGCTAGAGCTAAAGTAACCGAAAGAGTGAGAAAAAAATAATTAAAAAAATTAACCAAATAACTTGTTTGAAGCACCATATCTTCACTTCTAATAAAAGAAATTAAATATAAAATTGCTCGATAGGCATAAATTCCTGGTATCATGGGAAGTAAAGCGGGAAAGGCTATAATTTCAGCAGGAGTTTTAAAGATTTTTGCCAAAAGCATACCTAAACATCCTACAACAAAAGATGCCAAAAATGTGGCTATAGCAAGTGTTTGAAAGTGGAAAAATTCTAAAAGCATAAAACGAAATCCATGCCCTATGGCTGCTAAAATTGCAGATAAAAATAAAGTTTTTAAAGGTGGATTGCAAGCATAAGCAAAACCAAATCCAGCGACGGCCGCAAAAAACATATCTAATGCAATAAGGCTTAAATCACTCATTGTAAAATTCCAAATTTTGAAATGCTTAAGGTTATATAAATACCGGCTCCTATGCAAGTTATAAGTATGGCAACGCTAATGAAACGGCTCAAACCCATTAAAATATGATCTTTCAAAATATCTATGACCGAGTTAATAAAAAACACCCCAGGTATAAGATATAAAATACTAGATCCTAAAGCAGCTTCTGGAGTTTGCGTTAAATTTAAATCTAAAGCAAAAGCTACAAGTAAAGATGATAAAAAAGAACAAATGATGTATTGAATTCGTAAGTCAATTTGTATTTTTGTGAAAAAATATCTTAAATTAATACCCACAAAAGTAGCAAAAAATACAAAAATCATTGCCCAAATATCTCCTTCAAAAAGCCTACAAAAAGCAGCATTGGCTAAAGAGGATAAAAATAAGCTAGAAATAAAATGATATCTTTTTTTATGCAATAATTTTTCAAAATACTCCCTTGCAATTTCAAGTTTATAAGAATGATCAAAAATGTTCCAGCTTAAAGCACTAAGATCTGAAATTAAGCTAAAATTAATTGCTGAGTATTTATTGGGAATAATGTAAGTTCGTATGTTTGCTTTATCTTCTATATCAAAAATATTAATGGAAGTATGATGAAAGAAAAAATTTAAATTAAGCTCGTATCCATAAGCCTTAGCTATCCTGCTTGCACACCTTGCAACTCTTGAAGTGTAAGTTCCAGCGGCTATCATCGCACTAGTATAATCAATGATAAAATTGGTTAAATCTTGAATTTCTGGCTTTTGTGTCATTGTTTTTCTTTGCTGAAGGGTTTTTTGATTTTTATGTATATTATGCTTGCAATGATGATAAAAATAACAATTGCAATAAGAATTTGGTGTAAATAAATTTTAATTAATTCTTCATTTTCTCCTATAAAATATCCCAAAAATGCCAAAATACTTACCCAAATTCCACTCCCCAATGCTGTAAAAACAATAAAATTTAAGAGTTTCATTTTAACTAGGCCTGCTGGCATGGATATGTATTGACGAATTCCGGGCAAAAGACGGCAAGTGAAGGTTGAAAATTCTCCATGTTTATTAAAAAAAGCTTCAAATTTTGCAAATTTCGCTTCTGTTATACCAAAATATTTTCCCCATTTCAAAACAAAATTTTTACCCCAAAAAAAACAAATATAGTAATTAATTAAAGCCCCAAGTACCGAACCAAAAATACCGCAAATTATACTAAGAGCTAAATTCAATTCTCCCTTATGAGCCAAATATCCTGCTGGTATCATTACCACTTCGCTAGGAAAAGGAATAAAACAGCTTTCTAAAGTCATTAGTACAATAATACCTATGTAACCCCAAGAGCTTGCTATATCGATAATAAAATTAATAGTTTCTTGCATTTTTAAACCTTAATTTTTATAATTTTATTCAAAAATATATGGTTTTAAAAAATTCTCTTGAAGTTAAATAAAACCCTATTCACTAAATACTAAATGATTATATCAAAATAAGATTGCAAGGTTTTTGTTTCTTGTAATCTTTTCATTTTCTAATAAATTTAGATTTTTTCAAGAATTTTAATATTGATGATTTTATCTTCTTGTCTTATAGAATCTAACACTTCTAAACTTTGTGTATCTTTTTCATCAATTTGTCCAAAAATAGTATGAATTCCATCTAAATGAGGTTGTGCACTATGGCAAATAAAAAACTGCGATCCTCCAGTATCGCGTCCCGCGTGTGCCATAGATAAAGTACCTCTTTGATGTTTATGAGTTTGATTATGGCACTCGCACATGATTTCATATCCAGGGCCGCCTATGCCATTACCATAAGGGCAACCGCCTTGTATCACAAAATTTGGGATTACACGGTGAAATTTTAAATCTTTATAAAAACCTGAACTGGCTAAATTTGCAAAATTGCACACAGTTTGTGGAGCTTCATCACCAAAAAGTTTAAGCTTCATTGAACCTTTTTCGGTTTCTATGATAGCAAATTTGTATTTTTTTACATCACGAGTATCGATTTCTTTTAACATAATTTTTCCTTTAATCTATATTTGTATAAACAGCTTGAACATCATCATCATCATCTAACTTGTCGATTAATTTCTCAATATCTACAAGTTGCTCCTCGCTAAAGCTTATAGGATTATTTGGAAGATATTCAAGTCCTGCTTTTTTGATAATCAAACCTTTAGCTTCAATAGCTGCGTTTAAATCTCCAAAAGCAGTATAATCACCTATAACGAGCAATTCTTCATCTTGTTCTAATTCCTCAAGCCCTGCATCGATTAAATCAAGTTCCAATTCTTCTAAATCACCATCAAATTTTTCGAGGTGAAAAACCGCTTTTCTAGCAAACATAAAGCCAAGTGAGCCATTTTGCAAAACTTCTCCGCCATTTTTACTAAAAATAGCCTTCACATTTGCAACGGTGCGTGTAGGATTGTCTGTCATGCACTCAACTATTATCAAAGCTCCATGCGCGGCTTTTCCTTCATAATGAATGTTTTTAATATCCGCACTATCTTTGCCGCTAGCTCTTTTTATCGCTGCGTCTATATTGTCTTTTGGCATATTGTTTGCCTTAGCAGTAGCTATGGCTGTGCGAAGTTTTGGATTCATATCAGGATCAATTCCGCCTTCTTTAGCAGCCACCTGTATAGCCTTTGCAAGTTTAGGAAAAAGCTTACTCATCTTATCCCATCTAGCTTCTTTAGAAGCGCGTCGGTACTCAAACGCTCGTCCCATAAATTTTCCTTTATTTTTTTATAATCAAAGATAAAAGTATAGACTAAAAAGCCTAAATTTGCGTTAAAGCAAAAGAATATTTTGTGTTATAATGGTGCGAAATTTTTGGAGTAGTTGAAATGCTTTTAAAAACTAAAATGATTGCTTGGATATTTTTATTAGGTGCTATTGTAGCTGAAGTTATAGGAACAAGTTTTTTAAAAAATGAAAATCAATTTATAGCTTATGGTGCGATGGCTTTTTTTATCGCTTTATCGTATTATCTTATGGGGCTTGCAATTAAAAAAATTCAAGTAGGGATTGCCTATGCGGTATGGGAGCTTTTGGGGGTTGTGCTGATACTTTTAATTTCTTTTGTGTTTTTTAATGAAAGCTTAACAACAACTCAAATTATAGGTATTGTATTATCCATTATAGGCATTTTAATGATTAATATAGGGGAGGTTAAAGAATGAGTATGCTTATTTATTTATCATTTATTATTTTATCGGCCTTTTTGGATATTTTTGCAAATTTATTACTTAAAAAATCAGATGGTTTTAGGTATAAAATTTGGGGGATAGGGGCGATAGTTTTGGCAATTTTAGCTTTTGTTATGCTTTCTTTTTCTTTAAAATTTGATATACCTTTAAGTGTGGCTTATTCGACTTGGGGTGCTGTAGGTATCATAGGAACTTGTTTGGGTGGATGGATTTTTTATAAAGAAAAATTAAATAAAATTGGCATCACAGGCATTGGAGTTGTTTTATGTGCTGTAGTGCTTTTAAATTTAGAGCATTAAAATTTTATAAATTAAATTGCTAGATATCTAGCAATTTAATTAGCATCTATTTTTTTAAGAATTTTATCAAAAACCCAAAGTTTTCTTGCCTCATCGGCTTTTTGGGGATTGATGATTAACATCGCTTCTTCATTTCCAAGACGATCTTCAATTTCGCCAAAGGCATTAATAAACATCGTATCTCCGTAAAATTTCCATTCCTCGTTATTTTTTAAATTACCTATTCGATTTACTCTTAAAATACTTGTTGAATTTAAAAAAGCCCTTGTTTTTAAAAGCTCTTGCCATCTTTGTGTGCTTTGAAAAGTGCTTGCAGTAGGGATTATAACAAGATCAATTTTTTTTGCCATCGCTTGTTGCCAAAATATATCAAAATGCGCTTCAAAACCAAACATTAAAGCGCACTTAAGCCCATCATGCGTAAAATTAAAAAGTTTTATTTCTTTTGTTTTATTGCCAAAAAATTTTTCTTCATTCCAATGAGAGTAAGGCATTAAAATTTGCTGTTCATAATTTTTTACACTACTAGGCGATACTTTTAAACAAAGTTTTTTGTAAATTTTACTTTCAACGCTTACAAAAGGAGCTATGATTTCAAGCTCATATTTTTGAGATAGGCGTAAAAGACTTTCTTTTTTGGTTTCACTTTGTTCTTTAATCATGCTTTTTGGCATAGACAAAAGTTCGATAAAAAAGCTATTTAGAACATACTCACCTAACACGACAAGGTTTGCATTATTGTCTTTGCAAGCTTTAAGATAGTACTCAAGTCTTGATTCACTTAAAGCCAAAGTGGGTAATTGTAAGGCAGCTATTTTAGTCATTTTGCGGCTCGATTTCTAGTTTAGCTTTTTCAAGCATTTTTCTAGCTTCATTAATGCTTTGAAGTCCTTTTTTGTAAATTTTGACACTTTCTTCAAGGCTTAAATTCTGATCATTTAATTTTTCTAAAATTTCATTGGCCAATTGCAATTTTTCTTCGAAGCTCATTGATTATTAACCTTGTAATTTGGTGCCTCATGCGTTATTGTCACATCGTGTACATGGCTTTCTTTAAGTCCTGCGCTTGTGATTTCTACAAATTCTGCTTTTTCTTTAAAAATTTCAATGTTGGCAGCTCCCACATAGCCCATAGAAGATCTTAGACCGCCTAAAAGTTGATGAATAACGCTTTTTATACTTCCCACATAAGGTACACGCCCTTCAATGCCTTCTGGGACGAGTTTATCTTGCGCTGTACCTTCTTGGAAATAACGATCCGAGCTTCCTTTTTGCATAGCTCCAAGAGATCCCATACCGCGGTAAGATTTGTATTGTCTTCCTTGATAGGTAAAAAGCTCTCCTGGACTCTCATCAGTTCCAGCTAAAAGTGAGCCTATCATTACTGAGCTTGCTCCGGCTGCAATAGCTTTTGCAATATCGCCTGAATACTTAATTCCACCATCAGCAATGACTGGAACATTGTATTTTTGAGCCTCGATAGCACACTCATCAATAGCCGAAATTTGAGGTACACCTACACCTGAGACAATGCGAGTGGTGCAAATACTTCCTGGTCCAATGCCTACTTTTACCGCATCAACCCCAGCCTCGCAAAGTGCTTTTGTGGCTGCAGCTGTAGCAACATTACCAGCTATTAAATCTAAGTTTGGATATTTTTCTTTTATGGCTTTTATTGTGTCAATAATTCCTTTAGAGTGTCCGTGTGCTGAGTCAAGCACCACTGCATCAACCCCAGCCTCCACCAATGCATCAACACGATTCATCTGTCCTACTCCAATAGCTGCTGCAACGCGGAGTCTGCCAAAATTATCTTTATTGGCATTTGGATATTCTTTGCGTTTTTTAAGATCTTTAATAGTGATAAGACCTTCTAAATGTCCTTCATGATCAACAATAGGGAGTTTTTCTACTTTATTAGTGCTAAAAATTTTCTCCGCATCATCTAAAGTGCAGCCTTTTGGAGCTGTAATTAAAGGAGCCTTTGTCATCACATTTTCAACCAAAGTTTCAAAATCGCTTTCAAATCTTAAGTCACGATTGGTTAAAATTCCTATTAATTTTCTATTTTCATCTACTACAGGAACGCCAGAAATTCGGTATTCTGCCATTAATTCCAAAGCTTCATAAACACTTGCTTTTGGCCCTATGAAAATAGGATCTATAATGACTCCGCTTTCGCTTTTTTTTACTCTTTTTACCTCTCGTACTTGGGCAGTAATGTCCATATTTTTATGAATAACACCCATTCCTCCAAGTCTAGCCATCATAATGGCAGCTCTGTGTTCGGTTACTGTATCCATTGCAGCTGAAATCAGAGGAATATTTAGCGTGATATTTTTTGTTAATTTACTCTTAATGTCAACTTGTTTAGGTAAAACTTCTGAATAAGCAGGTACTAAAAGCACATCTTCAAATGTTAAAGCGCGTTTGAGTATTTTCATTTTTTATCCTTATTTGTTATTTTTAATAATTTTTTCTAAGCTTAAAGCCCCATCAAGCAAGGTTTGTTCATCATAAGCTTTACAGATAAGCTGAGCTGAAATATTAAGTCCTTCTTTGTTTTTGCCTACAGGAATACTAATACCGCCAAGTCCAGCCAAATTTAAAGAAATAGTATAAATGTCTTCTAAATATTCCTCAATAGGACTTTTTTTGGCATTAAATTCAAAAGCTGTTGTAGGAGTCACTGGCATAAAAATTAAATCGCAATCTTTTAAAATTTCTTCATATTTTGCTTTAATTAAAGCTCTAGTTTTTTGTGCTTTAATATAATAAGCATCATAATAACCACTACTTAAAACAAAGGTTCCAAGTAAAATTCTTCTCTTAACCTCTTCACCAAAACCTTCACTACGAGAATTAATATACATATCTTTTAAATTATGAAAATCTTCACTTCTTCTTCCATATCTTACCCCATCATAGCGACTTAAATTTGCACTTGCTTCAGCTGTGGCGATAATATAATAAGCTGCAATGTCAAATTTAGAATCAGGCATTTGTCTATAAATAATTTCATGTCCATTTGCTTTTAGCATATCAATACTTTTTAAAAGAGTATTTTTAACTTCTTCACTTGCATTGTTAATATAATTTTCAATCACAGTAATTCTTAATTTTTTTTCAGCATTTAGTTTTGAAGCAGTTTTAATAAATTCTATATTTGCACTAGTGCTATCCATTGGATCATATCCTGCAATAGCATCATAAAGAATTGCTGCATCTTCAACATTTTGCGTTAAAACTCCAATCTGATCCAAACTTGATGAATAAGAGGCGAGCCCATATCTACTTATCCTTCCATAACTAGGTTTAAAACCGACACAACCACAAAAAGCTGCAGGCTGACGCACGGAACCACCTGTATCTGAACCTAAACTTGCCAAGGCTAAGCCACCAGCAACTGCAGCAGCACTACCACCGCTTGAGCCACCTGGAACACGATTAAAATTTGTAGGGTTTAGAGTTTTACCATAAAATGAAGTCGCACTTGAACTTCCCATAGCAAATTCATCCATATTGGTGCGTCCATAAGGAGAAAAACCGTTGTTTTTTAAATTTACTATAGCACTTGCGTCATAAGGAGCGACATAACCTTGTAAAATTTTACTCGCACAAGTTAATTCCCAACCTTTGACGCTAATATTATCTTTTATTGCTATTGGAATACCTTTACCACCATCACTTAAATCTTTAGCTAAAAATTGTTCTATATAAGCACCGATTTTTTGCTCTTTTTTAGCTTTTTCATTGAGCTCTTTTTTTAAATTTTCAAGCTCGCTTTGAGACAGTTTTAAAGCTTCTTTGAGAGTTATCATCTTTTATCTTCCTTTGTTTTGATTAAAATAATTGCTAAAACAACCATAAAAAATACCGCAATAATAGTACCCAAAATTAAACTGTTTGGAATTTGAGTGCTAAACATTTAAAACCTTAGCACATCTGTTGCAAAGTTTTTCCTCATCAACACTTTGAAATTTCCAACATCTTGGGCATTTGCAAGCCTTAGATTTTGTAATTTTAAAAACATGATTATCTAGTTTAAATTCGCACAAACTTTCATCATCGTCTATATCTTTTACTTCGCTTACCATAAACCAATCGGCTATTTCTAAAGAATCAAGCTCTAGTAGTTTTTTAGATGAGCATTGCAAATTTAATTCTAATGTAGATTTGATAATTTTATCTTTTTTTAACGCATCAATTTGCTCGAAAAATTTTTCCCTTGCGCTAAGTAAAAACTCATCTTCAATGTTAAAATCAAAAGAAAAATCTTGGGTATAAATTAAATCAAAAACATCATTTGCATCGCCCTTGATTAAAATATTTGCATGTTCTAAAGCCTCATCTACCGTATAGCTAAGACTTGGAGCGAGCAAAAACAATAAATGTTTAGCAATTAAAGCCATTGCAACTTGTGCGCTTTGTCTGCGAATATCAAGCTTATCTTCACAATAAAGCCTGTCTTTACTGATATCAAGATAAATTCCACTCAAATGAGCACTTAAAAAATTCAGCAATAAATTAAAACCTTTAGAAAATTCATAATTATCAAAAGAATTTTTAACATTTTTAAATACAATACTCGCTTTACTTAAGATCCATTTGTCTATAAAAGAAAATTCTTTAATCTCAAGACTTTGCAAATCATTGGTATTGGCAAGTAAAAATCTGATAGTGTTTCTGATCTTTCGGTATTGCTCGCTGACTTGTTTTAAAATATTGTCCGAAATTTTTAAATCAGTAGAATAATCACTTAAAAGTATCCACAGTCTTAAAATTTCTACTCCATAGGTTTTTGCTACATACTCAGGTGGGACAACATTACCTAAAGATTTAGACATTTTTTGCCCTTTTTCATCTGTAGTAAAACCATGCGTTAAAATGCTTTCATATGGAGCCATTTCGTTAATAGCAGTACCTACAAGCAAAGAGCTTTGAAACCAACCGCGATGCTGATCGCTTCCTTCTAGATACATATTCGCTCTTTTTTCTCCTGCATCATAATTTCCGCTATTTAAAACTGCATTGGCTGTGCTTCCGCTGTCAAACCAAACATCTAAAATATCATAAACTTTTTCT
This sequence comes from Campylobacter sp. CCS1377, assembly GCF_040008265.1. Lineage (NCBI taxonomy): Bacteria > Pseudomonadati > Campylobacterota > Epsilonproteobacteria > Campylobacterales > Campylobacteraceae > Campylobacter > Campylobacter aecornae. Next base: position 872,071 of record NZ_CP155620.1, read on the forward strand.
AAATCTTGTGCTTTATGCTTAAAATTTTGTGGCAATAAATCTTTAATATCAAATTCCCACCAAGCATCAGCGCCATTTTTTTCAAAAATTTGAGCCACAAATTCTAGCACTTCATTATCTAAAAGCACTTCTTTGGTATTTTTATCTCTAAAAAAGGCTATAGGCGTTCCCCAATCTCTTTGTCTTGAAATACACCAATCTGGGCGATTTTCAACCATTGAGCCTATTCTTTTGATACCATTTTGTGGATAAAATTTAGTTTTGAGAATTTGCTCTTTTGCACATTCTCTTAAGGTTTTACTGTTTAATTTTGGCTCGTCCATAAGAATAAACCATTGTTTAGTTGCCCTATAAATCACAGGTTTATGCGTTCTCCAACAAAAAGGGTAAGAGTGGATAAATTTAGAGCTTTGTAGTAAATTTTTTCCTAAAAGTTCTAAAATTTTTTCATTGGCTTTAAAAATATGAAGACCTATAAATTCATCCACTAAATTTGGTGGCAAAAGACCTTTATTTCTTAAAGTTTCATCATAACAACCACCATCATCAACAGGCATTAAAACTTCAAGATTGTATTTTAAACTAGCATAATAATCATCTTCTCCATGCCCTGGAGCAGTATGAACAAGTCCGCTTCCGCCGTCCATTAAAACATGTTCGCCCATTATAAGTAAAGACCTGCGTGAGTTAAGCGGGTTGATGGCTTGGAGTTTTTCAAATTTTTTTGCATTGAATTCTTTTTGAATTTCTCCTTTTGTTAAGCCTTTATTCACCATGCTTTCAAGTAGGGGTTTAGCAAAGATGAGTCCTTCGCTTGTGATTACATAGTTTTCATTAGGGTTTAAAGCAATAGCAACATTTGCCACCAAAGTCCAAGGTGTAGTTGTCCAAATCACAGCACTAGCTTTTTCAACACCTAATTTTTCACAAGAATTTTCATCCAAAGCAAAAGATACGAAAATCGAATAATCCTCTTTATCTGCGTATTCAACTTCAGCTTCTGCTAGGGCTGATTTTGCTGCCCAGCTCCAAAAAACAGGCTTAGATCTCTCTTTTAAAAGTCCCTTTTTTGCGATTTTGCAAAGCGTTCTGTAAATAGCTGCTTCAAATTCAAATTTCATAGTCAAATAAGGCTTATCCCAATCAGCTATAATGCCAAGATTTTTAAATTCTTTTCTTTGGATATTTACAAATTCATCTGCGTGTTTTCTGCATTCTTGACGAATTTCTTTTTTGCTCATATTTTTCTTTTTTTCTCCAAGTTTTACTTCTACTTGTTGTTCTATAGGAAGTCCATGACAGTCCCAACCTGGAGTGAATCGAATTTTTTCGCCGTTAAAATAATGCGTTTTAATAATCGTTTCTTTTAAAATTTTATTTAAAGCATGACCTATATGAATGTGTCCGTTAGCATAAGGAGGACCATCGTGAAGTGTAAATGAGTGTAAAGCATTTTGATTTTTGCTTTTCATTTTTTCATAAGCATAGTTGTTTTCAAACCATTTTTCAAAGCGTTTGGGTTCAAATTCTGCCAAATTTGCACGCATAGCAAAAGTAGTATTTGGTAAAAGTAAAGTGTCTTTATAATCCATCGAAGTAACCTTAGAAAAAAATAAATAGCCAATTCTACTTAAAATAGCTTTAATTTTAACTTTTTTTTCATTATAATTTTAAGAAAAAAGGAAAAAAATGAAACATTTACTTTTTGTTGTTGGATATGAGCTTTTCATTAATAAAAATTATATGCAATATCTCTATAGAATTTACGAAAAAAAATTTCAAGAACTTAGTGAAATTAAATTTTTAAACAAAAACGACAAAAATCTACCTTTTTTGCTTGAAAAATTCTCTAAAGAATATAATTATATTACTATTTTCTCAGAAGCGCAGTATTATAGTACTTGTGCAAAAATCATTGCAACGCTAAATGATGATAGTTTGGTATTCAAAGATGAAATTTTAGCACCGACAAATTCCATTAGTGTCTCTGGGAGCTTTTTAACTAAGATAAATCATTGTCAAATCAATCTTTTAAAAATCAAAACAAACGAAAAGCCACCAGAGCTTTTGGGAGAATTTGAATGCGATTTTAAGTTTTTTTGTTTAAATGATACTGATGAGGATAGTGCGAAACTTCTACTTCAAACTTTTACAAAAACTTATGATATCATCATTCAAACAAGTGCAATTTTAGATAATCTTATTTTAATTAAAGCCATAAGTAAAAATTATGGACATTTTGAAGCATTTTTTAATAGTGTAAGACAATTATTTAAAAATAAATTTATTCCCTATAAAAATCCTATTGAATTTATAGTTGCTAAATTGCTTGAAAAAAAATTAAAAATTTCTTTTGCGGAGAGTTGTACCGCTGGACTTTGTTCCGCAACTTTAGCTGGGATAAATGGGATAAGTGAAATCTTTGAAGGTTCTTTGGTTGTATATTCTAATCGCCTGAAAGAAAAATGGCTTGGGGTGGATAGCGAAATTTTAAAAGATGGCGGAGAATACAGTAAAGCTTGCGTATTTTTTATGCTAAAAGGGGCTTTAAAAACTACTCAAGCAGATTTTGTTTTGGCAATCAGCGGAGTAGCAGGAGAGCAAGATGATAAAGGTATAAAAGCTGGTAAAATTTTTATTGGTGCCATGGATAAAGAAGGGAAATTTATAGAAGAAGAAATTTTATTACAAGGAGATAGGAATTTTGTAAGAGATCAGGCTGTTTTAAAAGCTTTTATAATGCTTTTAAAACTAAGACCTGATGTTTTTGCAATTTAGTGGCAAGATCCGCAACAACAAGATGATTTAGAAGAAAAGAATTCATCTAAAGCTTCGATATTTGGCATATTAGTGATTTCATCTACAAGCTCTTTATAAACAACTTGTCCTTTTTTTACTACGAAAATAGCTCTTGCAAGCAAACCAGTTAAAGGACCTTCGTTAATTAAAACGCCATATTTTTCACCAAATTCTTTAGAAACAAAATCACTAGCAGTGATGATATTTTCTATATTTTCAACGCTGCAAAATCTTCCCATTGCAAAAGGTAAATCCATGCTTACAACAATAACTTCAGCATTTGGATAAGAGGCAATTTTTTTATTAAATTCTCTAGCTTCATTTGCGCAAACTGGAGTATCAAGGCTTGGAACACTTAGGATGATTTGCGTTTTTTCACTATCTGCAATTTTTACATCGCTTAAATCTTTTGCTTTTAAAACAAGCTGAGGAGCTTTATCACCAACTTTAACTTCATTTCCTTTCAAACTAACTTCATTTCCCTTAAAATGAACTTTACTCATAATATTTTCCTCTCTTTTTTGTTAAATAATTTAGGAAAAGGTATTATAGGATAAAGTTTTTAATTTTTGGTAAAACTAAAATATATAACTCTCCACAAGTTTTTGAATGAGTAAATTCCATCCATCAACCAAAACAAAAATTAAAAGTTTAAAAGGCAAGGATATCATTACAGGAGGTAGCATCATCATACCCATAGACATTAAAACAGAGCTTACTATCATATCAATAACCAAAAAGGGCAGATAAATTAAAAAACCTATTTCAAAAGCTGTCTTTAGCTCACTTATCATAAAAGCAGGAACAACGATGGTTAAAGGAACATCATCGACATTTTGAGGATTAGGCAAATTCCTTATGCGGTAAAATAAAGCCAGATCTTTTTCTCTTGTATTATTTAGCATAAAATCTTTAAAAGGTTTTACTCCTTTTGCAAAAGCTTCTTCATAGCCAATTTGCTCTGCCAAATAAGGTTTTACTCCTTCATTGTAAGATTTTGTTGCTACAGGCTCCATGATAAAAAAAGTTAAAACAAGAGCCAAGGTTATCAAGATAGTGTTTGGCGGCATAGTTTGTGTCCCCATAGCTTGACGCAAAAATGAAAATACTACAACAAGTCTTAAAAATGAGGTCATTACAAAAATGATACTAGGTGCTAAAGCCAATATAGTTAAAACAATAATTATATTTAATGTAGTAACAAGCTGATTTGGAGTGTTTGGCGCACTAAGACTTAAATTTACTGTTGGAATGGTTGCTTCAGCAGCGAGGAGAATGTTAAAAAATGCACTAAAAAACAAAAGTATTAAAAATTTTTTCAAAAATAAACCTTAAATTTAAAAATAAAGCTTAATTTTAACTTTTGCTGACTAAAAAATAGTTTAACTTTGGATTTAAATTTAACTTTAAAATGCTAAAATTAAACCCAAAAATTATCCACAAAGGTATTTTATAATGAAAACTTCCATTTTGATTTTAGCAGCAGGGCTTGGCACTAGAATGAAATCCGAAAAACCAAAAGTATTACAAGAGCTTTGCCAAAAGAGTATGATTTTGCATATTTTAGAGAAAGCATTTAATATAAGTGATGATGTAAGTGTGGTTTTATCACACCAAAAAGAACGCATAGAAAAGCAAATTTTAGAACATTTTCCTAAGACTAAGATTTTGGAGCAAGATTTAGTAAATTTCCCTGGCACAGCAGGGGCTTTAAAAAATTTCAATGCTAAAAATGAAAGGGTTTTGATCCTTTGCGGGGATATGCCTTTGGTTGAAAGTGAGAGTTTGCAAAATTTACTTGAGTGTGATGGGGATTTAAATTTAGCCGTTTTTAAAGCAAAAGATGCAAAAAGCTATGGTAGAGTGATTATAAAAAATGAGGAAGTGGAAAAAATCGTTGAATTTAAAGATGCAAACGAAGAAGAGAAAAAAGTAGATGTTTGCAATGCTGGTGTGTATGTGTTTAACTCGCAACTTTTAAAAGAAATTTTACCTTTGATTGATAATAAAAATGTCGCAAAAGAGTATTATTTAACCGATGCCATTTCTTTGGCAAAAAAACGAGGTGCAAAAATCAAAGCCGTTTTTGTGGATGAAGATGAATTTATGGGGATAAATGACAAATTTGAGCTAAGTATAGCACAAAATTTAATGCAAGAAAAAATCAAAAAACACTGGATGAAGCAAGGTGTGATTTTTCATTTACCACAAAGCACTTATATAGGTTTAGATGTGGAATTTAGTGGCGAATGTGAAGTGTATGAAAATGTGCGTATAGAAGGCAAAAGTAAAATCATTAATTCTATCATTAAAAGCTCAAGTGTGATTGAAAATAGTATAGTGGAAAATTCAGATATAGGGCCAATGGCGCATTTAAGACCAAATTGTGAGATAAAAGATACGCATATAGGAAATTTCGTAGAATGCAAAAATGCTAAATTAAATGCGGTAAAAGCAGGGCATTTAAGTTATTTAGGTGATTGTGAGATAGATAGTGGGACTAATATAGGTTGCGGTACTATAACTTGCAATTATGATGGAGTAAAAAAACACAAAACCATCATAGGAAAAAATGTTTTCGTGGGTTCTGATACACAATTTATCGCTCCTGTAAAAATAGAAGATGATGTGATAATCGCTGCTGGAAGCTCTGTTACAAGTGATGTTGAAAGCGGTTCACTTTTTATCAATCGTGCCGAAAAAAGAATTATAAAAGATTATTATTATAAGAAATTTCAAAAATGAAAAAAACTATACTTTTGGCGATTAGTGGTAGCATAGCCTTTTATAAAACTTATGAGCTTATTTCTTTGTTTAAAAAAGAAGGTTTTAGAGTGAAAGTTTTACTTTCAAATGGACTTTTAAAATTTGCTTCTAAAATGAGTTTTGAAGCTTTGGCTGATGAAGTTTTGTGTGAAGAAAATGAAAGCTGGAAAAACTCTAACAATCACATTACTTTTAGTAAAGATGCGGATTTAATTCTTTTTGCACCTGCAAGTGTAAATTCTATAAACAAACTAGCCTTAGGCATAGCGGATAATCTTTTCATTCAAACGCTAATCGCCACGAATAAACCACTCGTCATTGCTCCAGCTGCAAATACTAATATGTATCATCATTTTAGCACACAAAATTCGCTAAATTTGCTAAAAAATAACAAGGCTTTAATCATAGAACCTATTTGTAAAGTTTTAGCTTGTAAAGATGAAGGTATAGGAGCTTTAGCAGAGATTAAAGATATTTTTAATATTACTAAAAGAGAGCTTTTAAAAGAGGAATTTTGGTTTGAAAAAAGCATTTTAATCACAGGGGGTGGCACAAAAGAAAAAATCGATGATGTGCGTTGTGTGAGTAATTTTTCTAGTGGAAAAATGGCAAAGGCTATTGCAGATGCTTTTTATTTTTTAGGAGCTAAAGTAACGTTTTTAAGCTCGGTTGATTTTGATGCGCCTTATGAGATTTTAAAATTTGAAAGTTCTTTTGATTTAAAAGAATTATTAAATCAAAATTTAGAAAAAGATTATTTGATTATGACGGCTGCGGTAAGTGATTTTGTGCCTGAGTTTAAAAAAGGTAAAATCAAAAAAAATGAGCATTTAGATGGCTTAACTTTGCATTTAAGCTTAAATGAAGATTTACTCAAAAACCTTGAGTTTAAAGGTAAAAAAATAGGATTTAAAATGGAATTTGATCCTAAAAATGCCTTAGAAAATGCTAAAAAATCCTTAAGCGAAAAAAAGCTTGATATGGTATGTCTTAATATTTTAGATGAGAAAAATCATTTTGGTAGCGATTTAAATGAAATTCATTTTATAACTGCTGGTGAAAATAAAAAAAGTGGCTTAAAAAGCAAAGAAGAGTTAGCATATGTTTTAGCAAAGCGCTTAAAAGGACTTTGATGGGTCTTATAAATTCAACTTTACCCATACACATTAAAGTACTTGAAAAATCAGGATACAACAACTATACTTTACTCTTAAATCATAAAAAAATTCAAACAAAAAGTTTAATAGATCTTGATGAGCAAAGTGAGTATTTAGCGGAGCTTTATACCACGAAAGAGGGGATTTTGCAGTTTAAAAATTTATATAAAAAGCCAGAAATTTCTTATTTTGCACAAGGGCTTGATTTGATTGTAAGGCTTTTAGAATATGATTTGGATTTTAAAAATTATATTTTAGAGCAGCTGATAAATTGCAACGAAAAGCAAGATTTTTTAGTCTATAAAGAGATGCTTTTTGCAAGTCTTGAAGGCATTTATCATATACCTTTTATTTATGAGGATAAAAAATGTTTATTTCAACTCAAATTCAATGAAGAAAAATGTGAACTTTATTTATATTTTAGTGTATTTGGTGCATTAAAAATTATATTTAACGAGCAAAATATGCAAATTTTTTCGCCCTTTGCAAAAGTGCAAATATTTTTAAGTCAATATTTAGAAAAAGAAGTTATACAAGAACAAAAAATTAATGCTTTATTTGTATTTAAAAAATTATTAGATTTTAAAGGATAAAAATGAATGAGTTAAAACACCTTGCGGTCGTAATGGATGGTAATAGGCGTTGGGCTAAGGCCAAGGGATTTTTAGCTAAGCTTGGATATTCTCAAGGAGTTAAAACTATGCAAAAGCTGATGGAAGCTTGCGTAGAGGAAGGAATTTCAAATTTAAGCCTTTTTGCTTTTAGTACTGAAAATTGGAATAGACCGCAAGATGAGATTGATTTTATTTTTGAACTTTTAGATCGTTGTTTGGATGAAGCTTTGGAAAAATTTGAAAAAAATAATGTGCGCTTAAGAGCAATTGGAGATTTAACCCGTTTAAATTCTAAAATTCGCCAAAAAATAGCCCTTGTAGAAGAAAAAACCAAGCATTGCGATTTGCTTTGTGTGAATTTGGCTATTAGTTATGGGGCAAGAGATGAGATTATCCGTGCGGCTCGTAAAGTAGTGGAAAAAGGTTTGGAATTAAATGAAGAAAATTTAAGTGCAAATTTGGACTTACCTTTGGATGTGGATTTAATGCTTCGAGTGGGAAATGCTAAAAGGCTTTCAAATTTCTTGCTTTGGCAAAGCTCTTATGCAGAAATTTATTTTAGCGAGACTTTGTTTCCAGGACTTACGAAAAGAGAATTTAAAAAAATCATTAAAGAATTTAGAAAAAGAGAAAGAACTTTTGGTAAATGATTTTCTTTTTTCTTTTTTTATGTGGGCTTTGTTTGGGTTCTTTTGTAATGACGAGCGTAGATCGTTTTGTGAAGAAAAAGGATTTTTTTACAAAAAGATCTTATTGTTTTTCTTGCAAAAAACAACTTAAATTTTATGAGCTTATACCTTTATTTTCATATCTATTTTTACACACTCGTTGTCTTGATTGTAAAAGTAAAATAAGTTTTTTGTATCCTTTAGTTGAAATTTTAAGTGCTTTTTTATTGATTTTTGCTTATGTTTTTAGTGGGAATTTATATGAATTTTTGTTTTTGGGACTTTATTTATTAGGCTTTTTGGCGCTTTCTTTGATTGATTATAAACTAAAAGCTGTGCCTGAAATTTTATTATGGTTTGTGTTTATTTGTGCCGGGTTTTTTGCTTTTAAAGAAGAAGAGATAATCAATTTATTTTTATTCGAAGATTTTAAAGAGGGTTTTTTACTTTGTTCGCTTGTGTTTTGCGGAGTGATTTTTTTCCTCAAAAGTTTTGTAAGTTGTTTGATAAATTACAAAAAACAAGGAGAAATTTTAGAAAGCTTGGGTGAAGCAGATGTAATTATTATTGCAAGTATGGGCGGAATTTTGGGTTTTAAATTTGGTATAATAAGCATTTTTTTGGCTTGTATATTAAGTTTGCCATTTTTTTTAATTTTAAAATTTAAAAAATGTAAAGATCAAAGCCTTGCAATGTTTCCATTTTTAAACATTGCTTTTATTTTGGTGTTTGCTTATAAAATGATAGGAAATTTTTAATGAAAATCGTATATAAATATCTTTTTAATCAATTTTTAAGCACTAAACTTTCGTTATTTTTTATACTTTTTACCATTATTTCTATGGTATTTTTTATACAAATTGCCAGGATTACTTCAAGCATAGAAATTAGCTTTTTAGATCTTTTAAAGCTTTATTCTTTTATGATACCTAGAATTTTGATTTTCACACTTCCTATAGCTTTTTTTATAGCATTAGCCTTGTCTTTATATAGACTTTCAAAAGAAAATGAAAGCATAGTTATTTTTACTCTAGGAATGGCACCTAATTTAATTGCTAAATTTTTCTTAAAAATTGCCTTTTTAATCAGCACATGTATGCTAGCGGTTGCGCTTATTTTTATACCTATAGCCTTTGAGCTTCAAGATAATTTTGTGGATTATAAAAAAACTCAAGTCAATTTCAATTATAAAAGTGGTGAATTTGGACAAAAATTCTTAGATTGGATGATTTTTATTGAAAAACAAGAAAATGATCTTTATAAAAATGTTGTAATGTATTATCCTAAAAAAGATGAATTGGAAAAAGAACGATTGATCTTGGCTACAGAAGCAAGATTAGAACGAAAAGATGATGCAATGAGTTTGAAATTATTAAGTGGTAGAGCTTATATTTTTGACAAAAATGAAACTTTATATTTGGGAGAATTTAAAGATTTAAGCATTAATACCCTTATTAAAACTCCAAATTTAAACATTAAAAGCTTTTATGAATATTGGTTGGATTTAAATCACAATGATAAAAGAGCAAAAGAATTTGTAATTTATACTTTAATTTCTTTATTTCCATTTGCAAGCACCTTATTTGCTCTTTCTTTCGGTATTGTTACTTATCGTTATGACAAAGGTTATATTTATCTTGGAATTTTTGCTGTAATTTGTTTATATTTTGGTGCATTGAGTATTTTCTACAAACCTCCAATATTGGCAGTTGGTAGTATTTTCCTTTTATTCTTTATAAGCTCTTGGCTCTATTTTAAAAAAATTATAGCCAATAAATACTGATGAAATTAAAGCTTATTTTATCTTACGATGGATCGCGTTTTAATGGCTCTGCTAGTCAAAGTCATAAAAATAGCGTTCAAGATAATCTTCATGATGCTCTAAAGCATCTTGGAATTTTTAAAAAGCCTTTATTTGCTTCTAGGACAGATAAGGGGGTTCATGCAAGCAGAGCAGTGGCATGTATAGAATGTGGCGAACATTTTAAAGATTTATTGTTTTTAAAAAAGCAAATTAATAAATTCGCAAAACCTTTTATTTATATTAGATATATTGAAAGGGTAAAAGATGATTTTGAAGTGCGTTTTGATGTTAAATCCAGAGAATATCGTTATATTTTTAATCATAGCGAATTTAACCCCTTGCAAAGTTCTTATTGTTATTTTTATCCCAAAATTGATATAAAAAAGGTTAATAAAATTTTGATGCTTTTTGAAGGAGTGCATGATTTTTCCTTTTTTCAAAAGCTTGGTGGTTCAAATAAAACAAGCATTAGAGAAATATTTGATGCAAAAGCTTATGCTTATAAAAACTATACTATATTTCATTTTAAAGCCAATGGTTTTTTAAGATCCCAAATCAGACTAATCGTAGCAGCGGTTTTAAAAGTTTTAGAAGGAAAAATGAGTATTTTAGAGCTTAAAGAGCAAATTGATGCAAAAAAAATTCATTCAAGAATGCTAGCTCCAGCATCTGGCTTATATTTAAGCAAAATTTCATACTAGAGAATCAACATGGCATCACCATAAGAATAAAATCTATAATTATTCTTAATCGCCTCTTGATAAATTTGCATGGTTTTTTCTCTACCTATAAAAGCGGCTACAAGCATTATTAGTGTTGATTTTGGTAAATGGAAATTTGTTAGAAGATAATTTTGTCTAATGGGTAAATTATAAGGGTGCAAAAACAAATCACAAAAACCATTTTGAATTTGGGTTCTAGCAAAGTATTCTACGCATCTTGTAACCGTTGTGCCTACACCGAGTAAGGGAATATTGCTTTGTATAAGTTTAGCCGTTTCTTCACCAATATCAAAATACTCAGAATGCATTTTATGATCCTCTAAATTTTCACATTCCACGCTTTTAAAAGTTCCAGCACCCACATGCAAGGTAAGATAATGCAAATTATGATTTTGTGCTAGTTTTTCTATCATTTCTTTAGAAAAATGCAAACTTGCCGTTGGAGCTGCTACTGCGCCTTCATTTCTAGCAAAAATACTTTGATAATCACTTATATCGCTATTCTCATCTGATCTTTTAATATAAGGAGGTAGGGGAATGTGGCCTATGTTTTCTAAAATTTGATAAAGTTCTAAAGTATTTAATAAGTGATCATTTTGCCAAAATTCAACCCTTCTTACTCCATCATTAAAAAGTTCTAAAACTTTTGCTTTTAAATTTAAATCAAAATGCAATTCTTCACCTATTTTTACTTTGCCACGAATTTGAGCTAAAAAGGTGGAATTAACGCTAGGTTGATGTAAAAAAAGTTCTATTTTTGCTCCACTTGTTTTATATCCAAAAATTCTAGCTTTAATTACTTTAGTATCATTAAAAACGATAGCGCAAGGAGGTAATAAACTTGATAATTCTTTAAAATGAGTGTGCATGATTTTATCTTCATTTTTTATATACACCAAAAGCTTGGCATTTTCTTTTGGATTTATAGGATAGGTAGCAATATGTTTTTTATCAAGCACATAATCATAGCTCGATAAAAGCAAATCTTTTGGATCATTCATCGGCATTTTCATCTTTTTTGGCAGGATTAATTTTTTTGGCGATTAAAATCGAAAAACCATATAAAGCACACAAGGGTCCTGCCATTAAAAATTGAGAGATAATATCAGGTGGAGTCATCAAAGCAGAAAAAATAAAAATAATCAAAACAGCCACTCTAAAATGTCTGGTTAAAAAAGCATCATCAATTAGCCCTAATTTAGCAAAGAAAAAAGTAAGCACAGGCATTTCAAAAGCTAAGCCAAATGCAATAACTAATTTAATAAAAAACCCTATATAAGGCCCTGAAGTGATAACAGGTTTAAAATTTTGCATTTGCACACCAAAATCTACTAAAAATTTAAAAGCCATAGGAATGGCAATAAAATAACAAAAACAAGCTCCTAGCAAAAACATTAGCGTAGCAAAAAATACAAAAGGTATAACTAGGCGTTTTTCACTATCATAAAGCCCTGGTGCGACAAATTTCCAAAATTGCCAAAAAACTATAGGTGAAGAAAAGACAAAGGCTGCAAAAAAGGATACTTTCATCGCGGTAAATAAAGGTTCTTGTATTTCTATGAAATTAATCTGCTTAGCCGAATCTGGCAGAATGGCAATCACGGGCTTATACATAATGCCTAAAATTTGTTGATTAAAATAAAAACAAACAAAAAACATTACAAAAATACAAGAGACACTAATAAAAAGTCTTTTTCTAAGTTCGGTTAAATGAGGTTTTAACTCTTCAAACATTTTCTTTTTCCATTAAGGTTGATTTGGCATTTGTATCATTTTTTTCAGGCTTATTGGCTGAGTTTGCATTATGATCTAAAATCTCTTTTTTTAATTCATCAAATTCTTCAAAACTTAGTTTTTTTCTTATATTTTCATTGGTTTGAGTGAATTCATCTTTATATTTTTGAGCTTCTGATTTTAATTCATTGATATGAATTTCTTTTTCTATAGCATTTTTAGCATCATCAATATTTTTTTTGATGGCTTTAAAAATTTTTACAAATTGCGCTATGGTGCTTGGTAGTTTTTCTGGACCCAAAACCAAAATAGCAACAATTAAAATAATAATAATCTCGCCCATACTCATTTTTAGCCTTTAAAATAAAAAGTAATATTCTACTATGAATATACTTAAAATTTATTGGCTTATTCTTTTTTTTCCTCATAAGAAAATACAGGCAAGGACCATTGATATTTTATTGCCAAAAGTCTTGCTGTAACTCCTATTATAAGAGTAATAATGGTGCAAAATAAAGTATTAATTTCAAACCATACAATTAAAGTATAATAAATTACTCCTGCAATAATCGCAATACCTGCATAAATTTCTTTTTGAAACACTAAAGGAATTCGCATACATAAAATATCCCTTAAAATTCCACCAAATACACCTGTTATAACAGCAGCACTAACTGCGATAATAAAACCATAATTTTCTTCTATGGCAATTTGCGCTCCTAAAATACTAAACACCACAAGACCTATGGCATCAAGAGTCAAAAATAAACTTTCAAGCCTAGTAACTATGCGTGGGATTTTTGTTGCGAGTAAAGCACAAAAACAAACCAAAACAATATATTCAGGATGCTTTACCCAAGTAAGAGGATAATGCCCCAAAAGTACATCGCGGATACTTCCACCCCCAATAGCCGTAACAAGTGCTATGAAAATCACACCAAACAAATCCATCTTATGTCTGCCTGCAGCTAATGCTCCACTCATTCCTTCTGCAGCAATACCTATAATATACAAAATACTCAATAACATTAATTTTCTTTAACTTAAATTTTTAAAACTATAATGAAAAATTCTTATAATTTTAATTAATATTTTTATTTCTTTGCTAATATTTTTACAAATTACTTAAATAAAGGAATGTTGTGCAAGATTATTTAAAAATTTTAGAGTCGATCTCTCAAAAAGAAAAATATTTAAAACACAATATGCTGTTTTTTGAAGGCGAAGAGGCTAAGAATTTTTATGTTTTGCTTAAAGGAAAAATTAGAGTTTATAAAAGCACAATGGATTTTAAAGAAATCACTTTGCATTATTTTTCACCCATTAGTTTCATAGCCGAAATGCCAGCATATAAAGGGATAAAATATCCAGCCAGTGCGATTTGCGAAGAGGAAAGTGAGGTTTTAAAAATTAATTTTGAACAATTTAAAACTTTATGTCTTAAAGATGGAAATTTTAGCCTAATAATGATACTTTCTTTATTTGAAAAAATCAAAATACTTGAAAATCAAATTCTATCAAATTCCTTAAGTCTTAAAATAAAACTCGCAAGATATCTTATAGAAAATGAAACCAAACTTCCATTCATCACACAACGCCAAATTGCTACGGATTTAAACACTTGCAATGAAACCCTATCAAGGTTGTTAAAAAATTTTAAAAATTTAGAAATTTTGCAAACTTCAAAAGGTAAAGTTAAGCTTATTGATAAAGAAAAAATAGCAAAATTTGCTTGGAATTAATTCATTTTTTTAAGACAATTTTGCTACAATTTAGGAATTTAAAAATTTGTGGATTCTTATGGATTATTTATTTATTGAAAAATTCAGCCCTGTTTTTGCTAATTGTGCTTGGATTACCATAAAATTAGCTTGTTTGGGTATACTATTTTCTTTTCTTATTGGAATTTTATGCGTGTTAGTTTCATATTTTAAACTTAAACTTATAAATACAATTTGTAGAATTTATATAGAATTTTCAAGAAATACACCTTTGATTATCCAACTTTTCTTTTTATATTTTGCTTTCCCTAAAATAGGTATTTATATGGATAGCTTTACTTGTGCTGTTGTAGGACTTAGTTTCTTAGGGGGTTCTTATATAGCCGAAAGTCTAAGAGCAGGCATTGAAGCGGTTAAAAAACAGCAATTTGAAGCAGGACTTTCTTTGGGACTTAGTCCTTTGCAAAATTTTCGTTTTATTATCTTGCCGCAAGCATTAAGCATTGCTATGCCAAGTATTAGCGCAAATATTATTTTTTTATTTAAAGAAACTTCGGTTGTAAGTATAGTGGCTTTGAGTGATTTGGTGTATTTAATGACAGATTTAAATAGTAAATATTATAAAACCGATGAACTTTTGTTTATGCTTTTTATGAGCTATTTAATCATTCTTTTGCCTTTATCTTTATTTTTATCTTTTGTGGAAAAAAGGTTTACTGATGCTTGATTTAATACAAGAAATTTTTAATTACAGCACTATTATGAGACTTTTGGGTGGATTATGGCTGACTTTAGAAATTTCTTTTATTAGCATTACAATTTCTATTTTAGGCGGTTTATTTTTTGGAATTTTAATGAGTCTTAAAAAGCGCTATATTTATTTTTTATGTCGCTTTTGTCTCGAATTTGTGCGCGTGATGCCTTTGATTGTTTGGCTTTTTGTAGTGTATTTTGGTTTGGCAAGATGGCTTGGTATGGATATTAATGCTTTTATGGCAACTGTGATTGTTTTTAGCATTTGGGGTGTGTTTGAGATGATGGATTTGGTAAGATCGGCCTTGCAAAGCATTCCTAAGCATCAATACGAATCTGCTAGTTCGCTAGGGCTTAGCAAGCCAAATGTTTTTATCTTTGTAATCATTCCGCAAATTTTAAGACGCTTAACACCTATGAGCATGAATTTATTTACAAGAATGATTAAAAGCACCACTTTTGCTTATTTTATAGGGGTTATAGAGCTTTTTAAAGTTGCACAGCAAATCATAGAATTGCACCGTAATGAAATTGTTGCACCTTTTTTGGTTTTTGGTTTGGTGTTTTTTATTTATTTTATTATTTGTTATTTTATTACACTTTATTCGAAATATTTAGAGAGAAAATGGAGTTAAAATGAGTATATTAAAAATCGAACATTTACATAAATTTTACGATAAAAATCATGTTTTAAAAGATATTAATTTAGAAGTGAAGCAAAAAGAGGTGGTTGTGATTTTAGGACCTAGTGGTTGTGGAAAATCTACGCTTTTAAGATGCATTAATGGCTTAGAAGAAATCGCAGATGGAGCTATTTATATTGACGATAAAAAAATCACAAAAGATTTTAAAGAATGGACAAAAATTCGTCAAAAAGTAGGAATGGTTTTTCAATCTTATGAATTGTTTGATCATTTAAGCGTGGAAGATAATATACTTTTAGGTCCATTAAAGGTACAAAAAAGAAAAAAAGAAGAAGTTTTAGAGGAAGCAAAATATTGGCTTGATAGAGTGGGGCTTTTACATAAAATCAAAGCCTATCCTAAAGAATTAAGCGGAGGGCAAAAGCAAAGAATTGCCATAGTAAGAAGCCTTTGTATGAATCCTGAAATCATGCTTTTTGACGAAGTTACTGCAGCACTTGATCCTGAAATTGTCCGTGAGGTTTTGGATGTAATTTTAAATTTAGCAAAAGAGGGTATGACTATGCTAATAGTCACTCATGAAATGGGTTTTGCAAGAGCGGTTGCTGATAGAATTGTCTTTATGGATAATGGAGTTATAGTTGAACAAAATACTCCGGATGTTTTCTTCACTCAGCCCCAAAGCGAAAGAGCAAGGAAGTTTTTAAATTTATTCAGTTATCATCAGTGATTTTATAAATTTTTGTTAAAAATTTATTTTTTGTAACATAAAAACAAAAATATACTTAAAATATATTTGGAATAAAATAAATATTTATATTAAAAAATTATAATACCTATTTTACAAAACTTGTTTTTGTAAAAAAATAAAAATTAGGTTTTTAAAACCAAAGAAAGGCAAAGCGATGAAAAAAATAGTTTTATCTATTTTGGGTATTTTTGTTGCAGTAATGTTGGCTGCTTGCTCTGGAAATTCTGTTAAAAAAGAAGATTCAAATGCAACCGATTCAAATACCACTACTTCAAGTAGTGGCACTCTTGAAAAAATCAAACAAAATGGAGTCATTAGAATTGGTGTTTTTGGCGATAAGCCTCCTTTTGGTTACATAGATGCTAAAGGTGTAAATCAAGGCTATGATGTGTATTTTGCAAAACGCATAGCAAAAGAACTTTTTGGCGATGAAAATAAAGTAGAATTTGTATTGGTTGAAGCTGCAAATAGGGTTGAGTTTTTAAAATCAGACAAAGTGGATGTAATTTTAGCAAATTTCACAAAAACTCCGCAAAGAGCTGAACAAGTAGATTTTGCTGCACCTTATATGAAAGTTGCATTGGGAGTAGTTGTACCAAGTGATTCTAATCTTAGTAGTGTTGAAGAATTAAAAGATAAAACCTTAATTCTTAATAAAGGAACCACGGCAGATATTTATTTTTACGAAAATTATCCAGACATTAAAACTTTGAAATTTGATCAAAATACCGAAACTTTTGCGGCTTTAATAGATGGAAGAGGAGAAGCTTTAAGTCATGATAATACCTTGCTTTTTGCATGGGTTAAAGAAAATCCTAATTTCAAAGTAGCTATTAAAGAATTAGGAAATCAAGATGTTATTGCGCCTGCTGTTAAAAAAGGTAATGATGATTTAAGAATTTTTATTGATGAACTAATTATAAAATTAGCTGAGGAGCAATTTTTTCATAAAGCTTATGAAGAAACTTTAAAAGTTCATTTTTCCGATGATATTAAGGCTGAAGATATAGTCATAGAAGGCGGAAAATTTTGATTTTATGCCACTTTAAAGTGGCATTATTGATTGTTTTTTATAATTTCAAAAACTACTTTACTTATTTTTTCAACTGATTTTATTTCGCATCTTTCATCTGTTGAATGAGGATTGTAAATATTCGGACCTATAGAACAGCAAAGCAAATCTCTTCCATTTTCTAAAATTCCGCATTCTAATCCTGCATGTATGGCTGAAATTTTAACATCTGGAACTTCTTTTGATAAAGCCTTATGAACTTCATCGCTAAATTCATTTTTAATTCCTTCCCAAGGTGGGTAAAAATTAAAACTCTCACATTTATAGCCAAAAGCCTTAAAAAATTCCAAAGTTTCAAATTCGATTTGCTTTAATTCCTCTAAAACATTAGAACGCGCGAAAAGCTCGATAATAACTTGATTTTCTTGCATTTTTATAGTAGAAAGATTGATGCTAGTTTGTGCAATTTTTAATTCCTCATTATAAGCCCTAAGACCTTGAGAAAAAGCATTGATACTAGAAAGAATTTCTTGTGTTTGCAGGCATTTTTTAAATTTTTGTTTTCCTAAAAATTTACATTTTATCCATTCATTATCTTCAAGTTTTGTTGTAGAATACACCAAAGCCTTAGCGTATTTTGGGATAGAATTTATCCTTTCTCCACCATTAAACTCGATTAGCTCTGCTTGATTTTTTGTAATAAAACTCGCCATTTCTTTAATGGAACTTTTGGAATTTTTAATGATATCAATGCCTGAATGTCCGCCCTTAAATCCAAAGGCTTCAAGCTCATACACATTACCTTCATACTCTTTAAATTTAAGATCTAAAACCGCTTTTATGTCCACACCACCTGCGCAACCTATGATGATATCTTTTTCACTCTCGTGATCTAAATTGAGTAATTTTTTAGCTCTAAATTCAAACTTACAAGCATTAGCACCTAGCAAACCTACTTCTTCATCATTGGTAAATAAACATTCAAGATGATCAAAATTTGCCATTGCACTCATCATAATCGCCACACCAATGCCATTATCTGCGCCCAAAGATGAGTTTTTAGCCCGCAAATAACCTTGCTCTTCATAAAGTTCGATATAGGGTGCTTCACCCATACAAACCATATCATAATGACTTTGCAAGCAAATTTTTGGTTCACCTTTAATGCAGTGTATGTTTCCAGCTTCGTCGATATCAACCATGAATTTTTTATCTCTAGCATACTCTTTTAAAAAATTCTTTAAATGTTGGGTTTGAAAACTACAATGCGGAATTGCTGATAAATTTTTAAAATTTTTTAATACATTTTGCATTATCATTCCTTTGTTAAAATTATTTTTATTATATTTTAGGGAAATAAATGAGATATAAATATTCTAAATTTTTAAATTTAAGGCAAATTGCCAGTGATCCAAAAAAAATATTATTGGTTTTATTGTTTATAGGACTTGCAATTTTTGCAAATTCCTTTGTCTTACCCAAACAAAGTTTTGAAGCAAGGGTTATAAAAGTAGTAGATGGTGATACAATTGAGGTTGTAAAAAATAATAAAAATTATCGTGTAAGATTTTATGGTATTGATGCTCCAGAAAGCAAGCAAAAATTTGGTAGTAATTCGAGAGATTTTTTAGCTTCTTTGATATTGGGAAAAAATGTAACTTTAATCCAAAAAGATATCGATAAATATGATAGAATTTTAGCCATAGTGAAGTTAAATGACAAAGATATTAATCAAGCTATGGTTGAAAACGGTTATGCTTGGGCGTATGATTATTATACTGAAATTTATCTTCCTTATGAAAAAAATGCCAGAACGAAAAAATTAGGACTTTGGAAAGATAAAAACCCAATAGAACCTTATAAATGGCGAAAGATGAATAAATTCGGAGATTAAAATGCAAAAATATTTTCTAATGTTGGTATTTTTAATATTTAGCGGTTGTTATATTAATGAAAGAGGAATTTCAAATCGTTTTTATAGCGATTGCAAGGAATTTTATGATGCAAGTGGAACTTATCATAAAGAGTGTCCGGAAAATTGGGTGGATTTGCCTTTAACTCCTAAGGAGTTTTAAAAGTATTATTTGCGGTATTACTAGATGGATTTAAATTTGCATTTGGATTGCTTTCTTCATTTTTAACATTGTTGTTTGTTGGTGGTCTTTTAAGTTTAAAGATATGTTCTTCAGTAACCACAACTTGCATATTTGCTTCAAAAATTTTAATTTCTTTAACATGCCCTAGGACCTTAACTTCTCTTTTTTTAGAACTCTCATCAAATAAAGCATGAGCTTCTAATTCTAAAACATCACCTAATTTTAAAGGGGCATAAAAAAAAGTTTTCGAGCTTATAAGCAAAGAAAATTCTTTATTTACAGCTGCTTGAGCTACATAATTAGCTGCCGCAAATACAAAAGCACTGTGTATGAGTCCATGATCATCTACTACCATTTCAGGTGTGGTAATAAGCACTGATTTGGCATGATTTTTTGACAATTCTGAGATAAAGCCAGATAAAGAATTATTAATTTCAGGACAAGTAAAAAGCTCTGATTTGATACGACTTGCATCTTCTTGGGATACATATTCTTCTAGTTGTGCATATTCTTCAAAATTGTTATTTTTTAGCATTTTATACCTTTAATTTAACATAAACACGCTTTGGTGCTTCATAGCCTTCGCAAGTTAATTTAGCATTATTAGGATCTAAAAAATTTTCCAAAGAATATGAGTCAATCCACTCTGTTTTCCTTTGCTCTGTTAAATCCGTTGTTTTTTTAGCTAAAATTTCAAAACTTGAGAAACCAGCTCGTTCGCACCAATTTCTTAAACCCAATATCGACGGAATGAAAAAAATATTTGGTATTTTTGAATAAGTTTTTTTTGGAATTAAAGCAATCTCTCTTTCGTCATCAATATACATAGTGTCTAAAAACACCACGCCATCTTTATTTAAGCTCTGTTTGAGTTGTTTGAGCATTTTTATAGGATCGCTGCGATGATAAATCACTCCCAAACAAAAAATCACATCAAATTTACACTCATAAGTAGGCAAATCTTCAACACCTAAAAGTTCGTATTGTATATTTTTTTTAGCTAAGGCATTGATGAGTTCAAACTGCAGACAGTATTTTATAGAAGGATCAAAACCTATAATTTTTTTAGGATTAAATTCAAGCATTTTAAACATATAATACCCATTATTACATCCCACATCGGCAACGATTTTATTTTCAATTTCATTCATAAAAGGTTTTAAAATATTAAATTTAATAAAACTTTGCCACTCTGTATCAATGAAAAGTTCATTAATTTTAAAAGGCCCCTTACGCCATGGTTTTAAATTTAAAGCCAAATCGCAAAAATCATTTTCATTTAATTTTTTACATTTTAATTCTATGCTATCTTTTATAAAAAATTCACTGTGTAAATTTAACTCACGAAGTTCTTGAATTTTTTTAAAAATAGGGTGATTTTGTAATTGTTTTTCTAAATCATTCATCTTGCGCCTTTTTATATTTTTAAAATGTTACTAAATTTGGCATAAATTTTTCTTTTGGTAGCATTTTAAAAGACAATAAAAACACTTTTCAGTAATTTTAAATTCACATACGGTTATAATAAAAACTTGTTTAGACAATTACAAAACAAGGAGAAAAAATGGAAAATTCACAATTAACCATTTATAATTTTGATTTTTACTCCACTTTGGTTGCTATGGTTATAGTGCTATTGGTTGGGGTTTTTATCATCAAAAGAAGTAAATTCTTGCAAGAATACAATATCCCAGAGCCTGTGGTGGGAGGTGTTATAGCAGCAATTTTACTTTTAATGCTTTATAGCTGGGGGGGCGTGCAAATTAAATTTGACAACTCGCTCAAAGACCCTTTAATGCTCGCATTTTTTTCTAGCATAGGTTTATTGGCTGATTTTGCGTCTTTAAAAAAAGGCGGGATAAAACTTGTGGTTTTCTTAGTCATCATTACAGGTTTATTGCTCTTGCAAAATGGTATAGGTATTGGCGTTGCAACTGCTATGGGGGAAAATCCTCTCATTGGACTTTTAGGCGGTTCTATAACCATGAGTGGTGGACATGGAACAGGAGGTGCTTGGGCTGAAACTTTCATCAAAGATTATAATTTTGCTGCAGCAACTGAAGTAGCCATGGCTAGTGCGACTTTTGGACTTATTGCAGGAGGTATCATTGGTGGACCAGTGGCTAGATATTTGATTAAAAAATATAAACTTAAAACCCCTGGAACTGAAGTTAAAGATGAAAACGATGCGATTTTAAATTTTGAAAAACCACATCAAGAAAGACTTATCACTCAATCATCTTTTGTAGAGTCTTTGGCTTTGATTGCTTTTTGTTTATTGATCGGCGTTTTTCTTGCTGATTATTTAAATCCAAAAATCACCATTTTACTTAAAAATGCTTTCTCTCTTAGTGAAACTTTCAAATTTAATCTCCCAACCTTTGTGTATTGTTTATTTACGGGAGTTGTTTTAAGAAATATTCTTTCTTTAACAAGAATTCATCAAGTTTTTGACAGAGAAGTTTCAGTGCTTGGCAATGTAAGCCTTAGTCTTTTCTTGGCTTTTGCTTTAATGACAGTTAATCTAATCGAGCTTATTTCGCTTGCACTTCCTATACTTACAATTTTATTCTTCCAAGTTGTAACAATGGTACTTTATGCGATTTTTATTACTTTTAGATTTTGTGGAAAAGATTATGATGCAGCAGTGCTTGCGGCAGGACATTGTGGTTTTGGACTAGGAGCGACACCAACAGCTATGGTGAATATGCAAACCGTTACCAATCACTATGGAATGAGCCACGTGGCTTTCATTATCGTGCCTTTATGTGGTGCATTTTTTATTGATATTATCAATGCTATAGTAATTCAAGTTTTTGTTGGATTTTTATAGTTAATTTACTCAAGCTAGTTTTTAGCTAGCTTGAAACTTATTTGTAAATATAATTTAAATTTTTACACAAAAGTTAATAATATAAAAATAATAAAACCAAATTTTATATTTTTTTGTTTATTTTAAATTTAAAATTTTTTAAAGGATTTTATCCTTACTTGTACATAAGTGACTTAAAAAACACTTTTCACATAAAGGATTTTTTGCTTTGCAAGTATAACGCCCAAAAAGTACCATAGCTTGATGAAGATAGTTAAGATTATCTTTAAAAATACGCGTTAAATCTTCTTCGGTTGCTTCAGGAGTTTTTGCTTTGCTTAAATTTAATCTATGTGAAACTCTAAAAACATGAGTATCTACAGCCATACAATTTGCTCCGCACCATTCAATCAAAACTACATGAGCGGTTTTTTGTCCCACTCCTGCTAAAGATTTTAAATCTTTCTCGTTTAATGGAATTTCTCCACCAAATTCCTCGCAAACCGCTTTTGCCATTTTAATTAAATTTTGTGCTTTGTTGTTAAAAAAAGAACAAGAATTGATCAATAGCTTTAAGCTATTTAAATTTGCATTGGCTAAAGATCTAATATTAGGATAAGCATCAAAAAGAGCAGGGGTAATTAAATTTACTCTTTTATCGGTGCATTGTGCTGAAAGCATTACGCAAACTATCAACTCATAGAGATTTCTAAATTGCAACTCAGTAACCGGTTTATCAAAATGTTTTAATAATAAATTTTTTATTTCTAATTCTCTTTTTTTCATTTTTTTATTTTAGTTAATTTTTTTTAAATTAACTTGAGTTATAATACAAAAATATATTTTTTATTTAAAAAGGAAAGAAATATGAAAAAATTTTCACTCGTCGTTGCAAGTTTAGTTGCTGGAACAGCTTTAAGTTTAAATGCTGCTGTTGTGGCTACTGCTGGTGGTAAAAATATTACTGATACTCAAGTAGATGAATTTTTTGCTCCTATGCTTAGAGGACAAAGCATTAATAATTTACCAGCTGATCAAAAAAAGGCTTTTATTCAACAATATATTGTGCAAGATTTAATTTTAAATGAGGCTAAAAAAGATGGTTTAGAAAAAGATGCGACTTATAAAAAAGAATTGGATCGTGCAAAAGACGCTATTTTAGTAGCAGTTTATCAAGACAAAATCATGCAAGATATTAAAATAGATTCCGCAAAAGTGAAATCAATTTACGATCAAAACAAAGATAAATATGTAAAACCAGCTAGAGTTCAAGCTAAACATATTTTAGTTCAAAATCAAACAGATGCAGAAAAAATTATTGATGAATTGAAAAATTTAAAAGGCGATGCATTAGATAAAAAATTCTCTGAAATTGCAAGAGCAAAATCTATTGATAACGGCTCCGCTGCACAAGGTGGTGAGCTTGGTTGGTTTGATGAATCTACTATGGTAAAACCATTTACAGATGCTGCTTTTGCACTTAAAAAAGGTGAAATTTCCAAATCACCTGTAAAAACTAATTTTGGTTATCATATTATCCTTAAAGAAAATTCAGAGGCAAGAACACAACTTACTTTTGATCAAGTAAAACAAGGTATTGAGGCAGCTTTAAGAGCAGAGGAATTTAAACAAGTAATTGCAAAAAAAGCTCAAGAACTACTTGATAAAGCTAAAGTGACTTACAAATAATGGGTGTTTTAGATATAGTAAAAGCAGGAGTTGTTAGTGGCGAAGAGTTGAATAAACTCTACGCTTACGCTAAGAGCGAAAATTTTGCAATTCCTGCAGTAAATGTTGTGGGGACTAATTCTATCAATGCGGTTTTAGAATCTGCTAAAAAAGTTAATTCGCCTGTAATCATACAATTTTCAAATGGTGGAGCTAAATTTTTTGCAGGTAAAAATTGTCCCAATGCGGAAGTTTTGGGAGCTATCAGCGGTGCTAAACATGTTCATTTACTTGCAAAAGCTTATGGAATTCCTGTGATTTTACATACCGATCATGCTGCTAGAAAACTTTTACCTTGGATAGACGGTTTGATTCTTGCAAATGAAGAATTTAAAAAACAAAATGATGTAGCTTTATTTAGTTCGCATATGCTTGATCTTAGCGAAGAAAGTTTGGAAGATAATCTTAGCACTTGCGAAGCCTATCTTAAAAAATTAGATGCTTTAGGGGTGAGTTTAGAAATAGAACTTGGCTGCACTGGTGGCGAAGAAGATGGGGTGGATAATACTGGCATTGACAATGCAAAGCTCTATACTCAGCCTGAAGATGTCGCTCTTGCTTATGAAAGACTTGGTAAGATTAGTGATAAATTTTCAATTGCAGCAAGTTTTGGTAATGTTCATGGTGTATATAAACCAGGTAATGTCAGCTTGCAACCTGAAATTTTAAAGAATTCTCAAAATTTTGTTAAAAATAAATTTAATCTTCAAAATGATAAGCCTATTAATTTTGTGTTTCATGGTGGTAGTGGTAGTGAATTAAGCGATATTAAAAACGCTGTAAGTTATGGCGTTATTAAAATGAATATCGATACAGATACACAATGGGCATTTTGGGATGGTGTTCGTATTTATGAAGCCAGCAATAAAGCCTATTTACAAGGACAAATTGGCAACCCAGAAGGTGATGACAAGCCAAATAAAAAATACTATGATCCTCGCGTGTGGTTAAGAGCAGGTGAAGAAAGCATGATTAAACGCTTGGAAATTGCTTTTGAAGATTTAAATTGCATTAACAAAAATTAAAATTGATAAAAACAATCGCTTTTTGATTGTTTTTATCCCAAGATAGTCATCTCTGACGCATTTTCATTTATCTTTAAAATTTTTATCCATTTTTAAAAATTCACATAATTTATTATTAAAAATTATTTATTTTTATAAATCATAAAACAAAGTGTGATATTTTAAAAAATTCAAGCTAAAGATTTTTATTTTAAAAATTTATCCCAAATAAGAGTTAAAAATTCTAAAAAAATGCAAGAGATATTAAAACCCTTGTTGATAAAAATAATTCTTAAGCCCTAATATCGATATTTATCAAAGAATATATTTTATTAATATTATTTGGTTGTTTTAGAATTTCAAATAAAGATTTTTGATGCTCCTTTGGTGATTTGTTGCACCCATTCTAAAAAATTACTTGAATTTATTTCATTTTTTTGATTTAAACTATTTAATTTGTTTTCAAAATCTTTAACATCGCTTGTGTCACTAAGTAATGCAAAAGCATCGCTTAAATTCGAAAAATAAGCATTGCTAAGTTTATTATTAAGTTCTTTGATTTCATTTTCACTTAAAGAATTATCAAACCCTTGTAACTTTCCCCATATGGTTGTTTCGCCAGCAATTAAAGGTTGTATGCTTACCCCAGCATTAACATTGTTAGATAAAAAACCTATTAATAAACCACCCATAGTAATAGAGTCATCATTATTTGTATATTTATCAGCACTAGTATCCCAAGATAAAGCGGTGTTTTTAGCACTATGTAAAATATCAGGATTAAAAAGTAAAAGTTCTGATTTTTCATCTGTATTGTCAAAATTAAAAAAAACTAGGACTTAATTTTTCATTCTCATTAATATTTTTAAATCCACCTTTTGCGTTAATGTCTTTCATTTCTTCGTAAGAAAAAGTTTGTTTTACTTCTAAAGTGTTTTTATCTATTAAGTAATTTTGCGGAAAATAATTTGCTAAATCTTCTTTTGAAAAGCTATTTTCTCCTTTTAATTCAGGAGTTTTTTCTATAAGTTGAGAAACTATTTTATAAGCATTTCCTATGGTTTTTGCAATATCGATATTTGTATAGCTTTGCAAAATTCCATTATTCTGAGCCTTAATAAAATTTTCCATAGCGCTAGAATAAATTTTTATGTCTTCAGGAATTCCTGCTTTTTTATTAAATTCACTTGTGAAATACCCATCTTTATCCACATCATAACTCATAAATTGGTTTTGCTTTAGAGTATCTGTATTTTTTATTGGGATTTATAGATAAATTTAACCCAGCTTAAAGCTACTAAAAGTAGTGTTTCTGATTTTTATCATACTAAGCCCTAATATCTATACTTTTTGGTGTAGAATTTAAAGAAAGGATTTTGTTAAATTCCCCTGTATCATCATCGCTAAATTTCATACCAAAAAGAATTTCTAGCTCATCGCTTGTACCAAATTTAGTTTCTAGTAGCTTTTTTAAAAGCTCATTCATTCTATTATCATCTTTATAGGTTTCGCTTTTGCTTTCTGCTTGTATAGGTTCAAAGGGTTTATCTTTTTCTTTGTTTGAATTTTTTGTGCTAGAGCAATTTCTCTATTTTGTTTTGCTATTTCAGCTTTATATATTTCCCCCATTTCATCACTTTTGGCTTTCATTTCTAGCCATTGTTTTTTAAATTCATCTATATCAGTTATTGTATTTCTAAGTTTGGTTATATATACACTATCTGCAAATACATCTCCTGTTATACTCCATTCGATAGGATTTTGTTTTATAAAATCATTCAAATCTTCCGCTTGGCTTTGGCTCATATTTTTATCATAGCCATTAAGTTTTTCAGCTATGGTTGTTTCACCTTCTATAAGAGGTTCTTGACCGACATATTAGCAAAAAATGCAATTAAAACACCACCTTTATTTATAGAGCCATTATCATTTTTGTGGATTTCTTTTATATCTATATGTGAGCTTGGAAAACTTAATGCCAATTGTTTAGAATTTTGATAAATTTGTAAATTATTGTTTGCACTTAAAGCACTATCAAACTCTTTTTGGGTTTGATAGATATTTTCTACCTGAAAGCTTTTTTTGTCATAAGAAAATCCTAAAGGGATTTTGCTTAAATCTTCAGTAGTAAAATTTCCACTCGGTTCATCAATAAGCTGTGAAAAAACCTTATAAGCATTACCTAAACTTTTGGCAATATCTATATTGGTAAAAGATTTAAAATTAAGGTTAGTGATATAATTAACAAAATTTTCAGCACCTTTAGCATAAATCTTATAATCTTTTGGCAATCCTGCAGCTTCGTTAAAATCACTTGTAAAAAAGCCATCTTTATCTACGCCATAGCCTAGCATTTTACTTACTGCTTGTGATTTATCGCTTACAAGGCTTGAGTTATCATTTGCAACATTAGATGATTTTATATTTGAAGTATTATTGTTTAAAGTGGTTGTGTAATTATAATTTGAATAAGAATTTATACTATTAATCATCTTTGCCACCTTTTAAAAATAAGATTTACAAGATAAATCGGCAAAAATGATTTTTTCGTAAATTTTTTATCTTTTTTGTTTTAAATATTTAATTAAAGTGTGTAAAAATAAAATCCTTAATAAGTTTTTTGCGGTATAATATTTTCTTTTATTTTTAAATTTTAAAGGTTGCTTATGGCTACAAAATCCGACAAAATGATAGAATTAGTCCTTCCAGAAGTTAAAGAAAGAAAAGGTTTTTTGGTTTATTTTAAAATCATTCTCGCACCATTTCTTGCGTATTTGTGTTTTGCATTAGCGTATTTTAACTTTATTTCATTAAGAATTGACTTGAATAGCTTTGCAATGATTAGTATTTTATTTTTCATCGCTTTAATTCTTGCTAAATACAATGCCGAATACGATTCTAATATCTTTGAACAGCAAAAACTTGAATTTAAACAAAATTTAAAACAATATATCATTAAACATTTTTTAACTATAGGCAAAGAGACAAAAGCCAATGCTTCTTTTGATAATTTTGCCTATGATTTTGTGACCAATATCAGAAATGAGCAATTTACCAGTGTGGCAACTTCTATTTTTCCAATGCTTGGTGTTTTAGGAACTTTTATAAGCCTTGCTATTTCAATGCCAAATTTTACCTCCAACGACATTGCAAATTTAGAAGGTGAAATTTCTTATCTTTTGATAGGAGTTTCATCTGCTTTTTATATTTCAGCTTATGGTATATTTTTGGCACTTTGGTGGGTATTTTTCGAAAAATACGGTAAAAACAAAATTCAAAAACTCATCAATCGCCAAAAAAATGCCACAAGCAATTTCTTTTGGACAAAAGAAGAATTGGAGCACCGCTATTTGTACGAAAGTCTAAAGCATTTTGATAAAATTGGACTCATAGTCGAACAGGTAAGCAATCAAGACTTTTTTACGGAACTTGATCAAACCATTAATCGTAAATTTGAACTTTTCCAAGATATGTTTAGCGTTGAAGAAAAAGCGATTAGAATTAGCAACGAGTATATCAAACAAACTATGAATGATTTACACAAAAGCCAAAAAGAGCAAAAAGACATAGGCAAACTTTATTCTGAAATTTTAAATGCTGTTGGTATTTTTAACCAAAATCTCAAAGATGTAAATCTTAGAATGTCTGAGCAATACAATCGCTTGCTTGATATAAGTTCTGAAAAAACTCACCATTTGGATAAAACTTTAAGTTCATTAGATGAAAAAATAGAACTTTTTCAAAGAAATTTCGAGTATTATCAAAAATCTATGCTTGAAAATCAAGAGAAAATATTCAATGGCTTTAAAACAAGCTTATTGGAAGGTATGAAAGAATTTAGAGAGATTTATGAAGAAGAAAAAAGTCTCGACAGTAATTTAGAAATCATGTCTCAATTAAAAAATGAAATTACTGAATTAAATAGCGAGGCAAGCGAAATGATAAGCAAACTCGAAGAAAGCACAAATAATGCAAAATAAAGAAAATAATTTTTGGATACTTTATGCTAATTTAATGGGTGCTTTATTTTTTATTTTTATTTTAATCATTGCGGCCATAGTTATCAAATATGCCTTAACCAAAGACAAATTAGAAGGCACCAAAAACGCTCTTAGTCAACAAGAACAAACCTTAGAGCAAAAAAAACAAGATTTTGAAAAACAAGAACAAATCATCTACACCCTTGCAAAACGATTAGCTGATGTAAATTCAAGTTATGAAAAACTCAATGTAAAAGACCAAGATTTATTGATATTGGTTGGTTTATTGGAAAAAAGGGAAGAGGAATACGAAAAGTTAAAGGAAAAATTTACAGAATTCAGACAAAGGCTTAATAATGTAAATTATTCTAAACAAGAATTAAGCGCCGAGCTTAAAAAAAATCCGAATTTAAATCCCATCATTAACGAAGAGGCGAATATTATTTTAGATTCTGATATTTTGTTTAACACAGATTCTTATATTTTAAAATCAGAAATCAAAGAAAATTTAAGAAAGCAATTAACTCTTTATTTTGATAGCGTTTTAAATAATAAAATTTTTGCCCCAAAAATCGAAAATATTATCATAGAATCTCACACCAATAGTGATGGTTCTTATATGTATAATCTTGACTTGTCTCAAAAAAGGGCTCACGAGCTTTTAAATTTTATACTTTCTTTTTATAAAGATACAAGGCTTCAAAAATTACTCATAGCCACTGGAAAATCATACTCTGAACCTATTTTTAAAAATGGTAAAGAAGATAAAATTTCCAGCCGTAGAATGGAAATTAAAATTCAAATTTCAAATAAAGCTATAGTGCAAGATATTGAAAAACTTATTTTTAACTAAAAGCCCCATTCAAAAAATCACCTTCAAGGGCTTTGAATTTTATATCAAAAGAGATGATTTATTAGGACAAATTAATGGCAACAAAGCCAGAAAATTAGCCTTTTATCTTCATCAAAATTATCCCAAAAATCAACGCTTTATAAGTTTTGGGGGACTTCAAAGCAATGCTTTGGAAGCTCTAAGTATTTTTACAAAGCTTAAAGGCTACAAGCTTATTTATTTTTGCGAAAAAATACCCCAATTTTTAAAGCAAAACCCTTGTGGAAACTATGCTTTAGCTTTAAACAATGGCGTTGTTTTTAAAGAAAATTTACAAGCAAAAAATTTAAAAGAATTTGCCCTAAGTTTTTGTAAAGAAAATGATGTTTTCATTGAACAAGGCGTGGCAAATTTAAATGCGGAATTTGGCTTAAAAGAACTTGCAAAGGAACTTGAAATTCAAAGCAAAAAACTTCAAATTGATTTTGATATTTTCTTACCTTCTGGCACAGGAACTTCAGCGGCATTTTTGGCAAAAAATTCAAATTTTGACATTTATACTTGTGCTTGTGTGGGAGATAGCGAGTATTTAAAAAAACAAATTTTAAATATTTTGCCCAATTTTGATTTTAAAAATTTACATATTTTAAACAGTGTAAAAAAATACTATTTTGCAAAGCCCTATCTTGAATTTTATGAGCTTTACAAACAAATCAAAATAGAATGCAATATAGAATTTGACCTGCTTTATGATATGCTAGGTTTAAATATAGCTTTAAACCATAACTTCTCAAAACCCCTTTTATACATACATCAAGGCGGCATAAATGGTAATGCTTCTATGTTCGAACGCTATAAAAGATTGTTTTGATGTTTTGCTACACTCAACATGACGAGATACTTTGTCATACTAAGGGAGTAAATTTGTCATCCTGAGGGAATGAAATGACTGAAGGATCTCTATGATGAAAAACCATAAGTGGTTCAACGGTTTAATGATAAAAAATAGAGTTTTTGATTTTTTAGAGTTTACAAATTTTTTAAGTCCTTTTTAAATATAAGTAAGCTCTAAAAAGTTATAAAGCTTTGTTGATTTGAATTCTTTTTTATAAAATGGAATGAAACTGTGAAAGCAAAGGTTTATTTTAGGCTCTTGCTGGCTATTATCAAATTTAAAAACCTTCATTTATAAAGCAAGATAAAGGGCAATTTCATCAGCAAGTAAAAAATTTAAATTATAAAATCTTGCATTTTCAAATTTCAACTTTTTGTCTTTTAGTAAAATTTGTGCTTTTTCTTTTTGTGAAATTTGCAAACTTTTTTCATCAATACCCACTATGCTTCTTAAACCCAAAAACAAATGCTCTAAATTTAAATCCTTTTCACTCAAATACTCAAGCTCTCTAAAACAAGGATTTTCTATATAGGACTTTAAATTTTTAGCCGTATAAAAACGCTTGTTTTCATAAAAACCAACCCCACTCAAACCACAACCTATATAATTTTTACCTTGCCAATAAGCAAGATTGTGCTTACAAATATAGTTTTCATTTTTAGCAAAATTGCTAATTTCGTATTGTAAAAAGCCAAGTTCTTTGATTTTTTCTATAAAAAATTTCATCAAATGCGGTGCATTTTTTTTAAAATGCTCTTTTTTTGCAAAAGCCGTTTTTGGCTCTATAGTAAGATTATAAGCGCTTAGATGGGTGATTAGGGGTTTGATTTTTTCTAAATTTAAAAGCTCAAATTCAAGCATTTTTTTATCATCTAATTTTGTATCATAAATCAGATCTAAATTTACATTTTTAAATCCTGCTTTATTGGCATTTTTTAAGGCTTTAAAAATTTCTTTTTGACTATGAATGCGCCCTAGAAATTGCAATTTTTTTTCGCTAAAACTTTGTGCGCCAAAAGAGATGCGATTGACTCCAAAATTTTTTATCTCTTCAAGCCAAGTAAAGTCAGCAGAATTTGGATTTGCCTCGATAGAAATTTCAGCATTTTTTGCTAAAAATGGTTGCAAAAATTCAAAAATATCCTCATAGGCCTTTGCCTCGATCATACTTGGAGTTCCACCGCCTATAAAAACAGTATTGATGCTAGATTTATTTATATTAAAATTTGAAATTTGAAGGATAAGATCTTCTTTTAAAGCCTTAAAATAAGCATTTTGAAAATCTTTAAGCCTTAAACTCGTAAAAGAACAATAATGACATTTGCTTTCGCAAAAAGGAATGTGAATGTATAAATGCATAAAAACCTTAAAATTTTTAATTTATTTTAATCAAAAATTGATTGAAAATAAGTTAAAATAGGGGGATTTTTGCAAATTTTTAGGAATGAAGGTGGAACAAGAAAAAAAATATAGACTTAATGTCGCAGCGATAATTCTTTCAAGTGCTTATCCTTTTGAATGTAAAGTTTTAGTCGCAAAAAGAAATGATATGGATAATGTTTGGCAATTTCCTCAAGGGGGTATTGATAAAGGCGAAAGTCCAAGAAGTGCGCTATTACGAGAATTACAAGAAGAAATTGGTACTAATGAAGTGGAAATAATAGCAGAATATCCAAAATGGTTGCAATATGATTTTCCAAGCAAGGTTGCTAAAAAAATGTATCCTTATGATGGGCAAAGTCAAAAGTATTTTTTAGTGCGCTTAAAGCCAAAGGCAAAAATTGATCTAAATACTAAGCATCCTGAATTTGATGCTTATGATTTTGTTAATATAAAGCAAGTTTTTGAAATGATTAATCATTTCAAAAGACCTCTTTATGTCAAAGTGATTAAATATTTTGAAGAGAAAGGTTATATTTAATGCTTATAGTTCAAAAATATGGTGGCACAAGCGTTGGCGATTTAGAACGCATTGAAGCAGTAGCACAAAGAGTAATTAAAAATAAAAAAGAAGGACATCGGCTTGTAGTTGTAGTTTCTGCAATGAGCGGTGTGACAAATCAGCTTATTGAATACGCTGAATTTTTTAGTAAACAACCCAACGGTAGGGATATGGATGTACTTTTAAGCAGCGGTGAAAGAGTGACTTCTGCACTTTTAGCCATTGCTTTAAATGAAAAAGGCTTTCCTGCAATTTCCTTTTCTGGAAGAAATGCAGGTATTATCACAGATAGCATTCATACTAAGGCTAGAATTCAAAGTATTGATACTAAGGCGATTTTAGAGCAATTAGAGCAAGATAAGATCGTCGTTGTAGCAGGTTTTCAAGGTATTGATGAGAAAGGCAATGTTACGACTTTAGGGCGTGGCGGAAGTGATTTAAGTGCCGTGGCTTTAGCTGGGGCTTTAAAGGCTGATTTATGTGAAATTTATACCGATGTGGATGGAGTTTATACCACAGATCCAAGAATTGAGCCAAAAGCAAAAAAACTAGATAAAATTTCTTATGAAGAAATGCTTGAACTTGCAAGTTTAGGGGCTAAAGTTTTACAAAATCGCTCTGTGGAGCTTGCAAAAAAATTAGATGTAAAATTAGTCACTAGAAGTAGTTTTAATGACAATGAAGGAACAATTATAACAAGAGAGGATGGAATGGAACAGGCTTTAGTAAGTGGTATAGCATTAGATAAAAACCAAGCAAGAATTACTTTAAGAAAAATCGAAGATAAACCAGGAATTGCAGCTGAAATTTTTTCAGCCCTTGCAAACGCAAATATCAATGTGGATATGATTATCCAAAATGTCGGAGTAGATGGAGCTACAAATTTAGGTTTTACAGTGCCACAAAACGAATTAGATCTTGCAAAAGAAACAATGAAAAAAGTTCTTGGCGATAATGCTGTTATAGAAAGTGATAGTGCAATAGTTAAGGTTTCTATAGTGGGCGTTGGTATGAAATCTCATTCAGGGGTTGCTTCGGCTGCATTTAGCGCTTTAGCAAAAGAGGGCATTAATATCGGTATGATTTCAACAAGTGAAATTAAAATTTCTATGATAGTGCATGAAAAATACGGAGAATTGGCAGTCAGAGTTTTACACGAAACTTACGGACTTGATAAATAATGACAGATTTTTTAAAATTTACCCTTGAGTGTATACGCGATGGTGGTGCTTCTATGGCTTGGATGGAAGAAAGAAGGCTTGAGTTGGCCCCTTTACTTGCAGCAAGACTTAGATTGTTACTTGAGGGCAAAAGTTTTATTTTTATGTGTGATGAGCAAAGATCTTGGTATGAGGAATATTTTTTAAAAAATATCAATATCCGCTCTTCGCGTCCTATGCTTCCTTTTTTTTCTTTGAATAATTTTTGCAAAAAAAAATTAGAAAGCCAAGAAGATATAGAATTGCTCAATGATCTGTTAGAATTTACCTTTCCTAATGGCTATGTGTATTTTTATATAGGATCTAATTTAGATAAAAAATGTCAAATTGCGAAGTCAAAAAATGATAGCTTACTTTGGCTTTTTGACGAACAATTGCAAAATAGTTTTTATCTTAATTCTAACGATAGCGATCTTGATGTTAAACTCATTACGCTTTTTAAACTTATGGATAAAAGTTTAGATGCGATTTTATTTTCTAAAGTTAGTATTTAAAGGTTGCTCTTGGAATTTATCAGCAAAATCATCATTAGTAGCGAATTTGAAAAAATCACAGAAGAAATGCTAGAAAATTTTAATCTTAACGATTTAAGATTTATCCCAAAAACTCCAGTAAATGAGTTTTTAATTGAAGATGCAAAAGCCGTTGAAAAAGAAAGCTATATAGCCGAAAGAACGCAAAAAATTATCATCATCATGGCACATTCTTTCAGAAATGAGGCGCAAAATTTTTTATTAAAACTTTTTGAAGAACCACCAAAAAATATCAAATTTCTTATCGTAGCACCTTCTAAAAATTTGCTTTTACCTACAGTGAGGTCGCGATTTATTTGTGAAAAACGCAATGAAAAAAAACAAAGACAAGATATAAATTTAAATCTTAAGCAACTTGGCTTAAAAGAGATTTTTAGTTTTTTACAAAGCCATGAAAGCTTAGATAAGGTAGAATTAATGGAACTCATTGCAAATTTAAGTTTGCATTGTGTAAAAGAATTTAATTTAAGTGAAAAAGAATTAGAACTTTTTTATAAAGCCTATGAGTTAGCTAAGTTAAATTCGAAAGCAAATATTTTACTAAGCTCACTCTTACTTAATTTATATGAAGTAAAAAAATGAAATTTTTTAAAATTAACCCAAATACCAATTTTAATTTGCTTTGTTCTTTTATAAATCCGCATAAATTCGGACAAAAGATTATGAGTGAAAAAACACAAATTCACTTCATACTTATTAAAGATCTAAGCGTAAGCGCGGCAAATATTTTAAAGCAAGATGCCTTAAGAGTAGGGGCGGAACTTGTCACACATAAAGAAGTCATCACAGCTAAAATCACGCACTCAAATGCGCTTTTAATGGCGACAAAAGAGCAAATTCAAAAGCTTATAGCTAAAGAAAAACTTCAAGATTTTGGCCTTAAAAATTTAGCTAATTTTTTAGAAAATGATTTTACTAAGCCAAAAAACGCAGAGCTTATGGCAGTCATTAATGTAAATGAAGATAGTTTTAATGAACAAAGCAGAGTAAATGAGAAAAATTTTGAAAAAAAACTTATTGAGTTTTTAGAGCTAGAGCCTGAATACATCGACATAGGAGCGGTGAGTTCTAGGCCAAAAAGCGTGTATTGTGGCAAAGAAGAAGAATTTAGAAGACTTAAAGGTGTGCTTGATTTAATTTATAGTCAAAATTATTATGAAAAAGCCATTTTTAGCCTTGATAGTTTTGATGAGTATTGTTTGGAATACGCTTTAAATAAAGGCTTTAAATTTATTAATGATATCAGTAGTTTAAGAAATGTAAATTTAGCTAAACTTGCAAGTAAATACAATGCAAAATACTGCCTTATGCATATGCAAAATGATCCTTTAACCATGCAAGATGATCCAAAATACGATGATTTACTTGATGAAATGAGTAGTTTTTTTAAAGAAAAACTTGAAATTTTAGATACTTTAGGAGTGAAAGAAAGCATTTTAGATGTGGGAATTGGTTTTGGCAAGAGTGCAGAACATAATATGATTTTAATCAAACATTTAGAACATTTTTTAAAATTTAAAAAGCCTTTGCTTGTGGGCGCAAGCAGAAAAAGCGTCATCAATGCCTATCATAAAAGCGAAGTAAAAGATCGCTTAGCAGGGACTTTGTATCTACATTTAAAAGCTTTTGAAAATGGAGCAAGCATCATAAGGGTGCATGATTTATACGAGCATAAACAGCTTTTTGCGTTAGAAAAAGCAATGCAAGGCATAGGAGTTTAAAATGAATAAAAAATTATATTTAGAAAATATTGGAATTATAAAAGAGGCAAATATTAATTTAGAAGGTTTAGGTGTTATAGCAGGTGAAAATGATACAGGTAAAAGTACAGTGGGTAAAATTTTAATGGCCTTAATTAAAACACACAATATGAGTGAGTGGAAAACAAAAAAATCTAATAAAATTTGGGTAAAAGAAAAAGCTTTTGATAAACTTATAAATTTAATATTTAATGGCGAGTTAAAAAATAATGGGGGGATAATATTAAGCAAAGATCAAAATATTATTTATGAGGCTTGCATTGAAAGAAATAGATGCACTAGTTTTAAAAGCGAGGGTCAAGAGTATGCCGATTGTACTTTTATACAAAGCCCTTTGGTTTGGGATTTATTTGATTTTTTTACAAAAGTGCGTCTTGCGAACGATAATGCTAGAATTTATGGTGGAGGATATGAGCTTTCTTATCCATATTTGCTTTGGGATTTATATCAAAAAATAGGGTTACAAAGACCATTAAAAAAGTCTTTGGATTTTAAAGATCTTAAGGAAGAAATAGTAGACATTATCAACGGCCATTTTTTACAAAACAATAAAGAAGCTTATAAATTTTATAGAAATAATAAGGAAATTTCTGTAGAGAATGTTGCGACAGGTATTAAACAATTTGGTATTTTGCAGACTTTGATCAATAATAATCGTATTACTCCTCAAGGTTTTTTAATTTTTGATGAGCCAGAAAATCACTTACATCCAACTTGGCAAATTTTGTTTGCTAAAATACTTGTTGAATTATCAACTAAACATATTCCTATACTTATAAATACCCATAGTCCGTATGTTGTGGAAGCTATTTATAAATATGGTATGCATTATAAGGCAAGAGTAAATTTTCATGTAAGTTTAGATTTTAAAATAGAGCAGGTTAGAAATAATGAAAAAACTATGGAATTAATTTTTGAAAAACTTAACAAGCCTTTTCAAACTTTTGATGAATTGGATATTAAAAATGGCCGATTTTAGCGTTTTTAAAAATAAATATAATCAATATGAAGACACTTTAAAAAATACTAGTTATGATAAAGAAAATGATAAATATCTATGTTTAAAAGAAAATAGGGTTATAAATTTTGAAAATTTAAGTTTAAGCCTTGAAACCAATAAAGGTGTAAAGAAAGTAGATGCCCTATTTTGTCAAACAAATAATGTTTTTTTAGTTGAATTTAAAAATCAAAAACAAAGTAATGTGGATAAACAAGAAATAATACAGAAATTTAAAGATAGTATTATTTTGCTTAAAAAACTTTTTAAAGAAAATAATATAGCTTTTAAAAATTATATTATTTACCTATATCTTGTTATAAAAGATGGCAATAATTCTCAAATATATAAAAAACGTCAGATAGGAAATGAAATTGAATATGCTATGAAAGCAGATGATTTTTTAAACAAATTTGAAATAAAATGCGATCCTAGACAGTCTTTTCTACCTATATATCAAAGAATTTTTAATGAGAGATGTGAAATATGACAAAAAAAGAATATTTAGAAAAAGTTGCTTTGGCTGCTTCTTGGATGAGGGCGTATTATGAAAAAGATGAGCCATTAGCAAGTGATGCAGAATATGATGCTTTAATTAGGGAGCTAAGAGAGTATGAAGAGCAAAATGAAAATGAAATTTCGCCTAACTCTCCTACGCAAAAGATAGCACCTACCATACAAAGCGAGTTTAAAAAACTTTCTCATTTAAGTCGTATGTGGTCAATGGAAGATGTTTTTGATGAAAGTGAGCTAAGAGCTTGGGCAAAACGCACAAGATGTGAAGAGAATTTTTTCATCGAGCCAAAATTTGATGGCGCGAGTTTAAATTTGCTTTATGAAAATGGTAAATTAATAAGCGGTGCGACAAGAGGAGACGGCGAAATAGGCGAAGATATCACGCTAAATGTGCAAGAAATTGACAATATCCCTAAAAATATCGCTTATAAAGAAAAGATAGAAATTCGTGGCGAAGTAGTGATTTTAAAAGATGATTTTGAAAAAATTAATGAAAAAAGAGCCAGTTTAAATCAAAGCTTATTTGCAAACCCACGCAACGCAGCAAGCGGGAGTTTAAGACAGCTTGATACGAGTATCACAAGAGAAAGGAATTTGAAATTTTATCCTTGGGGAGTAGGGCAAAACTCACTTAATTTTAGTAAACATAGTGAAATTATGAGCTTTATAAGAGAGCTTGGCTTTTTAAAAGATGATTTTGTAAAAGTTTGTGCGAATTTAGAAGAGGTTTTAAAAGCTTATGATGAGCTTTTATCTTTAAGAGATGAAAAGCCTATGATGATGGATGGAATGGTTGTAAGGGTTGATGATTTATCGCTTTGTAAAGAGCTTGGTTATACTGTGAAATTTCCAAAATTTATGGCGGCTTTTAAATTTCCAGCCTTGGAAAAAACCACGCGTTTAATAGGGGTAAATTTACAAGTAGGGAGAAGTGGAGTTATCACTCCTGTGGCGGTTTTAGAGCCTGTAAATTTAGATGGGGTTGTTGTAAAATCTGCAACACTTCATAATTTTGATGAAATCGCAAGACTTGATGCAAGAATTAATGATTTTGTAAGTGTGATAAGAAGTGGCGATGTGATACCAAAAATCACTAAAGTTTTTAAAGATCGCAGAGATGGTTTAGAACTTAACATTACTAGACCTAAATTTTGTCCCACTTGCAAAAGCGAACTTTTAGATGAAGGTACTTTGATAAAATGCCAAAATATCGATTGTAAAGATCGCCTTGTAAATTCCATCATCCATTTTGTTTCCAAAAAATGCTTAAATATCGACGGACTTGGTGAAAGTATAGTTGAGCTTTTATTTAAAGAGAAAAAAATCACCACACTTGAAAGTATTTTTCATCTTAAATTTAGTGATTTTGAAGGTCTTGAGGGCTTTAAAGAAAAAAAGATTAACAATATTTTAAATGCCATTAAAGAAGCAAGAAATTGCGAACTTTTCCGTTTTATCACAGCTTTAGGTATTGAGCATATTGGAGAAGTGGCAGCTAAAAAACTCGCTTTAAGTTTTGGTAAAGAGTGGCACAAACAAAGCTTGGATGCTTATGCAAATTTAGAAGGTTTTGGCGAGCAAATGGCACTTTCTTTGTGTGAGTTTTCGCGTGTAAATAGCACAAGAATTGATGAGTTTTACAAGCTTTTAAATTTAAAAGAGCCACAAATTCAAATTAAAGAAAATAGCGCGATTTTAGGCAAAACCTTTGTCATCACAGGCACACTTTCACGCCCTAGAGATGAATTTAAGACAATGATAGAAGAGCATGGAGCAAGGGTAAATTCTTCGGTTTCTAAAAAAACAGATTTTGTGCTTTTTGGCGAGGAAACGGGATCAAAACTTGAGAAGGCTAAGGAACTTGGTGTAAAATGTATAGATGAAAACGAATTTTACGAGCTTTTGCGATGATTATTTTGCTTGCACTTTTTGCTTTTATTGCGACTTGGCAAAATTTTAATTATGCTTTTATTTTTTTATTTTTTCTTTTTTATGCTTTATTTAGGGAGATTTTTGCTTTTTTAAAGCTTAGAAAAAATATCATCAAAGAAGCAACTATTGTAAAAAATAGTCTTATTTATCATTTAAGCAGTGATTTTTATATTTATATTATTAGTTTTTTTGTAAGTGTTTTTGTATTTGTATCTTTATTTTTGAATTTAATTAGCTTTGATAAACAAGATTTTATTTTTTTGTTTTTACTTTTACCTTTAGTTTTGTTTTTTTTAAAGAAAAAACTACATTTACAATTTGTAGATAATGCTTATAATGATTTTAGAATCATCATCATTGCTAGTTTTTTCATCGCTTTAACTTATGCTTTTTTTGGCTTATTTTTTGTAAATTTTGATGATTTTAGTTTAAATGATTTTAATGATTTAATCATACATTATAAAAATTCCACTTTTTTTATTTTTGATTTTATTTCACAAATTTTAAATATCTTAAGTGCTTTAAAGATGTATTTTTTACTCTCTTTGGGTGAATTTTGGTTTAAAATTTTTAATTTTTTTATGGATTTTTTTAATTTTTTTATATTGTGTTCGGCTTTGGCTTATATTTATAATTTTGCTTTTAAGGGCGGAAAAAAATTCTATATTTTTACACTTTCTATCATTATGAGTTTTGGGGTATTTTTCTTAGGAGAATCAAAAAATCAAAACTTAAAACCTTTGCAAAAAGAAATCATTTTAATGGGAGAAAATTTGAAATTTTTAAAAGAACAAAATTTAAGTTCTTTAAAACAAGATAAAGAAAATTTAGAAAAAAACCTAAAACAAGTGCAAGAACTTTTAAATAAAAATACCTTTGAACTTGGAATTTGGTGGTTTTCTAAGGAAAAAGAAGATTTGCAAAAAACACTTAATGAGAATTTACAATGAGATATGATTTATTTATCGCTAAAAAATTAAATATCAGTAGAAACAAAGCCTTAGAGCTTATAGAAAATGAAGAAATAGTGTTAAATTCTAGGCTTTTTAAGGCTTCTTTTGATGTGAAAAATTTGCTTAAAAATGATTTAAATGATGATGAAATTTTGTATTGTGAAGAGTTGAATTTAAAGCTTTTGAATGAAATTTATGTTTCTCGTGCCGCTTTTAAACTCAAAAATTTTCTAAAGGATAAAAATATTACAATCCAAAATAAAAACTGCCTTGATATCGGTTCTAGCACGGGTGGTTTTGTGCAAATTTTACTCGAAAATAAGGCCCTAAAAATCACAGCCCTAGATGTGGGAAATAATCAACTTCATCAAAGTTTAAGAAATAATGAAAAAATAAAAGTGCTTGAAAACACGGATTTAAGAGAATTTAAAAGCGATGAGAAATTTGATATTATCACTTGTGATGTGAGTTTTATTTCTTTACATCTTTTGCTTTTTTATATTAATAACCTAGCATTAAAAGATATTATTTTACTTTTTAAACCTCAATTTGAAGTAGGGCTTAGAGCAAAAAGGGACAAAAAAGGCGTTTTAAAAGATGAAAAGGCCGTGCAAGGAGCAAGAAAAGAATTTGAAAAAGCCTGCATGAAATTAGGCTGGATTTTAGTCTCAAGTGAAGAATCAAAAATTAAAGGAAAAGAAGGCAATGTGGAATACTTCTACCACTACACAAAAGGATAAAATCACTTCTATTGCGATAGGTTGTTTTGATGGAGTGCATTTGGGGCACAAAAAACTGATTTCGCATTTAGATGATTTTGGAGTTCTTTTAATCATCGATAAATTTAAGGGTAAAAAGCTTTGCGATAATGAGCAAAAAGTATTTTTGGCAAATAAAAATCTTATAGAGCTTGACTTTGAGAGTATTAAAAATTTAGATGGTAGAGAATTTTTGCAAATTTTAAAAAAAGAATTTATAAATTTAGAAAAAATTGTCGTGGGCTATGATTTTTCTTTTGGAAAAAATAGGGCTTTTAAGGCGGTTGATATTGAGAAATTAAGTGGGATAAAAACCATTATCGTAGATGAGTTTAGCATTGATAAAATCGGCGTTCATTCAAGTAAAATAAAAGAATTTTTAGAGCAAGGCGATATAAAAAATGCTAATCTTTTTTTAGGCAGAACTTATAGCATTAAAGGCAAAGTTATCAAAGGGCAGGGGCTTGGAAAAAAGGAACTTTTTGCGACTTTAAATTTAAAATGCGATGAGTATTTTTTGCCCAAAAATGGAGTTTATGCTACTTTTGCAAAATACAAAAATAAAAGCTATAAAAGCGTGAGTTTTATAGGCATTAGAAGCACCGATGAGAGCTTTGCCATAGAAAGTCATATCATAGAAAATTTTGATGAAAAAGTAAAAACAGATGATGCAATCGAGCTTTTTTTTGTGGATTTTTTAAGGCAAAATCAAAGATTTGACGACCTTAAACTTTTAAAAGAGCAAATCGCAAAAGACATAGAAAAAGCTAAAAAACTATTAGGATAAAAAATGAAAGATGATATTTTTAAAAAACCTTTGGAAAAGCAGTTTGAATTTGATAAAAGCGTGGCTAGTGTGTTTGATGATATGGTGCTAAGATCCATTCCCTTTTATGATAAAAATTTAAAACTCATTGTTGATTTCATCTCGCTTTTTGCTAAGCAAAATGCTAAAATTTGTGATCTTGGTTGTTCTACGGCGAATTTATTACTTGCTTTGGGTGAAAAAAGAAAGGATTTTATTTTAAGTGGTGTTGATAATGCAGACGCTATGCTTGAAATCGCTAAAAATAAAAGCAATGCTTTTGGTATAAAACTTCAATTTTTTAATGCAAATTTAGATGAATTTGAGTTTTTTAAAAATGATATTTTTATCGCAAATTATACTTTGCAATTTATCCGCCCACCAAAAAGACAAGAACTTGTAAATAAAATTTATGAGTATTTAAACGAAAATGGCATTTTTATCATCAGTGAAAAAATCCTATATGAAGATGCTAAAATTTCTAAAAAAATGATAGAAATTTACGAAAATTATAAAGAGGAGCAAGGTTATAGCAAAATAGAAATTTCAACCAAAAGAGAAGCACTAGAAAATGTGCTTATCCCTTATACAGAAAGTGAAAATATCACCATGCTTAAAAATGCAGGATTTAAAAAGGTTGAGAGTATTTTTAAATGGGTGAATTTTGAAACTTTTGTAGCTTTTAAATAATATTTTGATGGGGTGGGGTAGAAAATGCTTTAAAAATATTTTACAAATTTATAAATTCATAAAATAGAAAATCCAATTATTTTATTAAATTATCAAAATAATATAAATTTTGATAAAAATAATATTATTAAAATAAGCTTAATCATATATATTAAAAATTTAACTTCAATCTTACTTGTATAAAATTACAAAACAGTTTTCAAAAAATAATACACTAAATTCTATGGATAAATTAAAATCATCCAAAATATAAAATCATCAAAATACCTAAAAATATAGCTTTAGAACAATTTATATATGAAATAGAGTAGATATATAAAAAAGTTTGAAAATTATAGTTTTCAATACAAAAATAAAAATTTTATGTATTTTTACCTTTTATCATATCTTT
Source organism: Campylobacter sp. CCS1377 (assembly GCF_040008265.1). NCBI lineage: Bacteria > Pseudomonadati > Campylobacterota > Epsilonproteobacteria > Campylobacterales > Campylobacteraceae > Campylobacter > Campylobacter aecornae. The sequence continues at coordinate 915,060 of NZ_CP155620.1, forward strand.
TTACATATCAATTAAGTTTATTTTTATTTTAATTTTTTATTAAAAAAATAAATCATAAATTTAAGCAATTTTTATTTAATCAAAGCAAAAAAAGCTTTTTTTTACAAAGTGCATATTAAAATATAAATTTCAAAAAAAGTTTAATTTTAGGAAATACATAATTATGAAATATCCCTTAGATTGCGAAGAAAATTTTGAAAAGTCTTTTTTATTTTGGCTTGCTAAATATGTAAAATTTAAACTCAGTTCGCTTTCAAACAAAGAACTAAAAAACCCCGCAGCCCTAGCTGAAGTAAATTATTTACTCACAAAGGGTGTTAAAAATATCGAAGAATTGGATGCTTTAGCTAAAAAAGCCCGTAATGCTGGACTTGGAGGCGTAAATACTTATTTTAATCCCCTAAAAAAGCTTTTTGAATATTTACTTTTTTATAAACTCTATTCTTTAAAGCAAATTGACGAATCTTTAATCATAGAAATTCTAGCAAGCATTACAGGATCGCTTTCTGATGCGAGTAAGAAAAATTACCGCATTGCTGTGATTAATTTCTTTGATTTTTTGGATAAACAAAATGAAGAAGATAAAAAAGCACATCTTTTTGAGATCACTTTAAAAAATTGGGCAGGCATTGTAGGGGCAAAAGGAGTGAAATTACCTGAATTTATGAGCGAAGAAGAGTTGAAAAAATTCCTTGATGCTGTGGAAAATGCAGACTTTAAAAGCAATACCATACGCAATAAACTTATCATTAAAATCATCATTTTTACAGGTATTCGCGTCAGTGAAGCCATTAACATCAAGCTAAAAGATATTAGCGAAGAAAACGATCTTTACACTATAAGAATTCGAGCCAAAGGTAATAAATACCGCATTGTGATGATTAAAAAAGAACTTATAGCCTCTTTATTAAAAAATGTCAAAATTAATTATTTAAGCAAAGATGCCCTACTTTTTGTCAATAAAAAAGGTATGCCACTTACCCAATCTTACATTTCGCGCATTGTAGAACAATTGCTTTTTAAAGCAGGAATTCGCAAACAAAAAAATGGCGCACATATGCTAAGGCATACTTTTGCCACCTTGCTTTACAAAAAACAAAAAGATTTGGTTTTGGTGCAAGAAGCTTTGGGACATGCAAGTTTAAATACTTCAAGAATTTATACTCATTTTGATAATGACAAATTGAAACTTGCCGCACAAGTTGCAAAAGAACTTAGTGAAAATTAACAAAAATTAACAATTTTATTATATTTAACGGACTTAAATGGAAAATTATTATGATTTTAAAATTTTATGTAAATATTTTTGCTAGAATTTACAAAATTTTTTTGAAGGATAGATAAATGTTAAGTAAAAGATCTCAAGTTTTAGAAGAGTCCATCACTTTAGCAATCACTGCTCTTGCAAATGAGCTTAAAGTAAAAGGTGAAGATATCATCAGTTTTTCAGCAGGAGAGCCTGATTTTGATACTCCAAAAATTGTCAAAGATGCTGCAATTAAAGCTATAGAGAAAGGCTGTGGAAAATATACAGCCGTTGCAGGTATCAAAGATACCTTAAAAGCTATCCAAACAAAACTCAAAAAAGATAATAATTTAGACTACGAGCTTAGCGAAATTATCACTAATGTTGGTGCAAAACACTCACTTTTTAACTGCATTGAGTGTCTTGTTGAGGCAGGCGATGAAGTGATTATCCCTAGTCCTTACTGGGTAAGTTACCCTGAAATGGTTAAATTTGCAGAAGGAAAGCCTATTTTTATAGAAGGTATAGAAGAAAATGGTTTTAAAATCACAGCTGAACAATTAAAACAAGCTATTACACCAAAAACAAAAGTATTAATCCTAAATTCTCCATCAAATCCCGTTGGTGCAATGTATACAAAAGAAGAACTTACCAGCATAGCCAAAGTTTTAGAAGGCACAAATATCACTGTTTTAAGCGATGAAATGTATGAAAAACTTTGTTATGATGGGGTTGAATTTTGTGCTTTTGCAGGAGTTAGTGAAGATGCGTTAAAAAGAACAGTTACTATCAATGGCTTAAGCAAATGCAGCGCAATGCCAGGTTGGCGTTTTGGCTATATGGCAAGTAAAAATAAAGAGTTGGTTTCGGCCGTTAAAAGACTTCAAGGACAAAGCACTTCTAATATATGCTCAATTACCCAATACGCTGCCATACCTGCTTTAAATGGAGAAATTGACAAAGATATAGAAAATATGAGACAAGCTTTTGAAAAGCGACGCAACACAGCACTTAAAATGCTAAATGAAATTCCAAATATCAGCGTTTATAAACCACAAGGTGCTTTTTACCTTTTTGTTAATATTAGCAAATTAGAAAAAGACTCGATGAAATTTTGCAAAAAATTACTTGAAGATCAAAAAGTTGCAGTTGTCCCAGGCATTGGTTTTGGAATGGATGGTTATTTTAGACTTTCCTATGCGACAAGTGAAGAAAATATTATCAAAGGAATTGAAAGAATTGCTAAATTTGTCAAATCTTATTCTTGATAAAAAGCCCTATTTTGGGCTTTTTCATTAAAAGAAAAACTGTAAATTTTTCTCTTTAAAAGTATCTTTTACGCTTTTAAGGTATTTTTCTCCTAAGCTATCAAAAAATCCATCATTTTTACTTTGTATGATAAATTCATCAAGCTCTTTTTTAAGCTCCACATTTTCTTTTTGCACAGCTATACCCCAAAATTCAGCCTCTTCTTGAAAGGGATCTAAGATAGCTCTTGTCGTATCTTGGTGTTTTTGCCAAGTTCTATAAATGCTAAGCTGATCGTAAAAAAAGCCATCTGCTTTGCCTTGTATCACTTCTAAAATCGCCGCATTTTCTTTATCAAATAAATGTATAGTGGCATTTTTAAGATTTTTACTCGCATATAGATGTCCAGTAGATCCGCGTTTTAAAGCCAGAATTTTACCCTTTTGATTTAGATCTTTAATGCTTTGAATGTTTGAGTTTAAAGGGGTTAAAATTGCCAAATTTGCTTGTGCATAAGGTATGCTAAAGCTAACGGTTTTTTTGCGCTCATCTGTGATAGTCATAGAAGACATAATAAGATCGATTTTACCAGTTTTTAAAGCAGGTATTAGCCCATCCCAAGCGATATTTTTAACTACAAGCTTATAGCCATTTTTCTCAGCAAAAGCTTCTAAAAAATCCACGCTAATCCCACTTGCTTTGCCACTTTTATCACTCATTTCAAAAGGAGGATAAGCAAGCTCCATACCCACAACTAAATCTTTTGCCACTAAATTTAGAGCAAAAAGCAAAGTTAAAAAATAAAATATTTTTTTCATATTTTTCCTTTATGTTTGATTGGCTAAAAATTATACTGATTTTATCTTATTTTGGCATTAGGAAGCATTTGGCTTAATTAAAAATTTGTTTTCAAAGCATTTAAGAGAAAACTTATATATATAATAATTGCTTATCTTATAATGAAAGGAGAACATGAAACAAATAATTGTTGAGAACAAGTAGCATTTGCTTGAGTTGTTGAAAGATGAGAATTTGGATTTATCATCTTTAGATATTAGCAAGCTTGATGATTTAAGCGAAGTCTTTAAAGGCAGCAAGCGAAAAAATTTCAGCGGCATAGGCACTTGGGATACTTCAAGCGTTAAAAATATGCGCGAAATGTTTGCTTATGTAAAGTATTTAATGAGAATATCAATGATTGGCGCGTGCATAATGTAAGCAATATGAGCTCTATGTTTAAGGGCACTTCTTTTAATCAACCCTTAAATAAATGGGATACAAGCTCGCTTGAAAATATGGACTCGATTTTCCTTTGCGCTAAGTCTTTCAATCAAGACATAAATTCATGAAATGTCTCAAAGGTAAAGGATATGTCCCTTGCTTTTATGTTTGCAAGTAAATTTAATCAAAATCTTGATAAATGGAATGTTAAAAATTGTGAAAATTTCAACTGCATGTTTGCGCTGTCTGGCTTTAAACAAGATTTAAGATCTTGGAACATTGACTTAGAACAAGAGGATGTATTTGGCGAGATACTTAGAAATGAAATGAAAGGTTTAATATGAAAAAATGTTTTTAATAGCTTTGGATTTGATTTTATTATGATATTGCTATGGCGGTTTGTCAGTCTGAAGAAAGTGATTATGAATCTGTAGCTAGTAGGTGCAGTGGTATGAATGGCGATAGGTTTGGAGCTTGCCGAGAAGCTAATATGAAATTTAATTTATGGCAAGGTTGTTTAATGGAAGAATCCATAAGACAACAACAAAAGGCGTTAGGGGGGATATTAAACTAAATACTTTTAAATAAGCCAATTAAGCATTAAGCTTTTTTGGCTTATAGATATACAAATACACTTATTTTATCAAAGAAATTTATACCGATAAAAAAAGTCGTTTTTAGCCTTGCTATATAGCCAATACACGATTGAAAATTTATAATACATAGTTAAAAGCTATAGTCATCTGCTTAAATAAAACCCCATAAGAGTAAGTTCTGATACCTCTATAGTGTTTTTAGATATTAATGCGGCTTTGTCGTTTTGCAAAAAATTTTTTCGAGCTTGCTGATAAAATGTTTAATTGTAGTTTTATAAAGGAGAAAAAAATGATAAAGAAGATAGTGTTTGTGGTTTTATTTTAAGCACTCAAATTTTTACTAACGATAGATTATGCTATGATAAAAAACTATTTCGAAAAAGTAAAGTTAATATGCGAAGGAAAATCCAAAGAGAATGCCGCCTTATTATAGTTGTGCTTACAATTTTTCATACCCAAAGCTGCATGCGAAGAGAAAAAAGATTTATGATAAACAGTGTGTTTGCTATAAAGTAAAAATAAAAGCTAATTTAAATTAGCTTTTTATGAATTTCAAAGCCCTTTCGTAGTCTTCTTTAGTGTCAATTCCCATGCTATTTGTGATAATTTCAAGCATTTTGATTTTTTTACCATTTTCTATGGCCCTTAATTGCTCTAATTTTTCAGCCTTTTCAAGGGCAGAATTTTTTAAAGCACAAAATTCGCGCAAAGCCTTAACGCTATAAGCATAAATGCCTAAATGTCCCTTAAAACTCTCTTCATACTCTGCTCTTTCATAAGGGATTTTTGCTCTTGAAAAATACAAAGCAAAGCCGTCTTTATCGCAAAGCACTTTAACTAAATTTGGATCACTGGCTTCGTCTTTGTTGATTTTTTTATAACAACTTGCCATGAAAGCATCTTTTTTAAGACAATCTTTGGCAAATTCTTTAAATTTAAGCAAATTTTCATACTCGATAAAAGGCTCATCGGCTTGCACATTGATGATAATTTCATCATCTTTAAGTCCTAGTTTTTCGCAAGCTTCATTTATCCTATCTGTGCCACTTTCGTGGTTTTTACTTGTTAAAACCGCTTTAAAGCCGTATTTCTTAGCGATCTCTTGCACTCTTTCATCATCAAGTGCAATACAAACTTCATCCACGCTCGAAACTTGCTTGGCTGTAGCAATAAACATCGGAACACCGCCTATATCACAAAGAATTTTTTCAGGAAAACGCGTAGAAGCCAGCCTTGTAGGTATGATAATCATTTTTTAATCCATTCTAAAATTATATTTTCAATGTCTCTTATTTCATAAACCTTTTCATCGGTATTTTTAAGATCGAAAAGCTCTAAAAGTTCTTTTTTGATATCCACTTTAAATTCTTTTGCTAGAAGCTTAAAATCTGCTTTTTCATCTTCGCACTCTCTATCAAAAAGTGCTTTTATCATGCTTGGGGTAAATTTAGTCCATTCAGCAGTTGAAGTGATGATGCTTGGTTTTGATATGTCAAGCATTTTAAAACAAGTTGCTGTGTGTGGATCGATTAAAGTTTTACTATTTTTGATAAATTTCATACACTCTTCATCACTGCAAAAATCAGCCTCAAAATCTTCTTGCAAACTTTTTAACTCTTCTTTTTCAAGCTTAAAATATTTTTGCGTTTTAAGTAGCTCCATTAGCTCTTTTGTTCTTTTATCTTTAAATTTAGCAAATAATAATCTTTCAACATTGGAAGAAATAAGTATATCCATAGCTGGAGAAATCGTCTTTTTAAGCACCCTATTTTTAAGATCGTATTCACCTTTGTGAAAAAAATCACTTAGGATATTGTTAGAATTTGAAGCAATTTTAATCTTTGAAATTTTAGCGCCCATTAACTTGGCATAAAAAGCCCCTAAAGCATTGCCAAAATTTCCACTTGGCACGATGATTTGAACTTCTTCTTTAAATTCATTAAAAAGCCTTAAACTTGCATAATAATGATAAATGATTTGAAATAAAATTCTGCCAAAATTCACCGAATTTGCCGCACAAAGCTCATAGTCTAAATCATGCAATTCATCTTTAAATTCTTGTTTTCCAAGCAAGGTTTTTAAAGTGCGTTGCGCATCATCAAAATCGCCTTTTATAGCTAAAACTTTTAAATTATTCTTATCCATTGATCGCATTTGAAGTTCTTGTAAAGCGCTTGTTCCGCCTTTTGGATACATACAAATAACTTTGATATTTTCTAAATTTTCAAAACTTTTAAGCGTTGCAGGTCCTGTATCGCCACTTGTAGCGCAAATGATTAAAATCTTTTTATCTTTGGAAAATTCACTCAAAAGCACACCAAAAGGTTGCAGAGCCATATCTTTAAAAGCCCTTGTAGGTCCATGCCAAAGCTCGTTAATATAGGTTTTATCGGCAATTTTTTGAAGTTTTATTGGTGAGTTTTTATCATCAAATTTTTCATAGCTTTTTAAAGCTTTTTCAAACAAATCTTCATAACCAAATTCAAAGCTTTCTATTAACTTTAATGCAAATTCTTTATAAGGTAAATTAGTGTATTTTTCGCCATCAAATTTAGGTAAAATTAAGGGCGAGTAAAGCCCACCTTGCGGGGCATTTGGATTTATAATAGCATCTTTAAAATCTTTTTTTTCGCTAGCATTTCTGCTTTCAACTAATAACATCAAAACTCCTTACATATTCGTGCAAAATTTGTTTAAAATTTTCTTTTAATTCAACATTTAATTCTATGATTTGACACTTAAAACCAAAATCTTTCACTTTTACAAAATCTTTAAAAGTAAGCATTAGTGTATCGCAATTATGTTTTTTTAGCAAATTTTCAAGCTCTTCTTTTTTAAATTCATAATGATCTTTAAAAAAATAACAAGCTCTAGCCTTAATAAAATGCTCATATAGCCTAAAAGGCTTGGCAATGGCGCTAACAAGCACGGCTTTTGGATTTTCACTGACATAAGAATAACGCACAAAATCCCTTCCTTCAAGTGCAATAAAATCAGCTTTTTTTTCATAAAATTTAGGCAAACGATAAGCTCCGCTTGGCAGGGTAAAATTAAAAAAAGGCTTAATCTTACTTTCAAGCAAAATATCAAATTTTTTAATATGAAATTTAGAAAAAGCATCATCAAGCAAAACAATTTTAGCACCTAATTCAAAGGCCTTTTCTATGCCTTTAACCCTATCTTCACTCACTATCACGCCAGAAATTTCTTCGCAAAAGGCGTATTCCATTGCCTCATCGCCACTTTTGCTTACTTCACATAAAATTCCATTTTGACTTTTAACGACAATTAAACCTTTGCTCTTTCTCTTATAGCCTCTAAGTACAACAAAAACACCATCAAATTCTTTTGCTATAGCTTTACACATAGGCGTTTTTCCATTACCGCCAAAACTCAAATTCCCCACACTTATAATGGGTTTTTTAAAATCAATTTTTTTGCGAAAAAAACTATTTAAAACCGCACAAATAGTATAAATAAAACTTAAAGGCAAAAGTGAAATTGCAAGACATTTTTGTAAGAAACTAGGCTTAAAAAAATAATTATCCAGCCAAAGTTCGTAGTTTTTTTCTTTCATTTACAAAAGACTCTTAAGCTTAAAATCTCAGGCATTACTCTTTTAAAAGCATTATTTTTTAATCTTGAATTTAGCATATTTAATAAATTTTGATCAAGTTTTTCAAGTGCTTTTTTATCGTTATTTTCAAGCGCTTTCAAACCTTTATCTATGAGCTCATAAGAAAAGCCTAAATCTTTTTCATCGCTTTGCTCCTCCCAAAGATCTGCGCTTGGGGCTTTTTTGATGAAATTTTCGTGTAAATTTAAATGTTTTGCAAGCTCGTAAATTTCGCTTTTATAAAGATCGCCTATAGGATTAAAAGCACAAGCTAGATCCCCATAAATTGTCCCATAGCCTAAAAGTAACTCGCTTTTATTTGAAGTACCAACAACCAAAGCATTTTTTAAAGCAGAATAATCATAAAGCAAGCTCATTCTAATGCGTGCAGCAAAATTACCCGTGCGAATTTTATTGGTATTTTCACTTTTATCTAAAAAAGTATCTAAGATATTTTGAATTTCTAAGATTTTATATTCTAGTTTGAGTTCTTTGCAAAGCATTAAAGCATCGTTTAAATTCTCTTGATTGGAAAATCTTGTAGGCATTAAGAGTGCAAAAACATTTTCATTTAAAGCTTTTTTACAGAGCATTGCAACCAAAGCAGAATCAATCCCTCCACTAAGTCCTAAGATAACGCCTTTTGTATTAGAAAGTTGAATTTTATTTTTTATAAATTTATCAATGTTTTGCAAAATTTGCTTATAATCCATTTTTACTACCTTAACTTTAAAAGCATAATTATAATAGCTTTTCTTTTAAAATGCGTAGATATTTTAAATTTTAGTCCAAAAGAATTGATAAAAATTATATAATACACAAAAATAAAAAGGGTAGAAAATGCAAATTTTAAAACAAGCTTGCGGGGATTATCAAACAAATTGTTACATTGTAAGCTCACAAAATGCAGAGTTAATTATCGATCCAGGAGTTGATGCGCTTGATTTTATCAAAAAAAATACTAAAAATCCTTTGGCGATTTTAAACACTCACGGACATTATGATCATGTTTGGGATAATGCCAAGGTTAAAAAAGAATTTAATATCCCTATTTACATCCACAAAAATGATGAATTTATGCTTCAAGATCCTTTTAGCAAAGGTTTTGAGTCAAGTAAAGCTGATATTTTAATCGACAATGAAGATGAATTTAATATAGCTGATTTTAAGCTTAAATTTCATTTTTTTCCAGGACATACTCCAGGTTGTTGTATGATAGAGCTTATTGGAGAGAAAATAATGTTTAGTGGAGATTTTTTATTTAATAGAAGCATAGGAAGGTGGGATTTTCCTTATTCCGATGCCACTTTAATGAAGCAAAGTCTAAAAAAAGCTATGGCTTATAAGAATGACTTTATTCTTTTGCCAGGACATGGTGAACAAACGAGCTTAAAGACAGAACAAGAGCATTTACCTTACTGGTTAAGATATATAGGTGAATAAATATGTTTGTATTGCTCTCTTATCTTCTTGTTTTAAATTTTATTACTTTAATTGCCGTTTTAATTAATTTTAAATATCCTACTGAAGAAAATTTACAAAAAAGTTTTATAAAATTTTGTCCTTGTAGAAAAATGGCACAAAATGGCATTTTATATAAAATTGCCATTTATAGTGCTATGGGTGGATTTTTATTAAGTTCAACCTTTTTAAGCTTGATTGAATTTAATCTTTATGCGCTTTTTTCTTTATTTTTGTCTTTACTTTGCGCATATTTAACTTGGTTTATCAAAAAATAATCACCATTTTAAAATAAAGCTACTACCTTCGTTTGGAACAGATTGGCATTCTACGCTAATCTCATACTCTTTGGCAATGTTTTTTACTAAAGCAAGTCCTATGCCAAATCCCCCTTGATCTTGATTGAATCTTGCGTAACGCTCAAAGATATTTTTTAAATTTTGTTTATCTATACCACAACCTGTATCTTTAATTTCTAAAATATTTTCACTGAGTGAAATATAAATTTTGCCACTTTTTTTATTATATTTAATAGCATTACTTAAAAGATTATCAAGCATTTTAGCAATACGATTTTTATTTGCAAAAAGTGTATTGTTATCGTTTAAATTTAAAACAAGTTCGATTTTTTTTTGTTCAAAAAATAATTTAAAATATTCCAAACGCTCTAAGATTAAATTTTTCATATCAATATGAACCTTATCTTGGGCAATAGTATTGGGAAAATTATAAAAAACCAAATCGGAATAAATTTGATTTAAAGTTTTTGCTGCAAGTTTAATGCGTTTGAATTTTGGCGAATTATTTTGATCTTGTCTCTCAAGCTGCTCAACACTCATTAAAATTACACTTAAAGGGGTGTTGATTTCATGGGTTGAATCTTTAATGAAGCGATTTAAAGTATGAATTTTATTTTCCAAAGGTCTTAAAGCAATTTTCACCAAAAAATAAGAGATAATTCCTATTAACACAAATGATAGTAAGGCAGATAAAAATACTTGCAAGCGGATTAAAAACAATTCTTTGCTAACTTCAAATCCCTGTATCAGTATTTTTAAACCATTTTTATTTATTTTTTCTTCATTTATTGGATTAAAATTCTTAAAATGTCTTAGATAATAATGAGATGAACTAAGCGGTGCTATAAAAAAAACTGTATTTTTATAAATATCTCTACCGCCTTGTCCTCTGTATTTTAAAGTGATTTCATCCACCCTATAATCTAAATTACTAAAAAATACCTTTTTACGATCAAAAATCGCAAATTTAAGCTCAGAATCTTTAGCAATATCAGCAGCACTTTGTTCTAAAGGTACAAATCTTGAATTTGTGATACCTATAACAATATTTCGATGATATTCTTTTAAATTTATACTTTTTTCAGAAATTAACTCCTCATAAAGTTTTTCATACCAAATTCCAAAGAAAATACTTAAAAATACTCCTGTTGTTGTAAGATAAATAAGTAAAATTTGTCTGATAACGCTTTTAGCTTCGGACATAACAATATCCCCTTCCGCGTTGATTGATAATTTTATCTTTTCCTAAAATTTTTCTTAAATTTTTCACATAAACCCTTAAACTCATTTCGCTAGGTTCTTCATTATAATCCCACAATTCTTCAAAAATACGCTCCAAACTTAAAAAATTATTTTTATTTTGCAATAATAAACTTAAAAGCTTGATTTCCTTACTAGGTAAAGATAAAGCCTCTGAATTATGGTACAAAATTTGAGAACGCAAAGCAAATTTATAGCCATTCCCTAAATCTTCATAATCATCGTTTTTATGTGAAAAAGAACGCTTAAGCAAAGACTCTATACGCACGCAAAGTTCTACAAGTTCAAAAGGTTTTCGTATATAATCATCACAACCCACGCCAAAGCCCTTTTGTAAATCTTGCACGGTATTTAAAGAAGTCATAAAAATAGCGGGCGTATCTTTTCCTGCACTTCTTAATTCTTTTAATAAAGAAAAACCATCGCCCAAAGGAACTTTCACATCCAAAATCCAAAGATCAAATTTTTGCTCATAAGCCAAATCAAGAGCGTCAGCTGCATTATCTACTACTTTAATTTCATAGCCCATATCACTTAAATACTCATCAATAATTTCACTTAAGCTCATATCATCTTCAAGTAAAAGAATTTTAGTTGCCATTGCTTTCCTTTTTTGGTTGAGAATATAAGAATTTTACATTAAAAATTTTAATTTATCATTTGTATTTTTGTTTTTTATGATATAATCTTTGCTAAGTATAAAATTACTTCGTAAAAAAGGTGAAAAGATGTTACCTAAGTGGGACAATAGTTATAGTGTTCATAATGCTAGAATTGATGATCAACACAAAAAACTCTTTGAATTAGCTGCTGAAGTTGAAAGAATTTCAGATCGTCCGGTATGTAAAAGTGATGTTAAAAATTTACTTGCTGAATTTTTTACATATATGAAAAATCATTTTAATGACGAAGAAAAATATATGCAAATGATAGGTTATCCAAACTATGAAGAGCATAAAAAAATTCACAAAGAAATCATACAAATGATGATAGATTTAATTAAAGACATTAGATCTACAAACGATCTTAAAGAAAAGCTTTATGTTATAGCCAAACAATGGCTATTGGGTCATATCTTATACGAAGATATGAAGGTTGAAAAATGGAGAAAATCTTCCTTAAGCACTGATGAAGGAGATGATGCAAGTTTTGAAGAGGTTAGAGATATAGTTCACGAAGAAGAAATTTGCACTTATTTATATTCTTGCAATTGCAAAGGTAAAGTTCATGATGTGCCTTATGGAATTCACAACAAAATTCAAAATTCAGGCGCTAATTTTACTTGCAAAGTTTGCAAACAACCTATAAAATTTTATAAAAAACATTAAGGAGAAAGTAATGAAAAGCAAAGAAGAATTCAAAAGTTACTCTCTAAAATTACCAACAAAATTAAAAAATCGTTTAGATCAAATCAGTAAAAATTTATCTAAACCAAAATCTATCATTATAAGAGAAGCAATTGAGACTTATTTAAATGAATTTGAAGATTTTGATTTTGCTATCGAAGCTTTAGAGGAATTAAAAGATGGAAATTACACTGAAGCGAGTAAAAAAATTGATAAAGTTATTGCTCATCTAAAAAAATAAACTAAGGTTTTGCCTTAGTTTAAAATTTACTAATTTAAATTTTGACTTTTTTCCAATACTTCAAAATACGCATTTTCCAATTTTTCTAATTCTTGCTGTAAATTTTCTAATTGTTCATATAATTTTGCAATTCCAATTTCTTGATAAAATTTAGGATCTGAAAGCTGCTGATTGAGTTTTTGAATTTCATCTTCTAAGCTTTGAATTTTTTCAGGATAAAGCTTTAAAATTTCATTTTCTTTATAGCTTAATTTCTTGCCACTTTTTTCCTTTGAAATAATTTCTTTGTTTTGATTTGACTCTAAATTTGCAAGATATTCATCAAATTCTTTTAGCTCTTTTTCTGTTTCTAAATACTGCGTATAAGGTATATGTTCTATATTAATAAAACCATCTTTTTCAAAGGCGTAAATTTTAGTAGCGATTTTATCTACAAAATACCTATCATGCGAAACAAGCAAAATTGCTCCTTCAAAACTAAGCAAATACTCTTCTAAAATATTAATAGTCGCAATATCAAGATCATTTGTAGGCTCATCCAAAACCAAAACATCATATTCCTTAGTAAATAGTAAAGCCAAAGCCACGCGATTTTTTTCTCCACCGCTTAAAACCGATACTTTTTTATCTAAAAATTCTTTTGGAAATAAAAAATTTTTCAAATACCCATAAACATGCATATTTTTACCACGCACTTCCACTCTATCACCGCCATTAGGGCAAAAAATTTCAAGTAAGCTTTTATCTGAATTTACAAGACTTCTAGCCTGATCAAAATACCCTATTTTAAGCTCGCCTCTTTTTATTTCTCCACTATCTTGATGAAGCTGACCTAAAAGCACTTTTAAAAAAGTTGATTTTCCACAACCATTCTTCCCCACTATGGCTATACGCTCGCCTTGCAAAATACGACTTGAAAAGTCTTTGAAAAGAATTTTATTTCCTATACTTTTGCTTATATTTTTAAGCTCAAAAAGCATTTTCTTGCGATTTATAATTTTTTCTCCGTTAAAATTTAAAGCTGCTCTTGAAATTTCAAGCTTCAAACGCTGAATTGCGCTAGGATTTTTCTTAGCCTCTTCTCGCATTTTTAAGATGCGCTCTTTTCGTCCTTCATTGCGTTTTAATCTCGCTTTAACTCCGCGCCTTAGCCATTCCTCTTCACTTTTAAGATGCTTTAAAAGAGTTTCATGGCTTTTGGCAAGACTTTGCAGAATTTGAGTTTTCTTTTCTAAATAATTTACATATCCACCTTTAAAAACACTTAAATTTCCTGCATCAATTTCCACGCATTTATCTGCAATTGCATCAATAAAATACCTATCATGCGAGATGAAAATCACACACATTTTAGAATTTTTTAGCATATTTTCCAAAAAGCTGCTCATGTAGACATCCAAATGGTTTGTAGGTTCATCAAGTAACAAAATATCTGGATTTTTAAGCAAAAGCACACAAAGCCCCACACGGCGAATCTCGCCACCACTTAAAGTGCAAACCGCCCTATTTTCGTATTCTAATAACTGAAATTCTTTTAAAATCCTTGTGATCTTATCATCAATATTCCAAGCATCTTTGCTATCAATAAGAGAAATCAAATCATCTATTTGTCTTAATAAAGATTCATTATGAGGGTTTGTACTGAGCTTGCTTTGTAAATTTTCATAATCTTCTAAAATTTGATAAATTTCAGCAAGTTCTTTTTTAATAAGTTCTTTGACGCTTAAATTGGTATCAAAATCCACACTTTGAGAAAGCATGGCTATGCTTTTTCCATTTTGTCTTATAATTCTACCGCTATCTAAAGTAAGGATACCCAAAATGACTTTTAAAAATGTAGATTTTCCTTCTCCATTTTTGCCAATAATGGCAATTTTTTCACCATCATTGGCACTAAAATTCGCTTCATTTAAAACAATTTTCTCGCTAAATTTCTTAGAAGCTTTGATTAAATCTATTAGCGCCATCTTAGCCTTTAAATTTCAACATATTGTGCAAAAATACAAGCATCAAATGCATTGAGCTTATCAAGTAAAGCTTTATTGATTTTATCATCAACCAACACTACAGCCAAAGCATGACCAAAACCATCGCGTCCTAAACGGAAATCGGCAATATTGATTTTATTTTCAGCAAGTATAGAGGTGATTTTTGCAATAACTCCTGGAATATCCTTATTTTTAAAGATTATCATTTTTCCTTTAGGTTTAAAATCTGTTGCAAATCCATTTAGCATGACAACTCTTTGTTCATTTTCATTAAAGATAGTCCCTGATACACTAACGCTAGATTGCTCTGTAACAATTTTAATGGTAAGCTTATTATTATAACCACTATTAGGTAAAACCTCGCTTCCAAGCTCTATGCCTTTATCTCTAGCCACAAATTCAGCATTAACATAATTAATCGTATCGCCTAAAATTCCACCCAAAACACCGACACAAGCAAAAGTAAGCATAGAATTTGCAAACTCGCCAATATTTCCTTCTGCTTCAAGTCTTATGCTTTTTACTGGATTTTTATCAAGCTGAGCACATAAAAATCCCATTTTAGATACAAGCTCTATATAAGGCTCTACAAATGGTGGCAAATCTTCAGTTTTAATTGGTAAATTTAAGGCATTGGGATATGATATACCTCTAGCTGCATTTAAGGCTTGTTCGCAAGCTTGTATGGATATGTTTTCTTGACTTTCAAAGGTATTTGCACCAAGATGAGAGGTGACTGAAATGTTATTAAATTCCAAAATAGGATTATTTGTTGCTGGCTCTTTAACAAATACATCGATGCCAAGCCATGCTATTTTACCGGTTCTTAATCCTTCGCATAATGCCTCTTCCGTATATAAACCCCCTCTTGCACAGTTAATCAAACGAATACCATCTTTCATTTTAGCAAGCTCATTTAAGCCTATCATACCTTCTGTTTCTTTGGTTTTTGGAGTATGTATAGTAATAAAATCACTTTGGGTTAAAATATCTTCCAAATTTGTTACTGCTTCCATACCAAGATCGGTGATTTTTGAAGTAGGTATATAAGGATCGTAAGCTAAAATTTTCATTCCAAATGCCTTAGCACGAATAGCTACGCGAGAGCCGATATTTCCAAAGCCTATCACACCTAAAGTCTTATTCATTAACTCTACGCCGTACCATTTTTCTCTTTCCCATTTTCTTTCTTGTTTTAAGAAATTATGAGCATTAACAAAACTCCTTGCTGAAGTTAAAAGATGTGCCATTGTAAGCTCTACTGCGGCGATAGTATTGGCCGTTGGGACATTCATCACAATCACACCGCGTTTTGATGAATTAGCAATATCCACATTATCCACGCCAACTCCAGCGCGGATTAAAGCTTTAAGCTTCTTTGCATGACTTAAAAATTTTTCATCCACATCAGTCGAACTTCTTGTAATCGCCACATCAACATCTTCAAGCATAGATAAAAGCTGATCTTTTGGAACTTTTGCAGCCTCGATAAGCTCTATATCTTCAGCATTGCGTAAAATTTCAACACCCTTATCTAAAATCGCATCACATACTATGATCTTTTTTTTCATAACCACATCTCCTTTATTTGAGTATCTATATCATAGGTTTTTAATTTTTTAATAATACCTTCTAATATGTTTTTATCATCCGTATCTAAAATAATTTGAGTATTATCCTTGGTGCTTACCAAACTATACTGCACATTAAATAAATTCAGCGTTTGCTTTAAACAAAACATAGAATACACATCATTTTTACTGATTAAAAGTTGATAATATCGTTGCTTTGGTTCAAAGGCACTTGTATCTACTTCAAAATACATTGAAAAGTATTGCACCGCAGGAACATAGTTTTTTTTAGGAAGCTGCGAAAGCTTATCTTGCCATGTTTCTTCTTTTGAATTTTCTTGTTTGGGAGTATTAATTTTATAAGCCACTTCCTTGATAATTTCAGGCATAGCGTTTATTTCGCCATACCTGAAAAATAAAACTACAATGCAGACAAAAAGAATTAAAAATAAAGTGAATAAAACACCATATAGGGTATATTTTTTCATAGACTTAATTCATTTAAGAAAGTTGATCTTTTATAATATCACCTAATGTTACTTTATCATTATTGTTGATTTCGTTTAAAACTTCTCGTTCTTTCATTCTGTGAAGATTTTTTACGCTTAAACGAATTCTATTTCTTTTTTCATCAACAAAAACTATTACCGCTTCAATCTCGGAATCAATTTGCAAATTTTCAAAATCAGCACTACTAATATCTTCTTTATGAATCAAAGCATCAACGCCATTTTCAAGTTCTACAAAAATACCAAAATCCTTAATATCTCTTATTTTACCCTTTACTATATCGCCAACATTGTGTTTCAAAGCATAAACTTGAACTGGACTTTGTGTAAGCTCTTTAACACTAAGAGATACTTTTTGGTTTTCTTGATCTATTTTGATGATTTTTACTTTTATTTTATCATTAACCTTAAATAAATCTTTGCATTTTATATTTCTATCCCATGAGGAATCTTCATTGTGTAATAAACCTTCAATATTTCCAATTTTAACAAAAGCACCAAAATTAGTAATAGAAGTTATCACGCCATCTACCACATCGCCAATTTGATATTGTTGTAAAAATTCATCAAAAGGCTTTGAAAGTAAATTTTTCAAAGATACTCTCAATCTTCTTTCTGGGATATTAATCTCAATCACTTCAACATCAATTTCTTGACCTTTTGTGATGTGATTTTTAGGATTCTTTATGTTTTTATCCCAAGAAATTTCGCTGACATGCAAAAATCCTTCAATATCATTACCCAAATCTACAAAAGCTCCATAAGGCTCAATATTAGACACTACAACCTTGATAGTATCACCGATTTCTAAGCTATCTTTGATCTCATTCCAAGGATCAGGAATAGCTGCTTTAACAGACAAAGAAAGATGCTTTTTATCTTTATCGTATTTTATAACTTTAACAGGAACTTTATCACCCTCTTTATAAAGTGCATTAGGATTTACAGGTCCTTTATAAGAAATTTCACTATAATGAACAAGCCCGTCAATTCCACCCACATCAACAAACATTCCATAGGTTGTGATTTTCTTAACAACACCCTCTAAAATTGCATCATTTTCTACAATACCACTAATAAGCTCTTTACGTTTTTTTCTATCATCATTGAGAATTTTCTTTCTCGAAATAACGATACTTTGCTCATCTTTATCAATTTTTACAATTTTTACTTTGAAAGTTTTACCGATAAGATTATTTGCATCTTTAAATCCATACTGAGATCTTGGCATAAAAAATTCAACACCTTCATCATCTATAGCTATAAATCCGCCTTTATTTTTTCCTATAATTTTCACATCAAAAGCTTCATCGTTTTCAACATAATTTTCAATAAATTCCTGAACTTTTTGTTTTCTTAACGCTTTTTTATAAGAAAGTAAAGATCTGCCTCCACGAGAACCGATCACTGCTACTTTGATAGTATCTCCAACCTTAAATAATAAATTAGTATCTTCATCAGTAATTTCATTTAATGCCAAAATACCTTCTGATTTTTTGCCTATATCAATATAAACTTCATCATCTCTGATCTCAACGATCACACCTTCAGTTGCAGCTTCTTCTCTGGATTTATCAAAAGCCTCTAAAAGCTGTTCAAAATCCTCATCTTCAGGAAATTCTTCCATATTTTTTTGAACTTTTTTGTTCACCTCAGTCATCGCGGTCCTTTAAAAATAAAATAAAGCTTGATTATATATCATTTTTTCTTTAATTAGTGTTAATATTTATAAATTTTTAGCATATTTCATCATTTTTGCTCATTTATTCATTTCCCAAACTCCCTTTTAAGCTTTCTTACATCCACAAAATAAAATTTCAAATATCCACTTTATGCTAGTTTTTGTTAGCTTTAATAAATGCTTCGTCAAGCTTACAAGTAAAACATTCCTTTTATTTTAAAGCTTCTTTATAGTCAGGATAGCTTTCTGAAGGTGGAAGTTTATCTTTAGTTAGTTTTAAATTTTTATAACTATAGCAATAGCCATTTGTATGAAAGATGAGAGTAAATTCTCGCTTTGGCAGAATTAGCACTGATTAAATTTATCGTGATGGTTAAAATCATAAACTTTTAAAATTTCTATATTTTATTAGCTAAGACTTCAAAATCTATTGTTTGATTATGATAATTTTCATTAGGAGAAGCAAAGAAGAAATAAGGTTGCAAAAATCTAATCGTTTCCGATTTGTATTCCAAGTTTGAACTTCAATATAAAATTCGCCAAAATTTACATTGTTAAAATTTAACATAGCTTGAGTTTGAGCATCTATTGCGCTTCTAATAAATTTGTGTGTCTAAATTCTTTTGAAATATTTGTCTTTTCATTTTTAATCAATACACTAGAATAAAAACTAGGTATATGATATTCTTTATTGTTCTAATTATGAACACCTATTAAAAAATATTTTTCAAACTATTTAGAAATTTAAGCTTAACATTTTTATCAAGTCTGTAAGTTTTTTCATCAAATATTGAATTTTTATAGGAATTTCTCGCAAATTTCCATTGATTAGTTCCATATCTTTTGGAGTGCAAATTTAAATTTAGAATTATCGTTTTTTTGTATTAAGTTATTTTCGTTTTTTAAAACTGTCAATATTTTTAATGATATTCTTGCCAAATTCACACATAATTCTAGTTTGCTAATAATGAGCATCAGTTCTTTTTCTAAATTCCACCAAAGAATTTTCATTATAATATTTTTATATTGAAACCAAAATAAGAACAAAATTTGCGTATAGATATTATCAATAACTTTGTAGTTATCACAAGGATAAGGTAAAACCAAAATTAATACTTTTTTATTTAAAAAACAAAGCTCCTTATGAAGCCACATTAAATTACGATATATTAAAAAATACGGAAGTTTTTGATAGGGATGAAAATAATATTGTTTATTGATATTATTTTCGGTTATGATAAATTCAGCATTTTAAAAAATTTCTTTATGCCTAATAATTTCATATAAACTTTAAAGCAAAATTATAAAATTCTAATACCCCCTCCTCCGCGGAGCATTTTCATTATATTTGTCTATACCTTCTCTTAGGCCTTTTTTGTAAGCCATTTACCATTACAGAATTACTTCCGCCTAGTAAAACTACATTTTTATTCATTTGTAAAACCTTTCAAAAATATTAAAAATTTTTATTATACCCCCCCCCATAAATTTAAACTAAATTTTAAAACTTTCTATTTTACCAATCACTCTTTGTATAATCCAATCAGGAGTACTAGCACCCGCACTAATACCACAATATTTTTTACCCAAAAACCATTCTTTTTGGATTTCACTCTCATTTTCTATCAAATAACTATCCTCGCAATTTGCCTTAGCGATTAAAAAAAGTTGCTTGGTATTGGCAGAATTTTTACCACCCACAACCACTACCACATCGCTTCTTAAAGAAAGTTCTTTAATGGCATCTTGATTTTTAAAAGTCGCATCACAAATCGTATTAAAAACCCTTACTTCCTTTACTCTAAGCATTAAAAAATTCACTATCTCCATAAAATGCTCGATCTTTTTAGTTGTCTGGCTTACAACGGCAATCTTGCTAGGAAATTTGATATTTTCAAGCTCTTTTTTATCTAAAACCACATAAGCTTTTGTGCTTACATAGCTTTTCACGCCTTTGACTTCTGGATGATTTTCATCACCAAAAATCACCACTTCATAGCCTTCATTGCTCATTTTCTCGCAAATTTGTTGAGGCTTCGTTACAAAAGGACAAGTGGCATCAAAAATTTCAATATCCTTTTTTTTCAATTCTTCCAAATCTTGTTTTGTGATCCCATGAGTACGGATAATCGCCTTTTTTTCGTTGCTTAAAGCTCTTATATTTTCCAAAGTTTTAACATTAAAATCTTTTTGCAAACGCGAAATTTCTTCATTATTATGAATGAGCGGTCCTATAGTTGCTGCATCTTTAATTTGCTCTGCTTTTTTAATTGCCCTTTTAACACCAAAACAAAAACCATAATTTTTCGCTAACTCAATAATCAATTTTTGCCCCCAATTCTAAAAGCAATTTTTCAAAATTTGGAAAAGAAGTTTTAATACACTCTGTTTCATCAATTTCCATTCCATAAAGCAAACCTAAAATCGCAAAACTCATAGCAATGCGGTGATCTCCATAGCTTTTGATTTTAGCACTTTTTGCCTTAGCGCCTGTGATTTTAAAACCATCATCTAGCTCTTCTGCCTCAATGCCGCATTTTTGTAAATTCTCAACCATAGCATGAATTCTATCGCTTTCTTTAACACGCAATTCTTTGGCATTTCTTAAAATACTTTCTCCTTTAGCACAGGCAAAAGCTATTGCAAGAGCTGGTGCTTCATCAATTAACCAAGCGATATTCTCACTCACTTCAACGGCTTGCAAAGAACTACTTTGTGCATAAATTTCTCCCACGCTTTCAAAGCTATTCTCATAAAATTTAAACTCGAGCTTAGCGCCCATTTTTTGTAAAACTTTATAAGCTTCAATGCGTGTAGGATTGAGTAAAACATTTTTAAGGGTAATTTTAGAATTTGGCAAAATCAAAGCAGCTAAAACAAAATAAAAAGCCGAAGAAGGATCATTTGGTATCGTGATATCCAAGGGTTTTAAAGGTTCTTTTAAAGGAAGAATTTCCATACTTAACTTATCTTGAGAAATTTTTAAAGGAGCATCCATCGCTTTTAGCATATTTTCACTATGATCTCTACTGAGTGAAACTTCGCTAAATTTACTCACTCCATCTGCACTAAAACCTGCTAAAATCATAGCGGTTTTTACTTGGGCTGAAGAAATTTTACTTTCGTATTTAAAAGCTTTTAAATTTTGTCCTTCTATGCAAAGTGGCGCCAAATTTGCATCCATTCTGCCATAAATTTTTGCTCCAATTTCTCTTAAAGGCTCGCTGAGTCGTTTCATTGGGCGATTATTTAAATACCTATCTCCACTTAATACAAAAAAGCCTGAAATTCCTGCTAAAAATCCCATCATCAAACGCATAGCAGTGCCTGAATTTCCACAATCTAAAATGCAATTTGGCGAAAGAATTTCACTAGGTGCTTTAATGCTAACACTAGAGTCTTTTCTTTCTACTTTAGCGCCTAAATTTTGGACTATTTTTAAAGTATTTAGCGTATCTTGGGCTAAAAGATAATTTTGCGCCCTATTTTCTCCTTGTGTTAAAAGAGAAAAAATCGCAAAACGATGAGAAATGCTTTTATCAGCTGCAATTTGTGTAAATTCTTGATTAAAATGAGCTAAAGGATAAATTTTCATCTTAGCTTTAATCCTAGTTCTTTATCCAAGGTATTGATAATTTGCTCCATACAAACGGCAACTTCGTTATCTTCCAGAGTTTTTTCACTATCTTTAAAAGTAAAATTTACAGTCAAGCTAAATTGCTCTTTTAAATTCTCATCGTGATATAAATCCACTATCCTAAAACCTTCTAAAATCTTTATATTTAAAGTATTAATGCAGGTTTTAATTTTTTCATAAGGATAATCTTTAGGTATAAGCAAACTTAAATCTCTATTAATCGCTGGAAATTTCGAATAAATTTTAGCTGTCTTAAATTCAGGTTTTAAAAGATCTAAATGAAGCTCACAAACATAGGTTTTAAACAGATCTCTTTCGTTTTCTATTTTCAAATGAACCCTACCCACATAGCCGATTTTAATACCTTCTTTTATGATATCAGCTTGCTCGTAAGGACTTAAAAAAACATAACTTGAATTTGCTAAATTAAAGTCCCCTATGATATTTTTAAGCTCAAGTAGAAAATCATAAAAATTAACTAATTCAGGCTTAGCTTTATTGGCAATTTTAGCTTCATCCTTGTAGCCACAGCTTAAAAATGCAATTTTATGTAATTCATTATTTTGCTCATCAAAAACCATACCATTTTCAAAAAGCTTAACAATTTTTTTAGAATTTTTTATATTAAAACTTGCTGCATTTAATAAATGATTAATCAAAGTGCTTCTTAAAGTATCAAGCTCTGAAGTAATGGGATTAACAAGTTTTAAATTTGTAGTTTTAAAGCCTAAATTATGCAATTCTTCTTTAAAATCCAAAACATAATGCAAACTTTCAAAATACCCATTATTTACAGCTCTAACTCTAAGATCTTTTAGAAATTTATAATTATTATAGGTTTGATTTATGCGGTTTTTCTCAAAAAATTCCAAGGCTTTGGATTCTATATTGTCAATACCTATAATGCGAACAACTTCCTCGCAAAGATCTGAAATATTTTTAATATCAGGTCTATGCAAAGGGACTTTAGCATTAATCAATTCTTCTGTAACAAGCGTGATATCAAAACCTATGTGTTTAAGAATCTTTAAAATAAGATTTTTTTCTATGTTCTTACCTATCATTTGATTGATATCTTCGCTGGTAAAATTGATGACTTTTGATTCTTTGTGTTCTGCAATTTGCTGAGAACCACTATAAAGAGTAATGTTAGAAATTGCGCTCATTTGTTTAAACAAAAAATCCGTTCCGATATTTAATTTTGGCTCACTACCCCTAAAGCTTTTATAAAACATTTCATTATTAATTTTTTTATAATTTTCTTTTGCTTCAGCGATAATTTCAGGATGAGTATAATTTGCTTCTATAATGACAATTTTAGTATGATCGTTGATTCTAAATTCATCTTCTTGGTAAATCCCACCAACTGATAACAATTTATTTTGACAAAAAACAGCACTTTCGCCATTTTCTTGCTTTTGTATATTGATTAAAACATCATTATTCGCACTTTTTAATTTATCAAAATCATAAGCAGTGAAAAGCACTCCTGTAGAATGCGTAGCATAATTTAATAAATTTTCTATGCTATTATCTTTCAATGTATCAATATAAGCTAATCTTAATTTTATAGATAAATTTAATGCAACCTTATTCTTAAGTTCTATAGCTCTATAATTAAAAAAACTATTAAGATTTTGATTACTTTGCAAACGCAAAATTCTACCTATACCTAAAGTATTTTCAGGCTCTTTAAAGGTATTTTGATCTTTTAAATTTAACCCATAAGCTACAGCCAAATCCCTAGCTACTCCATAAACACTTAAGCAATCTCCGCGATTTGGTGTTAATTCCACTTCGATAAAACAATCATTAAACAATTCATAAGAATTTAAAGCTTTACCAAGCTCCAATTTTCCAATACTATCATCTAAAATCATAATACCATCATTGATTTTTGGAAAACCAAGTTCTGTGCTAGAACAAAGCATACCAAAAGATTCAGCGCCTCTAAGTTTAGTTGCCTTAATCTCCATACCATTTGGCATGATAGCGCCCTCAAGCGCAACGGCAACGAATTGTCCAGCATCGACATTGGCGGCACCGCAAACAATTTGTAAAATTTTATCCCCAACATCCACTTGACAAATACTTAACTTATCAGAGTTTTCATGTTTTATTTTTTCTTTTACATAACCCAAAACAATATTATCAGGGGCTTTAATTCTATAAGCTTTATCAACTTCTAAACCTATAGAATTTAGAGTTTTAACTAAGTCTTCTAAAGTTTTATCACCGATATCTAGCCAATCTTTTAACCAATTTTTTGTAATTATCATCTAAATTGCTCCAATAATCTTAAATCTCCTTCAAATAAAGAACGCAAATCGGGAATTTGATGCAAAAGCATTGCAAATCTTTCTACCCCAAGACCAAAAGCATATCCACTTACATTACTATAACCTACAAATTTATAAACATTAGGATCTACTATACCACATCCTAGTACTTCAAGCCAACCTGTTTGCTTACAAACCCTACATCCGCAGCCCTTGCAAAATACACAAGAAATATCCACTTCAGCAGAAGGCTCCGTAAAAGGAAAAAAACTTGGACGAAAACGCACTTTGACATTGCCAAACATATAACGCAAAAAATCTTCTAAAATGCTTTTTAAATTTGCAAAACTTACTTTTTGCCCCTCTTCCACTACAAGCCCTTCAACCTGATGAAACATAGGGGTATGAGTAAGATCAAAATCCCTTCTAAAAACCGCACCTGGAGTAATCATACGAATAGGCGGTTTTTGAGTCAACATTGTGCGAATTTGCACTGGCGATGTATGAGTCCTTAAAAGTCTTTTATCTTCGAAATAAAAAGTGTCTTGCATATCTCTTGCAGGATGTGATTTTGGCAAATTTAAAGCTTCAAAATTATGAAAATCATCTTCAATTAAAGGTCCTTTTTCAATGCTAAAATTTAAAGATACAAAATAATCTATAATTTTATCCATAGTACTCATCACAGGATGCAAAGCTCCTGCTTTAGAATTTTCATCAAAATAATAAAAATTCATCGCATCTTGTTTCATTTTTTCATCTAAGAATTTTTCATTTAATTCTTTAAATTTTAGATTAAAAGCGTGAGTTAGCTGCTCTTTTTGCTCGTTGAGTTTTGCCGCAAATTCCTTTTTTTCTTCATCTTTTAAATCTTTTAATTTGGAGAATTCGCTCGTCAAGCTTCCCTTTTTTCCCAATATACTTATTTTTAAATTTTCTAAATCTGATAAATTTTTACATAAATGAATTTGATTAATGAGCTGTTGCAAGTTCTTACCTTAAAAATAAAATTTTAAACGATTATTCTAATCTAAAATAATTTAAACTTAGCATAAAATCAGCACTTTAAGGTATAATTTTATGAATATATTTAAAAAAGGATAACAAATGAGAGAAAAAACAGTTTTTGAACTTATCATTGAAGGAAAACTTCCGTGCAATAAAGTCTTAGAAAATAATGACTTTTTAGCATTTCACGACATAAATCCTAAGGCGCCAATTCATATTTTAATTATCCCCAAAGAACATTTTAAAGATTTTCAAGAATTTAAACCCGAACTTATGTCAAAAATGACAAGTTTCATTCAAGAACTTGCCACACTTTTGGGTTTAGACAAAAGTGGCTATAGACTTATTACAAACTGCGGTAAAAACAGTGGACAAGAGGTTTTTCACTTGCATTTTCATATGTTGGGTGGCTTTGAACTTCCAAAATCAAAAGACGAGCAAAGCAACACTAGTGACTTGTTTTAACATCAAATTTTTAAAGTAAAATCAAGATTAATACTATACAATTAAACTTTTGATTTTAAATTAAGGTTGAAAAATTTGAATGAAAGTAAGATGAGAATTTTTGTATTTTTTATGATTATTTTTCTATGGGGATACTTTTCGTTTCCTGTAGAAATTTTACAAATTAAAGACGCAAATGCAAATATAACTTACGCTTATACCGACAATGCAAAAGCTTATGTAAATAGTTATTTTGTCACTCTTGGTTTGACTTTTGGCAGTATCATTTTGGGTATAGTCATTGGCTTTTTATTAGCTTTTTTAAGATTTTTACATATAAAAGTTCTAAATTTTATCATCGATGAATACATTGATATTATCAGAGGAACTCCAGTTCTTTTACAGTTGCTGATTTTTGCTTTTGTAATTTTTGTAACTTGGAAAGATAATTTTTATGTAGCCATTATCGCCCTTGGTTTAAATAGCTCTGCCTATATTGCAGAAATTGTAAGAAGTGGGATTAATAGCGTTGATAAAGGACAAATGGAGGCTGCTAGGGCTATGGGGCTTGATTATTTTACTTCAATGAAAGAAATCATTTTTCCACAAGCCATTAAAAACATACTTCCTGCTTTAGCTAATGAATTTATCTCGCTTTTTAAAGAAACTTCTGTTGTGGGTTTTATTAGCGTGATTGATATTACAATGCAAAGCAAGAGTTTGCAAGCAATTTATTATAGTCCAAAAGCTGTGATTTTTACGGGCCTTGTTTATTATATTAGTGTAAAAATTTTTAGCTTTGGCGTTAAAATTCTTGAAAAAAGGCTTAGCAGTAATGATTGAAATTAAAAATTTAAGTAAAAAATATGGCAATTTAGAAGTTTTAAAAAATATCAATACTCATATCAATCAAGGTGATATCATTGCCATTATTGGACCGAGCGGAAGCGGCAAAAGCACTTTTTTACGCTGTATTAATAAATTAGAAATTGCAAGCAGTGGCGAAATTTTCATCAAAAATCAAAATATACTGGATGAGAAAACCGATATTAACAAAATCAGACAAAAGGTGAGTATGGTCTTTCAGCACTTTAATCTTTTTACTAATAAAACTGTGCTTGAAAATTTATGCCTCGCTCCTATTAAGGCAAAAATTCTTACTCCTCAGCAAGCGAAAAATAATGCTTTAAAATTACTGCAAAAAGTAGGTCTTGAGAGTAAAAAAGATGTTATGCCTCATAATTTATCGGGCGGACAAAAACAACGTATTGCTATTGCTAGAAGTTTGATGATGAGTCCTGATGTGATTTTATTTGATGAGCCTACTTCAGCACTTGATCCTGAGATGATAGGAGAGGTGTTAAATATCATGAAAGAAGTGGCTATGGAAGGTTTAACCATGCTTGTCGTAACGCATGAAATGGGTTTTGCAAGAAATGTTGCTAATAGAGTATTTTTCATGGATAAAGGAGAAATCGCTCTTGATACTACTCCACAAATTGCTTTCAATAACCCACCTAATGAAAGATTGAAAGAATTTTTAAATAAAGTCTTAAATCATTAAGCCTTAAAATTCATATAATTTTGCCTTAAAGCCTCATAAGAAATAATCCCTACGCTCGTGGCAAGATTAAGACTTCTGCCACATTGTTTCATAGGAATGGTGATAGCATTATCCCAATTAAGCCGCATTAAATCTTGTGGTAAACCAAAGCTTTCGCTTCCAAAAAATAAAAAATCTCCTTCTTGAAAACAAGCATCAAAATAAGGCTTTTTACTTTTTGTAGTTGCAAAGAAAAATCGTTGCAAATGTTGCTTATTTTGTTCTAAAAATTCATCCAAATTTTCCCAAATAATGGGTTCTAATTTTGGCCAATAATCAAGTCCGGCTCTTTTTAAAGCTTTTTCATTAATGTCAAAAACTAAAGGCTTAATAATATGCAATTTAAACCCAGTGTTATAACACATTCTGCCTATACTGCCTGTATTTTGCGGAATTCTTGGGCAAACTAAAACTATATTAAACATTATAACCAACCTTTTTTCTTAAAGAAAATTACAGGTGCAATGATAGATAAAAGCATAATGATTACTACAATAGGATAACCATATTCCCATTTTAATTCAGGCATAAATTCAAAATTCATTCCAT
Organism: Campylobacter sp. CCS1377; assembly: GCF_040008265.1. Classification (NCBI taxonomy): domain Bacteria; kingdom Pseudomonadati; phylum Campylobacterota; class Epsilonproteobacteria; order Campylobacterales; family Campylobacteraceae; genus Campylobacter; species Campylobacter aecornae. The sequence continues at coordinate 942,863 of NZ_CP155620.1, forward strand.
AAATTGTTCCTATAAGCGTCGGAGGCATCATTGCTACGGTTGCAACTGTGAAGAGTTTGATGATTTTATTTTGTTCTATATTGATTTGACTTGCCAAAATGGTTTGTATATTATCTAAAATATTAAGCTGCGAAACATTAAATTCTACCAAAGAATTTAAATCCTTTAAAACTATGGTTAAATTTCTTTTGATATCCATATCAATTTTATCGCTTTTCAAAAGCGAGGTCATAGCGCGACGCTTGTCAAACAAAGAATCCCTTACTCTCATATTAAGCTCTTGGAGACTTGAGATTCCTTTTAGCATTTCATCATAACTTGGAACATCTTTTTGTTCTAAAACGTTACTTCTTAAACGCCTTGCTTCTTTATCTATCCATTCTAAAATATCCGCATCCTTTTCGACGCGAACTTCAAAAATTTTATCCACTATATCATAACCATCTTCAAAATTCTTAGGACTTGCAAGAATGCGATTTTCGATCTCTCTAAAAGTGCTAAATTCATTAAAGCGTATTGTAAATAAAATATTTTGCGTTGTCATAAAAGTAACAATTTCTTTGCTTAGTTTAAATTCTTGCTCTTTAATTAAAAAAGGAGCATTGATGGTAATTGTTGTATTATCTTCCCAATATTTCGCACTTTGCTCTATTTCTTCTCTTTCTTCTTCATTAGGAATTTCAAGATTAAATTTTGATTCAATAAATTTAATTTCATCATAGCTTGGATTAAATAAATCCATCCATAAAATATTTTTTGGTAATTCATCTTTGATGTTAAATTCATCTCTTCTTACAAGTGCATTTGGGGTTTTTGTGTAAATATACAACATTTTTAACTCCTAAGTGAAAATAAGCAAGCAAAAATTATAACAAAAAGAAAAATATTTTAAGCAAATAAAAATAATAAATTTAAAAAATAAAACAAAATATTAAAATCTAATATTTTGTTTTATTGGCTAATTTTTTTCAAGAAATCTTCTAAAATTTGAATTTGTTTTTCTACGCTTTTTACAGAACTTGAACCTTCGCTTTGTTTTGAATTTAAGGAATTTTCAAAATTTAAAAGTCTCATTGCTTTTTCATCAAAAATAGGATCGATTTTAGACAAATCTTTAATTTCACTTATATCAATACCTTGCTTTTCAGCTTGGGCAACTACATTTCCTACAATAAAATGCGCCCTTCTAAAAGGAATATTTTTCTCGCGTACCAAATAATCTGCTAAATCGGTAGCTAATAAATGCCCTTTTTTACAAGCATTTAACATATTATTTTTATTAATTTGAATTTCTTTTAACATGGCATTTAAGATAATCAAACTATCTTTTGCGGTTTTGACACTATCAAAAAGCCCTTCTTTATCTTCTTGCATATCTTTATTGTATGCTAATGGTAAGGCTTTCATTGTGGTTAAAAGCGAAATCAAATTTCCATAAACTCGTCCTGTTTTTCCGCGTATAAGCTCACAAACATCAGGATTTTTTTTCTGCGGCATAATGGAGCTTCCAGTTGAAAAACTGTCACTTATGGTTAAAAAACCAAATTCAGAACTAGAAAATAAAATCATTTCCTCGCAAAGCCTTGAAGTGTGGGTAAAAATCACTGCTATATCATATAGCAAATCAAGAGCAAAATCTCTATCACTCACCCCATCCATAGCATTTGGCATAATATCTTTAAAGTCAAGCATTTTAGCACTAAATTCACGATTTGTCGCATAACTAGTCCCTGCACATGCACACGATCCAAGTGGAGAAAAATCAGCAAGTTCTAAACTATTTTGCAAACGCTTTATATCACGCATAAACATAAAAGCATAAGCTAAAATATAAAAAGAAAAGCTGATTGGCTGTGCATGTTGTAAATGTGTAAAGCTTGGCATAATAGTATTTTTATGCTCTTTTGCATGAGAAATAATGGTTGCGATGAGTTCTTTTAAAAACAAAATAAGCTCACTATGGGATTTTTTCACAAAAAGTTTAAAATCCGTCGCAACCTGATCATTTCTGCTTCTTGCAGTATGAAGTCTTCCACCTATCTCACTTCCTATGATCTCGCTTAGGCGTTTTTCCACTGCCATATGGATATCTTCATCTTTAATATCAAAAACAAATCTACCCTGCTCTATCTCGCTTTTAACTTGCTCTAAGCCTTTTATGATAGCTTTTAATTCATCGCTTGTTAAAATTGCACAGCTTTCAAGCATACTAGCATGAGCAATGGAGCCTTTAATATCTTCTTCAAATAAAGCTTTATCTATATTTAAACTTGCATTAAATTCTTTTAAGAGCTCGTCACTTGCTTCACTAAAACGGCCTGACCACATTTCATTTTTCATCTAATTGCCTTAAATTTTAGGTCCAAATTTACTGTATTCTACGCCTTCTTTTACATCTTCATAGCGTTTGAAATTTTCATTAAACATTTTTGCTAATTTATTTCTTGTTGCAATAAAATCATTTTTATCTAACCAAGTATTCATAGGATTTAAAAGAGTAGTTTCCACACCTTCCAAAGCCTTAGGAATAGCCAAATTGAACACATCATAATTTTCAAATTCGCAATTTTTAATACTTCCATCCAATATTGCATCAATGCAAGCTCTAGTCGCTTTGATACTCATTCTTTTGCCGACACCATAAGCACCACCGCTCCAACCGGTATTTACAAGATAAACATCTACTTCATGCTTATCAATTTTTTCTCCAAGCAATCTTGCATAAACAGTTGGATGAAGTGGCATAAAAGGCTCTCCAAAACAAGCCGAAAAAGTTGCTTGAGGCTCTGTAATACCGCGTTCTGTTCCAGCCACTTTAGCCGTATAACCACTTAAAAAATAATACATTGCTTGTTCTTTACTTAACTTGCTTACAGGAGGCAAAACCCCAAAAGCATCAGCACTTAGAAAAATAATATTTTTTGGATGTCCTGCTTTTAAACTTGGTTCGTGATTTTCTATATGCTCAATAGGATACGAAACTCTCGTATTTTCGGTTTTTGAAGCATCGCTATAATCCACACTTTTATCATCTCTTAAAACTACATTCTCTAAAAGTGCATTCTGTTTTATCGCACCATAGATTTCAGGCTCGTTTTTTGGATCTAAATTAATGGTTTTTGCATAACATCCACCTTCAAAATTAAAAACACCTTCTTCATCCCAGCCATGCTCGTCATCACCTATAAGTTTTCTTTTAGGGTCAGTTGAAAGTGTAGTTTTACCCGTGCCACTTAAACCAAAGAAAAGTGCAACATCTCCTTTTTCTCCTACATTTGCACTACAATGCATAGAAAGTTTGTTTTCAAGTGGCAACCAATAATTCATCATAGAAAAAATTCCTTTTTTCATCTCGCCACCATACCAAGTTCCACCAATTACTGCTATATTTTTTTCTATATTAAAGATTACAAAAACTTCTGAGTTTAATCCATCATCTTTATAATCTTCATTTACACATTTACAAGCATTATATACTACAAAGTCAGGAGTAAAACTATCTAGTTCGCTATCTTTTGGACGAATAAACATATTTTTAACAAAATGTGCTTGCCAAGCAACTTGAGTTACAAAACGCACCGCTTTTCTGCTTTTTAAACTAGCACCACAATACGCATCTTGTATATAGATATCGCTATTACTAAGCTGTTTTTTGGCCTTTGCTAATAATTTTTCAAATAATTCCTCATTAATAGCTTGATTTACCTTTCCCCAAGCCATATATTTTTGCGATGGATCTTGTTTAACAAAATACTTATCTTTAGGACTTCTACCTGTAAAAATCCCCGTATCTACTGCAAAAGTTCCATTATCACTTAATGCGCCTTCTTTATTGTCAATTTCATGTTTTAAAAGCTCATCATAACTTAAGTTATGAAATATATTCTTGGGATTTTCTAAACCTAATTTATCAAAATCTTTCATATTCTCTTCCTTGTTAATTTATATTATTAATATAAAGCCAAAGCTTGCCCTTCACTGACACTATCGCCTGTTTTTACGCAAATTTCTTTAATAATACCATCTTTTGGCGCATTGACTTCTATTTCCATTTTCATAGCTTCAAGCACAAAAACAACTTGCCCTGCTTTTACACTATCATTTTCATTGACAAGAATTTTAAATACATTCCCAGACATACTTGCTTCAATACAATCTGCATTTTCTTGACTAGGAATTTTTTTCTCTTCTTGAGCAACTTCTCCTGAAGCTTTTTTTACATTTTTAATATTCACCGCCTTATCAAAACCGGCACTGACTTCAACATGGTATTTATTACCATTAACCGAAACGGTAAATTTATTCTCATCAGCATTAATTGCTTTTGGCATTTGACTGACTTTTCTTACATTTACTTTAGCCTCACCTTTTAAAAACGCTATGCCCTTTTCTTTACATGCAGCAGCAATGAAAATATTTTCTTCACTTGTTTCTATGCCTTCTTTTTCAAGCAAGGCTTTGGTATAGGCTATGCTTTTAGTTTCGTCTTTATCTGCAATATCAACAGCTAATTCATTTGTAGGTTCTAAGTTAAGCTGTTTTGCGGCGAGTTTAACAATTTCTTCATCAGGTTTAACCGGAGTTTTACCAAAATATCCAAGTACCATTTTGCCATATCCATCAGCTATTTTTTCCCATTTTCCAAACATCACATTATTAAAAGCTTGTTGAAAGTAAAACTGAGAAACTGGAGTTACAGAAGTTCCAAAACCACCTTTTTCTACAACTTCACGCATAGCCTTAATCACTTCTGGGAATTTATCTAGAATATTATTATCTCTCATCATTTGAGTATTAGCAGTTAAGGCTCCTCCTGGCATAGGAGAAAAAGGAATTAAAGGACTAACCATAGTTGCTTCAGGCGGTAAGAAATAATCACTTAAACATTCTTTTAAAACTTCTTCATATTTTAGAATTTTTTCTTCTTCAAGTCCGCCTAAATCGTAATCCTTTCCCTTAACAGCATGCATCATCGTTAAAATATCAGGCTGAGAAGTTCCGCCACTTACAGGACTTGCAGCCAAATCAATGCCATCAGCTCCAGCTTCTAAAGCAGCTAGATAGCAAGCTATACTAACCCCTGCGGTTTCGTGAGTATGAAGTCTTATGTGTGTATCTTGTGGTAAAATTTTTCTTGCCATTTTAATGGTTTCATAAATTTTGTTTGGATTTGAAGTTCCGCTAGCATCTTTAAAACATATACTATCAAAAGGTATATTGGCTTCTAAAATTTCTTTGAGAATTCTTTCATAGAAAGGGACATCATGCGCACCTTTACAATGTGGCGGTAAGTCCATCAAAGTAATAACCACTTCATGATTTAAACCATGTTTTTTAATACACTCGGCACTGAATTTTAAATTATTTACATCATTTAAAGCATCAAAATTTCTTATTGTAGTTGTACCATGTTTTGCAAATAATTTCGCATGCAAATCGATAAGCTCTTTGCTGCCAGTATCTAAAGTTACAGTATTTACGCCTCTTGCTAAAGTTTGTAAATTTGCTTCTTTTCCAACAATAGAACGGAATTTATCCATCATCAAAAAAGCATCTTCGTTTAAATAAAAATAAAGACTTTGAAATCTCGCACCACCACCAAATTCAAAATGTGTAATTCCAGCTTCTTTCGCCGCTTCAACTGCAGGAAAGAAATCCTCCATTAAAACCCTTGCACCATAAACAGACTGAAAACCATCTCTAAAAGTGGTGTCCATCACATCTATAAATTTTTTAGCCATAATGTTCCTTTTCTAAAGTTTGTATCCAAAAATCAATACCAAAAACAAAATTATACAAAAAAATAATAACACATCACAATAATAATAGCCACAGGAGAAATAAAGCGTATGAAAAAAATCCAAAGTGTAAACAATTTACGACTCATAAATTTAGAAAACACTTTATAAATTCTTGTCTGACTTACAAAAAATCCTACAAAAATTGAGCTTGCTATCGCTCCTAAAGGCAATAAAAAATTCGAACTAAGTTTATCTAAAATTGTAAAAAAATCAAAACCAAAAATACTAAAAAAAGAAGAAAAATTTGCATTTGAAGATAAAATACAAAGCATTCCTAGGCAAAAAACAAAAAATCCTATAAAAAACAAAGCTTTAAATCTTGAAAATTTATAATTATTAATCAAATAAAAAACCAAAGGTTCTATCATAGAAACAGCCGAAGTAATACCTGCGAAAAATAAAGCTAAGAAAAAATAAAAAGCCAAAAAATTTCCCCAAATTCCAAGCTCATTAAATAAGCTCATCAAAGAAATAAAAACAATGCCGGCTTGTTTCACATTTGGATCTAATTCACCAAATTCAAATATAAAAGTAAAAACAATAAGCCCCATCATTAAAGCAATAAAAATATTGACAAACACGATAAAAACTGAACTTTTAATAAAATTGGTTTTTTTATCTAAAGCTGCCGAATAAGTAACAATACAACCTATCCCCAAGCAAAGTGTAAAGCATGCAAGACCCAAAGCTTCTAAAATACAACTTAGATTAAAATTTGAAAAATCAGGATAAAAAAGATAAAAAAAAGCCTTTGATAATCCATTCTCAAAACTCATACAATAAAGCAACATAAAAACAAGCATTAAAAATAAACTGGGCATAATGATAATATTTAGCTTTTCTATACCTTTAATTAGCCCTCTTGAAACCACAGCAAGTGTCAAAATAAAAGAAATACTAAAAAATACAACTGAGCTACTTAAATCGTATTTTATAAGATGGTCAAAATTACTAGCAGCCTCTTGTATATTATGTGGCAAATAAAATAAGCTTGTGCTCATGTATTTTAGCACCCAGCCCATAATGACTAAATAAAACGAAAGAACAAAAATTCCACCCAACATAAAAATACCTGCAAAACGCCATTGTTTTGAATATTTAAGTGCTAAAGTAGAATAAGCATTTGCCAAGTCGCTTTTACTGAGTCTTCCCATAGCAATTTCGGCTAAAAATATACTAAAACCTATACTTAAAGTAAAAAGCAAATATAAAAGCACAAATACAAAACCACCATTTTCAGCACTCAAAGTTGGAAATTTCCAAGCATTACCAAGTCCTACGGCACCACCTGCAACTGCTAAAACAAAACCTATTTTTGAAAATTTTTCCCTCACTTACTGCCTTAAAAAAATATTTTTTGTATCATAATGATAACAACTGCTAAAGGTGCAATAAATCTTAAAAAGAAATACCAAAGCTCAAAAAAGAATACATTCATATAAGGAGCAAAAAGAATTCTTAAACCTTCTTTTTTTATCACAAAACCTACAAAAAAAGCCGTCACAAGAGCAGAAATTGGCATCCATAAATTCTGTATAAATTTATCCAAAATATAAAAAAATTCCACCCCAAAAAATGTCAATAATTCTTTAGTATCCGCATAAAAAGAAAAAATAGATAAAGAACCGATAAAATACACCACAATGCCTATTAAAATCAAAGCTTTTTTGCGTGACATTTCAAAACGATTGATTAAATAAAATGTAAAAGGCTCAATCATAGAAATTGCTGAAGTAATGCCAGCAAAAAATAAAGCGATAAAAAAGGCAATGGCTAGGATATTGCCTAAAAAATCAAGTTTTGCAAAAAGTGTTGCTAGAGAAATAAATATAAGCCCTGGACCTTGCTGAGAAGGATCGGCACCAAATTCGAAAATAAAAGTAAAAACAATAAGCCCCATCATTAAACCCACAACAGTATTAATGATAATAATATTAAATGCACTGGCTATAAAATTTGTGCGATCTGGTAGGCTAGCTGCATAGGTTAAAATAACACAAACCCCTAAAGACATACTAAAAAATGCAAGCCCTAAAGCATCAAGGATAGAATTAACACTAAGCTTTGAAAAATCAGGAGCAAATAAAAAGTCACTTGCCTTAGAAAAACCATCCATGCTAAAAGAATAACCGAGCATTAAAATGAGCAAAATAAACAAACTTGGCATCATCCAAACATTTAATTTTTCAATACCACTTTTTACTCCTTTTGATACCACATAAAAAACTACAGCAAATACAAAGGTAAAACATATGAATTGAGATAAAATATCATTGCTTAAAAGATTGTTAAAAACATTTGCAGCCAAATCAGCATCTTGCGGTAAAGCAAAAAAGCTTAAATGAACATATTTAACTATCCAGCCTATCACAACGCTATAAAAAGAAACTAAAATAATAGCCCCTATCATAAAAAATCCCGCATAAGACCAAGCTTTTTTATTTTTTGGCGCAAGGGTATAATAAGCATTTACTGGATCTTTTTCGCTGAGTTTCCCGATGCTAAGTTCAGCCAAAAATATAACCAAAGCTACGCCTAAGGTTAAAAGCAAATACACTACAACGAAAGCCGAGCCACCATTTTGTCCCACCAGCGTAGGAAATTTCCAAGCATTACCAAGCCCTACTGCACTACCTGCAACAGCTAAGACAAAACCTATTTTTGAAAATTTTTCTTTCATAATTTAGCCTTAAAAAAAGATTTTTTGTATCATAATGATAATTACTGCTAAAGGCGCAATAAATCTTAAAAAGAAATACCAAATTTCAAACCAAATTCCTTTAAGATAAGGATTAAACAAAGTTTGCAAAGCTTGCTTTTTAAGCACAAAACCAACAAAAATAGCCCCAAAAAGTCCGCCTAAAGGCATCATGAAATTTGAAGCAATATAATCTAAAATATCAAAAAATCCCGCTCCAAAAAATGTCAACAATTCTTTACTTCCTTCAATACCTGATAAAATACATAAAGAACCCAAAATATAAACCACAATGCCTATTAAAATCAAAGCTTTTTTTCTAGAAATTTGATAAGAATTGATTAAATAAAATGCAAAAGGCTCTATCATAGAGATTGCTGAAGTAATGCCAGCAAAAAATAAAGCGATAAAAAAGGCAATGGCTAAGATATTACCTAAAGGTAAAAAACCAATAGGCTCAATATGAGAAAATAAACTCATCAAAGAAACAAAGATAAGTCCTGGCCCTTGCTGTGCTGGATTACCTCCAAATTCAAATATAAAAGTAAAAACAATAAGCCCCATCATAATGCCTATAATAATATTAATAATAATAATATTAATACTGCTTGCAATAAAATTTGTCCGATCTGGCAAACTAGCAGAATAAGTTATAATAGAACCAACACCTATAGACAAACTAAAACACGCAAGCCCTAGCGCACTTAAAATAGAGCTTGTATTAAGCTTTGAAAAATCAGGAGCAAATAAAAAGTCACTTGCCTTAGAAAAACCATCCATGCTAAAAGAATAACCAAGCATTAAAATGAGTAAAATAAACAAACTTGGCATCATCCAGACATTTAATTTTTCAATACCACTTTTTACTCCTTTTGATACTACGAAAAAAACCACAGCAAAGACAAAAGTAAAACATATAAATTGAGATAAAACATCTTGAGTTAAAAGCCCATCAAATAAAGCTCCAGCTCCAGCAATATCGCTAGGTAAGGTAAAAAAGCTTAAATAAACATATTTAACTATCCAACCAATAATTACACTATAAAATGAAACAATTAAAATTGCGCCTATCATTGAAAAACCAACCAAAGACCAAGCTTTTTTATTTTTTGGCGCAAGGGTATAATAAGCATTTACTGGATCTTTTTCGCTGAGTTTTCCAATGCTAAGTTCAGCCAAAAATATAACAAAACCAACGCCTAAAGTTAAAAGCAAATACAAAAGAACAAAAGCTGAACCGCCGTTTTGTCCCACTAGTGTAGGAAATTTCCAAGCATTACCAAGCCCTACTGCACTACCTGCAACAGCTAAGACAAAACCTATTTTTGAGAATTTTGAAGTCAATTTAAAACCTTTAATTTTAATCAAAATATAAATTTAAGCTAAAAAAACTTGAAAAGCCCATTAAAAGTTTTTAAATAATCAAGCAAAATTTACCACTTGAAACATTTTATTTGTTTCAAAAAAAATAAAGCTAAGAAATATTATAATAACAACTTTGATTTTTAGTAAGGATTCTTAAGTAGGGATACGCAAGCCGAACTGAATTTTACTCAAGAACCAAAAAATAAATATTTTTAAGGAATTTTACAATGAAAAAAATTGTATTTCTAACATTAGCTTTAGCAGCTATGGCATTTGGTGCTGATAATGTACAGCCAACTGAATTAGAGTCTATGAATGTATGGATCAAAGCGTTTTCAGTTTTAGCAGCTGGATTAGGGCTTGGTGTTGCAGCACTTGGTGGCGCTATAGGTATGGGACACACTGCAGCGGCTACTATCGCAGGAACTGCAAGAAATCCGGGTTTAGGTGGTAAATTAATGACTACTATGTTTATTGCACTTGCGATGATTGAAGCACAAGTAATTTACGCACTTGTAATTGCTCTTATAGCGCTTTATGCAAATCCTTTTATAAAATTTGCTTAATATTTCTTAGCCCTTTTTTTGGGCTACTTTTTAATGCGGTTATGGTGGAATTGGTAGACACGCCATCTTGAGGGGGTGGTGCGCTCAGCGTGTGCGAGTTCAAATCTCGCTAACCGCACCATTTATTTTATTTTTAATTCTTTTAAATTTATTTTAACTCTTTTTACTTACCTATAAAATAAGGCTTTGTTAGATACTATGTTATTTTAGATTATTTTTAATTTATTTTAATTGACTATACTTACAAATATTTTTTATTGACTTTTTTATTGACTTCAATAAATTTTACTATTGACCTTATTGACCTAAAGGAATAAAAATGCTAAATGATACTAAAATAAAGGCTTTGAAAGCCAAAGATAAAAAATATTATATTGCCGATTTTGATAATTTACTTCTTTGTGTTTATCCAAGTGGTAAAAAAACTTTTATGTTTAATTATAAATGCCCTAAAACTTTAAAATACAAAAGACTAACTCTAGGGGAATACCCTACTCTAAGTCTTGCCAACGCTAGAAAGCAAAGAGATGATTTAAAAGTAAATTTAGTAGAAAATGATAGCATACATCAAAAAAGCGATATTACATTTAAAGACTTAGCTTTAGAAAAAATGGAGTTTAAAAAACTAGAATTAAGTGAAAAAACTTATAAAAGCTATATGAGTTATTTGCAAAGATTTGCTTTTGGGATTTATGGAGATATTGTATTAGATAAATTACAAATAAAAGATATTTTAAAAAGCTTTGAAAAATTTAGAAAAGAGAAGATAAAAGAAGGTGCAGATAAATTTTTTACTCTTTTAAATGAGATTTTTCGCCATGCAGTTATGAAAGAATATATAAAAACAAACCCCATGTTAAATTTAAATAGAAAAGATTTGCTTATCAATAAAGCAAGTAAAAATCATGCTACTATTTTAGAAACGAAAGAAATTAAAATATTAATAGATAATATAGTTAATTATAATGGCTATATTAGTGTAAAAGTAGCGTCTTTGATGTCTTTGTTAACTGCACAAAGAAGTTTTAGTATAAGAAGTGCAAAATGGAGTGATATTGACTTAGAAAAAGGGCTTTGGTATATACCAGAAGAAGATATGAAAATGAAAAAAGCTCACACCATACCTTTAAATTCCCAATGTGTCTATATGCTCGAAAGATATAAACAAATGAGCATCAATACTGGATATTTGTTTTATAGCTTAAGAAGTAAAAGTGAGATTATAAGCGATAATACCATTCGTTCAATGTTTAGAAGAATGGGCTACTCAAATGATGATTTTACTCCACATGGTTTTCGCGCAATGTTTAGCACCCTAGCCCATGAAAATAGAGAAAAGCATAAAATGAGTAGCGATATTATAGAATTGTGTTTAGCTCATGTAGAAAAGAATAAAATAAAATCAGCTTATAATCACGCTTTAAATTTAAAAGAGAAAGCTATTCTTATGCAGTGGTGGGGTGATTATCTAAATGAGATTGCAAATTTAAATCAGCAAGTGAAAAATATTTTTTTATAAACTCTTCAATATCTTTTTTTGGATATAAGCCCGTGCAATTTCTATGCTGTTTAAATTCTCTGAATTTACCTTGTTTGGCATATTTATGGACTGTTGGCTGACTAACTTGTAATATATTTGCTAGTTCTTTTCTCGTATAAAAATCCCCTATTTGTAATTTTATCATCTTAAACCTCCAAATTTAATGTCAATAATTTTAAATAAAATATCTTTATAAGCATTCCAAGTTTGCGAGTAGTTGTTTCTTTCATCTTTGATTAAATCATCACTTGCCTTTTTCCACCAATCTAAGCTTTCGTTTTTACAACCAATGGCGATAATGTCTTTAGTAAAAGCGATTTTAAAGCTATCAACTTGCAAAGAGCAAATTTGCTTCATATCGCCTAAAACATTGCAAATTATCACCTCATTTAAATCGCATTCTTCAAAAGAGCAATACCTAAAATCACAATCATTAAAATCAGCCTTTTTAAAGCTACACTGATAAAAAGTGTTGTGAAATTCTAAAGGGTCAATCATCTCAAGCTTAATATTATCAAAAATAGTTTTAGTGCAAAGATTGTTTTTGAAAATATCAAATTTTAAGATACAATTACTAAAATCAGCTTCGTATAAATTACAATTTATAAAATCGCAACACTCAAAGCTTGAGTTTGAAAAATCAGCCCCTTTTAAATCTAAATTTTCAAAAATAATTGCGTTAAATCTTTGCTTGCGAAAATCTGCATTTTGCAAACTTATCCTTTTTTCTGCACATTCTATTAAAAGCTTTTCTAAAGACTGAATATTTTCATTTTCATAAATCACTTTGCCTGATATGTCTTGTATTTTCATTTTGTTTTCCTTTTTTTAAACTTTCTCTTTAATATATCTTTTAATATTCTTTTCTAATGCATTAAAGTTCCTTTGGCTTGGGTTTAATGCGAAAGTTACTATATTTACAAGTAAAATATAAAGCTTAAAATCTTTCCTAGAAACAAGACTTAAATACTTCATCACTTCTATTTGCTCGAAAATTGAAAATTCTTTATCTTGCACCCAAGTTTTGCAGTGCGTGATATACCAACTCGCCTTAGACAAGTCTTGTATCTCGTTGCCTTTAAATTTGCTCCTAAGTGTGTATTTAATAGCGTTTCCTATATGAAAAGCCATATTTTTAATCGGCATTAACTCAATCACACAAACGATTAAATCAATGCTCTCAAATCCAAAATTTTTGTAATGTTTAGGGTTATTAACTAAATCATCTTGCATTATGCAAACTCCTATTTTTCTTTATTAAATCTTTTAAAACAATATTTAAAAACTCATTGCAATTTTTAATATCCTTCACAAGAGCTAAAATATTGCTTTTAGTATCCATTTCATAGTGATAACTTAGTAAGTAGTCAAATATTTCATTTTCTTTCAATCTATCTTCTAAAGAATATAAATCTTTAAATCTTAGATTTGAAATAATTTCATTTGATTTTTCTATGACTTGTTTATCTGCTTTCATTTTTAATCTCATCTTGCGAATTTTTTCTATTATTTTTTATCATTTCATACAAATCACCTTCAACATTAATAATAACAATGTTTGATTTTCTTTTTTCTAAAAAGTCTAACGCTTCAAATAATATGAAATAAGCCAAAAATACAATGAGCAAAGAAAACCAAAAAAATTGATTTGCTTTATCACTATAAATTGCAAACAATATTAAAAATAAAAAAATTATTTATAAGAAAAATCTCATTTTTCAACCCTACAACTTTCATAATCTGCTTTATGCCATTTTTTAATAGCAATTTCTTCGTATCTACCTTTATAACCATCTTCGCATTTTATATACCAAAAATTATTATTTTCTTTTAATAAAGCACAATTAGTAGTATTATTTAACACTTCAAATTTTTTAACTGCTTCTTTTATAGCTTCATCTATGCTATAAGCTCCTTCATCTTTAACAAACTTTCCTATACTCTCATCATATTTGCCTGTGCGTGATGAAATCTCTTTGATGGTTTCTTCCATACATTTGTAAAAGTCAAATTTTAATTCTTCACATTTTTTATATAATAATGCTATTAAAGTATCTAATGCTATTCTAACAAAATCTGTATTAAATTTTACTCTACCAATAATAATAGAATTTATTTTTAAAATTATTTCAGAATCATCAAATTCGACTTTATTTGATCTAACAAAGCATTCATAATTAGAATACTTAATATTATTTACATTAAAACAAAATACTGCTATATCACACAAAGCATCAATTCTTTCTAAATCGTCTTTAGCTCTGAAATACTCGCTTATTTCTTCAAAAACATTACCTAGAAAACCTTTTCGTTGGTTTTTATAAGTTAAATGTCTCTCTTCTCTCCATACTTTTAATTGTTCTTTAATTTCATTAAATTGTTTTTTTGTCATTCTTAATCCTTTTTTAGATTGTTATTTTCTTTTTCTACTAATTGTTTTTCTAAATAAATAATATAATCCTCTTTAGATTTAACAAATCTAGTATATTCCATTAGATATTTTATTTGTTTATTATCTATAAATGGACTTAATGAGTCTATTAGTGGATAATAATCTTCTTTATCTAACCATCTTAAATCTTTAAAAGAATTACTAAGTCTTTTTAATAAATATTCTTTTCTTTTTTCTAGTATTTTAAAAAACCCATCACTTTCAAAGAAAGGGTAGTTTGTTATTAGGCCATCTATGAATTTAAAGATATCTTCTTTAGTTGTATTATCATTTAATTGATAACTAAAGTAAGCATTCTCTTCGAAGTCTCCACCTATGAATTTACTTTCATCTACATTAATAACAAAAGTTGTATCATCTTTATTATGGTCTAAAATATAACATTCTATTTTATATGTTCCTTTCTTAGTAGGACTAATATAGCTTTCTACTATGAAGTCATAATGATTAGTAGATTTAAACTTAGGTTTACTCATAACTAATAAATGATTACAACTTTTCTCAATATTACTTACTAAATATTCAGTAATTTCTTTTAAATCTAATTCCATTTTAATTTCCTTAAATCAAAGTCTTTTAATTTCATTTTAAATCCTTTAAAAATTCTTTCACTTCTTCAAATGCTTTTTGAAGTGGGTATGAGCCACTAAAATAAAAATTGTTTTTATTGCTATTTTCAAATTCTCTAAGCAAAGCTTTAAGCTCTTTTTTGCTCACAAAATAGCAAAGTCCTCTTTCGTATTTATACTTTTTTAAAACAAAGCCATTTTTCTTTGCAAAATTAATCAAAGCAGCCCTTCTTTCGCTAAAAGGGACGATTGCACTAAGTCTTGTTTTAGAAAGGCAACTCTTCATCATCTTCGCTCACTTCGATATATTTACTTTCCTTTTTTTCTATAGAATAAGGGTCATAACTTTGTTTTTCTTTTGGGGTGATTTTTTGCGTTTGATTGTTCGCTAAAGCTTTATGTTTTGGCTTAAAATAATGTATGCTTGAGGCTTCTTTATTTTCTTTGAATTCTTCTAGACTTTGCATTTTGATATTAAAAATCCTATCTAAAAAGATTTTATTTTGAATTTCGCCGTTTTTGTTTGTATATTCCTCAGTGCTAAAACCTAAAATCAAAGGCTTATTAACAAGCTCATTAAGATAAGTTACTTCTAGCTTATCATTAAAAACATTCTCGCTTCCTTTATCACTATAATTAAACTCTTCAACGCCTAAAAGTATCATCATAGCGTTTAATTGTCTAAAGCCTAAATAGTTTTCATTTTCGCCGTTTTTGTTAATATAACTGCTATTATTATTCTTTGCGACAAAAAGATTAAAAGTGGCTAATTTGTTTTCTTTTCTTGTTAAAAACTCAAAACAAATAAAGGTATTCATTCCACCATCATTTGCCATTTTTTCATATAAAAAGGCTTTGCGGAAAACTCCGCTATAAAGCCCACCTTCGTTTAAATACTCTACACTTGGGGCATAATTAGCCACATCATAACTTGCTTTAAATGCTGGTAACATTATTTATCTCCTTAATATTTTTTTCCATTTTTCTTCGTATTCATCGCGGTTTTGCCAATAGTCTAATTTAGAATTAAATTTATCTTTTATATCTTTGTAAATAAAAAAATCATTTGCTTTTTCTAATTTGTAATTTTTCACTGAAACACTTTCAGCAAATAACATATATTCCCATTTTCTAAAGCAAACAATATCATAATCCTTAGCTAAGATTTTTCTAAGTTCTATAAGCTCATCTACGCTAAGCTTTCTTTTAAAACTTAACTGCTTTTTCTTTTCTAAGTCGTATTTAAGGGCTTTGATTTTATTCTCATATTTTTCCTTTTGCTGTGCCAATTGAGATTTGTAACCGATTTTTTGGTGATGGTTTAAAGAATTTAGTCTTTGATTTTCACTGGATAAGGCTTTAAATCTCGCTTTTTCTTTTTCTTGTTCTAGACTTCTAAGCTTTTCTTTCATTTGATAAAAAGCAAAAACTAAAACTTTTTTAGCGTTTCTTACACTTTCGCTATTTTTCATATAAGTTAAAAGTAGCGTTGCTTGTTGTTCGTTTAAGAAATAAATCTTTTTGTTAGTCTTTGCTATTTTTTGAAGTTCAAAGCCTAGTTCCCCAAAACATTCTAAATCTTGCTTGTAATTTCTTATAAGTCTTTGTATGGAATTTATATCTACTTTAGATATTGTAGAAATTTTATTTTGGTCTGTAACTAAACCGCCATTTAAAGAATAAACTAAATCATTCATAATATAATCCTTTTTCAATGTTTAATTATTGAAATAATATTATATTAAGAATGATTTGTCAATACTATTTAATTATTTTTCATAAAAATAATAATGATATAGCATTGAAATTAGATTAACGCTCGGATTTTAAATCCGTTCGTTTTTAATATCATCAATAAAAAGATACATTATATACTGGTTTAAAGACACTCCAGCTTTTTCAGCTTTTTTTTCTAGTTTGTCTTTTAGCTCATTTGGAATTTTAATCTGTAAATTATAACTTCCTTTACTTTCTTTCTCTTCTGCCATATTACTCCTTTCTTTAAATTTTTGAATTTTATCAAAAAGTGCTTTAAATTTTAAGCACTTTTATTCTCTAAAAAACCCTTTAAGGCATTTTCTAAAAGCTCATCATCATTTAAAAAATCTTTGATTCTGTTCTCATCTAGCTTTGTAAAAGATGCAAACTCTCTCATTTCATCTTTTTTAAGCCCTAAATTTTCAAGCTTAATCATCAAGCTTTCTTTATCTTGCTTTAATTCATTAGCTTTGTTTTGAATTTGGTTTTTTTTGCTTTCAAGTGCGTTAAGATTTTTATTTGAAAAATCATAATTTTCATTATCAAGGCTGATTAAATTATCCAAAACATCACTTTTGATAAAATAATTAATATGCTTTATCGCTCTTCTTATTGCCGATTTTCTAGCCATTTCTTCGGGGAATTCTTTATAAACTCCACCTTTTGAAAAGGTTTTTCCTTTAATAATTTCAAGCTGTTCTTTGTTTAAAATTTCAGCTTTTCTATAAAGCAAATTCCCATTTTTAATAATAGAAATTAAAGCATAAGCCCCATTAATAGAATTATCAAGCGGATTTTTGCTTATGCTTAAGCTATCGATTTCATTTTCGGTTAAAAGCGTTATTTTTGCATTTTGTGGTAAAGTATCACTTTTAACTATAACTTCATAGCCACGCTTTAAAGCTTCATTGATAGCTACTTTTACAAGCCCCATATAACTTGGCACTATGTTTATATCATTCCCCATAGGATAGATATAAAAATCATTATTAAGTGTGCTAAGTCCTGCATTTACTAGATTTTTAATCTTTAAAAAAGATACGGTTTGATTATCTCTTAAAACTTGCATAACCTTATTATCAGGCGTGTTAAATTTCTCATTTATTAATCTTAACTCATTCTCAAGCTTTTCATCTAGCAAAAAATTAACATTGCTTTCATTTTTACTTAGTTCTGTATTTGTTTCTAAACTCACAATTTCTTTACTCATTTTATGCTCCTTTAACGCACCAGCTTACGCTTTGTTTTTTGTATTCTTGTGGAATTTCTAGCTTTTTAAATTCTAAAAAGCCTTTATAATCAATGCTAGTTCTAGTTTGTGGATAAACTTTGACACCTAAGCAAGATATTTTTTCACCATTTGCTAAGTCTATAAATTCTTTTTTGGTAAGTTCAAGCTTTTCTTTAATAGGCTTAATCGTTTCTTCTAAGCGGATAATTTCTAATGCCAAATTTCTAGCTTTTTCAATCTCTAGCTCTTTATAATCATCTTTTTTAGCCTTTTTTCTTTCACTTTCGGCTATCTTTTCAATATTTGGTGCTAATTCTTTTAATTTTGGCACTTGATGTTTTGCAAAGCTTTCATCTAATAACACTTTGCAGTCTACATACTCTCCACTTTCATTCATCGCGCCAAAAATAGCGTATTTTGCACCGCTTACAAAGAGTTGAAACTGGACTTGAAAATAATATTTTTCACTTGGTTTTTGAAATTCTAAGATCTGATTATATTCGCTATTAGAATACTTAAACTCATAAATCACACCGCTTTCATCTATGCCATCAAGTGAAGCCATAAATAAAGGCTCATCAATGCTTTGTATAACCATAGGCTTAATATCTGTAAAATACTTAAATTCAGCTATTGCTCTTATTGAGTTTTCTAATTCTAAGCCATTTTTCATTTTTTCTTTTGTAAAGTCATTTGCTTCCAAAAAAGGATTGTAAGCACCTTTAGCTTTTAGTAAAAAAGGCACTATACTTGCTGAAATTTTATCCTTTCTAAACTCTAACCACTCATCACTACCTTGTTCTAAATTTATGATTTTGTAATTCATTTTAAACCGCCTTTTTAAAATCTTTTGGTTTTTTCTTTAAGTAATACCAAGTATTCCTACTTTCTTTATTTCTAACTGTTTCGATGATAAAACCTGCTTTTCTAAAATCGCATATATAAGCACCTAGCCTTGTTGTTATCCTTGCGTCGATACAATAAAAATTATCCACGCAACCCTTACTTAAAAGTATGTTTAAAACTCTTCTTTTTTGACTTTGTGAAGTAACCATTTTTAACCTTTCTAGTTTAAATTTAAAGCCGCTAAAACAATGTAAGGGGCTAAAAAAATGATAAATAGCATTAAAGCTAAAAGCCATTTTGAGATGAGCTTAAGTATTCTTTTTCTCATAATCAAGCCTTTCAATCTCTAAAAGTTCGCAACGCATTTTGTATTTGTTGAGTTCTTGTTTTACTTTTTTGTAGTCGCTGATGAATTTTTTATAATCTTGCTTTGATAAGCTAATATTTACTTCATCATTTAAAATCAAACCTTTCATTGATACTCCTTTTAAAATTTCTTAAAAGAGGCAATAGGAGTTTTTTAAACAAAAGGAATGTTAATCAAGGATAAGACTAAGTTTAGTGCATGGCGTTTGCTATTGCCTCATTTAAGAAATTTGTGTTTTCTGTCGTTTTTAAAGTGCAAGAAAACTTTTAAAAATAGCACTATAAACAATAATTCTAAGCCAAGTTTGTGGATAACTCGCTAACCCTTCCGCTATAATTATTGCTATTGTTTTATCCGAAATAAATTCGTATAAAACCGCTTTACTAAAGCCCCCGTCCCACTTTGTGGGTAAAGCAAAAGCAAAGAAAAGAACATTAGCAATAAAGCTTAATTTCCAAGCGGTCAAAAGCTTAAGAAAGTCCTTTTTAAAGGACTTGTTAAACCTTTAAACCCTTTCGTATTTAAAATTGAGTTTTTCATAAGGGTTGTTTTGCTCTAAAAAATCATAAATCATATTTGCTATAAGGGCTGATTTTTCAAGCGTTTCGCCGTTGATGATATCTTCGTTATCTCTGCCTTCATCTGTGTCACCTCTTACCATATCAGCCAAAGCGTGAGCGTAATACTCTAAACCATCGTAAATATTTATAAAACCCATTTTGTCACATACTCCATTTAAAGGCGTGTGTGCGTTTGATGATAGGTTTTGAGTGATTTTATTCATTTTTAATTCCTTTTGTTTTGTTTTATTTATTTTTGTTGATGTAAGTATACAAATTGTAAGCTTAAAATAATATTAAAAAAGAATACAAAATGTATTTTTATTTTGTGGTATAATTTTTGAAACGAAAATTAAGGAGCTTATTTAATGAAAAAAGTATTTTTATGCTGTCTATTTATTTTCAATACAGTAGCTTTTGCATACACAAGCGAGATTGTAGATGGATATGTAAAAGAAAATGGAGAAGTGGTGCAACCTTATATTAGATATAGAAATGATAATAATGGTTTTTACAACCCAAAGCCAGTAGAACCGCCAAAATATAATTATAATTATGGAACTTATGGTTACTAATGTAAGGTTTTAAATGAGAATATTACTAGCCTTACTTATAGGTATTTATGCTTTTGGCACTGATGTTTGCGAACAAAAAGAAGCTGAAATATTTTTATATGTAGAAAAATATGCAGATATTTATAAAAATAAAAATTTAAATCTTTCAGAAGAAGAAAAATATAAAAAAGCTGTTGCTGATTGTAATGCTAGAGATGAAAAAGCTTGTTTATATATTTATAATAACTTTATTATAGATGGTAATTTTAAATTTGAGGAAAATATATTTAATTTAATTGAAATATTAAATAATGTAGGTATTATCATAGAAATCGCTCAACCAAGTAGTAATAAAGAACTTAATTCTTTAATTTCATTTAATAGTTTTAAAAACTCTTTAGAGGTAATAGACTATGTACTTAGTAAAACTAATGATAAGAAAATCATAGAAGAATTAAAAGCGCTTAAAAAACGAAATACTATTTCAATATTTCTTAACGGAAATGGTTGCCCAGCATACTCTAATGGCAAATTAGAGAGTGATACGATAAAGATGCCGTGCTTATGCAAAAAAAATTCTGCTTATTTGCTATTAGAACCTGATAATATAAGACAAGCTTTTTTAAATTTAAAACTTTTATGCGACAAATATAAAGATAGTGTAAGTTGTGGAGCTGTGGGTGGTTTTTATGAAAACGGACAAGGCGTAAGAGTTGATTTTAAACAAGCAAAAAAATACTATGGCTTAGCTTGTGATGGTGGTTATCAATACGGTTGCGATGGATATAAAAGAATGATGGGGTATTGAAAAGTTGCAGTTTGTACATTTATTTAATTTTTATAGATATTTCAAATATTCTTTGACAAATGGCTAACAAATTTCTGATATTTACTTCTTTTTCGTGGCTTTCAGTTTGATAATCTGCCCACTTTCTCATTTTTTGCAAAAGTAATAAACTCTTTCGATAGTGTTCAGGCAATCCATTGTTATTAAACAAATGCCAGTGCATCTGTTTTGACTCTTTTGATTTAAGTTTTTCTTCATTTTCATGTAATATTTTATGATAAAAGGCATAATATAATCTTCCAATACCCATTCTAAAAGAAATATTATCGTTTTTTTCTAAGCATTTTTCAGCAAATTGAAACAAATCTTTGGCAATTTCAAGATGATTGTTATACTTATAGTCAAGGGTGTCTTCATGTTTAAAATTCATCATAAGACCATTAATGAATCAATATACAAATATTTTTTTTGTGAAAATACTTCATATGCTTTTTTATTTATCTCTTCTAGCTCATCTACATCTATATCGTTTGTCAAATCCATATTAAAAACAAGACCGATTTTATTTTCTATATCATCTTCAAATTTACCAATGGACATAATGTTATATCCAGTTGCTTTGATTATTAGATTACTTAAATATTGAATTTCATAATTTTTAACATCGATTTCATTTCCTTCTTCACTATCCATTGTATTTGTTTTTTGTAATAAAATAGAATTTTCCATTGTATTTGTTTTTTGTAATAAAATATAATTTTCCATTGTATTTGTTTTTTGTAATAAAATATAATTTTCCATTGTATTTGTTTTTTGTGATAAAATAGAATTATCTGACAAATACGCACTAGTAGAAGAATATGTTAAAATTAAAACCACAGAAGTTAAGGCAATTAAATTGTTCATATTATTCATAAATTCATCTCGTCCATTTTATTATCTTGCAACTTATATAATTCATTAATTTTTTCACAAATTGAATCATCATAACCACTACTGCTTATTTTTTCACAAGCTGCAATAATTTCCATAATATAACCTTGTTTCTCTTTATCTAATGTTATTTTATCAAATGTTTTATTAAATGTTTTATTGATTATTGTAACAAAACATACATTATCGTCATGTTCTTCTCTTAATTTGATATTCGAAAGAAAATCTAAACAATCTTTATCTTTAATTTTTATGGTTAAAAAATCTTTAATAGAGTCTACATTAAATACTCTTTTTGTTCCTATTCTAGATATAGATTCAATTTCATTTCCAATAGATTCTAAAACTTTAAAAATAAAACTATTATCTTTTTTAAATAAATCAAAGCCTATGATATTATCACCTAAAAAAATATTAGTGTCTATATTTTCAAATTTAAGTCTATAAGTAGGCTGATGTCTTAAATTCGGTTCTAGATCTTTAATTTCTTGCGGAATATTAAAAGTAGGCAGTCTTTCTATTTTCGGACTTGCACTATCTATTTGAATTAGAGAAAATAAACTTTCTATATTATTTTTAAAAGTTACAAATAAATCACACACATCTATTATTTTTCTATTTTCTAGTTTTGAATTATCCATTTTAATCTCCTAATTTTCTATTATATCGACACTAACACAACCAAAGTTTACAAAATTAAGCAAAAAATATTCCATATTATTTAATAATATCACAATCAACCTTATAATTTCTTATACTCTCATTTTCTACATCGTTATTTGGCACTTGATAGCATTCTTCAAAATTGTCGCCTTTTAAAATCTTAATATAACTACTTGGTACAGCTATTTGATTTTTAATTCTTTTAGGATTGTTATCATAATTAACTAGATTTAAAACTTCTAAACTTCCAAGTTTTAAAGCAATTTGTCTTTCTCTTTTTTCTATTTTATTCCAAACCCTTTGATTAATTTGCGGATTTTGTGGAGTGATATTACTCATTAAAAAAGTGCTTCTTTGGGCTTGAGCGGTTTTTCTCATTGAAGCATTAGAAAGAGTATGCCCCCTATCATAGCCACTATTTTTATAATCACTCCATGTAGTGCGGTATTTTTTAGGGATATTCGTATCATCTTCAAAGCGTGGGCGTTTTTTGATTTGTTCGCCTTTTAAATTTTCCGCTTCTAATTTATAAGCTACTGCTTTAGTGCCTTTATAGCCATAATCATAACAATTTATATAATAGAATTTATCTAAAACTTGTGAGCAATTTTGCTTAGTAAAATACTTGGCAAACTCTTCACTTGGTTTGTATTCGTGATACTCAGCAAATAAAGATGAGGTTAAAAAAATAAGCATTATTATTTTATTCAATTTAGTCCTTATATAGTGTTTTAAACTCGCCGTTTTTATAATCAAATAATTCTATCTCGCCATTTGGCTTAATCTTTTCTAACTCATAATCTTTAAATTCATTGCTTTTATAATCATACACACTAACATCGCCACCGCTATCGATATCAATGTTGTAATTATTTAAATCATCATCGTAAGCGTCAAATGCAAAAAGCCAAAGGGATAGTAAAGATAATATCGTGAGTTTTTTCATATATTTTACTTATCATTTATGATTTTAACTTCAAATTCTTCAAAACTAACAGGTTGTAAATGATAAGGAGAAAAGCCAGATAGCATTGTGATTTGTGCTATAATAGGTCTCAAATATGAAAACATTATTGCTACAGCATTATTTAGTAAAAATTTATTTTGCTCATCTTTAACCTCAAACTGGATTAATGATAGTATTGATGTTGATATTTTATAAATATTTTTATCACTACTATTTGCTTTAATATTTAAATCCAACTGAATTAAAAATTTATCTTTTTCTTTATCATCTTTTTTTTGCGCAATAGCACCCATAGTCTTGTTAAACTCAAATTTATCAATATCACTTTCTTTAATTTCTGGGTTTTGTTCGAAATTGAATTTTTTTATCTCTATTGATGAAATTTGAAATGCACCTTGTTTTATTTTGCTCATTGTAACTCCTTATATCTAAGCTGCCTGATAAAAATCATTATTATATTTCACATTTTCCTGTTGTATTTTATTAATTTCTGAATATTGTTTTTTGATTAAATTATTCCTTTTATTTGTATATTCTTTTAAGTTGTTTATTATTTCAAAATGCTTTTTTAAGTTGTTTATTATTTCAAAATGCTTTTTTAAGTTGTTTATTATTTCAAAATGCTTTTTTAAGTTGTTTATTATTTCAAAATGCTTTTTTAAGTTAAACGCCAATTCATATCTTGCAATCAATAAGTTTAAGCGATTTGCAAAATTTTTAGCTTTTTTTTCATGTAAATCAATTGTTTTTAAATTGTATTTTGGCGGATACTGAAAATAAATACTACTTAAAAAATTTTGAAATATATGTCCTAATTGTTCAGGAATGTCTTTCTCATCTTTATATTCTATTGTAATGTTATTTCCGTCAAAATTTGATTTTGAATTATATTTCTTTAATTTCATATTTTTTTTTAAAACAATGTTAAATTTTTTACATATAGAATTAATATCTAATAAGGAATTTTCCTTCTTTACCGCATCAATGACTTCCATTGCTCCCATTGGTCGCTTGTTTGACTCTGGGATAATTTTCCAAAGCTTATTGGCAAGATTTTTATTTTCTAAAAATATTTTTTGTTCTCTCTTGTTAAGTAATTTAAGAATATTTTTCATTGTTTTATATTTTTTCCTTTATAAAATAATTATCATTTTCTATCGGACTATATATTATATTGTTATTTTCTTTAAAAACATAAATAATCCTTTCTTTTCTCTCTAAAATAGTTTGTAAATGGGCAAAAAATTCATATTCTATTTTTTTCATATCAACTTCTTTGATTTTTATTCCTTCGCTTTCAAGCATTATTTGATCCGCTTCTAACTTAAAACAACTTTTAACATTTTTATTTTTTGTGAATATTTCACAATTTGTTATTTGATAAGTTTCGTTTATTTTATTATACTTTAATTCTTTTGCATATAAAATACCATTGAAATCTTTAAGATCTAATTTTTCTAGTTCATTATCTTTTTTCATATTTGCTCTCATCCCACCACTTCTATAAAATTTTAATATATGCCTTGATTGTCTAGCAATAACCCATCTTCAAACGCAATTCTTCCGCAAGTTTTACCTAAAACTTCAAATAAACCGCTTTCAATTTCATTTTCGCTTATCTCAAAGCTTTCATAATCAGGGTTAATACTTCTTGCCATTATTTTATTTGGCATAAAAGTAAGTCTTTTAATATAAACCGCTTTATCCAGTCTAAAAACATAAATACCATCTATTTTAATAAAACTCCTACCATCTACCATATCCACAATTACAAAATCGCCACTATTGTATTTTGGTTGCATACTATCCCCAAAGCATTTAAAAATCCTTAAGTGTTTATGACTTGGATACCTTTGCTCGATAAAAACTTTTGGTATATCCACTTCTTTAACCACTGCAAAGCTTGGGTCAAATTCTCCCATAGCACCACAACCTGTTGGCATTTCTAAGATGGGGATTTTGTAAATTTTTTCTCTTGTTTTTGATATATTGGAGTGTGTTAATAAAACTTCCATATCAACATCTAAAACCTCAGCAATAATTGGTAGATTTTTAACCGATGGACTTCTAGCTCCATCTTTGTTTTTACCAAACCAAGACTTAACAGTAGGCATCGCAGGTTTAAAACCTCGTAAAGCACAAGCATTAATAAAATCTTGATAATTTGAAAATTTAGAATATATTAAATCTTGCAATATTTCAGTGTTTACATTTTTTTCCATTACATTACCTTTCTGAAAATGAAATTCTATCAAAAAATAAGAATGCAAAATGTGTTCCATTTCTATAATATTTAAAGTTTTTATAAGTATTCATAATGTATTCTTTTGTTTATGAAAAAAATAGACTTTTACAAATTTACGGATTTAATGAACAAACATTATTCTATGTCAATGATTAAAAATATTAGAGAAAATAGTCGTAGGGTTGGCTTCTCAAAACAAATCGAGTTTAAAAAGCTTTATGGCATACCGTTTGAGTTTTGGGTTGATGTGAGAAGTAATTTAACCAATATCCCAAAGCGTGGGCGAAAATCAAAGAAAAGGAGCGAGAAGTGAGTGTGGAAAAAGAGAAAATGAAAGACTTTAAAGGTTGCGATGAAATGCTTCAAGTGACAAGGGATATACTAAGTTTGATTAAAAAATATCATTACAAAGACCAAGTTAAGATTTTAGAACTTGTAAATACTTTAGTAAATAGTGTTTTGTCTAGGACTAGTTTTTAATGTTGATGATTTCTAATATTTTTTTATACATATTAGCCAAATCATCTGCGGCTTTTTCGCGAGAATTTAAGTCTTCGTCATCTTTTAGCGGAAAAGCATCGAGTATAAATTTAGTTAATTCTAAAGCAATTTCATCTTTTGTCATGGCTAAATCCTTTATGAAGTATTTCTTAACTTGGCAAAAGAATTTTAACAAAACAATGGAGTTAGTTTAATGTTTGAATTACTTTCAGGACTTAGCATAGGGTTTTTGTTGGGAGTTTTTATTTACTCTTTACTTCATTATTTAAATCAAAAGTTCGGAGGTAAAGGCAAGTGACTTTTGTTTTATTACAAATGCCGTCTTTTCTTAAAAAATCGCATTTTGGGGCTTGTTCCACTCCATCTTTATACACTAAAGTAATAGGAATTTTAACTCTTAAAATAGCGTTACAGGTGCTTTTGAATGTGTCTATTTTAGCT
This sequence comes from Campylobacter sp. CCS1377, assembly GCF_040008265.1. NCBI lineage: Bacteria > Pseudomonadati > Campylobacterota > Epsilonproteobacteria > Campylobacterales > Campylobacteraceae > Campylobacter > Campylobacter aecornae. The sequence continues at coordinate 969,707 of NZ_CP155620.1, forward strand.
TTATTTTGCGCTTTTGTAAAAAAACGACCAAGCAAAAAACCTATGATAAGTCCATATATAAATATAGCTTGTTTTTTGCCTAGTATTTGCATTAAAGAATTGAATAAATCCATAAAAAACCTTTTTAATTTACATTATAACATAAGGGATAAAAAATGAGTATGAAAGAATTATGTGTTTTAGCAAGGGAAAAAATAGCAGAAATAGAGCTAAGCATTGATGATAGCTTAGAGCTTATCGACGCGCTTTTGGAGAATGATGAAAGCGATGAATTGTTTGAATTGAAAGAGAATTTAGAAAGATTAAGGGGGTTACTCTGATGTTACCAAATTTTAAGGCTGATTTTGATGTGGCTAATTACACAAAGAAAAGACTAAGAGAAAGAAGGGGCTATTTAAAGCTTTCAAACACTATCGTTTATGGTGGATTAAGTGTGGATGCTTTAGCTTTGTATATACAATTAGCAAAACTTAGCGAAAAAACCATTATAAGCGAAATATACTTAAGAGAGTTTATAAAAGTCAAAGACGATAAAAGGATAAGTTTAAACCGTTTAAGAACTGCAAAAAGGGAATTAACCCAGCTTAATTTGCTTGAAATCAATAAAAAAAGAAATGGCTCTTTAAATTTCTATGAGTGGATCTTAAAAGATGAAAAAGGCGAAATTAAAAGACATTTTAACAAAGCTTTAACTTTGCTTAAAAATAGCGATGAAAACTTAAGCAAAGCACTTAAAAATAATGCTTTATCAATCGACAGAAAATTAACCACTGATGAAATCAAAAATCAAAATTCGCTATATAAGGATACGCACACGCATACACGCGATAATAAATTTATAAATAATAATATAAATAATAATAAATTTATAAATTTAAATAATAAAAATTTAGAAAATAAAGAAGAACAAAAAGAAAAGAAAGAAAATTGCGTTTCTAGCAAAACGCCATCTTTTATCGTGGATTTTAACAAACTTGATGAAAAGGATTTAAAGACTATGGCAAAGAAAACTTTTAAAGAACCAAGTGCCAATGATTTAATGGCACAAATTAAGGCATTTAATCAAAAACACGGCACTGATTTTACAGAAAGCTTGGCTAATGATTTTATAGAGTATTGGAGTGCAAGAGAATGGAAAAGAAATGGCAAAAGAATGGATAGTGTGGCAGGGAGTTTATACACTTGGATGAAGAATGCTAAAGAGTGGCAAAAGCCGAAGAATGAAAAGACAAATAAAAATCAAGACTATCTTTATGCACTTTATGGCGAAGAAGCGGTAAATAAGCTTAAAAAATCAAACCATGTAGAAGAAAAATTTATCGATGTGGAAGTTTTTAACTAAGGAGTTTTTATGGAAAGTGCAATTAATTTAGTTTCTGATTTATTTGGTTTAAATGAAAGAAGAGCACAGCTTGTTTATTTAGAATATTTTAGAGATTTTAGCGAGCAAAGAATAAAAGACTTTTATAAATTTTATGTCAAGGTTTGCAATCAAAACAACATTTATGGCGATGTGCTTTTTAAGATATCTAGTGCTTTTGAATTTGCAGAACTTGAGTTTAAAAAACGCTTTGAAGACAAAGTAGAGTTTATAAACTGGCTTAAAAAAAATTACAAAGGGCGTTTATTTTTTAAAATCAACGAAAATGATTTTACTTATGAATACTATGCTTATGATGGTTTTGGGAAAGCATTTAAGATGGAACAAGCTTGTAATGAGATGTTGGTTAGTTTAAATCAATTTGGCGAGTTTTGCTACAAAGATGGGGAGTTAATAGAAAATTGCGAATTTAAAGAGGCTTTGATTGAGTATATTTTTAAAAATCAGCATAGAATTGGCAAGGATCTAACACTTTCTTATAAACCACAAATTAGTCTTAATAACTCTTTGGGCTATGAAGAGCGCTATAATGAGTTTAAAAGAGAGCAAAACAAGCTTTGCAATGAGAATAAAGACAAATTTATACTCATCATCAAACATGCTTTAAAGAATAAAATTTAAGTTTATATTAAGAAAGTAAGTGATGAAAAAATATAGTTTAAAAATCGAGTTAAAAGAAAATCCAGTGCCTTACAAAAGAACTACTCAAAGAGCGAAATTTGTGTGCAGTGATTATATGAAATATTTAGAATTTAGAAAGCTTTTGCAAATTGAGTTTTTAAGACAAAACAAAGTGGCGTATTTTGAAGCATTTGATAAGAATAAAACTTATGAGTATAACTTAAAAATAGGCTTTAAAAACAAAAAACACGGTGATGCGGATAATATCGTAAAATGTGTATTAGATGCTTTATTTAAAAACGATAAGGGTGTTTTAAGGGGCGTTTATGAAGTAATGAGCTTTAAAAAGGCTTTTTTAGAACTTGAGATTTGCGAATTTAATTTTAATGAAAGGCTTTAATAATGAGTATGATGGTTAATGGCAAGAGCTTAACAAAAGAAGAGCTAATACAAAAAATAGAAGAGTATTTTAATGAAAGAAAGGTTTTAAAAGAAACCAAAGAAAGCATTGTATTTGCACCAAAAACCAAAGTGGGCTTAGCGGTGCATTTAGGCATTATACTTAATACCTTAAACGAATGGGAGAAAGATAAAGACTTTGGCGAGATTGTAAAACAAGCAAAACAAAGGTGCGAAATGGATATTTTAAATCATTCTTTAATTGGCACTTATACGCCAAGTGTGAGTATGTTTTTGCTTAAAAATCAGCACGGCTATGTAGATAAACAAGAAATCACTAGCGATAATGTGCAACGCATTGAAATTTCAAGGACAAAAGCACAATGACTTTAAAGCTTGATTTTTCTTATACACCTGCACAGCTTAAGGTTTTTGATGAAAATAATCCGCGTTTTATCACTGTGGCAAAAGGTAGACGCTTAGGCTTTACAAGAGGCAGTGCTAAGTATGTTATAGAAAGTCTTTTAATGGGATTAAATGTGCTTTGGGTGGATACGGTGCAAAGCAATTTGCAAAATTATTTCGAACTTTATTTTATACCTGAACTTAAAAAACTGCCAAAAGAGTTTTATACTTGGAGCGTGCAAGATAAAAAGCTTATCATCAATGGAGCGGTTTTACATATGAGAAGTGCCGAAAGACCCGAGAATATTGAAGGCTTTGGCTATGATTTGGTGATTTTAAACGAAGCTGGAATTATCCTAAAAGGAAGCAAAGGAGAGTATCTTTGGTTTAATGCTATCCGTCCTATGCTTTTAGATAATCCAAATTCAAGAGCGATAATTGGTGGAGTGCCTAAAGGCAAAAATCTTTTTTATGAGCTTTGTAAAAAAGAATTAAACGATTGTAATTGGAAACATTATCAATTTTCAAGCTACGATAATCCATTTTTAAAAGAAGAGCAAATTAAGGAGCTTATCGCTGAAGTGGGTGGCGAAGATAGCGAAGTGGTAAAGCAAGAGATATACGGCGAGTTTATCGATAATGCAAGTGCTGAGCTATTTTCTTTAAGTGAAATTGAAAAGGCTATGAGTAGCATTTCTTTTAGTGTTGAAAAAATGCAAGGCGAGCATATTTGGGGCTTAGATGTGGCTAGATTTGGTGATGATAAAAGCGTATTGGCTAAAAGAAAAGGCTTTGTGGTTGATGAGATTAAAAAATACTCACAGCTTAGCACCATAGAACTTGCAAATAGAGTGCTTTTTGAATTTAATCAAAGTGAGATAAAACCAAAAGGCATTTTTGTTGATACTTGTGGGCTTGGTGTGGGAGTATTTGATGTTTTAAGTGATTATGGTTTGCCTGTATTTGAAGCAAATTCAGCCAACTCAGCAACTAGCAATGAATACTTAAACAAAAGAGCACAAATGTATTTCACTTTTGCAAAAAATTTAAAACATATGCAAATCATCAAAGATGAAGAGCTTAAAAAAGATATGAGAATGATTGAGTATGAGTATAACGACAAAGGCTTATTAAAAATCATTTCAAAAGAACAAATTAAAAAAGAATACGGAAAAAGTCCTGATGTTAGCGATGCTTTGGCTTTGACCTTTTTTGAGAAACTTCATAGCAGAAAAGATATTAGCGAAGATTGGAGCTATGATGGCTGGTGAGTTTTTAATGATTTATGAAAATATCAACGCTAATAAAATAAGAAAAATATCAACTATGAGTGATGAAGCGATTAAAGCTAGTTTAGCAAATGAGTTTTTAGATTTGGTTGCGGGTTTTAATATTTCAAGAAAGCAATACAAAAGAGAATTTGCAGAGTTTTTAGAAGAAAAAGGAGCAAAAGATGATGAAATTTTAAAACTAACAAAGCTTAGTAAGAAAACTTTAGAAAGGATGAGAAAATGCAAATAAATGATTTAATGGGACTTTACGAAAAGCCAAAAACTAAGGTTAAAAGAAAAATTGAAGGCGACGAGCTGGTGGCTTATCTAGATGAGCTTATTATAAAGGCAAAAAATGGTTTTGAAAATTATAGGAGTGATTTTGAGAATTTAATCAATGCTTATCTTTTAAAAGGCGATGAATTGGCAAGAGAAAAGTTTAATAAAACTAATAGGAGTAATCTTTATATCCCAAAACTAAATGCAAAGGCAAAGTATTTAATCACTTCATTAAATGATGTTTATTTTAATTCTGAGCGCATGGCAGACATTGAAAACTATATCAATTCTGATGAAACAATCATTAAAATGTGGCAAGATGCTATTGATTTTTACACTCAAAAACTTAATCTTTTTAAGACTTTTCAACCCCTTTTCTTAGACGCAATCATACTAGGAACAAGCGTTGCGAAAGTGACTTGGCACAAGGATAGTCCTAGAATTGAAAAAGTGAATTTAGATGAGATTTTCTTTGATCCAAATGCGAGTAATGATGAAGATGTTAATTATATAGTCAATGAAATTTACTTAAATTACGATGAGATTTTAAATCGCATGGATAAAGGCTTTTATGAGAAAAAAGATTTAAGCGAGTATTTTTTGGACGAGAAGGAAAAATATAAAAAAGTAAGACTTTATGATATTTATGAAAAGATTGATGGGGTATGGGTTGTTTGCACTTTATTTGAAGAAGAATTGCTCAGAAAAGATATAGAACTCATTGACGGTCAGCCGTTTATTTGGGGAAGTATGTTGCCACAAATGAAAAGTTTTGATGATGAAAATTATATTTGTGCTTATGGTGAAAGTGTTATGGGAGCGGCTTTATCTTTACAAAGTGAAATCAATATCACAAGAAATCTTTTAATCGATGCCATGCGAACGCACTTAATGCCAAAATTAACTTTACCAAAAAGTTCTGGAGTTTCAAGAGAAGATATAGAAACAATAGGAAAACCACTTTATTTAAATGAACCAAGTGCAATTAATATCTTACCACAAGCTAATATTAATTCTTCAAGCGCAAATTTAACTCTACTTGAGAGCGAACTTACAGAAGTTACAGGCGTTAGCCCACAAAATAACGGAGCACAAACAGCAAACAATGAAACCGCGACAGAAATTAGCATTAAAGCCCAAGAAGGTGGAAGAAGAAGTGCTGATTATATCAGACAATACAACGAAACATTTATCGAGCCTTTATTTGATAGGTTTGCAATGCTAGTATTTAAATACGCTAGTGATGAATTCTTTGGTGGTTTTCAAAGGATAGATATACCAAGCTTTAGATTTAAAATCCAAACAGGAACAGGTGCTATGAATAAAGAAGTGCGTCGTGCTGGACTTCAAGCAAGTATGCAAGTCTTTTCACAACTTTATCAAATGTATATGAGCATAGGTGATACACAAAGTGCTTATAACATCATCAAAGCTAATGAAAATTTGGTTAAAGAATTACTGCCAATTTTAGGTATTAAAAACGCAAATTCTTTACTAAGTATGCAAAATGAAAATCATACATCATTAATGCAGGAACAAATGACAATACAAGGTTTTTAAATGAATTTTGAAGATATTAATAAAGAATTTTTTAGCACAAAAAAAGGAAAGGAGTTGATTTATTATTTAAAAAACAAATACGAAGAGCTTTTTTATAAAGCAAAAAATGCAAAAGAAGATAAAGAAAGGTTAAAAGCATTGGATGCAATGGCTTTTTTAGATGAAATCATAACAAATTTAAAGGATTAAAAATGGAAGAAAGAAACGCAATAAATGATTTAATGGATATCTTAACAAATGATGAAGGAATACAAGATGAAGGGCAAAATGATGATGGAGTTGATGAAGGCTCAAAAGATACAAAAAATGATACAAAAACTGATGATTATAAGGCAATGTATGAGAGCTTAAAAAAAGAAAGCGAAGCAAAATATAAAAGCTTAGAAGATGAGCTTAAGGCTTTAAAAAATCCACCAAAAGAGCCAAGCGAAAAAGAGCTTCAAAGAGAGAGTTATTTAAAAGAATTAGGGCTTAGTGATATTAACGAGAAATTAAAAAGGCTTGATGAATTTGAAATCAAACAAAAGCAAAGAGAAGAACAAGACGCTTTAATGAGTAAATACGCTAATGTTGAAAGCGAACTCAAAAAAGCTTATCCTGATGTAGATTTAAAGGCTTTAAGTGAAATTGCAGCCAAGCTTAGTGGTTTAAGTGAGGCAAATATTGATAGTTGGAAAACTCTTATTACTATTATCAATAAAGGAGCAAATGCCAAAAAGGCTGATGAGTATATGAGTAGCACAAAAAGCGAAGTTGCGAGTGATTTTTCTAAAAAATCAAAAGAAGGAAATGTTGATAATATTGATTTAGGCAAGGAGCTTTTAAGTTTGATGTAACTTTAAACTTCAAAGGGTTATCATAGTCCCCCTTTAAAAAAGGGGTTTGCTAATAAGCCTTGACAGCTAACAAGCAAAGTAGTATAATTACCACAACTATGAAATTAAATAGCAATTAACTCACCTCCGATCTAGGCGGTAAATTAGTGCTAAGGGTGGCGACCCTTAGCACCACACCTTTTAAAATTATAATCAATAAAAATTAACTCTACTTTTTAAAAAATCTCAAAAAAAACTCAATTTTTTTTCAAATTTAGACAAATTCCCTAGTTTTGTCTAAAGATTTAAGGTATAAATTTAAAAATTTTAATGCAAAGGTTTAAAATGATTGATTTTGCAAGTTTTTTAAATAATGGCTTTGCCGGAGCTATAAAGCCAACCGTTGATGCGGGTATTAATGGCTTAGGGCAAATGGGTAATTTAACTGCTGGGCTTGATTTTACAAAAAATTTAATACCAAAAACAGATTTTATAAAAGATATTGGCAATGTAGGAACAAGCGTAGCTAATAACGCAAGCAAAAATAAAAACTTATGGGGGACTTTCACTGATTGGCTAGGAAAAGACTTAGGTAATGGCAGAACGAATTTAAATAATGTGATTGATATTGGAGGGCTTGGTGCTAATATTTGGAGTGGTTATAATCAGCAAAAAATGGCAGACAAAAATTTCGAACTCCAAAAAGATGCGTATAACTTCAATAAATATTTAGCTAATGAAGAATTAAGACGCAGAGCTAATAGAGAAAATAATTTAAAAGAAGTTTGGGGTAAATAGTTGCTTAGAAATAAGCCAAAAAGGATTTAAGAAGTGAGCCAAAGGGAAATTATCTTAAACCCGCAAAAATGCGGGGATACTCTAAAATGCCTTGACATAGCAAAACATTAGGAGTATAATTATAAAGATAATTTAGTGCATTGAATCACCGCCTTTCTGGGAGAAGATTAAACGCTAAAGGGCGGCAACCCTTTGGCATTCCACCCTTTGAAATTATACACAACTTAATTTAAACTTCTTTAAATCCTTTATCTAAGACAGATACAAGGAGTTTAACAAATGGCATTTTATAATCCACAAAGAGTAGTTTTTGACCCTGATAATATGGTTATTCAAAACGCAGGAGCATTAGGCGGAACAATTTATAATGCTTTTAAAAACTATAATGAAGCACAAGAAAAGCGTTTTAATGCACAAAGAGAATTTGAACAAAAACAAAATGAGCTTGAATTTAACAAGGCAATACAAAATAATCAGCTTTTACAAAAAGAAAGAGAATTTGACTACAACGCACAAAGAGATTTAATCAAAGACTATCAATGGCAACAAAGCAATGAGCTTGATAGATACTATAAAATGCAAACTCTAGCCAATAATAAATACGCAAAAGATATACAAAACAAAAAGAATTTGTTAGAGCTTAAAAAGTTGGAGAATGAGGTAAAAGGCGGAGGCAGTGCAACAGATATCAATAAGCTTTTAAATGGCGGGGGAAATAATTTTTATCTTATTGATAATAGCACTAGAAAAATGATGAAAAATATTAAAGATCCTAAAAAAGAGATTGGGGTTGGAGATACCTTTAGCGATGCTTTTGCGTCTTTGTATGAAAACAGAAATACCTATAGTGAACAGTTTTATAACAATCATAACCGCTTAATGTCTGAGCTAGCAAGAGAAAAATACGGCTCACAAGTAACAAATAAACAAATGGAAGATATTCAAAAAATATACGGACTTCCTGAAAGCTCTATTTTTAGAGATAGAATACCGTTAGAAAAAAATTTAAAACTAAAAAGAGAAATGGCAGACATTAAAAGGCAAAAAGCTTATAAAAAAGCTGAGGAAAACTTATCAAAACCTACAATTTGGAACAATGCAGAACTAAGAGAAAACGAAGTAAAAAAATATCATACAACGATAGAGAGTATTGAAAATGAGTATAAAGAATATGAGAAATGGATTAATGGAGAATTTAATACTTATTATGCCCCTACAAATAAAACTAATTTTATCAATAACTCAAACGCTGTTCTAAGCCAAAATCCCATTCTAAGCCAAAATCCACAAGGCAATAAAATGATATCAACAGGACAAAATAGAATGTCATTGCCGGCTTATGAAAGTGCTATGCTTAATGGGCGAGAGATTTATTACACTAGACCAAATATATACGGCAAAATATATGTTGATTTAGGAAATGGCGATGTGGTTGAGACAACCATCGATGAATTAGCAAGACAAGGAGCGGTAAAATGAGAATTTATAAGGGCTTTGAAGATTATTATACCAACTCGCCATACGCGAATAATATGCAGGTATCAAATCAAACACAAAGTGCAATACAAGCAAAACCTACCACAACCGTTTATGAAAAATCAGAACTTTCTGATGAACTTTATAGCGATAAAACTATGAATGCTAATGATTTAAGTGCTTTTATTTTAGATAAACAATCAAGATTTAATGCCTCAAAACCTTTTTTTGCTGATGACAACGAAGTGGCTTTGAAAAATAAAGCTTTTATGCAAGAGCTTGGTTTTCATTTAAAAAATTCAAATCAAGGTCGTTTAATACAAGATGATGATGGAAGTTATTGGGTGCAAGATAATTTAGGTAACTATGCAAAAGTCGATGAAGGCTTTTTTAAAAAAATCGGCAGAGGGATTAAAGATAATGCCGGAAGCGTAGCATTAGGAACGCTTGGTGCTATTGGCGGGGGATTAATTGGCGGACCTGTTGGAATGGTTGGTGGTGGAGCTTTAGGAGCTGGAATTGGAGCTGGCGGAGATTATTATTTAAACACAGAGCTAACCAATCAAGATAGAAATTTACAAGAAGCTTTAATGTTGATGGGCGAAAATGCAGGACTTTCTTTAGTTGGCGATGCGGTATTAGGTGGTGTTGCTAAGGGTGCAAATGCTTTTAAGGGAGCTTATAAGGGGATTAGCAACACCGCTAACAAAGCAAGTGAGATTTACGATGGAGTGCGTGTTGGGGGTGAGAATTTAAAAGAAAATATAGGCGATAAATTTAGAAATGCAATGCCAAATTTAATAAACGATTATGCATCAGGCGGAGTGGATACGGCTAGACAAAGAGCAAAAGAAATTATTAATTCAAAAGATATTAATGCTTATGAACAAGCACTAAAAGATAGCTATTTAAACCCATTAGAAGTTTCTCAAGAAAATGCAATATTTAAAAAATCATCAGATTTGGTGCGAAAATACGGCGATAATTCAAAATATCAAGTCGTTAAAAATACAGCACAAAAAATATCAGACACTTTGGACTTTATCAGCAAAAACACAGGCTCAAAACAAGCCACACAAGTCCAACAAGAGCTTTTAAATATGGCAATGATGGATAAAGATTTAGCAAAAACTTTAGGACAAGTTTTAAGAGAAAAACCCGAACTTGCAAATACTTTGTTTAATCAACTTGCAAAACAAGATGAAGCCATTTTGAAAGAACTAAGCCTTGAAAAAGATATAAAAGCTCAAAATCTTTATGATATGTATGATGCAAGAAAAACAAGGGCTTATGATGAATTTGGAACGAGCTTAGATAAGATAGATAAGCTAAATCCAAACGGCATAAAAATAGATACTATGGCTTTAAATGAAATTGCAGATAACGCTGGAATTTATAGCGAAGCAACTCCGACTATTATTAAGGACTTTTTTAAAAGGGCAAATAATGGCGAACTTAATGGCAAAAGTGCTAAAGAAATCAACGATGAAATCAGTGCAATTAACGATAAACTAAAAGGCGAAAAATCTTATAATTACAAAGAGTTTTTAAACAGTGTAAAAGATGAACTTTTAAATTCTATGGTTAAAAACTCAAACAACCCTAAACTTGCAAATGAAATTTTAACTAAGGCAAGATCTGATTATGCTAAGTTTAAAACATATGAAAAGAGTAAAATCGGCAAAAAGCTAGATGGCGATGAAGCTAAGATTAGTAAAAATCTTAATGAAATCATCAATAACACAAATAAAAATAAAAACTACGAAGCCATAACCAAAGGCTTAAATGAGACAGAAATAGCAGAGCTAGATAATCAAATCATTAAAAGAACTATCGATAAACATATTGTTGAAATTGATGGCAAAAAAGTGGTTGATTATGCAAAAGTGGTAGAAGCAATGAAAAATTATAATCCAAAAAGCCAAAGCGGACAATTGAAAAAAGAAGTTTTAATGGCTATGGGTAGGTTAAGAAAAGATATAGATATTATCATTGATAGTATAGCGGAAGCTAAAATACCAAAAAATGGCAGTAATTTTGCAACCACTTTCGATGGCAAGGTTAAGGCTATGTTTATAAATTCGATTACGGATTATATCGCTTTTTATTTTGGAAAGTTATTTGGGCTTTCTGGCAATCCAGGACTTAGAATACAATTTCGCCGTATGGTAAATAATATCAATACCTTACAAGATTTTAAAACTCAAACTAAAGCCTTTATAGATGGTATAAAAGATAAACATATAAAAGCCCAAGCTAAAAAAGCACAAGCAGAATTTAACGAAAAAACAAAAGATTTAATCAAAGGTAATGGCTTTTTTATGGATAAGCCAGATATCAGCAAAAACGAGCTTAAATTTGTAGGAAAAAACGGCAAAGAATATACCATTGATAAAGCCGTGCGTAATGAGTGGATGAAAACTTTTAATCTTAAAAGCATTGATGATGATTATATTCCAAAGTTACCAAATGAAATAAAAACAGCTTTGAATGGAAAGGATATAAAACTCACTAAAGGTAGCTTATTAAAGCTAATCGAGAAAGATAGAATTAAATACATACCACATATAAAAGAAACTTTGGAAAATCCACAAGCAATCATAAAAGATAAAAATGATTATATATTTGTTAAAAATATAAATAATCAAACCTATTTTACAAGCATAGGGAAAGATTATGAAACACATTTGACTATTGTCAGCAACTCACCAAAAAAACAAAACAATATAATAAATAAATTTAAAAATGCTGAAGTTATTTATAGTAGTACTGCGAGAGCCTTACCGACATCTAGGGCATCTTCAGAGACAAAACAAGTGCCGTTCTCTAGTGAAAATTCTACCCAAGAAAAGCCTAAAAAAAACTTAATCCAAAGACTAGATGATGATATTAAAGCTAGAGAAGAAGCTAAGAAAAATAAAAAAAGCGTAAAAGAAAGATTAGACGAAGACATTAAGGCTAGAGAAAAAGAAAGTGATGAATTTTTTAAAAGATTTGATGAGTTTTTGGGTAAAAATAAGAATTATAAGCTTGATTATTTAGATGATATGGAACTAAACTCATTTGAATACGATATAAGTAGAAAATTTATCATTGATGCTAAAGAAAGCATAGATAAGGGTATTAAAAAAGATATACCTAGTCCAATGAGAGACAGGATAGAAGAAAAACTAAATATCAAGCCTTTAAAAGAATTTGGGACAAATTATGCTGAATACTACCACGATGGAACAAGGGCTATAAAAAAACTTATGTTAGAAAAACAAGGACAAGTCGCAGGGGCTTTTCATAGAAAAGATTTAGGCGATATTGATTTGGTTTGGGGAGAAGTAACAGATAAGATAAAACATAAAGGCTATGGTTTAGCTCATATTATCGATAAGCATCCTGATTTGGATTTGGAGCAAATACCTAAAATTATAAAAAATGGTAGGTTGATAAAAGATGATAAGGGTAGAGCTAGAATACAATTTGACAATAAAGTTATAGGCATAAAAGATAATTGGAAAGGAGATAAAACAAATATATGGATAGTTACAAGTTATGAATTGCAATAAGAGAAGTGAAAAGTTTATATACATCTTTCACAATTACAAAGGGCGAGTTTCTGCCCTTAAACTCTTATGGCGAAATTTTAACAAACAAAACTAAATTTAAAATAAAGGAGAAAAAATGAATGCAATGTTGTTAAGCTCTGGGTGGGGGTATAGCATTGATACTGGAAATGGAATTAAGGAATTTAAGTATCAAAAAATCACAACACAGAGCTTAGGGTTTAACATCAATATAACAAATCTTGGAGTGCCGAAAAATAAAAAGATATTTTATATTATCAAAGCGACAGCAATTTATGATGGACGCAATGCTATAGTATTTTGTAAAGATATAACGAGTAATGATTTAATAGTAATGGATAAGAGTTGTAAGGCAAATGAAATAATAAGACTCAAGGGATATCATACAACAAATGGAGTTACAACTTATTTAGAAAGTATGTTAGCAAATAATATATCAACTCATAAAAAGTCTTTTAAAAATATTAAAGTGGAGTTTTATTGGGATTAAAGCTAAAGCATATTCTAGCCCCCTTTTTTTCAAGGGGAAATCAAGTATTAATAACACTTGACTATAATTATACAAAGTAGTATAATTATGACTATAATTTGTTTTAGCAATATAATCACCTCCTTTTTGGACATGATTAAATGCCAAAGGTAGCCGCCTTTGGCACTCTACCCACTGAAATTATATCTAACTTAATTTAAAATCCAATTTTTAAAATTACAGTCTATTAAATAGAGATTCTTCGCTTTGCTCAGAATGACGATGAAAAACTCATAATAAAAAACTCAATTTTTTTCAAATTTGGACAAATCTACTAGTTTTGTCCAAAAAATTCTCGTAAAATCCTTAAAAATTAATTTTAAGGAGCAAAAATGGCATTAACTTCAAGTGGCTTTACCGCACCTATGACTAAAAATGTAAAGCTTAGATCTAGTGTTTATGAAACGATTATTCAAGTAGGACCTGATGAGACGCCTATTCTTTCCAAGATTGGCACTTCGAGCGTAACTAACCCGCTTTTACATTCTTGGCTTACTGATACTTTGGCAAAACCAAAACAAAATAAAAACCTTGAAATCACAGGTTTAACTGAAGTAACTAAAAATACCGTGCAAAAAACTTCCAATGCAACGCAAATTTTTAAAACAGAAGCTATGGTGTCTGATTCATTACTTAAGGCTAGACAATACGGCGGTAATGAAATGGCTTATCAAATGGGTAAAAAAGCTAAAGAACATAAGCTTGATATCGAGTATGCTTTATTTGGTTTAGGAAGAGATAGCGACACTAAGGTTTCAGTCTTTAAAGAATATGTGCAAGCCAATGAAAGCGTTGAAGGTGAAATGGCTGGAATGTTTTACTATATCGCAAAAGATGCAAAAAGCTTTAGTGATGGAAGAAGGGGTAATATTTTAGCCTTTGATGAAAACGGTGACTGGACTGGTAATGCGACCGAACTCACAGAAGATAAGCTTAATCAAATTTTACAAAGCATTTGGGATAAGGGCGTAACAGCTAAAGATGTATTTGTAGGAGCTGATTTAAAAGCAGCAATTAATAGAATCGCTACAAGAATTCTAGGCAATGAAAAAAGAGTAACATCGCACATTACAAGCATTGAGACAGATTTTGGAGTGGTAAATTTTCATTTACATAGAATGCTAAGCAAAGAAAATAACTTGGCAGACTGCTTAATCGCTGGGGATTTTTCATTTATGAAACACGGACTTTATATCCCAACAAAAATATCAGAAGTGCCAACCGATAAAACAGCACTTGCAAAGAGAATTTTTACTCAAGGCACACTAGAAGTTAGAAATGCGGACGCCTTTGCTATCGCAGTGGGTTTAAGTTCTGTGGCGAGTAAAAAGATGGTTTCTATCAATGAAACACCAAAAGAAAATAAAACAAGTGGCAAATGAAAACTAAACTTGCAAAGGAAATCATCGCTAAAAAATTAAGCAAGGATTATAACTTGCCAAGCGATGATGTTTTAAAGGCTTATTTTATGGAAGGCTTTTATTATATTTGTGCTAAATGCGAACCGCAAATTTTAACCAAGACTTTAAGAGAAAATCACGAAGTCTTAAGAAGCCTAAAAAATGGTGCAATGATAATCGTGCCTGATGAGCCTGATTTTAACGATGAAAACGAACATTTGATGATAGATGAAGAGCTTAGCTTTGCACTCATTAATTATGTTTGTTTTTTAATCACAAAAAGCGAAGAAGCGAAATATTATAAACTTTGCAATGAAATCATTAACGATTTTATAGCCAATGATGGAAAGGATAAGGAATATGTCTTGTGAATTTCATAAAAAATTTATCAGAGCAAAAGGCTTTGAAGATTATAAGCAAAGCATTAGTAGTGCTGATTTTATCGCTTATCTTGATACACACAAATGGCTTTTAGCAATGGATGATTTGCTTTTATTTTCGCTTAATCGCATTAAAGATAGCGATTTTTATAATGGAGAGTGATAATGGGTGTATCTTTAGCAGAACTTAAAACAGGTAAAGAAAAATTAGAGCTGATTAATCAAATTTTATTAAGAATTGATACTATTGCAACCGCACTAGATAATACAAGACTTGATGAGATTGTAGGACTTAAGGAAAGTGTTGTAAGCTTACATGAACAAACTTTGGCTTTAAAAAATGAAGTTTTAGAGCTTGATACTAATATCAAACAACAAGCAAGCGATGTTAATACTAAATGGCAAAGCGTTAATGAGAATTTTACTAAAGTGCAAGATTTAGCTAAAAAAGTTGAAGAACAATTTAACTTTATACAAAATACTTATAATGATTTTAGTACCACAAAGGGCGATTTGCAAGCTTATAAGGACTTTATCGAACAAAATAAACCTTTGATTGATGGCTTAAAAGCAGATTTAGAAAAATACGAATTAATGAAAGTTGATTTAGATGCGATTAAAAACGAAGTAAGTCAAAACAAAGACAAGGTTAGCGAATTTTACGATTTAAATCTTAAAATAAAAACTGAAATTTTAGCCGAACTCGACCACGCTTTGCAAATTGTCAATGATTTACATATCGATGTAGATGAATTAAAAGAATTAAAAGGCGAACTTTTAGAGATAAAAGCCCAAACAGACGCCATTTGCGATGAAGCAGTTAAAGTAGTAAATACTGCGAGTGAAGATTTAAAAAATAAAATTAATACCATTTTCTTTGAAAATCAACGCCTTAATCAAGAAATGATAGAAGCTTTAAAACGCTTAGAAGAAATTGATTTAGATGTGAATGAAAAATACGAACTCATCTTAAAGGCTTATGAACTTTTAATGCAAACACAAAGTTTAATTGATAGCCTAAAAGCTAGCGTTGAAGAAGCTAAAAAATTTGCAAGTGATTTAGAAACTTATGCAGAAATGATTAAGGATTTTAGACAAGAAATTACAAATTTAAAAGCGGATTTAGACGCAAAGGTAAAGAGTATTAATGATGAAATTAAATTAAATAAAGATAAGGCTTTAGAAGAGATTAATACGCAAAAAGATTATCTACTCATTCGCTTTGAAGAGCTAAAAGCAAGGCTTGAAGTTTATAATCAAGATTTTAAAAACGCTTATGATAGGTTTGTAGAGAGAGCATTGATTGCTAATGAAGACTTAGGAAGATTAGCCGAAGTAGCTAAAAAAGAATTAGCCAACGATAAGCTTATTTATGAAACAGAGTTAAAAGCTTTAAGAGATGATGCTTTAAAGGCTATGCAAGATGTGGCAAATTCTATTACTGGAGAAAGTGATGGGATTTTGGCTGTTTTTGAAAGTAAAAAACAAGAATTTATAACTTTAGTTGATACTTCAAAGGTTTTAATTGATAATTTAAACAATGTTTTTAACGCAAATTATCAAGAAAAGAAAAATGAATTTGGCATTTTTGTTACTCAAAGTTTGCAAAGTTTAAATGCAAATAAAGATGATAATATCAAAGAGCTTAATGCTAAGAAAGAAGAGTATAAACAAGAATTAGAAACCAAAAAGAGCGAGTGTATAGCTGAAATTGATGCAAAGGCTGATGAGTATGATATAGCTAACATTAAGGCAGAAGTTGAGACTATAAAGAGTAAAAATGCTGAGCAAGAAGGCAAAATCACAGCTAATACTGAGTTAATTAATAACACAAAAACAGAGTTAAATTCTAAAATAGACACAAAGGTAAGTGAGCTTAATAATGCCATAACTACAAAGAACGAAGAAACAAAAACAGCCCTTAATGCCGAAATTGCTAAAAAGGTAAGTTTAAGTGGCGATGAGACTATAGCGGGAAATAAAACGCTAAGCAATAATTTAATCGTAAATGGCACAACGACTTTAAAGACAACAAATGTAGCATCTCTAACGGCGAGTGGAAATTTAGTTGCAAATGGCACAACAACGCTTAAAAATACTACAGTAGCTAATTTAACAGCAAGTGGGACAGTGACTTTAAATGGAGCTATTGCTTTAAATGGTGCAGTCACTTCAAAATCAGCCATTACGGCAAGTGCAAATCCTAGCAACGATAATCATTTGACAAGAAAATGGTATGTGGATTATGGCGGTGGAGTTAAGAGTTTAGGCAATCAGACTGCACCAAAAATTGACTTAAGGCAAGCACAACATTTTAATTTAACCATGACAGCTAAAGGGGCTATTGGCGTGGAAAATTGGGGAGGAGCTGGCAAAAGTGGAACAATCACTATAAATAATGCACAAAATATAACTTCCTTTAGCGCACCTTTT
Source organism: Campylobacter sp. CCS1377 (assembly GCF_040008265.1). Classification (NCBI taxonomy): domain Bacteria; kingdom Pseudomonadati; phylum Campylobacterota; class Epsilonproteobacteria; order Campylobacterales; family Campylobacteraceae; genus Campylobacter; species Campylobacter aecornae. Next base: position 987,029 of record NZ_CP155620.1, read on the forward strand.
AAATTTAGAATAGCCCAAAGTGGTTTTAGTGGAACAGAAACTTTTGCTTATTTTTGTATAGCCTCTAATAATATTAAGCTTGTAAGGACATAAAAATGACTGCAATGCTTTTAAATGGGGCTAATTTTATGCCTAGTGGAGTAAGTGGAAGCGGTAAAATAACAACACTTTCAAATACTGAAACAGATTATGCACCTTTGGCGTCCTTCTTAGCCGAAATAAAAGTAAAAATTGATGGCGAAGGCTGGGTGCTTAAAAATGCTAATGCTCCAAAAGGAAACGCTAAATTAGAAATAGTTCAAGTGCCAAATGAAAAAGGCAACTGGGGTTATATACATATTGTGCCAAAGAAAAACTTTATCAAAAATTTCACACTTGAGCTTAGAAGTGTGGCTAAAAATGATAATTCTTTTGTAGGAGATATTAAAACCTACGGACCTTTTAATCAAATGAAATAAGGAGCAAGAATGTTTTACGATATAAAAAACCAAACTTTAAAATATGATGATATCTTTTTAAAAGATGTGAAAATTACTACAGAAGTTGGGGAAATCGATGCGCAAGATACTTATTTTTTAAGTAATTGCGATGATGAGCTTTTAAAAACTCTTGGTTTTGCAAAAGTCGTGCAAAATGAATTTAAAGATGAAGTTGATGAGTATCACGAAGTCGTGCAAAAAAATAGCTTTGATGAGGCTAGCAATACTTATACAATAAATTATGTTTTGCAAGAAAAAAGCCTTGATGAATGCAAAAATATCAAATATAAAGAAATTGACACTAAAAGAGATGAAGTGATTGAAGGTGGTGTAACTTATAAAGATAAAGTCTTTCAAAGTGCGGAAAAAGATAGGAACTTACTCACTTCAACGGTAAGTCTTTTTTCTATCACTAAAAGCTTACCTGAAGGCTTTGTGTGGATAGCCAAAGATAACACCGCAGTCCCTATGAATTTACAAGACTTAATCGCACTTGGTGCTTTAATGGCATCAAGTGTAAATGAAAACACAATTAAGGCTAGAAATTTAAAAGATGCAGTTTTAAAGGCAACAACTTTGGATGAAGTTAAGGGGATAGTATGGAACTAAAAAGAGTGATTGTAAAGCCTTTGGATAAGGATAGATTTGAACTCATGCAAGATTATGAATTTTCTTTGCCAAGCTTGAGTGCAAAAATTGAAAAAGGTTTTAAGAGTAATGGAGCAAATATCCCTAGACTTTTTTGGAGTATATATCCACCAAACAAGCCTGAGTATTTAAGTGCGGTTGTAATACATGACTTTCTATGTGAGAAAGCCAAAACAAGAGAAGGTTATAAATTAGCAGATTTAGCCTTAAAAGAAGCTATGCAAGCCTTAAATTGCAATGGCTTTAAGGTTTTTATATTTTATCACTCTTGCAATATTTATCACAGCATTAAATGTTTTTTGAAAGGAGTTTTTAAATGAGTTTAGAACAAGTTATCAACACACAAAATGCAAGCTTGGAAGAAATTATCATAAATTTAAATGCGTTAGTTGAGCTTTACAAGGCAGGTGGCATTAATGAAGAGAGCGTAAAAAGGATTTTAAGCGAAGAACTAGCAAAACTTAATCTTTTGCAATTTAGCGACATTTCAGATGAACAAAATCCAAACCGAAAAAGCTTACAACTTAAAAACCACGATAGTATAAGTGGCTTTTTAAAAGATGGACAAAGTGCGGTTAATATCGCAATGGTTAGCAAATGGGATAAGGTGGATTTTGGAAGCAGTAGCGTTGAAATGAATTTAAATTCAAAAGATGGTATTGTAAAAATAAATGATGATAAAATCATCGCTACAATGGCAAATTTAGATGAGTTAAAAGGCTTAATTAGCGATGAGAATTTAAATGCAAAAATCACAAGTTTAATCGAAGCAATGAAAGATGAGCTAAAGGGCGAAAAAGGAGATAAAGGCGAAACTGGACCAGCTGGACCTAAGGGGGATATAGGCGAAGTAGGACCTAAAGGGGATAAAGGCGATAAGGGTGATACTCCAAGCAAGGAAGAATTAAGCCCTATCATTAGCGAAGTTTTGCAAGGTATGGAGATTGATACAAGTATCACAAAAGAAAAATTAGAACCGCCTTTAAATGAAATTTTAAGTGATAATGAGAAACAAAAAAGCATTAAAAATGCCATTTTAGAAAATTGCGATTTAAGTAAGAGCTTAGAAGGTGCGATACAAATTCCAGAAGATAAAATTAACGAAGCCGTTGAAAAAACCGCTAAACCTATGATAGAACAAACTTTAAGTCAAGTTGCAAACATGCAAGGAAATGTGATGAGCGCTTTTATTAATGCGGTTGAAAATAAAACTCTACTTTGCAATATCACAAACACAGATGTCCCTGCATTATCAAAAGACGGATTAACAGGTTATAAGCAAGGCTTTGTTTGGGTTAATGAAAGCATTAGTCCGCAAAAAATTTGGGTAAGTGATGTAACATCTTGGAAAGAAGTTATATTGAGCGATATAAAAACCATAGATAAACTTGCAATAAAAGTTAGCAGAAATAAAGTAGCAGTAGCTTATAACGCTTGTGCTTTTGCAAATTTTGGTTTAATAAAACAAGATGGAACGGCTATCTTTGCAAAATCAAGCACAATAACAAATAAAGGTGATGGAAGCGAAACTTGTGTATTTGAAATTGAAGGCGTAGATTATACAGCAACTCTTACTTGCGATTTGGGTATTTATAGCGGTAATTATACTTTTAATATTGTTAATGGCAATAATGCTTCTTTACTTAGTAAGGCTTTAAGTGATGATGGACTTTATCATTATACTTTGACTTTTGATAAAGCTTTACCTAATAATATAAAAGGTTTTGGAGTAAGACCTTATGCTAATTCTGTTACAAGAGATTGGACACCTAAAATGATACTTGAAGCTTATAATAAAACCATCGAGCAACCTATATTTTCTTTAACAAAAACATATACAGAGAATACCCAAGTAGATAAACAACTTATCCATGCATTGAATTTTATAACTGGCGAAGATTTAAGTAAAAAAGTAAAATCATACAATGATTGGACGCAGGTAGAGTAAGTCTTCACCCTGCTATCAATGAAGACTTTATGACTTTAAGGACAAACTAAGCAGGGTTACTTTAAAATATTAATTGTTTTTAAAGATTAGTTTTTATTCTAGTTTTTAGCAACTAGAATAAGAACGACTAAAACTATCATAAAAACGATAATTTCTATCATTACAACCTCCTTTCAAACTCTATTAAATAAAGTCTTCAAGTAAGGCTATCCTTAAAGTGATAAAATCTTAACTAAAAAAACTTACAAATATTTTAATTTTAGACAAATTCCCTAGTTTTGTCCTTGTGTTTTTATTATAATCTTTCAAAAAAAACAAAGGTTTAAAATGAATTTAGTTTTAAAAAGAAGATACGCTAAAAAAACTTGCGTTTGTGGAAAACTTACTTTTGTAAAAGATGACAAAACCCTATTTTCGTGCTTTACTTGCGAAGAAGATGAAGAAGGGGTGCAAAGAGATAAGGACTTAAGAATTCCTGCTGGAATTTATGATATCGAACTTTATCCATCAGCTAAATTTGGTGAATGTATTTTACTTAGTAATGAAATCGTGCCAAAAGATAGAGGCATTTTAATCCACATAGGAAATACTGCTAAGAATACTCAAGGTTGTATCTTACTGGGTGAAAGTTTAGGCGATGATGGTGTGATAAATTCTAAAATAGCATTTAATCGTTTTATGACTTTTGTAAAAACTTTAGATTTAAAAAATACAAAATTAAAAATTGTTAATGAATTAGCTTAAAAGGAGTAAATATGGCTTGTAAATCCAAAAAGAAAAAATAATTAAAAAATTTAATTTTCATAGAAAGGAGTAAAAATGTTTGATTTATTACTAGCATTTATTTTAATTGCTATTGGTTTTGGTATTGGCTTTTTTGTTTATCACAATAATCAAAAAAAGGCTAATGATATCGGCGATAAAATCAAAGATGAAATTAAAAAGAAAGAATAAGAAAGGAGTAGCGAAGTTTAGTATAGGTTACCAAATAATCCCCTTTTTAAGGGGCAAGGTTAATAAACCTTGACTATAATTACACATAAGAGTATAATTATAACGATTATTTGGTGGTATGTAATTATAAAAATCACCCACTTTCATGGGTAAAATTTAGCCATAGGGGGTCAGACCTACGGCTAACCCTTAGAAAGTATTATACGCAAACTTCCTTAAATGCAAAATGCTTAAAAATTTTAACTTTTATATTTACGCAATACTAGCCATAACGCTTGGATTTTTATATCTAAGACTTGATAGCACAAAGGCAAGATTAGAAAAAAGTCAAAGTGATTTAAAATTAGCTATAAACACAAATGAGCAACTTACAAGGAATACTCGGCAGTTGGAGTTAAGGCACAAACAAGAGTTAGAAGCACTCACGCAAAACTACACTCAAAAAAACAAAATAAAAGAAAAGGTAGAAAATGTTAAAACAAGCATTGAAAATTCTAATGAAAACAATACCACTAAGCTTTTTAACGCTATGGTTAATCGGCTGTGGGACAACAACGCAAGTGGTAAATAACACTGAAATTAAAACGCTAAAAGTGCCAAATGAGCTTTTGATTTTAGAAAGATTGAAAAAACCAAATGCTAAAAATGAAATGGATATTTTAAAAGCTTATGCGGATTTGTTTTATCATTATGAAGCGTGCAAGGTGCAGATAAATAAAATTAAGGAGTTAAATAATGATTGAAGACTTAACCATGCAAAATTCATTAACTTTCGCAAAAGAAATTCAAAGCTTGGGCGTGGCTGGGATTAGCTTTTTAATGTTTTTAATAATGCTTTTCATCTCTTATAAGCTTTTTAAAAGCAAAATGCTTGAGTGTGCGAATGATAAAGAAAAAATACTTGAAGTGCTAAGAAAAATCGATGATGATATTGAAAAAATGAGAGATGATATAAGGGATTTAAAATGAGTGATTTAATGCTTTTAATTGATAAGGGCGGAGTTATAGCGGTTTTAACAATAGGCTTTTTAATGGCTTGTTTTATTGCTTATGAACTTTTTAAAAAATTTGATAAAACGCAAAGTATTTTAAATGAAAATAAAAACTTCATTAAAAAAGGTGTCGATACGCAAGAAAGGATGCTAAATGAATTAAAAGTCAATAATCAAATTTCAAAAGCCCAACTTGAAAGTAGCAATAAAATTATAGAACTGCACTCAAAGTTAATCGGCGATAAGCTTGATAATATTAATCATAATATTAACGAGCTTAAATTTGAAATCAAGCGTTATGAAAATAGCGAATTGATTGAAATTATGAGAAAAAAGGAGAATTAAAAATGGCAACAAATTATAATGAAAGACTAAAAGCTTTTGAGAGTATTTATCCAAGTATTTTAAAGATGAGTTTAGGCGAAAATAGCCCTTTAGCAGAGCTTAAAACTATGCTTGAAGATTTTAGTAAAAATGATGTGATAAAAGGTGAAGATAAATTTAAAACTCTAGCTCAAACAATGATGACTTTAAGTCAAAGCGTTATTGCGCAAAGTCAAAACACGGCTTTAAATATGATTTTGCAAGGCGATGAAAACGAACTTAACGCTGAAAAAATCAAACTCATACAAGCACAAATTGAAACTGAAAAGAAAAAACCACAATTAATAGCAAGGCAAACCGCACAAATTGATGATAATTTAAGAATAGAAACAGCTAAAATCGCACAAGGATATTGCTTTGGTTTAAGTGCTGGTGGGCTTGAAATCCCAAAAGAAATTGAAGAATGGGTAAAAGAAAAAATAGAAAATGTTGATAAAAAATGATTGATGCAAAATACCGCACACCTAAATACTTTTTAAAACCGACTTATCCACAAAATGCAGGAGAAATTGGCTATGTAGAATGCTATCAAAGTTGGCTAGTCTATGGAACTCTTTTTGTCAATAAATATGTAGAACTTTTGCATCGCCAACTCGTGCGTAAGGGCAGAGCAAGAAAAATGAGTGCTAATCATCCTTTGTATAAAAACGCTTATGCGATAAGTTATTACGATATCAAAAGTCCTTCAGTTAGACCTTATGATTATCATTCTTACTCAGATCTTGGCTTAAATCAATTCTTTGTAGGGCAAAGCCCTTATGAATGGTATAAAGGCGACCCAAGTGATGATAATGGAATATATCACGATACGAGCCAGATTGTTAGAAAAAAACAAGCTGGAAATGATGGATTTGATACGCCCATCGTTGCTTTAAGAAAATTTAGCGGTGGTAATAATTTGATATTAAATCAAGATTATGCACTAAAATATGCAAATGAAATTCCGCAGGCTTATTTTTTAAGAGATGAAACTGTGTTAAGTTTAATCGGCATAGAACCAATTTATAATGGCAAAGTGGTTATGACTGATATTTTTAAATTTGACCCAATGGGAAATGGCGGACAAGATATGGTAACGGCTTATAGCTGCAAAATGTATATCTTAGATAGGGCAAAAATAGAAAATGGCGAGTTTATTATCAAAGATTTAATCTTGCCTGATAAGGATAAATTCCAACCTATCCCCTACCCACCTTTTAGACCACAGTATTATGATATCAATAACTATGTCAATGAATTAAAAAGGCTAAACCCTGATATACTCATTATTCCTAATGTGATACACTCTAAGGTGATGACAGATAACGACCCAGTAACTTATGGCTTAAAAAGCGTGTATTTTAAAAGTGTATATGATAGCGTTGTAAATCAATCTAAAAAAGGCGATATTTTTCACCCTTTTTACTATGATGCTAAAAAATGTCAAGTATTTTGCACAGAGCCTGTTATTTTTGGTGGTTTAACAGTTAAAGATGGATTTTTTGGTGGAGTGCAAGGAAGTTTAGGGTTTATCCCTCTTTATCTAAATTCTACAAATAGTCCAATAGGTAGAAAAGATAGATGGTTTATACTTTGGGATACTTATTATGATTTATATGTGGAAGAAGATAAAGAATGGTATGATTTTTTCATCGGTGCGATAATGGTTGTCGTTGTCGTAGCGGTGGCTATTTGGACGGGTTATGCAACAGCGGGGGCTTTAGGGAATTTAATCGGCGGAGCAGTAGGAACTATCTTATCAAATTTATCCATAGTTTTAGGTTATGTTAGCGGAATTTCAAGCGGTTTGTCTATGCTTGGAGTGGGTGGAGAATTTATGCAAGGTTTGGCTAAAATTTCTAGTATAGCCTTAAGCGTTTTAAGCATAGTGACTATGGGACTTCAAATTAAACAAAATATACAAACAGCTATTGCAAATCAAACGCCGATAATGGATGAATTATGGGTAGGATTTGGCGAAACCATTACGACAGAAACAGGAGAAGAGATAAGTAAATTTGGTTTAAATCATATGTTTTCACAAACCTTAAATCTTGCTAGTGATGTGATGAATTTAGTCAATCATAAAGCCCCTTTAGAAATAAATGAAAGCCCAGCCGAAGATGATGTGTTTTTTGGTAAAGAAAAGCAAGAGCAAGAAGTGCTTTTTAAAAGCGATGTTTTAGGGCAAGATTGGTATAATTTTGAAACTTTTGATATTTTAAACGAAACAAAGATAAAAAAAGAGCAACTTTTGTTTGTGTTTTAGTATTGACCTTACTATTGACTTTAGGCAAAATAAAATTTTTAAAATACTAAAATATAGTTATTTTAAAGGCATTATTCAAATCTCGCTAACCGCACCATACAATACTACTATATCTCATAAATCTTTAATCGTTGTATCTAAAATAAAGACTGTTTAAAAACCGCTAATCAAAATAAATTCAACCAAATTTTAGTCTTTTTAAGAAAAAACTCATAAAAATTAAAACTTATTTTAATATGATAACTAAAAAATCCCAATCGTCTTTTATACTAAATTGATATATAGTTAAAAAGCTATACTTTATCTAGAGATAAAGAGAAGAAGGTTTGGTTTTTAAATTCAATTTAATAAAATGATATATAAGATTTTGATAATACTTTTACTTCTCCTTGATGAATTTATCCAGATGAGTAAAATTAAAAATTAATCAAGGCTTTAAAATTTTTTCTAATTTAAAGAACAAATATAAATTAAATAAATTATCTTATATAATAAAACAATTCATCTGTATTAGGAGTAAAATTTGCAAATTCCTATTTATTCTAAATTAAAAGCAAAACTAGAAAGTAAGGGAATAGATAGTATATCAAGCGGACAAATTGCTTGGTTTGTGTGTAGTGTAATTTTTACCTATTTATTATTTTTATTAATTGTAATTATAAATACTAGAACAATATCTTTTGAAAACCTTAAATTTTTTACTTTTGAAGGTTTTTTCAAATCTCTTGCTTTTATTTTTGCAAATCATTTTTTTTATTTATTTTTATGTGCATTGTTTGTATAATAAATTTTTTAATATAAAAAATTTAATTCCAATAACACTAAATTGGATAATAAGCTATTGTTATTTTGTTCTTGAAATTAATATTTATTTTATTTTGATTTTATGTATAACCATTTGTGTTGTATTTTATTTTTTACAAAAAAGATTATTATATACTTTTTTATTTTATTTTGTTTATATGGTATTAACTTATACTTTGTTTTATCTTGGTGGAGGATTTTATAAATGAAATATTATGTAACAATTTATATTGATCCGCTGGTAGAATGCTTTTTAGATTGCGAAAATAAAAATTTTATTAATGCGGAAGATTTTACTCACGCCTTTTTAGGACTTACCAAAGATAAAAGTCCTGATGAACTTGATAAAATAGATGAAGAATTAAGACAAGAATATCTTAAAAACAAAGAATGGGATAAAATAGAACAAAAATGGTATGGCGCTAAAGAGCTTAATGAGTTCAACGATAGTTTTTGGGGTTTTGGAACTAAAATGAATTCTGTTAATGTTGCAAACAATAAGATGTTAAAAAATAATCAATATACAGCAAGGGAATATCTATGAATAATAAATTTAATTTTGTTAAATTCATATTGGATTGTTTTATATGTTTTGGAATCGTGATAATCTCTCCATTTGTATATTCTGTTTTAATAAAAAGTGATGAACTTAGGTGGCTTTTAGCTCCGATGCAGTGGTTTTTACCTTTAGTTCAATGGGTTTTATTCCCATTGCAGTGGTTTTTTAATATTGATATTTATACTATTAACAATATATCAGAATTTATCGTTGGCTTTTGTTCGTTAAGTATTATTATAATATTTATAATTAATATTTTTTATAAAATACATAGGGTAAGCTTGAGCTTGAGTCTAGTATTTATGATATGTTATGTTGCGTTTGCATATTATTTTTTTAGTCACTTATAAGGAAATTTTATGAAGTATTTTGTAACAATTTATATTCACCCTATGGATTGGAATATTCCCCATGCCTTTTTAGGACTTACCAAAGATAAAAGTCCTGATGAGTTAGATAAAATAGATGAAGAATCAAAACAAAAATTTCTTAAAAACAAAGAATTTAGATTAATCAAAAATATTAAGCAAATCAGTTATAATAAAACAATTCATCTGTATTAGGAGTAAATTTGCAAATTCCTATTTATTCTAAATTAAAAGCAAAGCTAGAAAATAAAGGAATAGACAATATATCAAGTGGGCAAATTGCTTGGTTCGTGTGTAGTTTGATTCTTGCTTTGATAGGCTGTGTTTTTGTATTTTTTAAAACTATATATGAAAATGATGAAAATTTATTTTTAGCAATCTCGAATTTAAGTATGTTAAAAGTCTTTGTTCTTATCATATACTTTTGCATTCCTTTTAATCTATTATATATTTATAATGCTATTCCTTTGGTTTTGTCTGCGGTGTTTATATCTTTGATAATTTATTTTTCTAGCTTAAGCTTATTTGTTATTAGTTTGTGTGGCATAGGAGTGCTTTTCTTAATATCCATTTTTAAAAGAAAGCTTATGTTTAGCGTTTTATTATTTGTTATGGGTTATGTCTGCTCATCGTTTTTGCTTCAAGCGATTGCATTGTTCGGGGGATTTTCTAAATGAGATATTACGCAACAATTTATATCCACCCTATGGATTGGAATATTCCCCACGCCTTTTTAGGGCTTACCAAAGATAAAAGTCCTGATGAGTTAGATAAAATAGATTTTCAATGGTATAAACAAATTTATCCTAGTATATTAGATAATGATTTTAAAGATGAGGGATTTTTTGGCTTTGCTCCTGTTGAATCTACTCCTAGCCATTGGGGTAAAGTGTATGAAAATAATCAACATATACCAAAATGGGATAATAATTTTCAGCAATACACTTATACAGATGAACGCCCACCTTCTACTTTTTGGCAACAAAATCGCTGTGTGCTTGAAATTTCACAAGAGCAGTATGAAACACTTCTAGATTTTATTAAAAAAGATGTAGAGAAGACAATAAAAAGGACGTCCAGTTTAAAACAAAATGATAGTTATTTAAAAAATATTGAAACCCTAAAAGAAAACTTATACTACAATTCTACACCAATTAATATAAACACTAGTGGAGAAAAAATACTTCCTCCTATCCATAATTGCGTTACTTGGGTTATTCAAAAACTTTCTGATATAGAAATAGAGCTTGTAAATATTGATGAATGGAATCCAGATTTTCCTATGGTAGATGATTTAAAGGAAAATTTTGATTTGATTAAATCTCTTCACTCTATCTTTTTGAAATTTCAAAACATTGATGATAATTTACAAAGCGTAAAAGGTGCAAAAGCTTTTAAAAATTGGGCTAGAATGCTTATAAATAATTCATTAATGCAAGAAATTTATCTTGATGAATATAAAAAACAATACAATAGTGAAAATCTTAGTCCAGAACAAGAAGAAGTTTTATATGCTTTATGGAATATTACAAGGGTTTATAAAATTTTAGACATTCTTTTAAGTCGTTTAATTACAAAATCGGGCACTAAAAATCTAAAGGGCACTTTTGAATTAATTTATTTTGATAGAAAAGATAAACAAATCAAACTTTTAAAAGCAGATAATGATTATGAAGCTATCATTATACAAGATTTGGATTTAAGTAAAAAATATAATAATTTTAGCGTGAGTAAATTTTATCCTTTTATCTTTATACCCAAAGATGAAATGCTCTCAAGAACGCTTTATCATAAGTATGATTATGGTAATATCTCACAAGAATATCAAAAAGATAGAAATGAATTTTATTTTAATGTTTTAGCAGGAGAAAAAAGTGATAAATATTGGAGTTCTAGCTATCATAAAATGACTAAAAGTTTAAGGAAAGTCTATGTCTCTTGAAAAAATAAAAGAAACGATTTTTGCTTATGATAAAGAAGTGATTGATTGTGAAGTCTTAAGGACTAAAAATATTGATGTAATTCATTCTAAAATTTATTTTCAAGGTATACTCCTTACAGGCTCCACTGAACTCCCTAATAATCCTTTTTACTTTGGAGAATTAGATAAAGATAATATTATAAAACAAGATATACCCAGCTATTATTTTTCTCCTAAAGATGAAAGCAGTGGTTTAGGAAGACTTAGTATCTTTTATAAAAATAATGAACTTTGCTTGCTTAATTATTCTATATTGGAAAAATCTTTAAATATCAAATTAGAATGCTTAAGCAAGCAAAGCTTAGAATACAAAGATTTAATTTCAAACACTCTAAAAGAACAAAAAACCATACAAATAAATAAAAAACAAAGCATAGCTAAACTTCACGCCCTTTTAGAAAATCAAAACCTAGAATGTATCCATGGAGGTAAAGTCATACTTAAATCAAGCAAAGGAAAAACTTTTAAAGATGGTGGTGTGCCTATTATGCTAGAAAGTGATTTATTAAACTCTAGTATAACAGGTTGTCCTCACACTATAGCTAATGTAAGTGTTCCTTGCACTAAAGTTGTTAATGTTAAAGGTTCTTTATCTCAAAAGAAAGTAAATAGAGAATACGCTATATTACAAGAACTCATCTCAGCTTGTATTACAGACAAAGGCTTTCCTTTGAAAGTAAGCTTTGTACCTACTAAGTTTAAATTTGATCATAGTTTTGATCCTAAGGAGGGCTTAGGAAGTGAGGGTAAAGAAAGTGGTTTAAATTTAGAAATTCCACATTTAAATATCATCACTCCTTATAGAAATTTAAAAGAATTTTATTTTAGCACTAATACTTACGAAAATGCTAAAGATGATTTTGTGATATATAAAAGTAATGAGGAAATAAAAATAACATTCTCTCCTATTAAAAAAGGACAAGATTATGAAAATTTAGAATCAAATATCTATTTAAAAGAATTGATTGAGAATTTGCAAAAAGATTACAGTGCTGATTTATTTAGTTTTAGAATTTTTACCCTTAAAATAGCTTATTGTGTTTTTGAATATATTTTTATTATTCCAAAAACCATACCTAATTTTGTATTAAAGCACTTAAAACAAAACAGACAAAAAGAGGATATATCATTTGGATATGGAGAATTTTTTAATCTGGAGAAAAATTATGCAAGATTAAGTGATGAAAGAATTGATATTCAAGGCAAAGTTTTTCTAGCTCCTAGTGGTATGGAAAAAATGAAATTAAAAATCAAATAAGGAAAACAATGACCGAAAAAACAGATTGTAGTATTTGTAGCTCTGTTGCAAAAAACACCATTAAAGCTAATGTTGAAGAGAAATTTTTTTCAAATTTTGATGAATTAAATTTCAATCCCAACTACCAAGATTTTGAAGCACAGCTAAGTAGTTTAACATTAAAAGAAAACCTAGAGCGTAATTTTAAAAATGAAAATATCAAAATTATAGATATAAAAGAAATACCCAATATTAATCTAGAGCAATTAAGTATAGATTTAGTAGAAATTTTTAACCAATATAAGCAAGTCGAAGAAGAAGCTGATATAACAGCCATACGACAAAAAGTCGGAGAAAAAATCAACGCAATTTCCACCACACTTGAAACTTTTCAAAATTTATCTCAAGAACTATTTCAAAATGAAAAATTAGACAAAACTTATCTTTATACACCTAATACTTCATATTTATTTAAAAAAGGTAGAAAAGAATTAGATGAACTTTTAAAAAAGATTGAAAAAACACAAACAAAAGCTAATGCTTTAATGACGAATGAAAGCAATGCCCATATTTTAACCCTAGCCTCTCTTAGCTTATATTATTCACATAGTCTTGTAATTACGAATTTGGCAAAACATTTTATTAAAAAACAAGCCTTGCTTTTTGTGCTAAGATTATTTTTTATTGCCAATCCTATTTTGGCTTTAATTTTAATACTAGACTTAGTTTGTGAAATAATAACATATTTCGTTCTTGAGCAAAGTAAAAGCAAATTAAAAGTTCAAATTTACAAATTATTTTGCATAATAGATGAAATTTTGCAAAGTGTATCTAAGCAAAATAGTCCTTTGGCGGCTATTGTTAATTTTGATGCAAAATACTATGGTAATAAAATTTCATTTAAGCTAGGAGATACAATATTTCAAAAATACCTTACAACTCCAAATTCTAACACCACAGATAAAGCTTTAATGTATAGTTTTACAATAAATGCAAAACAAACACAAGACAATATTGCCTTACAAAATCAACGCTTAAATCCTTCGGTTGAATTTGCATTTTCAGAATTTCCACTATTTTCCAAAGATACAAAAATAAAAAATAGCGATATTATAAATTCATCTGCTTTTGATCATTTAAAAAATATCACTACGCAATTTAGCAATTTTTTATTCATACAAACTCCTTATTTTACTTCAACCCTTACTTTGGATTTTCTACTTCAAAGCCTAGCAAATGATAAAGTCATACTTTGCGTAAGCAATATCGTAGAGAGTCAAAATATCCATTTTCAAATTCAAAACCACATCAGAGATACTTTAATCGAAAAAAGTAATTCAGAAGCTAGAAAAACAATATTATTTTTAAATTTAATTCAAAATATAGACAAAAAAATCTTTTTTAAAAATTTTAAAATCCAAATAGAGCAAAATTTTAAAGCCTTGGAAGACAAATATAATGCTTGGCTTTCTTCATCACCCTATCAAGCTATAAGAAAAAAACTTGATGCTTTAGAAAAAGTATTTTATAAAAATGATCTTATGAAAATTGCTAATTATAGTTATGATTTAAATAAAAGTGTTTTTGAGCAAGAAGAATATTTTGATCAAGAGGATATGAAAGAACATATCATTAAAATCATACAAGCTTTTTTGGATTTTGATTTTATGCTTTGTAATTTTTTAGATTTTAAGTTAGCAAAAAAAGATGATAATTCAATCGATGAAGATGATTTAGAAGATTTAAGAAATAGACTCCGAGAGAAACTTAATGAAGCAAAACTTAGCCCAAATATTTATTGTGTTGCGCATATTTTTAACAATGCCTTATTTGCACTAAATCCTAATAAAGAATTAAAATATTTTAAAGCCTTTTTTGAAAATTCACTTAAAGATGGAAACTTTCCTGATTACAAAAACTCTATAATTAAATATTTAAATAAAACAGAATTGCGAGAAGCTGCTGAATTTGTTTTACCTTTACAAGAATCATCCCTATGGCTTAATTTTTTCAGCTATGAGCACCAAAATGATCTTTGTATTTTTTTAATATATTTATTTGATTTAGATCTCAAAGGAGCTTTTATAAAGATATTAAAAGATCTTTATCCTTTTAAAGAAATAGCAGAGCAAATGAAAGACATTAAGGGTGATAGAGAAAAATTAAGATCTATCATTGAAAACACTTTTAAAGACCGAATAAATAATCAGATTACAGAGATGATGGTTTCTAAAATCAATGATTCAACGCCTTTTCGTTTAAAAACTTTATACAGCCCATTTAAAGATTCCTTAAAAGAACTTCATAAAAATATTTCAAATTCTCTTAATGATAATAAATATTTATATTCAAAACAATTGACACAAGAGCTTGAAACACGAACTTCAAAGCAAACAATTCCCTCTAATTCCCATGAGGATAGATTGGAGTTTTATAAAAAACTATTACAATATGAACATCTTACAATTGATAAAGTTTGCTCTCCATATATCCCATCTTTGAATATGGATAAAATGAAAGGTATTGGTGCTAAGATACATAAACTTGGTCCAGAAATTGTGGCTTTTTTGATTCAAAATTATATAGAAACTAAATTACCAAGCCTAAAAGAAGAAGAGCTAGAAAGAGCCATTACTCTTTTTGCCTTAGGAATGCGTCAAAAAAGAGATATAACCTATGCAAAATGGTGTAAAAATAATTTCTTTTTACCTAAAAATCTTAGTAAAAGCTTCATCATCGCAGACTTTAAACATTCTCTTTTAATGGATAATGCCTTGAATTCTCTTTATTGCACTTATAATCCAAGCATAGCAGCTTATGCCAAAAACGATGATTTGGCTCAAAGACAATTTAAAGAATGCATAAAACAAAACTCCATAATCCACTCTTCGGGTAAATATTACGATGAGAACTATTTTACATTTTATCAAGATAGTGAAGCAACGCATTGTTATAGCGAAGCTTATTATAAAATTTATGCTTATATTGATTTAATTAAAGATGAAGAATATAATTTCAGTGCTTTAAACAATAGCACTCTTATGAAACAAAAAATGCAAGATGAAAAAATCAAAGATTTTTATCCCAATAAAGATTTTGCGATATCTTTAAAAAAAATAGCAGAATATAATTATAATTTTTACAAAGGAGATACAAAATTGGAGAAGAAAGAAGGAAAAGAAGGATTAGGAAGAAGTGAATTTAAAGAACGCCTGCTTAATAATTTTATTTATAATGAGGATTTTATCCCTACGGATATTGATATTTAAGGAGCAAAAATGAAAGGTGTGATATTTAAACGAAAGGAACTGGACTTTTGGAAAAAATTTGATACAGAAGTAATGAGTTTTGTTCTTCCATCAAATAAAAGCAAATTAGATTTTCTAAGAGACACTATCCATCAAACCATCACTTCTTACAAACAAGCTTCTAGCAATGGTATAGTATGGAGCAAAGAAGAAAAAGAACTTTTTGAAAGTCTTTCTTTAAACGAACAAAGAAAAATGATAGTCAAAAAATCAGAATTAAAATCTGTATTATTTCCTTATGTTAATGTAGATTATACTCCTTATACTTATTCTACAAGAAGTAAAGAAAGTGGAAAAGAAAGCTTTGAAAAAGCAAAAGCATTATTAAATAAAAATAAAGATAAAGTTTTTAGTGAGCTTGATAAAACAACAAGTGAAAATATACTGCATTTTTTTAGAATTGCTTATAAAAGTGGAAATTTAGAAGCGGGAGTAAATTTAGCTAAACTTTTATTTAAAAAAGCAAAATCAAGTGATTATGAGGGAGTATTTGATGATATTAGAGAAAGTGTAAAAATCACTAAAGATTTATTAAATCATAATATCCCAGAAAATGCTTATCATTATTATGCACTTTATAAATGGAGTGATGATACAAGTCGTTTTTATCATAAAGAACTTACAAGTTTTAATTTAGGTTTAATCAGAGAAGAAGCAAAGGATTGTTATAACTATGCACTAGAATGTGTGGTATGGGAAGCTATTGATGAGGAGGCGCAAAGAGACTCTATTGAGCGAACCCTCAGAGCCGCTGAACTTTACTTGGCGGCTGCTATTAAATATCAAAGTCCTATTGCCTTTTTAAAAGCAGCACAAAATTACGCTCCTTCGGGTTTATCAAGCGAGGGTTTAGGTTATGCTTTAATCCCTTATAATGCTTGTTTAAGATGTTCTATTGCCCTAGGAAGCAAAGAAGCTTTAGAAACTTTGATTTCTAATTATAAAAACGGCTTAAGAATGATGAGAAAAAATCCTTTACAAGCACAACTTCTAAAAACTCATGGGGAACAAAGAAAGCTTATTAATGGACTAGATCCTTTCTTTGATGAGAAATTTAAACCTGAATATATTATTGATTGTGGCTATTTGTTTTCATTGGAATATGGTGGAACCATAGTTTATCCAGGCATTTCAAGACTTGTCGCACAAGGAAGAATTAAAGATCCAAGAGATAGTGATGCTACAAAAGAGAGTATTAAAGAATATTATTTAACAGTATGGGAGATGTTGGTTTCGGCTACAGGCTATTATACCTTTCCAGATATGCCAGTGAGTTACGATAGATTTATAGCCAATAAAATCTACTCCAAACTCATTTATGGTTATCCTTCCGCAAGACCTTATGTCTTTCCTAAAGAAATACTTGATTTACCCATAGACTTTAGTAAAGGACTAGAAGGCTATGGAATAGATCCAGAAGAGGAAAATGATAGTGAATAGAAGTGAATTTAAAGAACGCCTGCTTAATAATTTTATTTATAATGAGGATTTTATCCCTACGGATATTGATATTTAAGGAGAAAAAATGAAAGGTGTGATTTTTAAAAAAAAGGAACTAGACTTTTGGAAAAAATTTGATGAAAAACATGCAAAAGATGCTTTAAATTTTACAAAAGCTAAATTAGGTCAAGAAATTTGGCTAGACACTATCCATCAAACCATCACTTCTTACAAACAAGCTTCTAGCAATGGTATAGTATGGAGCAAAGAAGAAAAAGAACTTTTTGAAAGTCTTTCTTTAAACGAACAAAGAAAAATGATAGTCAAAAAATCAGAATTAAAATCTGTATTATTTCCTTATGTTAATGTAGATTATACTCCTTATACTTATTCTACAAGAAGTAAAGAAAGTGGAAAAGAAAGCTTTGAAAAAGCAAAAGCATTATTAAATAAAAATAAAGATAAAGTTTTTAGTGAGCTTGATAAAACAACAAGTGAAAATATACTGCATTTTTTTAGAATTGCTTATAAAAGTGGAAATTTAGAAGCGGGAGTAAATTTAGCTAAACTTTTATTTAAAAAAGCAAAATCAAGTGATTATGAGGGAGTATTTGATGATATTAGAGAAAGTGTAAAAATCACTAAAGATTTATTAAATCATAATATCCCAGAAAATGCTTATCATTATTATGCACTTTATAAATGGAGTGATGATACAAGTCGTTTTTATCATAAAGAACTTACAAGTTTTAATTTAGGTTTAATCAGAGAAGAAGCAAAGGATTGTTATAACTATGCACTAGAATGTGTGGTGTGGGAAGCCATTGATGAAGAGGCGCAAAGAAATGATAGAGATCTTTTTGGGGCCGAGCTTTATTTAGCGGCTGCTATTAAATATCAAAGTCCTATTGCCTTTTTAAAAGCAGCACAATTTTATGCTCCTTCAGGCTTAACTAGAGAAGTATTAAATTATGCTTTAATCCCTTATAATGCTTGTTTAAGATGTTCTATTGCCCTAGGAAGCAAAGAAGCTTTAGAAACTTTGATTTCTAATTATAAAAATGGCTTAAGAATGATGAGAAAAAATCCTTTACAAGCACAACTTCTAAAAACTCATGGGGAACAAAGAAAGCTTATTAATGGACTAGATCCTTTCTTTGATGAGAAATTTAAACCCGAGTATATTATTGATTATGGTTCTTTTCTTACTTCTTTGGGTTATGGTGGAACCATAGTTTATCCAGGCATTTCAAGACTTATAGCTCAAGGAAGAATTAAAGATCCAAGAGATAGTGATGCTACAAAAGAGAGTATTAAAGAATATTATTTAATAGTATGGGAGATGATTGTTTCTTTGGCTGAAATGTATAATTTTATACCAATGGAAAAAAATGTTTTTCATTATATAAGTATCCAAATCTACTCCAAACTTATCTATGGTTATCCTTCCGCAAGACCTTATGTCTTTCCTAAAGAAATACTGGATTTAAAAATAGATTTTAGTAAAGGACTAGAAGGCTATGGAATAGATCCAGAAGAGGAAAATGATAGTGAAAGCACAGGAGAGTAAAATGCAAAGTATTAATTTAGATAGAAGAAAAGCTTTAAAGAATTTAAATCAAATAACACTTTTAGGCTTTGGTAGTTTTATACTTCTAAAACAAAATTTTATGAATTTGTCTTTAGAAAATGAAGTTTTTCATAATGATATAAAGCTAAGTTCTTTAGAAGACTTAAAAGCTTATATTAACTTAAATGTTAATTTAAATCGAATTTGCAAAGAAGCTTTTATTTATAAAGACTATGAAATATTAAAAGAATATTTTTTAAATTCTAGTCTTTATTATAATAAAAAACTATCCTTTAAAGAATTAAAACTTGAAAATAAAAGTTTATTCATCAAAGCTCCTAAAAGTTTTATAAAAGCCTTAGAAAACCTTATAAAGTATGATAATAATTCTAAAACCTTAACAAGCTTTGTGTATCAAAAAGAATTTATTCCTACTAGACTTGATGTGTGATTGTTTCTTTAAACAGACTAGCTACAACTATAATCATAGAAGATGGTTTATATATAGGATAAATTAAAGAAAGGATAAAAGACGAGTGATGCTTATAAGATTTATACACCAGATGGTGGCATTTTGAATGTGAAAAAACAAATAAAATTTTATTAAGTGATGGGGGGGGGGAGCTAAGATTTTAAAATTTAGCGATGAAAGAGGCATTAAAGATTGATTTGCAAACATTTTATTTTTAAGGTATTACTACGCATTATAGAAATACCACTCACTTGCTAAAGCAAGTGAAATTTTTGCTTGAAAAGATTAAAAATCCTTCATATATTTTTCCAATGCTTTCATAAGTAAATTTTCAAAAAGAATCTTATCTTCTTTGATATTATTTTGCAAAGCAGCTTCAAAATATTTAATAAACATATTCTCTTGCATCTCTTCAAATATTGGACTATATAATTCTTTGGCAATTAAACTTATCGCTACAAGATTGAGTAATTGTGTTGATTTTACCAAAGGAATATTAGCCATAATGCTTTCTAAATCTTTAATATGAAGGGAAGAGTATTCGGTATTGAGTTTGGCACTTTTTTGTTTGCTTTTTAAATCTTTAAACATTTTTGTTAAACTTTTTAAAATATTTTCATAATCCATTTGATTGGGATCTTTTTGATTAAATTCTTTTAAAACTTCAATGTCGCTTTTTTCTTTTTCGATAAAATCATAATTATTGTTATTTGTTATAATATCTTGCAATTCTTTCTTTTCATTAAATTCAATGCTAACTTGCCCTCTAGGTTTTATTATTAATTCATCAAATTCTTTATGTTTTGGAATATCTTGTAATTGTTTTTTATCTTCTTTTAAATGTTCTTCAACGCTTTTTGCATCAACAAAACAAAATTTAATATCCCCTATTTTAAAAATATCCCCTTGATTTACCATTGTTTCATAACCACTCGCCATTTTAGAAAAAGAACCATTGTAAAAAATTTCAGAATCCTCAATAGGACTTAAAGTAAAACAACCTTCTTCATAAGAGATCTTAGCATGTGCTGATTTGATTTGTCCCAATTTATCTTGAACACAAAAAGCACAGTCACTACCACTTCCAATAATACCACCTTTTGTGTCAAATACTTCAGCCTTTCTTTGACTTTTACAATCTTCGTAATTTTCTATAATAATCCCGAGTTTAATTTCTTCCATAGTCATTTTTACTTCCTGTCAGTTTTTCAGTTATTCCAAAATCATTTAAAATATTTATTATATTATTTAAATCATTAGCTCCATTGATAATTCTAAAATCAAAATAAAGATTTTTGTTATCATTAAAAATGATACTATAAGTCCCTGTATTGTTTTTGCTTTCCTTAATGAATTTATACCAAGCCCATTCGCCTTTATAAATTTTTGTATGATTTAAATTATTATTAATATAATTATAAGCCACAAAATACAAATTCGTGCCATTATTAAATTCATCTACTATAATTTGCAAATTCTGATTTAAAGTATGATCGTATTTTATATTTTTATTTTGATAACCTAGCTCTATAAAAGAAAAATCTGCACTTAAATCAAGACTTTGGATAGTAAAATTCACCCTTAAATTATCATTGGCACTAAGCATAAGATTTGAAAGATTGGCTGCTTTGGTGATAAAATCTAAAAAATCTTTAGAGAAATTTAGTTTTGAAGCAAATTTCGAATTAATAGAATAAGTATTTTTTCTCTTAATTAAAACATTATTTAAATACTTTTTATGAAAATTGTTCAAAATTCCATTTCTTCCAAAAAAGCTTTTAAAACTATCTATACTTAAATCATCGGCACTGCTTTCTTTATTAAAAGGATAAAAAGGAGCAATATCATTGATAAAAGGAGTATATACTTCATTTGCCCAAGCACTATTAAACAAAGAAATACCATGATTTTCTATAAATTTCCAAGAATATTTAGAAAGTTGATTGTAATATCTTTGTAAATCACTTGGCAAAGCTTTAATATGAATATCAAACGCCATAAAAGCATCATTGGTGTCTTTATTATTACCCAACGCGTAAGCAATTTTTTCTTCTATACTTTGATTATTATTAGCATTAAAATCAATTATTTTATTGCTTAGATTACTAATATCCATATTAATTGTAGCCAAGATCTTTTCTTCGTTTGAATTTTTACCCACTTCAATATTTGCAACATTTAAAAATGCATCTTTATTCACAAGCTTATGATAAGCAGAAAAAATATTAGTAACATTAGCAAAATTAGCTTTAATCTCTGCGGCATTTAAACCTAAATTATAAGCTTGAGTGAGTAAAATAGCATCATTTAAATTAGTATTTGAACTAATAATTTTCAATAAAGCATACAAAGGATTTTCTTGTTTAGACAAAATATCAAGTTCATTAAGCATAGCTTCTTTGGTGTTGTATTCAAGAGGATTTAAAGAAGCTAACAAATTTTGCCAAGCATTTTGATAGGCATTAAGATATAGCTTTAGTATTCCCATAGTAAGTAGTTTTTTATTTTCTTGAATAGGGCTATTTAGCATCCAAGATTCGATATTAATTACATTTTCAATTTGCCCATCTAAATTTTTGAGAAAATCCATCATTCCTATCTTGGTATAGATTTTGTCTATAGAATTTATTTTAGAATCTTGTGAGAAAACGCTATTGGCAGCAAAACCTATATCATCTTTTATAAGGTAAAGTTCTTTTGGCTTATCACTGTTTAAAAATTCAAGTAAGATATAAATTCTTTGTACTCTACTTAATGTTTGAAGTTTTTTTGTTCCCAAATTAATGCTCGCCTCATCTTCTTTGAAATTTTGTAAATTAATTTGCTTAAGTTCGTCTATACCGCTTAAAAAACTATCTTTTGAAATAGAGTACTTGCTTAATTTATCCCAATTTTCGTTAATCCAAATTTTGAGCAATTTTTTATTAAAATACTTTTGTTCAAATAAAGATTTATAAATATATAAGGTTTTAATTAAATTATTCTTATCTTCATCTGCCTGCAAAGTATTTTCCATTTCTTTAAGTAAGGTATTTTTTAAAACATCTTCGCTAAGTTCAAAATAAAACTGCCTTGCTTCCTTGAATCCCTTATATGAAGTATCAAGATTAAAATATGCAAAAACACTCTCATTTTGCCAAAGCTTAGGATAAGCATTTAAAGTATTTTTTAAATCAACAAGAAGTTTTGCTTTTTCTTGTATATTTAACTTATTGTAATTTTGATTTTCTAGTAAAACCTGCAAAGAAGTGAAAGTATTTTGACTTTTATCAAATTCTTGATTATTTTTAGTGATAAAATAAGAAGATATAGCAAAAGTTCCCACACTTACAAATAAAATTAGTGCTAATAAAGATAATTTTCTAGCATAATTTCTCATAGAACTTAAAGAATAATCTTTAAAAATAACATCTTCAAGCAAAGATTTTACAAAATAACTTTGCTTGTTATAAATTGCATTAGCTTTTGAAAGAGTTTTTTTAATACCATATCTATTACACACAGAATCGAGTAAAAAATTTCTCGGAATATTCTCTTGATATGCACTAACAAAATAAATCCCCCTAAAGCAAGAATTATTTTTCAACTTATTTTCTTCTTGCATTTCCAATATAAAATTTTTAGCTAATGCAAATAAATTGTCAAGCTGTTTTATAAAAAAATAGCCTTTGTTTTTTTCCTCTAAACTATAAATAAAACTATTTTTACTCATAAAAGATTGCAACAACGAATCACTTAATTCTTTAAATTCTTTATTTAGATACTCCTCGCTTAAAGTTTGATTGAAAGATAAACCTAAAATTTTATCAGCTATTTTTTCATTAAAAATACTGAAATATTCTTTCATTCCCTCAATCAAATCAAGTTTTGAAAATACTATATAAATAGGCAATTTTAAATTAAGAGATTTCTCACACTCATTAACTCTTTTTGTCAAATAACGAATAAGATTTTGAGAATATTCTTTTGTATTATTAAGAAAAAGAATAGTATCAATAACCAAAACTATTCCATTTAGCTTGCTGTGAAAAAAATTTTTATTAAGAAAATTCAAAAAGCTTTTCCACACATTTTTTTTAATTAAAAAATCCTTATTTTTTTCTAAATCATCCTCAGGCATTTCATCACTGCTTGTAGGTTTAAAAAATTCTTCTTGAGAAAAATAATTCCCTTCTGTATCCAGCAAAGCTCCGTTTTTTGAAATATAAAGTGCAAAATTTCTAGTAGATTGATGAAGTTTTTTGTAAGATTCTAAGCTATCACTAAGTGGATATTCAATATTAGAATAATTAATAAAAGTACTTTTTCCAGCACCCTCGTTTCCTATAATTATAATTAAAGGTAAATTTTTAATTTTTATATCTTTTTTCCAAGTCTCTTTCGCATCTTTAAGTGAAATAAAAAAATTTCTTTTTGCCTTAAAAGTAAATTCATTTGCCTCTTGTTTAAGCATATGTAACTTAGCTCTCTTTTCACTCTTTAAAGAAGAAATAAAATTAAGAATAGGTTTTAGAAGAAAAAAGAAGAAAATAATAAGCCAAATAGTAAAAATGATACCAAATCTTAAATAAGCACTACTGAAAATATAAACATCATTAAAAGCAACCAAAGAACCCCAAAACCAAAATAAAATACTAAGTATAAAAATACAACAAAGTATAAATGATGTTATAAATGGTTTTGAACTCATAAAATTAAAAATTTTTTGAAACATTTTTGATTATTCCTTATTATTAATATAAAATTAAAAATTTTATAATATTTTACAAAATTTTTTCATAAATTTACTTAAAATATAGTATACTTTATTTAAACTATGAAATTTAATTTCAAACAAATCAAAAGAAAGGAATGTCAATGGCACAACCAGCTTACATTAAAATCGAAGGTTCAACACAAGGACTTATCTCAAGTGGTGCTTCAACAGAAGCTAGTATAGGAAATCGTTACCAATCAGGACACGAAGATGAGATTATGGCTCAAGAAATATCTCATATTGTAACAGTGCCTGTAGATCAACAAAGCGGACAACCTTCAGGACAAAGAGTTCATAAACCTTTTTCTTTTACTTGTTCATTAAATAAAGCAGTTCCTTTGCTTTACAATGCACTCACTAAAGGTGAAAGACTTCCAAATGTTGAAGTTCATTGGTTTAGAACATCTACTAGTGGTGGAGCTGAGCATTTTTTCACTACAAAGTTAGAAGATGCAATCATTACTGATATTGAGCTTATAATGCCAAATGCAGCAGATGCAAACAATCACGATAAAACAGAATTATTTAAAGTTTCAATGAATTATAGAAAAGTCATTTGGGAACATAATGTTGCAGGTACTAGCGGAAGCGACGATTGGAGAGAAAATAAAGCTTAAATTGTTTACTTGCCAGTGAATAATTTTACTGGCAATCTTCATAAAATCTTACCAAGCTATACTTTCTGTAATTCTATAACTTCATTTATTTAATTTTTAGCAAATTTTAAACAACTCTCATATTTTCTATGTTAAAATATTACAAATTTAATAAACTATAAATATTTTATATTAAAATTTCACAATCCACCCAAAGGAGCAAAAATGTCCCTAAATTCCTTTATGAATCTTAATATTTTAAATCCTAATTCCCCTTCAAGTCCCCTACCCTTTACAATCACTAAAGCCATTATTAAAGAAAGTCTTGAAGAGCTTTTTTCTATAGAATGTGAAGGCTTTTTTGAAAGCTTAGAACAAGATTTATTTTCTTTAAATACTTCATATTCTAATCAAAGCACTCATGATTTAAATTTCCATCCTAATGTTTTAATTGATAAAGAAGCTATTTTAAGCATTAATAATCCTTATAAAAACAATACTTTAAATTTTGATATCAATGAGGTAAAAAACTATAAAGGCATTATCACTTATATAAAATATCTAGGTATTAACAAAGAAAGTACTTTAAATATCAATGATGCAAGCTCTATGATTAAAAGTATAAAACACAAGCATTTTTTTTCTTTTAAACTTGAGTCACCTTTAATAAGACTTTCTTTAAATAAAGCAAATCGAATTTATACTCATACTAATATTATAGAAGTGATTAAACAAAGTCTTAATTTTTATCAAGGTATATTGCATAAAGAAATAGATTATTCTAATATACATTTTAATTATGAAACTAAAGAACTCATTTCTCAATACAATGAAAGTGATTTAGAATTTATTACAAGATTAGCTCATAATAATGGGATATTTTTTTATGAAGATGAAAACACTATTTATTTTTGTGATGTGTATAAAAATACAAAAAGCAAAGAAATAAAATACAATGCTAATGTCAATAATGCTTTAAATGAAACTTGTATTTCTTCCATCTATAAAGAACAAAGCTTAAGAACTAATTCTTTTACACATTCTAGTATTAATGCTAATACCCCTTTACATCTTTTATCTTTACATTCTAGTAAAGTTCCTTACGAACAAGAACTCAATAATAAAGCTTATTATAATGAGCATTTTTATGAGAGTGAATATTCTTTTACAAGAAGTATTGATTTAAAGACCAAACCTACTCTTAAAGAAAAAAGGGCCTTGGTATTAAATGAAAGCTTACTAGCAAGAAGCAATGTCTATCATCTTAGTTTAGGAGATTTTATTGCTTTAAATTATGATGAGTTTAATCTTAGTGGATTGAGTGATGAAGATACAAAAAGTCAAGATAAAGAAAAACATGATAATACTTCTTTGCTTAAAGACTTTATTATTATTGCTAATACTCAAATCTTGATTGATGATGCTATCTTAGCTAATTCTGTTAATACTAATGATCATTTAGATTTAAAAGATTTAAAGCTTAGCAAGTCTTATTCTAATACTTTAACTTTATTAAAAAAGAATATTATCTTCACTCCAAGCTTTAAAGCTAAACCTAAAGCTCCTAATAGTACTCAAGGAATTGTTATAGGAGAAAGTAAAAATATAGAAAGTGAAAGAAATACTATTTATACAGATGAATATGGAAGAGTAAAAGTAAGGATTAATCTTTATGCCAATCAAGAGGAATTAGATAATGATACTTTTATTACAAACCATACAAATACTCATGATAATATAAACAATACAAATTCTTCTTCTGATTTATCAAGTCATACTTATAAATCTTATCATCATACTCCTTTTTTAAGAGTAGCAACAAGTATAGCAAGCAATCATTCAGGTTTTTTTCATACTCCAAGAGTTGGAGATGAAGTGATTATTTCTTTTTTAGATGATGATATAGATAAGCCTTTTATTAGTGGAAGTTTGTATAATGGGACTAATCCAAGTTTAGTTAATCTTCCTTTTAATGATCATCAAACCTCCCTTTCTTCTAAAACCATAGGCACAAATGAAGAAGGTTTTAATGAGCTAACTATGTCAAATATAAAAGACAAAGAACAAATCTATTTAAAAGCCCAAAAAGATTATGATGAATTAGTGCAACATAATTTCACTCAAAGAATTTTAAATGATAAAGATTCTATGGTAGATGGACTTTATAATGAAAGGATTAAAAAGGTTCATACTCAAACCATAGATTTGGCTAAAAATGTCAATGTGGGAGCTGAATATTTAATCAATGTGGGTTTATCTAAAGATACCATAGTAGGATTAAGCAATACCTTAAATGTAGGAGTAGATAATAAAGTAAGAGTGGCTAAAAACTCTCATGAGTTTGTAGGGGAAAACAAAGAGATAGAAATAGGTGCTAATCAAAATGTTATTATCCATAAGGATGAGATAAGGAATGTGAAGGGAAATAAAAAGGAAGTGGTTGAGGGGCATTATGATATTAATGTCAGCGATAAAATGCAAGTGTTAAGCGAAAAAGAGATGGATTATAAAAGTAAAGACAATATTCTTTTTACAAGCAATGAATCCATAGGATTTGAAAGCGATAAAAACACAAGTATGGTGGCTGATAATATCACCACTTATGCAAAAACCACTCACGAATTAAAAGCCGATAGCGAAGCAACCGTGAAAGTAGGAGAAACAATTATCAGTGCCAAACCAGATTGCATTATCATCAAAGCAGGTGGAGTAGAAGTAATTATAGATTCTAATGGACTTGTAGTTAAAGGTGGAGAGATTAAAGCAGAGTAGATAAGGGAGAAAAGATGAACAAACCTTTTTACAAACTTAAAAGATTTTATATACCTTGTATTATATTGATCATAATACTTGCTGTGCTTGCAAAATTACTTTATTCTCCTTTATATACGATTTATTGGGAAACAAATCATCGCTTTGAAAAAGAACAAGAATTTAGAATCATTGAAAAAATGACTTTAAACCCAACTCATAAAGACATGATTAAAATTGTAGATGATTATCAACCTAAACTAGAAGATTTTAAAGATTTAAATGCAAAAATGCAAAAGGCTATTTTTGATTTTAAGGTAGCTAAATTCTTTGGATTTGAGGATAGGTATTATCAAGTTTCTCTTAAAAATTACGCTGATACATTTTACTTTTTAGTCGGTAGTGAACGATTTTTTTTTCTTTACCTAAATTTCATAAGCAATTTAAACTCAAATGAAAAACAAAAATACCTAAGCTTAAAATCTTCTACTAGAGATTTAGAAAAACAAATCTTTGAAGAAAAACTTAAATTTATAAAGCATTATGAAGAATTTTATGATCATTTAGAGGGTATAGGTTATTTGGATAAGGGAACTGAATATAAAAATGCAGCAATTTATTTAAAAATATCAATTCCAAGCTCTTTTTTGCTTTATAGTAATCAATTATGCTCTTTTAAAGATAGAAACTTAATGTTTAATCAAATAAAGAAAAGTTATACTATATTCATTAACTTAGATCCAGATGGCTCAAAACTTTTCGACAAGACATTAAAAGAAAATTTTAGGAATTATCGTAAGGATATATCACCTTTTCTAGAAAATACAATAAATAAAATTCAAAAGGCTTTAGATGAATGCAAATGAAAATAATACTAGTGTTAATAATGAGAACAATACCACTAACTTTGAAGAAAGCATAAAAGAAGCTTTAAGAGAGGGGCAAGAAATTGTAGAAAGTAGTAGAGAGATTAGTGAAAGTATAAATAACTTTTCAAAAGGAAGCAATAAAGCTTTTGACCTTTCCCCCAACTCCCCCGCCAAACAAACTATACAATCTTATATTCAAAAAGTTCAAGTTATTACAGATAAGGTAGACAATAGATTAAAATTTGTTGAATATACTCTAGAATATATTAACAATGGCGATATGATTCAAGTCTTATTAAAACTAGGAAAAGAAACTTTAGAAGATTTTGCTTTTAAAAAAGGCTTAGAAATTTCCAAAGATATAGCACTTATTGTAATGAAATCTGTACCCAAAGGCAAAACTCCTTTAGGTATTGTTATTTTTACTGCTGGAGGTATAGTGTCTTATTTCTTTGCCGATGAAATTGAGGATTTAGCAAAAGAATTATTTTTTAATAAAAATAATATATTTTATCGTATCGATAAAGCTATTGAGCAATTTTTCGCACCTCCTATGAAATGTCCAAAAGGTTCAGAATGGCCAACTGGAGGATGTCAAGGATTTGATGTAATCTTCAATCAAATGCAAACAACCCTTGGAAAATCCCTCTTCACCCCACACCCCTACCCTAGCTATTCTAAAGAATACGAATTTGCCCTAGCAAAGAAAAAAGAGCTTGCGGATAAAACAAGCATAGCTTCTAAAACTTACAGCTTTATGGATGAAGAGTATTTAAAAAACATACAAGATTTACAAGAACAAGAACAAATCATCAATCAAGAAGAACAAAAATATCAACTTGCTTTAAAATTTTATAAAGAAGATAATAAAATCAAAAATGAAATTTTTAATTCTTTGTTTAAAACCTTAAATGAAAATCTAAGCTTTCAATTAAAACAAGAAAGAAATACTTTTTTAAATCCAAATCAAAGTTTAAGTATTATCGCTACTAAAAAATACTCATTAAAGACTTTAAATTTACAAGATATTGATAATATCAATATCGATTCAGAATTTGCTTATTTAAGGGCTTTGTTTTTATGTGAAAGTTTTTTAGTTTTAGATAACAATAGCGAAGCTTTACTAAATGAAAAAATGGCTAAAGAAACTTTAGAATATGATGAGGATGAATATATTCTCTTTATTCTCCACAAAAGCAAACTTAACGATACTTATTTAAAAGCAAGAAAAGAACTTTATAAGAGCATAAATGAATTTAAAAAGCTTGGTTTTAAAGATTTAGAAAATGCTTATCAAGCTTATATCAATTCTTTGATTGTAAATGAAGAAATAGATAAAGATGAAACAATAAATAAAAACGAAAATTTAAATCAAGAAAGTGATATAAAAGAAAATACAAGCAGCACAAAAGAACAAGATTTTAATCTTTTATCTTCTCATTCTAAAAACCTAAATCATTTCATCTTAGAAAATAAAGATAAAAATAAAAGAATTATCTTTTTAAATAATGCTTCATCGATGTCAAATTTAATCCATATTTATGATAATCATTGTGATGTGTTTATTAAAAATGAATCTTTGCTTGATATTAAAAGAATAGAAAAAGAATATGATATCAAATTTAAAGAATTTAACACAAGGGTATTTTTTTATGAAAAGCTTCTTTTAGGTGCAAAAGAAAATAATGAGTTTTCATTTGAAGATAAAGAAGAAAATTCGCTTTATCATTTTAAATATGATAAAGAGGATTTGAATTCTTTAGGTGATTTAAGCATAAAATATAATAACTACAATGCAAGGATTAAGAATTATTCTTTATTGGAAGAAAGTTTAAATATTAAATTAAAACCCAAAGAGCTTAAAAAAGAAATTGCCTATAAGGATACAAGTTTTAATAAACTCTCAAAAGAGCCTTTAAACAACTCTTCATCAAACCCCAAAGAACCCTGCTTTATCACTTTATATTTAAAAGATGAACACAACAGACCTATTACTAATGCAAAAATTATCATAAAAGGCTTTAAACATAATGAAGCCTTAAGGGTAGTTAATCTAAAAAGACGCAGTGATGAAAAAGGCAAGATAAGATTTGATAAAGAAAAGTATTTTAGTGATTGTTATAGCTTTAAAGTAAAGCTTGATGAAAAAGAAGCTTATTTTTCTACTCCCTTACAAAATGCTAAAAGAATATTTAATAATTATACCCATCATAAAGAAGGACTTGTTCTTAAATTTAAAGCCAAAGATCATTTAGTTTATGATGGATTTAATCTCTATCATTATAAAGGAAATGAATTAATTAATTCTTATATGGCAAGAAGTGGTACTGCTAAGGCAGATAATGAAAAAAGAAGTAAAAAGCAAATTGCAAATTATTTTTACCAAGATGAAAAAGATACAAGTAAAGGTAAAAAAGCTTATTTTTATTATGATGATGAAAGTATTAAAGATAGATTTGGCACTTTGCCTGAAGGGGAGTATTATTTAAAGATTAATGAAATAGCTAAAGATACTAACCCTAGCTTTTTAAAAGATTATCCCTTTGATATAGGAAAAACTTGGGGAAAGTATTGTGTAAGATTATACAGCGATAAAGAATGCTCTAAAACCTCAAAAGAAATAGAAATAAAAGCAAGCAATGAAAAAGAAAATAAAAAAAGCAAAAAAGATAAAAAAGAACAAAGCATAATAAAAGATAATCTATATCTTTACTCTATCAATGAAAAAGGAGAATTTGGCAGTAGTGGTAGCATAGGTATGGCACAAGCACAGTTGTTAGAGGATTTAAGTAAGCAGGCTAAATTTATACTAGATGAGAAAGAAGGGATTATTTCTTTAAGGGTGGAGTATCCTAAGCAAGAAAAATCAAAACTTGATTTTGTAAAAGAAATAGAATGGGAACTTGATGAAGATGAAGATGTGGTAAGTGCTGATAAAAGCGTAAGAATCATTGTCGATGAAAAGGCAAATTTTGCACCAGGAACTTATGTAGAATGCGAAGTTGATGGGTTAAAAGATGATGCAAATATCGTTTGGGCTTTAGCTCAAATTCAAAACGAAGCAAGACTTCAAAGAATTTTAGAAGGCAAAGAGTATTTGGAATTTAAAGATATAAAGTTTTTAAAAGATGAAAGTAAATATTTTCATGAATGCTGGGAAATGGATGATGAGGAAAAAGATGAAGAATTTGAAAAAATAGGTTTTAGTTTACCGCTAACAAGGGCTAATGAAGAAGAATTTGATAAATACTATGCCTTAGTTTTTGCTTATGAAGATAAAAATAAATTTAAAAGACTTCCTAATTTAAACGATGCTTATAAAATCATAGATATGAGCTTTAGGGTTGGTTCAGGCAGAGATGATGAAGTAAAAGAATTATTTACAAGAGAGGAACTAAAAGCCTTTAATGTATACAATCTTAACCGACAAAAATCGATTGATAGTGTCGAGGAAGCAAATTGGTTTTTAAGAGCAAATTTAAAAAATCAAGAAAAAAGAGACTTTTTTACCTATCTTAGAACTTATCCTCAATTTGCTGGAAAAATTGCTTATATATACTATAGATTTGACTTAGTTAATAAAGAATTTTTAACAAGCATGGCAAAAAAAGACAAAGAAATTTACCTTCAAGATAGAGATGATAAATACATTAATACCATAGTTAATAAAATTTTACCTTCAGAATACAAAGAGGGTAAAAGCTTTAAGCAATTTCACACAGAGCTTTTAAACAACAAAGACAGAGATCTTAAAGAATGCAAGGATTTTCTAAAAGCCTTAACTCAAACTCTTTGTAAAAGACTTAATTTACCTTTAGAAAAAGTAGTCTTTTACAGTGAAAAGCCTAGTGGCTCTTTATCTTTTGGAGCCTATGAAGACAATGAAGTAAGATTAAATCAATACATTTTAAAAGCTTATTTTAAAGAATTTGCAAAAACAGTTTTTCATGAGTGCAGGCATTTTTATATAGAAAAATACTATAATCACAATATGGACGCCTTAGGCAGATATGTTTTTTATTCTGAAAAAGCTTATATTAATGAAAAAATTATTTTTGATAAATTCAGCAGAATTTGCATTCCTAGTGAAAATTATTTAGTGGGTTGTAATATAGGAGCTACACAAGATGCCTATGAAATTCAACCCAATGAAAGAGATCCAAGATATGTGGAAACTTTCATAGGTAGAAGCTTATAAGGAAAAAATATGAAAATTTTAAAAATACCTCTTAAAGATTATATTTCTAATATCAGAGAAGATAAAACCATTTATCTAGGTTTGCAAAGCGATATGAGTATAAAAGGACTTGATGAAGAGTATTTAAGAAAAGAATATAATCTCAAAAAAAATTTTAGATTCGAAACTAGCATTTATTTAGGCAAAATCATATTTAAAGAAAAAAATATTATCTTTGAAGCTTTTGATGTTGATGAGAATTGCTTTGAGGGACTTAAAGAACTTTACTTTAAAAATAACCCCGATAAAATTATAGATAATTTAGAATTAAAAAAGTATTTTTTAAAACTTTATCAAAATAACATTAACTTTTTAACTTCTTATATCAACGAAATCAATCAAACCTATGGCATTAAGCTTTATTATGTTGAAAATAAAAATTTAACTAAGAATGAATTGATTTTAACACTAGATGAAATGGTGCAAAAAAATGACTACGAGATAATAGATTTTAATGATGATTTGTTTTACTCTTATCTTGTATGGAGTTTAAGAAAATTTATCATTGCTTACGATATAGGTTTATATCAAGATGAAAATCATTTATTTTTTAACCTAGCTAGTTATAGGACATATGATAATCATTCTTTTTACATAGAAGCAAACAATAAATTAAATTTCAATCTCATCGAATTATTTTTTTCAAATATCTCTCCTTTAGAATACGCCATAGCTTATTTACAAAAAGAAGAAATGATATATAATGGGGCTTTAGAGCATTCTTTAGGAACTCTTCAAAAAACTTTAAATACTACAACTCATTTTCATAATAAATTTTACTTCAAACTAAAAGAAAGACCTTTTGAATATGCTGAGTATTTTAATACGATAAAATAATTACCCAAATATCACATATGATTTTATCTTTTTTAAACTGCCCTCATTTAAAGATTGATTTGCAAATCAATCTTTAATACCCATATCTTCACCAAATTTTAGAATTTTAGCTCTAAGTTCCCTTGGGAAATTATATCTATAAATAGCAGGGATTCTTGGATCAAGGAGTTTATCTAAATATCCTCTTTTATAAATCCATTCTAGTCTTTCAGGTGTAAAATAATAAGGGGCATTGGGATAGCCTTGAGGAGGAGTGAGGGCTGCGAGTTTGGCACTTAATACTAGGGTATCCATAGTCAGTTTAGCAGATCTTTCATCTCTTTCGTTTCTAATATCTACATCAAATCTAGTTACCATTCCATTTTCGTATCTATCCATAGCATCATCAAATTCATTTCTACTTTCAGGAGTAGAATCTACATCTCTTGGATCTTTTAATTTACCTTTTTCAATATCATTATATAAAGCCGAAATGATTCTGCCTTCTTCATCATAGGCAAAATCATATTTATTTAAATCAATCGTCCAATCTGCTCCTATAATCTCATCTAAAAAAGGTATCATACCAAATTCATCTAATAAACTCTCATAATGATGATCGTGTAAATCGTAAATCATTTTTGCTCTAAGCTTATTCCAATGTTGCCCTGTAAGAAAAGAATTAGAACACAATACTGCCAAACCTAAACTTTTAAAAGCATTTTTATCTCCAAGTTGAGCTTGTAAAAATAAAGCTTGTTGTTGTCTTGCTTTAAATCCTACAGCAGCTGTGGGACTAGCTTTAATATTTCCTAAAAGTAAAGCAGACAATTCCCATTCATTAAAAAAAGAATAAGATTTTAATGTTCCACGATGAGCCCTTACTTCATCATAAATATAAGCATATTCTTCATTGATTAATTTTCCTTTTTCATCTACATTGCAATATGCATCATAAGGTATATCTATAACCACAGATCTTAATCCACTTCTTATTGCTAAATATTTATATCTTTCTCTTTTAGTTTTTAAAGATTTATAATAAGCTTTTTCTGCTTTAGTCCAAGGAGCTATGCTTCCTTTAACAGGATCTTTTAAATATATGCTTTGCCAATCTTTAAATTCAAGTAAGGTAGAAGCTTGTCCTGTATAAAAGTTAGGATCTAGGTATTGGGGTTTATAGTCTTTATAGGGGGAGTTTTTCATAATATGATAAGATTTAAAAACCGCTTTGGAATATTCTTGGGTATAATCGCCTGTGGGTTTAATATTTTCTTTAAATAGTATTTTATTGGTATCTTTTTCCACATCTAATGTTAATCCATTGGGTGTATAAATCTCATAAGTTTCGCTCATTATTTATCCTTTCTTAATTTAACCTATGTATAAACCATCTTCTATGATTATAGTAGTAGCTAGTCTGCCTATGAAGTTAGGCGGGGATTTTGTTTCTGATGCAATATCAGCATTTATATTTGCTTTGCTAGTGTTATTTTCTCTTTTTCCTATGGCTTTCAAGCTTTCTTCATTTCCATTTATCCCCATATACATAGCCTTAAGATTGTTTTGTCCTATGATATTGAGTTTTTCTAGTAATCTTCTGGTTTTATTTTTATCTTCTATACATTTTCCTTCTTCATATTTGACAATATAAAGTCCATTAGCAAAATCTTGTAAAATTTGTAAAGCTTCATTATAAGCATGGATGGGACTATCTTCATCCTTTTTAAAAGCACTAATTTGCTTTTCTTTATTTCTAAACTCTTTAAACAAAGGATGATTACAAGGGAGTTGATATATAGTGCATTTTTTAAGTTCTAAAGATTTTAACTCTTTGAAATAAAAAGCATAATCATCTATAATATATTTTTCTTCTTTTACATCCTCTAAAGCAGTTGCATTTCTTTTCTCATCAATAATCAAATAAGACAAAAGTCTTTTTAAAAGAAATTCTTTATTTTCTTCAAGCTTTTGATCTATTTCATAATGAAAGGAAAAATGAGTGTCAAAAACTCCTGTGCAAAGATCTATGCCATAAAAAATTTTCTTTAAATCAAAGCTAATGAATTTTGAATTGATTGCAAAAGGATAGGTTATAAAATGATCTCTTATAACCGCCAAAGGATAATCATCTTTAAAGGTGTAAAGCTGATAAACAATGCTTTCATATTGTTCTTGCAGGGCTTTATAATTTGTTGGAAGAAAGATATTTAGTCCTAGTTGTACTGCAGAATTAAACAAGAGTTCAATTAAATTCCATTTTATTAATTTTATAACAGTTTTAGCCTGAAGCCAATCTGTTTTAACTGCAATCTTTTGAATATGGGACATAGAACTAGCCTTATAATAAAGTTCTTTTAACAATTCTATATCTTTTGCATCTAATTTGTAGCGTTTTTCTATATTTTTTTTGATTGTGTTGAAACTATTAGTATCAATACCGTTTTTTACTTGTTCTGCCATAAAGGATATTTTTATTTTATTAAAAAATAATTCTTCTTTAATTGTAGAAAATCTTTTTGCGGCAATTTTCTTGTTTATAGTCTTAAAATATTTTTTTCCATATTTCTTAATTTCAACTTCGATTTGTGGCTGTGTAAATAAATATATAATGCCAAGTTGTTCGATTAAAACTTCTTTAAAACCTTTTTCTACATAATCAATACAAATATTTACGATATTTTGAGCTACTTTAATAGGGTCTTTAATATGATGAATAAAATTACCCAAAGGTATAAGGCTACTTATTACTTCCCATAAGATACTGCAATAAAGCTCTATTCTACTTTCTTCAAGCTTTTGTTCTAAAAAACTTTCACCATAAATTTCTTGAAGTCTTTGTCTTAATTCTTCATCCGTTAATTCAATATTTAATTCTTTTAATAATTCATCGAAAAATTTTTGTATGTTTTTGTTATTTATTTTTTCGTTTTTATCATTATCTTTACTGCTTTCTATAAAAATATCTAATAAATCTTGAGTGAAGTCGATAACATTAACTTTTGGTTCAAAAATGCGTTCATTTTCTTCTTCAAAAATCCAGCAATCATTATCTTCAAACACAAAATATTTTTCTTCCAAATATCTTACACAAATATCTCCTAACATGTTTTTTACAAATTTTGACTCCAAATTGCCAAAAAGCTGCTTTGCGCGATAAAGCTCCCAAGCAATTTGTAAACATTCTTTTATATTATAAGGTCTTAATCCCCTTAAGGTTTCTTGTTTAGATTCACTAATTTTTTTAAAAACCGTATCTTGCAAATAACTTAAATATTGGTGAGCTAATTTTTTTTCTTTTTCTATGATGGATTCTTTGTCTTCGTTTTGTTTAAAGAAATTTTGGATATAAAAATAAGGAAGCCATTTTTTATCATTTATTTTTTTATTATAATCATCATAATTTGATTTTGACTCATATAGATAATATGCTGTTGCTACTTTTTCTATTAATGTTGGTGCCAAAAAAGCCGATTTGATTATACCTTCACAGGATTCTTTCATATCCTTATAAACCTTTTGCATATCTTCATAAGCTTTTTTACTATTCTCATAAGCTTCTTTAGATATTTTCACAAAAGGGCTTAATTGTAAAATATAAGGTTCATTTTCATCTTGTGGCATTTCTATGCTATATTCGCTATAATCCCTTGTACTGTCATAAGTTTTTTTTGATGTATCAATACTTTTTTTAATTCTTCTGTATTTATCTTGTATATTATAGTTGGCGATTTCTTGAGTTAAGCTTTCATTGAGTCCTGCATTGTATTTATTAGGGATATTTGAAATAATCAAATAATTTTTACTCATTTTAGTTGTATTTAAATCTATTTGTGCATTTTGATTTTTTTGTGTGAAAAATTCAGCTAATTTGCTTGAGTTAAAATTTGGACTTTCTGTATAAGAAAAATAAATAAATTGTTTAATATCTTCTTGCAAATTGTTTAAAATAGCATTGTTTTTTAAATACAAATTAGATAATTGTTGCGTTGAAACAAAAGCGGGCAAATTGCTTGATTTTGAATCATTAGCTGTATTTTTACTCTCATTGTCTTTTTGTTCTGAGTTTAAAAAGATTTTACTAAAAATATTTTCAATGCTTTTTATTTCTTCGCTTAAAGTGATTCTATGAGCTAAATTTGAAGCGATATTGCTTTCATCGCTTCCAAGATACAATCCAAAGCCACTTAAATCAATAATTTCTTTTTTATCAATAATTAAAACACAAGATAACAAGCGAGAATTAATATAATGAATAAACATTGCGCATCTAGTGGCTAAAAATGCAGCTAAAGGCGTTAAAAGTGTACCATATTCTCTTTGAGTAAATTCATAATACTCGCTTGCAGAACCCATTAAAGAAAATAAACCAGCAGCCAAAATAGCTAGTCCTGCCCCACCTGTAAGAACGGCTATCACTGTAGCTATTATAACGCCTGCTATGGCGCTTAGTATTATTTTAATTTCTTTATCATCTTTTTCTTCGGCAAGTTTTTTAATGTGTTCTAACAACTCATCGATGAATTTTTTATAAGTATTTTTTAAAGTGGGACTTATACTGTTTTTAAAAAAAATTGATTCTATGACATTTTCAATCTTTTCTAAAACTTTTTTCTTAAAACCATCAAATTTATCACCGCTTATATCATCAGGATCGATGTTTTCGATTAGTTTTTCTAAGGTTGTTATATCTTTAGAATCTTTGGCTAATTCTTTTAAAGTATTGATAAATTCAATGCAAAGATTATTTTTATCCGTGTAATAAAAAAGATTAAAATTTTTATCTTTATTGTGTTTCTTATCTTGAATTTCTTCTTTTAAGTCTCTTAAATAAGCTTTAGTGCAAATTTCACTGCTTGATAAATCTTTTAAATTTACATTTTGTCCAGCATCAAGCTCATTAAGAGTATGGATATTTACTTCTATATTATTGTGATTATCGCGAGTTTGTTTTAAAATTTCTAATATTTCCATAGCCAATATTTGATTTTTAGATAGGATGTTTCCTTGATGAAAACCAATATTTTTTAATATAGCGTGTAAAACAGAAAAATTAGGATAAATAAAATCAATCTGC
The DNA here is from genome assembly GCF_040008265.1 of Campylobacter sp. CCS1377. Classification (NCBI taxonomy): domain Bacteria; kingdom Pseudomonadati; phylum Campylobacterota; class Epsilonproteobacteria; order Campylobacterales; family Campylobacteraceae; genus Campylobacter; species Campylobacter aecornae. The sequence continues at coordinate 1,025,523 of NZ_CP155620.1, forward strand.
TTGACTTCTTTATTGTCGATTGTTAGTTTTTTAATGGTCTGAATTAACTCTGTTTTAGAACTTATAAACATAAAAGATTCCTTATATAAAGCATTATTATATCATTTTTTATTTGCTAATATTTTAATTATCTATCTATTAATCTCTTCCACCTAAGCACATTGCCTTTATTTCGAAGGAACAAAATTAAAAGAAAATTTACCGCTGCAAGCATAAAGGGATAGATCTTGTATTGCATGATAATAATCTTTATATGTAAAATAAATTTTATTTGGAATTGTTGCATTTTTAATTAAAGTTTTTGTTGCAAAATCTATATCAAATTGTTGTTTAATATTAATATCTATAATTTGTAAAGCTTGCTGTAAAAATTCATCATCGTCCACACCTATATATTGACAATTTAAAGTATCAAGCTCATAAGGTTTGCAAGCTAAAACGCGTTTATAATCTTTTGGAATTTCATCATCTTCTTTAATGATGATATAAGATTCTTCATTTTTGTCACTTCGATTTTCTTTTATATCGATTGCAAAATCAAATTTATATTCTCCTTGGGGCAAATTTTTTAATGTTAAAATATTATGAGTTTTTCTTAAAATTTTTTCTATTTGGTTTGCAAAATTTTGAGTGTATATGTCTTCTTTTGTATGAAATTTTTTACTTAGTCTTTTTATTATAGGGAAATGAGAATAAAACTTATCCCAATCTAGTGTAGTGTAAAATTTAATAGAACGCTTTTCTTCTCTTACTTCATTTATTTTATTATCTACATGGCGAGAAAAACGCTCTGAATTTTGCCTTAGTTTTTTCATTTCTTGGGTTTGTGTGTTGTTTGGATAAGGAGTGTAGTGTAAAATAAGGGGTTCTATACCTTTACTTTGTAAGAAATTTTGTATTTCTTTTAGTCTTTGTTCTGCTTGGGGATTGTTTGGTTTAGTTTGTTTTATAGGGAGTTGATAGTTTTGTATAGTGTCTATCTTAGGGCTATTTTGCCACAATACTTGAAGCTGATAACTGACAGCCCAACCTAGTGTTGCTATTTCATTATTTCTTTTTTGATAGTATTTAAATTCATTATAGCAACACTCTAATTCTGTAGGCAGAACTGTTTCATCGTATTCTAAAGACTAAATTTTATATCACTAAATGATTGATTTGATAGCTGATTGCTTGAATTTTCTTTATGCATTAATCCTATATATTCTGCTGAAACAAGGTTTTCAAAATAAGTCCTTCATCCATCATTTTATCCTATTATTTTTATATTTTTTAGAAATTTCTCAAGCATATTCTCATTTAAATTTGTAGAATAACTAAATCGGCATTCTTTCATTTATAAAGTTTTATATTTGGCTTATTTCTCATACATTAGTAGCCTTGTTTTTTAATTTTTCTTATATTTATTAATGCCATCACAACCTAATGTTCTTCCATATTATAATCATTGCAATAATATTTACAACTATTAGAAAGAACTTGAGGGAATTTGTTTTTTAAGTAGGTAGAATTTACAAAATGAGTTTCATTTCCTACTTTGATTTCGCTATCCAAATATTTACTACAAAATTTTTATCTTTTTTCCAATATCTCTTCTCTTATCTCTTTATCAAAAATATAAATTCCACCATAATTTCTTGCAAACTCTCTTAATTATTTTGCTTTTTTCCTTTAAATTTAATTTTTATATGTTTTTAAGACAAAAAAGGTATAATCTTAAGCTTTTAACAAAACAATCCAAAGGAAAATAAATGGCAGATAAGCAAATTGATGAATTAGAAGAACTTTTTAAAGAAAATGCGAAAGACTATGTTACTTATGAAAAATTAGTAAAATTTTTAGCTAAAGTTCCAACAACTAGCACAGCAAAAAAAGTTCAAAGCTTAATGAAAAAATACAATGTTAAACTTTATTCATCTGCTGAAATCGCCAAAATGAAAAATATAGAAGAGGCAAAAAAACTCCAAGAAGAAAAACAAAAATTACAAGATATCAGTTTAGAAAATGAATTTGATCTTGCCAATGAAAACGATCTTTTGGAGTGGAGTCGCTCAGATTCTCCTGTGAGAATGTATTTAAGAGAAATGGGGCAAATTGCCTTGCTTAGTAAAGATGAAGAAATTGAAATTTCAAAAAGAATAGAACTTGGAGAAGATATAATTATCGATGCATTTTGTTCTGTGCCTTATTTGATTGATTTTATTTTAGATTATAAAGAACCTTTAATTAATCGTGAAAGACGCGTTAAAGAGCTTTTTAAAAGTTTTGAAGATGAAGAAAAAAATGATGACAAACTCGATGAAGAAGATGTTGATGAGGAAAATGAAGAGCTTGAAGATGTTGATGAGGAAAATGAAGAAAGCAAAAAAAATACAAAACTTCCAAACAAAAAAGAAGATGAAAGAACGCTAAAAGTCATAGAAAAATTTAAAGCCTTAGAAAAAGCAAAAAAAGATTGGTTAAAAATTTCCAAAGAAATAGGCAAAGAAAGCGACGATGAACTTTTAAATAAACTCAGCATTACCTTTAAGAAAAACATACTAAAAGAAAAATTAATGGATCTTGGTCCGACTTCTAAACTCATTTCTGAAATAGTGAAATCTATGGAAACTGCGCTGAAAAGCGATGATGAATTTGATAAAGAGCTTAAGCGCTTAGAATATCGCTTACCAATGTTTTCAGAAGAACTCAAAACACGCCATGCAAATATTCTAAAAGATATTACCAAACTTAGCAAAGAAGAAATTTCAGAATTAGCCTTAGAGACAACTATGGTTAGCACTTATATGGAGATTAAAAAACTTTTCCAAACCAAAGAAGCAAGTCAAAATTCTTTTGACTTAGAAAAAGACGCCTTAAAAGAAATTTTAGAGCAAATCAAAAGGGGTAAAAATATCTCAGACGATGCAAAAGCTAGGATGGCAAAGTCAAATTTGCGTCTTGTTGTAAGTATAGCCAAGCGCTACACAAATCGTGGATTGCCGTTTTTAGATCTTATCCAAGAAGGTAATATCGGCCTTATGAAAGCGGTTGATAAATTTGAGTATAAAAGAGGTTATAAATTTTCAACCTACGCAACTTGGTGGATCAGACAAGCGATTTCAAGAGCAATTGCTGATCAAGCAAGAACTATAAGAATTCCAATTCATATGATAGAAACAATCAATCAAATCAATAAAATCATAAGAGAACATTTGCAAAAAGATGGCAAAGAACCCGATGTTAGCGTTATAGCACAAGAAGTAGGTTTGAGTATTGATAAAGTAAAACAAGTTATTAAAATCACTAAAGAACCGATTTCACTAGAAGCGCCTATAGGTGCTGAAGAGGATGGAAAATTTGGAGATTTTGTGGAAGACAGAAATTCGCTTTCGCCAATGGATCATATTTTAAAAGATGATTTAAAAGAGCAAATTGATGATGTGCTAGATCAACTTAATGATAGAGAGAAAGCCGTTATTCGTATGCGTTTTGGTTTGATGGATGATGAAAGCGATAGAACTTTAGAAGAAATTGGCAAAGAACTTAATGTAACGCGAGAGAGAGTAAGGCAAATTGAAAGTTCTGCGATAAAAAAACTAAAACATCCAAAAGTAGGAAGAAAGCTTAAAAACTACATTGAAGGCTGGAAATAATATTAAACAAAAATCATCTTTTGACTGATTATTAACGCATAAAAGATGATTTTCAAATGATTTAAATTATTGCGTATTTATCTTACATCAAACCTATTTTATTCCTTATATTTTAAAGCTTCTTTTGTAAGCATTAAAGTTTTTTTTGTTTGATTGTAAATTGCAATGAGTTTTAAAATTTCACTCGTTCTTTTTGGAAAAATTTGAATAAAATCATCTTTAAAATCAAATTTTCTTTTAATATTTGTATTAAAATAAGCAAACGCATCGCTTTGAAAAAATCGTCCCATTAAAATAATATATTCTTTTCTTTTTATTATTTTTTTATATTTTTGTTCATTCAGTGGTAGATTAATATCTAAGCTCGATATTGCTTTATCGTAAGTGATCAAAGCACTTTGTAAAAGCACGAGCTTATCTTCTTTGTTTGGAATTTTATACATTGTTTCTAAAAGTATTTCTAAAAGTTTTAATGCCTCATTTTTATCGTAAGCAAGAACTAATCTTTGTGGATAATTTTTAGCTTCATTTATAAGCAAATTTGCATTATAAAGGAATATTAATTGATTGATGTTTTTAAGAGAGAAAATATCTTTGTTTGAATTTTCAATATAGTTTAAAATTTCTCTATTTTCTTGTTTACTCTGTTCTATAAGTTTGGAAGAAATATTAATATAATCTTTTGCAATTTTGTTTTTTTGTAAAATTTGATCTGCTAAAACAAAAGAGTTTTGTAATTCTTCTTTCTGACTTAATGTCAGGCTATTTTCTATTTGTTTGTAGTGAGAATTTCTTAAGTTTTCAAGGTTTGAAATATCATTTTTTTGTGCAGAAAAAAAGTTTTTAAAAAAATTCAAATCAAGTTTTAGATAAAAAAGTGCCTCATTGAGATAGATGATATAGCTTAGTGTTTTTAATTCTTCTTTGTTTAGATTAAAAATTGCCTTAAGTTCTTCTAAGTTTTGTAAATATTCTTTTTGAGTAAGGTTGTTATAGTAGTATGTTTGATTGTTTATATTGCATTTAAAATTAACTTGATTTAAATTTGTATTTTGTATAAATTTTAAATCTTCATCACTCAATTCATCAGTGCATAAAGCATAAGCAGTGTTATAAATAAAAAATGTAAAAAAACATAATTTTAATACTCTTTTTAAAAGCTTATTTTTCATTTTCTATCCTTTTTAATTTGCAAAGAAGAAGTAAAATAATATTGACTGATTTTCTAGCAAGAATAATTATTGCTAATAACCAAAATAATCCATATTTAATAAAAAAATATCCGCCAAAAAATATTATAATTAAAAACATACTGTTTGGATCAATTGATACATATTCAAAAATACCATATATCCAATCTATAACTTTATTAGAAGCACGATATTTATTTTTACAATTTTTACATTTGATTTCTAATTTGCCTGAGAATATATTCCAAATATTTTGCAATTTATTGATTTTTGTTTTACAAACTTCACATTCTTTATAAAGGGACATTTATTTCTCCAATATAGCCGAAATTTTTATCTTTAAAAATTTAAATTATTTTCTACATGCATTTAATCTTCCTTTGGCGATATTTATGAAATGATTACATCCTTTGTTACCATAGATTGCTTGATACATAATTTCTTGAATTTCAGCTTTTAGTTTTGTTTTATATAATAAATCCATTTTTACATAAGAATTAATCATATTTTCTAATAATTGTTCTTTTTTGAGTATAGAGCAAATAAAGTTTTCATCTACACTTGCTCCAAATGGAACAACATTAAAAAGAAAATAATCCGCAGTAAAAATTACTTTCATTGGTGTATAAATATTAGTATCAGGCAATGCATTTATTTCATTAATAAAAATGGTATATTTATCTACAACATTTATAAAATTATTAATTTCTTCTAAATCAGTGCTATTATACGCGAGATAAAAATAATAAAGGTTATTATTGCTTTGTTCTCCAAATACGCTTACTTTGTTTCTAAGGGCTTTAAGATAAGCATTATCCAAGCCTAAAATTTGCATAAATTTAAAATCTCTTTTGAAATAATGCATATAGTTTAACAATTCTTTTTGATTTGTTTTTAATTCTTGATTTAGGTTTTGTTCTATAAAAACTTTTTTAAATTCTTCTTCGTTGTTCCAGAATAATTTAGATATATCTTTTCTAATTTGATTTTCTTTTTCATAATAATACCTATTCCAAAAAATAAGCTCTAAAGGGCGATGTAAAAAATGATAAGCTAAGCTTGTAAAAATAATCAAAACTACAAGCACACCACAAGGTATATAAAATCTTTTAAGTTTGTAAAAGGGTTTATTCCAATCACCTTTTAAATTTAACGATGCCATTCATCTCTCCACTGCATATCATAAAATAACTGATAATATAATCTAGGAGGATCAAAATCATAACGCATTTCAACCTCACCACAATTTGTAATAGGGTAATATATATAATGCTTACCATTTAAATACTCTAAATCACCTTTTTTAAATTTAGTGTCATAATCGTCTTCAATGTAGAACTTTTGTATCATTAAAGCATAAGTAGTATAACCAAATTTTGAATAATAATCGGTATCGCCACCAACTACAATAAAGTCAATATCATAAGGGATAAAAATATAATCGTATAAGTTATTTGCTAAAAATAAAGAATATTTTAGCTTTAAATCATCTGTTAAGATTTCTTCTTCTTCAAAAGGTCTTACAATATTAAAATCCTGCATTATTTTTTTAAGATTTTCCTGTTTGCTTTTATTAAAATCAATTTGTTTTGCAATATCATTTGCATTAAATTGCTTACCATTGCTATAAAATTGACAATTTAGAGATTTTTTTGCTTTTTCTTTACTTCTATAATAGCAATTATCGCTATAAAGCCATTCTCCATCAGCATTTGTAGTTAATGTATCATGCACTTCGTTGTAAAGCTTTTCAAGCAAATCTTTAGTAGCTCTTTCAAATAATTCATTTCTATCTAGCCTCCTACCTTCTTTTATACAATACCAATTTTGATTAAGTGTTGCATTAGAACGTAAAATCACTTTTGTATAACCATTTTTAAATTCAGTATAAAAAAGTATTTTATATCCTATAAATCCGATAAACAATATAGCTATAATCCAAGCTAATTTTTTTAATTTTGTGTCAAATAAAAACTGAAGTTTTTTCATTTATACTCCTAAATAAATTTGCAAATCCTTTTCTGTTTCGTTTAATTCTCTTTTATTTTCTTTTTGCAATTCTTCATTCATTGTTTACACTCTTTTAGTTTAGATTGTATGGATTTAAGTTCATTGATTTGTTTTTGACCGAGTTTGAGTTTTTTAACAATATAGATCATTTTTTCCAATTGCATTTTTGAGTAATCATCAGTATATTTTTCTAATTCTTTATTAAAAAATAACAAAATTCTATCAGAAGTAAAATCAATTTTGCTCATACCGTTTAAAATTGTTATAGTTTTAGGGGTATTTAAATCACAAATATAATCTTGAGAAAATTCACTCAAATACATATCAGTAGATCCACGATTATAGCCAATTAGAGCATTAATATACATTCCAATTGTAATTATATCAAAGCTACCAAACTTATTAATATCTTTTTGCAAAAAATCTTCTTCTAAACGAGTATTTAAAAAAAAATAAAAAATCTTCAAAAATTTTAAATCTTTCTTTATCAAATAAAAAATAAGTTTTATGATTTGTAATATTTCTTTCATTATATAAGAGATAAAGTATAATATCAGTATTTGAATTTGTTGTAACATGCCCTGCTTGTCTCATAAGCTCAACATCTTCTTCTACGGGATAGTGAGAGCTTAAAGTTTTCATATCTTCAATACTAGCTTGTATCATCTTAAGATTTTTAATAATCATTTATGTAACTTTTTCTTGATTGTAAGTTTCTTTGCTTAAATTCTTAGCATACTCTAACTCTTCTTTGCCTTCATTTTCACTCCACTTGATTAAAGCACTAAGATTTTCTCTTGCTTTATTTTCATTTGCTTTTTTAAATTCTAAAGCTTCATAGATAAACTCATAAGCATTACTAATAATTATGATAAAAATCAACACAATAAGAAATTTGTTTTGATATTTTAAGCAAGTTTCACTCCATCACAAGTCGCATTAAGTGTAAGTCCTGTCCTTGGGTGATTTTATACTCCACGCTTTGACATTTTGGGCATTTAAAAACATTTTCTTCTAAAATGCTAAGCACATCACATTTTAAGCATAAAATTTCAAGCGGCGCAAGCTCTATAAAAAGCTTAGCATTTTTGCAAAGTGCTGAATTTTCTCTAAAGGTTTCAAAACAACGCTTAAAAAGAACTACTTCTATACCACTTAAACGCCCTATTTTTACATAAATTTCTTGCACGCTTTTAGCATTGTTATTTAAGGCATTTTCTTCACAAAGCTCTATTAAAGACTCTACAATACTGAGTTCGTGCATTAGCAAATTCTCGGTAAAAGTTCGCCTTTTGGGCTTTCTAAAAAGCGTTTAGCTCCATAAGCATTTTGTAAAATCACGCGTGCTTTTTTTTCTTCTAAAACTTCACCAATAATACTTGCATTTTCATTGTATTTTTGCAAAATTTCTAAAGCTTTTATCTCATCTTCTTTTTCCACACAAAGTATGAAAGTGCCTTCATTTGCTAATTCATAAGGCTCATAACCAAAAAGCTCACAAAGCCCCAAAACTTCATCTTGTATTTTTATCTTTTCTTCAAAAATTAAAAAATCATTCCCACTTTGCTTCGCCCACTCGTTTAAAACCGCGCTCAAACCCCCGCGCGTCGCATCACGCATAGCTACGACTTTAACACCATTTTCTAAAAGCTCTAAAACTTCTTTATCTAAAGCCTTACAATCACTTTTTATACTCGCTTCTAGATTATTTCTTTTGATTAAAACACTAGCCCCATGTCTTCCTATATCGCCAGAAACTAGCACACTAAGCCCTGCTTTAATGTTCTTAGTCTCTTTCTTGGCGATAATTTCGCCAAGCGCTGTGGTGTTGATATAAATTTCATCGCCCTTACCTTTTGGTACGACTTTAGTATCGCCACATACTAGCATTACACTGCATTTATCGCATTCTTCTTTGATACTTTTTAAAATTATTTCTAATTTTTGAATTTCCAAACCTTCTTCTAAGATGAGTCCCAAACTAAGGTATTTTGGCTTTGCACCCACCATTAAAACATCATTTATCGAGCCACAAACACAAAGCTTTCCTATATTTATTTCATCATCTAAAATCACAGGACTTAATACAAAAGAATCCGTACTTAATGCCAAATTTCCCAAAATCGCCGCGTCATTTGTGGCACTTAAAATTTCATTATCAAAAAGCTTAAAAACTTTGTTTAAAAGCTCACTCATTTCTTCTCCGCCACCCCCATGGGCTAAAGAAATATTTTTCATGCATTCACCTTTGAATATTTATAATAAGCCGCACATGCCCCCTCGCCTGAAACCATACAACTTCCTATAGGACTTTTTGGAGTGCAAGCTTTGCCAAAAACTTTACAATCATAAGGCTTTGCCAAACCTCTTAAAATTTGTCCGCAAATACAAGCTTTACTTTCATTTTTGCTTTGCACCGCACAATCAAATTTTTTACTCGCATCAAAAGCACTAAATTCATCTTTTAATCTAAGTCCACCATTTTTTATAAGTCCTAAACCGCGGAATTCAAAATCACATTTTTCGAAGTATTTTTTGACCAAATTTTGTGCTTTTACATTGCCTTTTTCGCTTACTGCTCTTTTGTATTGATTAAAAACTTGGGATTTATTTTCATTAATCTGTCTTACTATATTTAAAACACTTTCTAAAATATCAACCGGTTCAAAACCACTCACCGCGATAGGAGTTTTAAACTTAGCCGCTAAAGGCACATAAATTCCACAACCCGTAATCACGCTCACATGAGAAGGTCCTAAAAAAGCATTGATTTTTACATTTTCATCACTCATTATCGCTTCTATTGGCTCTGGAACGCTAATGTGGTTGATATGAAAAAAGGCATTTTTTAAGTTTTGTTCTATCACTTTTTCAAGAAGTAAAGCACTCATAGGCGTTGTTGTTTCAAAACCTATGGCAAAAAAGATGATATTTTTGCTAGGATTTTGCTTAGCAATTTCCAAAACCTCAAGCGGGGTATAAAGTGCTCTTACATCAGCTCCTTTTGCCCTTAAATCAAGCAATGAATTCTCACTTCCTGGCACTCTTAAAAGATCTCCTAAAGTGCAAAAAATACTATTTGACATAGAAGCAAGCTTTATGGCTGTATCAATACGCTCTCTTGGCATTACACAAACTGGACAACCTGGCCCATGGATAAAATTAATCTCCTTTGGTAAAATGGAAGGCAAAGCGTATTTCATAATGCTATGCGTGTGTCCGCCACAAATTTCCATGATATTAATAGGGCTTTTAACTTCTTTTTTTATAAGCTTTTTTAAAGCTAAAATGCTTTCTTTATCTCTAAATTCATCGATGAAATTCATTTAAACCCAAATCCCCTTCATTTTCTTTTATTTCTCCACTATTCATTTTTTCTACTATTTCTTGGTAGGTTTTAATACTCTCTAATGCAGCCTCTTTATCGATTTTTTCCATAGCAACGCCCACATGGATTAACACATAATCGCCCTTTGTTAAAGGCTCATCAATAAGATCTAAATTCACTTTTCTTTTTACGCCTAAGGTTTGCACTAAGGCATTATTAAACTCATCAATTTCTAAAATTTCAGATGGTATAGATAAACACATTAAAAAAGCTCCTTTTTAAGTTTAAGCAATTTATACCAAAGCTCCATATTGGTGCCATTTTTAGCATCAATTGCGATAATATCAGCTCTAGGGCTTAGCTCTTTTACAAATTTAGTTGCTTCTTTCATGTCAAAGTCAAAATGGTGCGCTAAATCAGCCTTTGTGATTAACACAATATCTGCTTTTTTAAACATTACAGGATATTTTTGTGGTTTATCGCTACCTTCGGTTACTGAAAGCAAAACCACATTTAAATGCTCTCCTAAATCATAGCTTGCAGGACAAACTAAATTGCCTACATTTTCGATAAAAAGCAAATCTGTATCATCAATGGCTAAGTGATGTAAAGCTTCATGAACCATAAAAGCATCTAAATGACAACTTTGTCCCGTGGTGATCTGATAAGAGGGAGCCCCTGCGTTTTTAATTCTTAAAGCATCATTATTGGTTTCTAAATCCCCTTCAATCACCGCGATTTTAAGCTCATCTTTTAAAGTTTTTATAGTGCTTTCTAAAAGTGTGGTTTTTCCACTTCCTGGGGAACTCATTAGGTTAATGCAAAGCACATTTGCTTCATTAAAATGCTCTCTATTATGCTTTGCTTGTTCGTCGTTTTTGCTTAAAATTTTAGAAATTACTTCTATGGTTTTACTTTCTTTTAAGCTTGGATTTTCGTGAGTATGCGCATGATGATCATGCGAGTGAGTATGCTCGTGCGTGTGACTTGAATTGATAGAACAACCACAATCTTTACACATATTATGCTCCTTTTGAAAGTTTTTTTCGATTTTATCTTTAAAAGCATTAAAATTTAATGAGTTTTAGTCTTTTTAATCCTTTTTTAAAAAATGCACCATTTGTCCTAAGGCTATGGAACTATCATTACAAGGAAATTTTAAAGGCACAAAAAAGTTAAAATTTTTAGCTTTTAAAATTTCAAGCAAGGTTTTATTTTGAAAAACTCCGCCACTTAAAAGTACTTTTAAATCATAATTTTTACTAAATTCCACAATGAAATTTGCCAAGGCATTAAACATTCCTGTAATTGCCTTTATTTTATCATCTTTTAAAGCTCCGATGATTAATTCTTTAAAATCAATTTCTCCATCTTTAATCAAAATTTCATAAGAAAAGTTTAAATTTTCATCATAAAATGCTTCACACATTAAGCCAATTTGTGCTTCGTAAGAAATTTTTTCTATATCAAAAACTATACTCCCAAAAGCGTCAATTATGCGTCCTAAAGAACTTGTTTGAAGTGTAGAACTTTCATAAATTTTCTTAAGATTTTCTAGTTTTATTTTAGGAATTTTTGCTAAAAAATGCGAAGCTTTTTCTTCTAAATCATACGCCCAAATAAGACTTAAGGCTAAATTTTGTATATTTTTTATATCGCTATTAATAAGTTTAAAGCTTTTAAAATGCGCAATTCTTTCATATTCTTTTAAATTAGCTTTGAAAATTTCACCACCCCAAATACTTTTATCATCGCCATAACCCGTGCCATCAAAGATAAAACCAAGTGCTTTTTCATCTTTGATAAATTCTTTTTCATACTCAAAATAAACAGCACAAAAATGTGCATAATGGTGCTGAATTTTATAAGTATTTTGAAATTCTTTTGCATAGCTAAAATTTGGGTGCTTATCACAAAGAATTTGATCAAATTTTAAATCATAACTTTGTTTAAAAAAATCAAGCAAAGAAAAAAATCTCTCATACACATCAACACTTTTTAAATCCCCTATATAAGGAGAAAGTAAAAGTTTATTTTCATAAAAAATCACAAATTCATTTTTAAGCTCAGCCCCCAAAGCTAAAAAAGTGCCTTTTTTTTCACTTTTAAAATCCAAATACATAGGATTTAAACCCCTTGAGGTGCGTAAAAACATAGTTTTTCCATCTATCACTTGCACTATGCTATCATCGCTTGCATTATGAATTTCTCTATTATAGTCTAAATAAAAATCAAAAACATTGCCAAGTTTTAAAAGTAAATTTTTCTCATCTTTTATAATACTTTCACCACTTAAATTTGCACTTGTAGCGACTAAAACGCCTTTAAAATGTTTAAAAAGTAAAAGATGAAGCGGAGTATAAGCTAACGTAATGCCCAGTTTATCAACATCAGGTGCGATTAAAGAAAAAGCTTTTTTGGCTTTTAAAATCACAATAGGCGCTAAAATAGATTTTAAAAGTTTTTCTTCGTTTTCATCAATAAAACAAAGCTTTTTAGCCTCATCTATATTCTCACACATCAAAGCAAAGGGCTTTTTAGGGCGATTTTTTCTAAGTCTTAATTCTTTTAAAGCATTTTCATTAAAGGCATCGCACATCAAATGAAAGCCGCCCATTCCTTTGATGGCTAAAATTTTACCTTGTTTTAAAAGCTTAGCACATTTTTTAAAAGCCTTTTCATCGTGGGCTAAAACTTCGCCCTTTTTATTTTTCAAAAAAATATCTATTTTACATTTAGGACAACTAATAGGTTGTGCATGAAAACGCCTATTTTTGGGATCTTCGTATTCACTTTTACAAAACTCACACATTGGCAGTTTTTCCATAGTCGTATTTGCTCTATCATAAGGAAGGTTTTTTATAATGCTAAATCTTGGCCCGCAATGCGTACAAGTAATAAAAGGATACAAAAAACGCTTATTTTTTTTATCAAAAAATTCTTTTTTACACTCATTGCAAAGTGCAAAATCACTAAGCATTGGCACACTTTTAGCATTAGAAAGCGAATTTTCTATACTAAAATTTGTGTATTTTTTTAGCTTTACTTGTGAAATTTCAATGCTATCTATCCTTGCTAAAGGGGGTAAATTTTCTTTTAACAAAAAAATAAATTTTTCGCATTTTTCTTTGGTGCAAGAAAGAACAATCTCCACACCAAAACCATCATTTTTAACCTCTCCAAAAAACTTTAAATTTAAGGCAAGTTCATAAACTTTTGGGCGAAATCCTACCCCTTGAACAAGCCCAGAAATTCTTATCTTATATCCAAAGTGGCACATCACTTAACTGACAATTTTTAAGGTGTTTTAAAGTATTTTTAAGTAAAGCTTTATGCTCAAACAAAGATCCACTAACAACAGCTATCTCACACTGCTTTTTCTCTCTTAAATCATCATACACATCGCGCAAGAAATAAGCCAAACTCTCCACCGCTCCATAAGCGATATTTGCATTATCAACCCCAGCTAACATGAAACTCATAACCGAACGCAAAGTCCTTGTATAATCAAAGCTTTTATCTTCTTTAAAACGATAATCAATCTTTACTCCACGTGGCATTTTTGACTCATCGGCAATTTCTAAAAGCATATCCGCAGCCTTTTTTAAATTTTCATCCAAATTTAGCACCCTGCCCACCAAACCAAGCAAAGAATAAAAATTATTTTTTAGCTCGAAATTTTCATCTAAAAGCGGAAATTCTTTAGCAAAATTTTCTAAAAGCCTTGCGCCAATTTCATCTTTTCTGATTTCTTCGTAAAGCTCTTTAGAATCTTTTGGTAAAGAAAGTTTAAGTAAATTCAACTCTTTATTTACAAGCAAAATATCATCATAATTTTTACTGAGTTCTAAAATCAAAGCCCTTTCATCAAAACGACTTAAAATATAAGAAATTCTTGCCATATTTTTATCAGTTTTTGAAAAAATAAGCTCTTTAGCTTTTGGGTTAATAAACTCAAAGCCCTCCAAAACGACGATATTATCATCTAAACTCATAATTTCAAAATCATTTTGATAATCTTGAATTTTTTTAACACTTAAAAACTTATACTCATTTTGAAAAAGTTTAAGTCCTAAGGCAAAGCTAAATAAATCCTTTGCTAGCCTTAGTTTAAAATCACTAAAATCAAGATTGTGATTTTTTCTAAACATAACATTTAATCTTAATTTCATCAAAGGCTTTTCCAAACTTGCAAGAAGTTTTAAATTTTCGTTAGAACAAATAAAAATTGAATTGATCGCTTTTATATCACAAGGCAGTAAAAAATCACAATCAAATTTATTGTTAAATAAAGCAAATTCATAAATACCTTTATCATCTTTAAGATAAATACCTTTTTCTTGAATTAACAAATCAAAGGCTTTTTTTAGCAAATCATTAAAATTTTCTTCATTGATTTTATAAAATTCATTTAAATCACTTGAAAATTCACACTCACAAAACACGCCCCATTCATTGGTTAGAAGTTCTTTTTTTTCTGCATAAGTGCTTGAATTTTTATGTGTCAAATAAGCAAATTTAGTAAATTTTTCCTCTTTAAAATTGCAAAAAATATCAAAATCTTCGCCCGTACTCACATCAAATTTCCTTAAAAAAATACTATTACTTATGTTTTGCAAAGAATCACAAAAAGTCTTTAGTTCTTGCTCATTACCTTTAATTTGAAGTTTATAAGTATTTTGATTTTTTGTAAAATTATATGTATAATTTTTAGCATAATTTTGCAAAATATATTCAAAAATATCATTATCTGCTGTGTATTCAAAACTAAAATTTAAAACCAATTTGTTACCTTTTTTTAAAATAAATTTTTATAGTAACAAATATGAGCTTAAAAAGTCTTAGTTTTTTCAAAAGCTTTTACTTAGTAGATGTTAAATTTTTAAATTAGATGAAAAAAATCGAATAAAAAGTGGAGCGGGAAACGAGATTCGAACTCGCGACCCCAACCTTGGCAAGGTTGTGCTCTACCCCTGAGCTATTCCCGCAAAATAAAGTTCTAATTCTATCAAAATAAACTTAAAAATATTTGAAGTATATACTTTTAGACAGACAAATTTATCAAGTGTTACACACCATTCTGAGTCTTTGATGAGGGATTTAAGCAATTCTTCATCTCCTAAATAATAAACGCAACATCTTCTGTTATCCTACAAGGAGTAATTTTGTGATTCTAAGTAAAACAAAAGCACTAAGCGACTTTTGTCATCCTAAAGGAACAAGGCGACTGAAGGATATCTATTTAAAAAGTTGGTTATTAAAAATAGTTGTAACGCATAAAGATTCTTTGTGTTGCTATATCCACTCAGAACATTTAGCACTTTTATCATCTTTTTTCAAGGCGTATTATATAGCAGGGCTTATAACTTAAAACTTGAGTGTATTAATTTTACTGAGGCAAAATAATATTATGAGCTATAAGTTGTTTGTAAATTCTTTAAGAATCATAAATCTTTATAATTTTTAACACAAATAGCCCTATTTATATAAACTTTTCCTTGATTAATAGGCGAATTTGACTAATTTAATTTTAATTTTATACAGAGTTAAAATTTACATATTTCAAAACAATATTATCTTCGTTGCAAAAAACCAATTCTAGCCAAAATATATCCACAAACAAAACCAAAAATATGCCCATACCAAGCAATATTAACACCCATTAACAAAGGCAAAAAGCTTATCAGTAAAATGGCAATAAGCAAACCTTTTAAGCTATTCTTATCTAAAAAAGCATAATAACCCATCAAAACACAAATTGCCCCACTAGCTCCAACAACATTAACAACTTCTTGAGTCATTGTAAATTCAAAATAAATATAAACAAAACTCAGCAAAGAACACAATAAACCACCCAAAAAATACAAAACAAAAAATTTCATAGCTCCAAGCCATCTTTCTAAAATGGTGCCAAATTGATACAAAACCATCATATTTAAAATCAAATGAGTTAAATTTGCATGGATAAACATAGAGCTTAAAACTTGCCAATAATAAGCCTTTTCAAGCATTAAAAGATTTAGACCAAAATAAGCATTATAAGCACTAGAAATAAGTAAAAAACATAAAATATTTATAGCAATTAAAACAATGACCGCCATTAATTTTTCCTTTGTAAATAACCCATTTCAATGAGTTTTTCATAAATTTTAGCACTTATAGGACCTGCAGAAAGACTGCGTCCTCCATGTTCGACAAGAACAGTAACTACATATTTAGGATTTTGATAAGGTGCATAACTTGTAATCCACGCATGCGATCTTAAATAATATTTAAAATCTTCTTCTTTTATCCTTTGTTTTTCGGCTTGAGAAAATCCAACCACTTGGGCTGTTCCTGTTTTGGCTGCTACAGTTAAAGGAAGATCTTTATAATAGCGATAGGCTGTGCCACCTTGCTCATTTGCCACTTCATACATAGCCTGTCTGATAAGCGGAAGTTGGGACTTTTCAAAAACATTGAAAATTTCTTCTTTTTGCTTACTTTGAGTTAAATTATTATCAATACTTTTAAGTAAAGTAGGAGTAATCTCTACGCCTTTAGCTATAGCAGCGGTATATTTTGCCACTTGCATAGGAGTAACCAAAAAATTACCCTGTCCTATGCTAGTATTTAAAGTTTCTCCTTGATACCAAGGTTGATTAAATTTAAGCATTTTCCATTCTCTACTTGGTACGGTTCCCACAAATTCATTAGGCAAATCTACTCCAGTTTTTACCCCAAAACCTATGCGACTCATCATGGAGCTGATTTGATCAATGCCAACCCTAAGTCCAGCCTCATAAAAATATACATCACAACTTCCCTTAATGGCAGATTTTAAATCTACTTGTTTATGTCCTGCACGATTCCAACATCTAAAATTTCTGCCACCAAGCTCTATAGAGCCTGAACAAAAAAATTGGGTAGAGGCATTAATATTTTCTTGTCCCATAAAAGATAAACCCACACCCATTTTCACAACCGAACCAGGAGGATAAAGACCATTGACTAATTTATTGGTAAAAGGATGATCAAGGCTATTGGATAGCTTTTTCCACTCGGCTACAG
Organism: Campylobacter sp. CCS1377; assembly: GCF_040008265.1. NCBI lineage: Bacteria > Pseudomonadati > Campylobacterota > Epsilonproteobacteria > Campylobacterales > Campylobacteraceae > Campylobacter > Campylobacter aecornae. The sequence continues at coordinate 1,042,736 of NZ_CP155620.1, forward strand.
AAATTCCTGTAACAAAAGGGTTTAGATCGTATTCTGGGAAACTCCCTGCTGCTAAAATGCTACCATCTTCTAAATTCATTACAATGGCTGTTCCAGCGTTATCTGAAAAAAGTTTAGCAAGATATTCTTGTAACTCTATATCAATGCTTAATTGTATATCTTTTGAATTAGCCTGTTTATAAAAAAGCTCCCCAAGCTCTTGATTTAAAGCATTTACCTTAACTTGCCTTACTCCTTTTTCACCTTGCAAAACTTCGTTATAATAAAGCTCTACCCCACTTTTTCCAATGTAATTAGTCAGTTTAGCAATTTCATTTTCGCTAATATCATTTAAGCTTACTTTACCAACATAACCAATGATATGACTAGCTAAAGCCTTATAGGGATATTGTCTTTTTACGGCTGGTTTTATTCTGATATTTTCCCTTAAATTCAATCTTGAAAAATGCGGTATCATAGTCGCATAATCTATAAAATCTACAACTTCTACATAATCTTGATTATAATAAGAGTCATTTTTTTTATAGGTTCTATAAAGCACAGTAGCATTTAAATCTTTAAAAGTATTTGTTAGCTCCTCGATCTCATGTTGTAAAAGAGCATACGAAGACTTTCTTAAACTTAAATATGGCTTAATTGAGATACTAAAACCCAAATCATTGGTCGCTAAAAGTTTGCCATTTGCATCCGAGATTTCACCTCGCACTGGAGCAAGAAACTGTGTTTTAATAGCGTTTTGTTGCGCCATTTCTTCATAATATACATTTGATTTAATGCTTAAGTAATAAATTCTTGATAAAAGCAAAATAAAAAATATGATAATAAAAATTATCACTACGCGCATTCTCATTACAACTTATCCTTAAAAAACACATAAGAAATATAAGATTCTATAATAATAAAAATCAAATATTCAAAACTTAAATCTTTAATGCTTTTATTATCAATATAAGACAAAACCGCATCAAATAAATAAACAAAAACATAAGCATTAACAACAAAAATCACAGGAACTAATTTTCCAATTTTTAAATTTGTTTTTATCCAATCCGCACAAACATAATAAAAAACAAAAAAAGCAATCCAAGATGAAAAAATATAAAAATTATGCACTATATCTATAAATACCAAATAAGCTAAAGCAAAATACCACCTAAAATCAAGCTGATATAAGCTTTTTTCTTGCTCTTTTAGCAAATAACACATATAACAAAAAAGCACTCCAAATAAAATAGGCATGTAGGCAAAAATTGAAGTAAAAATTTGATATACAACAAAAAAGCCAAGTAAAACAATATAACCAACAATAGAAGCATTATCATAGCTTTTATATTTTTTTTCCATCATAAGCCCAAAGCCTTATCAATAATGGTTTTTTCCAGAATTTCCAATCCTATTTTCTTTGAATTTGATACAAATAAAGAATCTGGATATAATTTTTTAAGCTTGGCTTTTTGACTTTGATTTAATTTATCTATTTTAGTAAAAACCTTAAGAATTTCTTGATCTTCTCGAAGAAAGCTTTTTAAGTAAATATCAACTTCTGTGTCGATATCTAAATCAAAATGCCTACAATCTATCAAATGCACAAAAAGCTTAATGCTGGTTTGAAGCTTTAAAAATTCATCTAAATTTTTATTCCAAATTTCTTTTAAATTTTTCGAAACTTTTGCATAACCAAATCCTGGTAAATCCACAAAAATTAAAGAAAATTTTTCCTCTTTTTTACATAAAACTTCAAAAAAATTTATAAGCTGGGTTTTACCTGGAACGCTTGAACTTTTAGCCAATTGTTTTTGTTTGCACAAGGCATTAATTAAAGAGCTTTTTCCAACATTAGAACGCCCCAAAAAAGCCACTTGAGAATGAGAACTTAAAAGCTCATAAGTAAATTTTGGTGCTGAAGTGATAAATTTGGCACTTAAAATCATTTTTCTTCTACATCAAAAACAAATCTTATAGGTTTTTTATTAAAACTTTCTACCTTATAAATTTTTTGTTTTTTATCTACAATAATTTTATCGCCAAAAATTTTTCTTTTGGTTTCTAGCTCGATAATATAAGCATTGCCTATGATTTCATAAATATCAGAATTCACATAATAAATAAATTTATCGCCACTTCCCTTATAGCTTTTATCTTTCAATCTCACTTCAAAACGAGCATTTTGAGTAGCTTCATATCTTATAGGTTTTTTGTTTTTATCTGTGTAAATAACCACTTTATCCGAGTTTAACACATCTCCTTCTTTTTTAATGAACACATTTCCACTCAGTATGCTTTGTCCGCTATTTTCATCTGAAAAAAAATTCATAGCCGTTACTTCAACCGGCGCTGCCTTCAAACCAAAAATCCCAAAAAACAATAAAATTATTATTCGCCAAGCCACGCTTTTGCTCCCATTATTTTTAATTTTTTATTTATCATATCGTATTCTAATTTTTGTCCGAAAATAATATCAGTGCCTTTATATACATAAAATTCCTTATCACTGGTAATATTTTTATCTTTAATATTATAAAAAACTTCTTGCGCATTGATGCGAGTTTGATTAATATCTTCATAATTTACATTTCCCTGAAACTCGGCCTTATCTTCAAAAATATTTAAAACCAAACTACTTACATTATAATCAGGATAAAATGCTTTAAAATCATAAAAAACATCTTTATCTTTATAGCGACTCCAACTTAATGCCATAAAACTAGAATTTACCGAACTTGAATTCAACTCATAAACAGTAATTTCATTAGCTTGAATATTTTTTATATCTAAATTATAAGACTTAAAATTAAACATATAAGGATCTTGAGTGCCTAAGATTGCCAAAATAATAGCAAATAAACTCATCAAAATCCCAAAGATTTTTATAACCAAAGTTTATTCCATTCTTCTTGCATATTATTTATATCAATAATTTTTTCTATCATTGCCGCTACGGCCGCTTTTCCACCATTTTGATTTAAAGTAAAATCTACTTTTAAAGCCTCATGTGCGTCATTGGGTTTGAAACTTAAACCCACCGCATCAAGCAATTTTAAATCATTATAATAATCTCCTATAGCAGCAACCTGACTAAATTCAAGCCTTAAATCTGCCAAAATTTCCTTAGCACAAGCAAGCTTATCTTTTACTCCTTGATAAAGCAAATCTATTTTTAAAGCCTTTGCGCGAAGTTCTACGCATTTTGAATTCCTACCTGTGATAATGGCTATTTTTTTACCAAGTTTAAGCCAAGCTTCAATGGCTGCACCATCTTTAACATCAAATTCTTTTATTTCTTCACCGCTTGAAGTATAGATGATTTTTCCATCTGTCATACAGCCATCAATATCTAAAATAATCAATTCTATCATTTTATTCCCTTACGACAAATGCTCCACTAAATGCTCCACTGCTCGCAAAATCTCTAGCCTCTTCTTCACTTCTAAATCCTGTTAAAAATACTCTATTTAAACCGTCTATAGAACTTTTTTTAACAACTGAAGAATAAGTTCTATAAGTTTTATATTTGCCTGCAATATAATTTGCACCTTCTGGATTTTTAAAAGCTCCAATTTGAACCATAAATTTACCACCCTCATAAACTTGTCCATTATGAGTGATATTTCCACCTGCTGTATTTGCATTTGAATGGATAATATTTGAATTTGCTCCTGATGCAAAGCCTATAACTTCAAGTCTTACTGGAGCTGTGCCTGTTTGTATCATATTAATTTCACTGGCCGCACCTTTGGATAAATCTATAATACGATTTGCCACAAAAGGACCGCGATCATTTACTCTTACGATAACCTGTCTTTGATTATTTAAATTAGTCACTTTTAACATGGTATTCATCGGCAAAGTCTTATGCGCTGCTGTAAGACCATTTTGATCATAAGTTTCGCCATTTGATGTTTTTTTTCCATGAAAACCTGGTCCATACCAACTCGCAACACCATCAGCAACTTCCCCCACTTCAACCACTGTTGGATAATAAGTTTTTCCATTAATAGTATAAGGCTTCATAGTGCCTTTTGCGCCACTTGGTGTACTAGTATTTGTTTTAAAATCTCTACTTGGATAATACACGCTTGGTGTGCTTGAAACAAAACTAGAACAGCCACTAAAACCCAAAATACTAAAACTAGCGGCTAACGATATGAGTGTCTTTATTTTTGTTTTTTGCTTGATAATTATCATTATTTTTCTCCTTCATTATAGGCAAAACCAATTTTTGATTAATGCTTAGATGTGAACCCTTAAGCTCGTTATATTCTTTTATGGTTGCAACACTGATTTTGTGTTTTTTTGCAATTTTATACAAAGAATCTCCTGATTTTACAATATAAATTTTTGTTTTTGGAATAGTGGTATCCACCTTTGTCATTTTTTTAGGATCAAATTTTTCCTTAAAAAGTGCCAATTTATCGATAGGAATATAAACATAAGATTCTTTATCGGGTGGAGTAAAATCATATTTAAACTGCGGATTATAGCGTTTAAAGGTTTTTAAATCAAGCTCTATCATATCAGAAATTTCCTTTAAAGCCACCGCTGAAGGCACTTTTATTTCAACAAAATTATTAAATAAGGCATAATTAAATAAAGCCGCGTTATTTGAAAGCAAATAATCACTATTATTAGCCAAAAATGCCAAAGTAATGATTTTTTTAATAAACATCCTAGTTTCTAAAGGTAAATATCTTTTTTCAGGATCAACCAAAACAAATAAATCATCACTTCCTGCTTCATTAATAGCTTGTCTTAACTTGCCGTGTCCGCAATTATAAGCCAAAATAGCCAAATACCATTTTCCAAATTCTTGTTTAAGTTGTTTAAGATATTCAAGTGCAGCTTGAGTGGATTTAAAAGGATCTCGTCTTTCATCCACATAAGGATCAATTCTTAAACCAAAACTTTTCGCCGTAGGTTTCATAAGCTGCCAAATACCTACAGCTTTAGCGCTTGAAGTGCTATGTATTTTTAAACCTGATTCAACAATCGCTAAATACAAAATCTCTTCTGGCATCTCTTTTTGAGAAATCATTTTGCGTATTGAAGGTGCAAAATCAAAAGACTTTAAAGCTTGAAGGTTTCCTCCATGTGTATTTTCAAGTAGATTTTTATCTTCTAAAAAAATTAAATCACTCATATAACTTGGATCTATATCTAAATTTCTTAAAATATCTACTTGTTTTTGATAGTGCTCTGGAGTAAAAATAGCTGCCTTAATGCTAAAAGCAATAGTTAAAATAGATAATATTTTTTTCATCATTTTACTCCTTGAAAAAACAAATCATTAGCATTTTTAGTGCAAATTTGTATCAATTCTTGACGGTCTATATTTAAAATTTCAGACATTTTATCTGCAACCAAATGCGTCAAAATGGGATGATTACGCTTACCCCTAAAAGGCGTTGGAGTAAGATAAGGCGCATCAGTTTCCAATAAAAGCTTGTCTTTTGGAATCTTAGGTAAAATTTCAACTAAATTTTTTGCATTTTTAAAGGTTAAAACCCCGCCAATCCCGAAATAAAATCCTTCATCACTAAGACGCAATAAATGTTCGCTTGCATTAAAACAATGAATCACCCCACCTTTTAAATCTTTAGCATATTTTTTTAGAATTTGATAAGTATCATCATTGGCATCACGACTGTGAATAATCACTGGCTTTCTGGCATCTCGAGCAAGTTCAAGTTGTATATTAAAAATCTCTTTTTGTTTTTGCTTTACACTCTCATTTTCGCTTTTTAGGTAAAAGTAATCCAAACCGCATTCACCTATAGCCACACATTTTTCATCGTAAGAATATTTTTTAAGATATTCTAAATCAAATTCATCGCAGTGATAGGGATGAACGCCTGCTGCAAAATAAACATAATCATATTTGTAAGAAATTTCTCTGGCACGACTTAAATGGCTTAAATCGGCGCCTGGAATAATGATTTTTTCAATTTTATTTTGTTTTGAATGTTTTATAATTTCATCTAAATCCCCAAAATAGCTCTCATCGTCTAAATGACAATGTGTATCAATAATACTCTCACTATTTTTATAATCTAGTCCTAAAAACATACCTCTACCCTATCTCCTCCATTATTTTTCGCCTCAAATAAAGCTTTTTCTGCTTTTTGCATCATCTCTCTTAAAGAACTTTGCGCATTCCCAAAACAAAGCCCTATAGAAACACTAAAATACAAATCATCAAGCAAATCAGCAACTTTTGTACTCTTGATATTCACCCGAATATGAGAAAAAATTTTAATTGCTCTTTCATTGTTAATATTTTTTAATAAAATGCAAAATTTTTCAGGCGAATAGCGCCCTATAATATCACGTCCTTTAGTTTCGCTAATTAATTCTTTAGCACATTGCTTGATAACTTTATTTCCTATTTCATAGCTATATTCTTCATTAATAGTTTTAAGTTTATCAATATCAAGAAACGCAAAGGCAAATTCTTCTTGATATTCTTTAAGATGATAAAAATATTTTTCTAATTCTTTCATTAGGGCTTGAGAATTTTGCAACCCACTAATAGAATCTAAATTTGAATACTTATTTACAAGCTCTAAATTTTGCATATTTTTAAAATTTTGCATTATTTTATATGAAAGTAACTCCATAGAAAAAGGCTTATTTAAAACATCATTTGCACCCTGCTTTAAAAGCTTAAGCTCGGCATCATTATCATCATTTAATACTATAAGTCCAAGCTCTGATTGATTGTATTTTTGTCTAATATGAATTAAAAGATCATAAGCATTAATTACAGGCATTTTAGTATCGCAAATAATCATTTTTACATCTGGATGAAATTCTAAATAATTCAAAACTTCTTCGCCATGTGCTGCAGCTAAAATTTCAAATCCCTTTTTATTTAAAAAATTTTTAATTTCATTTCTTTCATTATTATTACAAAGTGCTAAAATGATCTTTCTTTTTTGATAATTGCAAAAATCAGCAATACTTTCTATAATTTTTTCAACACAAGAATCATCTTTAATGATAAAATCAACAACTTGTTTTTCCCAAAAATGCGTATATTTTTTCTCATTATAATCATTAATTAAAATAATGCTTGGAATCTTATTTTTAAAACACAAATTCACTAATTCTTCTTGAGCTTGAAATGAATGTACATCCAACAAGCATAAAATATATTTTTCTTTAGCGATATACTCTTGCACTTGCGAAATATCAAATGCAACATCTAAGCTAAATTCCAAAACCGCTTCTATCTTCTTAGCAAAAAGCTTTGCAAGAGTTTTGTTATCATCTACAACTAAAATTTTATTCATAAAAACTAAAAATCCCAATTAAGTTATTTTCATTATATTTTCGGAAGTATAACATTAATTACTACTTAAAAAACTTAATTTTTTAATAAAGCTTTAGCAAATTCCAAAGCCTCATCACTTACAACTTCCCCGCTTACCATTCTTGCAAGCTCATAAGCCCGTTCTTGTGTTTGTAATTTTTTAACAAAACTTTCTTTGCCTTTTTTTTCGATTAAAAAATGATTATTGGCTGCAGATGAAAGCTGTGGCAAATGAGAAATGGCAAAAATTTGATAAAACAAAGCAAGCTCATTTAAAACTTTAGCAATACTCATGGCTTCTTTTCCACTTAAATTGGCATCAATTTCATCTAAAAATATAATGCCTTTTCCCGAATTTAAAATTTTGCATTCTGTCGCAATAAAAGCAAGTCTTAGGCGGTTAAGCTCTCCGGAACTTAAATTTTTTAATTGTGCTTCATTGATACTAAGTTTAATCTCATCTTGCCCTAAAATCGAAATTTTATCACACTCGATAAGCTCTAAATTTGCTTCTTTCATATAAAGATTTTTCAAGTACTCATTAAGATAATTTTGTAATTTTTTTAAATTATTTTTTCTGGCAAGAGTGATAGAGTTAGCATATTCTTTTAAGTTTTTTTCCAAAATACCAAGTTTTTTTTCAAGATCTTTTTTCTCAAAACTTAAATTTTCGTAATGCTCCAATTCTTTTTTCTTATTTTCTAAAACCTCCAAAGCGTTTTCAATGCTCTCATAGCGCTTTACAAGAAAAGATAAATTTTCTATCCTATCTAAAATGGCTTCAATATCGCATTCAAGTTCTTCCAAAGATTGATTTTCGGCAATCACACGCAATTCATTCATACACTCACTAAAAAATTCGCCATCAACCTCACTTAAATTCAAAGCATTTACAACAGCTTGTTCAAATTCAAAAATTCCACTTGCCTTAGCCCAAGCTTCTTCTAATTTATCCTTTTTTGAAAGCTTTTTTTTCAGACTTAAAAGCTCTTCGTATTCACCTATTTTGGGATTAATACTTGAAATTTTTTCAATCTGATTTTGTGCAAGTTCTTTAAGCTCTTCTATCTTTTTTTCTTCATCAATGATTTTTTCAAGCTCCATTTTTGCAGCACTAAAACACTCAAATTCTTTTATAAAATTATCTTTTAATTTTGCAAATTTAGGATTTTTATCACATTCTAAAGCATCTAAAAGTGCTAAAAATTTTTCATTGCTAAATTCATTACTTTCTTTTGCACTTAAATATTTAACAAAGCTTTTACTTAAATTTTGAAGACTTTTTTTGGCTATGCTTTGATTATTGATAAAATATTTTGTGTTTTTTTCTTTTAAAAACTTAAAAACATTATTCTCTTCGCTTTCTATGCCGTATTCTTCCAAATTTAATTCATCATCAAGCTCCAGCTCCACAAATTTAGCCTCACTCTCAGCCAAAGCAAAAGCAGACAAAATTCCTTTAAAAAGCACTGATTTTCCAGCTCCACTTAAACCCGTAAATACCGTAAGCCCTTTTGAAATTTCAAGTTCAGCTTTTGTAAAACTTAAATTATCTTTCATCAAAATTCTATTAATCATTAAGAACCCCAATTTAATTTTTCTTTTAAAATTTGAAAATAATCCCTTTTTTTAGGATGGATCAATGCGACATTTTTATCACTCAAACCTACTTTGATACTTTCAAATTCATCGACATTAAAATTCTCTTGTCCATCGATACTAAAAATACAATCTCTAGCTCCAACTTCAAGTTCAAAACCACGCGGTAAAACTATAGGTCTTTGTGTTAAAGAATGAGAGCACACAGGAGTTAAAACAAAAACTTCAGCCAAAGTATAAACTATAGGTCCATTTGCACTTAAGTTGTAAGCCGTTGAACCTGCAGGCGAAGCAATAATTAAACCGTCGCCAAAATATTCATTAAAAATTTTACCCTTACGATACACTTCAATATGTGCCATTGACAAGCTTTGTTTTCTATAAAAAACAATATCATTAAAGGCATTTTTATGAACTACTTCTCCCTTTTTATCCTTCAATGTAATATCTAGCATAAAAGGCTTTTCAACTCTAAAATTCCCTTTAAAAAAATCATCAAAAAATTCTCTAGCGTATTCAACTTTAAAATCCGTTAAAAAACCTAATTTTCCAGCATGAATACCTAAAATCGCCTTATCATACTCATAAGCTTTTCTGCAAAGTGAAATTAAAGTCCCATCTCCTCCTAAAGAAATCATAAAATCACTTTTTTTGAAAAGCTCATCTAATTCATAAGTTTTTAACTCTAAGTCTTTAGAACTTCCTTTTAAAAGCAAAAGCTCCACTTCTCTTGGCTCTAAAATTTCTTTTAAGCTCAAAATCTCTTTGTCTAGTTTCGAATTTGGGCGCGTTACGAGCCCTATTTTTTTAATATTCTTATAATCAATTATTTTTTGCATAAAAAATTATAACAAATCTTAGCTAAGCAAAAGAATAAACATACTATAATTTTAAGTTATTTTTGAAATTTTATTAAATAAGGAAAAAATTTGCGAAGTCATTACAATACAGACTTAAGTTCTGCAAACATAGGAGAATCTGTAAAACTTTGTGGTTGGGTGAATAGCTACCGCGATCATGGCGGTGTGATTTTCATTGATTTAAGGGATCGTAGCGGTCTTATTCAACTTGTTTGCGACCCAAAAGATAGCAAAGAAGCTCATGAAATCGCATCTCGCACTAGAAACGAATTTGTTTTAATTGCCGAAGGAAAAATTCGTCCTCGTGGCGAAGGACTGACAAATCCTAAGCTTAAAACAGGGGAAATAGAAGTGGTAGTGAATAAACTTACCATAGAAAACGAAAGTGCAGTACCACCATTTGGCATAGGCGATGAAAGCGTGAATGAGGAGTTACGTCTTAAGTATCGCTTTTTAGATTTAAGAAATCCTAAGCTCTACGATAATTTCGCTTTGCGTTCTAAAGCTTGCATAGCGGCAAGAAATTCTTTAGCTAATATGGGTTTTTTAGAAGTTGAAACTCCAATTTTAACAAAGGCTACCCCTGAGGGAGCAAGAGATTATTTAGTGCCTTCTCGCGTTCATCAAGGTGAATTTTATGCCCTCCCACAAAGTCCGCAACTTTTTAAACAACTTTTAATGTGTAGTGGCTTTGATCGCTATTTTCAAATTGCAAAATGTTTTAGAGATGAAGATTTAAGAGCGGATCGTCAGCCTGAATTTACGCAAATTGATGTGGAAATGAGTTTTTGCGAACAAAAAGATGTGATGAGTGTAGCTGAAATCTTTTTAAAAGATATTTTTAAAGCTTGCGGTAAAGAAATTCAAACTCCTTTCAGGCAAATGCCTTATCGCGAAGCAATGGAAAATTACGGAAGCGATAAGCCTGATTTGCGTTTTGATCTAAAGCTTATTGATGTGATTGATATTTTTGCTAAGTCAAACAATGAAATTTTTGCAAATATTGCCAAAGATGGCAAGAAAAACCGCGTTAAAGCCCTACGCGTTCCAAAAGGTGATACGATTTTTTCAAAAAGACAAATGCAAAGATTTGAAGAATTCGTGCGTAAATTTGGTGCACAGGGTCTAGCTTTCATACAAGTAAAAGAAGATGGACTTAAAGGCCCACTTTGCAAATTCTTTGATGAGACTGATTTAAACGAACTTACTAAGCGTTGCGAACTTGAAGTGGGCGATGTAGTCTTTTTTGGCGCAGGAGTTAAAAAAACCGTACTTGATTATATGGGAAGATTTAGAATTTTCTTAGCACAGGAATTAAATTTAATTGATCCAAATGCTTTAGAATTCTTATGGGTTGTTGATTTTCCTATGTTTGAACAAAATGATGATGGAAGTTATTCTGCAATGCACCATCCTTTCACTATGCCAAAAAATATTGATGAAAGCGATTTAGAAGAAATTTCATCCATTGCTTATGATGTAGTATTAAACGGCATCGAGCTTGGCGGTGGAAGCATAAGAATACATAAAAACGAAATTCAGCAAAAAGTCTTCAAGCTTTTAAACATTGATGAGGAACAGCAAAAAGAAAAATTTGGCTTTTTACTTGACGCTTTAAGCTTTGGTGCACCACCGCATGGAGGCATTGCTATAGGGCTTGATAGGCTCATTATGTTAGTAACTGGTGCAAGTAGCATTAGAGAAGTGATTGCTTTTCCAAAAACACAAAGAGCACAATGTCTAATGACAGACGCACCAAGTGCACCAAGCAATGAAGCAATGAGAGAATTGGGACTAAAATTAAGGGAGAATATAAAATGAAAGAATTGTTTTTAATCATAGGTGCGCCAGGTAGCGGAAAAACCACCGATGCGAGTTTGATCGCAAAGGCTGATGAAAATATCACACACTATTCCACAGGCGATCTTTTAAGAGCTGAAGTTGCAAGCGGAAGTGAGCTTGGCAAAACCATAGATGGCTTTATTTCCAAAGGAAATTTAGTACCTTTAGAAGTAGTGGTAAATACTATCGTTTCAGCACTCAAAGTTGCTCCTACAAAAACCATTATTATTGATGGTTATCCAAGAAGCGTAGAGCAAATGACAGAATTTGATAAAGTTTTAAGTAAGCAAAACGAAGTTTGTCTTAAAGGCGTTATAGAAGTTAGAGTAAGCGAAGAAGTAGCTAAAGATCGTGTTTTAGGAAGAAACCGTGGAGCTGATGATAATGAAGAAGTGTTTCATAACAGAATGAAAGTTTATACCGAACCTTTAGAAGAAATCATTTCTTTTTATCAAAGCAAAAATTTACACTTTGTGATTGATGGCGAAAGAACGATTGAAGTGATTGTCGCCGATATGAAAGATTTAATCAAAAAAATTCAAAATTCATAAGGAGAAAAAATGGACTTAAGTAAAATTAAAATAGGAGACATTCCAAATAAAATCAACGCTGTGATTGAAATTCCATACGGATCTAGTGTTAAATACGAGCTTGATAAAGAAAGTGGTGCGATTTTTGTTGATCGTGTAATGGCTAGTGCGATGTTTTATCCTGCAAATTATGGTTTCATTGCCAATACTTTGGCTGATGATGGCGACCCTGTGGATATTTTAGTGCTAAATGAGTATCCTGTTCAAGCTGGTGCTGTGATTCCTTGTCGTTTGATTGGTGTTTTGATTATGGAAGATGAAAGTGGAATGGATGAAAAACTTCTTGCAGTTCCAAATTCGAAAATTGACGCAAGATATGATAATATCAAAACTTATACCGATTTGCCGCAAGCAACACTAAATAAAATCAAAAATTTCTTTGAAACCTATAAAATTTTAGAACCAAATAAATGGGTAAAAGTGCAAGATTTCAAAGATGAAAAAGCTGCAATTGAAATTTTAGAAAAAGCGATAAAAAACTACAAATAATCTTTTAGCCCTATTTTGGGCTAAACCCTCAAGGATTTTTCAATGAAAAATATCATTTTAGGTGGTGGATGCTTTTGGTGCATAGAAGCTGTTTTTGAACGCATTAAAGGCATTATAAAAACTGAAGTTGGATATAGCGGAGGGGCCCACAATCCTAGCTATGAAAGTGTTTGCGCTGGCGATGGCAATATAGAAGTGGTAAAATTAACTTACAATGAAAATACAATTTCATTATTAAAAATTCTTGATATTTTCTTCAAAATTCACGATCCTACAAGTCTTGATAAGCAAGGAGCTGATGAGGGAATTCAGTATCGCTCTGCAATCTTTTATGATGATGAAAATGAGCTAAAAATCATTGAAAATTTTATCCTTAATCAACAAAAATTATTTTCCTTGCCCATAGTGACAAAAATTTACAAACTAAAACATTACTATAGTGCAGAAACTTATCATCAAAATTATTTTAGCAAAAATCCAAATCACGCCTATTGTCAAGCTGTTATTTTGCCAAAACTACAAAAAATATTTATTTAGTTAGTTATCTTGCATTCATCTAAAGCCTTTTGAATTTTATTTATTGTATTTTCTAGAAAAGGTGATATATCCTTACGATAATTCCTAAAATTTTCTTTTAATGTCTTGTCGAAAAGTTTTGAGCCATCTGGATCTAAGTTAATGAATATAGTATAACTTTTCTTTATTTGATTAAACATTAAGTTTCTATCTTTAAAAGAGCATAATTGATTACTATAAAGCAAAAAAGAGCTTGGAATTGATATTTTTAAATAAATTGCTGCATTTTTATATTCAGTTCCCTTATCCAAATAACCTATACCCTCTAAATGATCATAAAATTCTTCATAATGCTTTATAAATTTAAGTTTTTCTTCAAAGATTTGTTTTTCTAAATCTCTAGTAGAAGATTTTAAGCTTAGGTATTTTTGTTTTTCATTTGAGTTTAAATTGCTTATGAAATTTAGGTAAAGAAAAAAAAATCGTTCACTACCGACTAAAAAGTAAAATGTATCAGCGTAATTTTTAAGAGAAACTTGATAATACCTATCCTCAAATCCAAAGAATTTAGCTACCTTAAAATCAAAAATAGCCTTTTGCATTTTTGCATTTAAATCTTTAAAATCTTCTAGTTTAGGTTGATAATCATCTACAATTTTAATCATGTCTTTATGAGTTGGGTTTAAAGTCATTTTTTCAATGATTCTAAATTCTTGTTCTTTTTCAAAGCGATGATTTGTTTCCCAATAAATCGTATATAAAGGAGAATAAAGTAATTTTGCAAGCACAGCAAGTATTATGATCAATATAATACAAGGTATATAAAATCTTTTAAGTTTGTAAAAAGGTTTGTTCATGGATGCTCATATTTATTTTAAATTAGCTTTTTCTAGCATTTTATTGTCCCAACCTTCTGGCAAATCTTTTATGCTTGGATAATAAGGGCGTAAAAGTTCTATATAAACTTCTTCTTGATAAGAAAGTTCAAAATAATACTTTCCTAAAGCAGAGGGAACAAGCTTTTTACTTCCATGATAATTTCCATCAGAATAAACAAAATTAGGACTATCAAAGGGACTTTTATTAGGTTGAAGTCCTATAATTTTAGGAGGTTGTCCAATTTTATATTCATACTCGTAAGCTTTTACTCCTATTTCATCATAAGCAAAATAATCATCTATGCTAAATTCAAAAATACCATTATTACCAAAGCTATAACCATAATAATCATCAAAATAAACATCATAAACACCTCTTTTTCCAAATCCTATATCAAACAATATTTTTTCATAACGCTTATTCACTTCTTGGTCTAAATTTCTATAATGTATTTTTGTATCATCCATATAAGCTGCAGGATTAAAAAGAAGCTTGGTTTCATCTTGAAATACACCATAAGAAAGCTTTAATAAGAAATCCCTTAAACTCCAAACCAAATAAGCGTAAAAATACTCATCATCAAAGCCTATTAAATAATCTTCATCTTTTTTATTTTGTTTGGCTAGATAATCAAGCATAGCAAGCAATATCGGATCTTTTTTAATATAACTTTTATCTTTAAAATTATTAGCTTGTTCTTTTGTGATAATACCAACTTCTCCTAATTCATCATAAATTTCATCACTAAATACAAAAGGTTTTATGCCATAGTCTTTATTGATTGTATCAATGTAATTTTTTATCATATTTACATTTTTACTATGAATTGCATTCACATAAGAAATGATTTGTTCTTGATTTAAAATGGTTGTATCTTTTTCTATTTTGCATTGATATTCTAAATTATTTGGAGTGGTTATTTTATAATCACCACGACTTACCACTACATCTTGTATTACTAACTCCAATTGACTTAGATTTTCTGAAGAACTTTCTTCTGTTTTAGGTTTCATAGGTTTCAATGGTTTAGGCTTAATATAATTAGGATTTTTATTAGCAAGCCATAAAGGATTTTTTATCTTTTTAACTTCTTCTTCTAAATTTTCAAATTTACTAGGTATGTATTTTGGAATAAGTTTATTGCCTTTTTTATTAAATACAATTTTACCTAGATATATGCCAAATTTTGGGTTATAAAAATTATTAAGAAAATCTTCTAGAATTTCTTTGTTGTGAAAATACCATACTAGGACAAATATTATTAAAGCTTTTGATATTGGTATTTATGGCTAAATAAATAGCAAAAGGTTCTTTTCTGGTTTGTAAAAAATGCTTATGTTGTTCTAAGTCTGGCTCGATAAATCTCATTGCGTAAGCAATAGTGCTAAAATACAGCATAAAAAACAAAGCAAATATAGTTTTAATCGCATATTGGTTTTGCCCTCTATCTCTATTGATTTTTAAATTCTCCACATGCATTTAATCTTCCTTTGGCAATATTTATAAGATAATTGAATTCTTTTGTTACATATATTGCTTCGTATAATTCTTGATCTTGAAATTTTAAATCCACATCATGAAATAAATTCATTTTTTCATAAGAATTAATCATATTTTTTAATAATTGTTCTTTTTGAGGTATAGAACACATAAGATTTGTATCTAAAGTGAAACTAAAAAATAAAGTATTATAATTCATAAAATTAATTTCAAACATTATTTTGCCTAAATTATACTTAGGTGGTAATTTTTCAATTTCACTCATAAAGACAAGAAAATTATCTACAATATTTAAATAATTATTAATTTCTTCTAAATCAGTGCTATTGGATGCGAGATAAAAATAATCAAGATTGTTTTGCATTTGCAAACCAAACAATACATCTTTATTTTTAAGAGCTACTAAATAAGCATTATCTAAACCTAAAGTTTGCATAAATTTAAAATCTTTTTTGAAATAGTGCATATAGTTTAATAATTCTTTTTGATTTGTTTTTAATTCTTGATTTAAGTTTTGTTCTTTAAAAACTTTTTTAAATTCTTCTTCATTGCTCTTAAATAGTTTATACATATCTTTAGCACTTTGATATTCTTTTTCATGATAATACTTATTCCAAAAGATAAGCTCTAAAGGTCGAAGTAAAAAATGATAAGCTAAGCTTGCAAAAATAATCAAAACTACGAGTGCAACACAAGCTATATAAAATCTTTTAAGTTTATAAAAAGGTTTTTTCATTTGTATTCCATTTTACTTTAAAGGAATTTATATTAAAAGTCCTAAGCAAAGTCATTAAATTCACTTATTTTTAATAAATTTATTTTTTCTTAGGACGAAAGATTGAAATATTCTCCTCTCTAGCTTCTATGTATGCTCCTTCAATTAAATCTATGCAATAAGGCACTGCAGGGAAAATTGGCTCTAAACATTCTTTTATGGCCTTTGGATTGCCTGGGAGATTGATAATTAAGCTTTTATTGCGAATGCCTGCACTTTGTCTTGAAAGTATCGCCGTTGGGACATATTTTAAGCTTTGCATTCTCATAAGCTCGCCAAAACCTGGAAGCATTTTGTCGCAAACCGCTTGTGTTGCCTCAGGCGTAACATCTCTAAGTGCTGGACCAGTTCCACCAGTGGTGATAATCAAATCGCATTTTTTCTCATCACTTAAAAAAACCAATTTTTCTATAATTTTCTCATATTCATCAGGGATAAGCTCACAATGAAAAATAAGCTCATTTTTAATATAAGCTTGCAAAACATTTTTCACTTCACAAGTTGCTTTATCTTCATAAATTCCAGCACTAGCTCTATCGCTTAATGTTAAAATTCCTATATTTATACTTTGCATTTTCACTCCATTATTTTTTTAATATCTGAATTTTCAAGCTTTTCTTGCTCTAAAAGCAAGTTGGCAAGTTGTATGATTTTTTCTTTCATAGGCTCTAAAAAATCTTGCAATTCTTGCTTTATCGTCTCCAAATTTGCTTCATCTAACATATCGTAATTTATCATATAAGCCACAAGCTCTTTTGTTTTAATCAAATCCATTTGAAAATTGGTATAAGTTTCATTATAGATGATTTTCATTGCTAAATTTCCAGCCAAATACACTTTAATTTTGTTTAAAAGCTCAGATTTTGATCTTAGCGTATGCTCGTATTCTTTAAAGCGATCTTCCATTAAGGTGATTTTTTCGAAACCTATATCAAAATAATAAGCACAAAGTGCTTTAGCGGCTTGATAGGTGGCTTGAATTTTTTTCTCATTCTCATTAAAAGTAAGCACCTTTCTTTGTCCTAAAAGAACTTTATTTAACACGGCGTAAAAATCACTTTCTTCAACTCTATCACTTTGCCTTCTTAAAGCATTAATGGCTGCTTCATTAACCAAAGTTTCAAGTCCAGCTCCACTAAATCCCACACTTGCCTTAGCAATTTTACTTAAATCAACATTATTTTTTTTATCTTTCATATAAATTTCTAAAATTTTAAGTCTATCCTTAAAATCTGGCAAAGAAACAAAAATACGCCTATCAAAACGCCCTGATCTTAAAAGTGCAGGATCTATGAGCTCAATTTTATTTGTGGCTGCGATGACTATCACGCCGTTATTATCTTCAAAGCCATCCATTTGAGTTAAAAGCTGATTGAGCGTTGTATCTCTTTCAGTATTTGAATTTTCTCCTCTGATTTTTCCTACAGCATCGATTTCATCGATAAAAATAATACTTGGAGCCATCATCTTAGCACGCGAAAAAAGCTCTCTGACGCGTTTAGCACCCATTCCTACATAAATTTCAACAAAGGCTGAACCATTTTGATAAAAAAATGGCACTCCTGCTTCGCCAGCTATGGCTTTAGCGATTAAAGTTTTTCCAACACCCGGAGGACCTACTAATAAAACCCCTTTTGGCATCTTAACTCCAAATTCTTTATATTTTATAGGATTTTTTAGAAAATCTACCAATTCACCAAGCTCTAATTTTACTTCATCTACACCTGCAACATCATTAAAACTCACGCTTGTAATAACGGGTTTAATGTCTTTATTTTCAAAAGAATTTAAAGAAACACTAGAATTTGCATTGGCGGAAATTGGGAATTTTTTTCTTTGCTTTCTTTGCATTAAAAACATAAATACCAACAAAAATACGATAAAAAATGCAAACAAAAACACCAAAATAACATCAAAATAATTTGCACTAATTTCTACAGGTACTTGACTTAAAAGCTCCTCTAAATTCACCCCTTCTTTAATAATGAGATAATTTTCTTGCTCCGTTTTTATAAAAATTTTATTTTCATCAACAATGGCTTTTTGTATCAAACCTTCTCTTAAAAGCCCATCGTAAAAAGCCTTATCTATATATTTTGGTTCATTTTTCAAATATAAAATCGCCATTAAAACACATAAAATCAGAAAAGAACTTAAAATAATTTTCAAATTTTTCATCATTATCCCCTTAAATCAACTTCATTGTCGCTAAAATTAACTTTACATTCATTTATATTAATCCATTGTTTCGACAAATCTTCATTGGCATAGATTTTAATTTTATTATAAAATTGATCATAACCTTCATAATAATCATTTTTTTTATTTTCTACCAAAATGCTTAAATTTTGATTATTTTTTTGTCTAAAATTAAAGTTATTTTCACTGACAATTTGAGTTAAAATTTTAAGTCTTGACTTAGCAATATCCCCATTTATAGTATCTTTTAAGCTAGCTGAATGAGTGTTATTTCTTGGAGAAAAAATAAAAGCATGAATATGAGTAAGCCTAAATTCTTTAAAATTCTTTAAAGCTTCTTGCCATATTTCTTCACTTTCACCAGGATGAGCAACTATAAAATCGGTTCCCAAAGCAAAACCTTTGTCTGCTAAAAAATTAAATAATTTTAAGTCATTATCTGTATGCGATCTTCTTCTCATAATGCGTAGCATTTTCTCGTGCGTATGCTGCAAAGCAATATGTAAATGCCTTTCTAACCAAACTTCATCCAAAATTTCCAAAAAACTCTCATCAATTTGTACAGGTTCTAAACTTCCAAGTCTTATGCGTTTTATGCCTGAAATTTTGCCTAATTTTTGTAAAAGCTTGCCTAAACTTGTATTATCTTTAATTCCATAAGATCCGATATTTGTACCAGTTAAAACAATTTCACTGTAACCATTATGGGCTAAAATTTTAACTTGCTCTATAATTTTTTCTTCTTTAACACTTCTTGACTTGCCTCTAACACTAGGAATAATACAATACGAACAAGCAAAATCACAACCTTCTTGAATTTTCACAAAAGCCTTGGTATGATTTTTATACTCACTCACTATATCCTCATCGATAAAATTTAAATTTCCAAGCTCATAAAACGAATTTTCTTTTTTTAAAAATTCATTAATTTTGTGTTTATTTGAAGCACCTAAAACTCCAAAAATTTCGCCTTTTTCTAAAAGTTCTTTTCCTCTACTTACAGCCCCACAACCCGTAAAAATAATCTTTTTTCCTTGTTTTTTCATGGTATGAATATAAGTTCTAATACCGCTATCAGCACCATTGGTAACCGTGCAAGAATTTACCACAATGATTTGTGCTTTTTGCTCTTCATCTGTGATTTCATAGTCTTTAACATATTTTTTCAATAATTCACTATCATAAATATTTGTCCTACAACCAAAAGTCTTAAAATAAACTTTTTCTTTCAAAATAAACTTCCTTCTTGTTCTTCTAAAATCGGTTTTTCTTTATTGCTTAAATAAAGATTTTGACTCGGATAAGAAATTTTTATATCTTCACATTTATTAAATTCGCTAATAATTTCACGGCTAATCTTACTTCTTAAAACCAAAGCAGTGTAAGAATTATTCATATACCATGCCGAAATTCTCATGCCATATTCTTCAAAAAACATAAAAAACCGCGGTTCAACTTTAAGATTTCTAATGCTATATTCATTTCTTAATTTTCCCATACCCTTTTTAGCTAAATCTGTGTAGTTTTTCGCATGCTTTGTTACAACTTGCTCCACTATCGCCATAGCCTTATTATGATTAGAATCAAAACTGATAGTAATATCTATACCATCCCAAATGGTTTTCATTCCATGATGAGTATAATTTGCAATAAGTCCTGTAAAAATATAATTATTAGGGATAAAAATAATTCGTCCACTGCGACGATTGGTTGTATAAGTTGTTAAGGTAATATCCTCATAAATTGTCATTCTTAAAAAAGAAATATCAATAATATCACCCACATAAGTAGTATTATTTTGCCACACTTTAATGCGATCACCCACCCTAAAACTACTACCAAAAATAATCACACACCAACCAAGCATAGACATAAACATATCTTTCATTGCAATAGCCAAGCCCGCCGAAGCAAAACCAAGCACCGTAACTAAATAAGTGATATTTTCAATATAAGCAAAAAGTAAAATCAAAAAAATAATGCTAATATTAATAAAATTTATAATTTTATTTGCAGTATAATAGCGTTCATTGTCACTAATGTATTTCTTACTTGCAATTTTAAGCAAAAAAGAAACAATCAGCACGAAAATAATGGCCGCTACGATATTAATTGCCCTTAAACTTTGAGTCTTGATATCACTTCTTACCCTTTGAATTTCCTCATCTACATTTTTTTCATAAACCGAAAAAGAAACCTCGCTAAAATTTAAAGCCTGCTCAAATTCTTCTAACTTTTTATCCGAAGCCTTAAGAAGCTTAAAATTTTCATTACTAGGATTTAATTTCACAAGGGTTTTCAACTCTTCATTTTTTTCTTTGATAATATTAAATAAATCTTGAAATTCTTTAAAACGATTAAGGTATTCTTCCTTAGCATTTCTTAGTTTTCTAATATGCGAAAGTCCAGAAATGATGGCAAAAGGATTAGTTAATTTAGGCAAACTTTCCACACTATCAGGTAAGGATAAAAATTTAGCAAAATTTAATTCTTTATATTCTGCAAGCAAACTTAATTGCTCTTCTAAATGACCTATTTTTCGTAAAATTTCTTCTTTTTCTCGATTTGAATTTGCTTTATCAAGCTCTGAATTTAAAAAATTAATTTGAGTTTTTAATTCTTGATATTTTATAAAATTTTCATATCTTACATTCCAAATGCTATTTTCAATCGCCTTATCCAAAGACATAATTTTCTCATTTAATTCATCGCCTATAGTTTTATTTGCAAACAAAGCCGTACAAAAAATCAAAAGCAATATAATTTTTTTCATGCAAAAACCTTAAGCGTTTTAAGGATAATTTCCTTGGAAATATCCTCTTTGATAAAGCCCTTACCAAGCTGTGAAGGCAAAATGAAATTTATCTTAGAATTATAACTTTTTTTATCCCTAAAAAAGGCCTGATAAAACTCATCAATGTTTGCGATTTTATAAGATATTGGCAGGTTAAATTTAAGTAGAATTTGTTCTATTTTTTTACATTCTTCTTGACTTAAAAAGCCTAAATTGCAAGCCAAGCAATTCGCCATATTCATTCCTATCGCTACTGCTTCACCATGCAAATAAGTTTTATATTCTGTAAAATTTTCTATCACATGGGCAAAAGTATGTCCATAATTTAAAAGCATTCTCACTCCGCTTTCTTTTTCATCATTTTCCACAACCCTAGCTTTAAGCTCTATACTTTTTGCGATAATTTTAGTTAAAATTTCATCCCCACAACTTGCACTTAAAAAGGCTTTTGCATCGATACTTTCTATAAATTCAAGCAAATTTTTATCAAACATTATGGCCATTTTTATAAACTCAGCCATACCAGCGGCTAATTCTCTCGCGCTTAAAGTCCTCAAAAATTCACTCTGACAATACACGGCTTTTGGCTGATAAAAAGTGCCGATAAGATTTTTACCAAAAGCATTATTAATACCTGTTTTTCCACCCACTGCAGCATCAACGCAAGCTAAGAGTGTTGTAGGGATATTTATAAAATCTATCCCCCTTTGATAAATACTTGCCGCAAATCCTCCCATATCACTAATAACTCCGCCACCAAAGCTGATAAGCACACTTTTTCTATCGAGTTTAGAATTAAACATTTGGTTTAAAATTTCTTCTATGGTGTTTAAATTTTTATATTCTTCCCCATCTTTAACCGTAGCAATAAACACTTCTTTGGCTTTGATTTTTAAAAGCAAGCTTTTTAAATGAAGACCTAAAATTTTTGGATTTGAAAGTATAAAAACCTTAGTGTCAAACTCTAAATTTTTTAACTCATCAACATAAACTTTATACGCATTTTCTTTTAAATTTATATCTATTTGCATTTTATCACTTTTGTATATTTTAAATAAGTTTTTATTGTAACAAATTCAGGCTAATTCTTGTCTTATTGTCAAAATAAAATAAAAATTTTGATATAAAATGTTATTTTTACTCTACGGGTATGAAAAGTTGATAATTCTTATCCATTTTATAATACAAGCGATTTAGATCCATACTAAAACTTTTACCAAGATTGGTACTTGTTAGCCTAGAATTAAAACTGATAAATTGCAAAGCATCGCTTTTTTTTGTCATAGCTAAAATAGGATTTTCGTCTTTAGTATGAATGATTTCTATTTTTTTATTATAAAGCCTAGCAAGACTTTGAAAATACTCCAAAACAAAAGAGCTCTCTTCAGAATGAGTTGACTCATAATGATACAATTTTACGCCCAAATCAAGCTGAGCACTAAGATCCATCACGACATTAGATTGTGCCTCAATCTCACTTTCTCCAGAGCTTAAAATCGTAGCCTCATTAAGCTTATCAAAATCATTTTCGCCAATTTTTAGAAGCGGAATTTTTAATTCATATAAATTTTTCTTATTTTTTTCAAAAAAACTTTTATCAACCACAAAAACCCCGATATTATTATTTATTAAATAAGAATCCAAATATTCTTTTTTAATTTGCGTATAATTAAAATAAATATTCATATTTTCAATATCTAAATTTTTTAACTTCTCGTATAATTGACCCAAAGTAGGATTAAAAACCTCTATAAAAAGCTTTTTATTGTTGATTTTTGCATGCAAAGACAAACAAGTGCTTAGAAGTTTTTCTTGAGTTTCTTGAGTCATTGTTTTCATATCCAAAAAACAGTAAATATTACTTCCAAAAGGACTTGGAAACTGCCCCTTGTCTTTTTTAACATTATGATATACACCTTGCAAAACACTAGGTTCGCCCACCACCAAAATACTGTCATTAGGCTGAAGCATAAAAGAAGGCTTGACAAAAAATATTTTATTATTTCTATAAATAAGTGCAATGCGCCATTTTTTTTGCGCAATAGAACCAATATGACGATAAGCAAAAGCTGAACCAGCTGGAATTTTAATCTCCATAATTTCGCCAATACCCAGTCCAATAAATTGTGCTGTTAAGGCCACATCAGGCAAAAAATCCAAAAGTCTATGTGAAAGCGTAGCTTTAGAATCAATTAAATCACAATATTCATCATTAATAGGCAACCCCCAAAAATCCATAATCACAATATCAAGCTTTTTATTAAAACTTCTTAAGTTTTCATAAGTTTTTCTTACATCAAATTCATCTTGCATATAAATAAAAACTTGTGAGAATTCTTTCATCATAATGCGTTGCATTTTAGCAGTACTTGTAGGATCAAATTTAACAAATTCTATATATTCGTTTTTAATACTTAAATTTACACTATCTTCATTATAATAAAGTATCGTAAAATAATGCTTTAAACCTTTTTGTAAACAAAGTCTTTCTAAAAAATGTTTTGCCAAAAAGCCATCTAGGATAATTAAAATATTATTCATTCACAAAAACTCCGAAAGAAAAAGGCTAATTATAGCAAAAATTAGAATAAATTTTTTAAGTAAGCTTTTGTTACAATTTTAATTTTTATAAAATTTAAGGGAAATTATGGATTTTAAAGTAAAACACAAAGATAATCACGCAAGAGTTTGTCAAATTACCACAGCACATAGCACTTTTGAAACTCCAATTTTTATGCCCGTTGGCACAATCGGTGCAGTAAAAAGCCTTGATGCGCTTGATTTAAAAAATGAACTCGATGCAAAAATCATCCTTGCTAATACTTATCATATGTATTTAAGACCAGGATCAAAAATCGTAAAAGAATTTGGCGGTTTGCATGGTTTTAGCAAATTTGATCGAAGTTTTTTAACTGACAGCGGAGGCTTTCAAGCTTTTTCACTTTCTGCAAATTCTAAGCATTTTAAAGAAGGGATAGAATTTAAAAGCCATATTGATGGAAGTAAGCATTTATTTACCCCACAAAGCGTTTTGGATACTCAGTATGATTTTAATTCTGACATTATGATGATTTTAGATGATTTAGTTGCACTTCCTGCAAGCAAAGAAAGAATTAAAATTTCAGTTGATCGCACGATAAAATGGGCGAAAGAAGCTATAAATTATCATAAATTTAAGCAAAGTCAAGGCATAGGGTTGAAACAAAATATTTTTGGTATCATACAAGGTGGAACTGACTATGAAGAAAGAAAGCGTTGCGCTTTAGCTTTAAATGAAATGGATTTTGATGGACTTGCAATTGGCGGGCTTAGTGTTGGGGAAGAAAATGCTTTAATGTATGAAACGGTAGAAAATTTAAATCCTTTTTTGGATGAAAATCGCCCTAGATATTTAATGGGCGTTGGAACGCCTGAAGATTTGGTGGAAAATGTAGAGCGTGGCGTTGATATGTTTGATTGTGTTATGCCAACAAGAAATGCAAGAAATGGTACATTTTTTACAAACTTTGGTAAATTTAATATCAAAAAAGCCGAGTTTATCAACGATCACGAAGCCATCGATAATACCTGTTCTTGCTATACTTGTCGTAATTTTTCGCGTGGATACTTAAATCATCTTTTTAAGGCCAAAGAACTTACTTTTTTTCGCCTTGCTAGTTTGCATAATTTGCATTATTATCTTGATTTAGTCAGTAAAATGCGTGAAGCTATCAAAAAAGGTAAATTTACTGAATTTAAAAAAGAATTTTATGCCAAAAGGTTTAAAAATGCACTATGATGAAAACTTAGCTAAATTTTTAGCTAATAAAAATTTAAATACACTTTATACAGATTTTTTAGGACAAAAAATTTTTATTTTAAACGCCGATAAAATCTATATTTTTGGTTTCGAAGAAAATCAAATTTATAAATTGGAAAATTGCGAATTTCAAAATTATCAATTTGAAGATTTCATAGCTCTTATACGCCTTAATATAGAAGAATGTAAGGCAAATAATTTTCATTTTGAAAGCATCTTAGAACACAAAGAGAATGTACTTTTAAAAGGAATTTTAATCAAACATTTTTTTAAGAAAATATTCATTTTAAAGCAAAAAATCAATAAAAACATAAAAACCTTAAATTTGCTTAGCGAAGCTTTAAATTTGCTTATAAGTGAACAAAATTTTTGCAAAAAAGCCCTAAAACCCCTACTCTTAAGCACTAATATTTCTTTAAGAACAGCCAAAGAAAGCTTAAATAGACTCAATGAAATGTATTCGCTTGTAAGCGCTATGAAAAATGAAAGAATGAATAAAAGCATTTATTTTCTAAGTGTGCTTTCGGCAATTTTTCTACCCTTAAATCTTATCGTAGGATTTTTTGGAATGAATACCGAGGGTTTGTTTTTTGATGGAAATAAAAACGGCACTTGGTATATCTTTTCTACTATTTGTTTTATACTGATTTTTGGGCTTATTTTTTATAAAAACAAAAAGGAAAAAGAATTAGATTTTGATGACAAAATAACAAAAAAGTCAAAAAAATAACTTAATTTTAAGAAAATAGTGATATAATTACACTTTTTGCGCCCATAGCTCAGCTGGATAGAGCATTTGATTGCGGTTCAAAAGGTCAGAGGTTCGAATCCTCTTGGGCGCACCACTTTATCTGCGTTTATTTATCCAAACCATCATTCAACTTTTCATCATTTTGTCATCCAAACACAAAGGATCTTTTGTTTTAAGAAAAATAGATGGTTTAAAAAGAGATGTTTCGCTGTGCTTAATATGACAAGGGGTTCTAGAATAACTAGGAGTTGTTCACAAGTGAATGAAATGCTGGCAAAGCCAAGAGCCTTGCACTCTTGGCGTGGATTTTGTTTAAGTATAGGTTAAACAAGGCTTTCTTATAATTTTTTTGGTGTTTTAAGAGAGCTGGTTAAGCAATTTAATCAGCTCGTTTATTACTTCTAATAATATTAAAATTACATTTAAAATCTTTTCTATCATTAGTAGCACCTTTCCCACCAAGAGAAATTAATCACTTAAACGAAATAATTCTATCAAAGTTTTCTTAAAATTTATTGCGTGAGAAGTTCCGAGGTTCGCAATGGTGAGGGTTTGTCACCAAGCAACGCGAAGGATCTAAAAGGTTAAGGTAAAATGGTTGTGATCTGAAAATATTGATTAATGGTTTTTAAAAGATTCACTCTTGAGCGCAAAATTTCTTGGGCCGAAGTAATATAAGAATTACTCGCATCTAAATAATCTTTAAGCTCACTTTTCCCAAGTTCGTATTTTTGTAGGTAAGCTTCCTTGATAAGGAATTGTTTGGCATTAATTAATTTTACATTTTCTAATAATTTTGTATTATATTCATAATCCTTATAACAAAGCCTAAATTCATTCAAAGCACTTTGTAAAATTTGCTCGTATTCAAAAACTAAAATGTCATAGGCGTATTGTGAAATTTTAATGTTTTGCTTCACTCTACCATAGTCTAAAAAAGGCAGGGAAATTTTTACATTTCCACCTAAAATCAAAAATTCAAAACTATCATTTAATTCACTTGCATCACCATTTAAATTTGCCCCTAGACTTATGCTTGGAAATATTGATTTTTCTATACTTTGATAATCTTTAAATGCCGCTTGAAGATTATTGGCTTTTGACTTTACATCAGGACGATTAGCAAAAATATATAAAGGAATATCAAAATCAATAGCCAATTCCTTAAAATCTGACAAAGAAAGATTTTGAAAATAAGAAATATAAGTAAAACCCTGCTCTTTTCCAATGAGTTCTTGAAGATTTTTAATAATGAGTTCTTTGTTTTGCTGATTGCTTAAAAGATTTTGCTTAGCACTTAAAAGATTTTGCTCGATATTTAGCAAATCAAGCTCTTCAATCTTACCATATTTAAGTTTAAATTCATAAATGCTTTTCATTTGTTCTAAATTTAAAATATATTCATTTAGTAATTTTTCCACATCATTAAAATACAAAAGTTCAAAAAGATAATTAATGCTTTGATTTACAATACTTAGTTTTAAATTTTCAAGATCATATTCACTGGCTTTTGCGCTAAATTCTTTAGCTTTTACACTGTCTGAAATTTTACCATAAATATCTAACTCATAACTTAAATTCAAGGCATTTGAAAAGCTTTTACTCTCGCTACCTAAATTCAAATCTCTAGCAATATTTGCACCCAAATTCGCACTCAAAGTTGGATAAAGATCAAAATCAATGAGTTTGTACCTTGCCACAGCACTTAAAAGATTTGCCCTTGCAACATTAATATCTTTGTTATTTAAAATCACAAAATCAAGCATTTGGTTTAATTTTTCATTTTGATAGTTTTTCCACCAAAGCCTTGAAGCATTAAATTCGCTGAATTCTTTTTGGGTTAAATTGTTTTCTATAGTAATGGGCGAATTTTTACTTGCACAAGAATATAAAAAAAAGCTTAAAAATATAAAAAAAAATAAATTTTTCATAAATCATTCCTTAGATAAAGCATTGATAGGATTTAAATTGGCTGCATTTCTTGCAGGGAAAAAGCCAAAAATAATACCAATCATCACAGAGCTTAAAAGCCCTAAAAATATGGAATTATAAGACATTATCATTAAAAAATCTTTGCTAAGTTGATTAAAAACATACATCACACCAAAGCTCAAAGCCACGCCCAAAATCGCACCTATAGTACAAATTAACACCGCTTCAAGTAAAAACTGTATCAAAATATCTTCTTTTCTTGCTCCAATAGCCATTCTAATGCCAATTTCTCTTGTTCGCTCACTCACCGAAACTAACATAATGTTCATCACACCAATACCGCCAACAATCAAAGAAATTACTGCAATAGAGGCAATAAGTAGTGTTAGAGTTAGAGTATTAGCTTCTACTGCTTTTTGTATAGCATCAGAATTTACCATAAAAAAATCTTTTTTACCGCGTTTGATTTCTAAAACTTGGGCTATAGTTTGTTCGGTTAAATTAGGATCTACACCATCTTTTAATTTTGCTACTATGGATCTTAGGCGTTTATCTCCGGTGATTTTATTCATCACTGTAGTGTAGGGCACATAAAGCTCAACTGTGCCATTGGTTGGATCAAAGCCACTTTGATCATCTTGTCTTTGCAAGACTCCAACTATTCTTAAGGGTTGAGAATCATAAATAACAACTTTGTTTAAAATTTGCTCTGCACTAATGCCATGAAATAAATTTTTGCGTCCATTATCATCAAGCACGGCGATATTGGCATTTTCTTTGATATCAATATCATTGATAAATCTTCCTGCAGCGAGTTTTAAACCGCGAATTTTCATACGATTTACCCCAACGCCATTTACCCTTGCTTGCAAAGAAGTATTAGCATAAGTTACTATACTAGAATCCCTTACATCAGCTTCTGCAGCTTCTAAATAAGGTAAAGCATTTAAAACATTTAAATCACTCAAACTTAGTCTAGTACGACCTGATCTTATATCTCCAAGTCCTCTACCTGCAACGATTTGTATAGTATTTGTACCTATGGCACTGATAGATGAAAGTACTTTTTGTTGGGTCCCAAGCCCTAAAGCCACGACACAAACAACTGAAGCAATGCCTATAATGATACCTAACATAGTAAGAACAGATCTTAATTTATGTGCGATGATAGAAGTAATAGACATTTTAAAGCATTCTGAAATTTGGTTTTTAAAAAGAGTGTAATTCTTTTTTTCTTTAGGCATTTTATGAATTTCATAATTACTTTGGCTTTGCTCTTGTTTAGTGTCGCTTAAAACTTCGCCATCTTTGATTTCAATCACTCTTTTTGCCTTAGCGGCTATGTCTTTATCGTGAGTAACTAAAATAATGGTATGACCTTCTTTATTAAGCTTTTGCAAGATCTCAAGCACCATAATGCCGCTTCTACTATCTAACGCACCAGTTGGCTCATCAGCTAAAATGAGCTCTCCGCCATTAATCAAAGCTCTTGCAATACTCACTCTTTGCTGTTGACCACCGCTTAATTCATTAGGTCTTGCATTAAATTTATGTCCTAATTCTAATTCGCTTAAAATTTTTTTTGCTTTTTGCTCTCTTTCTTCTGTGGTCTTTCCTGCATAAATGGCTGGTAAAACAACATTCGAACCCGCACTTAATAAAGATAAAAGATTGTAGCGCTGGAAAATAAAACCAATTTTTTCTCTTCTAAGCCTTGCTTTTTCATCTTTACTAAGGGTTGTAACTTCGTAATTTTCAAAAATATAAGATCCGCTACTTGGACTATCAAGAGTACCTATGATATTTAAAAGTGAAGTTTTACCACTCCCACTTTGGCCTATAATGGCAACAAATTCGCCCTTCTCTATCTCTAAAGAAACATTCTTTAAAATGGGTGTTTGATTGATACTTTTGCAGATATTGCTAAGCTTTATCATCTTGGAATTCTGCCTATATTTTGGCTTTTTAC
This sequence comes from Campylobacter sp. CCS1377, assembly GCF_040008265.1. NCBI lineage: Bacteria > Pseudomonadati > Campylobacterota > Epsilonproteobacteria > Campylobacterales > Campylobacteraceae > Campylobacter > Campylobacter aecornae. The sequence continues at coordinate 1,072,539 of NZ_CP155620.1, forward strand.
ATTTTGACTTTGTTTATTAACAATAACCAAATCCCCTACCTGCAAGCCCTGCTTCACTTCAGTATTTAAGCTGTCTTTAATGCCAATTTCTATGTGTTTTTTAAACACTTTTTCATCTTTTAAAACTTCGACAAAATAACCTTTTTCATCGTTTTTTATGGCTATGGTTGGCACGGCTAGGACATTGCTTGCATGATTAATCTCGATTTGATTTTCTGTGCTCATGGCTATGCGTAAGAAATTATTTTCATTTTTGACAAAAAAGCGCGCGTAATAATAAATGGCATTGCTTGTGGAGCTTGAATTTAAATTCGCGCTTGAGCTTGAAGTGCTTGTAGAATCACTTAAAACCGTATCGGCAGGATCTATGCTTGAAATTGTGGCTTCGTATTTTTTATCCGGATCACTAAGTATGCTAAATTTCACCTTTTCGCCGATTTTGATTTTATTGATATCTGCTTCGGTGATTTGCATCCTTACTTCCATCTCGCTTAAATCCGCCAAACGCACCAAAGTAGGAGCATTTTGCGAGGCATTTACGGTTTGACCTACTTCAACAGCGATATTGACAATTTGTCCATCACTTGGAGCAGTAATAGTAGTATATTCAAGATCTTTTTGAGCATTTTTGAGTGAAATTTCAAGCTGGGTTACTTGGGCGTTTAACTCTGCAACATTGGCTTTGAGTAAGTAAAAATTATTTTTAATGCTTTCTAAACTTTCTAGCGAAGTGGCTTTTGACTTATAAAGCTTTTGCTCTCTTTCGTATTGTCTTGTGGCAATTTCTAGAGCAACTTTTTTGCTTTCTAAATTTGCCTTAGCGCTTGCAAGCTGGGCTTTTGTGATATCAAATTCGTTTTGTTGTTTGTCTTTATCGATTTGTGCGATTAAATCCCCTGCTTTTACATGATCGCCCAAATTCACATAAAGCTTTGTAATCTGTCCGCTAACTTGAGCACCAACATCAACTTGTGATTTTGCATAAACTTCGCCTATAGCTTCTATATTTTCTGAAATATCCATAGTTTTTACTTCATAAGTAAGATAGCTAAAATTTTCTTTTTTATAAAAGTAAAAATAATAAATTCCTAATATAAAAACAGTGAGCAAAATAAGAATAATTAGTGTTTTTTTCATTTTTTTCCTTAAAGATAAAACAAAGAATTTATCTTATAAAAGTGAAGTTTATGTGAATTTGTTGTTTTTAAATTTGAAAATTTTATGAGCGAAATGTAAAAAATAAATTCTTAATTTTTGATTATACATCACATAACCGCCCAAAAGTCCCAAAATGCTTCCTAAAGCCACATCGATAAATCTTGCTTTTGTGATTAAATCCGCATCATAACTCATAGAAGTCGCGCTCTCTACTAAATAAGTCACATAAGGAGTGATAAAAACCATCGCCAAGGCATAGTTTTTAAACACGACATATTCTGTCATAAACATCAAAAACATCATGAGCAAAATAAAAGCAATAGGCGAAAAATGAATTTTTAACAAAAACCAAGCAAAAATCGCCCCAATAAAAGTGCCAATAATCCTTTGAAACTGTTTAATCCAAATAGCGCTTACGCTAATTCCTTGCATTACAGCCGTGCAGCTTACCCCAACCCAATAACTACGCTCCAAAGATAAAAACGAGCCTAAAAACATCGCAAAACCCACAAAAGCACCCATAATTAAAGAATCCACCACAGTGGTATTAAAGCCCAAATGCCCTCTAGGCGGAACTTCGCTGGGCAAGCTATTTTTAAAAACATAAATCACGCTTAAGGAATACAAAAAAGCCATCACATTTGCCACCATAGTCCCTAAGCAAATAAGTCCTATTAAAGTGATAAAATCTTTAACTTCAAAAGGTAAAAAAGTCCCTAAAATACAAGCAAACACAAAGAAAAAATAACCCGGCGCTCCCAAATCATAATAACGCACCAAAATAGAACTACAAGCTGCCACAAAAGCCACAACAAAAGGCGTTAAAACAGGCGATAAATGAGCCAATAAACCCAAAAAGAAAGAAAGACTTATACCAAAAGAAACGCACATCACCACAGCCATTCTATGGTGCATTGGGGTATTTGGCACATATAAAAATGCCGCCACGCCCAAAATCGCTATAAGTCCATAATCCATTCTTTGAAAAAACATAGCAACACTTAAAATCAAACCCACACCCAAAGCTGCAAAAAATGGAAGTTGCCAAACTCTTTGACAAGGATTAAATTTAAAAATGGGCGCTAGTTTTGAAAAATACTTTTTCAAGCCAAAGTTCCGTGTTTTTCATAATGAGAAATTTGCGTGCTTTGATTATCATCATCTACAAAAACCACGCAAGGTTTGTGATTTTTAGCCTCCTTAATATCGACATTTGCATAAGCCATAATAATGACTTTATCATTAATTTGCGCAAGTCTTGCAGCTGCGCCATTTAAACATATCATACCGCTATTTCTTTCTCCGGCTATGGTGTAGGTTTCGAAACGATCGCCTGTATTGACATTTACGATTTGAACTTTTTCATACTCTAAAATTCCGCTTTTTTCAAGCAAAGCCTCATCAATGGTAATGCTTCCTACATAATCCAAACGTGCCTCTTTTACTGTGGCTCTGTGAATTTTGGCTCTTAGCATGGTTACTTGCATTTTTTCTCCTTAAAAAATAAATAAATTATAAATAAGTTGGTTTAAAGTATAAAATTATATCTATAAAATCTTAAGTGTTTTTTAGCTATTTTACAAGGCTTTAAGATATTAGCTTAATAGCAATTATAAGACTTAGCGCTATAAAATAGCAATGGATAAAAGGATAATGGGTTTTTGTGTGGTTTTGTCATCTGGGCAACGCGAAGAAACTTTGTTTTAAAGAAATTTTTGTTTTATTGAATAAAATGGGTGATTGAATAGAAATTCTTCACATTCGTTCAGAATGACAAAAAAAGAAGGTTTGGAATAACGAAAAGATTGCTTAAAACGACGAGTGAATGGAATGTTTAGCGAAGCCAAGAGCCTTGCACTCTTGGCGTGGATTTTGTTTAAGTATAGGTTAAGCAAGGCTTTCTTATAATTTTTTGATGAAAAATTTTTTATAGCTGATTAAGTAATTTAATCAGCTCATTTACTATCTCTAGTAATTTTAAAACAATATCTAAAATCCTATTTATCATAGTAATTCCTTTCCCACCAAGAGAAATTAACCACTTAAACAAAGCAATTCTATCAAAATTTTCTTAAAATTTATTGTGTGAGCGGTTCTGAGCTTCGCAACACTGGGGTTTATCGCCAAGCAACGCAAAGGATTTTTGTTTTAAGGAAATTTTTGTTTTGTTAAAAAATGAAATGTTAGTAAAGCCAAGAGCCTTGCACTCTTGGCGTGGATTTTGTTTAAGTATAGGTTAAGCAAGGCTTTCTTATAATTTTTTGATGAAAAATTTTTTATAGCTGATTAAGTAATTTAATCAGCTCATTTACTATCTCTAGTAATTTTAAAACAATATCTAAAATCCTATTTATCATAGTAATTCCTTTCCCACCAAGAGAAATTAACCACTTAAACAAAGCAATTCTATCAAAATTTTCTTAAAATTTATTGCGTGAGAAGTTCCGAGGTTCGCAATGGTGAGGGTTTGTTACCAAGCAACGCAAAGGATTGCTCAGCATGACAAAAAAAGCTTAGAATGACGCACCACGCAAGGGATTTCTTCGAGTTGTACTCTCAAAATGACGAAAAAAGAAGGCTTAGAATATGAGTGAATGGAATGTTTAGCGAAGCCAAGAGCCTTGCACTCTTGGCGTGGATTTTGTTTAAGTATAGGTTAAGCAAGGCTTTTCTATAATTTTTGAAGAGAAATTAGAGCTGGTTAATTATTTTAATCAGTTCTTTTACTATTTTTAGCAGTTTTAAAACAATGTTTAAAAACCTATCTAACATAGCAATTCCTTTCCCACCAAGAGAAATTAACCACTTAAACAAAGCAATTCTATTAAAATTTTCTTAAAATTTATTGCGTGAGAAGTTCTGAGCTTCGCAACGCTGGGGTTTATCACCCAAACAACGCAAAGGATTTTTGTTTTAAGGAAATTTTTGTTTTGTTAAAAAATGAAATGTTAGCGAAGCCAAGAGCCTTGCACTCTTGGCGTGGATTTTGTTTAAGTATAGGTTAAGCAAGGCTTTCTTATAATTTTTTTGGTGAAAATTTATAGCTGTTTGATTAGCTCAAACAGCTCATTTACTATCTCTAGTAATTTTAAAATAATATCTAAAATCCTATTTATCATAGTAATTCCTTTCCCACCAAGAGAAATTAACCACTTAAACAAAGCAATTCTATCAAAGTTTTCTTAAAATTTATTGCGTGAGAAGTTCCGAGGTTCGCAATGGTGAGGGTTTGTCACCAAGCAACGCGAAGGATTGCTCAGAATGACGGTTAAAGTGTTTTAGGTAGAGATTCTTCGCCGTTAAGGCTCAGTATGACGGTATTTTGGTGCATTTGTGATAAAGTGTGCCATCTGGGCAACACAAAGGATTGCCCAGCATGACAAAAAGTGTGCTCCAAATCACTTCGGAGCGAGGCATTGATTCATAGCTTTAGCATTGTCACTTACTACGCAAAGCCTTTGTCTTTCTTCTCCTGCTGCTTCGTCGATTTCATTTTCTTCTTCTTCGTTTTCAAGCACTTGTGCATGATCGGTTACATCAGAGAACATTTTAGAGTCAATTTGTGGTGGCTCTGGTACTTCAGGTTGCTTATCTGGGAGATCTGGGATATCGCCACCTGGAATTTTACTTACATAGTCATAATCCCCTATTTTGCCACTTTCATCAGTGAATTTAAAGTGACCATTTGAATCTTTATCGGTTTTTACAAAAACACTAAGTATATAATCACTCTGACCTTTCATCACATCTTTGATATAAGCATCTGCTTGATCTTTGATTTCATTATATTTGGTTTGATATTCTTCAAGTTGCTTCATCGCATCTTTGTATTTTTGTGAATTCTCATCACCAAAAATTCCAGAATCAATCAAAGCTTTAAAGTCATTATACATTTTGCCCCAGTATATGAGTTGACTTTCATAATCTTTATATTTTTCATAGTCTTTGAAATAATTTTCAATTTTATCTTCAAAACCGCCGGCACCAAAGATGAAAGTCCATAAAGCACCTTTATCAACATTTAACTGATGTGCTTTTTGGTTATAAGTTTTAAATTTCTCTCCACCTTTTGCTTTGATGGTTTCTCCAAGTCCTTGCCCTTTTGAATCATAGAAAGCCATCATAAAATCCATAGCCTGACGAATACTTTCAAAATTCACATCGGCAACCTGTAAAATACTTAAAAGTTTTACTATATCGCCCTTGATTGCCGCTTCATAAGCTTCAGCAAAATCATTTATATCTAAAGTATAGTAACCATCAGTGATTTTTTTCAAAATCTCTTCTAAGATTTTATTATCATAATCATTGCTTGAGAAACTATAAGCTTTATCTGTGTAAGAGATATTAGTAAAATTCTTATTGATTAAAGAACCCGCATTATCAACTACTGCTTTTGGTGGAGTGATAGTTAAGTTATTACCTTTGCCAGTGTTAGTGATATTATTAGGATCGTTTGGAGTAAGATTGCTTACGCCAGATCCGCCACCGCTACCGCCATTGCCATTTTCATTACCATCAATGTCACCTGGTTGTTTGCTATTACCTACAAAACCACTTTCATCGCCCATATCTGCTTTATCATTGGCTAAACCCGTATCATAGTTGATATCATTATCAGTTGTAGCTGTAGTATCGCCCGCGTTATTTATAGTATCTTCGGAGTCACCAGTGATATCATCTATTTTTGGCGGAGTAAGATTTGCAATCTTATCAACCCCACCATCGATTATTTCTGTGATACTATTATCCAAATTTTCAGGTTTTTTACCTTCCGTAGAAACAACTTGATCTGCAGCAATATCATCTGAAGTTTTTGAAGTTGTCGGAGTATAATCATTTCCTATCTCACCTACACCAGTAGAACCTGTATAAGAGTTACCATCGCTAACACTAATATCACCTACATCAGTAACAGTGCTATCATTGTTAGCAGCTGAAGTGCCTTCCTCTTCATAGTTGGTTTCTTTCTCTGTACCACTTGGTCCGCTCACATCATCTTTTTCTGTTGCGCCAGTCCACTTGCCATCATTATTTTGATCTGCGATATTTATCACATCACCTGGCACAGCAATATCTGTTTTTCCTTCTGTATAAAAACCTAATTTTCCATATTTACTTCTAACTGCACTTTCCCACTGGCTGCCATTATCATTGTCGATTTGTCTTATCATCCTACTAGGGTAACCATTAGCACTCATAAATTTACCATCTATGCCATCTCCATCATATCCATTAACTCTCCAAGTAGTATATATAGTGATATTGTAATTCTTAGAAGGCTTGCATTGTCCTTGATTAGGGTCACATTTTGCTAGTATACCATTAATCCACAAATCTCCTTCTTGTTGATATGCGCCAACAAAGAAAGAATCGATTGCATCATTGCGACTACCTTGATTACTATTTACTGATAAGCTTGCAACATGTAAATAAACATCATTAATTGTTAAATTTAACTTAAGCTTTTTAGACTCTGTTGTATCGCGTGAGTATTCTTTGGATGTTAAGGCTGAAGCCATAGACCATTGAGCTCCTGTGGCATAAGATTTAATATTTTTCATCGCAATATCATGGATTGCTACATCACCTCTCATGGTTCCTGCAAAACCTCCTGAATAGGCTCTATTTTTCCTATCTTTAGAAGTAGCACTAACTTCTACACCGTTTACATAAATATGATCTATCGTTGAACCCCCTTGAATTTGACCCACTATACCACCTACATAAATAGGTTGACCATTATCTTGTGTAGCTGTTACTTTTATACCGTTTATATCGATATTTTGAAATGTTGATCCATTGGTAGTTAATCCTACTATACCACCTACATAAACAGTTGAATTTCTGCTAAGTGTTGCATTTACACCTAAATTGCTCTTGAAATTAATATTTTCAAATCTAGCACCAGCATCCACCTTGCCTGCTAAAATTCCCGCATATTGGATAGTATTACCATTAAGATGCATCCAAGCACCTTCTATTGTAATATTTTTAAAGACAGAGCCTTTACCTGCATTAAGAATTAATCCTGCATACATATTACCATCGCCACTACCACTAAATTTAATCTGATCGGTGCCTATATTAAAGTTTTTTAGAGTATGGCCGTTACCATTTAGAGTTTGACTTTCAAAATTATGTATCAAACCATAAGTATTATTTCCAAGACCATCTTTTTTAGCTAAATTCGCCCAATTAAAATCAATATCATTAAGCAAAACATATTCATCATAAGAGTTGATACCTCTATTTCCTTCGTTAAACCATTGCACAAAATCATACCATTCTTGTGCATTATTTCTTGCATTAGTATCGGTTGCGATATTTAAATATTTTCTAGCTGAGCCTGTCATTTGAGGACCATTTCCACCCCAACCACTATCATTGCCTCTTAGAGCTGAGATATCCATAGAAGTCCAGCTTTTATTTTTACCGTTATTTTCTATAACTTTAGCAAAAACCGTGTTAGCAAGTATATAAGCGTGGTTAGTATCTTTGCCATTGTAACTTCCTACACTTACTTTTTCAGCTAAACCTCGACCATCTTTACTTGAGATAGTGGTACCACTTTTATTTACATTGCCGTCTTTTTTGAGAATTTGCACTTCATTACCTTGCAAGGTAACATTTGTAGCTTGAATTTTACCACCTTGTAAATAAATATTTCCAGTTCCTGCACCTGAAGATGCAACAAAATCATTTGTAATAATAGTCCCACCGCTCATTAAAATTTTACCTGGGGTAGACAAATCTACTCTTGCTGCTTTAATCTCTGCACCATTTGCAATATCAATCCAATTTGCATTAGCTTTGAAAAGATTAATTTCATTGGTGATTTTAAGTCCACCAAGAGAAATTTTACCTCCTTTATTTTCACTGGTTTTTGCCATAAGATCTAAATTTAGCGTGCCATTTGCTTTATTGAAAATAGTATCTTTAAAATCAATATTTAAAGTAGAATTATTTCTACTTCCAATATAAAAATTCGCTGTGCCACCATTTGTTGTAAATGTTGCACCATCAAAATTTATATCGCCAGTTGAATTAAAGTTGATATTTTGAGTGTTATTATTTGTAGTAAGCTGTGAAGTTTTAAAGTCAATTTCTTGACCTTCAAAAGTTAAAGTGCCACCATTAGTGCCATTTACCCAAAGACCTTTGCCACTATCTTTATTGTTTTCAAATTTTACATATTTAGTTGAAGCATTACCAAAAGCAAATTTACCACTGTTTAGAGTAAAAGTTGAATTGGTAAAGAGAATTTGTTCGGTAAAAATACCTGAACCATCAGTGCCATTATTTATAGTAAAGCTTGCTCCATTAAATTTAGTCAACTTAGCGTTTTCGGCTTTGAAGGTATTAGCTGTAATATTTGAACCATTTTTAAATTCTATCAAGTTTGCTAATTTTAAAATCATACTTGTAGTATAAATGCTCGAATTATCAACTATAAAATCATTTGCACCTACATTGTTTCCATCTGGATTTGAAATTTGGATAAGATCAAGCATGCTATCACTTGTTCCAAATTGTGATTGAGTAAATTTAATCTTACCATTGCTACCCGAACCCAAATCTTTAGTTGTTCTTAGCCATATTTTTGCCGTATCGCCTGATTTTTCAATATTCGCTTTGTTAAATTCTATCTCTTTACCGCCATCTATAGTAAGATTGCCACTTAATTTAATAGAAGCTTTAGCATTGTCATTTTGTGCTAAGAATTTGCTTAGAGCTTTGATAGTTGAATTCCCGCTTAGTATAAGTTGTGAATTTTTAAGATTGATTGCATCAGCATAAATACTTGCAGATTTATTTGAAGTAATACTTGAATTATTCAAGATGTCAATAACCGAACCTGTCTCATTATCAGCACCCAAAGTTAAACTTTCGTTTGCTTTAATGCTTGAATCTTCAATTTTTAGATAAGCCTTATCAAAACTTGCATCAGTGTTAAGTTTCAATGTATTACCTTCAATATTAGACTTATTACTAATATATAAATAAGATCCATCTAAAGTGATATCATTAGCTTTTACAGTTGAACCCTTAATGGTTAAATCATCCTTAGCCCCAAGATCAAGTTTATTGATACCACTTAAAAAGCCACCATCTTTGCCTGTATCTACCAAAATACCTTTAGCTACAGCTATAATGTTTTGAATATTATTAAAATTTGTACCTGTTGAAAATTCTATTTTATTTGCATCGCCGTTATAGCCTTTGAAATTTAATGTTGAACCAGCACCACTAAAATTTGTGCCAGTAAAGCGTTGATTTTGCGCATAGAAATTAACAGTATTTTTAAGATTTATAGTTGCATTTGTTGCTTTTAATTCACTAGCTGATTTAAGCGTAGAATTATCAAGTGTTGTAGTTGAACCCTCTTTGATATCAATGAGCTTTTGTGCATCAAGAGTTGATTTTGTAAAAGTATTTGCTCCTGCAATGGTAATATAATCAGCATTTGAAGTCATTGTATCAATAGTATTTCCGCCTTTAAAATTTGCGTGCTTAGTTTGCAATTTAAAGAATGAGCTTTGCGCCTCATTTGTGCTTGCAGAATGCTTAACATTTTCAAGCTCTATTGTGCCATTATCTGCTGTAGTTTTAAGAGTAATCTCAGCCGAACTTTGCCCTGAATCAAGTGCAAACTCGGTATCTTTAGCTGTAATTTTACTTGTAGCTTCGATATTAATCTTATTAGCATTTTCATTACCGTTTGAATTTTTGTGTTTAAATACCGCATTCTCTAAACTTACAACATTACTTGCCTTTAAATTTAAAGCAGAGGAACCCCCTAAAATCGCACTAAGACCATCCTTGCTGCCCTTAATGATAATATCTTTAGCATTTGCATTAAGGGTTGAGCCACCTAAAAGGGAGATTTGAGAATTTAAAGACTTAAAGGTTGTTGTTTCTAAATCAAGTTTTGAGCTCTTATCTACAACAAGTTTTGAACCACTAAATGATATATTTTGTGCTTTAATAGAATTTTCATTTCCACCATTAATGGTAAGAGTTGAAGACTCATTAACACTTAAATCCTTAATTGCTTCAATGCTAAGTTTATCACTTGTGCTTAGTGAACTTGAGGCAATAACTGTGTTGTTGCTTGATTTTAGACTTAAATTTTTAGTATCTATAGTAGCTTTATTGAGCTCTAAATCTTTACTTGAATTTAGGTTTACATTGTTAAAGCCAGATATTTTTGTATTATTTGTTAAACCTATATAACCACTTGCATCTGTGGTTTGGAAGGTAATAGTAGAATCTTTGGCTGTATTATTAAAAATAGTTCCACTTGCTAAAATACTTTTAGTTGCATTAAAACTTAAAGCACTTGTGCTATTTGCATTAATAGTTGCAGAACCAAATTTCAAATAATTACTTGCCATAAAAGTCGCACTTGAAGCATTAAAAGTAATAGTTCCACTCGCAAAATTCATATCTTTTGCATAAGCGTTAATTTGCTTATTAAATGTTCCACCTTTTAATACAAGCTCTTTAAGACTTGAGTTATTAGCAGTGCTACTTCCTGTATCTGTAATACCATTAATATCAGTTTTTACACTAAAAATTCCACCTGAAATTTCGACTAAATTATCAGAGAGAAGTTTTAAATTCCCCTCACCGCTAAAAGTTCCGCCTAAAATTTTAAGTGCATTTGCGCCTTGCAAAGTAGCATTTGTATTATTTGTGAGTTTAGCACTTCCACTTACTTGTAAAATATCAGTAGCTTTCAAAGTAGCATCTGAAAAGTCTTTAATTTCTCCACCGCTTATATCTATCCATTTAGCATTAGCCTCTAAGGTTTTTGCATCGCCATTGCCTTGTATAATTGCTCCTGAAATAGCAATTTTACCTTTATTTGTATCACTTGCATTTAATGTAAGTGCATTAGCTTTGATTGTACCTCCGCTTATATCGATGAGATTTGCTGCACTTAAATTTGCTGTGAGTAAATTTAAAATGCCATTTTTAATCACAATTTGATTAGACATATCAGCTGTTAAATTACCATTTATGGTTGGATTTTTATCTGTATCACCGATGTTAAGCTGTGCACCCTTAATAGCAATAGTGCTTGAGTTATCACCTATTGTTCCACCCAAAATATCAATAACCGTAGTATTTTTATTTGCATCATCACCAAGATTAATATTTGTGCCCTTGAGAGTACCGCCACTTATTTTAATTAAATTCGCAGAAATTAAACTTAAAGTTTCAGCTTCCAAGCTTGCTGTACCTGAAATTTCTATCATACCATTATGCGTATCGTCTAATTTCTCTGTAGTAAATTTTAACTCTTCACTAGCTTTAAGTGTTCCACCACTTGCTTTGATATTTGTTGCATTAAAAGTAATGTTATTGGCATTTACGCTACCACCTGTAATGTTGATTTGATTTGCGTTAGCACTTAAATCACCCTCATTTACACTCACACTTGCACCACTAAAATCAATCACTTTTGGCTTACTGCCATCGCTTAAACCACTTAAATTTAAACTTGAAGTTGCAACTTCTCCTGATTTTAAAGCAATGTGATTATCTGATTTGATATTTAAGGCGCTAATGCCTTCTTTTATCATTGCACCAGCAATTAAAACTTCTTTTGCACCAAGTAAATTTAAGGCTGCAATATTTTTAAATACCCCACCATTTAGGGCGATTTGATTACTTGCTTTGAAATCCGCTGTTTTAAAATTTGAAATGGTTTTACTTCCACTTAAATTGATCTGCTTACCATCAATTGTAAGAGTACTTGAATCTTTACTTTTACCAGTTATATCAGTGTTAGCTAGTTCAATAACTGTATTTTGTCCTGTTTTGCTAATATAAGAACCATCATCTTTTTTTTCAAAACCCGATAAGGTTACATTTTCACCAGTGATAGAACCTGTGATATTAATATAATTGTTTGAGAAAAGATTAACAACTTTACCACTTATAGTTAAAGCACTTGGATCATCAAGCATTGCGATACCATTTTCGCCTATTAAAGTCAAAGTCTCGCCTGCACTTAAATTACCACCACCTAAGAAAAGTCCGCCTTTACCAGGTTGTCCATTAAGTCCTGTGCTAATAAGGGTTAAATTCTTACCCGCTTCGATATTGGCACCTTTTACTATATTTAATTGTGGTGCAGTGAGCTTGATATCATCAGTTGATTTTAGTGCAATACCAAGTTCAATAATTTGCCCTGAAACAAACTCAATAAATTTACCACCGTTATCAATTGTTCCGCCTGTTAATGAGATTTTTTCTCTACCTTCAAGGTAAAGATCAGGTGTTTTAATCGTTCCATTTTTAACATAAACTTGTTTTGCATAGCCTTTGATGCTTGTTTTAGCTCCAACTTCACCACCATTAAAAATGATTTGTTCTACACGCTCATTTGAATCCGCTTGTGTGTCGCCTATAGTAATAGTATCAGCGTTTACTTTCACATTATCTGCAAATTCTACAGTTCCTGTGGTTTTGCCATTCATTGAACCAAATGCGATGAAGTCAATATTTTTTGTGGCTGTAATCTCGCTTGTTCCGCCTAAGAAAATATAATTTTTAGTAATAAAATTAATATTTTGTGCGTCTATTTTACCGCTAGTAATTTCAACTCTTTTATCACCTGAAATTTCAAGATCGCCACTAATATTAAGGTTTGCTCCTGCGATTTTAACTAAATTTGTACCTAATAATTTCGCTGAAGTGGCCATAATATCTGCTTTAATTAAAGCAAGATTATGGCTAGCTTGTAAAGTTAAAGTGGTTACATCAATATTTGGAGTCACTTTACCATCTGCTTTACCAAGGATAAATTGCTTTACATTATTAGCCTTTAATTCACCCGTTTCAAACTCTCCACCCCAAATTTCGACATTTGCTTCATTGCCAGCAAATTCTATACTGCCTGATTTAGTACCACCTGCATTACCAGTTGAAATAGTTCCACCTTCGATACGAAGTAGATTGTCTTTGCCATTTTGGGTGAATTTGATAGAAGTAGCGGCGTTAATAATACCATTAATAATATGAGTGTAGCCACTATTTGTAAAGTCTATAGTAGCACCTTGTAATTGTGTTTTTGTACCATCGATCAAAATAGATTTAATCGCCTTTAAAACAAGTGCGGTAGTGGCATTTATATTCGCACTATCAGTGATATTGATATTTTGCGCATTTGTATCGCCTAGAGTGATATTATCGGCATTTAAAGCACCTTTAATATTAAGCTCATCAGTGTCGATTTTAATATCACCACTAGCTTTTAAACTTGAGCCATTATCCAAATTTAGCTCGCTGTTGCCACTATTTGCTTTTTCAACTATAGTTAAATCTCCACCTGTAGCTTCTAATTTTGCATTATCTTTAATGTTTAAAAGTCCACCAGTATTTAAAGTGATATTTGCAGCCTTAAATGCACCACCGCTAAATTCCATAGCCTTAGCTGTGATATCGGCATTACCTGTAGCTGCGAGTGTGCTAGTATTAATGCGTATCCACTGCGTAGCATCAAAGTCAAATTTTCCACTAGCGTTAATATTAGCATTTACAAGATTAATCTCACCAGCATTGACAATAAAATCTTTTACACTAAGCTCTTCTGTAAGAGTATAGTTGATTAATCCATTATTTGAACTTTGCAGGGTTAAACTTCCATCACTTCCAAAATCAAATATACCACCTTTTAAATCAATTTGCTTTTTACCATCTAAAGTAAAAGTGCCATTTTTTACATTAAATGTGCCATTATTAATTACGATTTTATTATCCGCTGTAAATTTTAAATTACCATTAGCATTAAATGTGCCACCATTTGTGTTGATTTGATTGGCTGTGAGTTCAAATTTATCGCCTGTATTTTCTAAAGTACCACCACTTATATCTATAATACCACCTTTTGTAATATCACTATTATTTGGTTTCGCATTTAATATGAGCTGATTGGCTTTTAGTGTACCAGCACTGATGTTGATCTTATTGAAAGTATTAAGTTTTAAAAGACCATTTAGAGCTTGCAAAGTAGCATTGCCTAAAATGTTAATACTTTGTCCACCCCAAATACTAAAATCAGGGGAACTACCATTTTTAGTATCACCCGTAGCTGTAAATGTGCCGTTATTAATATTCACACGATTATTTGCACTTAAATCTATAGTTTTTGCATCAAGGGTTAAATTATTTTTATCTTTTTCACCTATATTAATCTCTTGCGCGTCGATATCGATAGTTCCATTGCTTGCTTTTAAATTTGCAGAACCTAAAATATCAATAACTTTACCAGTGCCATTTGCTTGATTATCAGCCTTTGCTTGTATGCTTAAAGTTCCACTTGTAGCTTCTAAACTAGCATCTTTTATAGAAATCCAGTTATTTGAGTTAAGATTTACACTTGCACCTTTTATACTTGTACTGTCACCTGAAATTTGAAGGCTACCAAGACCGTTTAGAGTGATATTTTTACTGCTTTCTAACTTACCACTTTCAATGATGAGCTGTTTTGTAGCATTAAAGGCAATATTATCTGTAGCAACTAAATTCATATTTTTAAAATTAATACCACCAGCATTACCACTGCCGTTATAGCCATTTATAATAAAGCTTGTAACTTTCAATTCACCATTTCTTGAAATATCCACCAAGCCATCGCTTGAGAGTATGAATTTTGAAGTGTTGCCAAAAGTTCCACCACTAAATTCTATACCTGCTTTACCTTTGAAATTTAAATTTGCTACCGCATTAAAGTTTCCACCTTTAACACGAAGATTGTTTGTAGCATTTAGCGTTAGGGTGCTAGCTTTAAATTCTACGCCACTACCTGTGCTACCATTTTCTCCATTTTTGCTTATAATTTGTGAGGCATTAGCTGTGATGGTGCCACCATTTGCTTCAATAACACCACCTTGCAAATCAATAACACCTTTATCTGTAGAATTTGTTGTAGTTGTTAATTCTACACTTTTACCTTTTAAATTTCCACCGCTTATAGTGATAAGATTTGTAGCATAAAGTTTTAGAGCATCAGTGGCATTTAAAGTTCCGTTTTGTATATCAATATATTGCGTTCCACCATTTTGTGTACCAAAATTTAATTTTGTAGCGTTTAGAGTACCACCATTTAAAACGATACGCTTTGAGTTAAGATTCATTGTTGTGGCATTCCAGTTTGCACCGTTGTTGAAATTTAACTCATCTGCACCGCTGGTGTTTAGGTTACCTACATTATTAAGCGTTCCACCACTTATAGTGATTTCAACACCGCCGCCTTGACCATCACTTGCATCATTGTCAGTGTATTTATCATTTATACCTTTAATATTTAAGGTGTTTGCCTCTAGTGTACCTCCACTTATAGTCATCACATTATGAGTGATAAGATCCATAGTATTTGCTTTTAGCTTAGCTGTGCCTGATAGGGCAAAATTATTATAAGCTTCAAGATGTAAATTCTTGTTAGCTTGAAGTGTGCCTGATTTAAGATCAATATAATAAGATTTAAAAGTTAAGTTTTCGCCTTTAATGGTTTCCCCATCTCCAAGACTTATGTCTATATTGCCACCATCACCTGTACCAATATCAATTTGTCCATCATCCATACCATCGCCAAAACCCTTCTTAAGTTCGACTTCTTTTTTGGCATAAAGATCAAGTTTTTTAGCATCAAATTTAGTGCCGTCGACTACAATTTTATGATTTGCATCAGCATTAATTGTGCCTTTTTGAACATTAATTGCACCACCTTTAAAATTAATCTGATCAGCTGTAATAACAATAGCTTCTTTGTTGCCATCAGTTTTATCACTAGTAACTGTTGTGCCATCAAAGTCTATTGTTCCACCTTTATTACCACTAATCTTACCTATAGAAGAAAAATTTAAAAATCCACCTTTGATATTTCCACCTTTTAAATGGATATAATTATCCGAGATGAAATCAGCATTTATACTTCCTGTAATAGTTCCACCTGTTATTTCTATAAGTCCTTTGTTTCCATCTTTTGCAGTGAAATCCAAATCATTACTTGTTACACTACCATTTTTCATATAAATTTGTTTGGCTGTGAAAGTTAAAGTATTAGTGCCTTTTATCGTTGGTTGGTTTGTGCTATCGCCAACAGTGATTTTATCTGCATCGGCAGTGAAAGCATTGTTTGCGCTAAATGAACCTTTTGTAATATTTAGAGTTAAAACTCCACCATTGATTTTATCTATATCAATATTTTTTGCTGTGATTGTACCACCACTTAAATCAATAAGATTTTTACCGAGTAGTTTTAGAGTACCCGAGTTATTAAAAGTTCCACCGCTGATATTAAGATATTTATCTGCACTTAAAGTTACATTTGTGGCATTGATATTACCACCTTTAATTAAGAGTTGATTGTCTGTAGTGGTGAAATTTACATTACCAACACTATTTTCTATAGTACCGGAATTATAAGTGATTTGTTTAGCGTTGGCATTTAATATATTAATGTTTCTAAAAGTGTTATTTGTAAATTCTATGGCATTTGCCGCTATAAAATCAAGTTTTGCAACATCACGGTATTTTTGCGAAAAAGTCGAGTCCTTTAAGCTTATATCCCCATCGCTTTTAAACCGAGCTGGGTTTGTTCTATCCATGAAAACAAAATGCGATTTATTGACCCCAATGTATTTATTAGAATAAGCATCAAATTTCCAATAAGCTCTAAGATTTGCATTGTTAAAATTGAGAGCATTGCTTGCTTTAAAAACCATATTATCAGCTGATAATTTTGTACCTTGATTTAGATTGATATCATTAGCTTGCAATTCTAAGTTTTTAAGAGTTGTATCAGTATTACCACTAACATCGTAATTTGGTGTAGTAGTGCTTTCTATATTGATAATACCACCTTTTCCACCACCACCCTTAGAAAGCATTTTTAAGGTTTTTCCAGCAATATTTAATACCGTATCTTTGATATCGATTTTATTTGTAGCTTGTAAGTCGATATCAAGACTATTAAAAGTTACACCATTAAAAGCGATTTGGTTTGTGGCGTCTATGTCAACTTTAGCCTGATTTGTACCAGTAATAGTAGTGTCTTTATTGCCTTTTTTATTAAGCTCTACTTGATAAGCATCAATATCTAGAGTGCCACTTAAATTTAAAGTCGCACCTTCTAGCTCGACTACAGATTGGTTTCCTGTGCCTTTTAAAGTAATGTTTGTAGCGTTTGTTAAAGTAGTATCTTCGAGCTTAATCCAATTTGATGATAAACTTTGATTAGCAGCACTAATAGTGCCACCGTTTAGATTTATAGCGTCTGTGGCTGTTAAATTTATAGTGTTGGCTGTGATATTAGCTGAACCTTGTATATTGTCCGCGTTAAATGTTAAGGTAGAATTTACATTGATATCTGATTTTTTAGAAAGGTTGATTTGTCCTTTTTGCGAATTTATACCTGCTTTAGCATTTAAATTTGTAGTATTTATCACACCGCCTGTGAATTGTATTAAAGTAGAGGCTGTGAAGTTGATATTTTTGGTATCGATTTTACCATCTTCTACATTTATAGCATTAGCTTCTACTTTTAAGCCAGCAGCTGCATTTACCCCACCTGCAAAAACGATTTTATCACCTACAAGAGCAAGTTCACTTACTTTAATATCTGCACCCTTTTGGATATCAATATTACCTGCAATGCTTGGCTCAAAAACGGGAGAAAATTCACCAGTTTGCATAAATTTTTGCATTTGGACATCGTTTAAAGCCTTAGTTGAAACAGCGAATTTATTTGCGTTAATACTGGCACCGCTACCAATAATGGTGCCATTTGGATTAACTAAAAAGATATTATTGGTCCCACCATTTAGCTTTCCAAAAAGCTTGGATGAATTTTTGCTATAATCAAGATTGAGATAATAATGTCCATCGGTGGTAAAATTTACAGTTTCACCTGCACCAATATTAAAACCACCACCCCAAGCGATTACATGCTTACCTCCGCTTGTAGTTCCAGTAATATTCATATTATTACCATTTTGACTAATATTACCATGAGAACCATTAACGAAAGAGCCACCTGATGGAAGTGCCAAAGCAGAATTAAAAAGCATAGAGCTAACAACAAAGCTTAAAGTAAGATGTTTTCCCAAACTTAAATCACGCATAAAGAGATCCTTTCATTTTCAAAAATCCAAGACCCCCCCCCCCATAACCGTTAATAAGATATTAACTTAATGAGAGAGAGCGTCATAAAGTATTAAAAAAGTAACATTTTAAGTTAACTATTTTTTTACTTTTAACTTACTTGATTATAAATCTTAAATACTTAAAAACAATTAAAAGCTTATTTACTTTATTAAAAATAAAATCTTATTAAATGAAGGAATTTTGGGATTTATTGGATTTATCATACATTAAATAATACAAAATAAATTTAAAATATTTTATATTTTTTGCGTTTTTTTTGGTAAATATTGTTTTATTTTGCTGGGTTTTTTGTGAATTTTTATTTAAGAAATCAAATTTTTTATTTGTTTTTGTTTAATTAAGAAATGTTTAATGTGGTTTTTTGGTAGAAATTTTTTGCTGATGCTCAGAATGACGGTTTTAAGTGAGTTGGAGTAGAAGTCCTTCGCGGTGCTCAGAATGACGAAAAAAGAAGGTTTGTTTAGAACGACGAGCGAATGAGGTTTAGTAAATCCAAGAGCCTTGCACTCTTGGCGTGGATTTTGTTTAAGTATAGGTTAAGCAAGGCTTTCTTATATTTTTTTGGTGTTTTAAGAGAGCTGGTTAAGTAATTTAATCAGCTTGTTTATTACTTCTAATAATATTAAAATTACATTTAAAATCTTTTCTATCATTAGTAGCACCTTTCCCACCAAGAGAAATTAATCACTTAAACGAAGTAATTCCATCAAAGTTTTCTTAAAATTTATTGCGTGAGAAGTTCCGAGGTTCGCAATGGTGAGGGTTTGTCACCAAGCAACGCGAAGGATTGCTTGGTATGGCAATGTGGGTGCTTCAAATCACTGTAGGTTTATCGCCTAAGCAACGCATCTAATAGCAATTATAAGACTTAGTGCTATAAAATAGCAGGATAAAAAGGATAATGGGTTTTTGCGTGGGGTTTTTAGTGAAGCATACCCCCCCCCTTTTTTTTTTAATCGGCTTAAATCTAGAGATTTTTAAAATCAATCAATCGTCAATAAAAAATTATCAATCAATCTTGTCTTGCCGATATAAACCGCAATAGCGCCTAAAACTTGGGTATTTGCCTTTATATTATCTAAGATTTGCATAGAATTTGCATCGACGATTTTTACATAATCAATTTTTGCCAAAGGCTCTTTGTTAAGCTCTTCTTTCATAGCTTTAATGATATTTTGAGTGCATTTTTCGCCTTCTTTAACGCATTTTTCACCCAAAAAAATCGCACGACTTAAGCATCTTGCCGCCACTCTTTCTTCCTCATTTAAATAAGTATTTCTCGAGCTTTTAGCTAAGCCATCTTCTTCGCGAATGATAGGACAAATTTCAAGCTCTAAATTCATATTTAAATCCTTAACCATACGCTTTACCACCATACACTGTTGCGCATCTTTTTGGCCAAAATAAGCCTTGTTTGGACTAATGAGATTAAAAAATTTAGTCAAAACCGTGCAAACTCCCCTAAAATGCCCTTCCCTACTTAAACCGCAAAGCTCATTAGTCAGTCTTGTTAAATCCACAAAAGTGCAAAATTCTTCATCATAAAAATCTTCAACCCTAGGCGTAAAAATCACATCCACACCCAAACTTTCGCAAAGCTTAGCATCGCGCTTTAAATCCCTTGGATAGCTTGCTAAATCTTCGTTTTTGCCAAATTGTATAGGATTGACAAAAATGCTTACCACAACCTTATCATTGCTTGCTTTTGCAGCTTTAATCAAACTGGCATGTCCTTCGTGTAAATATCCCATTGTTGGCACATAACCTATGCTTAAATTTTGTTTTTTATAATCTTGAGTGATTTTTTTGATTTCATCTAAATTTTCAATGATTTGCATATTTTTTCCTTAATACAATTTTTCTATGAGTTCATCATCTATACTGAAACTATGTTCTAGGCTCGGGAATTTTTCTTCTTTAACTTCTTTAATATAAGAGTTTATACCTTGTTTTAACACTTCTTTTGTATTGGCAAAATGCTTGACAAATTTCGGTTTAAATTCATCATTTAAACCAAGTAAATCATGATAAACCAAAACCTGTCCATCGCAATATTTGCCAGCACCTATGCCGATGGTTGGAATTTCAAGTTTTTTAGTGATGAGTTGGGCAAGTTTTTCAGGCACGCATTCTAAAACAAGCATCACTGCACCCGCATCTTGTACGGCTTTTGCATCATCGATAAGCTTTTTAGCTGCCTCCAAAGATTTACCTTGCACTCTATATCCACCCAAGGTGTGCAAAGACTGAGGCGTAAGCCCCAAATGCGCCACAACAGGAATGGAAGCTTTACTGATAGCACTAATATGCTCACAAAAATCGGCTCCTTCTAATTTCACCGCATTTGCACCCCCTTCCTTAACTAAACGACCGGCATTTACAAGTGCATCATAAACACTGCTTTGATAAGACATAAAAGGCATATCCGTTAAAACAAAGGCGTTTTTTGCCCCACGAGCAACTGCAGCTGAGCAAAAAAGCATATCTTGCATACTCACACTTAAAGTATCTTTATAACCCAAAACCACCATTCCCAAAGAATCTCCTACTAAAATCACATTAACCCCAGCCTCATCAGCAAGTTTTGCACTAAAATAATCATAAGCGGTTAGCATGATGATTTTGTCTTGATTTTTCTTTTGATCTTGTAGGGTGAGTATGGTATTTTTCATTTTTTTCCTTTATCTAAAAAATTTAAAAATCTAATTATAAAACCAAAACTTGAAAAAGAAATAAAAAATTTATGTTAAGATTTTGTAGCAAGATTAAAAGTAAAAAAGGAATGAGAATGGATTTTGACACAGCGATAAAAACAAGACACGCTTGTAAAATTTTCAAAGACACCAAAATAAATCAAAAAGACTTAGAAGTCATACTTAATGCTGGAATTTTAAGCCCTAGCTCCCATGGTTTTGAGCCTTGGAAATTCTTAGTTTTATCTAAAAAAGAAGACAATATTTTACTAAGTCAAGCTTGCTATAATCAAGAAAATGTCGCCACAGCAAGTCATAATATCATTTTACTAGCAAGAAGCGATCTTAAGTCAAAAGATGAATTTGCCAAAAAGCAAGTAAGAAGATTTTGCAAAGATGAGGAGCATTTTAAGAAAGTGTTACAAATTTATACTCACAAAACAGATAAAATGAATGATAAAGAACTTTTTCATTATGCTCAACTTCAATGCTATCTAGCTTTAATGCAAATGAGTTTAACGGCGATGAATTTAGGTATTGATTCTTGTATGATAGGAGGATATGAGAAAGAAGAAGTTGAAAAAATTTTTAATATCAAAAAGCCTTTTGAATGTGCAGTAATTTTAGCTTTAGGCTACAAAAAAGACGAGCCAAAATATAAAAAACAAAGATTAGATTTTAAGGAAGTGGTGCAATACTTATGAAAAATTTAGAACTATTTGAAAAAAGATTTTCGTGTAGAAATTTTAAAAACGAAAAAATCAAAAACGAGGATTTAAACTTTATACTTAAGGCCGGTGTGATGAGTCCTAGTTCTTTAGGGCTTGAGCCTTGGAGATTTTTAGTGGTGCAAGATGAAAAATCAAAAGAAGAAATCGCAAAAATTGCTAACAATCAAAACCATGTAAAAGAAGCAAGCGCTATCATCGCTATCGTTTCAAGGCTTGATTTTACAGAGTATTTTGAAGATAAATTAAAAGCAAGAAATTTAAGCAAAGAAGAATTAGAAAAAAGACTAAAAACCTATAGTCCTTTTTTGCAAAATATGAATGAAAATCAAAAACTAGCTTACGCAAGAGAACAAGCTTTTATCGCACTTGGCTCCATGCTTTATGCGGCAACCTTGCTAGATGTTGGCACTTGCACTATAGGCGGCTTTGATAAAAATGCTTTAGATACATATTTTAAATTAGATATCAAAAAAGAACAAAGCACAGTTTTAATCGCTTTAGGATATAAAAAAGACAGTCAAATCCCTAAAAAAGCAAGATTTTCTTTTGATGAAGTGGTAAAATTTTTATAAAAACTCACATGATTTTTAATGTTAAATAAGGAATTTTGAGCCGTTATTATCATTTAAATATCTATTATTCTAAATTATCACTGATATATTGATTCTAAGTGAAGCAAAACACAACGAAGAATCCCTATGCCTAGTATCGATTTGGAGTTATTGCCAATCTGTTATTCTAAATAATAGCGAAGAATCTTCTATTCTTCTAATGGAATTATCTGTATTTTAGATAATTAGAGTTTTTAAAACAGAGATCATTTATCTATAGACTCAAGGTGACAAAAAAGTATTCTGAAATGTTCTTATCTTCAGCATAATAAAAGCAATAAATTTTTAAAATTGATTTTAGTCATTTTTTTATAAAGATTTTTTTGCTAATTTTTCAAAAAAATAAAAAAGGATATACAAATGAAATACGAAACCATCGATGCTCAAAGCATAGCAAAACTTATGCATAACTTTTATGAAAAAATAAGATATGACGAAAATTTAGGACCAATTTTCAACAAAGCCATAGGAGAAAGCAATGAAGAATGGCAAGAACATAAAGAAAAAATTGGAAATTTTTGGCAAGGAATGTTGCTTGGAGAAGGAAATTACAACGGACAACCTTTAAAAGCACATATGGATTTAGCACCTTTTCCACAAGAATTCTTTGATATATGGCTTAACTTATTTGAAAAAAGTCTTAATGAGCTTTATAATGAAGAGATGTCGGAAGTGATACTCACAAGAGCTAAAATGATAGCTAGAAATTTTAAAAATGTTTTGTATGGACGCTAAGCTTTTTCACCCTTGCAAAGTCCTGCTTCTATCAAAAAGCAAGATGGAGCGTAATTGCTTTTTTTGATCTTATCATACTTAGCATAGCTTAGATACAAGGTATTTTTCGCACGCGTTACGGCTACATAAAAAAGTCTGCGCTCTTCTTCTAAGCTGCCACCCATGGACATTAATTTTTGATTAGGAAAACGTCCGTGAGCTAGATCAATCACAAAAACCAAATCAAACTCCAAGCCTTTACTTGCGTGTATGCTTAGCAAATTCACGCCTTTTCCACTACTCATTTCGCTAGAACCTAGAGTGAGAAAATTAAAATATTTATAAATATCAGAATAATTTTTTGTTAATTCTTTTAAAACGACCATTTTGGAATTAATCTTTTCTAAAGCCTCGCTTTTTTTAAGCAAATCAACATGGCCTGATTTGTTTGTCGCCCTTTTAGTGGCTAAAATATCACAAATTTCAGCAAAAAGTTCGTGATTTAAAACCAAATTTACAAGTTCGCTAGAACCACGACAACCCAAAGCTTTTTGTATATAAAAATACATTTTTTCTAAATTTTTGGCACAGCTTTCATTGATTTTTGGTAAAGCCAATATGGGATGAGAATTGAAATTTGACTCCAAAGAAAAACGATCGGAGTTTGCTAAATCTTCTAAATCATCAAAAAGCCCTAATTGATAGCTTCTTTTGGCACTTTTTTTGATATTCACGCTTAAATTTGGCTCCAAAAATCCTTTTTTTAAAGATCCTTCACCAAGTTTTAATAAAGCATCAAAAATATCTTTAGCCAGCACCCCACCCACACCCTTGCAATAACTCAAAATGTGTATAAAAGCCATAACATCTTTAGGATTTAAAACTATAGCAAGTAAGGCACAAAATGCTTTAACCTCCGAGCTTTCAAAAAAACTCCCACTGCCTTTTCTAAGACTTGCAATACCTTGTTCCCTTAAGGCAACTTCGATGCCATCAGCACTTGAGTTATTACGAAAAATCACTGCAATATCTTCTAACTTTACCCCGCTAGTTAAAATGATTTTAGCTATATTTTGATACTGATCAAAAAGTTCATTAAAAGTCAACAAAACCGGTGCTTTAAACTCGCCTGTTCTTGTGACTATAAGTTCTTTAGGATAAAGCCTTTCGTTATTTAAAATAACTTTGTTGGCAAGAGCGAGTATACTTTTAGAGGAACGATAGTTTTTATTAAGCGTAAAAATTTTAGCGTCCAAAAATCTATCTTTAAAACCACCAATAATTCCAATATCTGCACCATTAAAAGCATAAATACTTTGATCATAATCACCCACGCAAAATAAACTTTTACTTTTAAAAGCATCGATTAATGAACCTTGTAAAGTATTTGTGTCTTGATACTCATCGACTAAAATTTCTTCAAAATCGTATTTTTTGGTTTTTAAAAGTTCTTTAAGCTTGATAAGTAAATCATTAAAATCGACATAATTAAAACGCTTTTTTTCCTCTTCGTATTCTTTTAAAATATCTTCATAAATTTCAGCATAAATACTTTGCTCTCCATAATTTTTAATAAACCAATCTACAAAATCTTCATCTTTGCTTTTATTTTGAAATAAAGAGTAAATATCATATAAATAACTTGGCATATAAGGCTTAAGATCGCTTAAATGATGGAAAGTTCTTTTTTCAAATACGCTTTTTAATAAAGTTTTTAACTCACTAGCTTGTTTTAACATGATATTATGATCGGCTTCCTTAAGCAAGGTATAAGCGGTACTATGAAAAGTTCCTGCAATGATTTTTGAAGTGATGTTTCTGGCAAAATGGCGATTAAGCCTTGAAATCATTTCTTTACTTGCTTTGTTGGTAAAGGTTAAAAGCATAATTTTTTCAGGACTTATGCCTTGATTTAAAAGATAGGCTATGCGAGCAACGATAGTAGAAGTTTTACCTGTTCCTGCACTTGCTATGATTAAATTATGTCCAAAAGGAGCTTTAACGGCATTTAGTTGTTCTTCATTAAGTCTTGAAAGTGGCATCATTTTCCTTAAAAAAATGCAAATTATAAAAAAAAATTACTTAAAAATTATAAATTTGGCTAAAATACAAAAATTATTTTTTGTTTAAGGATTGTTTATGTCAGCAAAAAGCTTTATTATTGTATTGTTTTTGATGATAGTTTCTGGATTTTGCGGAGCTTTTCTTTGCTATTTATTCTTAAATTTAGATCGTTTTTATGAAAACAATAGCGAAGTGAATGTAGTAGAATACAATTTACCTTTAGATGATGAGAATATCAGCATGGATGAAAAAAGTCAAAATTTTGAAAAAGAAGAACAAAACCTTACAAATACTCCATTAGAACTAAACAATACTTTACAAACAAGCACTCAAAACATTTTTGAAAGCAAAGAAAAACAAAGAAGTCAAATTGCCAACGCACACGATGAAGATATACTTGAAAATCCACAAATTCCACAAGAGCATTTTATCAGTGATATGCCACCTACGATTTTAATCCCAAAAGAAAGTGAGTCACAAAAAACAAAACCTCAAACAACAAAAAACAAAAAAGAAACTAAAGAAAACACCAAAGCAAAACAAAGTGCATCAAAAAACAAAAAAGATCACCTTGTTAAAGAACTTAGCAATAAAAACTTTCAAATTTATATTAAAAATGGCGAAGAATTAAGTGATTATCGCCTAGAGCTTCTAAAAGATATGTTTAAACCTTTATATGAAAACATTAAAGATGCAAAGATTAAAATTCTCATTACTCTATTTGATAATAATAACATGTCTTTAAAATTGCAAAATTTAAGTCTGAAAAATAAAAAAAATAAAAATCCCCAAGATTATATCAATCTCACCAAAAAATCGATTAACTTCCATTATCAAGCCAATGAAATAGATAATTTTAGCAATAAAAATTCTTTAATAGATTTTATTGAAAATTATAAAAATAACTCCCTAATTAAACTTGTAAAAATCAAAGCCTATTCTGATGGAAAAGGTAGCGATTTTGCAAACTATATGCTGGGTTTAAAAAGGGGTACATATTTAGCTCATTTTTTCTTAAATTTTAGTGAAGAGATAGAGATTGTATCTTTTGGAAAAGAAAATTATCCTAAAAATGCTAGAAATTCAGAAGAACAAAGATATCAATACCGAAAAGTTGAGATCAGTTTTTAATCTTAACTTTTTAAATACTTCTTTAGCAAAATTTAGCTAAGCTTATGCCATTTTATTTTCAAGGCAAAATTATGTATGATAAAAATTTAGAAAAAGAATACTATAAAATATGCGAAGATCGTGGATATTTTGAAATAGATGGTAATAAAAAAATTCAAGAAAAAGATAAATATTTTTGTATTATGATGCCACCTCCTAATGTCACAGGAGTATTACACATAGGGCATGCACTTACTTGCACCCTACAAGATATTACTACGCGTTATAAAAGAATGGATGGCTACAAAACCCTTTATCAACCAGGACTAGATCATGCAGGAATTGCTACTCAAAATGTAGTAGAAAAACAACTCCTAGCCCAAGGTATAAAAAAAGAAGAACTTGGAAGAGAAAATTTTATAAAAAAAGTTTGGGAATGGAAAGAACAAAGCGGTGGTACCATAGTAAAACAAATGAGAATTTTAGGCATAACTCCAGCTTGGAGTCGTTTGCGTTTTACTATGGATGAAGGACTTGTAAATGCCGTAAAAAAAGCATTTGTTGATCTTTATGATAAAAAACTTATAGTGCGTGATAATTATATGATTAATTGGTGCACACATGATGGAGCTTTAAGCGATATAGAAGTTGAACACAAAGAAAATCAAGGCAAGCTTTATCATCTAAAATATTTTTTAGAAAACAAAAAAGACTATGTAGTAGTAGCCACAACAAGACCTGAAACTTATTTTGGAGATACCGCGGTAATGGTAAATCCAAACGATGAAAGATATAAGCATCTAATAGGCAAAGAAGTAATTTTACCCCTAGTAGAAAGAAAAATCAAAATCATAGCCGATGAGCATGTAGATATGGAATTTGGAACAGGCTTTGTTAAGGTAACCCCTGCACATGATACAAACGACTACGAAGTAGGCTTAAGACATGGGCTTGAATTTATCACTGTCTTTGATGAAAAAGGTATTTTAAATCATCACTGCTTAGAATTTGAAGGTTTAGAAAGATTAGAAGCAAGAGAAAAAATCATTTCTAAATTAAATGAGCTTGGCTTTGTAGAAAAGATAGAAGATTATACCAATCAAATAGGATATTGCTATCGTTGCAAAAATGTCGTAGAGCCTTATATCTCCAAACAATGGTTTGTTAAAAGCGAAATTGCAAAAGAAAGCATAGAAAAGGTAAATCTTGGCGGAAGCAAGTTTTACCCAGCTCACTGGATAAATAGCTTTAATGCTTGGATGAGAGATTTAAAAGATTGGTGTATTTCAAGACAACTTTGGTGGGGTCATCAAATACCTGTATATTACTGCGAATGCGGCAACGAATGGGCAAGCGAAGAAAATCCAAGTCAATGTCCAAAATGTCAAAGCAAAAATTTCAAACAAGATCCTGATGTGCTTGATACTTGGTTTTCTTCAGGTCTTTGGGCTATGAGTACTTTAGGTTGGGGCAATAAAGACTGGGGCAAAGAAAAACTTTGGAATGAAGATGATTTAAAAAATTTCTATCCAAATTCTTTATTGATAACCGGTTTTGATATTTTATTCTTTTGGGTTGCTAGAATGATGTTTCAAAGCACTAATGCCTTAAATGAATTACCTTTTAAAGATATTTATTTACACGCCCTTGTAAAAGATGAACAAGGTAGAAAAATGAGCAAAAGCTTAGGAAATGTGATAGATCCTACTCAAAGCGTCGAAGAATACAGCGCAGATATTTTGCGTTTTACTCTTGCGCTTTTAGCTATCCAAGGTAGAGATATAAAATTAAGCAACGATAAATTATTACAAGTTAGAAATTTCACCAACAAGCTTTATAATGCAAGTAAATTTTTACTTTTAAATGAGGAAAAATTTGAAGATTTGCAAAACATAGAAATCAAATCAAATCTAGCAAAATACATATATTCTCGTTTTGAACTTTGTGTAAAAGAAACAAGAGAAAATTTAGACAATTATCGTTTTAATGATGCTGCGAACACGCTTTATAGATTTTTTTGGGATGAATTTTGCGATTGGGGTATAGAACTTAGTAAAGCAGAAAAATCAAGCATAAAAGAACTTGGAAGTATATTTAAAGAAGCTTTAAAACTTTTAAATCCTTTTATGCCTTTTATAAGCGAGTATTTATATCATGAGCTTAGCAAAACTTCTTTACAAACTCATGAGTCCATTATGATTTCACGATATCCTAAATTTAATTTTAGAGATGAAAAAATCGAAAAATTATTTAGTATCATCATAGAAAGTATAGTTTCTTTGCGTCGTGCAAAAAGCTTAGTGGATCTAGGAAATTCAAAAATTCAAAAGGCTTGCATCAAGCTTAACGATATAAATTTAGAAAGCGAGCTAAAAACTCATATTAATTTCATACAAACCCTAGCCAAATGTGAAAATGTAGAATTCATACAAGAAAAATTAGAAAAATCAATCCGCGATGTAAGCGAAAATTTAGAAGTATTTATCCCTACACAAGACTTGGATTTAAGTGCAGTTTTAGCAAGATTAAACAATCAAAAAACAAAACTAGAAAAAGAATTTAATAAATTAAATTCTATGTTAAGTAATGAAAAATTTGTCGCAAATGCGCCAAGTGAAGTGGTAGAACAAAACAAAAATCAGCTTTTAAATATCAAAACACAATTAGATAAAATTTGCGAAGAGCTTTCAAATTTAGGAGCATAAAAGTGATAAAGATTGCAAATTTAAAAAAATATTATGGCAAAGAACTTGTTATCAATGATGTTTCTTTACAAATTCAAAAAGGCGAAATTTATGCCATAGTAGGACATAGTGGTGCTGGAAAATCCACTCTTTTAAGGTGTATCAACGGGCTTGAAGATTATCAAGAAGGCAGTTTAAAGGTGCTTGATAAAGAGATTAAAGAACTCAGGCAAAAAAAGCCCAAAGAACTTAGAATACTAAGAAAAGACATAGGAATGATTTTTCAAAATTTCGCACTCATGAATAGAAAAAGTGTTTTTGAAAATGTCGCAATGCCTTTAAAAACTCACTACACTCAAAGTAAGGTTTATTCGCAACTTTTCAAAAAAGATTATATGAGCCAAAATGATATTGCTAAAAGGGTGAATGAGCTTTTAAATATCGTAGGACTTTCTCATAAAAGCAAGGCTTATCCAGCTGAACTGAGTGGGGGACAAAAACAACGCGTTGCTATTGCTAGAGCATTAGCATTAAATCCAAAAATTCTACTTAGCGATGAAGCCACTTCAGCCCTTGATCCTAATACAACAAAAAATATCTTAGAACTCATTGCAAAAATCAATGCTGAATTCGGAATAACCGTTGTTTTGGTTACCCATGAAATGGAAGTAGTTAAAGACATTGCTTCTAAAGCACTTTTATTAGAACAAGGCAAAATCATAGGAAATGGTGCAATTGATGAATTATTTTTAAAGCCTAATGAAAAAATGAAAGAATTTTTAGGAGAAAGTGACTTTTTGCCAGATCATGGACTAAATATCAAACTATATTTTCCAAAAGAAGTAGCACAAAATAGTGTAATTACTCATATGGCAAGAACCTTGGATATCGATTTTAACATTGTTTGGGGTAAAATAGAAAAATTAAACGGCATTGCTTTGGGAAATTTAGTCATTAATATAGATGCCAAAGATAAAGAAAAAGTTTTAGCCTACATAGAAAAAAGTGGCGTATTATGGGAGATTGTTTGATGCAAAATTTAATTTATAATTTCGAAAATATCATCATACCTGCACTTTGGGAAACTTTATATATGAGTCTTGTTTCGACTTTTTTGGGGTTTTTATTTGCCATTATTCCTGGAATTTTACTTGCCATTTGGGATAAAGAAGGATTGTGTGAGAATAAAAGTGCTTATAATATTTTAGATTTTTTTGTCAATATCTTGCGTTCTTTTCCTTTTATCATTTTAATCATCATTTTAATGCCTCTAACACAAATCATCGCTGGCACAAGCATAGGAACAAGTGCTATGATAGTGCCTCTAACCATAGGTATTGCACCCTATTTAGCTAAAATGCTCGAAAATTCTTTTAAAGAAGTCGATAAAGGCATTATCGAAGCGGCAAAGTCTTATGGAGCAAGTAATTTACAAATCATCTTTAAAGTCATTTTTACCGAGGCTTTACCAAGTATGATTAATGGACTTACTTTAACTCTTATTGTCATCATTGGTTTTTCTGCTATGGCTGGAACTGTTGGTGGAGGTGGACTTGGTGATGTTGCGATTCGCTATGGTTATGAAAGATTTAGAACAGATATTATGATACAAACTAGCGTGGTTTTGATTTTACTCGTACAATTTGTCCAAATGAGCGGCAATGCTTTATATAAAATAAGCAAAAAATAATTCAGTGTAAAAATATCTTAATTTAATTTATAATTAAGATATTTTTTTGTAGCATTTTAAATCTTTAATTTTAATTTAATGAAAGGTATATCATGATGTCTCAGATGCGTTAGTATCTGACTATCTTAAATTTCTATTTAAATAGTCAGAGCGATTTTAGAGTAAAGCAAGCACAAAAATGACTATTTGAAAGGAAAATACAATGAATATCTTAAAAACACTCACTGCGGCTTTAGTTTTAAGCACAAGCTTATTTGCAGCTGAAAAAATCATAGTTGGAGCTACTCCAGTTCCTCATGCTGAAATTTTAGAACAAACCAAAGATCTACTTGCTAAAGAGGGTTATGAGTTGGAAATCAAAGAATTCAACGACTATGTTTTGCCAAATTTAAGCACAGATAATGGTGAATTAGATGCGAATTTCTTCCAGCATCAACCTTATTTAGATGAATTTAATGCCAATAAAGGCACGAAATTAATTAGTGTTGCAAAGGTGCATATCGAGCCTATGGCGGTTTATTCTAAAAAATATAAAAATTTAAATGACTTAAAGGAAGGAGCGTTAATCGCTGTACCAAATGATCCTACCAATGAAAGCAGAGCTTTAGATATCATAGCTAGTTCAAAACTTGTAAGTTTTACTAATAAGCCTTTAAAAACCCCGCTTGATATCACAAGCAATCCAAAAAATCTTAAATTCCAAGAGTTAAAAGCCGCACAACTTCCAAGAGTTCTTAACTCTACTGATATAGCAGTGATTAACTCAAATTACGCTTTAGCCGCAGGTTTAAATCCTGTTAAAGACTCTATTTTTATAGAATCAAAAGACAGTCCTTATGTCAATATCCTTGTTGCTAAGCCAGAAAACAAAGACAGTGCAAAAATCAAAGCACTAAGCAAGGCTTTAAATAGTGAAAAAATAAGAAAATTCATCGAAGAAAAATACAACGGAGCAGTTATTCCTGCGTTTTAAGGTTTAAAAATGAAATGGATTAAAATTGCTTTATTATTTTTACTCACTCTTAGCCTTAAAGCTGATGATAAAATCATAACCATAGGAGCCACTCCGGTTCCTTAT
Organism: Campylobacter sp. CCS1377; assembly: GCF_040008265.1. NCBI lineage: Bacteria > Pseudomonadati > Campylobacterota > Epsilonproteobacteria > Campylobacterales > Campylobacteraceae > Campylobacter > Campylobacter aecornae. The sequence goes on from NZ_CP155620.1 coordinate 1,104,253, forward strand.
GCGCAGATTTTAGAATTTAGCAAACCCTTGTTTAAAGCAAGGGGTTATGAGTTAAAAATCGTTGAATTTTCAGATTATATCACTCCAAATTTGGCCTTAAACGAAGGGGAATTGGATGCAAACTTATATCAACACAAAGCTTTTATGGAAGAATTTAATGCCAATAAAGGCACAAAATTAGTTGCTAGCACTCCTGTTGTCTTGCCTCCTATGGGTGTATATTCTAAAAAATATACAGATTTAAAACAAGTGCCGCAAAATGCCATCATTGCTATTCCAAATGATCCAACCAATGAAGGCAGAGCTTTAGAGCTTTTAGAGCAAGCAGGGCTCATCACACTTAGCAAAAAAGCCAATGCAACGCCTTTAGATATCACGCAAAATCCTAAAAATATCCAATTTAAAGAGTTAAAAGCCGCACAACTTCCAAGGGCTTTAGGAGATGTTGATTTTGCCGTGATTAATTCAAATTATGCCCTAGGTGCAAATCTAATGCCAAAAGATGCTTTATTTTTAGAGAGTAAAGATTCGCCTTTTGTCAATCATATTGTGGTGCATGAAAGCCAAAAAAATAGTGAAAAAACTAAAATCATCAATGAAGTAATACACTCTAAAGAATTTAAAGATCATATTTTAAAAGCTTACAAAGATATACTTATCCTTGCTATATAATGTAAATTCTTGTCATTTTGGCAAGAATTTATTAAATTTTTTGTATGATTGTAAAAAACGATGAAAAGGTAGTTGCTTGAAAAAAATTGTGCTTTTGCTTTTTATACCCTTTTTGCTCCTTGCTTCAAATTTAGATGAAGTAAAACTTGCTTTGATTAAAGAGTATAAAAACAAATTCCCAAGCATTATCATCGAACAAATCGATCTTTATAATAATTCTTTGCCAAAAGATTTTAATGATTATCGCTTTTTAAGACTATCAAATGCTAAATTTAACAAAGCACAAGGCTTTTTAAGAGTAGAATTTAAAACTCCGGAGCAATTTTCAAAAAATATTTTTTTTAAGTATTTCATCAAAGCTCGCCTAGAAATCATAAAATCAAACAAAGATATAAAAAAAGGCGATTTGCTAGATGTTTCATTATATAAAATTACACTTTTAGATTTTGATAAAATTCCTCTTAATGCACTAAGTAAAGATGACAATCTTAATCTCATTGCTAAAACTAATATTAAAAAAAATACCATTTTAAAAAAAAATATGTTTAGAGATAATTATTTGATCAAAAAAAATGATATTGTTATCGGTGTTTTAAATGAGGGGGATTTAAGAATGAGTGTTGAATTAACAGCGCTTGAAAATGGAAACTTAAATAAAAAAATAAGACTTAAAAACAAAGAAGGACGCACTATGCAAGGCATTGTTATTGATAAAAATAAGGTAGAAATACAATGAAAATTTTACTAGGAATTTCGGGTTCAAGTAGCGTTGATTTAGGTTTAAAACTTTTAGAAATTTTAGAAAAAAAATGCGAGCTTTATTGTATCATTACAAAGGGTGCAAAAATAAGCTTTGAAGCCGAAAATAAGCAAAATTTAGAAAAAATTTGTCAAGAAAAATTTCAAAATACTCATTTTTTAAATGATGAAAATTTAAGCACAAGTGTAGCAAGTGGATCTTTTGGCATAGAACAAACCCTCATAGCTCCTTGTTCCATCTCAAGCCTTGCTAAAATTCACGCAGGATTTGCTGACACGCTTTTAATGCGTGCGGCAGCTGTAGCTTTAAAGGAAAGAAAAAAACTTATTTTAGGCGTTCGCGAAATGCCTTTTTCAACCCTAAATTTAGAACAAATGACAAAACTTAGTCAAATGGGGGTAATTATAGCACCACCCATAATAGCAAGCTATTCGAATGCAAAAAATTTAGAACAAATGCAAAATTTCATTGTAGGAAAATGGCTCGATCTTTTAGAAATTAAACACGATTTGTATCAAAAATGGCAAAAATTTTAGCTTGAATTTGTTATATTTTTAAAAATTTTTTTGGAGTAAAAATGACTTGTTTGTATCCAGGGACTTTTGATCCTATTACCAATGGACATTTAGATGTGATTAAAAGAGCATTAAAAATTTTCGATAAGGTAATCGTAGCCATAGCAAAAAGCGAACATAAAAAACCTTGTTTTGATTTAGAACAACGCAAAAATTTAGCAAGTTTAGCAACCGCTAATTTAAAAAATATAGAAATTATCACTTTTGAAACCTTACTTGTCGATCTTGCAAAAGAACTTAAAGTAAATACCATAGTACGCGGACTTAGAGCGGTAAGCGATTTTGAATACGAATTGCAAATTGGCTATGCAAATAATGCTTTATGGAGCGAATTTGAAACCATTTATTTAATGCCAAATTTAAAAAATGCCTTTATTTCAAGCTCCATTGTAAGATCGATTGCAAGTCATGGTGGTGATGTGAGCTCCTTAGTACCAAAAGAAATTTTACCCTTTTTAAAGGATTTGCCTTGTATGTAGCATTTGAAGGAATTGACTGTATAGGAAAAAGTACCCAGATCTCACTTTTAAAACAAATTTATCCCCAAGCAATTTTTACGCGAGAACCAGGCGGAACGGAGTTAGGAGGCCACTTAAGAGAACTTTTGCTTTATAACAAATTTGAGTTAAGTAAAAAAGCTGAACTCTTGCTTTTTTTAGCCGATCGTGCACAACACTATGAAGAAGTGATAAAGTCTAATAAAAACAAACTCATCATCAGCGATAGGAGCTTTATTTCAGGTATGGCTTATGCGAAAGACTTTGAAAATAATTTACTTTTTAATCTAAATGCCTTTGCTTTGGATGATTTTTTTCCGCAAAAAGTCATTTTTTTAAAAGGTGATAAAGATTTAATCGAAGAACGCTTAAAACAAAAAGAACAAGATAGCATAGAAAAACGCGGGATTCATTATTTTTTAAGTGTGCAAGATAAGCTTGAAAACATTCTAAATTTTTTAAAAGAAAAAATTGATTTTGAATTTTTAACCTTAAATGCAAGAAACACAAAAGAAAATTTACATCAAAAAATAAAGGAATTTTTACTATGATAAATGCCTTAAAAGGAATGAAAGATTTACTCGATAAAGAAGCAAAACGCTATGAAAAAGTGATTAAGACTTGCGAAGAAGTGGCTAAAAACTATGGTTTTACTTTTATCAATGTTCCACATTTAGAGCAAAGTGCGCTTTTTAAAAGAAGCGTGGGTGAAAGCTCTGATATAGTGGGTAAAGAAATGTATGAATTTATTGATAAGGGCGAAAATCAAGTTTGTATGCGTCCTGAAGGCACAGCTGGGGTTGTGCGAGCTTATATAGAAAAAAAACTAGATAAAAGCAATACACCAAAGCGTTGGTTTTATCATGGCTCGATGTTTCGCTATGAAAGACCACAAAAAGGGCGTTTGAGAGAATTCCATCAATTCGGCGTTGAAAGTTTTGGAAATGCAAGTGTTTATGAAGATGCAAGTATTATCTTAATGCTTGTGGAAATTTTCACTCGTCTTGAAATTAAATTTAAACTTGTCATTAACTCTTTAGGTTGCATAGAATGTATGCCAAAATACCACGAAAATTTAGTCAAATTTTTAGATGCACAAAGTGGATTTTGCGAAGATTGCCTGCGCAGAAAAGGCTTAAATCCTATCCGCATTTTAGATTGCAAAAACGAACACTGCCAAAACTTACTGCAAAACGCTCCACTTTTAGAGCAAAATTTATGTCCATCTTGCCAAAAAGATTTTGAAATTTTACAAAGCATTTTGAAAGAAAATGAAGTGGAATTTGAAGTGGATTCTAAGCTGGTGCGTGGGCTTGATTATTACTCTAAAACGGCTTTTGAATTTATTAGCGATGAAATTGGTGCAAAGGCTGCTATTGCTGGGGGTGGAAGGTATGATAGGCTTATAGAGTATTTAGGTGGAAAAAGTGGTTTTGGTGTTGGTTTTGCTATGGGTATAGAAAGGATAATGGCTATTTTAGAGCAAAAAGAAGAATGTGATAAAAGAGAAGGAATTTATCTTTGCGCTTTAGATGAAACTTACATTGACAGACTTTTAAAAATCGCTACGAGTTTGAGAAAAAAACACAAAGTGATTTTAAATTACGAAGCTAAAAAGCTTGCTAAACACTTAGAAAACGCCGATAAAATAGGTGCTGAAATTTTTCTTTGTATGGGTGAAAATGAAGCACAAAGCCAAAGCTTGTTTTATAAAAATTTAGAAAATAAAAACGAAAAAATCATTAAAATTTCAGATTTGGAGCAAAATTTATGATGAATTACGGCATTGATATTTGGGGAAATGAAAATTTTATTATTAAAAATGGCAAAGTTTGTATTAATTACGAAAAAAAACCTGCCATCATCGATATAGTTAAAGAATTACGAGATGATGGCTATAAAGGACCTTTGCTTTTAAGGTTTCCTCATCTTATCCAAAAGCAAATCGAAAGCATCTACGGCAGCTTTAACAAAGCACGAAAAGAATTTGACTACAAAGGCAATTTTAACGCCGTTTATCCTTTAAAAGTCAATCAATATCCTGGTTTTGTAAAAAATCTCGTGCGTCTTGGAAAAGACTACAACTACGGCCTTGAAGCAGGAAGTAAAGCAGAACTTTTACTCGCTATGGCTTATAATAACCAAAACGCCCCAATCACCGTAAATGGCTTTAAAGATAGAGAACTCATCAATATAGGCTTTATCGCTGCTGAAATGGGACACAATATCACTTTAACCATAGAAGGGCTTAACGAACTTGAAGCCATTATCGACATTGCCAAAGAACGATTTAAGCCTAAGCCAAATATTGGACTTCGCGTGCGTCTTCACTCTGCAGGGGTTGGAATTTGGGCTAAAAGTGGCGGGATAAACTCCAAATTTGGATTAACTTCAACTGAACTCATCGAGGCTGTAAATTTATTAAAAGCCAATAAACTCTTAGAACAATTCACCATGATACATTTTCATCTAGGCTCGCAAATTACTGAAATTCATCCACTAAAAAAAGCCTTAAATGAAGCTGGAAATATCTACACTGAGCTTAGAAAAATGGGTGCAAAAAATCTAAAAGCTATTAATCTTGGTGGCGGTTTAGCTGTGGAATACTCGCAATTTAAAAACGAAAAAAGCAGAAATTACACTTTAAGAGAATACGCTAATGATGTGGTTTTTATCCTAAAAAATATCGCCGAACAAAAAAAAGATCTTGAACCTGATATTTTTATAGAAAGTGGGCGTTTTGTAGCGGCAAATCACGCGGTTTTAATCGCTCCTGTTTTGGAACTTTTCTCCCAAGAATACACCGAAAGCAAACTCATACTCAAAAAGCAAAATCCAAAACTTATCGATGAGCTTTACGATCTTTATAAAAGTATCAAGCCTTCAAATGCCCTAGAATATCTCCACGATAGCATCGATCATTTAGAAAGCATTTTAACCCTTTTTGATTTGGGCTATGTGGATTTAGAGGATCGCTCTAATGCTGAAATTCTAACGCATTTAATCACAAAAAAAGCCATTTTGCTTTTAGGCGACAAGCAAAACCCTGCGGATTTACTTGCCATACAAGATGAAGTGCAAGAAAGGTATTTGGTTAATTTTTCGCTTTTTCAAAGTATGCCAGATTTTTGGGGCTTGGAGCAAAACTTTCCTATTATGCCGCTTGATCGCCTTGATGAAGAGCCGACTAGAAGCGCAAGCATTTGGGATATTACCTGTGATAGCGATGGCGAAATTTCGTATTCTAAGGACAATCCTTTGTTTTTGCATGATGTTGATGTGGAAAAAGAAAATTATTTTCTAGGCTTTTTCTTAGTGGGCGCTTATCAAGAAGTGCTTGGAATGAAGCATAATCTTTTCACCCATCCTACTGAAGCCATTATTAGCATTAATGATAAAGGTTATGAGATTGAAAGCATCATTGAAGCTCAGTCCATACTTGATACTTTAGAGGATTTAGACTATGATATACACGCGATTATGGACATTTTAAATGAAAGAATTTCAAACTCAAATTTAGTCAATGAAAAGCAGAAAAAACACATTTTGGGCGAACTTTATCTTTTCTTAAATGATAATGGTTATCTAAAAAGCATTGATGGGAAAGAGAGTTGAAATTTAATTTAAGCGGTTTTAAAAACCGCTTTTAAGCTTAGTATTGATTAAATTCATAAGTGAAAGTTCCACCATCAGTTACAAGATCTATTCTTAAAATTTGTTGCAATGAACAATTTGAAGAAAATTTTCTTTTCTCTCCAAAAGGAATGACTTTATTTAAAGCATCAGCTCTATCCTTTTTGTGAAATAATGTTCTATCTTTTTTACTCATTTTATTAAATTCTTCCAAAACTTCCTTTTCATTATTGCTAAAAACTGGAAAAAAATTCTTGACCAAAAAATAACCCTCTTTTTTTATTTTATTATTTTCACTACCCTCAAAACTGATTACATCTTTCTTCAAACGACTACTATACCAAGGTCGATTTAAATCTTCTTTTATTTCTTTTTTAGCTTTTTGTATTAGTTTATCTTTTTGCGTCTCAACTTTTTTTATAACTTCATCTTTGCTATAACCTTCAACAGAAAATAAAACATCTTGTATGTTTTGACTTATTTCTTTTATATCTCCTCTTTTTTCCTTAATTATAACTTTATAATTCTAAATAATTGTTAGCACCTGTAAGATTTAGTTGCAAATAATGAATTTTATCATCTATTTCATAAGAATCAAAAGCATATTTTACTTTATGCTTTTCATAGTAGTCCTTTACCAGTTGTTTATATTCTTCACCTATAACATAATCATACTTATATAAACCGCAATTTCCTTGATTAATAATAACATCTTCTACAATAGTATTATTATCTTTAGATTGAACCATTATATTTGTTTTTGCTGCACCAGATCCATTTTGGTAAAAAATAGTAAATAATTCCACTGTCGGAGCTTCTATCTTTTCTCCGCAACCACCCAAAAACGCAGCCAAAGCTAAAGCCCCCACAAATTTAAAACCCATTTTTTTCATTTTTTCCTTTCAAACAAAATTTAAATAAAGATAAAATCATATCCCCCCCCCTCTATTAAAAAATGCTTAAATAATAAATTTATAGAAATTTTTGATAAAATTAAACTTTTTGCAAACCAACCACAAGGAAAAAAATGAACCTTTTTAGTATCATCAAAGAAGACTTTTCGCAACCTAAAATTCAAGATCCGGCGTATAATTCTTTCATAGAGCTTTTTTTTAATTATCCAGGCGTTTGGGCAGTGGTAAATTACCGTTTTGCGCACTTTTTTTATCAAAAAAATTTCAAACGCCTAGCAAGGATTATCAGCGGAATTTCACAGTTTTTAACCGGAGTTGATTTACACCCCGAAGCAAGTCTTGGAAGGCGCGTATTTATCGATCATGCAAACGGTGTTGTTATAGGACAAACCACCATTATAGAAGATGATGTGCTCATTTATCAAGGCGTAACCTTAGGTGGGACAAGTCTTGAAAAAGGCATCAAGCGCCACCCTACCATCAAAAAAGGTGTTATTATAGGCTCAGGTGCAAAAGTGCTTGGAAATATCACCATAGGAGAATACGCAAAAATAGGCTCAAACGCCGTAGTGGTAAAAGATGTCGGCGCGAATTTAACCGCAGTTGGAATTCCTGCGCGTATTGTGGAAGAAATCAAAAAACCCCAAAAATCTCGTGCTATTGATGCGCTTTGTGAAGATAGGCTAGAAAAATTTGAAAAGAAAATCGCAGAGCTTGAAAATTTGATTTTAGAATTAAAACACAATGCGTAATTTTGCTATTTTTGATAATCAAATTTATTATGATTTAAAATGCATCTTAAAAGCAAAAAATCAAAAAGAAAGCAAAAAATGCTTTAAAATTTTACAAAAATACAAGCACAAATTCTTTTTTATTTGCGTGATTGATTATGAATTTTACGAGTATTTAGAAGATAAAAATTACAAAAGCAAAGAAGAATATTTGAAATTTTTTGTTTATAGAAAAAGAAAGCCTTTTAAACCTTTAGAAATAGACGATGAAAGTTTTTTACCTTCTTTTAAAAGCAACTTAGATTTTAAAGAGTATGAAAAGAATTTCGCTCTAGTAAAAAAAGCTATTGCTAAGGGGCAAAGTTATCAGATTAACCTTACTCAAAGTTTTGATTTTGAAAGCAAACTTGATGGTTTTTCTTTGTTTAATCTTTTATCAAAAAGACAAGATACCGAATTTAAAGCTTTTATTAAAGATGAGAAAAAAGAAATTCTCTCCTTTTCACCGGAATTATTTTTCAAAACAAGCAAAAGAAATATCATCACAAAGCCTATGAAAGGTACTGTCAAAAGAGATGAAAATCCTAAAAAAGATGAAGAAAACAAACTTTTTTTAAAAAATGACAGCAAAAATTTAAGCGAAAATGTAATGATAGCCGATCTTTTACGAAACGATCTTTCAAAACTCATCAAAAAAGAAAGTATGAAAACAAGGCTTTTTAAGATCCAAAGCCACCCTACTTTACACCAAATGACTTCCACTATAAAAGGCAAACTCAAAAAAAATACAACTTATTATAAAATCTTTAAAGCCCTATTTCCAAGCGGTTCTATCACAGGCGCCCCAAAGATTGAAAGTATAAAACTCATAAAAGATTTAGAAAAAAGACAAAGAGGGATTTATTGTGGTGCCATAGGACTCGTGCATAAAAAAAAGAGTAAATTTAGTGTAGCCATTCGCACCATAGAAAAAGAAAAAGTTTATAAATACAGCGTTGGAAGTGGCTTGGTGTGGGATTCTAAACTAAATGAAGAATTTGAAGAGTTAAAGCTAAAGGCTAGCTTTTTAATGCCAAAGGATTTTTATCTTTTTGAAACGATGTATTATAAAAATGGTTTTATTTTGTTTTTTAAAGAACATCTTCAAAGACTTTTAAACTCTGCTTTTAAGCTTGGATTTAACACAGAAAAATTAAATCATAAATTTGAAAGCATCTTAAATAAAAACACTAATTTTGATGAATTTAAAAACTTAAGCCTTGAAAAATTAAATCAAAAACTTTTTGATGAAAAACACAGCTTGTTTTACAAATTTAAACTAAATGCTCCAAAAAAAGCCTTGATAAAAATCATCTTAGAAAAAAGTGGAGATTTTAAAATTTCGACTACCTCGCTCACAGAACAAACTAGCGATTTGCTTCTTTTAAGTGATGAAAAATTAAACTCTTGCAGTGATTTTTTATATCATAAAACTTCGTTAAGAAAAATTTATGACGAAAAATCTTTTTTATGGAAAGAAAATCAATGCTTTGACATAGCTTTTTTTAACCAAAAAGATGAATTATGCGAAGGCTCAAGAAGTAATATCATCATAAAAAAAGATGATATTTTTTACACCCCTACTTTGCAAAGCGGACTTTTAAATGGAATTTATAGGCAGTTTTTATTGGATTTAAATTTAGTCAAAGAAAAAACACTTTTTAAAGAGGATTTAATAAATGCTGATGAAATTTATTGTATTAATTCTGTGCGTGGATTAAAAAAGGTAAAGCTAAAATGAAAAAAATCCTTTTTATAGACAATTACGACTCTTTTAGCTACACCATAATCTTTTACCTTAAAGAACTTGGCTTTAAATGCAAAGTGATTAAAAATGATGAATTTAAAAAAGCAAAAGATTTAGCTAAATTTAACTTTTCACACTTAATCATCTCTCCAGGTCCAAATTCTCCTAGCGAATCAAAACTAAGCTTAAAAGCCATTAAATACTTTAAAAAAGATAAAAAAATACTGGGAATTTGTTTAGGCCATCAGTGTATAGGTGAGGTTTTTGGCGGAAAAATTTCTAAAATGCCCTACCCTATGCATGGTAAAATTTCAAGACTCCATCTAAACAAAAATGCCAAAAAAACTTCGCTTTTTAAAGGCATAAAAGATAAAAGTAAAATTTGTTTATATCATTCTTTGCACATTAGTAAAATGCCAAAAAATTGTGAAATTCTAGCCTTAAACGATGAAAATATTATCATGGCTATCAAACATAAAAAATATGAAATTTATGGAGTACAATTTCATCCTGAAGCGATTTTAAGCCAAAATGGCAAAAAATTGCTTAAAAATTTCATGGAAAATTAATTAAATAGATTTTGTTTATTATTTTTTAATTTTTCCGCAATTTTGTTGTTTTATTTTCAAAAATTTACCCAAATTAAAATCAATATGATGTGATTCTTCTTTTCCTTTTACTTCACTTAGAATAACAAGAGTGTGGAAAATCTCCGAGTTGTACCATAGAATGACGAAAAGAAATAGAGGTGTTTAGCTGTATTCAATATGACGGGTAAAATATAATTTTTCAGAGTTTGCAAGCATTTTAAAATCTTTTTAAACTTAAGCAAACTCTTGCAAAATTATAGAGCTTTATTTGTTCCTTTTTTTAGTATTTGATGTTAAAAAAATGATTTGAATTCTTTTACTAAAATTACAAAGCTCATTTTTATAGGCTTTGGTAAATATTTTAATTCTTTTTTGCATTTAAAATAATGCTTATGATAATTAAAGCAAAAGCAAAAAGTTCCAAAAAAGCATATCTTGTCCCTAAAAATAAAAAGCTCATAAAAGCTGCTGCTACAGGTTCGATACAAGCTATCATGCTCGCTCTCATTGCTCCAATTAATTCAACACCTTTTAAATAAAGACAAAATGCCCCAATCGTGCCAATTAGCACAATACCACTCATTGCTAAAAAGGCTTTGAGTGAAAAATCATAATGTACGAGTCCGCCTTTTGTTTCCAAAATACTTAAAAGCACAAAAGAAGCAAACAAAGAAGCCATTCCCATAACAAAGAAAAGTCCGTATTTTGCGATAATTTTCCTTGCACTTAGTGAGTAAAATGCCACACCAAAAGCTCCTATAATCGACCAAAAAACACCCCAAAAATTAAGATTTAAATTTGCCACATCGCCACCACTTGCAAGTAAGAATATACCTAAAACAATTAAAATTAAAGCTACAATTTCAGAGTATTTTGGAAATTTTTTATCCCTAAAACACACAAAAAGCATAATGATAATAGGAGCTGAGTATTGTATCATCGTAGCTGTACCCGCATCAGTATAAAAAATACCTTTAAAATAACCATATTGAGTCATCAAAAGCCCAAAAAATGCAAAAATCAAAAGAGATAAAAGTTCATTTTTGCTTTTAAAAAGTACAAAATTCTTGCGTCTTAAACTTATAATTAAAAGTAAAATTCCAGTAAATAATAATCTATAAAAACTTACCCACTCAACTGCATAATCGTTTTTAAACAAATATTCAGCCAAAACTCCGCTTATAGCCCAAAAAATTCCACCAAGTAAAACCAAAAATACGCCCATTAGAAAACACCTTAGCAGCAAATTCTTGGCATTATAATGTAAAGTATTTATTTTTTGACTTAAATGTCGATTGTGCTGAAAATAAAAAAGGAATTTTTATGGAAATTAATTTTAATGAAATTTACAATAAGGATTACAAAGAACAAAAGTTTAAAAAAGGAAATCAAACTCAAAATAATTTACCGAGTAGCAATTCTGATGTTTTGGTTGATTTTTCTAAAGAAGCTAAGGAATTTTTAAAAACAGGTATTGAAAAATTACAAAAAAACACCACAATACAGCAAGAAAGCAAGAATTCAAACGCTAAATTAGAAGAATTAATCAAAAAATTAAATGAAATTATGCAAAAAATCTCTCAATTAAATAACAAAATGCAAAATGCTGATGATGAAACAAAAATGGCTTTGCAAGATCAAATAGTTACTTTAAATGCCCAAGTAGCTACTATACAAGGACAAATTATGCAAATATTAAGCGCGCAACAAAAGGCATTGGCGTGATATTTGATTTTTTTTATTATAATTAAGCCTTGATTTGTAAAAAAAGGAAAAGTATTTATGACTTATTTGGAAATAAAAGGAGAACAAAAACTTCAAGGCGAGGTGATTATAAGTGGAGCAAAAAACGCCGCCCTGCCCTTAATCGCTTCTAGTATACTTGCCAAAAATGAAGTTAAAATTAATAATGTCCCAAATGTCGCAGATATCAAAACTCTTATTTCTTTGCTTGAAAATTTGGGTGCAAAAACTAAATTTGAAAAAAATACTGCATTTTTAGACACTACCACACTTAACAAAACCACAGCCATTTATGATATAGTGCGAAAAATGCGTGCTTCTATCCTTACCTTAGGACCTTTGCTTGCGCGTTTTGAAAAATGTGAAGTGTCCTTGCCTGGGGGTTGCGCCATAGGACAAAGACCTATTGATTTGCATTTAAGCGCTTTAGAAAAAATGGGTGCAAATATAGAAATAAAACAAGGCTATGTCGTAGCAAGTGGTGCTTTAAGGGGAGCTGAAATTTTATTTGATAAAATCACAGTTACTGGTAGTGAAAATATCATCATGGCAGCAGCCTTAGCTAAAGGAAAAACCAAACTTTTAAATGTCGCAAAAGAGCCTGAAGTCGTGCAACTTTGCGAAGTTTTAGCAAGCGCAGGGCTTGATATAAAAGGTATAGGCACTGATGAACTTGAAATTTATGGCACCGATAAAGAACTTTTAGAATTTAAAGAATTTAGCGTAATTCCTGATAGAATAGAAGCTGGGACTTATCTGTGTGCTGGAGCCATTACAAATTCACAAATCACGCTAAAAAAAGCTAATGCTGAACATTTAGGAGCGGTTTTGGCGAAACTTCATCAAATGGGCTTTGAAACCCTAGTGGATAACGATAGTATCACCTTGCCTTCTGCAAAAGAAATAAAGCCAGTTGAAATTCTAACAAGCGAATATCCAGGTTTTCCAACCGATATGCAAGCGCAATTTATGGCACTAGCTTTGATGGCAAATGGCACAAGTATCATCGATGAAAGGCTTTTTGAAAATCGCTTTATGCATGTAAGTGAGCTTTTAAGAATGGGAGCAGATATTAAGCTAAATGGGCACATTGCAACTATTGTAGGTGGCAAAGAGTTAAATGCCGCTGATGTGATGGCTACGGATTTGCGTGCTTCTTCAGCTTTAATCTTAGCAGCACTTGCAGCCAAAGGCACAAGCTTTGTGCATAGAATTTATCATCTTGATAGAGGGTATGAAAATTTAGAAGAAAAATTTAAAAAGCTGGGTGCAAAAATCACAAGGCTTGAAGAATAATCTTAACTTAATGCTTTTCTAAAATATTTTTATATATAATCTTTTCGTTTTAAGGATAACCTTGCTTGAAGACTTTAAAATTAAAGTTTGAAAGGAGGTTGAGATGAATGAAGTTATTGTTTTTATGATCACTTTAATCATCCTTATCTTAGTCGTAAAAAACTAAGATAAGAACAAACTAATTTTTAATTTTTCGATTATAATTTTAAAAAAACCCTGCTTAGTTTGTCCTTAAAACAAAAAGTCTTCATTATAGCAGGGTTTGAAGACTTAGAATTATTTCATTATGTTTTATTGTAAAATACCATTATCTAAAAACACAAAAAAGGCTTTATTATGAAAAACATTTTTCAAACCTTAAAAGACTTAGAAAGTCAAATTTCATCTTTTGAAGAATATGAGCTAATAAGCCTTGAAAAAGCTAAAGGAAGAATTTTAGCCAAAGATCTTTACGCTAGAAAAAATTTACCCAGCTTTGATAATGCTGCTCTTGATGGCTATGCTTTTAATTATGAGGATTTAAATGAAGCTTTAAAGATAAAAGGTACTATTTTTGCAGGAGATAAAAACACTTACGAGATAAATAAAAACGAGTGTTTTAAGATTATGACTGGGGCAAAAATACCCAAAAATGCTGATACGATTTTAATGATAGAAGATGAATGCATTGAAAATAGCAAACTCATCATTAAAAAACCACCAAAAAAGCACAATGCTTATAGATACAAGGGCGAAGAACTAAAAAAAGATGAACTTTTGCTTAAAAAAGGCACAAGGCTAAATGCTAGGCATATCGCTCTACTTTCTTCCCAAGGGCTTTATAAAATTCAAGTTATAAGGAAAATTCGCGTGGGGATTTTTTCAAGTGGAGATGAACTAAAAGAGCCTTGGCGTGATTGCGATGAAGAAAGCATTTACAATGCCAATGCTTTGCCTTTGCTTGCTATGCTTAAAACTTGCGATACAAGCTATCTTGGCATCATCAAAGATGACTTTAGCACCACAAAAGAAGCCTTAAAAAATACCAATTTTGATCTTTTAATCACTTCAGGCGGTGCGAGTGTAGGGGAAGCTGATTTTATGGAAAAAGCTTTAGATGAACTAGGTTTTACTCCGCTTTTTAAAGGTTTAAAAGCGCGGCCTGCAAGACCAACTAAACTTTATCAAAAAGATAAAAACTTAGTGCTTATTCTACCAGGAAATCCTATGGCGGCTTATCTTTCAGCCTTTATTTTTACTAAAAAAATTATTAATTTATTGAGCGGAAATTTAGAAAATCCTTTAAAAATTCATGCTCTTATGGGAAGTGATTTGAAAGTAAAAAGCGGAAGAAATAACCTCATCTTAGGAAATTTAGAAAATGAAGTTTTCTATCCTTTTAATGATGGCAAATACGGCTCAGGAATGATACTACCTTTGATAAATAGTGAATTTTTACTCATCAGTGAAGAAGAAAGAACAGAATTTAAAAAAGATGAAAAAATCACGATTTTAAAGCTTTAAAAAAGCAAAGTGATGGTAAAAATCATAAGTTTGATTTTGTGTTTATTGTTTTTAAATGCTTGCAAAAGCGACGCAAAAAATTTAGAACAAAATACTACAAATTTAGAACAAAACGCCACAAAGCTAGAACAAAATTCAAGCAAAAGTATTAATCTTACCCCGCAAAATAAAGAAGAGCTTATCTTGCTTTTAAAAGAAAACAAGGGTTTATATTTAGGCGATATCAATACTTCTAAAATTACTGATATGAGTGATTTATTTGCAGAAGTTTTTGCAGAAGAATTGGAAGCGCAGTATATCCATTATTATCCTAGAATAAAAGTAGAAAATGATTATTTTAATGGTATAGAAAAATGGGATGTATCTGGGGTAGAAAATTTCAAAGGCACTTTTGCTTTTCTTGAAAATTTTGATCAAAATATTAGCTCTTGGGACACAAGTAGTGCAAAAACTATGGAGCGAATGTTTTATGGGGCTAAAAATTTTAATCAAAATATCAACGATTGGGATGTAAGTAAGGTTAAAAATATGAATGCTATGTTTTTAGAGGCGATAACTTTCAATCAACCCTTAGATAAATGGGATGTTAGCAAGGTTGAGAGCATGGAAGGCATTTTTTATCATAATAAAATTTTTAATCAAAAATTAAACACTTGGAATACTAAAAATCTCACTGACACTTCCTTTGCCTTTGCAGGTGCTTCAAGTTTTAATCAAAATATTAATTCTTGGGATACAAGCAATGTTAAAGACTTAAACTACACTTTTGCCGGTGCTAAAAAATTCAATCAAAACTTAAATAAATGGAATGTAAGTAAGGCAGAAAATTTCAATAGCACTTTTAAAAACGCCATATCTTTTAATAAACCTTTAAATGATTGGGATGTAAGCGGTGCTAAAAATATGTCTCATATGTTTAAAAATGCTTCAAATTTCAATCAAACTTTAAAAAAATGGGATGTATCTAAGATAGAAAAAGCAGAACAAATGTTTGTCGATGCTAAAAATTTTAATCAAAATCTTTCTTCTTGGAAAATAGCTAAAGACACTAAGGTAGATGAAATTTTTATGAATTCAAAACTAGCCACAAAGCCACCTAAATGGTTTTTTGAAATTGATAGAACTAAAGGAGTTTATAGGAATTATCAAGAAGTTTTTTTAGATAAAGTTTATCTAAAAGAAGCCATACCTTTTTCTTTGAGATATTATAAAAATTTATGGTACTTGCAAGGAAGTTGCAAAACTAGTCCATGTAGGACAAAGCGTGATTTGTCCTGATCTTTTTTATGATGATGAAAGGGTGAATTTAAAAGGAGTAAGAGCGGAGTATTTAAACAAAGATGATGAAGAAATCATTCGTTTTACTTTTTCAAACGGCTTTTATAAAGACACTAGAGCTTGGAGAAGCTCATCTTTTGAAAAATACGACTAATTTCTAAAAAGTTATTTAATTATTGTAATTCCCCATCTTCGATAATAAAAACTACAGCAATTAATATTTTCGATAAATATCGCCATAATATGTTATATTTTCAGCTTGATTTTCATCATTAAGCTTAATATTTTCATTATCATTTATTTTTATATCATCTAAATCCTGATAAGAAAAAATCATATTAATACTAATAATCTTTGGTAACTGTTCAAGCTGCCTATAGGCCTTTAATTCATCATCTAGACTTTCACTCTCTATGACAACTATAATTTTATCTTGATCACATATTTCAACACTACAATATTTAATTTTTTGAATGCTTTGTAATATTTCTGATTGATGTTCTTGTTTTATGCGCAATAAAACACTAGAAAGATTCATTTAAAACTCCGAAAAATTATTTTATTTCCATAACCAGAGATTAATATATCATGCTCATTTAAAAATATGATATATTCAACCATTAAATCCTCATTGCTTATTTGAATTTGCTGAGTTAAATCTTTGGTTTTTATAATTTGAGTAAAATTTGTTGCATTATTACTAAAAGCTCCAAATTCTCCATTAGAACTGAGCGCACATGCATAAATAAGAAAATTATTTTCTATAAATTTTTCCTCATTTTTTATAACTATACCTACCCTGCGATCTGTAGCACAACTTATAATATTTCCATTTTTATAGTCTACTTGGTAAATATTATCCTTGTGAATTTTATTGATTTTTTTTATCACTTCCCATTTTTGTAAATCAAAAATTTCAATCACTCCACTTTCAAAACCTAATACCAAAGTTTTTTTATTTTTATCTATACTTGCATCATTTAAGCTAGAATAGGAAAAATTATAATTTCTTTCTTGTAAATTCGAAAGTTTAATCTGCTTAATATTTGCTCCAAGAAAAGTAAGTAAAATTTCATCTTCATTAATAAAAAATACTTCCTTAACTCCATTAAAACTAAGTTTTTTATCTAAATTTTTATCTCTAAAAATCCAAATATTCTTAGAACCAAAATCCCCTTCGCTTACCAATAATATTTTATTATCTAAAACATCGATACTATAAATTGAAGGCTTTATATTTTTTTCATAATAATTTTGAATATCAGCTAAGGTTAAAATTTCATCTAAAATCTTACTTTTAATATTATATCTTAAAATTTCACCCCTATCTGTACCAATATACAAAAGCTCTTCACTAACCTTTAATGCTGTTATATTTGATTTTATTTTTAATTCATAAGAAAAACCATAAACACACAAAAAGATTAAAATGAAGAGTAATTTTTTCATTTATTCTACACCCTCATTCATTACATCAATTAAATTAGAACGATTTTTTAGTTCTTGATTCTTAAATTCAGGCTTGAAACTATTTCCTACCAAAGGCTTAGCATTGCTTTGAGGAACATGACACTGCGTGCAATTAAATCTAGCTTCGCTAATAGTATCGCCCATATCTTTATTAAGACGATAATCATAATAATGTGTTGCAGGTACAGCAGTTGCTAAGACATCTGCAGCTATTGCTTTATCATGGCAACTAAGACAAGTATTATTATCTTTTGTAATAGGCAACATATCTTCAATACTGTGAGAAATCAAAGGTGGTGCATTTTCAAAAGATCTTTCTATTAAAACAGATTCTCCCGCCATAGTTCCACTATAGTTAATATCTGCCAAATTTATATTTTCTGACTCTAAGCTCATATTTCTAAAACCACCGAGGTTTGAAATTCCGCCATTTGTGGCACAAGCTGCCAACAACAAAGCTATAACACTCATAAATAAAACCAATCTTTTTTTCATTTTTTGCTCCTTAAATCAAATATATTAAAATTTAAAGCATTATCATCACACACTTCTATACAACGCCCGCATTTTATACACTCACCAGAATTCACACTCGCACTTTCTTTAGCTATCATCCAAAGAACTTGTTTTTCAGGACAAATTCCAATGCATTTATAACATTTGGTGCAATTTTGATGATTATGTTTAATTTTTAATAAAGCATAACGAGAGATTAAGGCATAAAAAGCTCCAAGCGGACAAATATGCGAGCAAATTGCTCTAGGACTTAAAAATGTATCAATACAAAAAAGTATAAAAGCCACAAAAATCCAAGAAGTAGTGCCAAAAATAATCCCTCTATGCACTACACCTATATAAGAAAAACTCTCAAATACAGGTAAAGAAAGCACAAAAGAAAGGATTAAAACTAAAGCTAAAACATAATAACGCAAATTTTTACTTAAAATTAAAAATTTGCTATTTTTAAAACCCATTTTCAAACGAAAAAAGGCAGCGAAATCGGCAATTAAATTCACAGGACAAACCCAAGCACAAAAAGCACGACCTAAAAAAATTCCATAAAGAATTAAAACAAGCAAAGCACCCGTTAACGCCATTAAATCTATACTAAAACTTGCTAAAAAAATTTGCAACACTGCAAAAGGATCGCTTAAAGGCACGCTATCAAAAAACTTAGATGAGCTTAAATCTCCTTTTAAAATAAATTTTGTCGCGCTAAAAGAAAAAAGGGCTAAAATTCCAAGCTGAACAATGCGTCTAGCGATTAAATATTTCATTAAATTTCTCCATCATTTAAATAATTTGTCGCTTTTTTGCTATCAAAATGCTTAGAAGAATCCGCATCTTTTAAGCGTTTCTCATCTTCTTTATCCCAGCCCTTTACATAATGCGAACCTGCTTTGCCTAACACATACTCGCGTGGCAAAACATGAATAGCGGGTTTTTGAGTAATGCAAGCTAGCTCACAAAGCCCACAACCTACGCAAACTTCATGATCTACTACAGGAAGTAAAAAAGCATGCTTAGCAGTGCGTTCATTATGTTTAAGTTCAAGTTTTAAAGCTCTATCTATCAAAGGGCAAGCTCTATAACAAGCATCGCACTGAATTCCCCAATGTGCCACGCAACTTGCACTATCAACAATAGCAATGCCCATTTTCAAAGATTCTATGCCTTGCTCTAAATGCTTTTTATCTAAAGCATCGGTTGGGCATTCTTTTATACAAGGTATATCCTCGCAAAGATAGCATGGAATAGCTCTTGGCTTAAAAAAAGGTGTGCCATTTTTAGCACTATCTAACAGAGTAGCGAGTTTTAAAGTATCATAAGGACATGCTTTTACACAAAGCCCGCAACGAATACACTTGCTTAAAAATCTTACCTCATCTTCTGCTCCAGGTGGACGCAAAGTATAATCATCATCAGCCTTTAAAGCCAAATTTGCCAAAAATCCACCCGCTGTGCAAAGACACAAACCTTTAAAAGCACTAGCAAAAAATTCTCTTCTATCTTTCATTAATTAAACCCTAACTAAGCTTTATAAATTTTTACCGCACACTTTTTAAAATCAGTTTGCTTTGAAAGCGGACAAGTTGCATCTAAAGTAACCTTATTAATATAAACATTTTCATCAAACCACGGCACATACACAAGTCCTGCAGGTGGTTTATTTCTACCACGCATATCCACTCTTGCTTTTACTTTACCACGACGCGACTCTACCCAAACTAAATCCCCTTGATTTAAACCCAATTTTTCACTATCTTTTTCACTTATATAACAAAGTGCTTCAGGAACTGCACGGAAAAGTTCTGGCACACGCATAGTCATAGTTCCGCTATGCCAATGCTCTAACACCCTACCTGTAGCAAGCCAGAATGGATATTCTTCACTTGGTCTTTCAGGTGCTTTCATAAATGGTCTAAAGAAAATTTTAGCCTTGTTTTTAATGCTATGTTCTTTTTCATCTTTTGGGGCTTTTAAATCTCCATTTGTCAAACTTTTATTAAAATCACCATAAAAAGCAAAATCAGAATTTGGTGCAGCTTTTTTTGCATAATAATCAAATTTAGTATTAAATCTCCACTGTGTTTCTTTACCATTCACTACCGGCCATCTTAAGCCTCTTACTTGATGATAGGTATCAAAATCAGCCAAGTCGTGTCCATGCCCTAAACCAAATTTGCGATATTCTTCCCAAAGATATTTTTGTATAAAAAAGCCATATCCTTTGAATTCTTTTCCATCACTACCTTGGATTTTTCTCTCATCTCCATTTACTTCGCTATTATCAAAACCTTTGGCAATATTATCATTGGCTTTAAATTCCATCGCTTCTTTATTGGCAAATAAAACATCAAAAAGCGTATCATCCTCACTATAACCCATAGCTTTTGCTTCTTCTAGCACGCTTGGTAAAGTAAGTTTTTCATCTACCTTTTGCTCTTTCCAAACTTCTTTTAATTTAAAGCGTTTTGAAAATTCCATAATCTGCCAAGTATCACTCATCGCAGCACCCACAGGTAAAACTTGTTGTTTCCAATGCTGCGTTCTTCTTTCAGCATTTCCATAAGCTCCCCATTTTTCATAAATCATAGCACTTGGTAAAATAAGATCAGCTACTTTTGCACTAATTCCAGGATAACAATCACTCACAACAATAAAATTATCCATTTCTCTAGCTGCTTTTATCCAGTGATTTGCATTTGCAGTATTTTGCCAAGGATTATTCACTTGTACCCAAGCAAATTTAATTTTTCCATCTTCTAAATCTCTCATAATGCCAAGATAAGGAGAACCTGGTTTTGGATTGATGGTTTTACTAGGAATTTTCCAAATTTTTTCAGAAATTTCTCTGTGCTTAGGATTTGCTACAACCATATCAGCAGGCAAGCGGTGAGAAAAAGTTCCTACTTCTCTAGCCGTTCCACAAGCACTTGGCTGTCCAGTTAAAGAAAAAGCGCCGCTACCTGGTTTTGCTTGTTTACCAAGTAAAAAATGCACCATATAAGCTTGTTCATTTACCCATGTTCCACGCGTATGTTGGTTAAAACCCATAGTCCAGAAAGTTACAACTTTACGATTTTTCTCTATATATAAGTTCACTAATTCTTTAAGCTTTTTCTTAAAATCTTCTAAAGATTCATTATCGTCACCCTTGGCTACTTTTGCAGTATATTCAAGCGTATAAGGAGCTAAACCTTTTTTAAATTCCTCAAAAGAAATTTCCCAATTTTTATCTGCTACACCTTGATGTTTCATTTCAAATTTATCACCTGCTTTAACACCAAGATAAGATAAGGCCGTGGCCTCTTCCTCATCAAGCACAATAGCATTTTCTTTTACAACTGTATCTTTTTCGCTCTCTTTAAAGCTAGGATGGTTAGAATTGCTTCTCATGCCATATCCAATATCTGCATAACCTGTCGCAAACACACAATGCTCTTTGATAAATTTTTCATCCATAGCTTCAGGATGATTATAAACAATTTCCCTTGCTATGTAATTCCAAATAGCTAAATCCGTATTTGGTTTGAAAATGATTTCCATATCTGCGATATTTGAAGTTCTATTAGAAAAAGTACTTAAATTAATTATTTTAACTTTATCTAAATTGCTTAATTTTCTATCACTTACTCTTGACCAAAGAATTGGATGCATTTCAGCCATATTTGCACCCCAAGTGATAATAGTATCAGTAAGCTCTATATCATCGTAACAACCAGAAGGCTCATCCACGCCAAAAGTTTGCATAAAACCAACCACAGCAGAAGCCATACAATGTCTTGCATTTGGATCAATATTGTTTGTTCTAAAACCTGCTTTAGCAAGTTTTACAGCAGCATAACCTTCTTGGATAGTGTATTGTCCGCTACCAAAAATCCCTACCCCACTAACGCCTAATTCACCATAAGCTTTTTTAAATTGTTTTTCCATTTCATCAAAAGCCCTTTTCCAAGAAACTTGTTTAAATTTACCTTTTTTATCAAATTCGCCTTGTTCATTAACACGAAGCAAAGGCATCACAAGACGATCTTCACCATACATTATTTTAGCATTAAAATAACCCTTAATACAGTTAAGCCCACGATTTACCGGTGCGGCTGGATCACCTTTAACAGCAACTATCTTGCCATTTTTTCGTGCTACCATAATTCCACAACCAGTTCCGCAAAATCTACAAACCGACTTATCCCATTGCCACTGCTCCTCACTCGTAGCAAAACTTGGAATACTAAGCCCAGCAACACTAGCAGCACTAGCAATAGCAGTATTTTTAATAAAATCCCTTCTATTCATACTTTCACCTCCAATGTGTTTGTCAAGTTTATAAATTTTACTTTAACAAGATAAAATAAAAATTAATTTTTTAAAAAAAATAATATTTTCAAAAGCCTATTTTTAGGATATTTAATGTCTTATTTTGTATATAAAAAAATAATATGATAGTCTCTAAGATTTTATTTTTCAAAAAGAATAATTAAAAAATTTATTAAAAAATAAAAAGAGGTACAAACCTCTTTAAGTTATCGTTTAAGCTGGTTTACAGTTGAAAGCATTTCATCACTTGTAGTAATAGCTTTTGAATTTGCCTCATAAGCTCTTTGCCCAGTGATAAGATCTGTCATTTCTTCAACCAATTGCACATTTGAAGACTCAATCCAACCATGTCTGATTTGTCCCAAGCCATCTTCGCCTGCTATACCAGCAACCGGCGCTCCACTTGCCCCTGTTTCTAAAAATAAATTATCCCCCATTGCATGAAGTCCTGCTGGGTTGATAAATTGCACAAGCTCAACTTGCCCAATCTGCGTTTCTTCTTGTTCGCCTGCAAGCATTACAGAAACTGTTCCATCTTTTGCAACATTTATCGCCGTTGCCCCTTCTGGGATAGTCATCTCAGGTATAAGCCTATAACCATCAGCATTAACGATATTTCCTTCATTATCCCTTGTAAATTGCCCGTTTCTAGTATAAGCGGTTGTGCCATCAGGAAGCTGAATTTGAAAAAAACCATTGCCTTCAATAGCCATATCAAGACTATCCGTGCTCGTAGATTTTAAATAACCCTCAGTAAAAACTTTTGTAATAGCCGAAGGTCTTACTCCAAGCCCTACTTCCATACCTGAAGGCGAAAGTGTGGTGGCTGAAGTTGAAGTGCCAGCATACTTCATCACCTGATACATTAAATCCGCAAATTCAGCTCTTGATTTTTTATAACCTGCAGTATTAACATTGGCAATATTATTTGAAGTTACATCGATTTGTGTTTGCTGAGAAATCATCCCTGTTGCTGCTGTATGTAAAGATCTTAACATTTTTTATCCTTTATTATTTCACACTTGCGAGTTTATTAATCGCATCTTGGTTTAAATCATCCATATGAGAAGTCATCACTTTTTGATACATATCCACCAAACGATTAGCCTCGATAAGCCCTACCATTTCGGTTACTGCATTGACATTTGAACCTTGAGAAAAACCTTGTTTTATCGCTCTTGAAGTATCAAGATCGCGAATTCTAGTCAAATCATCTATACGATAAACATTATCCCCTTCTTTTTGCAAAGCACGAATATCATCAACTTGCGCTATAAACATTCTTGCATTATCTACACCATCAACGGAAATATTTCCATTTGAGTCGCTATTAATATGTACAGCATTTACATCAATTCTAATGCCATCTTGCTCAGGATTATTAAAATAATCACTGCTTAAAACTCTATAACCTTGCTTATTAACCAAAAAACCCTCATCATCAAGTTGAAAATTCCCATCTTGAGTAAGTCTTACTTCTCCGTTACTCGTTTTAACAAGAAAAAAAGTATCCTCTCTAGTCATAGCAAAATCTAAAGGATTATTTGTCATTTTAAGATTTCCCACACTAAAGTCTGTATAAACTTCACTCACTTGCGGAACGCGATCTATGGTTGAATTTGCAAATCTTGATGCATCGCGTGTGTGATTTTGTATAGGTAACTCATCCTGAGTTTCTTTAAAAATCCTTTTAAAATCTGCAATAACCACATCATCTTTTTTAAAACCACTAGTATTGACATTAGCTAAATTATTTGTAATAACATCAAGACGGTTAAATTGGGTTACCATACCGCCAGTGGCTTGATAATATCCATTTTGCATATTTTTCACCTACTTTTAAAATAATTTTAAAAGCTTAAAAGCAAAGAGTGTTCCAAAAAATTTATTTTCGAACTTGACCTTCCCCTGTGATAAGATATTTATAAGTACAAAGCTCTTCAACCCCCATAGGACCTCTAGCATGAAGTTTATTAGTAGAAATTCCAACCTCAGCACCAAAACCAAACTCACCTCCATCACTAAAACGCGTTGAGGCATTAACATAAACACAAGAAGAATTAATACTTCTTTGAAAAATAGCAATATTTTTCGTGTCATTTGAAAGTATAGCCTCGGAGTGATTTGAGCTAAATTTTTGTATATGCTCTATAGCCTCATTTAAATTTTTAACGATTTTAATGCTGATTTTATAATCAAGCCACTCAGTAGCATAATCTTGCTCATTTGCCAAAAAGCAAGTTAAATTTGTATCTTGTAAAAATTTTAAACTTTTCTCACAAGCATGAATTTCTAGCTGAAATTTTTCAAATTCCTTAGCCAAATTTTGCAGTAAATCCTTGGCTATATTCTCATGAATAAGCAAACTTTCTAAAGCGTTACAAACACTTACCCTTTGGCATTTTGCATTCAAAATTATATCTTTAGCCTTGTTTAAATTTGCACTTTCATCTACAAAAATATGACACAAACCCTTATCATGCTTAATCACTGGAATTTTAGTGTTTTTGGCAATATTTTGTATCATTTTAGTGCTTCCTCTAGGAACAATAAGATCAATTAAATCATCAAATTCCAAAAGCTCATTAATCTCTTCTTTTTCACTGACCATTAAAAAACAATCCTTAAGATCATAAATAGCAAGCACCTCTTGCAAAGCTTTAAAAATACTAAAATTTGTATATTTAGCCTCACTACCACCCTTTAAAATTCCAGCATTTGAGCTTTTTAGCAATAAGGCCAACAACTCAGCACTAATAGCCGGCCTTGCTTCATAAATGACGCAAATAATACCAATAGGAATGCTTACTTTTTCTATCTTAAGTCCGCTATCATTAACCCAGCCCTGTAAAACTTTTCCTATAGGATCTGGTAAAAGGGCTATTTTTTCCAAAGCTTCGCAAAGCGAATTAAGCCTTGAAGTGTCAAGTTTTAATCTATCCTTCAAAGCCTCGTTTTTAGTAAAATTTTTCAAATCTTTTTCGTTAGCCTTTAAAATTTCATCAAAATATTTTCTTAAATTTAGTGCACATTGCAAGATGATTTCTTTTTTATCTTGAGGTTTTAAATTTAAAAGTTTTTGGGAGTTTTTATTAATATTTTCAATTAAATGTCGCATTTTAATCCTTTGTTTATAAAAAACTTGTTAAATTCTATACAAAAAATTATTAAAGAAAGGTATAAATGAAACATTTTGATATTATCATCGTTGGTGCTGGACCTGCGGGAATTGGTTGTGCCGTAGAAGCTAAACTTGCCAATAAAGAAGTTTTGTTGTTAGAAAAAACAAATTCAATTTGTCAAACTTTAGTGCAATATTACAAAGAAGGCAAAAGAGTTGATAAAGCTTATAAGGGTTGCGAGGGGACTAATTATGGTCATATTCCTTTTGAAGATGGAACAAAAGAAAGTACGATAGAAACTTTTGAAAAAGCTTTAAAAGAGCATAATATCGGTGTTGAATTTGGTAGCGAAGTAGAAAGCATTAAACAAGAAAGCGATCATTTTATTGTTAATACTTCCAAAGAAAGCTATACTTGTAAAAATATCATTGTAGCTATAGGTAGAATGGGAAAACCTAATAAGCCTGATTATAAACTTCCTTTAACGCTGACTAAAATCATTAATTTCAACGCCAACTCAGTCTTAGGTCAAGAAAAAATCATCGTTGTGGGTGGCGGAAATTCAGCAGCTGAGTATGCTGTAGATCTTGCAAAAAATAATGAAATAACACTTTGTTACAGAAAAGATAAATTCACAAGATTAAACGATATCAATCTTAACGATGTTGAAAATGGTGCTAAAAATGGAGATTTTAAACTAAAACTTGGCATTGATATCACAAGTGTTGAGGATGAAAATAGTAAAGCTAAACTTCATTTTAGCGATGGAAGTAGCGAAATTTATGATAGAGTTATTTACGCTATTGGAGGTTCAACTCCTCTTGATTTCTTGCAAAAATGCGGTATAGAAGTTGATGAAAAAGGTGTTCCTGTTTTTGATGAGCACAAACAAAGCAATGTCAGCAGGATTTTTGTTGCTGGGGATATTGCTACAAAAAATGGCGCTAGTATTGTTACAGGTTTAAATGACGCTGTGGCCATAATGAAATATATTAATTCTTAAAAACAACAAATCCCTAAGCAATTCACTTCTTAGGGATTAATTAAATTTATCCTTTAACCTTAAAACTCACAAGGAAAAAAATGCATTTAGAACAAATTTTAGAAAAAACAAAAAATATAAGAATCGTTGCAGCAAGTAAATATGTCAATGCGGATAAAATCAAAGAATTAAACGCAAAAGGCTTGATGGAATTTGGAGAAAATCAAGTTCAAGCCTTGACTCAAAAAAAAGAAATCTTAGATCAAGAAAATTTAAATATCAAATGGCATTTTATCGGAACTTTACAAAGCAATAAAATCAATCTCTTAATCAAACAGCGTCCCATTTTATGGCAGTCTTGCAATGGATTAAAAATCGCTTTGGCTATGGATAAAAGACTAGATTATAAACTTGATACTTTGCTTGAAATTAATGCTGCTAATGAAGAAAGTAAAAGCGGCATTGATGTCTCGCGTGCTATTGATGAATATTTACAAATTCAAAATTCATGCAAAAATCTAAATCTATGTGGAATTATGAGTATAGGCTCACACAGCGATGATGAGAAAGAAATCATCAAAAGCTTTGAAAAAACTTATCAAATTTATGAAAAACTACAAAAATACGGTGCGAAAATTTGCTCTATGGGAATGAGTTCAGACTTTGAACTTGCTATAAAATGTGGATCTAATATGGTGCGTTTAGGGAGTATATTATTTAAAAATTAAGCCCAAAAAACGGGCTTTTTAAAAATCCAATAAATTAGCAATTTTGCTTTGAAGTTGCATATTTGATTGAGCTAAGATAAAACTTGCTGCATTTTCTTTTAAATAGTTTGAATTTAAATCATTCATATTTTTTGCCATGTCGTTATTTAGCAAGTTATTTTCAGCTGCTTTGGTATTGATACTATTTTGCACGCTAGAATTAATGTTGGATGTTAGCACATTAATACCCCCACCAATCTCTCCTCTTAAAGCATTAACTTGATCTATAAATTGCGTAATGCTTTCTTGATTATTTATATCAAGTCCATCTGCAGACAAAGGATTTAGATTTGTCGTTTGAGTTCCACTTCCTACAACGAAATTCATAGTCTGAAACACATTTTTTCCATTATAAGTTGCATTGTTAAAAGCATCATTAATAGACTCTTGAAGTCTTGTAGCTTCACTTTGTATCATACTTTTTTGATTATCATTTAAGGCTGCGTTATTCATTTTTACCGAAAGTTCATTTAGCCTATTGGCACTTTGGGAAATATTTGACAAACTTGCATCAGCAATTTGTAAAACACCGATTGCATCATAGGCATTTGCTACGCCTTGATCAATGGTGCTAGCTTGAGATCTTAAAAAATCTGCAATGCCTAAATTCGCACTATCAACACCGCTAATAGCGCGCATAGCAGAAATATTTTCTAAAGCTTTTTCGCTAGACTTTTGTGCATTATTTAAATAATAATTTTGCTGCATTGCTGTAGAGTTGTTAATTTTCATAATTTCCTCCTTTAATCTGATTGCTTCATAAATTTTATATTTTTTTAGCTGTTTTAAAACTTAAGAAAAATAAAAACGCTTGAGCCACAACCATGATTTTTATCACTACTTCGCTTGCCGAGTGAATACCTGCAAACTCGGCATTTTGTGTTGCAACTTCACCTAATTCCTGAGCTTTGACAATATAATCTGTAAAATAAAATACAAAAACCGCACTTAAAACCAAAATAATTAAGGCAAGTAAAATCTTTGAAATTCTCACACTAAAAGAACAAAGCTCTTTTGAAAATAAGGCAAAAATAGTATTAATCACACTCACGCCCAGCAAAATATAACCAAATTTAATAAAAATTTGTGTCATTAAAATACCGCTTTGAAACTGAGTTAAAACTCCTTCTCCCAAAAATTCTTGCGGATAAAAAATTACAGGTGCAACCATAATACCAACACAAAGTTCTATACCTATCATCATCGCTAATAATAATAAATTCACAGCTTTCATGATTTATTTCCTTTTTTATTTTAATTTTGGCAAAAAATTATAGCTAAAAAAGATAAAAAATATTTTTTAAAATAAAATTAAGTTTTATTATATTAGTATAACCAAATCAATAAATTGTTAAAGGAGTTTTTATGCTGATGCGTCATTTATATTTTATCACATAAATATCAAAAACAAAGGAGAAAACACAATGAACTTAAATCAACAAAAAACACAATCTTACAAAAATCAAAACATAAACATTCCATTCATTTCTTCTATTATGTGCCTAATGTGCATGTAATTTCTACTTTTTTATTTTTAAATCACATTGCTATTGTTGTAAAAATTTAGTCTCTGATTAAACTTAATCTCAGTCTAATTTTTATTTTTGTTTAATTTTTATTTAATTAAAAGGATTTTATTATGAAAAATTCAGTTATTGGATATCCAAGAATAGGTGCTTTTCGAGAATTAAAATTTGAAGTTGAAAAGTATTTTTTAAAACAAAGCTCACAAGAAGAGCTTATCGCTTTAAGCAAGGATTTAAAAGAAAAACATTGGCAAGATCTAAAATCGGCAAATATTGATTTTATACCTTGTAATGATTTTTCTTTTTATGACAACACACTCGATACTGCCGTGCTGTTTAATGTAGTTGCTCAACGATATAAGGCCTTAAAACTAAATCATTTAGATGAATATTTCGCGCAAGCTAGAGGCTATCAAGGAAAATTTGGCGATGAGAAAGCTTTGGCAATGAAAAAATGGTTTAACACAAATTACCATTACATCGAGCCAGAATGTGATGATGCAGAAGTTATTGATTTAGTTGGAGATAAAATTTTTAAGGATTTCATCGAAGCAAAAAATTTAAATATCAACCCAAAACCCGTAATTCATGGAATTTTTACTTTCTTTAAACTCATTCGTTTTAAAGATGAAGATACCAAACAAAAAGCTAAAGAAAAGCTACTTCAAGCTTACATAAAACTTTTAAATCGCTTCAATGATTTAGAGGCTACTTGGCTTAGTTTTGATGAACCTTGTTTGGTATTTGATTTAAACAAGCAAGAATTAAAACTTTTTAATGATTTTTATCAAGAATTACTCAAACATAAAGGTGGGATTAAAATTCTTATTCAAAGTTATTTTGGTGATATAAGAGATGCTTATGAAAGTGTTTTAAAGCTTGATATTGATGGTTTGGGGCTTGATTTTATCGAAGGAGATTATAATATAAATTTGCTAGAAAATTTTGGTTTTCATAGGAACAAAATTCTTTTTGCAGGAATTATTAATGGTCGCAATATTTATAAAAATAATTATAAAAAAACCATTGATTTAATCCATAAAATCAAAAATTATGCTCCAAATATAGTCCTTAGTACAAGTTGTTCGCTTTTGCATGTCCCTTATAGTATACAAAATGAAAACAAACTGGATGAAAAATATCTCAATCATTTTGCTTTTGCTAAGGAAAAATTGCAAGAATTAAATGAACTGAAAATATTATTAACTTCTAAAGATTTCAATAAAGAAAAATTTTTCATTCAAAATCAAATTTTACTTGCTAATAGCTTAAATAAAAACAATCTCAAAGTTCAAGAAAGCATTAAAACTCTAAGCAAAGAAAAATGTATCAGAGAACCTGAATTTAAAGAAAGAAAAATTCTGCAGCAAAGTATATTAAAACTTCCTATACTTCCAACAACCACCATAGGTTCTTTTCCACAAACCAAGGAAGTGCGTTCTAATCGTCTTGCTTTTAAACAAAATAAAATAAATATTGATACTTATACAAGTTTTAATCGAAACAAAATTAAAGAATGTATTAAAATTCAAGAAGAAATAGGACTTGATGTTTTGGTGCATGGAGAATTTGAACGCAATGATATGGTGGAATATTTTGGTGAGAATTTAGAAGGCTTTTTATTCACTCAAAATGCTTGGGTACAAAGTTATGGCACAAGGTGTGTAAAACCTCCTATTATTTGGGGTGATGTGAGTCGCAAAAAAACCATTACTGTAGAATATGCCAAATTCGCTCAAAGTCAAAGCCAAAAAATCGTCAAAGGAATGCTAACAGGACCAGTAACTATACTAAATTGGTCTTTTCCAAGAGAAGATATTAGTCTAAGAGAAAGTGCTTTGCAAATCGCATTAGCTATACAAGAAGAGGTTTTGGATCTTGAAAATGCAGGTATTAAAATCATACAAATTGATGAAGCGGCTTTAAGAGAAAAATTGCCTCTAAGAAAAAGTAAATGGCACACTTACTTAGAATGGGCAATTTTAGCTTTTAATGTGACTCATTATAAAGTAAAAGCCCAAACTCAAATTCATACACATATGTGTTATAGTGAATTTAGCGATATTATTAAAGAAATTAATGCAATGGATGCGGATGTGATTTCTTTCGAGGCCTCAAGATCAAATCTTGACTTGCTAAATGCACTAAAAGCAGTGAATTTCAAAACCGACATTGGACCTGGGGTTTATGATATCCATAGTCCAAGAATTCCAAGTATTGATGAATTAAAAAATGTGATAAAAAAAATCTTAAATAAATTTGAGAAAGAAAAAATTTGGATCAATCCTGATTGTGGTTTAAAAACAAGAAATTATGAAGAAGTAGTCGCTAGTCTTAAAAATTTAGTTCAAGCAAGTCTTGAGCTTAGAAAGGAGTTGCAAAATGAATAAAAACACTAGTTTTTCTTTCGAACTTTTCCCGCCAAGAGTCAATGAAGAACTTCGCAATATCGATGAAATTTTAGAAAATCTCAAGGACTTAAACGCTGATTTTATCAGCGTTACCTTCGGAGCGGGAGGAAGTAAAAAATCAAATTTTACTTTGGATATAGCACAGCTAATAGAACAAAAATATCAAACCAAAAGCATAGTGCATCTTCCATGTATCCATTTTAGCAAAGAGGAAATTGCTAAATTTTTAACCCATTGCAAGGATAGGAATTTAAAAAATATTCTCGCACTAAGGGGTGACATGAGTAAAGATTTAAAAGCGAGTAAAGATTTTTCTTACGCTAGCGATTTGGTCGAATTCATTAAACAAAATGGAGATTTTAATATCTTTGGCGCTTGTTATCCAGAAACCCATAATGAATCTAAAAATTGCATTGAAGATATACATAATCTTAAAATAAAAGTTGATAAAGGTGCTGACAAGCTCATCACTCAACTATTTTTTGATAACAATGATTTTTATAATTTCAAACAAAACTGTGCATTATCTGGAATTAAAGCACCAATTTATGCAGGCATTATGCCAATTACCAATAAAAGGCAAATTCTAAAAATCACTCAACTTTGTGGAGCAAAACTGCCACCAAAATTCTTAAAAATTCTAGAAAAATACAAACACAACGACAAAGCTTTAGCAGATGCTGGGATTGCCTATGCAGTTGATCAAATTGTGGATTTAATTACAAACGGAGTAGATGGAATTCATCTTTACATCATGAATAAAGCCTATGTTGCCAGAAGGATTTATGAAGCAACATATTCTTTGTTCTATGATAAAATCGGTGCTTAGGAATTTAAAAATTCCAAAGCCATCATCGCATCACCTTGCATCAAAACCTTTAAATTCTCATCATCCCAACAAAAGGTAGAACTATGATGTAAGGTGGGATTTTTTAAGTCCTTTGAAATTCCTACAAAAACATAAGCTCCCATTCTTTCGCGCGTTAAAAAAGCAAAATCTTCAGCGCCCATATCAGGCTTAGCTGTGTTAATAATATTTTGCTCACCTAAAACTTTAGCAAAAGCTTTTCTGGCTATATTTGCAGCATTTTTATCATTAATTAAAGGCGGATATTCTCTTTTATAATCAAGTCTATATTCTCCACCAAATGCTAATGCAACAGCTTTGGCAATGTTTTCTATTGAGCTTTGCATTAATTTTTGATTTTCATCGCTTAAAAAACGCACCGTTCCTTGCAATATGGCATTTTGCGGTATCACATTAAAGGTTGTCCCTGCTTCAATTTTTCCTATAGTAACTACTCCTGCATCCACAGGTTTTAATTTCCTTGAAACAATGCATTGAACATCAGTGATGAATTTTGCCGCCATTACAATAGGATCAATAGTCGTATGCGGATGCGCTCCATGCCCACCATGACCGACAAATTCAAGCTCAAAAACATCAACCCCTGCCATCATCTCGCCATCTACAATTTGAGCAGTATTTTCAAGCAAAGGACCCCATAAATGACAACCAAAAACTGCATCTACGCAAGGATTTTTAAGTACCCCTGCTTCTATCATAGGCTTTGCACCCCCACTTCCTTCTTCAGCGGGTTGAAACATAAATTTAACACTTCCACTAAAATACTCTTTTAATTCATTTAATATCAAAGCAGCCCCCAAAAGTCCAGCCGTATGTCCATCATGCCCGCAAGCGTGCATTTTCCCATCGATTTTTGAAGCGTATGAAAGTCCGGTTTTTTCTTGCACAGGTAAAGCATCCATATCTGCTCTCAAAAGCACACATTTTGGCTTTTTATCACTTGTCTTTTTGCCTTCTATGATTGCTAAAATTCCAGTTTTTGCTATATTTCTTTGATATTTTATACCAAATTCATCTAAAATTTCACACACCAATTTTGCTGTATTTTCTTCTTCAAATTCAAGCTCAGGATACATATGAATTTGATGTCTTAGTTCTTTGATTTTAGGATAGTATTTTTGTGTTAAATCTTTAATTACTTGCTGCATTAGCATTTTGCTCCATTTTAATTTTCATTCTTTCAACCTCTTCCTTGCCATTTCTCACAATCTTTGGATCAAAAGCAAGTTTTTTAAAGCGCTTTTTATCTGGATAATCCACATGAGATAAAATGTATTTAAAAATATTAAGCCTTGCTTGTTTTTTATTATCCGTTGCAATGATAGTCCAAGGGCACAAAAGTGTATCTGAGGCAAGGAGCATAGTGTATTTTGCCTTTGTATATTCATCCCATAATTCTTGAGATTTTTTATCTACTGGCGAAAGCTTGTATTGTTTTAAAGGATCATTTTTTCTTGCCTCAAAACGCTTTTCTTGCTCAGCTTTGGAAATAGAAAAATAAAATTTGAAAAAAATAATTCCACTTTTTACTACCATTTCCTCAAACAAAGGCACTTCTTTTAAAAAACGCTCGTGCTCTTTTGGAGTGCAAAAACCCATCACAGGCTCTACTCCTGCACGGTTATACCACGATCTATCAAAAATCACTATCTCGCCAGCGCTTGGCAAATGTGCTACATAGCGTTGAAAATACCACTGTGTCCTTTCAACTTCACTAGGCTTTTCAAGTGCTACCACACGACACCCTCTTGGATTTAAATGCTCAACCAATCTTTTAATTGAACCACCTTTACCCGACGCATCGCGTCCTTCGACTATGATTAAAACCTTTAATCCTTCTTTTTTTACATAATTTTGAAATTTCAAAAGCTCAATTTGAAGCATTTGCAATTCTTTCTCGTATTCAATAAGACTTTTTTTAACCTTAATATAAGTGCAACCTTTTTCTTCCTTAACCTGCTCTAAAGTCATTGCATCCATAATATCCCCTTAAAAAATATCCATAAATTTACCATAAATAAAATATAATTTCGAAAATTTTCACTCTAAAATTAGGAACACTTATGCGCATTTGTTTATTTTTGTTTATTTTTATCAATTTTTTATTTGCAAATCCTCTTAGTTTAGAGCAAGCCTTTAAGCATACTTATAATTTTAATTCTCAAGGCGTTAGCGTTAAAATCACACTAGGAAAAGATATCTATCTTTATCAAAAGGAATTAAAAATACTCTTAGCAAATCAAGATATTACAGATTTAATCTCTTTGCCAAAAGCTATCAATAAAAACGGTGAAAAAGTTTTTTATCATCAGCTTAACTTATCTTTACCTAAAATTTTACTCGAGCACGAAATGCAAGATAAAGCCTTGCTGGATATTTATTTTCAAGGATGTTCCGAGCAAGGATTATGTTATAAACCTCAAATTTTACATTTTGAAATTCAAAAAAATCAGCAAAATTATGAAATAAAACCAGCAACCCAAAATATCCAAACCAATGTAAGCGAAGAACAAAACATTGCTAATAATATGGAGAAAAAATCCTTTATTTTAGTTTTACTTAGTTTTTTTGGATACGGTTTATTACTATCCTTAACGCCTTGTACTTTGCCAATGATCCCCATTTTATCCTCTTTAATCCTATCAAAAAGCACATATAAGCCTTCTAAAAAATACGCTTTATGGTTGTGTTTTATCTATGTATTTTTTATGTCTTTAGCCTATGGAGTAGCTGGTGTTATAGCAAGTTTTTTAGGTGCAAGCTTACAAGGTTTATTGCAAAAACCTTTGGTTTTGATCATTTTTGCTTTAATTTTTGTGTTATTATCGCTTTCATTGTTTGGACTTTTTAGACTCGAATTGCCTTTGAAATTCCAAAATTTTATACAGAAAAAAAGCAATAAAGGCAAAGGTGTTTTAGGGGTTGCTTCAATGGGTTTTTTATCTGCTTTAATTGTAGGTCCTTGTGTCGCCGCTCCTTTGGCTGGAGCTTTGATTTATATCGCAAATTCAAAAGATGCATTGCTGGGTGGATTAGCACTTTTTACTATGAGTTTTGGCATGGGTTTGCCTTTATTTTTAGTAGGTTTTGGAGTAAGTTTTTTAAAAGCTGGAATTTGGATGCAAAAAATTCAATTTTTCTTCGCTTTTTTAATGCTTGCAATGGCTCTTTGGATACTCTCTCGCATTCTTGACGCTTCTTTAATATTGATAGGATTTGGTATATTGGGAGTATTTTTTAGTGTATTTATGGGACTTTTTGATAATGACTTGGGGGTTTTAAATAAAATCAAAAAAGCTTGTTTGATTTTAATTTTAAGTTATAGTTTAGCCTTATTTTTAGGAGGTTTATTTGGAGGAAAATACTTCTTAAAACCCTTTAATATAACCTCAACCATAGAAAACAAAAATTTAAATTTCAACCATATAACAAAACTTAGTGACTTAAAAAATATCATTAATGATAACGAAAAAGTTTTAGTCTATTTTACGGCTTCATGGTGTGAAAATTGCAAGCTTTTAGATGAATATGCTTTTAGCAATGAAAAAGTTCAAGAAAAACTTAAAAATTACACACTCATTAAGGTTGATGTAAGTCAAAATAATGAAGAACAAATTAAAATAATGAAAGAATTTAGCGTATTTGGACCACCAGTTTTGATCTTCCTTGATAATCAAAAAGAAAATTTAAAAATCACAGGTTACATAAATACTAATGATTTATTGCAAAGGTTAGATCAATGAAAATTCAAAGCTTGCAAATAGGGCAAGTTAAAAATTACACTCATTTTAAAAGTGGCTTTATTAAGGATATATATTTAAATTCTGCTAAGGTTGAAATTTCAGGAATTGTTGATGATGGAATTGCAGATTTAAAACACCACGGCGGAAAAGATAAGGCGATTTTTGCTAATTCTTGTCAGAATTACATTTTATGGGAAAATTTTCTTAATAAAAAGTTAAATTTTGGCACAATGGGAGAAAATTTAAGTATTGACAATTTACATGAAAGCAATGTTTGTATAGGTGATATTCACAAAATTGGAGATACGATTTTACAAGTGAGCGAACCAAGAAAACCTTGTGTAAAAATTTCACTTGTGCATGATAATAAAAATTTTACTCGCGAAATTTTCAAAAGTGGTTTGAGCGGTTGGTATTACAAAGTGTTACAAAAAGGAACAATAAACTTAGGAGATGGAATAAAAATTTTACAAAAAGATTCAGCAAATTTAAGTGTGCTAGAACTCAATAAGCTTTTTTATCAACCCAAAGAAAATCTTACCATATTTAACAAACTTCTTGCTTGCAAAAATATTAACAAAAATTGGATTGAAAGCATAGAAAAAAGATTAAATCAAACTTATGATGATGAATATATGAGAAAATTATAATTTTTATTTAAGCTTTTCTTGACAAAATTTAAATTTTTAAAATTTCGCTTAAAAAAGGATTTATAAATGCAAAGACAAACATGGAGCAATACCCTAACCTATATCCTAACTGTCGCCGGAGCAACCATAGGATTTGGTGCAACTTGGCGTTTTCCTTATTTAGTAGGAGAAAATGGCGGTGGGGCCTATGTATTAGTTTTTTGCATTGCGATGATTTGCATAGGAATTCCTGTTATTTTGGTTGAAAATGTCATAGGAAGACGGGCGATGAAAAATAGTGTCGATGCCTTTAAAGGAAAATGGCAAGGCGTTGGCTATATGGGACTTTTGGGCAGTTTTGGAATTATGGCTTATTATATGGTGCTTGGCGGCTATGTGTTGGTTTATATTTTTGGCTTATTATTTGGAAATTTTGACCTCTCAAGTCCTGTGAGCAAAGAATACACCAATTCTTTTTATACGCAAAATATAGAGCACAATGCCCTATTTGTAGGAATTTTTACAAGTATTTTTGTGATTATCAACTGGATCATACTAAAAAAAGGCATAATTGATGGCATAGAAAAATCTGTGAAATTCTTAATGCCTATGCTTTTTTTATGCCTTATCATTGTTGTGATGCGTAATATCACTTTAGATGGAGCAATAGAAGGAGTTAAGTTTTATTTAAACCCTAATTTTAAGAAAATCACCCCTAAACTTTTTATTGATGTTTTAGGACAAGTGTTTTTTGCGCTTTCTTTGGGATTTGGCGTGATGATCACCCTTTCTTCTCACCTCAATAAAAAAGAAAATTTAATCAAAACTGCAACTTATACCGGAATTTTAAACACAGTTATCGCTGTGATGGCAGGTTTTATGATATTTCCAGCACTTTTTTCAGCTGGACTTGAACCCGATAAAGGACCATCTTTGGTTTTTGAAACCTTACCTATAGCCTTTTCGCATATTCATTTTGGCGGACTTATTTGTGCTTTATTTTTCATGCTTTTACTCATTGCAGCACTAACTACAAGCTTGCCAATCTATCAAGTTATCATTAGCGTTTTAGAGGAAAAATTCAAGCTTTCTAAAAATTTAGCCATTAATCTTACTCTAGGAACAATTTTCATCTTAGGAAATCTACCTTGCATCTTAACCTATGGGCCGTTAAGAGATGTAACTTTGATTCGAGGTAAAAATATTTTTGATAGTTTTGATTTTATTAGTGGAAATATTTTATTTGTTTTAACAGCATTTTTGTGCTGCATTTATGTGGGCTGGATACTTAAAAAAGATGCCATTAAAGAACTTTCAAATAATGGAAAAATTAAAAGTATATGGATAAATATTTGGTATCACTATGTTAAATTTGTAGTACCTATTATTATTTTAGTTATCTTTTATTTTGGAATTTTTTAATTTTTCATCTTTAACTATAATGATTGGGAATAAAAACCTGCAAGCAATATAGAAATACTTAATGAATACTTAACGGCTATATAATATTACTTATACTCAGCGATAGCTTTGATGTACATGCAAATAGGGTAGTTGGAAAAATAAATGCTTTAAAATTGCTCTATTTTAGATTAAATTTAGATACAAAATCTCTTTACAATACTTTCATAAGCTTTCAAAATCATTCTTGGCATATAAAAAATGAAATTTCAAACATAAAAAGCGATGATATCTCTTGCGTTTGGCTTAGAAGATCTTTTGTTGAATTAAGCTTAGAGGAAAAAGAAAGTAAAGAAAAAGATATTGACTTTAAAATTTGGCGCAATGAATTTAACGCCACTCTTTTAGGTCTTTTTCATTCTTTAAAAGATCTACCTTGGCTAAATCCTATTTCACACGCTTTTAAAGGCGATAATAAATATTATCAAATGAGTTTAGCAAAACAACTGGGTTTAAAAATACCAAAAACTATTGTAAGTAATGAAAAAGAAAAACTACTTCAATTTTGCAAAATATGTAAATCAGATGTGATTTTTAAATCAAGAAATTTACAAATTAGACCAAGATTAAGCCAAAGGCATATATGCCAATCGTATTAATAATACACATTTAAAAAACTTTGCTTTAAAAGGTGAAAATCCCATTATGCTGCAAGAATATATTAAAAAATCCTTTGAAGTGCGCTATACGGTGGTTGGCAAAGAGCATTTTGCATGCAAGATAGATTCGCAAAAATCTAAAATCGCTTGTGAAGATTGACGAAGGTATGATCTAGGCAAAACACCACATTTAGCTCTAACTCCGCCACAAGATATCAAAGAAAAAGTTGAAAAATTACTACAAATTATGAATTTAGAATATGGGGCACTTGATTTTATAGTAAATTTGCAAAATGAATGGATTTTTTTAGAAATTAATTATAGCGGACAGTGGCTATGGATAGAAGATTTATCGGGATTAAAAATTAGCGATGGTATAGTAAATTGGATAAAGAAAAATATCAAATTTAATACTTAAAATCACAAAAATTTAGCAACGCATATAAAAAGCGTTGCCATGATTATTTAAAAGTCGTTCCACCATCAACGATGAAAGTATGACCTGTTACCCAGCTTGC
Organism: Campylobacter sp. CCS1377; assembly: GCF_040008265.1. Lineage (NCBI taxonomy): Bacteria > Pseudomonadati > Campylobacterota > Epsilonproteobacteria > Campylobacterales > Campylobacteraceae > Campylobacter > Campylobacter aecornae. Next base: position 1,143,148 of record NZ_CP155620.1, read on the forward strand.
TTTGCTTGAGCAAAGAAAAAGACAAGCACCAGCTAGATCTTCAGGCTGTCCCATACGATTTAAAGGGCTTAAATTTATCGTAGCCTGTTTAACTTCTTCATAATTTGTAAAAGCTCTCAAAGCATCAGTTTCAATCGGCCCACCACTTACTACATTCACACGGATATTTTTCTCTCCAAGCTCCGTTGCTGCATATCTTGCCATAGCTTCCACTGCAGCTTTTGCTGTGCCATGCCCTGCGTAATTTTCTATATAAACTAAATTTCCAGTAGATGAGATGGAAATAATGCTTCCACCCCCTACTTTTTCCATTCTTTTGGCTGCTTCTTGAGCTCCTACAACAAAGGCATTTACTGTAGCTGTGAAAATATTATTAATCCCTTTTGGTTTTAATTTCATAAATTTAGTATAACCACCCACAACCGCACGGCCTGAAATAATAGCGTTTGAGATAAAATAATCAATCCTATCAAAATCAGCATCGATTTTTTCAAAAAGCTCTTTATAATTTTCTGGTTCTAAAATATTAAATTCATAGGCTCTTGCTTTGATTTTATAGTTATTTTCTAAATCTTTAATCATTTCATTAGCAATTTCTGCATTAGAATTATAAGTAAAAGCTATATTTGCACCCACTTTTGCAAATTCATAAACTATAGCCTTGCCAATTCCACGCGTTCCACCGCTAATAACTAGAGTTTTTCCTTGAAATTCTGTATTCATTAAAATCCTTTAATATTATATTTTTTCATCACCGCTTCAATTTTAGCGAAATTTTCCTTACTTGGAGGGCATAAAGGTAAGCGGTATTCTAAAGTCGGTATTAAACCCGCAATAAACATAGCTGCTTTAATAGGAATAGGATTACCCTCACAAAATAAAATTTTATTGATATTATAAAGCTCATCGTTGATTTTTTTAGCTTCTTTGTAATTCCCCTCTAAAGCCAAGTGGGTTAATTCACTAATCATATCCGGCAATAAATTCGAAGTTACTGAAATCACTCCCTTTCCACCATTAGAAAGCACTGGATAATTGATCGCATCATCGCCAGAAATCAAAACCATTCTTGGCTCATGTGCGAGTAAATCAACACTTCTGTCTATATTTCCGCTTGCTTCTTTTACCCCATAAATATTTTTACAATCTCTAAAAAGCTTGATAATGGTTTCAGTTGCAATCTCACAACCCGTTCTTCCTGGCACATTATATAAAAGCACCGGAATATCCACACTTCGCGCAATTTCTTTATAGTGTAAATAAAGTCCTTCTTGAGATGGTTTATTATAATAAGGCGCCACGCTCAAAATTCCATCAGCACCATGTTCTTGTGCAAATTTTGCCAGACCCACTGCTTCATGGGTTGCATTACTTCCTGCTCCGGCTAAAACCTTTACTTTAGTATTTTTACAAGCTTCTACTGCTATTTCTATACAAATTCTATGCTCTTCATGTGTCAAGGTTGCACTTTCACCTGTTGTACCTACAGGAACAATGGCATCAATGCCATTTTTAATTTGTCTTTGTATGAGTTTATAATAGCACTCCTCGTCTAAATTTCCATTTTTAAAAGGAGTGATAAGTGCCGTCATTGCTCCAATAATAGTATGATTATCCATTCTTAATCCTTTTTTAAAATTACAGTGATTGAATTTTGCTTAGTAAAGTATTTTTTAGCGCATTTTATCAAATCTTGCATTTGTAATTTTTGCACCCTATCTTCATACTCTAAAAGTGGCCTTAAATCACCCTTAGCAAGATAGGAACCATAAGTATTTGAAACCGCACTAGCCGTATCAAGAGAAAAAATAAAATCACTTTTTATATTATTTTTAACCTTTTGCAAATCTTGCTGCGAAATTTTAGCATCTTTTATATCTTGAAGAATTTTCCAAATTTCTTCTTCTACAATTTCAGCTTTAATTTTTGGATTGCAATTAAAAATAAGTATAAACAAATTTTCATCAATAGAGTCATTTGCAAAAGAATAATAATCATTAATCAAATTAAGCCTATCAATTAAAATTTCATTAATCAAAGAACTCTTGCCACTTCCTAAAAGCTCTCCTAAAACATTTAAAGCGCTCATATCTTTGTGCTTAAAATCAGGAATTTTAAAACCAATCGCCAAAAGCTCTGTATCGGTTTTTTTCTTTAAGTAAATACGCTTTGCCCCTTCTTGTTTTGGCTCTTTGGTATGAATTTTAGGAATAGCTCTTGTGTTTTTAATTTTTTCAAAATGTTTCCTTGAAAGCTCGAAAACTTCTTTACTTTCGATATCTCCACTCACTACCAAAATAGCATTTTTTGGTTGATAATAAATACTATGAAATTCTTTAATATCCTCAATACTCCAATTTTCTATATCCTTAAAAAAACCTATTGGTGTCCAATGATAAGGATGATACATAAAAGCATGATTAAAAAGTCTAAAATACAAATATCCCAAAGGATTATTATCTGTTCTCCACCTGCGCTCTTCCAAAACCACAGCTCGTTCTGGCTGAAATTCCTCATCTTTTAAATTTAAATTTGCCATAAGCTCAGCAAAAAGCTCTAAAGCTTTATCTAAATTTTTCTTAGAGCATTTTATATAATAATGCGTATAATCAAAACCCGTGCTAGCATTATCAACCCCGCCAAAGCCCTTTACTATCTCATCAAATTCACCTGCTTTTAAATTTTTGGTGCTTTTAAAATTTAAATGTTCAAGCATATGAGCTATGCCACTTTTCCCCATAACTTCATTTCTTGAACCTACTTTATAAAAAATATCAACACTAATCACATCGCTATTTTTATTGATAGGCAAAGCATAAACTTCAAGTTTATTTTTTAAACTGATATTCTTATAATTTATCATTTAACATTAACTCCCACTGCTTGGCTAATATGCAAAAATCCATCTTGCTTTAAAAGCTCTATAAGACCTTCATTGATATTTTTAACCAAAGAAGGACCTTTAAAAATCAAAGCCGTATAAACCTGTATTAAATTCGCTCCATTTTTAATACGATCATATGCAAGCTCGGCACTATCTATCCCCCCACTTGCAATAAGCAAAGTCCTACCAAATAAAACCTTAGCCAGCTCCTTAAAGAAAATTCCACTTTTTTCTGTAATAAGCCTTCCGCTAATGCCACCAAAAGTGCGATTATTATCAAGTAAAGAATAATCCACGCTCGTATTGGCTATGATAAGGCCATTAGCGCTAGAATTTATAGCTACCTCACACAAAGAAAGTGCCGCATCTACACTCATATCAGGAGCTATTTTTAACAAGATGGGTTTTTGAGTGATTTCTCTGGCTTTATTAAAAAGTTCTTTAATAAAATCTTCACTTTGCAAAGCTCTTAAATTTTTAGTATTTGGCGATGAAATATTCACAACAAAATAATCACATAAATTTTCAAACTCTTTTAATAAAATTAAATAATCCTCCAAAGCTTGTTCATTAGGAGTGATCTTATTTTTTCCTATATTTGCGGCCAAAGGGACGGCAAAGGGATAAATTTGAGTTAGACGAGAAGCGATTTTTTGAGCACCTTCATTATTAAAACCCATAGCATTTTGTATACTTTCTTGCTTTATAAGACGGAAAAGCCTTGGTTTTTCATTGCCCTCCTGAGCCTTGGGTGTAAAAGTACCAAATTCTAAAAAGCCAAAACCAAGTGCTGCTAGAGGGCGTATCATAGTAGCATTTTTATCAAAGCCACCTGCTAAGCCCACAGGATTATGAAAATCAAGTCCTAATAAATTTTGCTTTAAACTCTCATCATTAACGATATATTGATGTGCTAAAAAACTTAAAGCTCCAGGAAAAACAGCATTTAAAGTCCTTAAACTATGCTCGGCTAGCCAATGAGCATTTTCAGGATCTAATTTAAATAAAAGGGGTTTAATCTGTTCATAAGACAACATTGACATCCTTAATTTTTGTAAAATATTAGCAAAATAACTTTTATTTATGCTTTAAACTCTTTTCTTTGAATTTTTTATACAATTCACATTCTTTCATTAGCTGAGCGTCTTTGCCTATTGCTAAAACCTTTCCTTGATCTATAACTGCGATTTTATCAGCATTTTCTATAGTGCTTAAGCGGTGTGCGATCACCAAAATCAGCCTATCTTGCTTTAAATTTTCTATAGTTTTAACAATGGTTTTTTCACTCTCATTATCAAGTGCCGAAGTTGCCTCATCAAAAATAAGTAAATCAGGATTTTTATATAAAGCTCTAGCGATAGCAATGCGTTGCTTTTGACCCCCACTTAAATTTTTACCGTGTTCTTTTACCTCTGTATAAATTCCACCCATTGCTTCAACAAATTCATAAGCATTGGCTAACTTTAAGACCTTAATGATTTTTTCTTCATCTAATTCTTCACTATAAGCTATATTTTGAGCAAAACTATCATTAAAAAGATAAATATTTTGTGTTACGAGTCCTATTTTATCACGCAAACTTTGAATATTAAATTCGCTAATATCTAAACCATTAAATAAAATTTGACCCTTTTGTTTTTCGTAAAAATACATCAAAAGATTGATAATAGATGATTTTCCGCTCCCGCTTGTTCCAACAAGTGCAAGCATTTGCCCATTTTGAAAGTCAAAATTAATGCCATTTAAAACATTTTTATGTGGATTTTCATAAGAAAAATATACATCTTGAAATTCTATGTGATCGATTTTTTTAAGCTCTTTATCTCCGCCTTTAATTTGCGGTTCTAGATCAAGTAAATAAAAAGTCCTTTCACTTGCCACTATAGCGCCTTGCAATTTACCATAAAGCGAAGAAAGTCTTTTTAAGGGTGTGTAAATCGCAAAAAGCGCGGTAATAAAAGCAAAAAAACTCCCCACACTCATCGTTCCATGAATAACTTCACGCCCACCTATAATAATCACTGCAGCCACCCCAAGAGAACCAATAATTTCCATCAAAGGACTAATGAGGGCATCAACGCGAGTGGATTTTAAATTAAGGCGACAAAGCTCATCATTTTGCTTGGCAAATTTACCACTTTCTTTTTTTTCACTATTACTTGCTCTAATAAGCTCGATATTTGAAAAAATCTCACTGAGTCTTGAAAGCAAATCTGAATTTGTTTCTTGAATACTTTTTGCATATTTTTTGAGTTTTCTTGCAAACCATACCAAAGGAAAAATCGCACAAGGAAGTACCACTAAAGCGAAAAAAGCAAGTTTTGGACTTTGATAAAGTACAACCGCCAACAATCCAACAATGGTTAAAAATTCTCTAAAAAAATCAGGAATGATATTTGATACTATGCTTTGAAGGGCGTTAATATCATTAGTGCAACGGCTTATAAGCTCTCCATTTCTATTGCGTTTAAAAAAATCCATATCAAGTCTTAAAAGATTTGTCAAAACCTTAAAACGCAAAATTCTTAGCGTATCTGTGCCAATAAAACTTAAATAATAAGTTTGCAAATAAAAGCCCAAATTTTTTAAAATATAAATTATTACCAACAAAAAAGGCAAAGTATAAAGCAAAGCTTCGTTTTTTTCTACAAAAATATAGTCCAAAATAGGCTTTAAAGACGCAAAACTTCCTGCAGTTCCAACGCTAGTAAGCATCATTCCAAAAATAGCAATGGCAAATTCTTTTTTGTATTTTTTATAAAAGGGTTTAAAGCGGATTAAAACATCTTTTAAACTCATTTGTTTATGCATTATTTTTTTCCCAAATAGTGCCTTGTGGGGTATCTAAAAGCACGATATTCATTTGCGCTAACTCAGCTCTGATTTTATCTGCTGTGCTAAAATCTTTCATTTTTTTAGCTTCATTTCTTTCTTGAATTTTTTGCATTATTAATTCTTTTTGTTCCCTACTCACACCAAATTGAAAATATTCGTTCCACGCTAAAAAGCCAAAACCAAAAAGCAAGGCAAGTTCTTCTAAACCCTGTTTTAAATCAAGTTTTAAAGAAATATTTTTAGGCTCTTTGTCAAGTTCTAAATTTGCTTCTACGATAAACTCATCTAAAGTTGCTAAGGCCTTTGAGATATTTAATTCATCGCTTAAATCTTTTAAAGCCCTATTTGCAACCTCGCTTTCAAAAGAATAAATTTTATTTTTATCAAAATCACTAAATTCTTTCAAATCAAGTCTTTGTTTAAGACGATAAAATTTATCCAATCTTTTTTTACTCAAAGCTAAATCTTCTAAAGAATAATTAAAATGAGCCCTATAATGCGAACTTTGCAAATAAAATCTTAAAAGTTCGGGATGAAATTCATTCAGCGCGTCTTTAATGAAAAAACTATTATTTAAACTTTTACTCATTTTTTCACCATTAATATTTACAAAACCATTGTGCAGCCAATAACTTGCAAGCTCATAATTGTTCGCACATCGGCACTGCGAAGCTTCATTTTCATGATGAGGAAAAAGCAAATCAATACCCCCAGCATGAATATCCAAACCTTCGTTAAAAAGCGAATTTATCATCGCAACACATTCAGTATGCCACCCTGGTCTTCCTTTGCCAAAAGGCGCATCGTAAAAGTTTTCATCAAATTTCCATAACACAAAATCGCTTTCATTTTTCTTTGCTACCTCATTTTCAAGCCTTGTGATATTTTGCTCTAAACCTCTTTTGGATAAAGACAAATAAGACTTGTCTTTGCTCGTATCAAAATACACCCCATCTTCTAAAACATAAGCAAAACCTTGCTTTTGTAAATGAGCAATCAAAGAAATCATCTCTCTAATAAAATGCGTCGCTCTTGGCTTAAAATCAGGATCTAAAACATTTAAAGCCTTCATATCTCTTTCATAAGCAGCGATATAAAAATCAGTCAGCTCACTTAAATTTCTACCACTTTCTTTCATTTTTTTTAAAATTTTATCATCGATATCGGTATAGTTTCTAGCAAATTTAACCCTAAAACCAAGCGCTATAAAAACACGGTGTAATAAATCAAAGCACACGCTACTTCTTGCATGTCCCAAATGAGCATCATCGTAAGTTGTAGGACCACAAAGATAAATGCAAACTTCATTTTCTTTTTTTGGAATAAAATCTAATTTTTCCTTCTTAACACTATCAAATAATTTCATCATCAAAACAACCCTAATATAAATTGATAAATATTATTAAAAAATAAAACAATATAAACTTTGAATTCTAGCAAAATTAAAGTAAAAATTCCTAACACAAGGATATTAAAAACAAAAAATCTAGGCGAAAATAAAAGTAAAAATTTACGAAAACCAAATTCTTTGATATTGGCAAAAAGCAGATAAAAAGCAGATAAAGATGAAGATAAAGCCACTCCTAAAACCTTAAAATAATCTTCTTTTATAAGATAAATACATAATAAAGAAAAAACAACACTGATAAATAAGGCGATAAACGCCATTTTGGCGGCAAGTTTTTGTTTAAATTTAGCATAAAGCCAAAGGGAAAATAATTTTTGCAAACCAAAAGGCAAAAGTCCTATTAAATAAGCAATTAACACATAAGCGGTAATCACACTGTCTTGATGAGTAAAATTTCCATGTTCAAATAAAAGTTTTGAAATTTCTACTGAAAAAATAATGCCTACAATACTAGATATTAACAACAAAAAAGCCAAAAGCTCAAAAGCTTTTTTCATAAAATTTAAAGCTTGCTCTTCTTCGTTGAGTTTTAAATGCTTTAAAATTTTAGGAAAAGAAACCTGAGTTAAAGCAATGGCAAAAAGTGCTAGAGGAAGCTGAAAAACACGGTTAGCATAATAAAGATAAGAAATACTACCTGTAATTAAAAAACTCGCTATTGTAGTATCTAACAAAGAGCTAATCTGCGTTGCAGAAGAGCCTAAAACTCCGTGAAAAAAATTACCATAAAAACGATCCAGTTTAACCTTAGCTCTTTTGAGCTTAATACTTGCAAACATTGCTTTGATAGTTTTGTTATTTTTCAAGGCAAAAATATGCAAGATAAGTTGAGCTACACCACTTAAAACCGTAGCGTAAGAAAAATAATACATCGTTGTAGCTGGATCATTTTTATCCACAAAAAACGCAGCAATTACAATGCATAAATTAAACAAAGAAGCCGAAAAGGAAGTAATAAAGAATTTTTGCTTGTAATTTAAAATAGCCCCTAAAAAAGTTACGATAAAAATAAAAAATAAATACCAAAAATTTATCGCCACCAAAGGAGATGCTAAAGCTATAGTTTTAGCATCAAAACCAAAGGCAAAAATTTTAGTAAAAAAAGATGAAAAAAAGCTTACTAAAAGACAAAGCAAAAATACAATTAAAGTAAAATGACTAAAAACCACAACACAAAATGCACCTTTTTGCTTCGAATTAGCAAAATTAGGCAAAAAGCTTTGTCCAAAAGCCCCTTCAGCAAAAATCCTTCTAAAAAAAGCAGGCATTTTTAAAGCTACAAAAAAAATATCACTATAAAGCCCAGCTCCCAAAAACAAAGCCAAAAGCATATCTCTAGCTAAACCTAAAATTCTAGAAAATAAAATCCCCAAAGCATTGACAATAAAATTTTTAAAAATTATATTTTTTTTATTCATTTTTTCTCTTGAAAAGTTGTATTTTTGAAGTTTGGAGTTTTATTTTAACTAATTTTGATTAAAATTCGATTATAATTAGCTTTTTAATTTAATAACACAAGGAGCTTTAAGGATGAATGATGACTTAATTATCACCCAAACCAATCACCCTTATAAAGAACTTCTTAATGTTGCCTCAAGAACTTCACTGGAGGTGACAAATTTAGATTTTAATATACTTTATTTTTCTACCCTTTATTCTATTGATAATACGGAATGGCAAAGACTTAACGAGAAAGATTTAAATATTTTTGATCAAGATGAAATATTTTTAAACCCAAATTTAAAAATCACCCAAGAATATAAAATTGAAATTTTTCAAAAAAAAGAAAATACTTTGGAAGATAAAATTAAACTCATTGCCAATAAAAATCTCACAAAAATCATTGCTAATATTGATGCAAAAAATTTGGAATATCACGAAAAATTACCTATGCAGATGCTTCAAACCATCTATAAAAAATTGCTTAAAAATAACCTATTTATAGGAATTCGAATTTTTGATTTTAAAAAACAATTACTTTTAATAAATAAACAAATTCAAAACAAAAAACAACAAGAATTTCAATTGATTGTATGTAAAGGAGTGAATGCAATTTTTCCACAAAACGAAACATTAGAACTAACTTATAAAGAAAAATTAAAAAATAGCCCCTTGACTCAAAATACCCCTATTATTGCCATTAATGAAGGTGAAATTGCGCTTAGGCATCTTAAAGCAAAACAAGGTCGAAGAGGAAGGGATTTGCATTTAAATTTTATCGAAATCAAAGAAGAAGAGAAAAAGAAAAAAATTCACTTCTCCTGCTCGGATAAATTTGAATTAAGAGAAAAAGAATTTGCTGATGAATATATCGCTAAACAAAAAGGTTACATAATACAAAACGGTGATAAATTCGATATAGCTAATGTAGCTGAATTTAATACAGTGGATTTAAAAAATGTAGGTTGTATCAATGTGGGAATTGATAGCAAAATTACCATTAATATTAAAAATCTTTCTGAATTAGACGATGCTGTAAAATCAGGAGTTAGCATAAAATGCGAAGAATTAAATATTGACGGAAGCGTCGCGCAAAATACGATCTTAAACGCCAAAAAACTTGCCCTTAGAGGTACAACCCATACTCAAACTAAAATTTTTGCAAAAGATGCAAAAATCAACACACATAGAGGTTATTTTGAAGGGGAAAATGTTGAAATAGACTTATTGGAAAATGGACATATTAAAGCCAAAACCGTTAAAATAAACAAAAGCCTTGGAGGCACTATAGAAGCGGAAAATATTTTTATTACTACCTTAATGAGTAACAATACGATTGCTTTCAACAAAAGTGTTATTTTTGAAATTTGCGAAGGCAATAATAATAAATTTTTAGCACAAATTTCAAAAAATGAAGTGGATTTTGAAGAACAATTAAATCAACTCACTAAACAAATTCATGAATTAAATTTAGAATTAGAACCTTTGAAAACAAGTATGCAAAATAGCAAAGAGGGTATAAATTTACTCTTAAATGAAATTGATAATTTTAAGCAAAATAAACAACAAATTCCTGCAAGTTATCTTGAAAAAGTTAAAGAATACCAAAATCATTTAGAATTTTACGAAAATTTAAACCAGAAAGAAAAAGATCTAACTTTAGAAAAAAGAGAAATTTTAGACAAAATTGAGCTTGCACAAGAAGAACTTTTTAAAGCAAAAATCATCAATAAAAAAGGGGTTTGGACTGATATGAATGAAATTAAATTTAAATTCATTTATCCCAAACAAGAACTTTTGCATTCAACACTGCTTGATGAACACACTAAGGTTTTTACCTTAAGAACAACTGTCGAAAACAACGAAGAAGTCGCAAAAATCGACAGATTGGATGAATACAACGAAAAGGATTTAGAATGATTGTTGCAATCGAAGGAATGATTACACAAAAAGAACCTACTTTTATTACCATTAAAACAAATTCGGGTTTAAGTTATGGAATTTATGTTTCCTTATTTTGTAGCGCAAAATTGCAAAAAAATGAAAAAATAGAACTTTTTATTTCTCAAATCATCAAAGAAGATTCAAATAAATTTTATGGTTTTTTGGATAAAAATGAGCAAAAAATGTTTGAATTATTGTTAAAAATCAACGGTATAGGAGCAACAACCGCAATGGCAATTTGTTCCAGTCTTGATGTAAATTCTTTTTACAAAGCTTTGCAACTTAATGACGAAAATGTCTTTAAAAAAATCCCTGGAATTGGGCCAAAAAGTGCAAAACGCATCATTGTGGAATTAAGTGATAATAAAATTCTACTAGAAAATACTCAAGATGATAGTAAAAGTCAGGCTCTTGCTGCTCTTATTTCGCTTGGCTTTAAGCAAGATAAAGCTTTGCAAGCTCTAAGTCAATGCCAAAGCAATGAGACAAGCGAGCTAATCAAAGAAGCATTAAAAAAACTTTCATAAGGATAAAAATGATTTACGCAATAATTTTTGGAGCAAATTCATACGAACACGAAATCAGTATAGTGAGTGCTATTGTTTTAAAAAAAGTTTTAAAAGCAAAACTTTTATTTATTTTTTGTGATAAAAATAGAGATTTTTATCTTATTGATAATGCAAAAATGAATGCTAAAACCTTTAGTTCTTTAGCTTATAAAAAAGAAAAAAGGTTAATTTTAAAACAAGGTGGATTTTACGAAAAAACCTTATTTTCAGACAAAAAGATAGAATGTGATTGCTGTATCAATCTCGTGCATGGAAAAGACGGAGAAGATGGGAAAATAGCAGCTTTATTTGATTTTTTTAATATTGAATACATAGGCCCAAGACTCGAAGCAAGCGTTATTTCATACAATAAAGAATTTACAAAACTTTACGCACAAAAAGTTGGTGTTAAAACCTTACCATATAAAATATTAAAAAACTACGACGCCACTTCTTTATTAAGCCCATTAGATTATCCTTGCATTTTTAAGCCCACAAGACTGGGTAGTAGCATAGGCATACAAATTTTAAGCGAAGCGAGTCAATTAGATTATTCTTTGGATGTGGCATTCGAATTTGATGACGAACTTTTAGTAGAACCTTTTATAGACAATATCAAAGAGTATAATCTAGCAGGTTGTATGATTAAAGATGAATTTGTTTTTTCTATCATTGAAGAGCCAAATAAAAATAAATTTTTAGATTTTGAGCAAAAATATCTTTGTTTTAGTTCTCATTCAGAAGTACAAGAAGCAGATTTAAGCGAAGAATTAAAGGAAAAATTAAAAGAAAATTTCAAAAAAATTTATAATCCTTTATTTAAAGGCGCATTGATTCGCTGTGATTTTTTCATACATAATGATGAAATTTACCTTAATGAAATCAATCCAAATCCCGGATCTTTAGCAAATTATTTATTTAAAGATTTTTCTTCAATCATTCAAAATTTTGCACAAAATCTACCACATGAAAAGCAAATTAATATAAATTATAGCTTTTTACACTCCATCAATGGACAAAAAGGGAAATTATAAGTTTTTTTAAGTCTTAATACGCTAAATTTTACATAAAATTTAGCGTATTTAAGGAAACAAAATTTTATGTTATCTTTCAGTCAAGATGAAATTTATACTGCTACTGAAGTAGTGCGTAATTTTAGCCCCATAGTTGAAAAAGTCAAAAAAAGTCCTAGCGGAAAAATAGTGATTTTAAAAAACAATAAATTTGAAGCCGTATTGCTTAGTATGCAAGAATTTGAGCGTTTGCAAAATGCCGTGCAGCTTTTAGAAAGCATTTATAAAAATCAAAAGGCTTAAAAATGGCACTTACCACACTTGCTTATAATAATAAAAATTATCAAATTTCTTATGAGCTCATCAACAACAATCAAATAAAAAGCATCTTAGTTTTGCATGGTTGGGGCGCTAATAAAGAATTAATGAAGCAAACTTTTTCTAAAGTCTTAAAAGACTTTAACCAAATTTATCTTGATCTTCCAGGATTTGGAAATTCAACCATTGAAGAAATTTTAAACAGTAAAGATTATGCAAATATCGTCCTTTCTTTTTTAAAAAATAAAAACCTACATCCAGATATTTTTATGGGGCATTCTTTTGGTGGCAAAATTTGCACTTTACTTTTAAATAAAAATATTTACCCAAGCTCTTTACTCATTTTACTTTCCAGTGCAGGTATAGTAGCGAAAAAATCTTTTAAAACTCGTTGTAAGATTAAGCTTTTTAAAATACTTAAAAAACTAGGTTTTGCTCATCTTTATAAATATTTTGCCAGTAAAGACGGGGCAAATCTAAGTCCTTTAATGTATGAAACTTTTAAAAAAGTTGTAGATGAAAATTGTGAGTTAGATTTTGCTAAAATTCAAAATCCAACTTTGATTTTTTGGGGCATAGAAGATAAAGCAACTCCTCTTGAAAGCGGGAAAAAAATTTACAAACTTATCCCCCACAGTCAATTTTTTACTTTTGAAGGAGATCATTTTTTCTTTCTGCAAAATGCCCAAAAAATCACTCAAATCATAAGGAATAACCATGCTAAATAATTTAATATTTTTTATCAACACTCTTTTGATTAATTTCTGTCTAGGATTTTACCTCATTAGTGCATTGCAATGGTATTCTTATAAGATTAATCGCGTATTGTTTCATTTTGCTAAACCTTTATGGCATATTTATTTTATTCTTATTCCTTTAATTGCTTTTTGGTTTCTTGGAAAATATTTTTTAATTTTTGCCATTTTTAATCTTGTCGCCTTGTATTTATGGTATAAAAAGCTAGATAAAAAACTTGTTTTCACCGCTAAAATTAAAAAATTTTTTGCAATATTAAGTTTTCTTAGTATTGTTTTTGGGATTTTATCTCTGTATAATTTATATAATTTATCTCCACTGGCCTTGTTTTTTAGTCTGATAATTCTATCTGCTTATGAAAAATACAGAAATAATCTTTTCTATCAACAAGCAAAAAATAAAATTCAAAATATGAAAGATCTTAAAATCATTCTTATTACGGCAAGTTTTGGAAAAACAAGCATTAAAAATTTCTTATATGAGCTCATAAAAGAAGATTATAAAAGCTATAAAACACCAAGAAGCGTTAATACTCTTATGGGTATCATACAAGATATTAATGATAATGTACAAGCTGATACGCAAATTTATATTGCCGAGGCAGGTGCTAGAGAAAAAGGAGACATTTTACAAATTACCGAGCTTTTAAATCCTCATATTTGTATCATTGGAGAGATAGGGAATGCACATTTAGAGTATTTTAAAAATATAGAAAATACTAGAAACACAAAGCTAGAAGCATTGAATTCAAACAGATTGCAAAAGGCTTTTTTGCATAGTAGCACACTTAAAGAAGATAGTGAAAGTCAAATTATTTACGATAAAAAACTACTGCAAAGCTCACAAAGCCTTGAGGGTATAGAATTTGAACTTTTATTAAATGATTCTAAGCAGCATTTTAAAAGTCCGCTATTGGGAATTTTTAATGCACAAAATTTAGCTGCATGTATCCAATGTGCTTTATATTTAAATATAAATTTAGAAAAAATTCAACAAAGAATATCCCAACTTAAAGCTGTAGAACATCGCTTGCAAATCATATCCAAGGAGCCAAAATTTATTATTGATGATGGTTTCAATGGAAATTTTCAAGGAATGAGCCAAAGTTATAGACTTTGCAAAAACTACAAAGGACGCAAAGTTTTAGTAACTCCTGGAATTTTAGAAGTAAGTGAGGAAGAAAATCAAAAACTTGCTGATATTATAAATGAATGTTTTGATTTTGTCATTATCACAAGCCAAAGTAACACAAATGTATTAGATCGACATATTGTTTTGGAAAAAATCATCATCAAAGATAAAACTGAATTGGTTTCTGTCTTGAGTAAATATACCAAAAATGGTGACTTAATATTATTTTCCAATGATGCACCCAGCTTTTTATGATTATAAAATTCACATACAATTCACACAAAAAGAATAAAATCTAAAGAAAACAAGGAAATATCGTTGAATAAAAAAAATTTTTCTATTTTACTCTTAAGTCTTTTACTTGCAAATTTACTAAAAGCTGATATTATTGTATCGCCAGATTCTTTACCTACAACCATTAAGGCTTTCCTCGAAGAACATTTCAAGCAAGTTTCTATAGGTATAGTTCAGCAGGATAAAAATTCTTATGAAGTATATTTAAGTGATGGAACAGAACTTGAATTTGATATTGATGGACTATGGAAAGAAATTGAAAGCAAACACAAAGCTTTAAGTTTCAAAATACTACCAACGCATATTGCCTCAATTATTACAAACAGATATCCTCAAGCTTTTTTAATAGAAATTGAAAGAAAAATTAATCATTATAAAATTAAACTCTCAAATGGCTTGGAACTTTACATCGATAATAATGGGACAATAATTCAAGAAAGATACGATGATTAAAAACCTCTGCTAAAACAAAGGTTTTTTGTAGTTAAGTTAAAGAACTTGAAAATTTTATTTTTTAAGTTCTTTGATACGAGCAGCTTTACCGCGTCTATCTCTAAGATAAAATAATCTTGCACGACGAACGCGACCTCTTCTTAAAAGAGTAATACTTTCTAAACTCTCGCTATAAATAGGGAAGATTCTCTCAACTCCAACATTATTAGCGCCAATTTTACGAACAATAAAAGTCTCTCCAACACCTGTTCCTCTACGCGCAATACAAATACCTTCAAAATTTTGAATTCTCGTTTTATCCCCTTCTTTAATGCGGATAGCAAGTCTTATGGTATCTCCCGCACGAAAATCAGGAACACTTTTACCTTCCATTTGCTTAGCTTCAAACTGCTCTATGTATTTATTTCTCATTGTTTTTCCTCAATTTGCGTTCATGCTTTAAATATAGATCAGGACGAAAAAATTTCGTTTTGCAAGACGCCAAAATAAATTTTAAAGATGTGATTTTAGCATGATTACCCTTTAAAAACTCTGAAGGTGCATATTTTTTTTTATTTTTTGCAATAAATTCGTAAGGCTTGGAAAATGAAGGAGCTTCAAGTAAATTTTCTTCAAAACTCTCTTCCTCTAAACTCTGAGGATTTCCCAAGACTCCTGTTATATTACGAGCAATGGCATCGCACATTACCAAAGCGGGTAATTCTCCACCTGTTAAAACAAAATCTCCTATACTAAAAACCTCATTCGCAAAATTTTCAATAACCCTCTCATCTATCCCCTCATATCTTCCACATACAAAACAAATGTGCTTTTTTTTACTTAATCTTTTAGCATCTATTTGATTAAAAGTCTTAGCACTGGGAGTTAAAAAAACAAAATGAATGTCTTTATCTTGAATTTGAAGCTCATTTAAAGCGTCAAAAAGAGGCTGTGCCTGCATCAACAGTCCTGCTCCACCACCTATTTTATAATCATCAACTTTTTTATAAATATTGGTAGAATATAATCTTGGATTAATAAAAGCAATATCGATATATCGCTTCTCGATTGCTCTAGCAAGTATAGACTCACTAAAATAAAATTTAACAAGATCTGGAAATAAAGTAACAAAACTAATTTTCATGAATTTTCTAAAATCAAAAAAGCATTTTGAGTATAAATACACTTACAATTAATATCGATGTTTTTTACATAATAATCATTATAAGGAATATAAAATTCATGACTTAAGTTTTCTAATTTTTCATCAGTTTGAATACAAAATAAATATCCTTTTCCAATTTCAAGTATATCTATTACCTTGCCTAATTTTTTTTCATCTTCAATAATATCGCAATCCAAAATATCAAAATAAAAATATTCATCTTTTTTTAATTTACAAGTTTTACGAGTATTTTCAATACTTTGAAAAAGTGTTAAATTTGTAAGTTTTTTAGCCAATTCTATACTTTCATAATTCTCAAATAAAACCAAAGAATTCTTCAAATCTGTATTTTTAATTTTATAAATATTTCTCCTATGATCAAAAAACTCGGCTCCTTTTTTAAACTGCTCTATAAAATCACTAACACTATGTAATTTTACAAAACCTTTTAAACCTGAAGTTTTTCCAAGTTTTGCAACTTGGACTAAACTTGTTTCATTTTTATTCAATAGTTTTTATACTCACACGATAAGAGGTTGAATCTTTGACCTTGCAAGCCAATATAACGGTTTTAATTGCACTAATCATTTTTCCATTTTTTCCTATTAATCTTCCTGCGTCAATTTTATCTGCAAAAATAATAATTTCAGAAAAATTCTCACCCAAATTATTTCTTTGAATTTGAATTTTATCAGGATACTCCGCGATTAACTTTGCATATTCTTTTAAAAATTTTTCAACCATTTTTGTTATTTACTAGTAATTGAAGCAACTTTATCGCTAAGTTTAGCACCTACGCTTTTCCAATAGGCCAAACGCTCAGCATCAAATTTAATCATCTCTGGTTCTGACATAGGATTATAATACCCAATACTTTCGATCCAACCACCATCACGGCGTTTTCTACTATCTGTTACAACTATGCGATAAAATGGTCTTTTTTTACGACCCATTCTCGTAAGTCTCACTACTGTCATTTTTATCTCCTTGTAAAAAATTAAATTTTAGCTATGGATATTCTTTAATACCCATAAATAAAATTTAAAATTGTCTTCTAGCTTGATTCATCATCTGCGTCAAACTTTCCATACCTTTTTTTCCTGAAAATCTTTTGGCTAATTTTGCAGCGTTAGAAAACTGCTTTAAAAAACGATTGACTTCCATTTGCGATAAACCCGCTCCCTCAGCTATACGGCGTTTTCTTGAATTATTTAATAAATCTGGATTTTCTCTTTCTTTTGGAGTCATAGAAGAAATCATGGCCTTAATATGGATAATTTCCTTTGAATTTTCCATATCCAGATCTTTAACCGCAGAAGCCATATTAGAAAGCCCAGGTATCATTCCAATGATGGATTTCATACTTCCTAGTTTTTTAATGCTTTCC
The DNA here is from genome assembly GCF_040008265.1 of Campylobacter sp. CCS1377. NCBI lineage: Bacteria > Pseudomonadati > Campylobacterota > Epsilonproteobacteria > Campylobacterales > Campylobacteraceae > Campylobacter > Campylobacter aecornae. The sequence goes on from NZ_CP155620.1 coordinate 1,160,703, forward strand.
ATTTGAGATAAAAAATCATTGAAATTAAATTCGCCTTTTTTGATTTTTTGTCCTATTTTTTTAGCCTCTTTTTCATCTATGATTGCAGCCGTTTTTTCAGCCAAGGTTGCCAAGTCACCTTCGCCCATGATACGACCTACTATCCTATCAGGAATGAAAGCTTCCAAGTCAGCAATTTTTTCGCCCACTCCTATAAATCTTAAAGGAATATTAATTTGTTTCGCAATGCCAAGAGCAATACCACCTTTAGTATCAGCATCAAATTTAGATAAAATAACTCCAGTAATTCCCAAAGCTTCATTAAAACTTGCCGCTGTTTTCACACCATCTTGTCCGCTCATTGCATCGGCAACATAAAAAATCTCATCGGGATTTAAAACATTTTTAATTTCTTTTAACTCTTCCATTAAGGCTTGATCAATTGCTAAACGCCCTGCAGTATCCACAAGCAAAACATCACATAAACTATCTTTAGCTTTTTGTAATGCTGCAGTAGCTACCTTAATAGGATTGGTTTCATTTTCTATATAGAAAAGCTCTATTTCATTACTTTCGCAAAGCTGTCTTAATTGCTCCACAGCAGCTAAACGCTGCAAATCACAAGCTGCAACTAAAACTTTTTTATTACGAACTTTAAGATAATTAGCTAACTTCATCGTAGTCGTTGTTTTACCACCACCTTGTAGTCCTGCCATTAAAACAACTGTAGGAGGCTTAGAAGAAAAAACAAAGCCTTGATTACCTGGTGCAATAAGAATTTTCTCTAAATTATTTTTGATAGCATTTAGAAACTGTTTTTGTCCTATACCTGCATTCTTAACTTCTTCCTCAATTGCAAGAAGTAAATCTTTAGTAACTTTATGATGCACATCAGCTTTTAATAATGTTTTTTTCAAGGTTTCTAAAGCATTTTTTAAAGCTTTTTCATCATCAACAAAACGGAGTTTATTAACAGCTGTTTTAAATGACTCGCTAACTAGCTCAAACACTTAGAATCCTTTCCCAAAATCATTTTCAAAACGCTAATTATATAAAATATTTTCTTTAAATGGCTTTAAAAAATTAAATTTTTGATATCAAAACCAAATTGATTAAAACTTTCATCTAATGAAGCCTTAAAAGAATAATTAAAAATCTGTGTTTCATAACTATGCAAAAACATTCTATTGCTTGCAATTTTAGCATATTTATCATCTCCTATAATACCATGTTTTATATGGGCACAATGTAATCTAATTTGATGCGTTCTACCTGTATTGATAACGGCTTTAACTAGGGTTTTTTTACCTTGCACCATTAAAGGCGTAATTAAAGTATTTGCACTTAAACCATTTTTACTGATTTTACTCACAGCGCCGTGCTTGTTTTTCAGAGTTAAAATAGGCTCATTAACTTCTACTTCCTCAGCCAAAATTCCACTTACTATGGCCAAATAACTTTTATAAACCCTTTGCTTTTTAAATTCCTCAATACATTTTAAACGAAATTCCTCATTCTTACATAAAAGCAATACTCCACTCGTACCCTTATCTAAGCGATTTAAAAGCTTTGCGTTGAATTGTTTTTCCAAACCCTCACTTATTGTAGCAAAAGATTTATTTACCGCGATGAGATTCTCGTCTTCAAATAAAATATGGCTTTTTCTAGGAAAAATAATATTAAATTTAGTTTTAGTATCCAACATACCACGGGCAAGCAATACTTTTTTATCTGAAACAAAAACACAGCCTTGATCAATTAATTCTTTGGCACGATTATTAGAAATTTTTTCTTGCAAAGCGAGCAGTTTATAAGCTTTTTCTTGCATCAATACCCCTTTTTATGCTATTTAAAATCATATAATTTTCTTTTTTATTTTTAAGTTTTGAAATTTTGTCTTTTAAATGAATTTTTTCATCAATTTTTCTTACATCGTCGCAAAATTCAATATTTTCTACTTCTTGATAAAGACTCTTTTGGTTGTGGATAAATACACCTGAAATAATTTTATTACAAAAACTTGCAGGTTCAATGGGATTGTGTCCGCCTATATTTTCAACAAAAGATCCACAAAGCACCACAATATCAGAAATAGCATAAAAATTTATAAGTTCTCCCAAAACATCTAGCAATAAAACTTTTGCTTTAAATTCTTCATTAAAATTTACATTATCTTTCATTGCACTAAATTTTTGCATATCGCATTGATTTTTCGCACAAAAAGAATGAATAATTTTTTCAACTTCGCTAAATCGCTCTGGATGCCTTGGTGCAACTATCAACCTTTCGTCTTCTTTCAGTGTTAAATTTGACAATAAAAGCCCTTCTTCTTTTTCATGAGTGCTTGCTAAAATAATCAACTTCCCTTGCGGTTTAGAATAATTTTTATTTACTTTAACAATAAGCTGACTTTTTGTGCTTTTACATACTTGTATATTCTTTGCACCCAAAGTTTTCAAACGCTCCTTATCTTGCTCACTTTGTGCAAAAACTTCATCAACATAAGAAAAAACTTTGCGATAAAAAAAAGCGAATCTCTGGTATTTTTTTAACGATTTATCCGAAATTCTAGCATTAATAAATAAAACTTTTGCTCCTTTTAATTTTGCCATAAAAACAAGCATAAGCCAATATTCCGCCTCGCAAATAACCAAAACTTTACAAGGAGAAAACCAAAAGGGCAAAAATATTTCAAAGGGCAAAAAATTAACCTTAGAAACATATTTTTTTGCCTCATCAAAGCCTGTTTGAGTAATCACTGAAATTCTAGAATCAAATTCTAAAACTAAATTTTCAATACTTCTAACTTCTCCAAAAGAACAGGCATGAAAATGCACATCAGCTGGTTTTTGATAGAAATTTTTATATAAAAAAAATCTCGATTTTAAAGATATTTTGTATTTTGCTTTAATAAAAGAAAGGATAAAAATAGGAAGAGCTTGAATGAGATAAATCATCCAAGCTAAACAATAATATAAAATGATCAATTTTGCGCTTCTTGCAACTCTTTGTATAAAATTCTACCACAGTGCGGACAAGTAACAATCTCTTCACCGCGAGCAATGGCTAAATAAGTTTTATCATAAATTTTCATAAAGCAACCATAACAAGCTTGTTTTTTCACAGGAACAACAGCTGTATTTTTAGCCCATTTACGAATTTTTTCATAAAAAGTTAAAACTTTTTGATTCATTTCTGAAACAAGCTTAGACTTTTTATCATATACACCCATTCTTTCTTTTTCTAAAACTTCCATTTCTTTACGGATTTGAGTATTAATTTCCACTAAGGCTTCTTCTTGCTTTTCTTTTTCTTCAAGAAATTCTTTTTTGGAATTTTCTTTGGCATCTAAAATTTTTTCAAGCCTAATCACTTCATCATTAGCAGAATCTAATTGTTCTTTTGCAATATCTTCTTCTATTTTTAATGCATTAGCTTCTTTTTCTGTTTTTATTGCACTTGTTTTTTTGGATAATTCTTTAATTTTTGCTGAAAATTCGGCAATATGAGCATTGTTTTGCATTCTTTGGGTTTGAAGCTCTGAAATTTCATTATCACAACGGCGTAATTCCTCTTCTAATTTAGCAATTTTACCTTCTGCTTCTTTGAGAGTTTTGGTAATATTTTCAATTTTTGGTTCAAAACTATCAATCTCTTGATCAATTTTTGATAAAAGCACAACTTGTTCTAAATATTTATTCATGGGGTATTTCCTTAAAAATATTGAAATGGATTTTTTGAAACTGATATTATAGCTTTTAACGACAAATTTTGCAACTCTTTTGCTAAAGAATTTACAAAATATCTCTCACTTTCAAAATGTCCCACATCAATAAGATTTAAATTATTATGCAAGCATTCAAAAGCTTGATGATATTTAAAATCTCCACTTATGAAGCAATCAGCATCAACATTACAAATTAAATCTCCACCACTACCAGTGCAAATTCCTATACGCTGAATTTGTGTTTTTCCGCAAAAACTTGTTTTTATGACATCTAATTTCAAACTTTGTTTAATACAAGATACTAAATCCCAAAAATCAATATTCATATCTACATAAGCAATAAAATTATCCCTATAAGTGATTTTAAAACCCAAAATTTCTTCAACAAAATAAGTATTTAAATGACTTAAGTCGTAATTAGTATGCATACAAATTAAAGCTATATTTTTTTTAATCATCAAAGCGATTAATTCGTTAGGATATTTCTCTCCGCTTAAATGCTTCAAACCTTTAAAAATAAGTGGATGATGAGTGATAAATAAAGAATTTTCCTCTGCGTTTAAAAGTAAATCCTTATCTACATCCAAACTCACATAAACTTTGCTGATTTCATCATTTAAATTTCCTAGTAAAAGACCACTATTATCCCAACTTTCTTGAGTATCAAATGGACTAATTTTGTCTAAAAAATGATAAATTTCACTCAGTTTCATTTAAATTTTTCTTATAAATTTGAGCACAAGTCTTAGAAAGCTCGCGAATTTTTAGCATATAATCTTGTCTTTGCGCTACCGAAATTGCACCTCTTGCATCAAGCAAATTAAAAGTATGTGCTGCAAGCATACAATAATCATATGCTGGCAAAGCTAAACCTTGTTCTAAAATATTTTTGCATTCTTTGTAAGCATTTTCGAATTGAGAATTTAATACCGCCACATCGCTTACTTCAAAATTGTATTTGCTAAATTCATATTCACTTTGTTTATGAACATCGGCGTATTTAATTTGTTCTCCATTAAATTCATTCCAAACTATATCATACACATTATCAACATTTTGAAGATACATGGCAATTCTTTCAAGCCCATAAGTAATCTCTGCACTTACTAAATCCACTGCAATTCCGCCCACTTGCTGAAAATAAGTAAATTGAGTCACCTCCATACCATCGAGCCAAACTTCCCAGCCAAGCCCCCACGCACCTAAACTTGGACTTTCCCAATTATCTTCAACAAAACGGATATCATGGCTTTTTAAATCAAAACCCAAATTTTCAAGGCTTTTTAAATAAAGCTCTTGGATATTATCAGGACTTGGTTTAATCAAAACCTGAAATTGATAATAAGCCCCCAAGCGATTAGGATTTTCGCCATATCTTCCATCGGTTGGTCTTCTACTTGGCGCTACATAAGCTGTCGCCCAAGGCTTTTTACCTAAACTTCTTAAAAAAGTTGCCGGATGAAAAGTTCCTGCTCCTGCTGGCATATCATAAGGCTGCATAATAGCGCAACCTTGTTTTTGCCAATACTCTTGTAAAGTTAAAATCATTTTTGAAAAAGTCATTTCAAATCCTTATTAATCTACTTTTTGTGAATTATCTTGATTAATTTTTTGACTGCGTGCATCACCAAAAGTTTCTATGGTTTTGTTCCACATTAATTTATATTTTCTTTTCATAAATTCAGCATCTTCGCGTGCATTTTTTAATTGCTCATTTAAAACTTCTATGGTTTTTCTATCTTGCTCATAAAGCTCTTGCATCGAATAAAGTGCATCTTTTAAAAATTTATTTTCATTTTTTAAAGCTTCTAAAGTCTCATCTTTTGCATCTAAAACTTTTTCATGTAAATTTAAAATGGTTCCTATGGTTTTTTCTATAAAACTCTCGCCAGCTAAAGTCATTGAATTTATCATGGCAGATTTTGAATTAACAGTACTTGGGACAACGCTAAAGGTACCTTGATTAGCTTCAATGTAAATTTTACCTTCTTCTTCTTTAAAATTTAAAGCACCATTTGCCATCATACCTTTAACCACATCTTCATTTAAATGCACAAGTTTGCAAAATTCCTTAAGCTCTAAAAAAGTCTGCATAATTCCGCCTTATAATAAAACTTCCACGCTTTTAGAATCAGCGATTAATTTCTCTTCTTTATTTTTACGATCTTCTTTAAGTGCTAAAGATAATTTTTCATCCTCTAAGGCCAAAATTTGCATTGCCAAATAAGCCGCATTTTGTGCACCTGCTTTACCTATAGCCAAAGTTCCTACAGGAATTCCACTTGGCATTTGTACGGTTGAAAATAAAGAATCCATACTTGCTAAGTTACTTCCAGCCATAGGCACTCCTAAAACAGGCTTAGTCGTATAAGCTGCTACCGCACCTGCTAAATGTGCCGCCATACCCGCTGCTGCAATAAAAACCCTCGCACCTTTTTTCTCAGCCTCTTTAATATAATCTTTAGTACGCTTTGGACTTCGATGTGCTGAAGTGATAATTAACTCATATTGAACACCAAATTTTTCAAGAGTTTTAGCACACTCACTCATCACATCATAATCACTTTTACTTCCCATTAAAATTGAAACAAATTTCATTTAAATTTCCTTTCTTAAAAAGCTAAATTCACTAATTTTACTTGGCATTTTTATCTCATTTTCATTACCACTGTGAATTTCGCTAAATTCTTTATTATTTTTAGCAATAATTTTTTTAAATTCCACAAAATTTTTATTGTCTTTGCGATAAATTTTACCTATTTCATTATCACATTCTAAAATCTCTTCTCCTAGAGGATTTAAAATCTCATAAGCAGTATTTAACACAACTTTGCCCTTGCATTTGAAATACTCACCATCTTCAACAATAGCATGCACTTGATGAGAGCCCTCTTCTATGCTCGTAGCGTGATTTTGTGTATTAGTTTTTTCTAAAGGGCGAGAAACCAAATAACCATCGGTAAAACCACGATTTTTAAGCGTAGCAATCTCTTTTTCATATTTAATAGCATCAAATTTTCCTGCTAAAGCATCTTGTATAGCCATTTTATAAGTTCTTGTTGTAAGCGCTACATAATACTCACTTTTTGTGCGTCCTTCTATTTTAAAAGCATTAATGCAATTTTCTTGCATAATTTTTTCTATATAAGAACACAAATTTAAATCTTTGGAATTAAATATATGTGTGCCATTTTCATCTTCTTCTAAGCGAAATAATGTGCCATTTTCAGGATTTTTGGCATAAAGCTCATAATTAAATCTACAATCATTCGCACAAGAGCCACGATTGCTCATTCTACCGCTTTGAACAGAACTTATTAAACAACGCCCAGAATAAGCAAAGCACATTGATCCATGCACAAAAGCTTCTAATTCTATATCGCAATTTTCTTTTAAATTTTTTGCATCTTTAAGCCCTAATTCTCTAGCTATAACTACGCGTTTTGCACCCATATCTTTATAAACTTTTGCATCAAGATAATTTAAAACATTAGCTTGGGTTGAAACATGCAAAGCAATTTCAGGAGCCAATTCTCTTACCAAGCTCATCGCGCCAACAGAAGCCACGATAAAAGCATCAGGCTTCATTTCTTTAAGTTTTAAAATGTGTTTTTTTAAGCCTTCAATTTGCCCACCTAAATGAAAGCCATTTAAGGTAACATAAATTTTCCTACCCTTATCGTGAGTGTATTTAATCGCTTCTTCAAAAGTTTCATAATTAAATTCTCTAGCAGTGCGAGAGCGCAAGGAAAAATTATTCACTCCTGCATAAACAGCATCAGCCCCATAAGCCAAAGCAATTTTTAATTTTGTAAAATTTCCCGCAGGAGCCACAATTTCAGGAACAATCATTTTTGTCCTAAGCTTGCTATTAAAGCTTCGATATCATCATTACTCACCACATCAGTTGTGGTGTCGCCTTCTATATGCACCGCAGAACCCACGCGTTTTTTATCATCAATCCTACCTTCAAATAGACAATTCATATAACGACTTAAAGCACGCATAACATTAATAACGCGTTCTATTTTTTGACGATGGATATCTTGATATTGCATCGCATCCATTGCCATCATCACTTCATCTTGTCCCATTTGTAAATTTTCTATAATTTGAGAATTTTTTTTCTTGATTTCAAGATTAGCTTCCAAAATTTCTTCAAAAGTCTTTACATGCGGAAATTTTTCTTTTAAAGTAGTAAAAATTTCTATATTTCTGTCAATACCTAAATTTACTTCCTTAATCATCTTTTCAGAATCTAAAAAATTTCCTCCTATAGACTCTAATTTATCGATCATTTCAGTAGCTTTTTCTTCACTATCTCTTGTTACATCATCTAATTGATGAACAACTTTATGCTCTTTATTAGGCGGTGGAGGTGGCCATGCGATATTTGGTGATGGAGTGTAATCATTTGACTTTATTCCATCTACTATTTCTCCATATTGACTATCCTCTTGATCTTTTGAAACTTCCTCTGTTTTTGGCTCATTTTCTTGGACATCATCCAAATCAAGATCACCACTCATCAATGCATCTAGCTCTTCTTGAGTCATTTTTTATCCTTAAATAATGTAAAAACTTCGCTTATTATATTTAAAAAATGCCAAATATAGAATAAAACTTGCTTAAATATTATATTTTTTATTTGACTAACTTTTTTTTATTAACTAAAACTTAAATTAATAATTTTTTGATAGAATAATAAAATTATTTTAAACCAAGGAGAAAAAATGGGAAAATTTGTCAATGGTATTAATGATTTTTTTGATTTTTGTAAAAACAATGAAGTGCTTTTTGTAGATTTTCGCTTTACAGATATGATAGGTGCTTGGCATCATATTACTTATAATCTTCACGCTATCAATCAAGAGAGTTTTGAAAATGGAATTCCGTTCGATGGAAGTTCAATTCATGGATGGCAACCTATAGAAAAATCCGATATGATATTAAAACCGGATGCAAATAGTGCCTTTTTAGATCCTTTTACTGCGGACCAAACTATCGTAGTATTTTGCGATGTGTATGATATTTATAAAGGACAAATGTATGAAAAATGTCCAAGAAGTATGGCTAAAAAAGCAATGGAATATCTTAAAAATAGTGGTATAGCCGATACTGCTTATTTTGGTCCTGAAAATGAATTTTTTATCTTCGATAGTGTAAAAATTGTTGATAGTTCTAATTGCTCCAAATATGAAGTCGATACCGAAGAAGGTGAGTGGAATGACAATAAAGACTTTGTTGATAGCTACAATACCGGTCATCGTCCTAGGAATAAAGGAGGATATTTTCCAGTCCAGCCAATTGATTCTTTAGTGGATATTCGCTCCGAAATAGTTCAAACTCTTGAAAAAGTAGGACTTAAAACTTTCGTCCATCATCATGAAGTCGCACAAGGACAAGCAGAAATTGGAGTAAATTTTGGCACTCTTGTAGAAGCGGCTGATAATGTGCAAATTTATAAATATGTAGTAAAAATGGTAGCACATTTAAACGGCAAAACCGCAACCTTTATGCCAAAACCTCTTTATGGGGATAATGGAAACGGAATGCATGTGCATATGAGTTTATGGAAGGATGGAGTAAATTTGTTTTATGATAAAGACGGCTATGGCGGACTTAGTCAAAGCGCTATACATTATATAGGTGGGATCTTAAAAAACGCTCGCTCAGTTGCAGCTTTTACAAATCCTAGTTCAAATTCATACAAAAGAATCGTTCCGGGCTTTGAGGCACCTTGTATTTTAACCTATTCTTGCCAAAACAGAAGCGCAAGTTGTCGCGTGCCTTATGGCATAGGTAAAAACTCGGCTCGCGTTGAAATTCGTTTCCCAGATAGCACTGCAAATCCTTATTTAGCTTTTGTTTCTCTTTTAATGGCAGGACTTGATGGCATTAAAAACAAAACCATTCCTGTTGGACCTATGGATGAAAATTTATTTGATCTTACTTTAGATGAAATTCGTGAAAAAGGTATAGAACAATTGCCACACACTCTAAGAGGCAGTCTTGAAGCTTTGATCCGTCACAATACTTACTTAAAACCTGTAATGACTGATATTTTCATCGATGATTATCAGCACATGAAATTTGAAACCCAAGTTTGGCCTGTAGAAGCAAGACCTACAGCTTATGAATTCAAAACCTGCTATTCTTGCTAAAAATAAAAAAGCTCTATTTGGAGCTTTTTTTGAATTTTCTTTTCAATCTTTTTGCTTCAAACCATATCCAAATAAAACCACCTTTATACCATATTCTTTTTGAATATATCAATGCAATTCCTAGCCATTCTATAAGAGTGTAAGTTCTTTTTAAAGCCTTAATGTAATCTTGCCTCGTTTTGATACTTAAACCTTTATTTCTAAATTCTTGTGTCTTTATATAAGTATCTATGCATCGTTTTATCATCGATTTTAATTTTATTAAAAAAACTAAAAACAAAATTACGAAAGCCACATTCTTTCTCAATTACCACGCCTGCATTGTAAATTTCTAAATTACAATAAACCCGATCAACATCATAATCATTCCAAGTATGCAAAGCTATTATGCAAAGCTATAAGATAATAGTCCTTAAATTGCTCGTTAAAATAAAGTTTAGTGCCATCATAAAAATTTATAACACGATTCATCGTATTTTGAATTTTTAAGATGATTTTCCTGTAATAGTCCTTGAAATTTCATCTCCTTAGGAGTACAAATTTTAATTTTAGGATTATTATTTTTTATATGAAGTTTTTTGGGTAAATAAAAATTATCAATATTTTGAATGATATTTTTGGCTAATTCTTGAGTGATAAAATGAAATTGATGAGCCCCATCAAAAGTAAAATCAAAATAATTTAAATCTTTATTTTCATAGTATTTTTGCATATCAATTATATTAAAACCAAATTTTTGACAAAAACTTCTGTGGATATTATTAACAATTTTAAAATTCCCTATTTCGCACGGAAGCAAAATAACCAAAACTTTTTTATTTAAAAAATAAAGCTCTTGATACAGCCAAAAAGCATCCCTATGAACCATATCTAATGAAAGCTCACTTTTTTGACAGTGATTAATATGAATATTATTGACATTTGAATTTGTTATGATAAGTTCTGTGTTTGAAATGATATCTTGATTGCATATTCTTTTGATTTCATACAAATTTTGTATGCTTGAAGTTCCCCCTTAAAACAAAATTATAAACTTCTAAATGCCTCCACCCATATGGCTTTCTATTTTATGCCTTTAAAAAACCATTTAACATAAAAAAGTACTTCCACCAAGTAAAATAATATTTTTCATTTCTTTCTCACTTTTATTGTGTGATTTTGATACATTATCAATTTTTAGTAGTAAAAATTTAAAATGCCTTTAAAAAAGGCATTTTAAATTATCAGAAAGGCCAAATACTTTCAAATAAACTTGTTCCCCAAGGTTTCTTAGTGCTTTTTGCAACATCGCCTTCAGTCTTATAAAGAATTTTTGCATCAGCGATATAGCGACTATCTATGGTATTATCTTGTCCTATATCATAAGGTCTTATAACACCGCTTAATTGTATGATTTGCTTCTCTCCATTGATTAAAAGTTCTCTTGAGCCTTCTATGAAATAATTTCCATTGGAAAGAATTTTAATCACGCGTGTAGAAATAGTTGTATTAAAACTCTCACTTCTACTTTGTGTGCCGGTACCATTATAATTTGTTGTGCTATTAGTTTGAAATCCCAAATTTGAAAATTTATTAATTTCTCCCACAGCACCGCCAAACCCCGCACCACCAGTTAGCGTTCCACCGCCTAAAGCTGCGTTATTTGTTCTTGCAGTTGTTCTTGCGGCTTGAGTGTTTTGGCTTGTATTTTCTTGTATTACCACAGTGACTAAATCATTAACATTCATCGCCTTTTTATCAGAAAACAAAGGATTATCACCTTTACCAAAAAGCGATCCTGGCGCAACTTGAGTGTTATTGCTTTGCTTAGGCGCTAATTCCTCTACATAAGCAGGCGGCTTCATAGAAATTTCAGGATCTAAACTCGCACTACAACCAAAAAATACAAAAGGTAACGCAAAATATATAATTTTTTTCATATCAACTCCTTTATCATATGATATTTTATTCTTTCGGTTATAATTTAAAATAATCTGCTTCATTTAAGCAATTATAGTTCCAAAATTAAATAAAGGAGAAAATATGCAATTCTATCTTATCCAAGATAAAGAAAAATCGGTCAGTCAAAAATTTTTGGACTATCTTGAAAAGAAATATTCTTCGGTAAATTTTTACTCTGTCGTAGTTTCAGATTTACTCAAAACCCTTTCTTCAAAGCATAAAATTTCTTGTAGTTTTGAAACACAAAACCAAGCTTTTGAACTTTACAATACAGATCAAAATGCTTTTTTTAATAAAATTTTACAAGATTTTGAAAAATTTAAAAAAGAAAATTCTTGCGTCGTGGTTTTAGGACTTAATGAATTTGGAGTTTTAGGAACTTTAGAACTCAATGTCAAATTTGCAAAAGAATTTAACGCTTTTATCGTTGTTGATTGCGAAATTTTAAACAAAATAATGCTTAGTAATTATCTTAAAAATGCTTTAAAAAATGAAAATTTTGCTTTCGTTGATGAGAATTTGAACTTGCCAGAAAAAAGCTATCAATTTACAACCCCTTCAAGGTTTCGCTATGAACTCATTTGCAAAGCGAAACAAAATAAAAAAACCATCGTTTTACCTGAAAGTGATGATGAAAGAATTTTAAAAGCCAGTGAAATTTTACTTAAAAGCGAAGTGGTAAATCTCATTTTACTTGGCGATGAAAATGAAATCAAAGAAAAATGCAAAGTGCTAAATCTTAATATCACAGGAGCGCAAATTCTAAACCCTAAAAATTCTATCTATAATGATGAATTTGCTAAAACCCTTTATGAAGCAAGAAAAGCAAAAGGTATGAGCGAAGAAGAGGCAAAAAAATTAGTCTGTGATAGAACTTATTATGGCACTTTACTTGTACATACTGCAAAAGCTGATGCTATGGTAAGTGGGGCCTCTACAACCACAGCTGAAACTGTGCGTCCTGCTTTGCAACTGATTAAAACCAAACAGGGTGTAAGCTTAGTTTCTGGGGTATTTTTTATGTGTTTAGAAGATAAGGTACTGGTTTTTGCAGATTGTGCTGTAACACCAAATCCTACACCAGAACAAATCGCAGAAATTGCCTATGTGAGCGCAAATACCGCCAAATCTTTCGGTATAGATCCAAAAGTCGCCTTGCTTTCTTACTCAAGCGGAGATAGCGGAAGTGGGCCAAGTGTAGATGCAATTAAAGAAGCTTTTAAAATCGCAACGGAACGCTATAAAGACTTAAAAATCGAAGCACCGATACAATTTGATGCTGCTTATGATGAAAAAACAGGCAAAAGCAAAATGCCAAATTCAGAAGTAGCAGGAAAAGCAAATGTTTATATTTTCCCAGATTTAAATGCGGCAAATATTTGCTACAAAGCCGTTCAAAGAACTGCGAACGCATTGGCTGTGGGTCCTGTTTTACAAGGACTTAAAAAACCTGTTAATGACTTAAGTCGCGGTTGTTTGATTGATGATGTTGTAAATACAGTAATTTTAAGCGCAATTCAAGCAGAATAAAGGAGAAAAAATGAAAATTTTAGTTTTAAATTCGGGCTCTTCATCTATTAAATTTAAACTTTTTGAAGATCAAGTCGCTATAGCAAGTGGCTTGGTTGAAAAAATTGGCAATAACCAATCTAAAATCGAACTCAAAAATGCCAAAACAGGAACAAAATTAAGACGCGATACTTATATCGCAGATCATGAAAAAGGCTTAAAGCTAATTAATGAATTATTTCAAGAATCTGGTATTTTGCATGATTTAAACGATATTGATGGATGCGGACATAGGATAGTCCATGGGGGTAAAAATTTAACCGAGCATTGCTTGGTAGATGATTTTGTTTTAGCAGAAATTGATCGCGTAAGTGCTATAGCTCCGCTTCATAACCCAGCACACCTAGCAGGCATTAAAACCATGATAAAAGCGGCACCAAAAGTGCCTAATGTAACGGTTTTTGACACAGCATTTCATAAAACCTTACCTGATTATGCTTATATGTATGCCTTGCCTTATGATTATTATGCTGAATATAATATCAGAAAATACGGTTTCCACGGCACTTCACATTCGTATGTGAGTGCTAAAGCTGCTGAAATTTTAGGTAAAAATCATAACGAATTTAACGCCATTAGTGCACATTTAGGTAATGGAGCAAGCGTTTGTGCCATAGAAAACGGAAAAAGTATTGATACTTCGATGGGCTTTACTCCACTTGAAGGTTTGATGATGGGCACAAGATGCGGTGATATTGATCCTGCAACCATGCCTTTTATCGCTAAAGCTAGAAATTTAAATCCTGATGAATTAGATGCTGTGATGAATAAACAAAGCGGACTTTATGGGGTTTGTGGTTTTAATGACTTTAGAGATATTATTGATGAAATTCAAAACGGCAATGATTTAGCAAGGCTAGCTCTAGATATGTATTGCTATCGTTTGGCAAAATATATAGGCTCTTATTTTGCGATTTTACCACACACTGATGCTTTGATTTTCACTGCAGGTATTGGAGAAAATGCTAGTATAGTGAGAAAATTAACTTGCGAAAGATTAAAGCATCTTGGCTTTGAAATCGATACAGAAAAAAATGACAATGCAAATGGAGAAACTTTAATTAGCACACCAAATTCCAAAGTTAAAATCTTTATCATTCCTACCGATGAAGAATTACAAATTGCAAAAATCACAGAAAATATTATTTCTAAAAAATGATGGTTTTTTAACCATCATCTCAAATGATGATATCTTGTTATTTTTAATTTAATATTTAAGTTTTATTTATTTTATAGTTAGTTTATCTATCATTCTAAGTCAACTCATTAAAACTGTCATTCTGAGCCATAGGCGAAGAATCTCTATGAAAAAATCTTTATTGAATTTACTGCCAATTTCATCAATTTGATTTCTTGTTACATAGAGATATTTCGCTTCGCTCAATATGACAGTAAATTTCACTCAGCATAACAAAAAAGCGCTTCAGTATGATAAAAATGACAAAAAAATACCGCTGATTTTGCAAAAAGCCAAAGGCGAAAAAACTCGCCTTAATCTCCTAGAGCCAAGCAAGGATTCATAGCTTTAGCGTTATCACTTACTATGCAAATTCTTGCTTTTTGCTTACCTGCAGTCTCATTAATCTCACCCTTTTTACTATTTTGTGCCGAATTTTCATCTTCTTCATAAATATTATCTTCAGCAAAAATTCTTGAATTTGGACCTTCATCGCCACCACCTTGTTCTTTTTCATAACTTGGGATATCAACGCCTCCTACTTTGCCAATCTGAGTTCCATCATAAGTAATTAAAAACTTATTGCCACTATTGCTATAAACTTTATTGATATTACTGATAATTTCATCTGACATACTTACTAAAGAATTTTTCATTTTTTCTAAATTAGCATGCATATTTTCATATTTTGCGTAGGCATTATCATACTCAACACTTCCAGGTTCTCCATATTTACCATCTTTTAGATCTTGGATATACTGTTTAAATTGCTCGAGTTGCTTACTAAAGGCTCTATATAGTTCATCGAAATTTTTATACTCACCCATAATGCCACCGTTTCCAAAAGTATCATCCTTCACACTCTCTCTTGCTTTTTTAAACTCTTGATACTTGCTATCAAATTTAGCCAATTCTCCGCCAAAACCAGCAAGTTTATCTCCAGCTCCCTTGCCATAAAAAGCATCTAAGAAATCAAAACTCTGTCTTAAACTTTCGGTTTTTTCCTTATCAAAGCCAAATAAAGCACCGAGTTTTTCGTATTCTTTATTATTGATATAGCCCCAAGCTTTTTCAAGATCGGCGATATTAAGTTTATAAAGCTCTTTTAATATATCACCTAAAATAGCTTCAAGCACCGCAGCATCAAAATCACTCGCATCTAAAATCACCTCATCGCTGATATTATTGTTAAAATCAATAGTATCAAAAGCCCTTTTTGCGCCAAAATTACTATCAAGCGCAACTTTATCATTATAAGCAATGCTAATTGTTTTTATTTTTTCATACCCTGACTCAGTTTCTTTTTCAAATGGATCATCAAATTCGCCAGCAATGATATCTTTTCCAAAGTCAGTGTCTTTAGCTGTTTCATAGCCCACTTTTGCTATATCCTTTTTCTCGATACTATCTATAGAAATTTTAGAGTCATTAGCAATATTATCTTTTTCACTATCGCTTACATTATCATTATAGGTTTTATCGCCTTCTTTTATAGGGCTGCCTTTTGAAGAATCTGTGCCTGTTGATTTTTCCCATTTACCACCATCGCCTATATCGCCATTGCCATCATCAACGATATGTTTAGTGTCTTCGTTTGTTCCGCCACTCCATTCGTTTTTCTCTTTATCCCAAGTACCATCACTCCAAGTTGGCTCATTGAAAGTATAGTTTGTATCAGTGTCTTTTCCGCCATTTCCCCAAGCTGTAGTCATATTATTACTAATTGTGATACTTTCATCAAGCCCACTTACTCTACCAGCAAATTCAAAATTTACATTTTTAAAGTCTAGCTGTGCGACATTGTTAAAAGCAGTCTGAGGCTCTTTGCCTGCAACCTTACCATTTTCAATATGCACTTTATCAAATACCAAATAATTTGCATCAAATTTAAATTTCCCATATGTACCAAAACTATTACCAAAATCTACATCTGTAGCACTAAGTTTTGAGCCTGCCTTAAGGCTTAATGTATAGTCGCTATTACCATAAATATCCAAGCCCTTTAAAGTCATATTATTTTTAGCTTCCCAGTTTATATTAGCAGTATCAACCGAATAACTCTTATCAGTATTTTCGAAATTAATCTCATTTGCAAGCATAGTAAAATCACCTTGATTTATATCTATGCCTACATTATTAAAATTAATAACTCCATAACCTGTATTGCCATCCGCCATAGTTTCAAATTTTACACTCACCGCCGTAATGGTAGAATTTTTCAAAGAAATATAATTTTTAGCATAAAAATCATAAGAACCATTAATGGTTGGATTTGACAAATCAACATTTTCCATACTAATGGCTTCACTAGCATTAAATTTCATACCGCCACTAAAATCCATATTTTTTGCAAGGATATATTTTGCCTTAAGCTCAGTTAAATCACTTGAACCGTGAAAGCCTTCAGTGTTTTCATTTTCTAACTTAATAAGCTCTGTTGTATCACTACCTAAAGTAAATTTAGCTGTGCTATTTTGTAAAGAAAAAACCGTATCATTCATATAGATATTTGTTGCGTTTAAATTTGAATCTTGTTTGGTATTCATCTCAATATTAGAACTATTAATAATAAAATCTTTTCCGGCATTGGCTATAAATTTATTACCAACACTTAACTTAATATCTTGAAGTCTGATTTTATTTCTTAAATTCCAGTCTGCATTCTCGATATCAAAAGTAGTAAATTTATCACCTATAATAGTAAATTGATTTGCATTGCTAACTTTAAGCGTTCCTATGGTTCCAAAAGTATTGACAAATTCTATCAAACCATCACTTATAAGATCGCTTGTGCTTGCCTTGCTTGTGCTAAGTTCTATAGTGCCTTCTCCGGCTAAAGAACTGGTATTAAAAGTAATTTGCTTACCACCATCGATTTTTAAGGTGCTTCCATTATTTACAATAATATTAGCATTATTTGCTTTGAAAAGATTTGCCGCTTTTAAATCAAGAGTTGAAGCTCCACTAATATCCAAATATCCCGTTAATTCAAAATTTCTCGCACTATCAAAAACAATATTTGAGTTAGTGGCTGTGATATTTTCTAATTTAATGAGATTATCACTTAAAAATTTACCGCTTGTAATGTCCGTAAAAGTGATATTGCTAAGACTTAGCATTTTTGTACCCTTAAAGGTAAAATTATCAATACCGCTAAAATCAAAGCCATTTAAAGCCAGACTATCAGCTTCCAAATCAACATTACCTATATTAGCTGGATCATAACTTTCGCCCATTTGTGCACCAAATTCTATGGTTTTAGCTTTAATGCTAAGATCTGCCATATCACCAAAAATATTTGAACTATCAAGCTTGATGTATTCAGCTTGAGTTAAAGTGCCACTACCACCATTTTCACTCCAAACACCAAATTTTACATTAGCATTTTTGCTATCTGGGCTCGACATAACGCCGCCATTAAAATTTGTATTTTGGTATTGTTGATATTTTGCACTGAAAATATAATTTCCAGTATTACCAAAGGCAAATTCTACATTATCATACTTAGAGCCACCTTTTACCTCGATATGATTAGTCGCTAGCCATTTTAAAGACTCATTAATCACATACCATCCACCATTAATAGAAATTTTATTCGAAGCATCGATATTAAAATGATTTACAGTGATTCCATGCATAGAGTCATCAAAATTTACATCAGCGCCCTTGATTTCCAAAGTATCACTAGTCACCGCAAGCCCATTTGTTGCATTAAAAATTTTAGTATCAAAACTGAGTGTTTGAGAATCAGCCATAAGCGAAACATTATTTGTGGTGATATCATTTGTGGCTTTAAATGTTGCATTGCCTGCTAAAGTAAATTTAACATTTGTTAGCCCAATAAAATCACTTGCGCTAATATTTGTCACAACACCTGAGCTTGTTTTGAATGTTTCATGCAATTTACTAAATTTATCAGCAGTAAAAACTATCTGCTTTCCACTTAAATCAAAACTTCCCCCTTGCACATCAATAAGCGAATTGTTAGCTTTAAAAAGTCCGCTTGTATCTGTAGCTGTGATGCTAAATTTTCCACCTTTTGAAGTAAGATTTGCTGTATTTAAAAGCACTTGGGCAGCTTTGATTTCAAACTTATCATTATCACCATTTTGCAAAGCAGAATTAAAAGTGATATTGGAATTTTCGATGAAAAGATTATTTGTTGCTTCTAGTGCTATGGTATTTTCTATAGTGAAATTACTTGAAGCTTGAATAAGTAATTTATCAAGCGCTTTTAAAGCCAAACTGTTTGCATTTATGCTTAAACCTTGCAAATCAACGATTTTAGCCTCTACCTCAAGACTTGAGCCACTAATTTGCGAATTTTTAACTACGATGATACCTTTACCATCTTCTTGACTTGTAGTGTTAAGTTTTAGCGTGCTATCTTTTGTATCATTTTGGAATTTAGTGCTTTCTAGGGCGATTTTATTTACTGCGCTTAAATCAAAAGTGCTTGTTTGTAAGCTAAAATCTGCGTTATTAATTAAAATTTGATTTTTTGCTTTTAAATTTGCTGTGATATTTTCTAAAGTGAAGTTAATTTTATCTTGCGCTTTTGCACTTGCTTGTCCGATATTGATTTGATCTGCGATGATATCAAAAGCACCTTTACTATCTGTTGTGCCTGTTAAGGTAATATCTCCTTTTATAAGCTCGACAAATTTTAAATTCTCGCCTTCGTTGCTATCTTTTATCGTTAAACTTTTTGCATTAATACTGCCTGAATTCATTTGTATATAATTATCCGCAAGAAGTTTTAAAGCATTGGTAATGGTAAAAGTTATTCCGCTTAATACAATGTGATTATCGCCTTTTAAAGTCAAATCATTTGCACTCAAGCTTGAATTATCTATCTTTACGCCGCCTTTGCTTGCGTCGCTATCTTTGGCATTAAGAGTTATAGTATTGGCTTTTAAATCACTGCTATTTTCTATAGTAATTTGACTTGCGCTAAGATCAATGTTGGTAGCATTTTCGCTATCGTTTTTTGCTAATTTTGCACCGCTTATTTTAATTTCTTTTAGTGTTTTACCCTCATCTAAGCCTTTTAAAACAATGCTAGCGGAATTAATCTTACCACCTGTCATTTCTATGTAATTATTTGCAAGTAAATTTGCACTTGTTGTTGCACTTAGATTTGCATTATTTAAGATGATATCGTTTCTGGCTTTTAGGTTAAGTTCATTGGCGCTTAAATTTACGCCGTCACTTAAATTTAACTTTCCGCCTTTATTTGCCTCGCTTCCTTTTGTAGCTAAAAGTTCTAATTTGCCAGTAGCTATAATGCTTCCACCGTTGATATTAATCTGATCGGCTTCAAATTTAAAATTTTCTCCACTTAAACTTAAAGCTGTAAGTTCGAGTAATTTATTTGTAATGAATTCTATATCACTTGAAGTGATACTTGCTCCATTTTCCCCACCGCTTACGCTTACAAGATTTGCTCCATCAAGAGTGATTTTTTTCGCTTCTAAAGCGCCTTTTGTAATTTCTATGATATTATCCGCATCGGCTTTGATATTGCCACTCTTAGCTTTTAGACTTCCACCAGACATAAGAAAATCTTGAGTGCTGATGGCGATTGCGTCGTTTTCTCCATTTGCTATTAAATTTGCACCGCTTAATAAAATCGTGCCTTTGTTACCATTTTTTGAGGTTAAATTAATATTATTTGTGGCTGTAAAATTTCCACCTTGAAGATCGATTAAATTTTCACTTATAAGGCTTATGCTAGCACCTTTTAAAACAGGCATAGTTACGCCACTATCATCTTTTAGGCCCACTTGGACCAATTTTTTACCATCTAAACTTAAAGTCCCATCAGCTTGCAAGTCGCCTTTGATAATTTCAATTTTATTTTCTGCATCTAAAGTGATATTCTTGGCTTTGAAAATGGAATTTGAGTGAGTGGTTTTAATATCCGCGCCTTTGATGATAATATCGCCTTTAGTATTATTTTCTTTGGCTTCTAAAGTAGCGTTTTTGATACTAATCACAGCCGAAGTTGCACCATTAAACGCATTATAAGCTTCACCTGTTTTGTCATTGATCTTGATATTTTTAGCCACAAAATTTAGTTTGGCATCTTCGCTTCCAAGTTCTATCAAATTTGTAGCTAGCAAATACGCATCGCCGCTTACATTGATATTTCCACTGCTTGCAAGAATTCTTTTAGCTAAAAGCTCTAAAGCACCGCCATTTATAGTCGCGCCATTTATATTGATCTCATCGGCGTTTATCTTAGTATCCACAGAACTTAGAGTGCCGCCATTTAGATCGATCACAAAGCCAACTTCAGCTTCATCATTTGCTTTACTTGAGCTTTTTTTACCTAAATTTAAGCTTCCGCCTGTGCTAGTGATACTTGTTTGACTATTCGCATCTTGTGAAATGATAATGCTATTTTGCGCTTTAAAGTCAATATTGCCACTTGCACTTAAATTTGCATTTTTAAAGTCGATTTTCCCAGCATTTACACCAAAAGTCTTCGCTTTTAGTAAACCGCCGCTCACTGCAAAAAGTCCATTAGTATCCAAAGTGATATTTGAATTTTCATCGCCTAAATTTCCACTAATGGCAATTTTATTAGTGCCTTTTAAGATCAAAGTCTCGGCTTTAATCTCGCCTTGCCCTGAAATTGCAAGCAAATTTAAAGCATTCGCATCAAGTTCTTTAGCAGATAAATTTGCACCCTCAAATTTAATATCCATCGCTTCAAGATCGATTTTGCCATTATCATTTGCTGCAATGCTTCCGCTTTTTAGATCAATCACACCCCTTGTGTTATCATCATTAAGGGCTTTTAGAGTAATATTTGTGCCTTTTAAAGTGCTGTTTTTAAGTTCGATTAGATTTTTAGAAAGTAATTGCAAAGTCGTTGTGGTATCACTTCCTATCGTGGTTTTTTCTCCATCAATGCTTATAACTTCTTCTGCATCCAAAGTAATGCTTGTGCCGCTTAAATTCGCATTATTGATAAAAAGTTGCTTAGCATCTGCTTTTAACTCGCTTGCTTTTAGGCTAAGAGTTTCATTTGAACCAAAATCGATTCTATCGCCTATAAAATCAAGCTTTGAAGCGGCTTTGATATTACCACTTTTAATGTTTAGATAATGGGCATTAAATTTAACATTTGCGATATTTTCATCTTTAAAATTAATATTATTAACTTCGATTACAGAATCTTGCGAATTTTCTGCATTTGATTTAAATTCTAAATTCTGATTGCCCCCCCCCGTGGCACTAAAACTCGCATTATCAATTTTAGTTTGATTTGCGCTAAAAATGTAAGATCCATCGCTTCCGAGTGTAAAATTACTACCATTTAAATGAATGTAATTTGTTGCGCTAAAATTTAAACCACTTGAAATATCAAAATTTGCATTATTAGCGATGATTTTATCTGTGGCATTAAGGGTTGCATTTTTTGTTTTTATGGTATTTTGTGCTGTGTTGTCATTAGAAATTTTGATTTGATTTGCTGTTAAAGTTAAATTTGCTAGATTGTCTAATTTTGAATTTTCTAAAATCAAAACGCCGTTTTCAGCAGTTTTAGCCATAAATTCACTATTATTTCCACCACTAAAACTCGAATTTGAAAACGAAAGCTGGCTATTTGCTTCAAGGTTTAAAGTAGCCTTTGTTGAAACTGTGATTTGCGTATCATCTAAAGCAAGTTTATCGCTGGCTTTAATATTTGCCGTAGTTTCATCGCCTGTAAGTTTGATGGTGGAATTTTGATTTTCATGCTTGCCAAATCTAATTTCATTTGCATTTAAATCCAAAGAACTTGCGCTTTCTAAATTTGAACCTATAACGCGAATTAGACTACTATCTCCACTAGCATTTAATGTTAAGGCGCTTGCTTTAAGTGTTGCATTTTCAAGCTCGATATAATTTGCGTTTAAAAGACTTAAATTTGTAGCGTTTAAAGTAGTACTAAGCAAAGAAATATTTTGACTTGCATCAAGACTTAAGGTGCCTTTTATATCAAAATTTCCCTTATTATCGCCAATGATATTTGTGGCTTTTAAGTTTGTATCGCCTGCACTAAATGTGCCGTTAAGATTGATTTGCTCGGCATTAGCATTTACTTTTGCAAAATTATCGCCGTTTTTAACTGTGCTATTGCCAAGATGGATGAGTTTGGAGTTTAAATCCATACTTATGGTATCAAAATTTGCACCATTGATTCGAATCTGTCCGTTTAAGGTTTCATTATAGTTGGTATTTAATTTTACTGTGTTTGCTTTGATATTGCCAGAGTTTAATTCTATAGAATTTGCAAAGAGTTCAAATTTTTCTTTGCTTGTGATATTTGGGCTTTTTTGCTCTTCGCTTTTCAATACGATTTTATTGCCCACAAGTTGAAGGTTACTAACATTTAAAATCGCATCACCTTGTATAGTGATAGTGCCTTTTTGAGCCGGAGAAAAAACCGGAGAGAATTTACCACTTGTTGCAAATTCTTTGATTTGTGCTTCATTCATCGCTCCAGTTGAAATACCAAATTTCCCCGTATTAATCACTGCACCATTGCCAATAATTGTTCCATTTGGATTAACTAAGAAAATATCATGACCATTTCCGTTTAATTGACCATAAATCTGAGATGCGTTTTTGCTATAGTCAAGATTTAAGAATTTGTGGTGTCCTTGTCCACTAAAATTAACGCTTTCATCTTTGCCAATGTTAAAACCACCACCCCAATTGATGACATGATTTTGATCCTTGCCGTTACCGTGGATATTCATATTTCCACCGCCACTAGTGATGCTTCCACCACCTTGAACGAATTTTCCACCTGATGGTAAAGCGAGTGCTTGACTGTAAAGCATAGAGCTTGCTACAAAGCTAAGTATAAGATGTCTTTTTAAATTTAGTTTTTTTGGCATAAAATCCTCCAAATAAAAATTAAATATTTACATTAACATTAATATGGGGGGGGGGTATTGCTTATATGCCCCTATACTAAAGCATTTTTATAGAATATAAAGATAATTTTATCATTTTAAATATTAAATTAATATAAATAGTTAATTAATGAGTTTAACTATTTAAATAAATTTTTAATTTTAATTTATTTTATTTAAAAATTATTATTTTAATTTAATAAAAATTATTATTTATGATTTGAAGTAGAAATCAAGATTTTTTTAATAAAATATATCTATTATTATAAAAATTATATTTTTAGGACTATTAATGAATTTTAAATCATTCGATCTTTCTAGCAATGAACGCCCAAAAGCCAAAAAAATACAAGGTAAAAAATACGAAATATTTCTTAATGAAAACAAGCTTTCTCATAATTTTAAAGTGTCTTTTAAAGAAGTTTTAAAGTATTATTATCTTTATCCAAAAGATGCTATTGTTACTTTTAAACTTCCTTTTTTAAAACCAAATTTAAGTCATTTTCATACTCCACACATCACTTGGCTTGGACACTCATCGCTTTTTGTGAGTTATAAAAAATACAAAATTTTAATCGATCCTGTCTTTAATACCCATGCTTCGCCTTTTTCTTTTATCAACAAGGCTTTTAAAAATGCACCGCTTTTTTGCGCAAATGATTTTGATGAAATTTTCGCTGTAATTATCACGCATTCGCATTTTGATCATTTAGATGAAAAAAGCGTAAAAGCCCTAAAAGAAAAAGCACAATTTTTCATCACACCTTTAAAAGTGGGAAATTATCTAAAAAGCTATGGAGTGAGTGAGAAAAAAATCATCGAGCTTGATTGGTGGAGTGGGATAGAGTTTAATGATATAAAAATCACCGCAACACCCGCACAGCACAACTCAAGTAGAGGTGATGGCAAAAACAAAAGCCTTTGGGCTTCTTTTGTGATAGAATTTTTAAGCGTAAATAAAAAAGTATTTTTTAGTGGGGACGGAGGATATTTTACGCATTTTGAAAAAATTGGCACCTTTTTTGGTGATTTTGATTTAGTCTGCCTTGAAAGCGGACAATTTAATACTGCTTGGCCATATTCTCATTCTTTTCCTGAGCAAATTTTAAAAGAAGCTAAAGATCTTAATGCAAAAGCTTTAATGCCTATACATTGGGGGAGATTTCTAGCAGGAACTCACGCGTGGAATGAAGTTGTAAAATTTCTTTATGAAAACCTAAATTTACCACTTATCACGCCAAAAATGGGTGAAGCTTATGAAATAGGAAGTGAGTTTGAGCAAGATTTTTGGTGGAGAAGTTAAAATAGGCAAAAAACTTAAAAAGAATTTTCGCAAAATTAGAGCAGGCGATACCTTGAGTGATTTTTACTCTTAAAGCTCACATATATAAGATAAATTTGATTTTCTAAATTAAAAGCTTCTATGTAGTAAGTATAATCCATAGAATATCGGTAGTATTTGTAAGTTATTTTCATACTTATTCTATCTGCGTTGCTTATTTTATTTTTTGTTAAAGAGCTAAGATTGGCTTTAATTTCTCCAAGAGGAATATCTTTTATCATTTCTTCTATGCTAGTGTTTTTTTGCTTTTTTGGGTAGTTTTATGCTATCAAACTCAAAATTTCCTAAATTTGATTTTATCTTTTAAATAAGACGAAATTTTCTATCTATATCTGTTAGATTATAACAATTTTCATCAAAAAACAAGCGGTATAAAGAGCTTGTTGGTATTTTTATCAAATACATATATTTTCACGCTTTCTTTATCACCTTTAGTAGTAATCAAATCGGAAATGTTAATGGTTTTTGTGTTTTCGCTGATTTTAAAATTTATAGCTAAAAGCTTAAAATCGATTTGTTTTTCACGAACTTTTTTAATGTTAAAGACAATATGATGATATGGGTCTCTACCTTTTTTTGCAAGCACTCTTCATCACTCTTGCAAAGCAATACTTTATAATAATGTTTATCTAAATTTAGCCTTTTGCTCAAACAATTTTTATAAAAATCAAATTGTTCTTGCATATTTTCTTGCGAATGTGCTTTTAACTCTTTATCGCAAGTAAAATCTTTTGCATTTAAATTTAAAAATATAAAAAATATTAACACAAGTCTATATATTTATTTTTCCATTTTGATAAAATTTAGCCTATTTTATCAAAATTAAAGGGAAGAAATGAAAATTACAAATTGGAGCAAGGCTGAATTTAGTCCAAATGAAGTTAAAATCAATGTTTTAATCGATAATGAGAGTGGTAAAGAAATCCAAATTTTACTTGCCAAAGGAAGTATAATGAAAGAGCATAAGGCCCCATTTTCTATCCATGTGCAAGTTTTAAGCGGAAAAATTATTTTCGAAGTAGAGAATCAAAAACTAGAATTAAATACACTAGATATGATAAGTCTAAATGCTAATGTGCCTCATTCTTTAAGTGCTTTAGAAGATTCTATAATAAGACTTAGCTTAAACAAATTTGATAAATTTCAAAGAGTGAGTGCGGTGCTTAAAAAACCTTAATTTTTTGATATAATCTTGCTTTTTATTTTTAAAAGGAGTATAAATGGATGAAAAATTAACAATGTATTCAAACATCAAAAAGGTAAAACAAAAGGTTGCAATTTTTTATGTCTCAAGTGTTTTATCGGGCACGCCTTATCTTGGCTTTATCTTTGCTATAGGTGCTATGGTGGCACAATTTATGTTTTGTTATGATTTAAGTAAACTTTCACAAAGCAAAAGTTTGTTTAGAAATGCCCTTGTTGTTCTTGCTTGTAATGCTTTTTTAAGCTTACTTGGAATTGTTTTTACTTTAACTTTTGATGCTGAAAGTTTTGATACTGATTTTGAAAGAATCATCTTCAATCTTGATCTTTCGATGCTGATTTTTTATATAATGTTTGCTTTAATTTTACTGTTAATGGCTACTATTTTTTTGTATTTTGTTTATAAAAAGTTAAGTTTTATTACTAATCAAAAATTTTTATTTTTGGGTTATATATTAAGCGTTTTAGGTTTTGGTTTGATGACAATATCTGTGTTTGTATTTTTAGCTACATACATATACAATAATGAAAGTATTGCATTTTTATCTTTATTTATTTTTATCGCGTTGATTGGTGTTATTATTGGCATAGTGGGACTTATCTTACAAATCATTGGCTGGGTAAATTTTAAAGATTTAAGAAATTCACAAAACGGGGAGTGGATTTTTAAATACGAATGGTTTTTTATGGATAACAAAAAGCTAAGTGAAAATGAAAAAGCATAAAAATTTATGCTTTTTTCGAGTCATTTTAATAAACAAAATCTTGTTCGTTCTCTAAAGCCTGAGTTTCTTTTTTATGCTCAAATTTAAATACACCCGCATCTTCGGCACTTAAAGCCTTAGCATTTAGACCCTCTATTAAAAGTCCTGCGCTATCCTTTAATGCATAAACTTTACCATCTTGATTTAAAGCTAAAAATTCACCTATTTTTTCTTCATAATCCAAAGTGCCGATTTGCTCGTTATTTTGAGTGTTTGAATTGGAAACATAAGAAGTAATATTGTAAGAAAATTTTTGATTTAAATAATCCTCTAGTTTTTTTTGTCCACTATTTGATTCCATAGTTTTAGAATAAAAATGCGGAGTAATTTGACAAGGAAGCATTTTTAAACAATTAAAAGTCTTGATTTCTACAATAGGCATATCTGTAGCAGTTTTAATGGTATCACTAGCTGCTGCAGCACCCGTCCCCCAACCAATATAAGGAGTTCCTGAAAAAACTTTTTCTCTAATTAAACGGATAATATCACTATCATATAAATCACGCATTAAAACAAACAAATTTCCTTCACCAATAGCAATAGCATCAGCATTTTTAATGCTTTGTATAGGATTTTCATGATGAAGGCTTTTAATTTCAACATTTAAAAAAGCAAGTTGTTGTTGGATAAATTTCTCATAAGCTGAAAAATTTTCACTCAAAACACCATAAGGGATAAAAGTAATTTTTTTACCTTGAAGTTGATTTTTTTGAACAAAATCTATAAGCCAAGCTTTAGCGTGCTCAAAATAAGCCATTCCATTATAAGATAAACTCGAAAGCAATAAAGCATTTACCTTGCTTCTATCGATAACATTGCGTTGTGCTTCTATACTAAAACCTTGCAAAGCCAAAGCTCCAAGCCCTAAAGCTCCAATTTTTAACAATTCTCTTCGTTTCATGATTATCTTCCTAAATTTTTGAGTGCTTATTTTAACAATTTTTTATTTATTTAAAACTTATTTTAAACATTTTTTCTCTATCTTTAAAATCACTCATAAATTCAAAAATAAAACCATAAAATTCTTTGCTGTGATTAGGAAATTTTAAATGTGCTAGTTCATGCAAAATCACATATTCAATCGCTTTTAAGCTTTTTTCTAAAAGTTTTAAATTTAGATTAATATAGCCTTTTTTATGATTACAAGACCCCCAACGCGTTTTCATTTTTTTAATGCTTAAATGCGTATAATGAAGTCCTGTTTTTTCACTCCATTTTTGAAGATAAAAAGAAAAAATAATCTTAGCATTCATACGCAAAAATTTTTCAAAATCCTCTTTTGAGGCACTTTTGATTTCACCTTTTAAAATCTGTGTTTTTTTGAAATTTTCATTTAAATTTAAAAGATATTTTTTACCTAAAAAATAAATTTCATTTTCGTTTATATTTTTTTGTTTGCTCTCAAAATTCTGCCAAGTTTTTTGTATCCAAGCTTCATTTTGACTCAAAAACTCCCTTGCTTTTTCCAAAGAACAAAAATTAGGGATACTTAAGTGAAATTCACCCTTTTCGTTAAGCTTTAAACGCAAAGATTTTATATTTTTTACTTGATAAAAAAACTCTTTATCTAAAAAATAAAAACTTTTCACACCAGAGCTTTGCCTTGCCATTTCTTACTTTTCCATCTATAAGCATTCACAAGCCCACGCAAAAACTCATCTGCACAAAAACCTATCCAAACTCCTAAAATTCCAAGTCCTGCATAAAAACAAAGCACATAACCCACTGGTAAAGAAACGCCCATCATAAAAACCAGTCCGCTAAAAAATGGAAATTTAGCATCCCCGCTTGCTCTTAAGGCATTTACCATTACTATATTAAAAGTGCGTGAAATTTCAAGAAAAATAGAAAGTGCGAACAATGGAAGCATTAATTCTCTAAACACCTGTTTTAGATCTAAAAAATCCATAGTAAAATCTTTTAAAGCATAATTAGCTATCGCTACCAAAGCACTGGCTATCACGCTAAAATATAAAGCACGCCAAGCATGTTTATAAGCGATATTTATATATCTTGCACCAACTAATTTACCCACAATAATTTCATTTGCAATGCTAATGGCCTGACCTATTAACATAATAAGCATAGAAATTTGAAAATAAATCGTTTGCACACTTAAATTCTCTTTGCCTAAACTTGCCACAAAAGAAAAAGCTATGGTGTATTGCACGATCCAGAGTAAATTTTCTCCTGCTGAAAAGCCACCTATATTTAAAATTTTCTTAAGAACTGCCTTTTCTAAAGCTATCATTTCTTTGATTTTAAGATGAATTTTTAGTTTATAAAAAAGTATCACAAACAAAGCAACGATGGCGACTATTCTTGCTGCGATATTGCTAAGCCCTACTCCAAAAAGCTCTAAATTTGTAAAATGCAAGACATAATAATTTCCCCCAATCACAACTACATCCATCAAAAAGCCTATAAACATAACCCAATAAGCCATATTATAAACCCTTACAATAGCTGCTAATACAATGCCTATCGCATCAAAAAACAAACAAATTGCAAGCATATGTAAATAAATTTCACTATCTTTAAGCAGTTCTTGTGGAATTTTTAAAAGATAAAGCAAATACTCTCCGTGCCATAAAATCAAACTACCGCACACAAAACCCAAAAGTGCATTTAAAAATAAACTTTGATGAATAGCTTTTCTTGCTAATGCGTAATCTTTTGCACCAATGGCTTGAGCGATCACTACACTACAACCCACACTTAAAAAGCTAAAAATCGTTATAAAAAGATCTAAAATTTGATTTCCTGCCCCCATAGCACCAACTAGAAAATTTGAATAATGCGAAACCATAGCGGTATTGATGATGATAGTTAAATACTTTGAAAGTAAATCTCCAAAAATAGGAAGACTAAGTCTTGTTAGAGAAAGTTGTTTTTTTACCATGATTATTCTTTATAAATTTTCTAAAATCTGAGATTATATCAAATTTAAACTTATCTAGACAAATTTTATACTCAAAGATGTGCTAAAAACTTAAAAAGAAAAAAAGCATTGTTGTATCTTTTCTAGCTTAAAAATTTATTTTTTATAGTGATGATTTTATAATAATTTTTTAAGAATTTTATGAATGTTTTTTTAAATGCTATGATAATAGTGTCAACATTTTTGAAATTTTGCATATAGTCCATAAATAAATTTACAAATATTTATCTTATTTAAACACCACAATCTTGACATTGTTTTAAAATAAATAAAAGATTGTAATAAAAATTTTTATACAATCTTCATTTTATGTTATTTTATTAATATTTATGTGCAACAAATCTATTTTAAAATCAATACCATGTAGGTTCTTCTATATTTGTACCTTCTACTATATAATATTTATCAACAACTCTTTTATTAAGTCGCCAGCTTTTAAGGCTGTATGTATAAGCTTCTGCTTTATGTAAAAAATAGCTTAAATCTTTTATACTTTTTAAATTCCAGCTGCTTATATCTTGATTAAAGCTTTTACTTTCAGAAAACATAGCATGCATAGTTTCTACATTTGATACATCCCAGTCACTAAGTGGTTGGTTAAATTTCTCGGTTAGTTGAAACATGCCAGTCATATCTTTTATTTTAGATGTATCCCATTCATTAAGTGGTGAATTAAAAGATTTAGCGTGACTAAACATATATGCTAATGATGTTGTACCTGTTATATCCCACCCATTAAGAGGCTGGTTAAAATCTTCTGTTTTTTTAAACATATATGAAAAATTTTTAACATGTGATACATTCCATGAACTGATATTTTGATTAAATCTTTTGCTTGATTGAAACATTGACGCCATATTTGTAACTTTGCCTGTATCCCATTTATCAAGAGGCTGGTTAAATTTTTTTGTATAAAAAAACATACCATGCATATTTTTCACATTAGATACATTCCAGTTATTAATATTTTGATTAAAACTTTCTGCATTAGAAAACATATGATTCATATCTTTTACTTTTGATGTGTTCCATAAGCCAATATCTTGATTAAATTTTAAAGCTCTATAAAACATATAATGCATACTTTTTACACGGCTTGTATCCCACTTATCAAGAGGCTGATTAAAATCTTCTGCACAATAAAACATAGAGCTCAAATCTTTTACATTAGATATATTCCAGTTATTTATATTTTGGTTAAAAGGTGTATTTTGGAACATACCGTCCATATATGTTACTTTTGATGTATCCCACATACCAATATCTTGGTTCATATTGCTATATGCAAACATATTGCTCATATTTACCACATGGCTTGTATTCCATGATTCTATGCCACTAAAATCTCTTTCACAGTTTATAAATAATAGGGATAAATCATCAATATTAGATATATCAATATCACCAAGATTTATATTTTTATCTTTTGCAAGTAATATTAATGCCAGTTTTGTATTAGGCTTATACTTACCATTTTCTTTTTTACATGGCATGAGCCATTTAGGCTTAGTAGGGCAGTTTTCATATAGTTTATAGTCACATAATTGTTCATTATTTAAGAAATTATATTTTTTCTCATTAGTTTTCCTGTAATCTTTATTTATGCCACTAATATCCCAGTTATCTATATTTTGTTTGAAGCTTTTCGCCCCATCAAACATATGTACCATACATAATACATTAGAAGTATCCCATGAACTAATATCTTGATTAAAACTTTCCGCTTCTAAAAACATATAGCTCATATTTAATACCTTGGAAGTGTTCCATTTGCTTATATCAATATCAAAACCAGTTGATTTAGCAAACATATATCCCATATCACTTACATTGGAAGTATCCATATTGCTTATCCAGTCAAATAAAGGACTGCCGCTTTTAATTTTACTAAAATTAAACTTTTCAAACATTCTGTTCATATTTACCACATGGTTTGTATCCCAAAGTTCTATGCCACCAAAATCTGTTCTTATTACATCTGTAAATAATTCTGAAAAATCTTTAATATTTGAAATATCAATATCACCTAAATACTGTCTTTTCTTATTCATTAGTTTTATGAGTTCTCTTTTATTTTTAGGTGTAATTATTTCCCCTTTACTTTTAAGAGCATTAGTTTTTCTATTAAACATGGTATTTATAATAGTATCAAGCTTTTGCCCCTTAGCATATCTTGAAACAATTCTATAAATATAATCCTGATCTGAATTTTTAGCAGTGCAGCCAGCATAAAGGGCTTTATCATCGGCATATTCCATTTCTAAACTTTCTAAAAATGCATAAGCTCTATTAATGACTTTATCATTTACTTCAGCACCCTCTCTAATAGCTTCAATGACACCTTCAACATCTTGACACTCAATAGCAAATATTAGCTTTTCGTGTAATTCTTTTTTGCTCATTTTGTTTCTCCAAATATTTGAAAAATTTCCAAGTAACAAAATTATATACTACAAGTAATAATTTTAATACAATAAAAACAAATGCTATTATAAACACATCAAAACAATAAATTTTTAATTTAAAAATTTTTAAATTTCAAATTTTAAGTTTATTTTAATTTTCAAAAAATAAGGATTTAAATTTATATTATTTTATCTTTAAAATAAGGAAAGAGAAATTTATCTTACTCTCCCCTATTTTATAAAAAAGTCTTTGTCAAATAAGGTTTATAGATGGAATAAAAAAATTAATATTAAAAATCTCACCCAAAGGCACCACTTAAATATGCTTTGGTTTTTTCTTGCTTTGGATTTTCAAAAAATTCCTTGCTTTCACTAAATTCTACAAGCTCTCCTAAATGAAAAAATGCTACAAAATCAGCCACGCGTTTGCCTTGTTGCATATTGTGTGTCACCATGATCATAGAAAGATTATGGCTTAATTCCTTTAAAAGCTCTTCAATAACGCCTGAACTTATAGGATCAAGTGCAGAAGTTGGCTCATCTAAAAGCAAAAGTTTAGGTTTTATCGCTAAAGCTCTTGCAATGCAAAGGCGTTGTTGCTGTCCGCCCGAAAGTGCTAAGGCATTTTGCTTTAATTTATCTTTTACCTCTTCATATAACCCTACTTTTTTAAGACAATCCACCACCAAAGCTTCTTCATCATCTTTATTTTTAATCATTCCATGAAGTTTTGGCGCATAGGAAATATTTTCATAAATGCTTTTTACAAAAACATTGGGTTGTTGAAAAACCATACCCACATTTTTACGCAAAACCACTACATCTTGATTTTTCACATCTTTATTGTCAATTTCTACCAGTCCATCAATTTTTGCGATTTTATCATTCATACGATTAAAACAACGCAAAAATGTTGATTTCCCACACCCTGAAGCACCGATTAATGGGTGATTTTCTTAAGCACTAAAACCTTGCAAAAAGATATTTTAGATGGCTTTAAAGAAGGTTGTGATGATTATATTTGCAAGCCTTTTAATTTCAATGAGTTATTATTTAGAATCAAAGCAATAACCAAAAGAACCAATACAAAAAAGGAAATTTTAATTTTTGAGAACTTTGTTTTAAATACAGATGAAAGAATTTTAAAATTTAAAGATGAAAAAATAATTTTTAAGATTTAAACATAAAACAATGAACTTTCGAAGTCTTCACCCTGCTATTTATGAAGACTTTATGACTTTAAGGACAAACTAAGCAGGGTTTTTTTAAAATTAAATTAGCTTTTTTTAAAAATCAGTTCTTATCTAGCTTTTAATCGCTACGATAAGGACTACTAAAAGTATCAAAATGATAATTACTTCGTTCATCTCAACCTCCTTTCAACTTTATTCAAAGTCTTCAGTCGGTTATCCTTAAAGCTTGGAAATTATATAAAAAATTGTTTTAGGAAAAGGTTAGAAGCTTAGAAGATATGCAACCTATTATTCTAAGCTATAAAGCTTTTTTCTTTGGCTAGAGCTTGCAATCCCCATTTGTTTGCGGTATTTTGTAATAGTTCTTCTGCCAATTTCAATCTTAAATTCTTTACTTGCAAGTTCAAGAAGTTTAAGATCACTCAAAGGCTTTTTGTGATTTTCTTTTTTAATCAAAGCACATATATAATCCTTTACACTGGCATTTGAAGTTTCTCCATCATCCAATGCTGTAGCAAAAAACTGCTTTAAAGGAATTAAACCACGATCGCAACTTAAATATTTATTCGCAATAGCTCTTGAAATCGTCGAAGCATTGCGTTCTAAATCTTGAGCTAAATCTTTTAGGCGCATTGGCTTAATATCTCCACCCAAAAAGAAATCATACTGATGTTCAATAATCATAAGCCCTATCTTATATAAAGTTGCCTTACGCATCTCTAAAGCATCAATGAGATTTTTTGCTTCTTTGATGTAAGAATTTAAAAATTCATGATTTAAATCATCGGTTTGCAAACAAATTTCTGGATAATAATCATCATTAATTTTCACTTTAATTTCATCATTTTCTCTATACACAAAAATATCAGGCACTACATGGTTACTATCTTCAAAATATTCCAAAAAAGGTGGAGTAGAAAATTTTTTAATTAAACGCAAAGCTGTTTTATATAAAGGTTCTTTGATAAATTCGTGTATATTTTCAAAATTTAAAATTAATTTTTTGCTAAATTCATAAAGTTCATCTTCAAGCTCTTCATTATCAAGACAAAAAAGTAAAGCTTCCTTATAATCCTTAGCACCAACACCCAAAGGATCAAGATACTTAAATCTCACCCTAACCTTTTCTAAATCTTCTTGAGTGATCCCTACAAACACCTCATCATCAAATTCAAAATATCCTTCATGATTTAAACAAGAAATAATTTTTTCTGCAATTTCTTGAGATTTTTGAGTAGGAAAAAGTGGAGGAATAATTTGTTCGTTTAAAAGCTCATAAACACTTTTTTTATCAACACTTAAAGCCTCTAGCGTATCTGAAATTGAATTTTTATGAAAATTTTCAAAATGCTGTTTTTTAGGAAGTTTAAAATTTTGCGAATTTTCTTCCACGCTAACAAAAGGATTATCCTTAGCAATTTCACTTAAATTTTCTTTTAAATCTTCAATATTAGCTTGCAAAATAGGAAGCCAAGAACGCAAGGTTTGTGATAATTTAGCCTTTTGAGCGATAGAAGTTTTTTGTTTTAGCATTATTCTAAGAGCCTAAACTCTGATCCTAAGTAATGTTTTTTTACATCTTGATTGCGTGCAATTTCTTCCGCGCTACCGCTAGCAAGCAAACTTCCTGATTTAATAACATAAGCTCTATCGCAAATTGCCAAAGTTTCTCTAACATTATGATCAGTAATTAAAATACCTATATTTAGAGCTTTTAACTCTTTAATCAAACTCTGAATTTCAGCCACTGCAATAGGATCAACTCCAGCAAAAGGTTCATCAAGAAGTAAAAATTTTGGATTACACATCAAGGATCTTGCGATCTCGCAACGCCGCCTTTCTCCACCACTTAAACTCAAACCCTTCCTTAAGCGAATAGGCTCTATGCTTAATAACTCAAGCATTTGCTCTACTTTTTCATGTAAAATTTTCTTATCTTTATAAAAAATTTGAGCTGCTAAAAGCAAATTATCTTCTACGCTTAAATCTTTAAATATACTGCTTTCTTGTGGCAAATAACCGATGCCTTGTCTAGCTCTTTTATTTAAAGGTTCTTTGGTAATATCCTTCCCATCCAATAAAACTCTACCACTACTTGGTGGTATAAGACCACATATCATATAAAAAGTCGTGGTTTTACCTGCCCCATTTGGACCCAAAAGTCCGACAACTTCACCACTATTTACTTCCAAAGATACACTTTGAATGATTTTGGTTTTTCGAATCGTTTTTTCTAAATTGCTAACTTCTAACTTACTCATAAATTTCATACTTTCTTTTGTAATTTTGAGGCGTAATTTTTATCATTAAATTTGGAATTTCAAAACGATCTAAATATTTTTTAAGTTTTTCATCACCCCATTCTACTAAATGCAAACCTTGTTCAAAAAAATTTTCTATCAAACCATTTTTCAACAATTTTTCAAAACCTTCTTGATAAATATCATAATGATAGATTTTTCCTTCTTGACTAAGGTATTCTTGCATTGTACAAAAAGTAGGCGATGTTGGTATAATTTGACTTTGTCTAAAAGCCGCTAAAGCCTTTACAAGACTGGTCTTACCACTTGCTAAATCTCCTTGCAAAATCACCACACCATTTTTAGGCAAAATTTCACAAATTTTATCAAGCTCATCTAAAGCTAAAACCATTTCTTTCATATTTTTACCACATATTCATTTTGAGCTGATTTTGGGATACTTTTATTTTGTGGAATAGCAAGAACTTTATAATTATCTTGATGTGTAGTAAATTGTATGCTAAGTATATCACCGATTTTAACCTCTTTACTAGGCTTAACCACAATACCATTAATAGTTACTACACCACTTTTACACATATCTTCAGAAATCGCTCGACGCTTTGTAATATTTACCGTATTTAAAAACTTATCTACTCTCATTCTTGTAATTTTATCAAAAAAAACTAATTTTTGGAACAAAAAATGCTTATTTATTGAATTTTGTGTTTTATCTTCGATTCATTAATCAAACAGATGCAAATTTAAAAAATATTTTTTTCAAATTTAAAGCTATAATGTAATTATTTTTAGCTAAAATTTCCAACAATTTTCACATAAAAAGGATGAATAATGAAAAATGATGTAAAAAAAGTTGTTTTAGCTTATTCTGGGGGACTTGATACAAGTATTATTTTAAAATGGTTACAAGATGAATACAATTGCGAAGTAGTGACATTCACGGCAGATATTGGTCAAGGCGAAGAACTTGAACCTGCTAGAAAAAAAGCCCTTTCTTTGGGTATTAAAGAAGAAAATATTTTTATTAAAGATTTAAGAGATGAATTTGTAAAAGATTATGTATTTCCTATGTTTAGAGCAAATGCAATTTATGAAGGGGAATACTTGCTAGGCACAAGCATTGCACGCCCATTAATCGCAAAAACCCAAGCGCAAATCGCCTTACAAACTGGCGCAGATGCAGTAAGTCATGGAGCTACAGGTAAAGGAAACGATCAGGTGCGCTTTGAGCTTGGATATTTAGCATTCAATCCTGATTTAAAAATCATTGCTCCTTGGAGAGAATGGGATTTAAATAGCCGCGAAAAACTTCTAGCCTATGCACAAAAACATGGTATTGATATTACTAAGAAAAAAGGTAAATCACCTTATTCTATGGATGCAAATTTGCTTCACATTTCTTATGAAGGGCTTGTTTTAGAAGATCCAGCACACGCCCCTGAAGATGATATGTGGAGATGGAGCAAAAGCCCAAAAGAAGCTCCTAATGAAAGCGAAATTATAGAACTTGAATTTGTTAAAGGTGATTTAGTAGCTATAAATGGCGAAAAATTAAGCCCAGCAGGACTTTTAACAAAACTGAATGAATTAGGTTGTAAACATGGTATAGGACGCCTTGATATAGTAGAAAATCGTTATGTAGGTATGAAAAGTCGTGGTTGCTATGAAACCCCAGGCGGAACTATACTTTTAAAAGCACATCGTGCTATTGAAAGCATTACGCTTGATAGAGAAGCGGCACATTTAAAAGACGAACTTATGCCAAAATATGCAAGCTTGATTTATAATGGCTATTGGTTTTCGCCGGAAAGATATATGCTCCAAGCCTTAATCGATGAGTCTCAAAAACACACTAATGGCAAAGTAAAATTAGAACTTTATAAAGGTAATGTGATGGTGATTGGCCGCGAAAGCGCTAATGATAGCTTGTTTAATGCAGCTTATTGCACTTTCGAAGAAGATGAAGTGTATAATCAAAAGGATGCAGCAGGATTTATTAAACTCAATGCCTTGCGTTTTATCATTGCAGGTAAAAATGGAAGAAAATTTTAATTATACAAAAGGTAACGAAAGGACGAAATGAAAGTATTATTAATCAAAGATGTAAAAGGACTCGGAAAAGCTGGAGAAGTCAAAGAAGTAAAAGATGGCTATGGGCAAAATTTCCTAATAGGAAAAGGTTTTGCTAAGGCTGCTACAACTGAAGTTTTAAGAAAATACGAAAGTGATAAGAAAAAAGAAGCAGAAAATTTGCGTTTTGAAATAGCGAATTTAGAAAAATTAAAAGATGAGCTTAGCAAAATCACACTTGAAATTTCAAAGCCTGTGGGTGCAAATGGAAGTTTATTTGGCGGAGTAACTAAAGATGAAATAGCAAATGCCTTAAAAACGCAAAAAAATATAGAAATTGATAAAAAAAGTTTAGAGTGTGATACCTTAAAAAATCTTGGTTTGCACGAAGTAAGCGTAAAATTAGGCCATGCTATCCATGCAAATTTTAAAATCAACATAAAGGCTGAATAATGTTTCATGCAACAACGATTTTAGCTTATAAAGGTAAAAGCAAATCTGTAATCGGTGGAGATGGTCAAGTAAGCTTTGGTAACACCGTCTTAAAAGGTAATGCAGTAAAAATCAGAAAGCTAAATAATGGCAAAGTTTTAGCAGGTTTTGCAGGATCTACTGCAGATGCTTTTAATCTTTTTGATATGTTTGAAAATTTACTCCAAAGCTCTAAAGGCGATCTTTTAAAAGCGGCGATTGATTTTTCTAAAGAATGGAGAAAAGACAAATATTTAAGAAAACTTGAAGCCATGATGATAGTGCTTGATAGAGAACATATTTTCTTGCTTTCTGGCACAGGTGATGTGGTTGAGCCCGAAGATGGAAAAATTGTCGCTATTGGAAGCGGAGGAAACTACGCACTTTCGGCTGCAAGAGCTTTAGCAAAGCATGCGAGTTTAGATGAAGAAGAATTAGTAAAATCAAGCCTTGAGATCGCAGGTGAGATTTGCATTTATACTAATACTAATATAAAAACTTATGTAATCGAGGATGAGAAATGAATTTAACCCCAAAAGAAATCGTTAAATTTTTAGATGATTATGTTATAGGACAAAAAAAAGCTAAAAAAATCATAGCCATAGCTTTAAGAAATCGTTATCGCAGGATGCAGCTTAGTCCTGAACTTCAAGATGATATCATGCCAAAAAATATCTTAATGATAGGATCAACCGGTGTAGGTAAAACCGAAATTGCAAGGCGTTTAGCAAAAATGATGGGTTTTCCTTTTATTAAAATAGAAGCAAGCAAATACACTGAAGTTGGTTTTGTGGGTCGTGATGTTGAAAGTATGGTAAGAGATCTAGCGAATGCGGCTTTAAATTTAGTAAAAAATGAACAAAGAGAAAAAAATAAAGAAAAAATCGATGAATTTATAGAAAATAAAATCTTAGAAAAACTCTTACCCCCTTTACCAAAAGGAGTAAGTGATGAAAAACAAGAAGAATATAAAAATTCTTTAGAAAAAATGCGTTTAAAACTTAGAAATGGCGATTTAGATGAAAGCGTGATAGAAATAGAAATTTCTCAAAGTATGTTTGATACAAACCCAAATTTACCGCCTGAAATGGGGGCTATGCAAGATATAGTTAAAGTTATCGGTGTAGGCAGCAAAAAAGTCAAAAAAGAAATGAAAATCAAAGATGCCAAAAATGC